>NZ_JAMLIW010000003.1:0-117500 GCF_023953935.1 Thermomonas sp. | reverse complement strand
ATCGAACGTCTGCTGTGGTCAACCGACCATCACCAGACGCCCGCACAAGTCACCTGCGCACACTGTCAAAGATCATCAGGTTCGGCCTCAGCGCCGCGCCCTTTCCCAAAAGCCGTTCAGCCCGAGGGAGCCGCCCATCATACCGGGCTTTGGTCGGATGTCAACAGACGCCGCGCCCGAAATTCCACTTGCCGACGTGCGGCGGCGGCGTGCCCGTGACCGCCGCGCCTTGACGCCGTGCGCAGGCTGCGCGCAAGGTTCGGCCTTCACGTGAACGGAGCGTCCCGCATGCGTCGTCTTGCCCTTTTGCTGCTGTGCGCGTTGGCGCTGTCGGGCTGCGCCGACGCGGGACAGTCCTGGGTGGAGCTGGGCGGGAAGCGCTACAGCGTCGAGATCGCCAGCACCGAGGAGGCGCGTGCGCGCGGACTGATGTTCCGCGACGCCATGGCCGAGGGCCACGGGATGATCTTCATCCACGACGAGCAGATGCCGCAGTCGTACTGGATGAAGAACACCCGGATTCCGCTCGACATCCTCTACTTCGACAACGACCACAAGCTGGTGGCGCAACAGCGCAACGTGCCGCCGTGCTCGCTGGGCGATTCCTGCCCGTCCTACCCAAGCAATGTGCCGGCGCGCTACGTGCTGGAGCTCAACGCCGGCCAGGCCGAACGACTGAAGCTGCAAGACGGCGCGGTCCTCAAGTTCGGGCCCGGGATTCCGCCGCCGAAGTGAGCCGGCGCTTTCCCGGATGCGCCTGCAACAAGTGCCGGCGCAGCGGACAGGCCGCAGCAACGGCGGCACAATGGCGGCTCCGGAACCACGGACTGACCGCTGCATGATGAAATCCGATCGCTCCCACGCGCTGTTCGCCCGCGCCCAACGGCTGCTTCCCGGCGGCGTCAACTCGCCGGTGCGCGCCTTCAAATCGGTCGGCGGCGAACCGTTTTTCGCGCAGCGCGCCGAGGGGCCGTTCGTGTTCGACGCGGACGGCAACCGCTACATCGATTACGTCGGCTCGTGGGGGCCGATGATCGTCGGCCACAACCATCCGAAGGTGCTCGAAGCCGTTTTCACCGCGGCGCGCAACGGCCTGTCGTTCGGCATTCCCAATCCGCTCGAAGTGACAATGGCGGAAACGCTTACTCGTCTGGTGCCGAGCTGCGAAGTGGTGCGCATGGTGAACTCGGGGACCGAGGCGACGATGTCGGCGCTGCGACTGGCGCGCGGCACCACCGGCCGCGATCGCTTCGTCAAGTTCGAGGGCTGCTACCACGGCCACGCCGATTCGTTTCTGGTCAAGGCCGGCAGCGGCGCGCTGACCTTCGGCGTGCCCACGTCGCCGGGCGTGCCCAAGGCGCTGGCCGACCTCACGCTGACCCTGCCCTACAACGATTTCGATGCCGCCACGCGGCTGTTCGAGGACTGTGGCGATACCTTGGCCGCGCTGATCATCGAGCCGGTAGTCGGCAACGCCAACTGCCTGCCACCGCGCGCGGGCTACCTGCAACACCTGCGCACGCTGTGCACGCGCCACGGCACCGTGCTGATCTTCGATGAAGTGATGACCGGCTTCCGGGTGGCGCTGGGCGGTGCGCAGGCGCGCTACGGCATTACCCCGGATTTGACCACCTTCGGCAAGGTGATTGGCGGCGGCATGCCGGTGGGCGCCTACGGCGGACGCCGCGACCTGATGGAACAAATCGCCCCGAGCGGGCCGATCTATCAGGCCGGTACGCTGTCCGGCAATCCGGTCGCGATGGCCGCGGGGCTGGCCATGCTGGAGCTGATCCAGGCACCCGGATTTCATGCCGAACTGGAAGCGGCGACCCAGGCGCTGTGCGACGGGCTGGAAGCCGCCGCGCGTGGGGCCGGCGTCGCCTTCAGCACCCAGCGCGTGGGCGGCATGTTCGGGCTGTTCTTCAGCAACGAGAAGGTCGACACCTTCGCCCAGGCGATGGCCTGCGACAGCGCCACCTTCAACCGCTTCTTCCACGCCATGCTGGAGCGCGGCGTGTACCTGGCGCCCAGCGCGTTCGAGGCCGGTTTCATTTCCAGCGCGCACGACGCGGCGATCATCGAGCAGACCATCGCAATTGCCCACGACGCTTTCCACGCCATCGGATCGACCTGATGGAAGCGCACCCCGACCCGCACACGGATACCAGCGCGGGCGGCCTGCTCGACAAGTCGCACTGGCCGGCGAGCCGGGAGGGCCTGCGCTATCGCTGGTACCGGCTGATGTTCCACCACGCCACCCGCGACGAGCGCAATTTTGACCTCGCCCTGATCGCGGCAATTGTCGCCAGCGTCATTGTGGTCATGATCTATACCGAACCGACCCTCGCGGCGCACTGGCACTTCGCGCTGTACGTGGCCGAGTGGTTCTTCACGATCCTGTTCACGATCGAATACATCGCCCGGCTGTGGGTGGTACGGCAACCGCTGCGCTACGCCGCCAGCTTCCTCGGCATCATCGATCTGCTGGCGATCCTGCCGACCTTCCTGTCGCTGTTGTTCCCGACCAGTCTGTCGCTGGTGGTGGTGCGCATCCTGCGCCTGCTGCGGATCTTCCGCATCCTCAAACTGGTGCGCTATTCCGACGAAGCCGGGATGCTGATCCAGACCCTAATTCGCAGCCGCCGCAAGATCCTGATCTTCATCATGTCGCTGCTCACCATCGCGGTGATCTTCGGCGCGCTGATGTATCTGGTCGAAGGGCCGGAGCACGGTTTCACCAGCATTCCCACCGGCATCTACTGGGCGATCGTGACCATGGCGACCGTCGGCTACGGCGATCTGTCGCCTGCCACCGGGCTGGGCCGGCTGCTGACTTCGGCCCTGATCATCATCGGCTACAGCATCATCGTGGTGCCTACCGGCATCTACAGCGCCGAGCTGATGCGCACGGTGCGCGCCCACGGGCGCCGGCAGGTGCGCTGCCCCGGATGCAGCCTGAACGAACACAACATGGACGCCTGGTATTGCCGCAAATGCGGCACCGCGCTGCCGGATCAGGAATCCATCGTGCCGGCGCAGAGCGACTGACCGCAGCGCCCGTATCGTGCGTTCGATGCGGGTTCTTCACGCGCCGGCGCCCAGACTTTCCTCCAGCCGCGGCAGGCACTGATTCCAGCGCCCCGCGACCCTTCTGGAGGACAGTCACATGAAATCGCTCGTCATCGCTTGCGCCATCGCGCTGGGTTTGGGAATGCCGATGGTCGCCTTTTCCGTCACCCCGGCCGCGCAGCACGCCGCCTATGCCACCGCGCAGACGGCCGCGCCTGCCGTGCCGGCCGCACCCAAGCTGCACGCCGACCTGCGCGCCCTGTGGCACGGCCACGTGGTGAACACCCGCGCCTACGCGATGGCCGTGAAGGCAGGCGACACCGCGGCGGCGGCCAAGGCCGAGCGCGATACCGTTGCCAACGCCCAGCAGATTGCCGATGCCGTCGCCGGTTTCTACGGCGCGGATGCCGGCAAGGGCATGATGAAGCTGCTCGGCGGCCACTGGGCCGGGGTGAAAGCGTTGACCGACGCCGCCCACGCAGGCAACCAGGCCGGCATCGACAAGGCGATGCAGGATTTGTCGGCCAACGCCGGTGAAATCGCCAAGTTCCTGCACGGCGCCAATCCGAACAACTGGCCGGAGGCCACCGTCGATGGCCTGCTGCTCGCCCACGCCGCCCATCACAAGGCGCAGGTGACGCAGATCATGGCCGGCAACATGACCGCCGAGGCGCAGACCTGGAAGGCCATGCAGGAGCACATGAACACGATCGCCGATGCGCTGGCGGGCGGTATCGCGGCGCAGTTCCCGAACAAGGTCAAGTAAACCCGGCGCTCCGGCGCCGCGTGCTCGCAAGCACGCGCGCTGACTGCAAACGCAAGAACGGCGGCCCAAGGGTCGCCGTTCTTGCGTGTCGCGCTTGCCTGCCGCAGTTCGCGGATCGAGGCTGTCGGCTTATTTCTCCAGCCGCTGGGCAATCGCCCGACCGAGCTCGCCCGGCGTGCGCACGGTGGTGATCCCGGCTTTTTCCATCGCCGCGAACTTGCCTTCGGCCGTGCCCGAGCCGCCCGAGGCGATCGCGCCGGCGTGGCCCATGCGCTTGCCCTTGGGCGCGGTGGCGCCGGCGATGAAGCCGACCACCGGTTTGGTGACGTGCTGGGCGATGTATTCGGCGGCGTCTTCTTCCGCCCGCCCGCCGATCTCGCCGACCATGATGATGCCCTCGGTCTGCGGGTCGGCCTGGAACAGCTTGAGCGCGTCGATGAAGCTGGTGCCGTTGATCGGATCGCCACCGATGCCGATGCAGGTGGACTGGCCCAGGCCGACGTCGGTGGTCTGCTTGACCGCTTCGTAGGTCAAGGTGCCGCTGCGGGAAACAATCCCGATCTTGCCGGGCAGGTGGATGTGACCGGGCATGATGCCGATCTTGCATTCGCCGGGGGTGATCACGCCGGGGCAGTTGGGGCCGACCAGCACGGCGTCCGGATGGCCCTTGAGCACGTTCTTCACCCGCAGCATGTCCAGCACCGGAATGCCCTCGGTGATGCAGACGATGACCCGGATGCCGGCCGCGGCCGCTTCCAGGATGGCGTCAGCCGCGAACGCCGGCGGCACGTAGATGACCGAGGCGTCGGCGCCGGTGGCCTTGACCGCATCGGCCATGGTGTTGAAGACCGGCAGGCCCAGGTGTTCGCTGCCACCCTTGCCGGGGGTGACACCGCCGACGACCTGGGTGCCGTAGTCCAGCATCTGCTGGGCGTGGAAGGTGCCCTGCGAGCCGGTGAAGCCCTGCACCAGCACCTTGGTGTTCTTGTTGATCAATACGGACATTTGAATTTCCTTGATTGCCCTGTGGAAGCGCACCGCAGAGGCGTGAATGCTCTTGACCGAGCACCTGATCGCGCCCCTGCGGTGCGCTCCTGCAGGAAGTGTGGTCAGGCGACGGCCGCCACCGCCTTCTTGGCGCCGTCGTCGATGTCGTCGGCCGGAATGATGGCCAGGCCCGAGCCCTTCAGCAGCGCCTTGCCGGCTTCCACGTTGGTGCCTTCCAGCCGCACGATCACCGGGATCTGCACGCCCACCTCCTTGACCGCCGCGATGATGCCTTCGGCGATCATGTCGCAACGCACGATCCCGCCGAAGATGTTGACGAAGATCGCCTTCACCTTGTCGGAGCTGAGGATCAGCTTGAACGCCTCCGTCACACGCTCCTTGGTGGCGCCGCCGCCGACGTCGAGGAAGTTCGCCGGCTCGCCGCCGTTGAGCTTGATCACGTCCATGGTCGCCATCGCCAGACCAGCGCCGTTGACCATGCAGCCGATGTTGCCGTCCATGGTCACGTAGTTCAGCCCGTACTGGCTGGCGCGCACCTCGGTCTTGTCTTCCTGGCGGATGTCGCGCATCGCGGCCAAGTCTTCGTGGCGGAAGGTCGCGTTGTCGTCGGAATTGATCTTGCCGTCGAGCACCGCGAGGTTGCCGTCGGTGAGGATCGCCAGCGGATTGAGCTCGACCAGCGCCAGGTCCTTTTCGTTGAACAGCTTGTACAGGCCCAGCATGATCTTGGTGAGCTGGCCGACCTGCTTGGCGTTCAGGCCCAGCGCGAAGCCAAGGTCGCGGCACTCGTAGGGCTGCAGACCTTGGACAAAATTGACGTGCAGCGACTTGATCTTGTCCGGGGTCTCACGGGCGACCTGCTCGATCTCCACGCCGCCCTCGGCCGAGGCGATGAAGGTGATCGCCTTGGTATCGCGATCGACCAGCACCGACAGGTACAGCTCCTTGGCAATGTCGGTGGCTTCGCACACCAGCACGCTGTCGATCGGCAGGGCCACGCCGGCGCTCTGGTAGGTGGCCATCCGGGTGCCCAGCAAGGCGCGCGCGGACTCGCGCACTTCATCCAGGGTCCTGGCCAGCTTGACGCCGCCGGCCTTGCCGCGGCCGCCGGCGTGGATCTGGGCCTTGACCACCCAGAAGCTGCCACCGAGAGCCTTGGCGGCGTCCACCGCCTCGTCCGGGCCGCGCGCCACGCGCCCCGCCGGAACCGCGATGCCGTAGTCGGCAAACAGCTGTTTTGCCTGATATTCGTGGAAATTCATGGATCACCCCAGAGGGAGGAAATGCGGACGTGCACGGAGATTTGTGCACGAAACGAACGCCCATTTTAACCTGTTGCGGCGCATCACGTGACGCAGCCGGTCGGGCTTCGCGCATACTTTCGCCAATGACCGGGCCAGACACGTCGCCGTCCGTCGCCTCCTCGGGCAGCGAAAGCCGCCGCGAGCTGCACTATTTCACCCTGTATCGGCTGTTCGAAGCCGCACTGCTGTGCCTGGCGGCGTTCAGCCCGGTGGGAATCATGCTGGGCGGCGCGGACCCTTCGCTGCTGTCGCGGCTGATTGCCGTGGGCTATCTGCTGGCGTCCGGCGCGCTGTTCTTCAGCGGCCGCCGTGGCCACATCGTCCGGCAGGCGGCAATCGGGGTCAGCGTGGACATCATCGTCGCCGCGCTGGCCATCGGCGCGCAGCCCGGCGTGGCCTCGGGCGTGGCAATGATGCTGCTGTTCAACATCGGCGCGGCCGCGCTGCTGCTGCCGCTGCGGGTCGGGATGGCGGCCGCCGCCAGCGCCGGCACGGCGCTGCTGGCCCAGCACCTGTGGCATTTGTTCAGCGGCGATGCGCCCCGACAGCCGACGGTGGAAATCCTGATGTTCGGGATCAGCTACCTTGCGCTGGCCAGCCTGACCACCCTGGTGGGCCGTCAGGTCCGGCTGAGCCAGGCGCTGGCCGCGCGTCGCGGCAGCCAGGCCGAAAGCCTGGCCGAGGTCAACGAGTTGATCATCCGCCGCATGCGCACCGGCGTGCTGCTGGTGGATGGCAATGACGAGATCCTCCTCGCCAACGAGGCGGCAATCCTTCAGGTCGGCAGCGCCGGCGAGGGTCGCCGGCTGCTGGCCACCGCCGCCCCCGAGCTGGACCTGCGGCTGCGCCGCTGGAAGCGCGACGGCCACATGGATGCCACCCCGCTGCAGCTCGCACCCGACCTGCCGGAAGTCCTGCCACGCTTTGCCCAGCTGCTGGCCGAAGGCGACCAGGTGCTGGTCTTCCTCGATGACGCCGAACTGGCCTCGCGCCGCGCCGAAACCCTGACCCTGGCCACGCTCGGCCGCTTCTCGGCCAGCCTGGCCCACGAAATCCGCAATCCGCTGGCCGCGATCAGCTACGCCACCCAACTGCTGGAAGAATCCCGCGAAATCCCCGAATCCGACCGCCGCCTGCTGGAGATCATCTACCAGCAGACCCGGCGCATGAACGGCATCATCGAAGATGTCTTGAGCCTGGCCCGGCGCGAACGCGCCCAGCCCGAGCACGTGGACCTGGCCGAATTCACCCGCAAGTTCGTGGAGGACTACCAGCAGACCCAGCCGCTGGAACAGGACACCCTGGAAGCGCGCACCACCAAGACCCCGATTCCCTGCCTGGTCGACCAGCGCCAGCTGCAGCAAGCCGTGACCGCCTTGGTCCACAACGCCCGGATTTACGGCCGGATGCCGGGCGAGCCGGCCCGGATCGAGCTGCATGCCCACCTCGACCCCAAGGACGCGCCGCTGCTGGACGTGATCGACCACGGCCCGGGCATCCCCGAAGCGGTCGCCGCCCAGCTGTTCCGGCCGTTCTTCACCACCTCCAGCCACGGCACCGGGCTGGGCCTGTACATCGCCCGCGAGCTGTGTCTGGCCAGCCAGGCCAACCTGCAGCACGTTCCCCGGCCCGCCGGCGGCTGCTGTTTCCGGATCCGGTTGGCCAGCGCCCGCACGATCACCACCCACTAGCCCCTGCCCACGCCGACCTGACGCAAAACGTCGCACTTGGACGCAGCGCGGCAAGCGGTTATCGTGCCGTCATGAATCCGCCCCAGGCCAGCAGCGCCCCGCCCAACGCCCTGATCGTCGATGACGAGCGCGATATCCGCGAACTGCTGGTGCTGACCCTCGGCCGGATGGGCGTCAAGTGCGATACCGCGTCCTCCCTGCGCGACGCCCGCGCCCTGCTGCGCAGCCACCAGTACGCGCTGTGTCTGACCGACATGCGCCTGACCGACGGCTCGGGGATCGAGCTGGTGCGCGAGATCACCCAGCTCCACGCCCACACCCCGGTGGCGATGATCACCGCCTTCGGCAATCAGGAAGCCGCGGTCGATGCGCTCAAGGCCGGCGCCTTCGACTTCGTCAGCAAGCCGGTGGATCTGGCCGTCCTGCGCGGGCTGGTCCAGCATGCGCTCAAGCTGCGCGGGGCCGCCGAGTCCGGCAAGGATGCCGCAGCGGACGCTTCGGCGCTGTCGAAACTGCTCGGCCAGTCCGCGGCGATGAACGCCCTGCGCGCCACCCTCACCAAGGTCGCCCGCAGCCAGGCGCCGGTCTACATCGTCGGCGAATCCGGCGTCGGCAAGGAACTGGTCGCGCGCACCATCCACGGCGAAAGCTCGCGCGCCGGCGGGCCGTTCATCCCGGTCAACTGCGGCGCCATCCCGACCGAGCTGATGGAAAGCGAATTCTTCGGCCACAAGAAAGGCGCCTTCACCGGCGCCCACGCCGACAAGACCGGGCTGTTCCAGGCTGCCGACGGCGGCACCTTGTTCCTCGATGAAATCGCCGAGCTGCCGATGCACATGCAGGTCAAGCTGCTGCGCGCGATCCAGGAAAAATCGGTGCGCCCGGTCGGCGCCAATGCCGAGGTGGCGGTGGACGTGCGCATCCTGTCGGCCACCCACAAGGACCTGGCCGCGCTGACTGACGATGGCAAGTTCCGCCACGACCTGTACTACCGCATCAACGTGATCGAACTGCGGGTGCCGCCGCTGCGCGAGCGCCGCGAAGACCTGCCGGTGCTGATCGATGCCATCCTCACCCGGCTGGCCGCCGCGCAGGGGCGCGAAAAACCCGTGCTGCACGTCGATGCGCTGGAAGCGCTGGGCCACTACACCTTCCCCGGCAACGTGCGCGAACTGGAAAACATCCTCGAACGCGCCTTCGCGCTGGCCGACGACGACGGCATCCGCGCCAACAACCTGCGCCTGCCCGAAGCCCGCAGCACGTCCACGACACCCGCCATCGAGCCCGCCGCACGCACCCCGGCCAACCTCGACCCACGCAGCCTCGACCCGCGCGAATCGGCCAGCAGCGCCCTGCCCGAATTCATCGAGGAAATCGAACGCAAGGCGATCGAACAGGCCCTGCAGGACCACCGCTACAACAAGACCAGGACCGCCGCCGCCCTGGGCATCACCTTCCGCGCCCTGCGCTACAAGCTCAAGAAGCTGGGGATCGATTGACCGCGCTGCAGGCTCGGGCCGCTGCCCGCAACCGAAACCTCAAAGCACCCCATCGCGCGCAGGGCGCGTTCCCACGAACCGCCTTCCGGTACTGTCACAAATTGTCACAACATGACGCATCGCGCGCATCCGGTCCACACCGAACCCGCGCCAAAGCGTGACCCATGATTCAAAAAACGCAGATCGGCATGCCTGTCCGCCATTGGCACGCTTCCTGCGTTATAGTCACTGCACGCGCCCCAATGCCCGTGCTGGGACCGGTACCAGAGGCAGCACCGGCGCGTGAACCACCCAACCAACCCTAGGGGATACACCTATGAACAAGCAGCAAGGCTTCACCCTGATCGAACTGATGATCGTGGTCGCGATCATCGGCATCCTGGCCGCGATTGCGCTGCCGGCCTACCGTGACTACATGCAGCGTTCGGCCAACGCCGCCTGCGAAGCCGAAGCCAAGGCCTACATCAACGCCGCCGTGGCCGACGCCGCTGACAACCGCGCTCCGGTCGCCTTCGTGCCAGCCGCTTGTGCTTCGGGCGCTACCATGACGACGGCTGACTTCACCGGCAACGCCACGATCAGCTATGTTGCCGAAGTCCGCGGTACGCCGGGTCTGAAGAAGAACACGAACTGCGCCGCCGGTTCGGGCACCTGCAGCCTGGCGCCGTAAGCTTCATACGGCCACAGGGTTTCAAGCGAAAGGCGCCGCAAGGCGCCTTTCGTGTTTTCATCCACTTGCAAACCCGGCCGTGGGCATTGCCTTGGCATGGGCCTGTCTGGCTCATGCCGCCGCAGTGACCCAGTCTGGTGCAACCGCTCGCTACACTTCCCAGCTCCAACTGATCCGCCAAGGCCCCCTTGTCAGTCCGCAACCCCGCCACGCGCCCGTTCCTGCTGGCCAGCCTTGGTACCGCGCTGTTGGCCGGCGCACTGTTCCTTCCCGGCCTGCCGGGCGCGTTTCTGTTCGACGACATCCCCAACATCGTCAACAACGCCAGCATTCAGATCCACAGCCTGAGCCTGGGCAATCTGTACACCGTCCTCAGCACGCCACAGCCCTCGGGCAGTATGCGCGGGCTGCCCACGCTGAGCTTCGCTCTGGATTACTGGCGCGCTGGCGGCGTGGCCGATCCAGCCACGTTCAAGACCACGAATCTCCTCATCCACGCACTGACCGCCTTCGCACTGGCTTGGCTGTTCCGGAACCTGCTGGCGGCCGCGCGGGTGCCAGCGCAGCGGGCCGCATGGTTGGCGCCCGCGCTGGCCTTGGCCTGGGCCGCACATCCGCTGCAAGTGTCTTCGGTGCTGTACGCGGTGCAGCGCCTGCAAACGCTGGGCACGCTCTTTCTTGTTTTGGCGCTGCTGGCCTATCTGAAGGCGCGGCAGGCACAGATCGCCGGGCGACCGGCACGGGGCGGCTTTTTGCTGACGGCGCTGCTGTGGGCGCTGGCGCTCAACTGCAAGGAAGACACCGTGCTGCTGCCGGCCTATACGCTGGCGCTGGAGTTGACCGTGCTGCGCTTTGCGGCGGCCAATGCCCGCACCAGCCAGCGCCTGAAGCACGGCTATCTTGCGGCAACACTTGTCGGCATCGGCACCTACGTCTTTTGGGTGATCCCGCACTACTGGAGCAGCGCACCCTATCCCGGCCGCGACTTCAACTCGGCCGAGCGGCTGCTGACCGAAGCGCGAGTGCTGTGCCGGTACCTGTGGGAGACCCTGCTGCCGCTGCCGCGGCACATGCCGTTCTACTACGACTGGATTCAACCCTCACGGGGCCTGCTGCACCCGTGGACCACCCTGCCGGCCCTCCTGCTGATCGTCGGCCTGCTGGCGCTGGCCTGGCGCCTGCGTCACCGGCAGCCATTGCTCGCTCTGGGCGTGTTCCTGTTTTTCAGCGCCCATTTCATCACCAGCAATGTCATCGGGCTGGAACTGGCCTACGAACACCGCAATCACTTCGCCCTGATCGGCGCGGTGCTGGCGGTGGGCAGCCTGCTCGCTGAAGCGGCACGGCGGCGGCACCTGCCGACTCGCGCCCAAGCCGGTCTATGTGCCGCCCTGCTGCTGATACTGTGCGGCGCAACTGCGTTGCGTGCCCATACTTGGCGCAGCGCAGTCAGCCTGGCGCAAGCTGCCACCCAAGCCGCGCCTGCGTCACCGCGCGCGTGGATCGACCTGTGCGTGGGCTATCTGCAGGCAGGCGGCGGCGCGCAAACACGCCACAACCCGTACCTTGACCGTGCCATTGCGGCTTGCGAGGCCGGCGCCGATGCCAATCCGGAAACGTTGAACAGCCTTGCGGTCCTCATTGCCCTCAAAAGCCTGCGCGGCGATGTCACACCAAACGACTGGGCACGCTTCCAAGGCCGCCTGCGCAGCGCCCGCATGAGCTGGGACAACGCTCGCGCGCCCTTCGTCTTGAGTTATTACGCGGGGCTTGGCGTGGCCATGGACAAAGCCCAGGTTCGGCAGGCGCTGGACCTGCTGTTGCAAAGAACCGGGGCCAGTCCGGAGCGACTGATCCACGTCGGCTATGCGGTACTGGACGAACTGAAACAACCCGAACAAGCTCTGCCGTACTTCGTTCGCGCCATCGAAGCGTCGCCTCCCGGTGATCCTCTCGCCTTGACGCTGGCCGCGGAGCTGCAGGAAAACGGCTACGTTGCCATTGCCGAAAAGATTCGCCGGCTGGCAAGCGAGCGCAAATGAACGTTGAAACCCGACGCTTCCTGCTGCTTTCCGTACTGTGCGCACTGGCCGCCAGCGCCCTGATGGGCTTGGGCATTGGCGGTGGCTTCGTGCTGGACGATGCCCAAACCATCGTCAACAACCCGCTGATCCGCATCACCCAACTGGATCGGGAATCGCTGCTGACAGCTGCCGCAAGTTTCCAGGCCGGGCACGGCAGCCGCCCGCTGGCCATGCTCAGCTTCGCGCTGGATTACTGGAGGCACGGAGGCATTGATGCACCTGCCTTCAAGGCCACCAACCTGTTGATCCACGTCCTCACCACGTTTGCGCTGGCCTGGATGTTGCGAAAGCTGCTCATGTTGGCGAACTGGTCGGGTCGTCATGCAACCACGGGCGCCCTGGTCATTGCAATGGCTTGGGGCATCCACCCGCTGCAGGTTTCTGCAGTGCTGTACGTGGTGCAGCGGATGCAAACGCTGTCCACTTTTTTCGTGGTGCTGGCGCTGTGGGCCTATTTTGCGCTGCGACAAGCGCAAATGGCAGGCCGGCCCGCTTGGCGCTGGGGGCTGGCGGCCGGGGCCTGTTGGCTACTTGGCATGCTCAGCAAGGAAGACGCGGTCATTTTCCCGCTGTATTGCCTGCTGCTGGAGCTGACCGTGCTGCGATTTGACGCTAGGCAGCCCCTGCGCCGCCAGAGCCTGCGCCGCACCTACCTGGCGATGGCAATCGCCGGCCTCGGCCTGTACCTGCTGTGGGTATTGCCGCACTACTGGAGCTGGCAGGCCTACCCGGGGCGCGACTTCAACAGCGTGGAGCGGCTTTTGACCCAAGGCCGCGTATTGACGCTGTATCTGGGACAGATGCTGTTTCCGCTACCGAGCCGGATGCCGTTCAACTACGACACCTTTCCCATCTCGCGCGGCCTGCTGCACCCTCCCGCTACCCTTGCAGCCCTGCTGCTTCTTGCCGGCCTTCTGGTCTGGGCTTGGCGCTGGCGTCGCCGGCGGCCGATTTTTTCCTTTGGCGTACTGCTGTTCTTCGCCGGCCACCTCATCACCAGCAATGTCATTCCGCTTGAACTGGTCTTCGAGCACCGGAACCAACTTCCTTGCTCGGCATTTTGCTTGCTCTGGCCGATCTGCTGCAGGCGGCCAGCGCACGCTGGCAGGTTCCCGGTGGCAGGCTTGCTGTCGGCCTGGCCTTGGTCCTGTTGGCGACGGGCAGCGCCGGCGCGCTGCGCGCCTGGCATTGGGGCGAGCCGGTTCGCTTTGCGGAATACAGCGTACGAGTTGCCCCTGACTCGCCACGCGCCTGGCTGGCCCTGGCCGGCACGTGGTTTGACCGCTACAAGCAAAGCCGAAGCAACACCGACCTGGACCGGGCCATCGCGATATCGGCAGCGGGCGCCGCGCGTACAGGATCAGCCTCCGCCTATGCCAACGTGGTGACGTACAAGAGCATCCGCGGCACGGCAACGGCGGCGGACTGGCAGCATCTTTTCCAGCGACTGGGTGAAATCCAGCCCGGCCCCCGCGAAAAAGACATCCTGTGGAACAACATCAAAACGTGCGCGCAGGCATTCCCCTCGACCGCGACCAGGTTGTTCACTTGATCGCGGTCCTCGGTCAACGCATCGACTTCTCGCCCATCGAAGACATCCAGATCGGTGCATTCCTGTACGCCCATTCGGGACAGCCACGGCTTGCCCTGCCCTACTTCCTCCGTGCCGCCAAAGCCCTGCCCCACGGCGACCCGAACATCGGCCCAGTGCTGGAACGCTCCGGGCCAGTGGCGCAATGACTGGGCGCGGTCGGTTGCCCTCGCCAACGATGCCCAGGGCGAGGGCGAGCGCATCCGCCCCTGACCCCAGAAAGCAATGCTGCGGCTACCCAAGAAACAAGCGCAGGCCCGCGATTCCGTGCCACACCGCCCAATTTTGGCACGTTTCTTGCTGCATATTTTTGCGGGAATCAATGGCGGGGACGTACCCAGTGAAGCAGATCAATGCAGGATTTACCCTGATCGAGCTGATGATCGTGGTGGCGATCATCGGCATCCTGGCAGCGATCGCACTGCCGGCCTACCGCGACTACATGCAGCGCTCGGCCAATGCGGCGTGCCTGCAGGAAGCCAACGCATTCATGCACACGGCCTCGGCCGATATCTCCGACAATCGCAACAGCACCGTTTTCACAGCCAGCGCCTGTGCCAGCGGCACCCCGGCGCAGCTGACCCCGGCCGACTGGAACGCCGGCACCGTGGCGGTCTTCGTCCCCGAATCCCGGGGCAACCCGGCCGTCCTGAAAAACACCAACTGCGATGCAGGCAATGGCAGTTGCTCCTTGGCACCGTAATCTCGTTCCAGACGATATACCCCGCTGAGCATCACAACGGTGCGCACAGAGGATGCACTCCGCCTTGATTTCGGTCTTTACGCACTCGGGATTGGCTGATACAAGCGGCGTGCCGGCACGGCTACACTGGTCCGCCCAGCGCCGCTTGCCACCTTCTGCGTGAACTCCGCATTCCGTAAACCATTCACCACCCTACTGCTGGGCTGCGTCTGCACCCTGCTGGTCATGCTGTGCTTCTGGCCCGGCTTGAGCGGTGAGTTCCTCCTCGACGACGGGGACAACATCGAGCAGAACGTTGCGCTGCACATCGACAATCTGGATCTGGCCAGCCTCGAACAGGCCACGTACAGCTTCGTTGCCCGCGGTGGTCTGCGCATTCTCCCGGAGCTGACATTCGCCCTCGACTACTACAACTGGGGCCTGAACCCATTCGCATTCAAAGCCACCAACCTCGCCATACACGCCTTGACGATGCTGGCCCTGGCCGGGTTCTTCCAGACCCTGCTGTCTGCCCGCGGATGGCAGCAGCGCAATGCGCGCCTGGCAGCAGCCGCAATGGCGCTGGCCTGGGCGCTGCACCCCATGCAGGTGTCAACGGTCCTGTATGTGGTGCAGCGGATGCAGGCCTTGTGCACGCTGTTTCTCGTGCTGGCGCTGTGGGGCTGGCTGAAGATGCGGCTGGCTCAAGCAGACGGCAGGCCGGGCCGGCTGGCCGGACTGATTGCACTGCTGTGCTGGCTGCTGGCGCTGGCCTCCAAGGAAGACGCCGCCCTGTTCCCGCTCTACGTGCTCCTGCTGGAGTTGACGCTACTCGGCTTTCGCGCCTCCGCGCCGGCGACACGCCGGCTGCTGCGCTCGGGATTCACCGGATTTGCCCTCATCGGTTTGCTGGTCTATCTGGTCTGGGTCGTCCCCCATTACTGGCGCTGGGATGCCTATCCGGGCCGCGACTTCTCCACCTTGGAGCGGTTGCTGACAGAGGGCCGAGTGCTGGTCATGTACCTCGGACAGATTCTGTGGCCGCTCCCCAGCCGGTTTCCCTTCTTCTATGACAACTTCGAGATTTCCCGCAGCTTGGTACAGCCGTGGACAACGCTGCCAGCATTGCTGCTGATTGCCGCGCTGTTGGCATTGGCGTGGCGTCTGCGCACACGTCGGCCACTGTTCGCCTTCGGCGTCCTGTTCTTCTTCGCCGGCCACTTCATGACCAGCAACGTGATCGGTCTGGAGTTGGTCTTCGAACATCGCAACCAATTGCCGCTGATCGGCATCGTGTTGGCCGTGGCGGATCTGATTGCACTACTCGCGCAGCGGCTGGAACCACGCAGGATACCGGTCTATGCGGCGTGTGCCTTGCTCGTCGCAGGCTTGGGCGCTGGCACCTGGGCACGCGCCTCGATCTGGGGCGACCCGACGCGATTCGCCGAAACCGCACCACGGCTGGCACCGCAATCGCCGCGCGCATGGATGACCCTTTGCCTGCGCGACCATGACCTGAGCGGGGGCGATCCCTCCAACCCGTACTTCGGCAAAGCCATCGCCGCGTGCGAACGCGGCGGCGCGATCGGCAGCTCGGCCGCACCGCTCGCTTTGGTCATCGAGTACAAAACCCGCAACGGCACCGTCACGCAGGCCGATTGGGATGCCTACCTGGAGCGTATGCGACATGTTGTGATGCACGTCGAAAACCGCCGATCGGCCTGGATCCTGCTATCACGTGTACTCGCTGGCGACCGGCTGGATCCGGGCCGGGTCCTCCAGGCACTGAACATCGTCAGCGCGCGCGCCGGCTTCACGCCAGACGAGTTCATCGTCATCGGTTATTTCGTCCTCGGCAATGCGGCCTACGCCGACGATGCCTGCCAATATTTCGAGCAGGCAATCCGCCATCTTCCGGCCGACGATCCTCGCCTCACTGAACTCCCGCAGGACCTGCGCAGGCGTGGACAGGAGGCGTGTGCCGAGACGCTAGCTTCAGCAGCAAACCACACCGCCACGCGCAGCACCGCCCGATGATGCCGCACCGCATTGCGCTACTGCGGGGCAAGCACCATGATGTCGCGGTCAACTCAAGGAACTTCACACATGGCCAACCGATCGGCTGCACGCCTCTGGCTGCTCGCCATCTTCGTGCTGTCCGGCTTTGCCGGGCTGATCTACCAGTCGGTGTGGTCGCACTATCTGGGCCTGTTCCTTGGCCATGCGGCCTATGCGCAGGCGCTGGTGCTGGCGCTGTTCATGGGCGGCATGGCGGTGGGCTCGGCGTGGATCGCGCGGGTGGGCACGCGCTGGCGCAACCTGCTGCGCGGCTACGCCGTGGTGGAGCTGGTGATCGGCACGCTCGGGCTGGCCTTCCACTGGATCTTCACCCACGCCACCGCGTTCGGCTACGACACCCTGATTCCGATGCTGGATTCGGCGCCAGCGGTCGCAGTCGTCAAATGGGGGCTGGCCAGCCTGCTGATCCTGCCGCAAACAATCTTGCTGGGCATGACCTTCCCGTTGATGAGCGGCGGCCTGATCCGGCGCTTTCCGGGACAGGATGGCGATACGCTGGGCGGGCTGTATTTTACCAACAGCATCGGCGCCGCGATCGGCGCATTGGTCAGTGTCTTCGTGCTGATCCCGGCGGTCGGGCTGCCGGGCACGACAATCACCGCCGGTCTGCTCAATTTCGCGGTGGCCGCTCTGGCCTGGCGGCTGGGGCATGCCACCGAATCGCCACCAGCGCCCACCGCCGCGCAGGACGCTGGTCAAGGACTGCGGCAAAAACTCCTGTACGGCGTGTTGCTGGCAACGGCGATTTCGGGGGCCGCATCATTCGTCTATGAAATCACCTGGATCCGGATGCTGAGCCTGGCGGTCGGCAGCACCCAGCACGCCTTCGAACTGATGCTGGCTTCCTTCATCGCAGGCATCGCCTTTGGCGGGCTGTGGGTTCGCAAGCGAGCTGATAGCTCGCCGGTACCGCTTCGTCTGGCTGGCTGGATGCAGGTCGCCATGGGTCTGGCAGCGCTGGCCTCGCTGGTGCTGTATGCCAATTCGTTCGAATGGGTCGGTTGGCTGGTCAAGAACCTCCCTCCTTCAAACGGGGGCTACGTCTTGTTCAATCTCGGCACGGCGGCGGTTGCCATCGCGATCATGCTGCCGGCCGCGTTCTTCGCCGGGACCACGCTGCCGCTGTTCACCGTGGCGCTGCTGCGCGCCGGGTTTGGCGAGCGCTCCATCGGCCGGGTCTACGCCTGGAACACGCTGGGGGCGATCGTTGGCGTGTTCTTCGCCATCCACTTCCTGATTCCTTTCCTGGGCCTGAAGCTGGCCCTGAGCACCGCGGCGCTCATCGACATGGCGGTCGGGCTGGCTCTGCTGCGGGCGTGCGCGGATTCCCGCCGGGAGATGACGCGGTTTGCCGGCGCCGGACTGGCCGCAGCCATGGCGCTGGGGCTGGCGGTGACACAGGTGCCGTTTGATCCGTTGCAGCTGGCGTCAGGCGTCTTTCGCAACGGGCACGCGAGACTTGATCCATCCAATCGCGTCGTCTTCTACCGGGATGGAAAGACGGCAAGCGTTTCCGTGATTGCAAGCCAAAATGGCTTGGGAGCCATCGCCACCAATGGCAAAGTGGACGCAGGACTGTCCATGCGACCGGAAATACGCCCGGTAGACGAAGAGCTCACCATGCGATTGGCGGCTGCACTGCCATTGGCCATGCTCTCAACTCCTGCCGACGTCGGCATCATCGGCTTCGGCTCGGGCCTCACCACACACACCGCCTTGGGCGATTCAAGGGTACGTCGAGTGGACACGGTGGAGATCGAGCCCGCCATGGTTCAGGGAGCCATGGCGTTCATGCCGCAGGTCAGCCGCGCCTACACCGACCCGCGCTCACACATCGTGATCGACGACGCGAAAGCGTGGTTCGCGGGGCGCAGGAACAAATACGACATCATCATTTCCGAACCCTCCAACCCTTGGGTCAGCGGCGTTGCTTCACTCTTTTCGAAGGAATTTTATCGCTTCATCCCGCGTCACCTGAAACCTGATGGCTTGTTCGTGCAATGGGTGCAGCTCTACGAAATCGACGACCACCTCGTCAGCTCAATCCTGAACACGCTTACCCCCGAGTTCGGGGATTACGCCGCGTGGTTGAGCAGCGACTCTGACCTGATCATCGTTGCCACGCTTCAGCCTCAATTGCCACCCGTGGATTACTCTCGCGTTCTCCGTGGCGTACTCGGCACCGAATTTTCACGACTCGGGATCACATCTCGGGAACAACTGGCCTTCCACAAAGTCGCCGACGCCCGACTGCTGCGCGCCCTCGGGCGCGAGTACGGTGGGGAGGAAAACTCTGATTACTACCCCTATCTGAGTTTGGAGGCTCCTCGAACACGCTTCATGCGCCTCGCCGCCGGCGGCTTCACGGGCTTGACCATCCTCGATCAACCCGTGCTGGAGATGCTGGGCATCCGCCACGCATTGCCAACTTCCATCCCGTTGCCGCTGAGCGATCTGTTCACCGCCGAGCAGCGCACCGTCGAAGCACGCCAGAGAGCCGCATTTCTGCTCGACCCAGCAAGTGCGACTGCGCTGGATCTGGACACGCGCGCCAGGCTCACGCAGTTCCTCACGCTGGCAGCGCGCTGTCCTGACAACGACGCGCCACTGCGGGGCCTTCTTGAACACTTGAACGAGATCGCCGGACGCACGATGCCCTACCTGCCTGCGGACGCACTTGCGCCCGTCTGGCATCTGCCCGTGCTGCAGACATGCAGACTGTCGAGCCCGGCCTTCGACCACGCGCTTGCGCTGATCGAAAGCACATCCAGTCGCGATCCGCAGGCGATGAAAGCCGCAGGCGAAGCCTGGTTTTCGCTGCGTCAAGATGGCGCGTATCCGGAAGCCGAAACCATGGATGGCACCGCACTGCTTGCCCTTCTGGCGGCCGATGCGGCGCAGGGCAACTGGGAGGCCGTTTGCAACGCCCACCGCCGATTGGGGGCGCGCATTCCCATGAATGAAAACGAGGCACGCGCCCGCAATTTCCTGCTGGCGATGGCGGCAGGCGAGCTGCGGCCTGAAGCTGCAGCGCACTGCAATGTGCCTGGGCAGTGAGACGCACAAGCACTCCCCCGCGCCGAGTGCGATCGGTTCGGGTACTCGCAAGACTGACCCGCTTGTCCCACACTGGAGGCACCTGAAACCGGCAACAAGTGCCCTCACCCAGCCTTTCGTGCATCCCATGTCATCCACGCCGCGCCGCATTCTCGTTGATTTGTGCCATCCGGCCCACGTGCATTTCTTCCGGAACCCGATCCAGTTGTGGCGGGAGGCCGGTCACGAGGTCTACATGGCCGCGCGTGACAAGGACGTGGCGTTGCCGCTGATTCGCGAATTCGGTCTGGATTGCCAATCCATGGGTGCGTCTCGCTCCGGAATTGCCGGACTTGCGCGTGAATTGATGCATCGCGATCTGGCTCTTTTCCGCTTTGCTCGGCAAACGAGAGCGGAAGTCATCACGGCCATCGGCGGCGTTTTCGCGGCACACGCGGCGTTCCTGGCTCGCATTCCCGCGGTCGTGTTCTACGACACCGAAATCGCCAAACTGCAAAACGCCATGACCTATCCCTTGGCAAGCCGGGTGGCGGTCCCACGCTGCTACGAGAGCTGGGTCCCCAGGCGCCGCGAGCTCCGCTACGCCGGCTATCACGAGTTGTCCTATCTGCGACCGGGTCGGTTCCAGCCTGATCACGGACGCGCCTTGCAGGCGGGCCTCGACGCAACTCGACCCACCTTTTTGCTGCGCCTCGTCGCGTGGACCGCCAACCACGATCTGGGCGATAGCGGATTGTCCATACAACGTGCGCAGCAGATCGTCGAACGCCTCTCCGCGCACGGCAAGGTGGTGATTTCCTCCGAAACTCCCTTGCCCGACGCGCTGCGCGAATACCAGTACACGGGCATGGTCAGCGAGTTGCACCACCTGATGGCTTTCTGTGCCGGCTATTTCGGCGAAAGCGCGACCATGGCATCGGAATCCGCAGTGCTTGGCGTTCCCGCCGTATATGCCGCACACTCGCCACGCGGGTACACCAATGAACAGGAGTCCCGCTACGGGCTTGTGCGCAACGTGAGGCAACTGGACGCGACTTCCGTCCTTGCTGCTTGCGACTGGCTTTTGGCACAGGATCAAACGACCTGCAAAGCCGCCCGCGCGAAGCTTCTGGCCGAGACCGTGGACGTGGCAGCGTTTGCCGCAGACACGGTGCTTGCGGCTGCAGCGGCAGGCCGCTGACGGTGTGCGGCCTGGCCGGCTGGTTTGGGTCTGGCGTCTCGCCCGACGCGGGTCACGCCCTCGCACAGCGCATGCTTGACCAGATCGCCCATCGCGGTCCGGACGGGCGTGGTGTGGCCTGCCTTCCTGATGCGACAGGTTTTCTCGGGCACGTGCGCCTGGCAATCATCGACCCCGAGGGCGGTCAGCAGCCGATGTGGTCGGCCGACGAACGCTGCGCAATCACCTTCAACGGCGAGATCTACAACTATCAGTCATTGCGGGACGAATTGGTGCGTGATGGCGCAGCTTTGCGCACACACTCCGATACCGAGGTCGTTCTGGAACTGCTGCGGCGTGAGGGTGCCAGCGCGCTCGGCAAGCTGCGCGGCATGTTCGCACTCGCCTTCTGGAACGGGGATAGCGGAGTCGGCCTGCTGGCGCGCGACGCCCTTGGCATCAAGCCGCTGTTCCTTCGCAGAGACTCGCAATGTCTCTGGTTCGCTTCCGAAGCCAAGGCGTTCTTCGCCATCCCGGGCTGGAGACCGGAACTCGACGCGGCCCAGTTGCACCTGCTGCTCAACATGCGGTACCCCGCAGGAGGTAGCGGTCTTCTGCGTGGGGTCAGCCAGCTTGCACCGGGCACATATCTTGAATGGACTTCAGGGCGCCAGCACGTGCGGCAATTCGATGTGCAGACGCCTGGTCCTGTCGCTGCGACGGATTTGCACGATGCAATCTTCGATGCCGTCCGGGCGCATTTGGTGGCCGATGTGCCGGTCGCATGCTATCTCTCGGGCGGCCTCGATTCCGGCATCATCACCCACGCGGCGGCGAAGCTGGCCGAGCAACGCATCACCAGCTTCACGATGAACGTTGGCGATGACCCGGCAGAGCTCGCCAACGCACGGGAGACAGCACGCTGGCTTGGTATCGATCACTTTGCAGGCGATCTTGCCCCGGTCGGAACCGAGATCCTGGACTGGCTGCTGTGGCATCTGGAAGTTCCGAAAATCAACGCGCTGCAATCGGCAGCGGTCGCACAACTGGCCGCAGGTCAAAGCAAGGTTTGCCTGTCGGGCTTGGGTGGCGATGAATTGTTCCTCGGCTATCGAGCGCACGCGCACCTGGCGCGCTGGTCGCAGGCCGGCAGATTGTTGGGGCCGTTGGCACGTCCGGTTGGCCGCATCGCCGCTGGACTGCTCGCCCGGCACCACGGCGGTTTCGGAGAAGCCGGCCGTGCCGCCAGCATGTTGGCGCATGCTCGGCAACCGGCATACGCCTACGGCCTGTTGCGCAATGTCTGGGACGGCAGCCTCCCACGTGAAAGCATCTACGGCCCAAGAATGCTGGATCAGCCGCTTCCTGACGCGCAAGCCTGGATTGCCGAGCGCTGGCCAGAAGAGCTTGATCCAGTTGCGGCCATGGCCACCTTCGAATGGCGAAACAAAATGGTGGATGATCTGCTCTGGCAGGAAGACCGGGTCAGCATGGGCGTGGGGCTGGAAGTGCGGGTGCCGTTCGTAGATTCATGGCTTGTTGCCGCGGCCGGGTGGCCGCCGCAGGATCGGCCGGGTCGCAAGAATCGCCTGCGCGCCGCTTTCGCGAACACGCTGCCAGCGCATCTGCTGAATCGCCCGAAGAGCGGCTTCCAGTTGGATATCGCCGCCAATCTGGATCACCTGTTTGGCCCGATCCTCGCGGATTGGCTATCGCCGGAACGCGTGCATCGACACGGTCTGTTCAACCCCTCCTTCGTGACCCGGCTCCAGGCGTTGGATCGACGCCGCGCCCACCGCTGGCATTTTTTCATGTTGCTGCTGATGGCGCTGTCCCATCGCTGGCTGGAACTGTTCGAACAGGCTGCTGCACCACCACGCCATGCGCCGCCCATCGCCAGAGTCTTGCCATGAACCCGACACGTGGGCAGGACCTGCAACTGGCGCATATCCTTGATCAGGTGCTTGCATTCAGCGCCGCCAGCCAGTGGCGTGGCCACGACAAGCACGACGGCCTGAACAGCCCGCTGCTCCGGGCGCTGTGCGGATGGAGTCGACCGACTCGGATCCTCGCATTGCAAGGCGTGATGCGATTCCCCGTAGACTTGCGCACGTTGCTGCGCGTACCCGAGGTCCACAACCCAAAAGGTCTGGCGCTGTTCCTGCAAACCTTTGTCCAGCGCTGGCGCGCACAAGGCCGGGCTGAAGACTTGCATCAAGCAGAGGCTTTATGCGCGCTGCTGGAGGGCCTGCGCAGCGCCAAGGGAGCTTGGTCGGGACAGGCTTGGGGGTATCAATATCCATGGCAGGATCTGGGTTTCTTTGCGCCCCGCGGCATGCCCAATGCGGTGGTCACCTGTTTCGTCTGCGAAGCGCTGCTCGATCTCCACGCGGCCAACGGACAATCAAGACCGCTGCAACTGGTAGAGGACGCCCTGCCGTTTCTGCTCAACGACCTGCCCATTCTGCATCAAACCGTCAATCAGCTTTGCCTTGGCTACATGCCACTGAAGATGCACATGCGGGTGATGGATGTAAGCATCCTGATCGGCGCCCTGCTCGCCCGGTTGGATGCCGTGCGCAATACCACATGCCACCCAGACACTGCGCGGCGTCTGGTCCGTTTTGTCGTGGATCGGCAGACCGCGGAGGGGGCCTGGTGGTACACCGACCCACCCGAAGCTTCGCCCGTGCGCATCGACAATTACCACACCGGATTCATCCTGGATGCGCTTTGGCGCTACATGCACGCAACCGGCGATTTTGAATGGATGCCTGCCTACCAGAACGGACTTGCCTTCTACGCAGCACGGCTGTTCGAATCCGATGGTGCGCCACGTTGGATGAGCGACCAACGCTACCCTCACGATGTCCACGGCAGCGCACAAGGAATTCTGACCTTCAGCCGCCATCAGTCAGAATTTCCAGAGCTCGCGGAACGCATTGCCACTTGGGCGATCCGGCACTTGTATGATGGCAAGGGCGCGTTCTGGTACCGGCAAACGCGTTGGCGCACACAGCGCACTTTTTTCCTGCGCTGGAACAATGGCTGGATGGCGAGAGCGTTGTCGAGTCTGCTACCGTTCCCCGGCGCATTGCCTGACATGACTGAACGACAAGCTGCAAACCCGGGACCGCACGATGCCTGATCCGATTTTCCCCGGGAAGCCAGGTCTGTACGCGTCGATGTTGGTGTACGCATTGCGCAATACGCCGGATTTTGCAGTCGAGCACTCCGAGTTCTACCGGAGCTTCCGGGATTTCTACGGGGAGGTCACGGGCCGCCGAATATTGGATTTCGGTTGCGGAAAAACCTTCTGGCTCAGCCTGCTGCTGGCTTCCGACGGCGCCGACGCAATCGGAGCAGACACCGAAGTGACGCAGACCGCGCGTTCCTGGTCCAAGTATCGGCAACTTCTGGGGAGCAACGGCCTGGAGCGGACACTGCGAACCGCCGCATGGGATCTTGCATTCGCAAACCGCTACTACCGTCGTCTCGAGCGCGAATTCGGCAAGCCGTTGCGGTTCGACAAGTTGCAACTTGCGCATATCGTCAACAACAAGCTCCCACTCCAGGACCACTCGCTGGATGTGATCATCTCGCATGAAGTGCTGGAACATGTCGACGATCTGGAGGCGGCCTTCGCCGAGATGCGCCGCACGCTCAAACCGGACGGCATTGCCTATCTGTACGTGCATCATTTCACCAGCCTCTCCGGCGGTCACCATATCGCCTGGAAACATCCTGATACCGCACCATCACGCAAGGTTGCGCCGTGGGACCAACTGCGCGCACGCCGCCACACGGAGATACCCTCTTGGCTCAATCGAGCGCGGGCGGCGGACTATCGGCGTCTTCTGGAGCGCGAATTCCGGATCCAGGAATGGCGCTGGTTGCCCAAGGAAGGAGAGGCTCTCTTGACACCGGATATTCGCGCAGAGCTTGCCGATTACAGCGAGCAGGAATTGCTGCACAAGGGATTCATCGTCATCGCTCGCCCGCTTTCAGGAGCTGAACCTTGAGACAGGTCGTCGCCAACCTTCGAGATGGCTCCATCGAGGTGCGTGAGGTGCCCGCTCCCGTGGGCCGTCCCGGCTTCGTGCTGGTGCGCAACACGTTTTCGCTGATCAGCGCCGGCACTGAAAGCGCAACCCTGCAATTGGGTCGCAAGAACCCATTCGGCAAGGCGCTTGCACGGCCGGAACAGGCCTTGAAACTCATCGAACTGGCACGCGCGCAGGGCCCACTCACGGCCTACCAGGTGGCGCAGCGCGCGCTCGACATGCCGGTGGCGCTGGGCTACAGCTGCGCCGGCGTGGTCGAGGCAGTCGGCGCGGACTGCCAGGGACTCCAGCCAGGCCAACGCGTGGCCTGCGCAGGCCAAGGCTGGGCCAGCCACGCTGATTTCGTCAGCGTGCCACGCCGCCTGTGCGTTCCGATCCCTGATGCGGTAAGCGACGAGCACGCCGCATTTGCCACGGTCGGCGCCATCGCGCTGCAAAGCCTGCGCATTGCGGAAACCAGACTGGGCGAGACGGTGGTGGTCATCGGGCTGGGTCTGGTGGGCCTGCTGGTGTGCCAGTTGGCGCGCGCCAATGGCTGTCGGGTGATTGGGGTGGACATCGATCCACATCGTGTGGCGCTGTTGCGCGAAAACGGCTGGGGCGATGCCATCGAAGCCGGCGACGCAGTGGCGGGCATGGTCCATGGCCTTACCGCCGGCCATGGTGCCGACGCGGTCATCATCACCGCGGCCACCGATGATGCCGGGCCAGTCGAGCTTGCCGGCGAGCTCTGTCGCCGCAAGGGGCGCGTCGTCGTCGTTGGTCGCACCCTGATGCACGCTCCGCGTGAGACTTATCTGTTCAAGGAACTGTCGCTGCACACCTCGATGGCCTATGGCCCCGGCACCGGTGATCCTGGCTACGAGGTGGACGGGCACGACTATCCGCTGGGCTATGTGCGTTTTACCGAAGAGCGCAATCTGGCCGCCTTTCTTGACCAGCTTGCCTTGCGGAACATCGACCTGACGCCGCTGGCCACCCACCGATTCGCCGTGAGCAACGCAGCCGATGCGTTTGCTGCGTTGGGCAGCGCTGCCGAAGCGCGTGGTATCGGCGTGCTGTTGACCTATGCCGGGGGCCCGCCCGTAGCAACCCAGCGGCGCGTGCCATGCGTCCAGGTGAAACCCTCCAGCAGCAACGGCAATGCCGAACCGGGCCTGAGCGTGATCGGTGCCGGCAGCTTTGCCACCCACGAGTTTCTGCCGCTGCTCAAGGGCATGCGGGTTCACCTGCGTGGGGTGGTTTCGCAGACCGGACTGCGCGCCCAAGCCCTGGCGCAGCGCCACGGGTTTGCCTTTGCAGCCTCCGAGTTGGCGGCGGTGCTGGAGGATGATTCCACCGACGCCGTCTTGGTACTGACCCGACACGATTCGCACGCCGAGATCGCCCGCCAGGTGCTGGAAGCCGGCAAGCATGTATTCGTCGAGAAACCATTGGCACTGGATGGACCCTCGCTGGAAGCCGTCATCAATGCGCAGGCACGCAGCGGCAAACAGGTCATGGTGGGCTTCAATCGCCGCTACGCGCCGCTCGCGGTGCGAATGAAAGCCGGCTTCCAGGCACGCAGCCAGCCGATGTTCGTGAACTACCTCGCCAATGTCGGCGCACGCCCGGCAGAGCACTGGCTGCATCATCCCCGCGAAGGCGGCGGGGTGATCCTGGGTGAAGGCTGCCATCATCTGGATTTTTGCTGCTGGCTGGTGGGGGCGCCTCTGACCGACTTTCATGTGGCACCGCTTGGTCAGAGCCGTCGTGACACGCCGGTGGAATCGGTTGCGGTGACGTTGCGCTTTGCCGATGGCTCGGTGGCCACGGTGTCTTACCTGTCCAACGGCAACCCGCGCTTCCCGACCGAAACCGTCGAGGCGTGCAGCGGCGGTCACCAGGCGCGCCTGATCGACTTCAAAACACTGGAGACCCCGGGACGCTGGTGGCGCCACAAGACCACCGCGCGCCTTGCCGTGGACAAGGGCCACCGGGCGCAATTGGCGGCATTTCTCGCTGCCGCGGCCGGCACCGGGCCTGCCATTGGCGTCGATGGATACTTCGCAAGCTCCCGCCTGGCCATCGAGGTCTCCGACCGGGCGACCGTCGACCGCAATCCGTGAAGTCTCCAAACCGCTACCTGTTGACCCTGCTGGGCCTCTGCCTGATGGCGTGGGCTCTGCAGCTGGCCGGCATCGGCAGGGTCATGACCGTGATCGGATCAATGAACCCGCTGTCGATCGCCGGTGCGGCTCTGGCCGTGGTTGCTGGCACCATCCTCGGCGCCAGGAATCTGTACGACATCGCCGAATTGCGCGGCATCCTCGGATTCCCGTCATTTCTCGGCATCTTCTGGCGCTCGTGGGCCATCGGGATCTCGCTCCCTGGCCAGGTCGCCGACATGTTCAGCACGGCGTGGCAATTGAAGCGCTACCGCGCCAGCCATTTGCCATTCATCGCCTCTCGCATTCTGGCCGACAAGCTCATCACGGTTGCCTGCATGGCCGCCACCGCCGCGTGCATTCCGTTTTTCACCGGCCGGGCCACTGGCGCATCCACCCTCTGGGCACTCACGGGAATGCTGGCGGCGGGACTCGCAGGTTGGCTGGGCGCTCGGCATTTGCGCAACAGGCTGACTCCGGCGGCAAGCGGCTGGCGGTTCGTGCGCGTCATTCTGGATGCCGCCGGGACGCCGGTGCCACTGGTCTTGAGAAACTTGGGCGTGACGTTGCTGAAGATGGCGCTGACCGGCTTGGCCTACTGGCTCCTGTTGCGTGAAACATCGCTCGTTGCGCCCAGCTACCTTGCAACAACGACCATCGCCCACGGCGCCGGGCTTGTGGCCTATGTGCCGGTGAGTTTCAATGGCCTCGGCACGGTTGAAGTCTCCGCGATGGCGCTGTTCGCGTTGATCGGCTTGCGCGGACAATCCGTGTTGGGCGTCTATCTGGTGCTGCGTGGGTTGACGATAACAATTGCCTGGTTGCCCTCCCTGTTCTGGCCGAATCACGCCCCCCGGGCTCACGACGACGAAGCGCGCCCGGTAGGCTAGTCTAGTGCTCTCACCTTTGCTGCAACCGCGTCCCGATGAAACCAATTGAATCCGCCAACCGCGGCTCCACTCCCGGCCTGCACCGGGAGGTCTCGGACTTCTGGACGCGCAATGTCAACGCCGAACGCATCATGGGTCGAACGGTCAGCGATGGCGGGCGTGGCTCGGACAAGTACTTCCTCGACCTTGAGATCCAACGCTATCGCTCCCATCGACACCTGCCCGCCTGGATTGCATCCATGCAGCCGGGGTTGCACGTTCTTGAAGTCGGTTGCGGCATCGGCTTGGACAGCGCGCGCATGGTGGAGCATGGCCTGCGCGTGACCGCCGTGGATTTGACCCACATCGGCGCAGCGACAGCCGAGCGCCGTGCTCGCCAGCATGGCTGGGACGCACGCTACCTGTGCGCAAGCGGCGACGCGCTGCCATTTCCGGACCAGGCCTTCGATTACGTGTATTCATTCGGCGTGTTGCACCATGCTCCGGACACTCAGGCCTGCATCGACGAAGCTTGGCGGGTGCTCAAGCCCGGCGGACAGGCCTTGGTCATGTTGTACCACCGCCGATCGCTCAATGAATGGGCACATCGCCTGACGCGTGTCCCGTTCGAGGATCGCGACGAGCTGTGCCCGGTGGTGCGTCGCTTCACGAAAGCCGAGGTACAACAGATGTTCGCGAAGTTCTCAAGTGTCCAAGTGCAAAGCGATTTCGTTTTCGGCGAAGGGTATGGTCGCCTGTTCAGGCTGACACCGCGGCCGCTGTATCGGCTGCTGTCGCGGCTTGCGGGCTGGCACCTGATGATTCGCGCCACGCGCTGAGGCATGACCATGCAAGGCCTGCGCAATTGGCTCAAGGACCGCATCCCGGATTCCACCTTGGAGCGGATGGTACGCCGCATCAATCGCCACAGCGGCAACTGGCTGAACCGCCCGCTGTATGGGCGTGCGCGCTACAACGAAGACGGTCTGGTCTCAGCACATTACCCGAGCTTCGAGGACGACAAGGCATTTCTGGAGGCCTATGCGGCAGGCCAAGATACCGGCTCGTGGCCACACGGCGATCTGCGCTGGCGCGCCCACGTAGTGTGCTGGGCCGCAGCGCGCGGTGCGGCACTGCCCGGTGACTTCGTGGAGTGCGGAGTCAATCGCGGCGGGTACGCGATGAGCGTGATCCGCTACACGGATTTCCCGAAGCTGGGCAAGCGCTTCTTTCTTCTCGACACCTTCGAGGGACTCGTGGAGAGTCAATTGACGGATGGAGAGCGCCAAGCCGGGCTGCGCGGTGGCGGCTATGTGCCATGCCACGAAGCCGTACAACGAACCTTCGCGCCCTTCACCGACCAAGTACGCATCATTCGAGGGACAGTGCCTGACACCTTGGATCAGGTGGACGCCACGCGCATCGCATTCCTGTCCATTGACATGAATGCGACGGCCCCCGAGATTGCCGCCGCTGAGAGGTTCTGGGATCGCCTGTCGCCTGGAGCGGCCATGGTTTTGGACGACTACGGCTGGCGCAAACACGGCGCCCAGCGACTTGCGTTCGATGCCTTCGCCCATGAGCACGACGTGCCTTTACTTGTCCTGCCCACAGGCCAAGGCCTCATTCTCAAACCCTGATGACACTCACCGCGAATCCTCGGCGCAGCTTTTTCACTTCACTCCTCAATTATGGCGTGGAGCTGGCGATGGCCGTCCTGCCACAGGATGCCATGAGCATGTGGGTCAAGACCTCACTGGTGCGTGCTCGAGGCAGCAAACTTGGCGCACGCGTCAAGATCTGGCGCGGCGTGTGGGTAGATGATTACCGCAAACTCGAGATCGCCGACGATGTCACCATCGGCCACGGCGTGATTCTGCTGTGTGGCGGCAATGTGTTCATCGGCGCACGCAGCATGGTAGGACACGGCAGCAAACTCATCAGCTCCGGGCATCGCATCCCCGACCGTCACGATGAGCCGATGCGCTGGTCAGGCCCGGAACAGGCACCGATCATGATCGCCGAGGACGCCTGGATCGGTGCAGGCGCAATCTTGCTCGGCGGCACGCGCATCGGACGTGGGGCCATCGTCGCGGCTGGCGCTGTCGTCACCAAGGACGTCCCCGATTATGCGGTCGTAGCCGGTGTTCCGGCACGCGTGGTGCGCATGCGCACCTGACCGTCTGGTCACATCCGTGTCCGCACTTCACTGAAGTTGATGGCACGCGGACTCCAACCAATTTCACCCATCGCGGCGATAAGTCAGATTGGTGATCTGCTCTGAAATCAATCCAATCAGAAAGACAATTACTGCCGCGCTGAACAGCAGCATGCTCATGTTGGTGAAACGGCCCGATTCGTGGAGGGTCCACGCATACCAGCCCGCGCCAGCACCGAAAAAAACAACTGCCGTCGGTGCAAAGAGCTTCAACGGCGAATACAGGCTGGCGATCTTGAAAATGATCAGCAGGAATCGGATGCCATCCTTGATCGGGCGGATGTGGCTGTTGGCTCCCACGCGCTTGGCCACCGGGATGGGCACATAGGCAACGGCATAGGCGCTGCGGAAAAACGCCATGGTGCTGGTGGTGGGATAGGAAAATCCGTTCGGCAGCAGGTGCAGGAACTCGCGGAACTTGTCGGCACGCACGGCGCGGAAGCCGGAGGTGAGGTCTTCCACGCGGTGGCCGGTCATCCAGCTGGCGAGACGGTTGTAGAAGGCATTGGCCAGCCCGCGCGACAGGCTGGCCTGGCCGCTGGCGTTGCGCGCGCCCACCACCATGTCGAAACCTTCCGCCAGTTTCGCCAACAGCGCCGCCACGTGCTCGGCGCCGTGCTGGCCATCGGCGTCCATGAACACCAGGATGTCCCCGCTGGCGGCGCGGGCGCCGCGTTTGACGGCGGCGCCATTGCCCATCGAATAGGGGCTGCGCAACACTTGGGCGCCGTGGCCGGCGGCGATGTCGGCGGTGGCGTCGGTGGAGCCGTCGTCCACCACGATGATCTGGGCCTCGGGGAAGCGCTGCCGCAGCTCGGGCAGGGTGCGCTGCAGGCCTTCCGCCTCGTTTTTTGCGGGCAGGACGATGCTGAGGGAAGCGGATTGGCCCATCACGGCAAGGTAGCTTGATTGAGGGACTTAGGGAAGGGCCGGGTTTTTGGCGTGCGATTCCGGCACCTGTCATTTGGCAAGGCCGTCACGGCGTCCACAGTGCGGAAAAAGGAACGGCGTGGAGGTTCCCGCCAAAGCTGGCGACATGGGCTCCGTCGTACAGCACCATGCCGCCGATGAAAGCACCTCCGGAAAGCTTCGCCAGTTTGCGCAGGCCGGTGAAATCGCCGGCGTTCACCGAGGCTGCGGCCTTCACTTCAAAGCCCGCCACGTCACCGCCGTCGGTTTCCAGCACGACATCCACTTCCAGCTGGTCCTTGTCGCGGTAGTGGAACAGGCGGCAGGCCTGGTCTTGCAGCGGCAGCATCTTCAGCAATTCGGCATGGACGAAGGTTTCCAGAAGCACGCCCCAGGCCTTGCGGTCGCGGATCAGGCGCTCGTGCGTCAGCCCGCGCAAGGTTGCCAACAGGCCGGTATCCAGCAGATGCAGCTTGGGGGTTTTGACCAGACGTGAGAGGTAGTTGTTGGCCCAAGGTTCCAGACGCTTGATCAGGAAAACCTGTTCAAGGATGCCCGCGTACTTGCGGGCCGTTTTGGCATCCATGCCCAGTTGCCCGGCAAGCTGGTTGAAGTTGGCCAGTTGCGCGCTTTGCTGCGCGGTGGCACGAAGCAGTAATGGAAGCTTGTCCAGCTTGTCGATCTGGGCGATGTCACGCACGTCACGCTGCACGATGGCGCGCACGTAATCGCGTGCCCACGCCTGGCGACGGGCCGGCAGGGCGCGGGCAAGCATCTCCGGGTATCCGCCCAACAACACACGCTGCTCAAGCGTGGGCGCGCCGAGGGGCACTCGGGCCTCCACCTGTGGCAGCTTGCCCGCAAACAATCTGGGCAACAGCCCGGAGGGCTGACCCCGCAATTCAGCCTGGGAAAAGGGCAGCAGCTCCACGATTTCCATTCGCCCTGCCAGGCTGTCGGCGATACTTGGCAAGGACAGGACATCCGTGGAGCCGGTCAGCAGGAAGCGTCCCGGCTTGCGGTTCTCGTCGACCGAGCGCTTGATGGCGCGCAGCAATGCCGGCGCGCGCTGCACCTCGTCGATGGCCATGTCCCCATGCGCATCGATGAAGCCAACCGGGTCGGCGAGTGCGGCTGCCAACTGGGTTTCGTCATCCAGCGTCATCCATGCGCGGGCAACGCCGGAGAACTGTCGGGCCAACGTGGTCTTCCCACACTGGCGCGGGCCGTTGACCAGAACCACGGGGGTGTCGGCCAGCGCTTGTCCGACCAAGCTGGCCATGAATCTTGGAAGCGGTTTTCCGGATGTGATATCCACTGTCCAACGCAATCGTCGAGAACCGTCCGATCTGGATTATAGATCCGTCCAATCTGGAATCAATGCCCGTCCAATCTGGAATGATCGCGCCGGAATGAACGGCCTCCCCGGCACGGAAACCCTTTGTGGCCCCGGCCCTGTACGCTTCCTGGCCGGATTGCGCTAAAGTCCACAACAAGCAAAGGAGCGCCTGCACCATGGCCACAGCCACCCCCGCCGCCAATCTGATGGGAATCACCGGCATCGCCCGGCGTCTGGTGCTGGACGGGGCGCTGGAGGAGGCCGTCGCGCGCAAGGCGATGGACGCGGCGACGGCGGAAAAGACTCCCCTGCCCACCTATCTGCTGGAACACCGGATGGTCTCGTCCGCTGCCGTCGCGGCCGCCAATTCGGCGGAATTCGGGATGCCGCTGGTGGACGCACTGGCGATCGACCCGGCGCAGTCGGGCATGGCGCTGGTCAAGGAGGATCTGCTGCGCAAGCACGGCGTGCTGCCGCTGTTCAAGCGCGGCGGGCGGTTGTTCGTGGGCACCTCGGACCCGACCAACAACCATGCGCTGGAAGAGCTCAAGTTCCACACCAACCTGACCGTCGAGCCGCTGCTGGTCGATGCCGACCAGATCAAGCGCTGCCTAGAACTGTGGCTGGAAGCGGCCGATGCCCTGGCCAACGACCTCGAAGACGCGGAGGGGTTGGAGGACCTGGACATCGGCAGCGGCGATGATGACCTCAACAACGACGCCGCCCCGGATGCCGGTGGCGAAGATACCCCGGTCGTCAGGTTCGTCAACAAGGCGCTGCTGGACGCGATCAAGAAGGGAGCCTCCGACATCCACTTCGAACCCTACGAAACCGATTACCGGGTTCGCTACCGCATCGACGGCATCCTGCGCATTGCCAAGAAGGCGCCCGTGAAGATGCATTCGCGCATCTCGGCGCGACTGAAGGTGATGGCGCAGCTCGACATCGCCGAAAAGCGCGTGCCGCAGGACGGGCGCATCAAGCTCAACATCAGCAAGACCAAGCAGATCGACTTTCGCGTCAGCATCCTGCCCACCATGTTTGGCGAAAAGGCGGTGCTGCGTATCCTCGACAGCAGCGCGGCCAGGATGGGCATCGACAAGCTCGGCTACGAGCCCGAGCAGCAAAAGCTCTTCCTGGACGCGATCCACAAGCCCTACGGCATGGTGCTGGTGACCGGCCCGACCGGCTCGGGCAAGACCGTGAGCCTGTACACCGCGCTGGGCATCCTGAACGATGAAACCCGCAACATCAGCACGGTGGAAGACCCGGTCGAAATCCGTCTGCCCGGCGTCAACCAGGTCCAGCAGAACGCCAAGCGCGGCATGACCTTCGCCGCCGCCCTGCGCAGCTTCCTGCGCCAGGACCCGGACGTGATCATGGTCGGCGAAATCCGCGACCTGGAAACCGCCGAGATCGCGGTCAAGGCGGCCCAGACCGGCCACATGGTGCTTTCGACGCTGCACACCAACGACGCCCCGCAGACCATCGCCCGCATGATGAACATGGGCATCGCGCCCTACAACATCACCAGTTCGGTGAACCTGGTGATTGCCCAGCGCCTGGTGCGTCGCCTGCACGACTGCAAGCGCGCGGTGCCGCTGCCGGAGAACGCGCTGCTGGCCGAAGGCTTCAACGCGGACGAGATCCATGAAGGCATCACCGTGTACGAAGCGGTGGGCTGCGACCAGTGCACCGGCGGCTACAAGGGCCGTGCCGGCATCTACCAGGTGATGCCGATGACCGAAGAAATCCAGCAAATCATCCTCGCTGGTGGTAATGTCCAACAATTGACCGAGGCGTCGGCGCGCAGCGGTGTCCGCGATTTGCGGCGCTCTGCGCTCGACAAGGTGAAACAGGGGATCACCAGCCTCATCGAGATCAACCGCGTCACCAAGGACTGAAGGGGAACACCATGTCCGCAGCACGCAGAGCCGCCGTCAGCAAGGCCCGCAGCAAGGCCGAGTCCCGCCAGGCGAACCAGTTGCAGGAGTTCGTCTGGGTAGGCCGCGACAAGCGCGGCAAGGAAATGAAGGGCGAACAGCTGGCACGCTCCGTCAACCTGTTGCGCGCCGAGCTGCGCAAGCAGGGCATCACCCCGACCACGGTCAAGGCCAAGCCCAAGCCCCTGTTTGGCGGTAGCGGCAAGAAGATCTCGGCACGCGATATCGCGATCTTCAGTCGCCAGATTGCCACCATGATGAAATCCGGCGTGCCGATCGTGCAGGCGCTGGAGATCATCGCGCAGGGCAACAAGAATCCGAACATGAAGAAGATGGTTAACAGCCTTCGCAACGACATCGAAGGCGGTTCATCCATCTACGAGGCGATGAGCCAGTACCCGGTCCAGTTCGACGAGCTCTACCGCAACCTGGTGCGCGCCGGCGAGGCCTCGGGCGTGCTGGAAACCGTGCTGGAGACGATCGCCAATTACAAGGAAAACATCGAGAGCATCAAGGGCAAGGTCAAGAAGGCGCTGTTCTATCCGGCGGCCGTCATTGCCGTGGCGATCCTCATCAGCGCGGTGCTGATGATCTTCGTGGTCCCGATGTTCAAGGAAGCGTTCTCGAGCTTCGGCGCCGACCTGCCGGCGTTCACCAAACTGGTGTTCGGCATCTCCGACTACGTCGTCAAGTACTTCTGGCTGATCGGCATCATCCTTTTCGCTGCCTTCACTGGCTTCTTCTACGTCTACAAGCGCTCGGACAACCTGAAGCAGGCGGTCGACAGGGCCATGCTGAAGATTCCGGTCATCGGCGAGCTCCTGCACAAATCCGCCATTGCCCGCTTTGCCCGCACCCTGGCCGTCACCTTCAAGGCCGGCGTGCCACTGGTGGAAGCGCTGGACAGCGTGGCCGGCGCCACCGGCAGCCGGGTGTACGAGGTCGCCGTCCGCAAGATCCAGGAAGACGTGGCGGTCGGCTATCCGGTCAACGTGGCGATGAAACAGGTGGGCCTGTTCCCGCACATGGTGGTGCAGATGGCGGCGATCGGCGAAGAGGCCGGCGCGCTCGACACCATGTTGTTCAAGATCGCCGAGTTCTACGAGGAAGAAGTCAACAACACCGTGGATTCGCTGTCCAGCCTGATTGAACCGATGGTGATGGTGATCATCGGAGGCTTGGTGGGTTCGATCATCGTCGCGATGTACCTGCCGATCTTCAAGCTCGCCGCGACCGTGATGTAAGGCGGATCCCGAATTCCAGATGGCCTACCTCGATGCGCATCCCGGCCTCGGCTTTCCCGCCGTGGCCGGGCTGGGCCTGCTGATCGGCAGCTTTCTCAACGTCGTCATCCTGCGCCTGCCGCCGCGGCTGGAATGGGGCTGGCGGCGCGATGCGCGTGAGATCCTCGAACAGACCGATCTGTACGAGCCGCCGCCGCCGGGGATCGTGGTGGAGCGCTCGCATTGCCCGCGCTGCAACCACCCGCTGGCCTGGTTCGAGAACATCCCGCTGCTGAGCTGGCTGGCGCTGGGCGGGAAATGCCGCAACTGCAGGCAGCCGATTTCCTTCCAGTACCCGCTGGTCGAGTTGATCACCGGGCTGCTGTTCCTGGCCTGCGCCTGGCGCTTCGGCTTCGGCTGGAAGTGCTTCGGCGCGCTGATCCTGACCAGCTTCCTGATTGCACTGTCCGGGATCGACCTGCGCACCAAGCTGCTGCCGGATCAGTTGACCCTGCCCTTGATGTGGCTGGGACTGATAGCCGCCAGCGACAACCTGTACATGCCGGCCAAGCCGGCGCTGCTGGGCGCGATGGCCGGCTACATGAGCCTGTGGTCGGTGTATTGGGTGTTCAAGCAACTGACCGGCAAGGAAGGCATGGGCCACGGTGATTTCAAGCTGCTGGCCGCACTGGGGGCCTGGACCGGACTGGCGGGGATCTTGCCCACGATCCTGATTTCCTCGTTCCTCGGCGCCGTGATCGGCTCGATCTGGCTCCTGGCCAAAGGCCGCGACAAGGCCACGCCGATCCCGTTCGGCCCGTATCTGGCCGTGGCCGGCTGGGTCAGCTTCATGTGGGGCCCGAATCTGGTGGGATGGTACCTGCGGGTGTCGGGGATGGCTTAAGCGTCGGCATCTATCCGTCATGCCGGCGCAGGCCAGCATCCACCTCGACTTCCCGGCAGAAAGAAAAACGGCGGCCTAGCGGGCCGCCGTTCTCGTTTTCACCGCTGGCCGCGATCAATGGCCGTTCGGGCTCTCGTGTCCGGCTTGCGCGGGAGTATCCGCGCCGTCGGCCGATGCCGCATTCGGCATTGCCGCGTCGTCCGCAGGGACGGCCTCCGGCGACGTCGCTGCGGTTTCACCGACGGTCGCGGTGTCTGCCTGATCCACCGCTGCCGCGGTATCGACCACCACCTCGGTGGCCGTGGCTTCGATCGCCACCGGCGCGGCGGTCGGCGTGGTGTTGGCAACGTTGACCGGCAGCAGCGGCACGATCAGCAGCGCCACGATGTTGATGATCTTGATCAGCGGGTTGACGGCGGGGCCGGCGGTGTCCTTGTAGGGATCACCCACGGTGTCGCCGGTCACGGCGGCCTTGTGCGCCTCGGAGCCCTTGCCGCCGAAGTTGCCGTCCTCGATGTACTTCTTGGCGTTGTCCCAGGCGCCACCGCCGGTGGTCATCGAAATGGCCACAAAGATGCCCGTCACAATCGTGCCGATCAACAGACCACCCAGCGCCTGCGGGCCCAGCGCCAGACCGACCACCACCGGCACCGCGACCGGCAGCAGGGACGGCACGATCATTTCCTTGATCGCCGACTTGGTCAGCATGTCCACGGCCTTGTCGTACTGCGGCTTGCCGGTGCCGTCCATGATCCCCTTGATCTCGCGGAACTGGCGGCGCACTTCTTCCACCACCGCGCCGGCCGCACGGCCCACGGCTTCCATCGCCATCGCGCCGAACAGGTACGGGATCAGGCCGCCGATCAGCAGGCCGATGATGACCATGTGGTCGGACAGGTCGAAGGCGAACTTCATGCCGCCGTTGGCGGCTTCCAGGTTGTGGGTGTAGTCCGCGAACAGCACCAGTGCAGCCAATGCGGCCGAACCGATCGCATAGCCCTTGGTGACGGCCTTGGTGGTGTTGCCCACCGCGTCCAGCGGGTCCGTCACGTTGCGCACGTCGGCCGGCAGCTCGCTCATTTCGGCGATGCCGCCGGCGTTGTCGGTGATCGGGCCGTAGGCGTCCAGGGCCACGATCATCCCCGCCATCGACAGCATCGAAGTGGCGGCAATGGCAATGCCGTACAGGCCACCCAGCTCGTAGGCGCCGAGGATCGAGGCACACACCGCCAGCACCGGCAGCGCGGTCGACTTCATCGACACGCCGAGGCCGGCGATGATGTTGGTGCCGTGGCCGGTGGTCGACGCCTGCGCGACGTGCTTGACCGGCGCGTACTGGGTGCCGGTGTAGTACTCGGTGATCCACACGATCACGCCGGTCAGCACCAGCCCGATCAGCGCGCAGCCGTACAGGTTCATCGCGCCGAAGGACGAATCCGCCATCAGCTGGTGGGTGATCGGATAGAACGCCGCAGCGGCGAGGACGGCGGAAACAATCACGCCGCGGTACAGCGCACCCATGATGTTGGGGTTGCTGCCGCTGACCTTGACGAAGAAGGCGCCGATGATCGAGGCGATGATCGAGGCGCCGCCCAGCACCAGCGGGTACAGCACCGCGTGGGTACCGGCGGTGGCGACCATCAGCCCGCCCAGCAGCATGGTGGCGATCACGGTGACGGCATAGGTTTCGAACAAGTCAGCGGCCATGCCGGCGCAGTCGCCGACGTTGTCGCCCACGTTGTCGGCGATCACCGCCGGGTTGCGCGGATCATCCTCGGGGATGCCGGCTTCGACCTTGCCGACCAGATCCGCGCCGACGTCCGCACCCTTGGTGAAGATGCCGCCGCCGAGGCGGGCGAAGATCGAGATCAGCGACGAGCCGAAGGCCAGCCCGACCAGCGCGTGCAGGGCCTTTTCCTGCTCCACGCCCATCACGCTGGTCAGCACGTACCAGTAGCCGGCCACGCCCAGCAGGCCCAGGCCCACCACCAGCATGCCGGTGATCGCGCCGCCCTTGAAGGCCACGTTCATCGCCGGACCCATGCCGGCACGGGCCGCCTCGGCAGTACGCACGTTGGCGCGCACCGAGACGTTCATGCCGATGTAGCCGGCGGCGCCGGAGAGGATCGCGCCGATGGCAAAGCCAATCGCGGTGTGCCAGCTCAGGAAGAACCCGATCAGCACCAGCAGCACCACGCCGGCGACGGCAATGGTCGTGTACTGGCGGTTGAGGTAGGCGCGCGCGCCTTCCTGGATCGCGCCGGCGATCTGCTGCATCCGCTCGTTGCCGGCGGGTTGTCTGTTGATCCACGCGGCCGCCCACAGGCCGTAGAGGATCGCGATACCGGCGCAGACCAGCGCCAGCACTAAACCGTATTGCTCCAGCATGGAACTCTCCCCGGAGTAGCGTGAAAATTGCGGTGTTTGGCGTGCCCGCGTCCGGGGCAACCCTGCAATTATCGCGCAGATGCGGGGCAATCGGAACGGGTTTGGATCGAAAAACCGGCCAATACCCCGGATTCAGGCGAATCATGCCAGTCTGGAAGGCCGTTTCCGGGCCATTTCCGGCCATCTGGGGGAGTTCATGCCATCCATCCGCCCTGCGCCAGGACTGGCTTGCGTACTGGTCTTGAGCCTGCTCGGCCCGCTCGGCGCGGCGAACGCCGCCGATCCGGCACCGGAAATCCGCCGCCAGCCGCTGCCCGCACAAGCGGATGGCGCTGCCTTCACCCTGCGCGTGATTCCGGAAGCCTGCGCGCGGCTGGAGGGGCGGTTTACCGGCAAGAAAGGCCAGCCCTTTGCGCTGGCCGCAGAACCGTCGCGTCCCCGCTGCATGGCGCGTGCACAGCTGGTCGAAGCCGCCAGCGTGCGGCCAAGCGTGCAACGCGGCTGGGTCCTCAATGACGAGATCCGCGTGCCCAGCGCACGCTGCCCGGCGCAGCTGGCGGTGGTTCGCCTGTGGCGCGAACGCGACCCGAACGAGACGCCCAAGCGTGATGCCCAGGGCCGGGTGCGGGTGTACCTGCGCGAGAACCTGGCGCCCGCCAACGCCGCCCAGCACCAAGCCATCCCGCGCTACGCGGTGCAGCTGGCCGTGCAGGGCAGGGAATGCCGATAGGGGGGCGTGGCTTGATCGGCAATGATTTCGTTCATGGTTCGACAGGCTCACCACGAACGGAATCGTCGCACTGCTTGACCCCTGCTCCCTGCTTCCCGTCCACCGCCACGGCCCACCCCATTCGCCCTGAGCCCTTCGACAGGCTCAGGACTGGCTTGTCGAAGGGTGAACGGGGCCGCTATCGAACTTCCACCAAGGCGGGATTGCCGGTGATTCCATGGCAATTCAATCCGGTATCACCACCCGCTTGAGCCGCCCACCGCTGCCGGACTTGATCATCACCGCCGATTTGGCGCAGCCAAAGGTCCGTGCGACCAATTCAACCAGTTCGGCATTGGCCTTGCCGTCCACCGGCGGGGCCTTGAGCTGGGCCAGCCATGTACCGTCTGCCTGCTGGATCAAGGCCGACGCACGGGAATTGGGCTTGGCCTTGATCTGCAGGACGGGCATGGCGACAGGATCGCACGCCGCGGCCGTGCGGGTTGCAAACACGACACGGCCAACTGCGGCATCGCGACAGTGCGATACCGTGGCAGGTGGCAGGCCCCACGCCCGCGCTCAATTGCTGGCGTAAAGCGGATCGCGCTTGCCGGTCACCAGGCGCAGGAAGGTCAACGCATTGCTGATGGCAACCTTGGGCCCGGTGGGTGCACTCGTGATCCGGACATAGTCGCGTTCACCCGGCTCGACCCTGACCGTCACCGTCCGGCCGTCAATCACGAAGGCATGTGAACCCGGGACAAGGCGCAGCGCAACGCAGGTGCCGCTTTCGAGCAGCGCCAAGGGACCGGCACCGCCATCCACCCGAACGGGTCCCGGAACCTGGTCATGGGTTCGATAGAACACCACCTGCGCATCCGCCCCCTGCGGGGCGCCGATGGCCTGATCCACCAGGCGATCGGCGATCCACTGGTCTTCGGCGGTGACATACGCCGTCCCCTGCTGCTCGTAGCGGACGTTCTGGGCGACCGAGGGCAGTGCGAACGACAACAACAGGACTGCCGCAAATACTCGCAAGATCCGGATTTTCATGGGCACCTCCAGTGCATGGAAGTGCCCTTGACCATACGCCGATGCGGTCGCCTCGGGCGACCGTTCGTCGGAAACGGTGAAACCGGCGCAACCCCGCACCGGGCGACGCCGACACTGTCCGCAGCGGCACGCGCGGGCAGGACGCAGGCGCCCTGCCCGGTCAAGCCGGATGCTTGGGCCTTACTCTCCGACCGGCAGGTTGCCGCCGCGGCCGAGGCCGCCATCGACTTCCTGCGCCTGGTATTCGCGCAGCGACACGACCAGATTGTTGTAGGCATTGACGAAGGCTGCGGCGATCGCCTTGCCTTCCGGCGTGCTGGTGTAGCCACCGAGACCACCGAAGCCCGAACCGCCGCCGCCGCCGAAGCCGAGCGCGAAGTCGGTCTTGGTGGCATTGCCCTGGGCGATGCCCAGCTGCACACCGGAGCGGTTGTCGATCAGGGTCAGCATGGTTTCGGCTTTCTTGAACTTCAGCCCGCCGATCAGGGCGCCGGCCGCGCCCCACTTGCCGCCAAACGAGCCAATCAGGCCACCGATCCCGCCGGCATCGCTTTGCGAGAAGGTGATGCTGGGGTTGATGGTGTAGTCGGCAGCGACCATCTGGCCGCGCCCGAAATTGCTGCCCTCGCGCAGTTCGCCGCTGTTCATCAGCTCGCGCTCCTGCATCATGTTGCGCATCGCGCGGCCGCGTTCGACCACCACGAAGCAGTTGGACTGCTGGATCAGCATGCGGATGACCGGGATGGTCGACGGCAGGCGCAGGTCGGAGGTGAGGTAGCGATACCAGTCGCCGTCCTGTTCCTCCACGACGGCGACGGTGCCGAGCGTGCGATCGCAGTGTTCCAGGGTCGGATTGGAGTTGTTGGAATTCCTGCCCGCGGCCGATCCGCGCGGGTCGTTTTTGCCGGCGAAGGCCGGGCTGCTGGCCAGGGCAACGGTCAGGGCGAGGGTCAGGGCCGTAAGCACGTTCTTCATGAGGTTCCTCGAAATCGAATCCAGATAGTGGTGCGGCAGTCGGGTTGCGTGGTCCGCGTGCTGCCGGACGTCCAGCGTCCAGCTTTCCTGCGTCAATGGAACACTAACGCAATTCGGGGGGCTATCCCGGACATGCGGGGGGCATGCCGCCATGCTACAGGGTTCCGGTGGACGGGGCTTTGGGCCTGCGCGACAACGGGCCGTGGCAGGGCCGCCCTCAACCTGCGGGGTCAAACCGGGGCAGCCGGCGCTTCACGAACCGCAGCGACGGTGTCACGTAAACCGGCAGGCCATCCGCCGCGTAGGGGGGCGCGGCTTCGCCGGCAATCAGCGGGCTCAGGTAGCGGCGCGCGGCGGCGGTGATGCCGTAGCCGTCGGCGCGGATGAAGTTTTTCGGCAGCTTCTTTTCGCGATTGGCGATGCGCTCCAGCGGCGCGATGTCGATGTGCCAGCGGTAGGGCGCGTCGCTGTCGCGCACGATCACCGGCATCACCCCGTTGTGCCCGGCCAGCGCACAATCGACGGCGGCGCGGCCGACCGCCTGCGCCTGTTCGAGGTCGGTCTTGCTGGCGATGTGGCGGGCGGAGCGCTGCAGGTAGTCGGGGATGGCCCAGTGCACCTTCAGCCCCAGCGCGTGCTCGACCCGCGCTGCCAGATGCGAGCCCACGCCGCCCAGCTGGACGTGGCCGAAGGCATCGGCGGCGGCCACCTCGTCGATGAAGCGGCCGTCACCGTCGCGGATGCCTTCGCTGGCGACCACCACGCAGTGGCCCACGCGCCGGACCGTGGCCTGGACGCGGGCGAGGAAATCGGCTTCGTCGAATGGCCGCTCCGGGAACAGGATCAGGTGCGGCGCGGCATCGCGGCCAGAGCCCGCCAGCCCGGCGGCGGCGGCCAGCCAGCCAGCGTGGCGTCCCATCGCCTCGTAAATGAACACCTTGGTCGAGGTTTCCGCCATCGCCGCCACGTCGAGCGCGCATTCGCGCACCGAGACCGCGGTGTACTTGGCTGCCGAGCCGAAGCCCGGGCAGCAATCGGTGAGCGCCAGGTCGTTGTCGATGGTCTTGGGCACGCCGACGCAGGTCAGCGGGTAGCCGAACTCCTCGGCCAGCCGCGAGACCTTCAGCGCGGTATCGGCCGAATCGTTGCCGCCGTTGTAGAGGAACCAGCGCACGTCATGGGCGCGGAAGACCTCCAGCAGGCGTTCGTACTTCGCTCGATCGACGTCCAGTGATTTCAGCTTGAGCCGGCAGCTGCCGAACACCCCGCCGGGCGTGTGGAACAGCGCCTTGACCTCGGCCGGCGCCAGCGCGCTGGCGTCAATCAGATCCTCGCGCAGCGCGCCGAGGATGCCGTTGTGCGCACCCAGCACCCGCACCCGCCGCACCCGCGCGGCCTGCAGCACGGCGGCGGCGGTGGCGTTGATGACGGCAGTGACGCCGCCGCTTTGAGCGTACAGCAGGGTGCCTTGGGGCATGGAAGGACTCCGTGGGCGTTTGGCGACGGGGGCGGCTGCGGTAAAGTGGCAGGGCTGCGGAACCTCGCCAGTTTAAGCAATGCCCGGTTGCGGGCAGGCTAGCCGGCATTGTGCGGGTCCGCTTGTTCATTCGGGAGCAATCCACATGCGACTGGTTTTGTTGGGGGCGCCGGGCAGCGGCAAGGGCACGCAGGCCGCACGCTTGAAGGAGCATTTGCAGGTGCCGCACATCTCCACCGGCGATCTGCTGCGCGCCGAGGTGGCCGCAGGCAGCCCGCTGGGGCTGAAGGCCAAGGAAGTGATGGCACGCGGGGATCTGGTCAGTGACGAGATCCTGCTGGGGATGCTGAAAGATCGGTTTTCACGGGATGACACCAGGACGGGCTTCATTCTCGACGGCTATCCGCGCAATCTTGCGCAAGCGGCGGCGCTGGACACGCTGCTGTCCGAACTCGGCCAGAAATTCGATGCCGCCGTGCAACTGGTCGTCGATTACGAAAAGATCATCGAACGCCTTGCCGGTCGCGCCAAGGCCGAGGGCCGCACCGACGACAGCCCGGAAGCGGTGCGCCACCGCCTCGGCGTCTATGAGGAAAAGACCGCGCCGGTGGTCGATTACTACCGCCAGCATGGCCAGCTGGCCGTGGTCGATGGCGAAGGCGCGCTGGACGAGGTGTTCGCGCGGATCATCGAGGCGATCCGGCTCGGGCACGAGGTTGGTTGACGCGGACACTCGCCGCCAGTGGGCCACGGGCCTGCGGCGGCATCCGTTTACAAGTCATGGGCAGGCAAGCCTCGCAACCAAGCGAGTATCGGGGAGCGACTTGCGAGGCTTGCCTGCCCATGACTCGCTCACTCTGGAGCAGATGGCTTGAAAGTTCACATCCTTGGTATCGCCGGAACCTTCATGGGCGGCGTCGCCGCACTGGCGCGCGAACTCGGGCATGCCGTCGAAGGCAGCGACCAGAACATCTATCCACCGATGTCCACCCAGCTGGAAACGCTGGGCATCGCGCTGCGCCAGGGCTATCTGCCGGACAACATCAGCCCCGACTGCGATGAGGTGATCGTCGGCAACGCCCTCTCGCGCGGCAATCCGGCGGTGGAGGCAGTGCTCGACGCCAGCCGGCGCTACACCTCGGGCGCGCAATGGCTGGCCGAAAACGTGCTGCCCGGCCGCGACGTGCTGGCAGTGGCCGGCACCCACGGCAAGACCACCACCACCACGATCCTGGCCTACCTGCTGGAAGCCGCAGGGCGGGCGCCGGGGTTTCTGATCGGCGGCGTGGCGGAGGATTTTGGCGTTTCGGCAAGGCTGGGTGGCTCACCGGTCGACGTGCCCTCATCCGGCGCTACGCGCCACCTTCTCCCGGAGGGAGAAGGAAGCGAGGTGTCGGCGCTGCCGCACCGACCGTTGTTCGTTGTGGAAGCCGACGAATACGACACCGCGTTTTTCGACAAGCGCAGCAAGTTCGTCCACTACCACCCGCTGGTCGCCATCCTCAACAACCTCGAATACGACCACGCCGACATCTTTCCCGATGTCGCCGCAATCCAGCGCCAGTTCCACCATCTCGTGCGCACCGTGCCGGGACGTGGGCGGCTGATTGTCAACGGCCACGACGCGCGCCTGGCCGAAGTGCTGGCGATGGGCTGCTGGACGCCGGTGGAACGCTTTGGCTTCGATCCAGCGTTCGAGTGGAGTGCGCGTAAATTTGCCGAGGATGGCAGCGCGTTCGCGGTCTGCCAACGCGGAACGGAGCTCGGCCATGTCCATTGGCCGCTGCTGGGTGACCACAACGTGCTCAATGGGCTGGCCGCGCTGGCGGCCTGCGCGGCGGTGGGCGTCGACGTGGCCGCGGTGCTGCCGGCGCTGGCGGGCTTCCACAGCGTCAAGCGGCGGCTGGAAGTGATCGGCGCGCACGATGGCATCACCGTCTACGATGATTTTGCCCACCACCCGACCGCCATCCACACCACCCTGGCCGGCCTGCGCGCGAAGGTGGGCGCGGCGCGGATCGTGGTGGCGATGGAGCCGCGCAGCAATTCGATGCGGCTGGGCGCGCATGCCGCCGCGCTGGCACCGTCGCTGGAACTGGCCGATGAGGTGGTGTTCCTCGCCCGTCCGGAATTACCTTGGGACGCCGGCAAGGTGATCGCCGCGCTGCGCGGACGCGGCGACGCGGTGGCCGATACCGACACCTTGATCGCGCATCTGCGCGCATTCGTGCGCGCCGGCGACCACGTGATCTTCATGTCCAACGGTGGTTTCGACGGCGCGCCACGGCGGTTCCTGGCCGCGTTGGCATCGGCCTGATGGCGTTGGAACGCCCCGTGGGAGCGCGCCCTGCGCGCGACAGGCAGGGCCTTGAGGCTTTGGCCGCCAGCGCGGCTCAGCGCGGGTGCGCAACCACCCGCAGCCGGCCTTGCGAAGCGTCGGGCAGATTCGCCAGATCCGCAGGCAGCGCATGCGCCGGCGGTTCCGGCATCCACAGGCTGGCCAGGCGCAGCAAGCGCCGCAGGTGCAGGGTTTCGTAGCGCACCGCCCACAGCGGCGCGCCACCGTCCAGACGCGCCGGCGCCGGCCACACCCGCAGGACTTCGATCCGATCGTCCCCGCCCGCCACCGCGCGGCGCAGCAGCAGGCGCTCCGGCCGCGCCTCCAGCGCCACCGGCAGCACCGGGCGCTGCGTCGGGGGGGTGTCCTCATCCAGCAGCTCGGGCGCATCCGACCAATCCATCGGCACCTGCACCTTCCAGCCGCGCGCTTCCAGCAGGCCTTGCAGCAGGGCCGGATCGCCGGCGATTTCCAGATCGAAGGGCCTGCGACCCTGTTCCAGACCCTGCGCCTGCCATTGCGCATCGGCCAGCACCCGCGTCGGCTCCGGCGGCTCGAAGGTGGCCAGCACGGCGGGCGTGATGCGCGGCACGTACCAGAACGCGGCCAGCAGGAAGCAGCCGTAAAAAATCCAGCCCAGTGGCGGCATCCAGAACGAACGCTCGCTGTGGCGGCGGTAGGCAATCCCGATCAACAGCACCCAGATCGCGCCCAGCAGCACGCCGCCCACGATATCGGTCAGCCAGTGCGCGCCCAGGTACAGGCGGGCGAAGCCGACCAGCGCCGTGGCCACGCCGGTCAGCAGGTAGGGCCACACCCGCTGCCGGCCCGGCAGCTCGCGGGCGATCAAGACGGCGAAGAAGCCGAATACCACCGTGGTCATGGTGACGGCGATCGACGGGAAGCCGAAGCCCGCCGCTGCGGTCGGCGGGCGCGGCATGTGGACCACGGCCGCCAGCGCTTCGGTCAGCCCCAACCCGACCGCAACCGCCACGCCCCAGTGCAACGCGGCCTTCCAGCGCCGCCGCCACAGCAGCCACAGCATCGCCCCGCCAAACGCGCTGCCCAGCACCGGCGCACTGCCCAACGCGGCCAGCGTGGCCATGGTGCGGTCGGCCAGCGGGTTGCGCAGGGCGCGCATGAAGGCGAAGACCTCGTGATCGATCCGCAGCGGGCCGCCGCTGGCCAGCAGGCTGCCGCTGAGCCAGGCCCAGGCCCAGGCGAAGCCGAACAGGCAGCAGGCCAGCAGCAGCAGCGACACCGATTCCCGCCGCGCCGGATCGATCACCGAACGCACCACCCGCCCCAGCCGCGGATGGGTCTGGCTCCAGCGCAGCGCGCGCGCCAGCAGGCCATCGGCGTTGCGCGCAAACCAGCGCCACGTGTAGAGCACCAGCGCCCAGACCAGCGCCAGCACCGCAACCAGGCCCAGCAGCGCCAGCGCGAGCTTGTCCGCCACCGCGGCCACTGCTTCGTAGGCTTCGCCCAGCGCCCAGCCCGGCAGCAGGAACAGCACCGCCCAGCTCAGGCAGGCGAAGCCGCTGATGCGCAGGTAGCGGGACAGCGGCATGCGCGACATGCCGGCGATGGCCGGCACGAAGGGACGCACCGCGCCGACGTAGCGGGCGATCAGCAGGCTCTTGTTGGCATTGCGGCGGAACAGGGTTTCGCCGCGCTCCAGCAGGCCCGGATAGCGCCGGAACGGCCACACCCCGCGCAGGTCATCGCCCCAGCGTCGGCCAACCCAGTAGCTCAGGCCATCGGCGCAGAACGCGCCCGCCGCCGCGCACAGCACTGCATAGGGACCGGCGATCTGGTCCATGCCGATCAGCACCCCGATCGCGATCATCAGCGGCAGCGCCGGCACGATCGCGCCAAGGATGATCAGCGCATCGCAGAAGGCGATCAGGAACACCAGGGCGCCCGCCGCCACCGGGTGGGCGCCGATCCAGGCAAGCAGGTTGTCGAACCAGGCGCCGTGCATTGGCGAAAGGATACGGCCTGCGCGCTACACTCTCCATGAATCAATACGGACACGTACGCATGACGACGCTTGCTGGAAAGACCTTGTTCATCACCGGTGCCTCGCGCGGAATTGGCCTCGCCATCGCCGAGCGCGCCGGCCGCGACGGCGCCAACGTCGTCATCGCCGCCAAATCCGATGTCGCCAATCCGAAATTGCCGGGGACGATCCACACCGCCGCGGCCGCAGTGGAAGCCGCCGGCGGCAAGGCCCTGGCGATCAAATGCGATATCCGCGAAGAAGAGCAGGTGCAGGCCGCGGTTGCCGCCACCGTGGAAGCGTTCGGCAGCATCGACATCCTGATCAACAACGCCAGCGCGATCTGGCTGCGCGGCACCCTGGACACGCCGATGAAGCGCTTCGACCTGATGCAGCAGGTCAACAGTCGCGGCAGCTTCCTGTGCGCACAGGCCTGCCTGCCGCACCTGCTCAAGTCCGCCAATCCGCACATCCTCACCCTGTGCCCGCCGCCCTCGCTGGATCCGAAATGGTGGGGGCCGTTCACCGCCTACACCTTGGCGAAGATGGGCATGAGTTTCGTCACCCTCGGGCTTGCCGCCGAGTTCGGCCCCAAGGGCGTCGCCGTCAACGCGCTGTGGCCGCGCACCCTGATCGCCACCGAAGCGCTGAACATGATCCCCGGCGTGGACCGCCGCAACGGCCGCCATCCGGCCATCCTCGCCGACGCCGCCCACGCGGTGCTGACGCGCGAGGCCAGGGGCTTTGCCGGCCATTTCCTGATCGATGACGAGGTGCTGGCCGAAGCCGGCGTCACCGACCTGTCCGGCTATGCGGTCGACCCGAGCGCCCGCTTGCTGCCGGACCTGTATCTGGAGCACTGAACCGGGCGCAGGCCACAAGATCCGCCAGCGCCGCACGCGCCCGCTTCCGCAGGATCGTTCGCGTCTGCTAACTTGTCGGCATGTCCGTTGGCGTCCTGCTGATCACCCACGAAGGCATCGGCCACGCGCTGGTGGCGGTCGCCGCACGCCTGCTGCACAAGCTGCCGCTGGCCTGCGAGGCCTTCGAGGTGCCGTTCGACGGCGATCCGACGACGCTGCTGCCACAGGCCAGCGCGGCGCTGCGGCGGGTGGACCAGGGCGATGGCGTCCTGATTCTGACCGATCTGTACGGTGCCACCCCGAGCAACGTGGCGGCACGGCTTTCGCGCCTGGGGACCCCGGTGCGCCGGGTCTCCGCGCTCAGCCTGCCCATGCTGATGCGGGTGATGAATTACGCCGAACTGGAGTTGGACGATCTGCCGGCGGTGGCCGCCGCCGGTGCACGCAACGGAGCCATCACGGATGACATCTGACCCCCGCCCGCCACCGTCCTTCCACAGGGGTCGCGCATGATCCGGCGCGAACTCAGGATCATCAACCGACTTGGCCTGCACGCACGGGCGACCGCCAAGCTGGTCCACGTGCTGTCGGCATTCCAGAGCCAGGCCACGCTGGAGGTGCGCGGCCGCGAGGTCAACGCCAAGAGCATCATGGGGGTGATGCTGCTGGCCGCCGGGCCCGGTGCCGAGGTGGTGCTGCGGGTCGACGGTGCCGACGAGCAGGCCGCGGCCGACGCGGTGGCCGCGCTGTTCGAGCGCCGCTTCGACGAGGACAGCTGATGCGGCAGCTGCTTTCCGGCGTGGCGGCGGCGCGCGGGTGTGCGCTCGGTCGCGCGCGGATGCGGCTGCCGCACCGACTGGAGATCGAAGTCAGCACCATTGCGGCGGACGCTGTCGCTGCGGAAATCGCGCGCTTTCGCGCCGCCGTTGCCGAGGTCCGTGCCGAAATGCGCGCCCTGCGCGAGCGCCTGCAAGGCGCACTGGCCTCCGAACTGGGCGACTTCGTCGACCTGCACGCCCTCCTGCTCGACGACCCGGAACTGCTGTCGGGCATCGACACCCTGATCCGCACCGGCCCCTACTCCGCCGATTACGCCCTGCGCCTGCAACGCAACCGCATCACCGCGGCGTTCGAGGAGATGGACGACGCCTACCTGCGCAGCCGCATCGACGACATCGACCACATCATTGAACGCCTGCACGGCGCGCTGCACAACCGCAAGGCCGCCCTGCCCGGCGTCTCCGGCGACATCCTGATCACCGACAACATCGCCCCGGCCGAACTGGCGCAGCTGCAAGCTCAGGGCGTGGTCGGGGTCGTCACGGCCGCCGGCAGCCCGCTCTCGCACAGCACCATCATGGCGCGCAGCCTGCATCTGCCGCTGGTGGTCGGCGCCAGCCAGGCCTTGCTGAAAGCCAGGGATGGCGACGTGCTGCTGCTCGACGGCGGCAGTGGCCTGGTCATCCTCGAACCCGACGCCGCCGACCTGCGTGCGCACCACGCCCGCGTCACTCAGGTGCGCCAGGAACGCCGCCAGCTCAACCGCCTGCGACGCGAACCCTCGCGCACCCTGGATGGCGTCGACATCAAGCTCTGGGCCAACGCCGAAACCCGCGACGACGCCAGCGAGGCGCACGCGCTCGGCGCCGCCGGCATCGGTCTGTTCCGCTCCGAATTCCTGTTCCTCGGCCGCGGCGAATTGCCGGACGAGGAAACCCAGTTCCGCGCCTACCGCGACGTGGTGCTGGCGATGACCGGGCGCATGGTCACCATCCGCACCCTGGATCTGGGCGCGGACAAGGCCGAACGCTCCGGCCTGGCCCTGCGCCAGGAAGCCAATCCGGCGCTGGGCCTGCGCGGCGTGCGCCTGTCGCTGGCGCTGGCGGGCATGCTGCGCACCCAACTGCGTGCGATCGTGCGCGCTTCGGGCTATGGGCCGGTGCGGGTGCTGATCCCGATGCTGTCGGGCATCGAGGAACTGCAAGCGGTCCGCAGTTCGCTGGACAACGCCATGCGGGAGCTGCGCGCCGAAGGCCGTGAAATCGCCGCCAAGGTGCCGCTGGGCACGATGATCGAAGTGCCGGCGGCGGCGTTGGCGCTGCCGTCCTTCCTCAAGCTGGCCGATTTCCTGGCCATCGGCAGCAACGACCTGGTCCAGTACCTGCTCGCCGCCGACCGTACCAACGAGGCACTGGAGGCGCTCTACACGCCCCTGCACCCGGCGGTGCTGCGGGTGCTGCATGATGTGACCAGGACCGCCCGCCGACGCGGCGTGCCCGTCACGCTGTGCGGCGAAATCGCGGCCGAACCGGCGTTCGCGCCTCTGCTGCTGGCGCTGGGGCTGGACGAATTGAGCCTGCACCCATCGCACCTGCTGGAAGTGCGGCAAGCCATCCGCGGCTGCGAGCTGACGCGGCTGCGCGCCGACGCGCCGGCGCTGCTGCGCGCCCGCACCCGCGCCGGAATCGAACGCTGGCTCGACGCGCACCGCAGCGCGAAGCACTGATCTTCAGCACCCAGCTGCTGGCCGATCCGGCCGATGCAGGGGATAATGCGGCCACCATGGACACTTGATTCGGCGTCCGCGCGTTCCGCCGCGTGAGTCGCCCTTTCTCACCGCCGGAACTCCCTCATGGCCGAAGACATCCGCCACGACAAGCCTGCGCGCCAGCTGCGCCTGCTGTCCGACGCGCTGGACAGTGGCCGGCTGGGCCCGGTGCGGCGGCTGGTCAACACGCTGTCGCCGGCCGAGATCGGCAACCTGCTCGAATCGCTGCCACCGGCCAAGCGCTCGGTGGTGTGGGGCCTGGTCGATTCCGAAGACGACGGCGAGGTGCTGGTCCACGTCGGCGACGAGGTGCGCGAAGGACTGATCGCCGACATGGATCCGGACGAGCTGATCGCCGCCGCCTCCGACCTCGACATCGACGACCTCGCGGATCTGGTCGAAGACCTGCCGGATACGGTGATCGAGGAAGTCCTGAAATCGATGGATCGCGAGAACCGCGATCGCCTCGAACAGGTGCTGTCCTATGAGGAGGACACCGCCGGCCGCCTGATGAACCCGGACGTGGTGACGGTGCGCACCGACACCACCGTCGACGTGGTGCTGCGCTACCTGCGCCTGCGCGGCGAATTGCCCGACCACACCGACCATCTCTATGTCGAGAGCAAGCGACACCAGTACGTGGGCCGGATCGCGCTGCAAGCGCTGCTGACCCACGAACCAGGCACCCCGATCAACCAGCTGATCGACGACGAACAGCCGGCCATCGACGTCGACGAGACCGCCGGCGAGGTGGCGCGCAAATTCTCCGACCACGACTGGATCAGCGCCCCGGTGGTGGACGCCAACAACGTCCTGCTCGGCCGCATCACGATTGATGACGTGGTCGACATCATCCGCGAACAGGCCGAGCACCAGGCGCTGTCGGCCGCCGGCCTCGACGAGGACGAAGACCTGTTCAGCCCGGTCTGGCGCGCCATGCGCCGGCGGCTGGTGTGGCTGTCGGTCAACCTGTGCACCGCCTTCATCGCCGCCAACGTGGTTGGCCAGTTCGAGCACACCATCGACCAGCTGGTGGCGCTGGCGGTGCTGATGCCGATGGTCGCCGGGCTCGGCGGCAACGCCGGCACCCAGGTGATGGCGCTGATGGTGCGCGGCCTGGCTTTGGGCCAGATCGGCGCGGCGAATGTGATGACCCTGCTGTGGAAGGAACTGCGCGTGGCCCTGCTCAACGGCCTGCTGATGGGCGCGGTGCTCGCGGTCATTGTCTGGGTCTGGTTCAGCAACGCCGGGCTGTCGGCGGTCATCTTCATCGCCCTGACCTGCAACCTGCTGATCGCCGCCACCGCCGGCGTGCTGATCCCGCTGACCCTCAAGCGCATGCACTTCGACCCTGCCCTGGCCAGCGGCATCTTCCTGACCGCGCTCACCGATTCGCTGGGTTTCTTCACCTTCCTCGGGCTGGCGACGCTGGTGCTGCTGCGCTGAAGCGAATGGACAAGACCGAACTCGGCACATTGACGAAATGGAATGAAGCCGGAAGCTACGGCTTCATCAAACCGAACGGTGGCCCGCTGCCGGACCTGTTTGTTCATATCCGCGACTGTGGTGGCATACAGCCATCCATCGGGAGCACGCTTGAGTACGTTCCGTACAAGCAGCCAGACGGGCGATGGCGTGCCAGAAACGCTCGACCACCCAAGGTCAAATCATCAGAAGCTGCACCTTCTGCCCTGCAACGCAGCAAACGGCCAATCCTGTCAAAGCTGGTTGCAATACTGTTGTCGGTATTCGCAGCAACATGGTCATGGGCGACCTTGCTCAATCTGGTGCCCGTCCATGTGCATGTCTATATGGCAACCATCAACTTGGTCACTGTCGTGGCGTACTGGCGAGACAAGCAATCAGCCTCACGCGGTGGACAACGTACACCTGAGGTCATTTTGCATGGGCTCGAAGTGCTGGGCGGCTGGCCTGCCGCCTGGCTGGCGCAACATCTGTTCCGGCATAAATCCAGCAAACGCTCCTATCAGCGCGTTTTCCTGCTGATGGTTATCTGCAATCTGGTCGCCGTCGCCGTCTGGCTCAATGCACGATGGAACATCAGCACTCTGGCCCTGCCAGCCTAGCCCGGCGAGCCACCGCATCCGGGCATTGATTCCCTCAGCCGCCCAGCACCGCCTCCAGCACCGCCATCCGCACCGCCACGCCGTTGGCGACCTGGCGCAGGATCCACGACTGCGGTCCATCGGCCACCGCGTCGGTGATCTCGATGCCGCGGTTCAATGGCCCGGGGTGCATGACGATCGCATCCGCCGCGGCGCGGCGCAGGCGGGTTTCGGTCAGGCCGTAATCGCGGTGGTACGCCTCCAGCGATTCGACCAAACCTTCGACCATGCGCTCGCGCTGCAGCCGCAGCATCATGACGGCGTCCACGCCGTCCAGCGCCGCGTCGAAATCGTGGCTGACCACGCAACCATGCAGGGTCTGCGCGTCAGGCAGCAGCACCTGCGGGCCGCAGACGCGAATCTCGCCGCAGCCCAGCTTGCGCAATGCGTGCAGGTCGCTGCGGGCCACCCGCGAATGCTTCACGTCGCCGACGATCACCACCTTCAGATTCGAGAAATCCGCGCCCTTGGCCTGCCGCAGGGTCAGCATGTCAAGCAGGCCCTGGCTGGGATGGTGGCTGCGGCCATCGCCGGCGTTGACCACCGCCACGCCCGGCGCAGCCGCCTGCGCCAGCGCCGCCACCGCGCCGTCGGCCTTGTGCCGAATGACGAAGCCGCGCACGCCCATGGCCTGCAGGTTGCGGAAGGTGTCGAGGTCGGACTCGCCCTTGGTCGTCGAGGCGGTGGAGGCGTCGAAGTTGAGGATCTGCGCGCCCAGCCGCTGCGCCGCCAGCTGGAAGCTCAACCGGGTGCGGGTGGATGGCTCGAAGAACAGCGTGCACACCGCCTGGCCGGCCAGCGCCGCGGGCGCCTGCGCACCGTCGGCGAACGCCTGCGCGCGCTGCAGCAGGGCATCGAGGGCGGCGACCGACAGGGTTGCCAGATCGAGCAGGTGGTGCAGGCGTCCGTGGGCGTCGATTTGTGGGTTCATGCAGGTCATGGAATCAAGCTGGGACAGGACAGAAATTCCGGCCCGGTTCGCTCTGCCTGGCCCGGAGCGGCCGGGAGCATTTCAGCGGCATCGGCAGCCATCATCCCACCGGCTGCCCGTCGTGCGGCGATGCCAGCCAGCGCTCGACAATGACCGCCGCCGCCACCGCATCCAGGGCGTCGGCGTCACGCCGCTTGCTGCGGCCCTCGGCGCGCGCGGCGGCGAACCGGCGCGCTGCTTCCTGCGAGCTGTTGCGTTCATCGACCATCACCACCGGCAGCCGGGTGCGCAGGCGCAGCGCACGGGCGAAGGCGTGGGCCGCTTGGCGGATCGGCTGGTCACCGCCGTCGAGCGTCATCGGGTCACCGACCACCAGCCCGTCAGGCCGCCATTCGCGCAGCAGCTTGTCGGCATGGGCCCAGTCGGGACCGGCGGCATGCACGTCGATCACCGCCACCGCGCGGGCGCTGCCGGTCATGGCGTTGCCCACCGCCACCCCGATCCGGCGTGCGCCAACGTCGAAGCCCAGCACCGTGCCATCGCTGCGGATCGCCGGCGCGACTGCCAGCGCTGGATTGGGTGCGTCCTCGTCAGCGCTCACGCGTGCCCGCTGTGGCTGGCGTGGTTGACCAGATCCACGCCGATGGTTCCCGCCGCCGCCTGCCAGCGCTGCGCCAGCGGCAGGTCGAACAGCACGTCGCGCCGGCTCGGCACCAGCAGCCAGCTGTCGTCCACCAATTCCTGCTCGAGCTGGCCCGCGCCCCAGCCGGCACAGCCCAGCGCCACCAGCGCCTGCGGCGGCCCCTCGCCACGCGCCATCGCTTCCAGCACGTCGCGCGAGGTGGTCAGGTACAGGCCGTCGCCGACTTCGAGGCTGGAATCCCAGCCACGGCCGCCGTCATGCACGACGAAGCCGCGCTCGGGATGCACCGGCCCGCCGCTGAGTACCGGGCGCTGACCGAGCGCATCATCGCCGCATTCCACGCCCATCTGGCGCAGGATCTCGCCAATCGTGTATTCGGAGGGCCGGTTGACGATCACGCCCATCGCGCCGTCGCCGTCGTGCTGGCAAATCAGCGTGACGCTGCGCTCGAAATTGGCGTCGTGCAGCGCCGGCAGCGCGATCAGCAGGTGGTTGCCAAAGCCGTGTTCGTGCGCGTCCATGAGCCGCATTCTAAGGCAATGCCACGGCGATCACTCACCATCCGGCCCGGATCGCCAGCCCGGATGGCGAAGCCCGCGCCGGACGCAGGCCCGCCGCTGCCGTCGCAACGCGATCAGCGCGCCTCGGCGACCTGCACGCCGTCCAGCCCCTGCGCCAGAGTGCTGGCATCGCCGCCCTGGGCCAGCTTGATCCGCAGGCGCACTTCGTTGGACGAGTCGGCAAACCGCAGCGCGTCCTCGTAGCTGATCTCGCCGGCCTGATACAGCTCGAACAGGCTCTGGTCGAAGGTCTTCATGCCCAATTGCACGGATTCCTTCATCACCTCTTTGAGCTTGTGGATTTCGCCGTCGCGGATGTAGTCCTGCACCAGCGGCGTGCCGAGCAGGATTTCCATCGCCACCCGCCGCGCCTTGCCGTCCGGGGTGGGCACCAGCTGCTGCGCCACCACGCCCTTGAGGTTGAGCGAAAGATCCATCAGCAGCTGGCTGCGACGGTCTTCCGGGAAGAAGTTGATGATGCGGTCCATCGCCTGGTTCGCGTTGTTGGCGTGCAGCGTGCACAGCACCAGGTGGCCGGTTTCGGCGAAGGCGATGGCGTGGTCCATGCCCTCGCGGGTGCGCACCTCGCCGATCATGATCACGTCCGGCGCCTGGCGCAGAGTGTTCTTCAGCGCGTTTTCCCAGCTGTCGGTGTCGATGCCGACTTCGCGCTGGGTGATGATGCAGCCGTCGTGCTTGTGCACGAATTCGATCGGATCTTCGATCGTGATGATATGGCCGGTCGAATTGGCGTTGCGGTAGCCGATCATCGACGCCAGCGAGGTGGATTTGCCGGTGCCGGTGGCGCCCACGAAGAGGATGATGCCGCGCTTGGTCATCGCCAGGGTCTTGATCACCGGCGGCAGGCTGAGTTCTTCGACGGTCGGGATGCGGGTCTCGATCCGGCGCAGCACCATGCCGACCTGGTTGCGCTGGTAGAAGCAGCTGACGCGGAAGCGGCCCACCCCGGACACGCCGATGGCGAAGTTGCACTCGTGGGTCTTTTCGAACTCCTCGCGCTGCTGCGGCGACATCACGTTCAGCACCAGATCGCGCGACTGCTGCGGGGTCAGCGGGTTCTGGGTGATCGGGCTGATCTTGCCGTTCACCTTCATCGACGGCGGCATCCCGGCGGTGATGAACAGGTCCGACGCCTTCTGGTGCGCCATCAGCTTGAGGAACGAGGTGAAATCGATGCTGCTCATGTTTGGCTCCTGCGGAGCCGGGATTCGTGATTGGTGATTGGTGATTCGAGAGAGCAGACCGCCCTTCGCATCCCCACCAGATCGTTCATCGAACCTCGGCTTTTACGAATCACGAATCACGAATCACCAATGACCACCCTCACTCGAACAACCGCTTGTCCTTGGCGTAATCGTGGGCTTCCTTGCGGCTCACCATGCCGCGCTTGGTCAGGTCCTGCAAATGCTGGTCCAGCGTCTGCATGCCCACGGCCTGGCCGGTCTGGATGGACGAATACATCTGCGCCACCTTGTCCTCGCGGATCAGGTTGCGGATGGCGGGGGTGCCCACCATGATTTCCCAGGCGGCGGTGCGGCCGCCACCGATCTTCTTCAGCAGCGCCTGGGCGATCACCGCGCGCAAGGATTCGGACAGCATCGAGCGCACCATCGGCTTTTCGCCGGCGGGGAACACGTCGATGATGCGGTCGATGGTCTTGGCCGCCGAACTGGTGTGCAGGGTGGCGAACACCAGGTGGCCGGTTTCCGCGGCAGTCAGGGCGAGGCGGATGGTTTCCAGGTCGCGCAATTCGCCGACCAGGATGATGTCCGGGTCCTCACGCAGCGCCGAGCGCAGCGCTTCGTTGAAACCGTGGGTATCGCGGTGCACTTCGCGCTGGTTGATCAGGCATTTTTGCGAGGTGTGGACGAATTCGATCGGGTCTTCGACCGACAGGATGTGGCTGTAGTCCTTCTTGTTGATGTGATCGATCATCGCCGCCAGCGTGGTCGACTTGCCCGAGCCGGTCGGCCCGGTGACGAGGATCAGCCCCTGCGGTTGTTCGATCAGCTCCTTGAAGATGCGCGGGCAGCCGAGGTCCTCAAGGGTGAGCACTTCCGAGGGAATGGTGCGGAACACCGCGCCGGCGCCGCGATTCTGGTTGAACGCATTGACGCGGAAGCGCGCCAGCCCGGGGATTTCGAACGAAAAGTCGCATTCGAGGAATTCTTCGTAGTCGCGACGCTGCTTGTCCGACATGATGTCGTAGACCAGCGCGTGGACCTGCTTGTGGTCGAGCGCGGGGATGTTGATGCGGCGCACGTCGCCGTCCACGCGAATCATCGGCGGCACGCCGGCCGACAGATGCAAGTCCGAAGCCTTGTTCTTGACCGAAAATGCCAGCAGTTCGGCAATGTCCATGCGTTTCCCCCGCGCCGTTCAGTTGATGTGGATTCCCTGTACTGTACCGCCGGTTGGCGCCACGGCACCCATGGCGCAGTATGAGCGCCAGATGCGTCCGCGTTCAACCGCCGGGCTCACGCCACGATCCAGCCCCGGTCCAGCCCCGGTCCAGCCCAGAATCAGCCCCATGCCTGCACCGCCTGACCCCAGCGCCGCGCTCGCGCGGATTCTCTCACTGATCGGGAACGCAAGCCGCGCCCGCGGCAGGCCAGCCGCGCGTCTGCTGGCGGTTTCGAAAACCCGGCCGCCGCCGGCGATCGCCGCCATCGCCGCGGCCGGGCAGCGCGCCTTCGGCGAAAACTATGTGCAGGAAGCCCTGCCCAAGATCGAGGCGCTGCGCCCGCTGGGGCTGGAATGGCACCTGATCGGGCACCTGCAATCGAACAAGGCCGAGCTGGCCGCGCGCGCCTTCGACTGGGTGCAGACCGTGGATCGGCCCAAGCTGGTGGCCGCGCTGGCGCGCCATCGGCCGACGGCGCTGGCGCCGCTGAACGTCCTGATCCAGGTCAACATCGACGATGAAACCAGCAAAAGCGGATGCAGGCCGCAGGAGGTTGCCACGCTGGCCGCCGCCATCGCCGCCCAGCCGCGCCTGCGCCTGCGCGGGCTGATGGCGATTCCCGCACCCGAACCGGACTTCGATCGTCGGCGCGCCGCGTTCCGGGCGATGGCCGCCCTGTTCGTCGCCCTGCGAGCCGACCACCCCGACCTGGACACCCTGTCGATGGGCATGAGCGAGGACTTTGCCACCGCCATCGAAGAAGGTGCGACCATGGTCCGGGTCGGCAGCGCCCTGTTCGGTCCGCGCCCGCCCAAGCCCTGAACATCACGCACACCGCCATGAACCCTTCCAAGATCCCGATCACCGATTCCCGATCCCTCGCCTTCATCGGCGGCGGCAACATGGCGCGCAGCCTGATCGGCGGACTGCTGCGCCAAGGCGTCGATCCGGCGCGGCTCCGCGTCGCCGAGCCGGTACTGCCGTTGCGCGAGGCGCTGCGGACCGACTTCGGCGTGGCCGTGTTCGAGCAATCGGCGCAGGCGGTCGAAGGCGCTGACACCTGGGTGTTCGCGGTCAAGCCGCAGGTCATGCGCCCGGTGTGCGAGGGGCTGGCCGCGCCGGCGCAGGCGCAGGCGCCGCTGGTCATCTCGATCGCGGCCGGCATCACCAGCGCCCAGATCGACCGCTGGTTGGGCGGTGGCATCCGGGTCGTGCGGGTGATGCCCAATACCCCGGCGCTGTTGGCGGCGGGCGCTTCCGGGCTGTACGCCCGTCCCGGCGTCGATGCCGGCGGGCGGGCGCTGGCGCAGGCGCTGCTGGCGGCGGCGGGGACGACGGTCTGGATCGACGACGAAACCCAGATGGACGCCGTGACGGCCCTGTCCGGCAGCGGCCCGGCCTACGTGTTCCTGCTGGCCGAAGCGATGATCGACGCCGGCATCCGGGAAGGCCTGGCGCCGGAAGCCGCACGCCAGCTGGCCCTGCAAACCGTGCTCGGCGCCGGCCGCATGCTGGTTGAATCCGGGGTCGATGCCGCCGAGTTGCGCAAGCGGGTGACGTCCCCCAACGGCACGACCCAGGCCGCGCTGGAACGGTTCGAAGCCGGCGGCCTGCGCGGACTGGTTGCCGACGCCATCCACGCGGCGCGGTTGCGCGGCGCCGAGCTGTCAGCTGCCAACGATTGACCCCGCACGACCACGGCGATGACGATGCCCACAGCGACCCGCCCATGACGGCCTTCATCCTCGGCCTCACCGGCGGCGTGGCGTCCGGGAAATCCACCGTCGAAGCACGCTTTCGTGCGCTGGGTGTGGCCATCGCCGACGCTGACGCGGCGGCGCGCGCGGCGGTGGCGCCGGACACTTCCGGGCTGGCCGAAGTGGTGCGAACCTTCGGAACCGGCGTCCTGACGGCGGACGGCCACCTCGACCGCGCCGCCATGCGCCAGCGGGTGTTCGCCGACCCGCAGGCACGGCAACGGCTGGAAGCCATCATTCATCCGCGCGTGCGCGCTGCGCTGCGCGCCGAATGCGTGGCGGCGCAGGGGCCCTATGCCATCGCTTCAATCCCCCTGCTGGCCGAAGCCGGCGGGCGCCAAGCCTATCCCTGGCTGCAACGCATCCTGGTCATCGACGTTGCCGAAGACACGCAACTGCGGCGCTTGCAGCAGCGCGACGGAATCGACGCGGCGCTGGCGCGTTCGATGCTCGCCGCGCAGGCCACTCGCGCGCAGCGGCTGGTCATTGCCGACGACGTGCTGTCCAACGAAGCACCGCCCGAAGCGTTGGACCCGCAGATCGCCGCTCTGGATCGCCTGTACCGCAAGCTGGCCTCGGAAGTCCGGCGCTGAAGCGGGCCTCGAACCACGCCCTGATTCCCGAATCCGGAAGTCATTGCAATCAGCGGCTTCCCGCTTCCCGCTTCCCGTCTCCCGTCTCCCGTCTCCCGTCTCCCGGATCAAGCACGCGCCAGCAGCGCCGCCACCACCGGCTGGTCTGCCGGTGGCATCGGATACTCGCCCAGCTTGTGCAGCGGCACCCAGGCCAGCGCCTGACCTTCCAGCCCGCGCGGGCGGCCGCTGAAACTGGCCTCGCGCACGTCCAGCAACAGGCACTTGTCGGTGTCTTCATGGGTGACGCAAACCACCGCGATGCCCACCGCGGCCTCGATCCCCAGTTCCTCGCGCAATTCGCGCACCAGCGCCGCCTCCGGCGCTTCGCCGGGCTCGACCTTGCCGCCGGGAAACTCCCACAGCCCGGCCAGCTCGCGCCCTTCGGTGCGGCGCGCCAGCAGGATGCGTCCGCGCGGGTCGCGCAGTACGGCGGCAACGACGTGGATCCGTTTCATGCGCTCAATGCGGCCCGTGCGGCGGGTCGAAACCACTGCCCCAAGCTATCCACGGCCGCGCCGGTCGCCGCGGCGATCCGCCCAAGCCGCGCAACACGCCCGACTTTCGGCAGGCGTGCCTCAGCTGAGCTTCCCATGGCAATACTTGAACTTCTTGCCACTGCCGCAGGGACAGGGGTCGTTGCGACCGACATTGGCCTGCGCCAGCGCACGCTCGACGTCTGCCGCCTCGTCGTCGGCGCCCAGGCTGCCGGTCTCGGGGTGCTGGAACGAGGACTGTCGGGCAATCGCCTCGGCGCGCGCGCGCTCCTGCGCCTCGGCCTCGGCCACTTCCTGTTCGTTGCGGATACGGACCCGCGCCAGCAGCGAGACCACTTCGAGCTTGACCTTCTCCAGCAGCTCGGTGAACAGCTCGAACGCCTCGCGCTTGTATTCCTGCTTGGGCTGCTTTTGCGCGTAGCCGCGCAGGCCGATGCCCTGGCGCAGGTAGTCCATCCGCGCCAGGTGTTCCTTCCAGCTCTGGTCGAGCACGTTGAGCATCACGTGCTTCTCCAGCATGCGCATGGTGTCGCTGCCGATCTGCGCTTCCTTGTCGGCGAACAGCGCCGCCACCGCCTCCTCCACGTGCTTGAGGATCCCGGTGGCGTCCAGTTCGGTTTCCCGCTGGTGCAGGCCGACCAGGTCCAGCTGCACGCCCAGCTGGCCCAGCAATTCGGCTTCCAGCCCCGGCAGGTCCCACTGCTCGTCGATCGAATCCTGCGGCACGAATTTCTCGACCATCGCGGCGACCACGTCCTCGCGGATGCCGTCGATGTTCTCCTGGATGCTCTCGGCTTCCAGCAGCTCCCGGCGCTGGCCGTAGACCACCTTGCGCTGATCGTTGTTGACGTCGTCGTACTCGAGCAGCTGCTTGCGGATGTCGAAGTTGTGGGCCTCGACCTTGCGCTGGGCGTTGGCGATCTGGCGCGTCACCAGCGGCGACTCGATGACGTCGTCTTCCTTCAGGCCCATCTTCGCCATCACCTTCTGCACCCAGTCGGCGGCGAAGATGCGCATCAGGTTGTCTTCCAGCGACAGGTAGAAGCGGCTGGAACCCGGGTCGCCCTGACGGCCGGAGCGGCCGCGCAGCTGGTTGTCGATGCGCCGACTCTCATGCCGCTCGGTGCCGATGATGTGCAGGCCGCCGGCGGCGATGGCGGCGTCGTGGCGCTGCTGCCATTCGCTCTTGACGCGGTCGCGGTCCAGCGCGCTGGCGTCGTCGCCCAGCGCGGCCAGCGCCACTTCCAGCGAACCGCCCAGCACGATGTCGGTGCCGCGGCCGGCCATGTTGGTGGCAATCGTCACCGATCCGGGCACGCCGGCGTTGGCGACGATCTGCGCCTCGCGCTCGTGGTGCTTGGCGTTCAGCACTTCGTGCGGAATCTTCGCCGAATCCAGCGCGCTGCTGAGCAGCTCCGACACTTCGATCGAGGTCGTGCCCACCAGCACCGGCTGGCCGCGCTGCACGCAGTCTTCGATGTCGCGGATCACGGCGCGGTACTTGCCCGGGCGATTGAGGAAGACCTGGTCGGAGTTGTCGACACGGATCATCGGCAGGTTGGTGGGGATGACCACCACTTCGAGCCCGTAGATGTTGTCGAACTCGAACGCCTCGGTGTCGGCGGTGCCGGTCATGCCCGACAGCTTGGCGTACATGCGGAACAGGTTCTGGAAGGTGATCGAGGCCAGGGTCTGGTTCTCGCGCTGGACCGGCACGCCTTCCTTGGCTTCAACCGCCTGGTGCAGGCCGTCGGACCAGCGCCGGCCCGGCAGGGTGCGGCCGGTGAACTCGTCGACGATGATCACTTCACCATCCTTGACGATGTAATCGACGTCGCGCTGGAACAGCGCGTGGGCGCGCACCGCCGCGTTCAGGTGGTGGACGATGTGGATGTTCTGCGCCGCGTACAGGCTCTCCTCGGGGCCGAGCACGCCGATCTCGCGCAGCTTCTGCTCGGCATTCTCCTGGCCGTCCTCGGACAGGTGGATCTGCTTCTGCTTCTCGTCGACCCAGTAGTCGCCCTCGCCCTCTTCTTCCTTCTGCCGGACCAGCGACGGGACGATCTGGTTGACCTTGATGTACAGCTCCGGCGATTCGTCGGCCGGGCCGGAAATGATCAGCGGGGTGCGCGCCTCGTCGATCAGGATCGAATCGACTTCGTCGACGATGCCGAAATTCAGCCCGCGCTGGAAACGGTCTTCCTTCGCCAGCGCCATGTTGTCGCGCAGGTAGTCGAAGCCGAATTCGTTGTTGGTGCCGTAGGTGATGTCGCAGGCGTAGGCCGGGCCCTTGTCGGCATGGTTCATGCCGGGATAGATCACGCCCACCGACAGGCCCAGCCAGTTGTAGAGCTTGCCCATCTGCGCCGAGTCGCGGCGGGCGAGGTAGTCATTGACGGTGACGACGTGCACGCCCTTGCCTTCCAGCGCGTTCAGGTACACCGCCAGGGTGGCGGTCAGGGTCTTGCCCTCGCCGGTGCGCATTTCCGCGATCTTGCCGGCGTGCAGCACCATGCCGCCGATCAGCTGGACGTCGAAATGGCGCATCCCGAACACCCGCACCGAGGCTTCGCGGCAGACCGCGAACGCTTCCGGCAGCAGCCGGTTCAAGGTCTGGCCTTCAGCAATGCGGGTGCGGAATTCGTCGGTCTTGGCCTTGAGCTCGGCGTCCGAAAGCGCCTGCATCTTCGGTTCGAGCGCGTTGATCTTCTTGACGATGGTGCCGTATTGCTTGAGCAGGCGCTCGTTGCGGCTGCCGAAAACGCTGGTGAGCAAACTGTTGAACATGGGAAGTGCAGTCCTTGGCGGGATGCGCGCTGGCGGCGCGACATCGGAAGCGGCGACAACGTCAGGCCCCGCTGCGGGCACACGTCCCGAGCGAAGCCAGACAGTTTAACGGGACGCGGTCCGCCGTGCCGGCGGAGCGCCCGTCGGGTCAGCCGTGCGTCGGCCCGTGGCGGGCCAAGGCGTCGTTGTGGCCAAGGAAGCGGCGCGGATCGACCACCACGCCGTCCTGCCAGACTTCGAGGTGGACGTGGGTGCCGGTGGAACGGCCGGTGGAACCGGCGCGGGCGATTTCCTGCCCGGTGCGGACCAGGTCACCGACCTGGTGGGTCAACCGCGAATTGTGCGCATAGCGGGTGACATAGCCATTGCCGTGGTCGATCTCGATGGTATTGCCATAGCCGTTGCGGACGCCGGCGAAGCTGACCACGCCATCGGCCACCGCCAGCACCGGATCGCCGGCGTTGGCTTCGAAGTCGATCCCCCGGTGGAACTCGCCGCCGCCGCCGAACGGATCGGCGCGCCGACCAAAGCCCGAGGTGATGAAGCTGCCAGCGATCGGAAAGCGCGAGGGCGTGGCGCGCAGGTCGAGCTGGCGGTTGAACAACAAGGATTCGATCACCGACAGCTGGGTATCGGCCTGGCGATAGTCGGCTTCCAGCGCCGACAGCCGCAGTTTCAATTCCCCCACCGGCATGTCGCTGCTGCGGCCGCGACCGCCTTGGCCGACCGGCCGCTGGAAGTCGAATTCTCCATCCTCAAGCTGGCCGGTCTGGGTCAGGCGGCTGCCCAGCGCGTTCAGGCGGTTGGCCTGCGCCTGCAGCTCGGCCAGTCGCGCCGCCAGCGCATTGACTTCACGCTGGGCATCACGCTTGGCGCGGTCCAGCTCGGCCTGTTTCTCGGAATTGGTCGCCTGCAGGGCCTCGACCTGGGCCAGGCCCACCGCACTGCGCAATCCGGCGCCGCACAGCATGCCGGCCCCCAGCAGCAGCGCCAGCGCCGCCAGCGGCCGCGCGGTGGCCCAATGCCGGAAGCGCTCCAACGACAGTTGGGCGCGGTTGCGGGTATCGTGCAGGTTGTCCTGGAGCTTGTTCGATTCGGTCATCTGCCATGCCTGGTTCGCGATCCACGCCCCCGCGGGGCGGCGCCCCGACCCTTGGCCCGCGCGCGGCGCTGGAAGCGCTGCTCGCCGGCTCGGCCGGTGACCTCCTGCGTCGCGCCCAATGGCTCGACGCGGTGGACCAGTTGTTGCGACCCCACCTGCCCCAGGGACTGGCGGCGCATGCCCGCCTTGCCAATGTTCGCAAGGACAAGCTGGTGTACGTCGTCGACGCTCCGGTGTGGCACGCCAAACTTCGGCTTGCCGCACCCGCATTGATCGACGTCGCCCGCTCCGTCGGGCTCGAGGTGAACGACCTTGGCGTCAGGACGACCGCCGGCCCGCTGCGCCCGATGTCGCCAGGCGCGGGGGGTCGTGCCCCGATCTCGGCAGCCGCCCGCACCGGGCTGGCGACTGCACTGGATCTGCTGCGACCGAACCCCGCGGAAAAGCCCGCGGAAGGACGGTTGCCGGGCCGGAAAGGGCGGGGAACGCAAGCGGTCCCCGAAACCGGCCACGGCGCATCCTAACCGCGCAACTGCCGGAATTTGTTAAGAAACCCGAAATATCCGTTCAGGAAACCGCCCCGCAGACCCGGCAATGCCGGCCCGTCGCGCGATGCGTGAGCGCGGTCACAGTGCCTCAGGCCGGCTGGGCGGCCCCGTAGGACGGCAGTGGCAGCGTTTCCGCGGCCTCGGCGCTGACGATCTCCCAGGCCTGCGCGTCGGCCTGCAGCGCACGCACCAGCGCGTTGTTCAGGGCGTGCCCGGACTTGTAGCCCTCGTAGGCCCCCAGGATCGCGTGCCCGGCCAGATACAGGTCGCCGATCGCATCCAGCGCCTTGTGGCGCACGAATTCGTCGGCGTAGCGCAGGCCGTCCTCGTTCAGGACCCTGAACTCGTCGAGCACGATGGCATTGTCCATCGAGCCGCCGAGGCCGAGGTTGTGCTCGCGCATGGATTCCAGGTCGCGCATGAAGCCGAAGGTGCGGGCGCGGCTGATCTCGCGGATGTAATTCTCGGTCGAGAACTCCAGCTCGACCCGCGACAGCGCGTCCGGGATCGCCGGATGGTCGAACTTGACCGTGAACCCGAGCCGGAACCCGTCGTACGGTTCGAACCGCGCCAGCTTGTCGCCTTGGCGCACTTCCACCGGCTTGCGGATGCGGATGAAGCGCTTGGGCGCGTTCTGCTCGACGACGCCCGCCGTCTGCAGCAGGAACACGAACGGCCCGGCCGAGCCGTCCATGATCGGCACTTCCGGCGCGGTCAGGTCAATGCTGGCATTGTCGATGCCCAGGCCCGCCAGCGCCGACATCAGGTGCTCGACCGTCTGCACCCTGACGCCATCGCGGCCCAGCCCGGTGCACAGCGTGGTTTCATTCACCAGCACCGCGCTGGCCGGCAGCTCCACGACCGGATCGAGGTCGGTGCGGCGGAAGGTGATGCCGGCGTCGATCGGGGCCGGACGCAGGGTCAGGAAGACCTTTTCGCCGCCGTGCAGGCCCACGCCGGTGGCGCGGACGATGTTTTTGAGGGTGCGCTGACGGAGCATCCGGAAAGCCTAGCACGCAGGTGGCTGAACCCAGCCCGAAGCGCATATGGAAACGGCGTTGCACCCGCCCAATGAAAGCGGCCGGTCGGCGTACCGACCGGCCGAATGACGCTGCGGCCTGACCGACCACAGCGTGGGACCGGACACCGCTTCCCTGCGGCACCTTCAGGCGCCGATCCGCAGCAGCCGCGGACCCTCGCCTGCGCCGGCCGCTCCCGGCCGACGCGTCTTGCTCAATCCGCCTGCCGGCGCAGGAACGCGGGAATGTCCAGATAATCGTCCTTGGGCAGTTCCGCGCTGACCGGGGCCGAAGCGGCGCCTGCGCCGCCGCGCCGCAGCGCACTGGCAAACGAGGTCGCCGCCGCCGGTTCGAACGGATCGGTGACCGCATCGATCGCCAGCCCGGTGGTGCCATCGCGGCGCGCGTGGGCATTGATCAGCTGCACCTGCGGCCGGCGCGGCGCTTCGCTGACGGGTTCGAAGCGGACCTCCGAACGCCGGGCGTCGGCCAGCGGCTGGCGCAGGCCGGCGGTGGCGCGGCTCAGGCCGGTGGCCACCACCGTCACCCGCACCTCGTCCTGCAGCTCGTGGTCCAGCGAGGTGCCGATGATGACGGTGGCGTCCTCGGAGGCGAACTGCTCGATGGTGCGGCCGATCTCGTCGAACTCGGCCATGGTGAAGTCCTGGCCGGCGGTGATGTTGACCAGGATGCCATTGGCGCCGGTCAGGTTGACGTCGTCCAGCAGCGGATTCTGGATCGCCGCTTCGGCCGCCGCCTGGGCGCGGTCATCGCCGCGGGCGCTGCCGCTGCCCATCATCGCCAGGCCCATCTCCGACATCACCGTGCGCACGTCGGCGAAGTCGACGTTGATCAGGCCGGGACGCACGATCAGGTCGGCAATCCCCTGCACCGCGCCCTGCAACACGTCATTGGCGGCGCGGAAGGCCTGGATCATGGTGGCGTTGCGGCCAAGCACGGTGATGAGCTTTTCGTTCGGGATGGTGATCAGCGAATCGCAATGCTGGCCCAATTCCTCGATCCCCTTGAGCGCCACCTGCATGCGTCGGCGACCCTCGAACGGGAACGGCTTGGTGACGACGGCCACGGTCAGGATGCCCATTTCCTTGGCCAGCTGCGCCACCACCGGCGCCGCGCCGGTGCCGGTGCCACCACCCATGCCGGCGGTGACGAACACCATGTCGGCGCCTTGCAGCATGTCCATGATCGCCTCGCGGTCTTCCAGCGCCGCCTGTCGGCCCACTTCCGGATTGGCGCCGGCGCCGAGGCCCTTGGTGACGTTGGCGCCGAGGTGCAGCTTGGTGCTGCAGTTCTTGATCGCCTGCGAGTCGGTGTTGGCGGTGATGAACTCCACGCCTTCGACCCCGTTGTTGACCATGTGCGCCACGGCGTTGCCGCCGCCGCCACCGACGCCGATGACCTTGATCACCGCATTGGGTACCGCCTGCTGGATCAGTTCGAAATGTGCCATGTCCGTGTCCTTTCTTGTTGGTGATTGGTGATTGGTGATTGTTTGTTGCGCGATCTGCCTGCCGTCTGCCTGCCCTCAAAACTCGCCGCGGAACCACTTGAAAACCTTGTCCAGGCGTCCGCCCGGCTTGCCTGCCGTCAGCTTCGGCCGCCTCGGTGCCTCGATCCGGCTGCCCATCAGCAGCAGGCCCACGCCGGTGGCGTGGACCGGATTGCCCACCACTTCGCCCAGCCCGGTGACGTGCTGGGGCACGCCGATCCGCACCGGCATCTGCAGCATTTCCTCGGCAAGCTCGACCACGCCTTCCATCTTCGCGGCGCCGCCGGTCAGCACCATGCCGGCGCGCACCCGCTGCTCGAAGCCGGAGCGCCGCAGCTCGGCCTGGACCAGTTCGAAGATTTCCTCGTAGCGGGCCTGCACCGCCTGCGCCAACGCGTGACGCGGCAACCGCCGCGGCGGGCGATCGCCCACGCTTTCCACCTGGATGCTCTCCTCGGCGCGCGCCAGCTGCGCCAGCGCGCAGGCGTACTTCACCTTGATGTCTTCCGCATGCGGGGTCGGCGTGCGCAGCATGTGCGCGATGTCCTCGGTCACCTTGTCGCCGGCCACCGGCAGGTTGGCGGTGTGGCAAATCGCGCCCTGCACGAACACGGCGATGTCGGTCGTGCCCGCGCCCATGTCGACCAGCACCACGCCCAGCTCGCGCTCGTCGTCGGTGAGCACGGCGGTGCTGGACGCCAGCGAAGAGACGATCAACTCATCCACCTGCAGGTCGCAGCGCTGCACGCACTTGCTGATGTTCTGCGCCGCTGACTGCGCGCAGGTGATGATGTGGGCGTGGACTTCCAGCCGCACGCCGGTCATGCCGACCGGGTTCTTGATGTCTTCCTGGGAATTGTCCAGCACGTACTCACGCGGAATCGCGTGCAGGATCTTCTGATCGGCCGGGATCGCCACCGCCTTGGCCGCCTCCAGCACGCGGTTGAGGTCGTCGTAGCTCACCTCGCCGTCGCGGATCGGCACCACGCCGTTGGAATTCTGGCACTGCACGTGGTTGCCGGAGATCGAGGCGTAGACGCTGCGCACCTCGCAGCCGGCCATCAGCTCGGCTTCCTCGACCGCGCGCTGGATCGATTGCACGGTGGAATCGATGTCGACCACGACGCCACGACGCATGCCGCGCGATTCATGGGTGCCGATGCCGATCACTTCGATCGGTTCACCGGGTGCGTATTCGCCAACCAGCGCGGTCACCTTGGAGGTGCCGATGTCGAGGCCGACGATGAGGGATTTGCCGCCTTTGGAATTCATGTCCTGGAGCCGGGGTTCGGGTTCGGGTTCGTGCTGGTGGCAGCATTGCGGCTGCCAGGAGCGTTCACGGGCGCGGGCAAGGCCGCGGGTTCTGCCTTCACCCAGGTCAGGGCAAAGCCGTTGGTGTAGCGCAGGTCGGCGCGGGCCAGCCGCCGGCGCGGGTCCTGTGCCTGCAACTGCGGCAGCAGCGTTGCGAACCGCACCAGCCGCGCCGCCGGGTCGCTGCGCCCCAGCACGAGGGCGGTGCCGTCGCGCAGGGTGATCGACCAGCTGCCGCGGCGATCGATCGTGACGGCGCGCACGCCGCCGGCATGGGCCAACTGCGCGCGCGCGGCGTTGTAGAGCGCAACCACCTCCGGCACCCGTGCTTCCGGCCCGTCCAGCAGCGGCAGATCCGGCGGCAGGCGCAGCGCGCCGGCCGGGAACAGGTGACCGCGCTCGGACAGCACTCGCGACTGCCCCCAGCGTGCCACCGGCCGGTACTCGCGGATCCGCACTTCGAGCACGTCCGGCCACTGCTTGCGCACTTCCGCGTGTTCGACCCACGGCAACTTGCCCACCGCCGCCTGGATCGCAGCCAGATCGACCGCAAAGAATCCGCGCTGCGCCAGCGGCCGCACTGCCGCCTGCAACTGCGCCCGATCCACCCGCTGCAGCGGCCCCTGCACCCGCAGGGTGCGCAGCGGCCAGTAGCCGCCGCCCCACCAGCCTCGGACCACGCCCGCCACCGGCAGCGCGACCAGCGCCAGCGCCAGCAGCCAGGCCAGCAGGCGCGCGAGGGCGGTCATGGGGCTGCCCTCCGGGCAGCGGGATTGGTGATTGGTGATTGGTGATTGGAAAGAGCGCGCAATTCCAGTGGCATGGCGAAACGCATCGCCGCTGTTGCCTTTGCGAATGACGAATCACGAATCACCAATCCCGGCATCTTCATACCGTCTGCTCCAGGATCCGCCAGCACAGGTCCTCGAAGGACAGGCCGAATTCGCGCGCGGCCTTGGGCACCAGCGAGTGGCTGGTCATGCCGGGTGCGGTGTTGACTTCCAGCAGCCACAGCTGGCCGCCGGCATCGCGCATCACGTCGACCCGGCCCCAGCCGCTGGCGCCGGCGGCCTGGAAAGCACCCAGCGCCAGCTCCCGGATCGCGGTCTCTTCCTCGCCTTCCAGGCCCGGGCACAGATACCGGGTGTCTTCGGCGACGTACTTGGCCTGGTAGTCGTACCAACCGGACTTGGGCACGATCCGGATCGACGGCAGCGCGAGATCGCCGAGGATGCCGACGGTCAGCTCATCGCCGACGACCAGCGCCTCCATCAGCATTTCGCCTCCGTACTCACGCGCCACCCGCTGCGCCTCGTCCAGCGCCGCGGCCGTTTCCACCCGCACCGCGCCAACGCTGGAGCCTTCGCAGGACGGCTTGACGAACACCGGCAAGCCAAGCTCCGCAGCGGCCGCATGCAGATCGGCCCCGGGCGGAAGCCGCAGGAAGCGCGGGGTCGCCAGGCCCGAACTCATCCACACCTGCTTGGTGCGGATCTTGTCCATGGTCAGCGCGCTGCCGAGCACGCCCGAGCCTGTGCAGGGAATCTCGAACGCCGCCAGGAAGCCCTGCAGCACGCCGTCCTCACCGCCGCCCCGGTTGCCGTGCAGGATGTTGAAGACGCGGTCGAACTGGCCGTGCACCAGTGCATCGACCAGCGCCGGGATGCCGTCCACCGCGTGCGCATCGACGCCGCGGGCCTGCAACCCGGCCAGCACGTTGCGCCCGGAATCGAGCGACACCTCGCGCTCGCTGCTGGTTCCGCCCATCAGCACGGCGACGCGCCCGAACGCAGAAGCATCCTTGATGCGCAGCGGCGGCAGATTCTGGTTCATGCCGGTTCTCCCGGGATCTGGCCGTTCGGCAAGCCATCGCGGGCCAGCTGCTGGGCTGCCGCGCCGATGTCGCCGGCGCCCATCAACAGCAGCAGGTCGCCGTCGCACAGCATTCCCGCCAGGGCCTCGCCCAGTTCGGCTACGCCGCCGACGACCACCGGATCCACCCGACCGCGGGTGCGGATCGAGCGCGCCAGCGATTTGGCGTCGGCGCCGACGATCGGCGCTTCGCCGGCCGGATAGACCTCGGTCAGCAGCAGCGCGTCCACGCTGGAAAGCACCGCCGCGAATTCATCGAACAGGTCGCGGGTGCGGGTGTAGCGGTGCGGCTGGAACGCCACCACCAACCGGCGTTCGGGCCAGCCACCGCGGGCGGCCGCGAACACCGCCGCCAGCTCCTTGGGATGGTGGCCGTAGTCATCCACCAGGGTGGCCACGCCGCCACCCGGCAGGGTCAGCTCCGCCAGCCGGTTGAAACGCCGGCCAATTCCCTGGAAATTCTCGAACGCGCGCGCGATGGCGGCATTCGGCACGCCCAGCTGCCAGCCGATGGCGGCGGCGGCCAGCGCGTTCTGGACGTTGTGGCGGCCCGGCAGCGCGAGGTTGCACGCCGTCCGCGTTCCATCCGGCAGGCACATCGTGAACAGCATCCGCCCCGCTTGCTGGCGGACATCGGCGGCCCGCACATCGGCTTCGGGGTCGAAGCCGTAGGTCACCAGATGGCGGGTGATGCCGTGGGCCAACGCCGCCACTTCGGGGTTGTCGATGCACAGCACCGCCAAGCCATAGAACGGCAGCCGGTGCAGGAATTCGGCGAAGGCCTGCTTCACGCGTTCGAAATCTCCGCCGTAATTTTCCAGGTGGTCGGCATCGATGTTGGTGATCACCGCCACCGCGGGGTTCAGGCGCAGGAAGCTGCCATCGCTTTCGTCGGCTTCGGCCACCAGCCAATCACCCTTGCCAAGGCGCGCGTTGGCGCCGGCGGCCAGCAGCTTGCCGCCGATCACGAAGGTGGGATCCAGGCCGCCTTCGGCCAGCACGCTGGCAGTCAGCGAAGTGGTGGTGGTCTTGCCGTGGGTGCCGGCGACCGCGACACCGCGCTTGAAGCGCATCAATTCGGCCAGCATTTCCGCCCGCGGCACCACCGGGATGCGCTGCGCGCGCGCCTCCAGCAGCTCCGGGTTGTCCGGCTTGATCGCGCTGGAAATCACCACGCAATCGGCGCCGAGCACGTGGGCCGACGCATGCCCTTTGTGAATTTCGATCCCCAACTCCGACAACCGCCGGGTGACGGGGCTCTCGGCGGCATCGGAGCCGGTGATCCGATAGCCCTGGGTGCGCATCACCTCGGCAATACCGCTCATGCCGGCGCCACCAATACCGACGAAGTGGACGCGCGGCAAGGCGCGATTCGCATCGCCGATCTGCCGCAGGTAGGGAACATGCGCGTTCATCGAGCCGCCTCGTCAGACAGGGTGGCAAACACCGCATCGGCCACGGCGCGGGCGGCGTCCGGGCGCGCCAGCGCGCGTGCCGCGGTCGCCATCGCTAGGCGCTTTTCGGGAGACGCGGACAGCTCGACCAGCACCTCGCGCAGGCGCTGCCCGAGGTCGTCCGACTGCGGCAACAGCAACGCCGCACCGCGCCCGACCAGATACTGCGCATTGCGGGTCTGGTGGTCGTCCACCGCCTGCGGGAACGGCACCAGCACGCTGCCCACGCCCACCGCGCACAGCTCGGCCAGGGTCAAGGCACCGGCGCGGCACACCACCAGGTCGGCCCAGGCATAGGCGCTGGCCATGTCGGCGATGAACGGCTCCACCCGCGCCTCGACGGCCGCGTCGGCATAGGCCTTGCGGGCTTCATCGAGCAGCTTTTCGCCGGCCTGATGCAATACGTCCACCGGCTGGCCCAGCGCCGCGACCGCCGCCGGCACCGCCGCGTTGAGCGCGCGAGCGCCCTGGCTGCCGCCCAGCACCAGCAGCCGCAGCGGGCCGCCATGATCGAACTGGCGCGCCTGCGGCGGCGGTACCTGCGCGATCTGCGCACGCACCGGGTTGCCGACCAGGGTTTCCCGCGCCAGCGTGTCCGGGAAGCCGACGAGCACTTGTCTGGCAAAAAACGCCAGCACCTTGTTGGTCATGCCGGCGGCGCGGTTCTGCTCGTGCACCAGCAGCGGAATTCCGCGCGTCCAAGCCGCGATGCCACCCGGCCCGGCCGCATAACCACCGAAGCTGATCACGGCGTCAGGCCGATCACCGGCAAACACGCGCGATGCCGCGCGGACTGCGCGCAGCACCCGCAGCGGCGCGCCGAGCAGGGCCAGCAGCCCCTTGCCGCGCACGCCCTTGACCGCGATGGTGTCGATGGCGATGGCGTGCTGCGGCACCAGCCGCGTCTCCATGCCGCCGTCCGCGCCCAGCCAGCGCACGCGCGCGCCGGCATCCAGCAGCGCCTGCGCCACCGCGAGGCCGGGGAAGATATGGCCACCGGTACCGCCGGCCATCACCACCACCAGGGGCGAGGTCACTTTCAACGCGCCCTCCTGAGTGCGGACAGCGCCGCGGATTCGACCGGCGCACGCGCCAGCACCGGCTCGATCCGGGGGCGTCCGCGCGCGCTGTTGCGCACGGGACTGTCCGCCGGTGCCAGAGGTTGCGGCGCGCTGCCCTGGGCCGACGCATGGCCCACGGCACGCCGCAGCGCCACCTGCCGCACCGCCCGCTCGTATTCCCACGACACCCGCAGCAGCAGTCCCAACGCCACACAGGTCATCAGTACGCTGGAACCGCCGTAGGACACCAGCGGCAGGGTCAGGCCCTTGGTCGGCAGAATGCCGAGGTTGACTCCGATCGAAACGAAGCTCTGCAGCGTCATCCACAGCGCAATCCCGAAGGCGAGATAGCCGGAGAAGTGGCGCTTCATCTCCACGCACTTGAGGCCCAGCCAGAACGCGCGGCCCGCCAGCAGGACGTACAAGCCCACCACCACGCACACGCCGACCAACCCCAACTCTTCGGCCAGCACCGAGAAGATGAAGTCGGTATGCGCTTCCGGCAGGTAAGACAGCTTCTGCACCGACGCGCCAAGGCCGACGCCGAACCACTCGCCGCGCCCGATCGCCATCAGCGCATTGCTGAGCTGGTAGCCGGCACCGAGCTGGTCCTGCCAGGGATCCATGAACGAGGTGACGCGGCGCAGGCGGTACGGCTCCAGCACCACCAGCGCGATCAGGAAGGGCACCATCACCAGCACCGGCACGATCAGTTTCTTGATCGAAGCGCCGCCCAACACCAGCATGCCGGTGGTGATCCCCAGCAGCAGCACCGAGGATCCGAAATCCGGTTGCAGCAACAACAGCCCGACCAACAGCAATGCAACCCCGACCGGCTTGAACATGGCGTAGGCGGTTTCGGCGACATCCTCGTTGAAGCGCTTGAGATAACTGGCCAGCCAGATGATGAAGAACACCTTCACCATCTCCACCGCCTGGAAGCTGGCCGGGCCGAGGTTGATCCAGCGCCGGGCGCCGTTCACGCTCCTGCCCAGGAAAGGCAGCCACACCATTGCCAGCACCACGAAACAGGCCAGCAGCAGCCATTGGCCGTATTTTTCGATGGACTTCAGCTCGATCCGCATCGTCGCCGCCGCCAGCACCAGACCGCAGCCGAGATAGAACGCGTGACGGCTCAGGAAGTACCAGGGCCCCGCGCCCTGGCCGCCACCGGCAATCGCCGCCGAACCGATCATCACCACGCCGAGGCAGGCCAGCGCCAGCACGCTGCCCAGCAGCCACGGGTCATAGCGACCGCCGATCTCGTGGATGCGGGTGGCCTGGCGCGCGCTGTCGAGAACGGCCGTCATCAGCGCACCTTCAAGGTCGCAAGACCCACCAGCACCAGCACCACGCTGATGATCCAGAAGCGCACGATCACGCGCGGTTCCGGCCAGCCCTTCAGCTCGAAGTGGTGGTGGATCGGCGCCATCTTGAACACGCGCTTGCCGGTGAACTTGAAGCTCAACACCTGGATCATCACCGACAGGGTTTCGATCACGAAGATCCCGCCCATCAGCACCAGAACAAGCTCCTGGCGCACGATCACCGCGATGGTGCCCAGCACCGCGCCCAGCGCCAGCGCGCCGATATCGCCCATGAACACCATCGCCGGGTAGGTGTTGTACCAGAGGAAACCGAGCCCGGCGCCGGCAATCGCGGTGCAGATGATGATCAATTCACCCGCGCCCGGGACCTTGGGGATTTGCAGGTACTGGGCGAAGGTGGCGTGACCGGAGGCATAGGCGAACACGCCCAGCGCGCAGGCGACCAGCACGGTCGGCATGATTGCCAGACCGTCGAGACCGTCGGTCAGGTTGACCGCGTTGGAGAAACCGACGATCCACAGGTAGGCGATGGCGACAAAACCAACCCCGGCCATCGGCAACGCCACCGACTTGAACAGCGGCACGTAGAAGGTGGTCGCCGCCGGCACGTCGGCAAAGATGTACAGGTAGAGCCCTGCCGCCAGTCCGAGCACGGATTGCAGCGCGTATTTGGTGCGCGAACGCATGCCGTTGGGGTCGCGCTTGACGATCTTGATCCAGTCGTCGGCCCAGCCGATCGCGCCGAAGCTCAGCATCACCACCAACACCACCCACACGTACTTGTTGCGCAAATCGCCCCATAGCAGCACGGTGGCCGTGATCGACGCCAGGATCAGCGAGCCGCCCATGGTCGGGGTTCCGGCCTTGGAGAAGTGCGACTTCGGGCCATCGCTGCGGATCGGCTGGCCACCCTTGAGGGTGGACAGGTAGCGGATCATCGCCGGCCCCCACCACAGCGCCAGCACGAGCGCGGTCAGCGCCGCGAGGATGGCGCGGAAGGTGAGGTAGTTGAACAGCCCGAAATGGCGCTGCAGCTGCTCCAGCCAGCGGGTGAGTTCAAGCAGCATGGGGGGTGACCTGGTGGAAGGAAGTTGGGCGGCGCGTGGTCATGGGCCACCCCCGCGTTCGAGCAGTTCGCGCACGACCCGGTCCATCGCGCTGCCACGCGAACCTTTGACTAGAACCGTGATTGGTGATTGGTGATTGGTGATTGGGGAGAGCGGTTCCTTGGTCGCGGACAAGTCGGCGAGCACGGCCGCAGTGAGGGTTTGGTGGGTATCGAAGCTGCGCGCGCCGTCGCCGAACGCGGCGACCGCATGCGCACTCAGTTCGCCCAGCGCGTACAACCGCTCGATCCCGGCCTGGCGCGCCTGCTCACCGGCGCGGGCGTGCAGCGCCGCCGCATCAACGCCAAGCTCGCGCATGTCGCCCAACACCAGCCAGCGCGCGCCGGCGGCACTGGCGAGTACCGCGATCGCCGCCGCCAGCGAACCCGGGTTGGCGTTGTAGCTGTCGTCGATCAGCAGCGTGCCGTCATCCAGTCGATGCGTCACCAACCGTCCGGCCACCGGCGTGGACTGTTCCAACCCGGCGCGAATCTGCTCGAGGTTGGCACCGACCGCCAATGCCATCGTCGCCGCGGCCAGCGCGTTGCGCACGTTGTGCAGGCCAGGCAGCGGCAGGGTGATTTCGACCGCGCCACCGGGCGCGACCAGGGTGAAACGGGAGCCACCCAAGCCGGCGTGCACGCCGCGCGCCGACACGTCGGCGTGCGCGTCAATGCCAAAGCGCAGGAGCTTGCGCCCGTGGGCGCGCTCGGCGAAATACAGGGCGAACGCGTCGTCGGCGTTGACGACCGCCACGCCGTCCGCCGGCAAGGCGTCGTAGATCGCGCCCTTGGTCTCGGCAACGCCTTGCAGGCTGCCCATGCGCTCCAGGTGCGCGGCGGCGACGTTGTTGACCAGGGCCACGGTCGGCGGCGCGATCGCGGCGAGATAGGCGATGTCGCCCGGCTTGCCGGCGCCCATCTCGTAGACCGCGAATGCCGCGTCATCGGGCGCGGCGAGCACCGCCAGCGGCAGGCCGATCTCGTTGTTGCGATTGCCGGGGTTGGCGTAGGCGGCGCCCAGCTCGGCCAGGATCGAATGCAGCAGAGTCTTGACCGAGGTCTTGCCATTGCTGCCGGTGATCGCGAGCACCTTCGTCATCCGCTCGCGCTGCACGGCGGCGGCGAAATCCCCCAGCGCGCGCTCGGTATCGGCGACGATGACCTGGGGAATGTCCACGTCCACCGCATGCGCCACCAGCGCGGCGATGCAGCCGCCATTCGCTGCAGCCTGCACGTGGGCGTGCCCGTCGAACTGCTCGCCCTTCAGCGCCACGAACAGCGGCGCCCCGCCCTGCGGCAGTGCGCGGGTATCGGTGGCGATCGCATCGATCGCGCGATCGACGCCCGGCAGGCGACCACCGGTCACCTGCGCGATCCAGGACAGCAGGCGCGGCTTCATGCGCGCCTCCGCAGGCACTCGCGCGCCACTGCCGCATCCTCGAATGGATGCTTGACGCCGCCCACGTCCTGATAAGGTTCGTGGCCCTTGCCGGCGATCAGGATCACGTCATCGGCGCCGGCTGCGGCAATCGCACCGGCAATGGCGCGTGCGCGGTCACGCTGGACGGCGACGTGGGTCAGATCACTGAACCCGGCCAGGATATCGGCGACGATCGCGTCGCCATCCTCGTGCCGCGGGTTGTCGTCGGTGACGATCACGCGATCGGCCAGGCGCTGGGCGATCGCCGCCATCTGCGGGCGCTTGCCGGTATCGCGTTCGCCACCGCAGCCGAACACGCAGGTCAGCTTGCCGACCGTATGCGCGCGCAGCGAGGCCAGCGCCTGCTCCAGTGCATCGGGCGTGTGCGCGTAATCGACCACGACCAGCGGCAGGGCCACGCCATCCTCGGACAGGCCGCCGCCCAGCCGATTCATGCGCCCGTCCACCGGCGACAGCTCGGACAGGGTCTGCGCGATCAGCGCTGGCGCCATGCCCAGCGCGAACAGGGTGGTGGCCACGCCGAGCAGGTTGTCGACGTTGAAGCGCCCCAGCAGCGACGAGCGCACCGGATGCGCCTGGCCGCCGGCATGCAGCATGAAGCCGATCCCGGCGCCGTCGAGCCGCAGGTCCTCGGCGCGCACCGTCGCCCCCGCCGCACCGCGCGAGGAAAACCCGAGCGCGCGCACCTTGCCGCCCACGGCCTCGAACAGTTCGCGACCGAAGTCATCGTCGAGGTTCACCGCCGCCGCGCGCAGGCCCGGCAGGTGGAACAGCTTGGCCTTGGCGGCGCCGTAGTGGGCCATGTCGCCGTGATAATCGAGGTGGTCGCGGGTCAGGTTGGTGAACACCGCCACATCGAAATGCACGCCATCGACGCGGCCCTGGTCGAGCGCGTGCGAGGACACTTCCATCGCCACCGCGGCCGCACCTTCATCACGCAGTTCCGCGAGCAGCGCATGCAGGCGCAGCACCAGCGGGGTGGTGAAACCGGTCGGCACCGCGTTCGGCCAGATCCCGGCGCCGAGCGTGCCGATCGTGCCGACTTTCTGGCCACGCAGGGTCCACGCCTGCGCCAGCAATTGCACGGTCGAGGTCTTGCCGTTGGTGCCGGTGACGCCGACCATCGCCATGTGCGCGCTGGGGTGGTCGTGGAAACGGTCGGCCAGCGTGCCCAGTCTGGCCTGGAGTCCAGGAACCGCGATGGCATCGGCCGGCACGGCCGCATCCGCCGGGGCCGGCGGTTCGTACAGGATCGCCGCCGCTCCAGCCGCAAGCGCTTGTTGCACGAAATGCATACCGTGGCTCGATGGCACTTCCTGACGTGCTGGCAGCATCGCCACGAAAGCATTGCCCGGCTGCACCTCGCGACTGTCCTGCACCAGCCCGGTGATGGCGAGGTCGGCCGACAGCCCCTCCAGTTCCGGCAGCAGGTCGCGCAGCAGCATCGAGCGGGTCATGGCGCCCTCCCCGCGACTGCCGTCGCCGCCGGGGCCGATGGCGTGGCCCGGCCCAGCGCGCGCTGGCGCTTGGCGTCCGCGGCCGCCCGCACGGCGAGCCAGGCCTCGAGATTGTCCGGGGAGACATCCATCAGCCGCAGCGCGCCTTCCATCACGTTGTGGAAGACCGGCGCGGCGACCACGCCACCGTAATAACTGCCGCGCGCCGGGTCCGGATCGTTCACCGCGACCACCATGGCGAAGCGTGGATGGTCGACCGGCACCAGTCCGGCAAAGTAGCCGATGTAGCGCCGCGAATAGCCGCCACCGCTGGCCTTGCGCGAGGTCCCGGTCTTGCCGGCGACGTGGTAGCCGAGGATCGCGGCGCGGGTGGCGGTGCCGCCAGGTTCGGTGACGGTCTGCATCATGTGCAGCACTTCATTGGCGATCTTCGGATCCAGCACCCGTCGCGCCGGCTTGTGCTCACCGCGGATGAAGCTCGGCTGGTGCAGCAGGCCGCCGTTGCCGAGCGCGGCGTAGGCGGTGGCGATCTGCAGCGGCGTCACCGACAGCCCGTAGCCGTAGCTCATGGTCTGCTTGGTGGTCCCGCTCCAGCGCGCCGGCTGCGGGAACAGGCCGGCCGCCTCGCCGGGGAAGCCGCTGCCGGTCGTGCTGCCATAGCCGAAGCGACGCATGAATTCGTTGAACTGGGCGTCGCTCAGCCGCCTGGAGATCAGCGCGGCCCCGACGTTCGAGCTTTTGCGGATCACGCCGGTGGTGTCGAGCACCCCGTAATTGTGGGTATCGGTGGTCCGGTACCTGCCATTGGCGATCCAGCCCGGACTGGTGTTGAAGAGCGTTTCCGGGGTGATCACGCCGGCTTCCAGCGCCGCGGCCACGGTCAGCGGCTTCATCGTCGAACCCGGTTCGAGCAGGTCGGTGACGGCGCGGTTGCGGTGGGCGTCGCGCGGCGAACTGCCGACCGCATTGGGATTGAAAGTCGGCAGGTTGGCCATCGCCAGCACCTCGCCGGTGCGCACGTCGAGCACCACCGCCGAACCGCTGCTGGCACCGGTTTCGGTGATGGCATTGCGCAATTCGCGCTGGGTCAGGTACTGGATCCGCCGATCGATGCTCAGCGTCAGGTCGTGCCCGGGCTGCGCGGCGCGCACCAGATCGACGTTCTCGACGATCCGGCCGCGGTTGTCGCGAATGACACGCTTGGCGCCCGGGGTGCCGGTGAGCCAGTCATCGAAGGCCAGCTCCAACCCTTCCTGGCCACGATCGTCGATGTTGGTGAAGCCGAGGATGTGCGCCATCGCCTCACCCTGCGGATAGAAGCGGCGATACTCGCGCTGGCTGGACACGCCGGGAATGTCGAGCGCGACGATCCGCGCCGCCTCATCCGGGTTCATGCGCCGCTTGAGGTAGACGAATTCCTTGTCGGCACGCGCACTCAGCCGGCTGGCCAGTTCATCGCGCGGGATTCCCAGCGCATCGGCCAGCTCCGGGATCCGCTCCGGCGCCCGCAGCAACTCCTTGGGGTTGGCCCAGATCGATTCGACCGGCGAGGAAATCGCCAACGGCTCGCCGTTGCGATCGGTGATCATGCCGCGCGAGGCCACGATCGGCAGCTCGCGGACGAAGCGCGCATCCCCTTGCTGCTGGTAAAAGCCGCGATCGAACACCTGCAGCTGCACCGCGCGCCCCACCAGCGTCACCGAACCAAGGCCGAGCAGCGCGCCGACCACCCACATCCGCCGGTGCAGGTCGAACCCGGCCCGGGCGCGCGGACGCGGCGGCGTGCGCTCGCGGCGATCGCCGCCGCCCAGCCAACGCGGACGCTTGCGGAAATGCGTCATCATCGGCGCAGCACCTCGATGTCTTCGGTGCGCGGGAACACCATGCCCAGGCGGGTGGTCGCCATCTGGTTGATGCGGCCGCTTTCCGCCCAGGTCGCCTGCTCGATCTGGAGCCGGCCGAACTCGATGTTCAGCTCGTCGCGCGCTTTCTCCAGCCGGGTCAGGACGATGAACGCCTGCCGATGCTCATGCCGATCGCGAACCACCAGCAGCGCGGTGGCGACGTTGGCCAGCAGCAGCACGGCGATGATGAAGGCGCGGATCATGGCCGACGCTCCGCGTCGGCCGGGATCGGGGATTGGGGATTGGGGATTGGGGAAAGCGGCGCGTCCGGACCCAGTTTTTCGGCGACGCGCAGCACGGCGCTGCGGGCACGGGGGTTGGCGGCCAGTTCGGCCTCGCCGGCTTTTTGTGCGCCACCGATCAAGGCCAGGCTCGGGGTGAACGCGATCTCGACCGGCATGCGCCGGTTCGCCGGCGGCGCCTTGGCGTGCCGCAGCATGAATTGCTTGACGATCCGGTCTTCCAGCGAATGGAAGCTGATCACCGCCATCCGGCCTTGCGGCTTGAGGCACGCCAGCGCGGCATCGAGTCCGGATTCAAGGTCGGACAGCTCGCGATTGATATGAATGCGAATGGCCTGGAAGCTGCGTGTGGCCGGATGCGTCTTGCTGGCGCCGCGCGGCAGGATCGAGGCAATCAGCTCGGCGAGTTGGGCGGTCCGCTGCAACGGCGCTTCCGCCCGCCGGGCCACGATGGCGCGGGCGATCCGGCGGCTCTGGCGCTCCTCGCCGTAGTGCCAGAGCACGTCGGCAATGTCCTTTTCCGAAGCGCGCTGCAACCAGTCGGCGGCGCTTTCGCCGGACTCCGGATCCATGCGCATGTCGAGTGGGCCGTCCTTGGCGAAGGAAAATCCGCGCTCGGCGACATCCAGCTGCGGCGAAGACACGCCCAGGTCCAGCAGCACGCCATCCAGGCCTTCGACGGCGACCTCCCAATCGGCAAGGCCAGCGAAGCTGCCCCGGCGCCATTGCAGGCGCGCGTCGCCGTCGGCCATCCGGGTGGCCACCGCGATCGCGTCCGGGTCCTTGTCCATCGCCAACAACCGCCCCTTTGCGCCCAGCCGTTGCAGGATCCCGCGGGCGTGCCCCCCGCGCCCGAAGGTGCCATCCAGATAGGTTCCGTCCTGTTTCACCGCCAGACCGTCCATGACCTCGGCGAACATCACCGGCAGGTGGGCGGACGCGGCGTCCGCGCCACCGCCGCTCACAAATCCAGACCCAGCAGATGCTCACCGAGGTCGGCATCCCCGAAGGTCAACCGCACCTGCTCGTGATGCGCCTGCTCGCTCCACAATTCGAACTTGTCGCCGACGCCCAGCAGGACCGCCTTGCGATCGATCCCGGTAGCGGCCCGCTGGCTGGCCGGCAGCGAAATGCGGCCATTGCCGTCCGGCTCGACGAACGCGGCCGCTCCCACCAACTTGCGTTGCAGCAGGCGGCTGTCGCTCTTGATCCGCGGCAGGGCATTGACCTGATCGCGCACCCGCTCCCAGACCGCGTGCGGATACAGGTACAGGCAGCCGGCATCGAACGGGCTGTAGGCCAGGACCAGGCGGTTTCCACAGGCCTGCGCGACCAGCTCCCGGTAGGCGGTCGGAATCGCCAGCCGGCCCTTGTCGTCGATGGTGATGGCGGTTTCGCCCTGAAACATCCTGTCCTGATGCCTCGATTGCTCAGCTGCGGCCCAAGAAAACCACAAATTCCCCGGTTTTCCCACGAGCCACCACCATAGGCAGCCCCCACACCGCTGTCAACAAGTTTTGGAAGAATTTTCCGTTGTCCGGTCAAGGACTTGCGGCAAACTTCAAGAAATTGCTCAAGAGTTATCCACAAGCCAATGTTTGCCTTCAGATTTTGAAATCCCGTCATTCCCTCGCGCCGATGCGAATGCGGGAACGTCAAATTTTCGGGTGATGTTGCGCCGCACAAATCTCCTGCCTGCCCGATGCGCCACAATCGGCCCATGTGTCTTGTCGGTTTTGCCTGGAAAACCCACCCGCGTTGGCGCCTGGTCATGGCCGGCAATCGCGATGAAATGCACGATCGGCCGACCGCCGCGTTGGCGCCGTGGGCGGATGCTCCGGTGCTGGCCGGGCGCGATCTGCGTTCAGGCGGGACCTGGATGGGCCTCGGGCCGTGCGGGCGGGTGGCGGTGGTCACCAATGTCCGCGACGGCCCGCCCACGCCGTTCGACGGCCCCTCGCGCGGCGCCCTGCCCGCCGATTTCCTCGCCGGCACCATCACGGCCGCGGCCAGTGCCCAGGCAATCGCCAGCCAGGCTGATCGCTACGCCCCGTTCAACCTGGTGCTGGCGGACGCCCACGCCTGCGTTCACGTCGGCAACCATCCCGCGCTGGGCATGCGGCCAATCCCGCCCGGCGTGCACGCCCTCTCGAATGGCCCCTTTGATGCGCCCTGGCCGAAGGTGCGTCGCTTGCAGGCCAGTCTGAAATCCTGGGCCGACCGCGGTTCACAGGCACTGGAGCCGTTGTGGGCCGCACTGGCGGACGAGCAAATCGCCGACGTCGCGGACTTGCCCCAAACCGGCATTTCAGTCGAAATGGAACGGCGGCTGTCCGCGAACTTCGTCCGCGGCGAGGGCTACGGCACCCGCGCCAGCACGCTGGTGCTCATCGACCGCGACAACCGCGGCACGATCATCGAACGCCGGTTCGGGCCGGAAGGCGTCTTCCTCGGTGAAACCACGCTGACACAAGAACCCGCATGACCCGGCATGAAACGGCCAGGTTGAAGAGCGGCGGAGCCGGCCGATAAGCCGGGTTCTGTCTGGGACAGTCATTCCTCTAGGCGCACGGTCACCCGTACGCTCAAGCAACCTACCCGGAGGCTCTGCGGGCCGCATCACCGCCTCCCTATTTGGTCTTGCTCCCGGTGGGGTTTGCCGTGCCGGTCTGTTGCCAGACTCGCGGTGCGCTCTTACCGCACCATTTCACCCTTGCCCGCACCTCGAAAGGCCGCTGGCGGTATCTTTCTGTTGCACTGTCCGTCGGCTCGCGCCGCCCAGGCATTACCTGGCACCGTACCCTGTGGAGCCCGGACTTTCCTCGGCACCGGTTGCCCGATGACGCGACTGCCTGGCCGACTCCGCCATTGGCTATTCTACGGCCTGCACGCTTACTCCGCCCCGTACAGGGCCTTGCGCGGCGCGCCGGACAGCTCCGCAGCGAGCTTGGCCGCTGTCGAGGGCGGCAGGTGCTGGCTGAGCTTGGCGTACAGGCGGCGGCCTTCGGCCACCTTGGCGTCGGCGTCATCGCCTGCGCCATGCACCAACAGCACGAACTCGCCCTTGCGCTGATCGGGATCGGCTTCGATCCGTGCCTGCAACTGCGCCAGGCTGCCGTCCAACACGGTCTCGAACAATTTGGTGAGCTCACGCGCCAGCACTGCGCGGCGTTCGCCACCAAGTGCTTGCGCCATGTCGGCCAGAGCTTCGCCGATCCGGTGCGAGGATTCGTAGAAGATCAGGGTGCGTGTCTCGGTCGCCAAGCCTTGCAGGCGCTCCCGGCGTGCGCTGGCCTTGGCCGGCAGGAAGCCTTCGAAGGCAAACCGGTCGCTGGGCAGGCCGGCCACGCTGAGCGCGGCGATCAGCGCGCTGGCCCCGGGCACTGGACTGACCCGGATTCCGGCGGCACGCGCCGCCTGCACCAGCCGGAAGCCGGGATCGGAGACCAGCGGGGTGCCGGCATCGGACACCAGGGCCAGCGACTCGCCCGCCTGCAGGCGGGCAACGATCCGCGCCGCGATGGCGTCTTCGTTGTGCTCATGCAAGGCCAGCAAAGGCGTGGAAATCCCGAAGTGGGACAGCAATTGCCCGCTGCGGCGGGTGTCCTCGGCGCAAATCGCGGCGACCGTGCGCAGCGTGTCCAGCGCGCGCGCGCCGATATCCCCCAGATTGCCGATCGGGGTGGCGACGACATACAGCATTCCCGGTTCGTCCATGCCTGTCTGCGTCCAGCCGGTTAGAATCCCACCCAAGTTTATCGACAGGCGCCCAAAGCCGTGTTTTCGATGCGATCGCTTTTCCTCGTCCTGGCGCTGGCGCTGGCGGGCTGCGGCAACGTCTCCCACGTGTCGCGGGCCCCGGCGGTCAGCTATTCCACCGCGTTCAATGAAGCACGGCCACTGGCCGCAGGGCATGCAGGCCTCAGTGGCTCGGCCCGCCGCGACAACGCCGCTGCCATCGACCGACTGCTGGCGCAACTCGATGATGCCACCCTCGCCCGTGATGCCGCCCGACTCCCGGCCGGCGATCCGTTGTACAACTTCGCCGGGCGCGCGCTGCTGCGCCGTGGCCTGCCGCTGCCGCATGCCTTCGATCGCGGGGATGTTTCCTTCGGCAGCGCGAATCGTCCTCCCGCAGACAGCGACGGTTATCGCCCGCCGCTGCGGGTCGGCATTCTGCTGCCGCTTGCCGGCAGTCAGGCCGCTGCCGCCGCATCGGTGCGTGATGGTTACCTGACCGGTTATTACGGCGAGGCGCGTCGGCGTCCGAGCCTGCGTTTCTACGACACCAGCACTGGCTTCGGCGCCGCCTACGCGCGCGCCTCCGCCGATGGCAACGACCTGCTGGTGGGCCCGCTGACGCGGGAAGAGGTTGACACCGCCTTCAGCAATGACGCATCGGATGTGCCGATGCTGGCACTCAATCGCGGCAACAAACCCCCGTCAGCGGGCAGCGCGGCATTCTCCCTGTCTCCCGAAGACGAGGGCGTGAGTCTCGCCCAGGCGTTGATCGATCGCGGCAGCCGCGCCGTGCTGATCATCGCCGGCAGCGAGGACGTGCAGCGACGCACCGCCCAGTCCGCCAAGCTCGCGCTGGAGCGGCGTGGCGTGCGCATCATCGGCAATCTCGCTTACGGCACGCAGATGACCGATGCGTTGAATCACTCGGATGCTGCCCCGGATGCGGTGCTGCTGGTGCTGAAGGGCCCGCAGGCGCGCACCCTCGCGCCGCAGCTTGCGTCGGCGGGGCTGGCTTCGTTGCCACGCTACGCCAGCTCGCAGATCACGTCGGGAACCGGCAAGCCCGCCGAGGACGCGGCGCTGGACGGGATCATCTTCCCCACCGAAACCTGGCTGGTGCGGCGCGTTCCCGGCCTGCCCTCGCAGGCCAGCGCGGCCGCGCAGGCCAAGACCGCCAAGGGCCCGGCGGCACGGCTGTTCGCCTTCGGTTACGACGCCTGGCTGTTGACCGGCCATCTGGAACAGCTGGCGCAAAATCCCAACGCCAGCGTATCCGGCGCTACCGGCCGCCTGAGCCTGGACGGCTTCGGCAACATCCTGCGACGCCCAAGCTGGTCGCAGTTCACCGGCGGCGTGCCGGTGTCGCTGGGCGATGGCGCCCGCTGAGCCGAATCGCAAGGCCATCGGCGCGACGGTCGAACACGCCGCGCTGGCCTACCTGCAGGCGCGCGGTCTGCGGCTGTTGGCACGCAACGTCCAGGCACGCGGCGGCGAGCTGGATCTGGTGATGCAAGATGGCGCAGGCCTCGTCTTCGTCGAGGTGCGCTATCGCGCGGACCCCGCATTCGGCGGCGCCGCCGCCTCGGTGGATCGCGGCAAGCGTCGCAAGCTGGTACGCGCTGCGCAGTTTTTCCTGGCCCACCATCCGCGCCTGGCCAACGCGCCCTGCCGGTTCGACGTGATCGCGGCACACGGCGATCCCGCCGCGCCGGATATCGAATGGCTGCGCGATGCCTTCCGCGCCGACGAGTGCTGATCGATGACGCTGCCCGCCGCCCTCGTTGCCGAACTGTCCGCGCTGTTGGGTGATGGTTGGCGCATGGACGCGGCCAGCCGCGAGGCGCACGCGCAGGACGACTCCCGCCGTCACGCCTTGCCTGCGGCGGTGGCGTTGCCGCAGACACGCGAACAAGTCATTGCCCTCGTGCGCGCCTGCCGCGCGCACGAGGTACCGATCATTGCGCGCGGCGCCGGCACCGCCACCACCGGCGCGGCGGTGCCCACGCAAGCCGGCATCGTGGTGGCATTCACACGCATGCACCGCATCCTCGCCATCCGCGCCGAAGACCGCTGCGCGGTGGTCGAGCCGGGCGTCCTCAACGGCGACCTGCAAGCGGCGCTGCAAGCGCACGGCCTGTTCTGGCCACCGGATCCTTCCAGCTTCGAGACATGCAGCATCGGCGGCAACCTCGCCACCAATGCCGGCGGCCCGCGCGCGGTGAAGTACGGCGCCACCCGCGACAACGTGCTGGGACTGGTCGCCGTCACCGGCACCGGCGAGCTGATTCGGGTCGGCGGTGCGTACAGCAAGAATTCCAGCGGCTATGACCTGACCCATCTGCTGGTCGGCAGCGAAGGCACCCTGGCGCTGATCGTCGAGGCCACGCTGAAGCTGTCCCCGCGGCCCATCGCGCAAGCCGGTTTGCGCGCGTTCTATCGCGATGCCCGCAGTGCCGCCGCCGCCGTCTCGCGGCTGATGGCGCAGCCTGAGGTACCGGCGGCGCTTGAATTCATGGATCGTCGCAGTCTCGAACTGCTGCGTCGCAACGGCAGCGAGATTCCCGAGGCCGGCGCGATGCTGCTGATCGAAGCCGATGGCAGCGTGGACACCCTGCCCGACAGCCTCGCCGCGCTCGGCGCCGCCGCCGAAGGTGTGGGCCTGCTGGACATGGACGTGGCACTGGACGGTGCCGCCCGCGCGCGCCTGTGGGCCGCCCGCCGCGCATTGTCCCCGGCGCTGCGCACGATCGCACCCGGCAAGCTCAACGAAGACGTGGTGGTGCCGGTCTCGCGCATTCCCGATCTGGTGGCCGGCGTGGAGGAGCTGGCCGCGGAATCCGCGCTCACCATCGTCAGCTTCGGCCACGCCGGCAACGGCAATCTGCACATCAACATCCTGTATCACCCGGACGACGCCGACGAAACCGCGCGCGCACAGGCGGCATTGCCGCGCATTTTCGACCTGGCGCTGGCGCTCGGTGGCGCACTCTCCGGCGAACACGGCATCGGCCTGTCCAAGCGCGATTTCATGGCGGGTGCCTTTGATCCAGCCACGCTGGCGACGATGCGCGCGGTCAAAGCCGCGTTCGATCCGGACGGCATCCTCAATCCAGGCAAGTTGCTGCCGGACGCGTCCTGAGCCACGCCGATCATTGGTGACTTTCGGCCTATCAGCCGCACCTTGCCGATGGCGCAGAATCCAGTGTTGCCAACGCGAGCGAGTCATCCGATGAAAGTGTGGATCCCGGCGTCCCTGTGCTGCGCGCTTGCACTCGCGGCCTGCCTTCCCGCGGCTACGCAAACGGCACCGGCCAGCACCGCCTTCGACCCGCAGGCCCTGTTCGCGCCGCTGCAACTGCCCAACCCCGCCACTGCCATCCGCGATGGTGCCGGTCGCCCCGGCAGCGCGTTCTGGCAGAACCGCGCCGACTACGCGATCCGCGCGCGCATCGACCCGGCCACGCGCAGCCTGCACGGCGATGAAACCATCACCTACACCAACCACAGCCCGGATGCGCTGGACGCGCTGTGGCTGCAACTCGACCAGAACGCCTACCGCGCCGACTCGCGAGGCGCGCTGACCAGATCTGCTGGATCGGCAGGTGACGGTCGGAATCGGTCGGGCTTGCGCGGCCCACCGGCCACGCCGCCACGGCCGGAGAAACCGAACCTGTCCACCGAGGGCTACCAACTCGACGCGGTCGAACTCGACGGCAAGCCGTTGCATTATCTGGCCGATGACACCCGCCTGCGCGTCGATCTGCCGACCGCCCTGCGCGGCCACGGCGGCCAGCTCAAGCTGCGCATCCGCTACCACTACACGGTGCCCGGCACCTGGGGCGGGCGCACCGCGATCACCCCGACCAGGAACGGCGAGATCTACGAAATCGCCCAGTGGTTCCCGCGCATGGCGGTCTACGACGACCTGCGCGGCTGGGACACCCTGCCCTACCTTGGCTCCGAGTTCTATCTCGAATACGGCACGATTGATTATTCGGTGACGGTGCCGTGGAACTGGATCGTCGCCGGTTCCGGCGAGTTGGTGAATCCGGCCGAAGTGCTGACACCGGCGCAGCGCCAGCGCCTCGCGCAGGCCGCGCAAAGTGACGCTACCGTCTACATCCGCAAGCCCGAAGAAGTGGGCGATCCGGCCTCGCGCCCGACCCGCGCCGGCACCCAGACCTGGCGCTTCCACATGAGCCCGACCCGCGACGTGGCCTTCGCCGCCTCGCCCGCCTTCGTCTGGGATGCGGCGCGGGTCAACCTGCCGGACGGCAAGCACGCGCTGGCGATGTCGGTGTATCCGGCCGAAGCCGTTGGCGCGGACAAATGGGACCGTTCCACCGAATACCTGAAAGGCGCGCTGGAGCATTTCTCGTCGAAGTGGGCGCCGTATCCGTGGCCGGTCGCGATCAACCTCGGCGGCCACGGCGCCGGGATGGAATATCCGGGGATCGTGTTCGATGGCTTCAACGATGGCGGCAAGTTCCTGTTCTGGATCACCGCCCACGAGATCGGCCACACCTGGTTTCCGATGATGGTCGGCTCCAACGAACGCCGCGAAGCCTTCATGGACGAGGCCTTCAACACCTTCATCGACGTCTACGCACAGGACGCCTTCAACCACGGCGAATACGCGCCCAAGCGTGATGGCGAATACGCGCCCGGCGGCGGCAATCCGGTCGATGAAATCCTGCCGCTGCTGGCCGACGCCAACGCGCCGACGCTGATGGCCATGCCCGACACCATCAGCGAGAAATACCGCCACCCGCTCACCTATTTCAAGGGCGCGCTCGGGCTGGTGCTGCTGCGCGAACAGATCCTGGGGCCCGCGCGCTTCGACCCGGCGTTCCGCCGCTACATCGCCACCTGGAGCTGGAAGCACCCGACTTCGTCGGATTTCTTCCGCTTCATGGAAAGCGCAGCCGGCGAGGATCTGTCGTGGTGGTGGCGCGGCTGGTATTTCAACAACTGGCAGCTCGATCTGGGCATCACCGGCGCCAGCTATGTCGACAACGATCCGGCCAAGGGCCTCAAGGTGCAGCTGGCGAGCCGGCAGAAGCTGGTGATGCCGGCGACACTGCGCATTGCCTTTGCCGACGGCAGCCAGCGCGACGTGCGGGTGCCGGTGGAAGCATGGCGCTATGGCGCAACGCCTTCGATCAGCGTGGACAGCCACCAGCCCGTGACCCAGTTGTCGCTCGATCCCGACCACGCATTGCCGGATGCCGACCGCGGCAACAACGCGTTCCGGATGCCATAAGACATCGGGCGGTTTTCACCTGTTCACAGCAAATTCAATTCATCCACATCGACGACTTGGGAGGAACCCCTCATGCGCACCTGGCTTGCCGCACTCGCACTGTCACTGTCAGCCCTGTTCCCGCAGCCATCCAAGGCGCAGGCGGCTCCGGCTGCCGCCGCCGCGCCGACGCAGTACCGCGTGCTGCTGGTCGGCAATGCCATGTCCTACACCAACAATCTGCCGGCGCTGCTGCGCGCCATCGGCGCCGCGCAGGGCACGCCGATCATCACCGAAACGTTCGCTGCCCCGGGCGGCACCCTCAGCGATCGCCTGAACGACGGGCACGCCTCCGCGGCGCTCGCACGCAACCATTACGACGTGGTCCTCCTGCAGGAACAGGGCGGCAATCTGGCCGCCTGCCAGACCAAGGCGCAGCGCAGCGCTCCCTGCGTCGCCAGCCGGCACGCCTACAAGACCTTCGCCGAACAAGCGCGGGCGAGTGGAGCGAAGGTCCTGCTGTTCGCCAGCTGGGGGCCGGATCGCAAATGGGATAGCCGCCTGATGTTCAGCATCGGTTCGGTCGCCCGCGATCTCGACGCCAAGCTGTTCAACGCCGCCGGCACCTTGAATGCGCTGCGGAAGGCCCAGCCGGAGGCCGTGCTGTTTCCGGAACCCAACCAGCCCAGCATCCAGGCCTCGCTGATGCTGGCGCTGGCACTGTACCGCGACATCACCGGCAACGCCCCGAGCGCGCGTGACCTGCAGATCCGCGCGCCGCTGTTGCCGTACAACACCGCCGTGGCCACTGACCGGCCACTTGAAGCCCAGTCCGGCCTGAGCGACGGCGGCGCCGTCACGGTGGTGCCGGGCGCATTGATCGCACCGCTGATCCAGGCGCTGCCGTCACAGGACGAAGAACAACTGGATCCACGCCGCAGGCGCTGAATCCGCTCCGGGCGCGGGGCCTGGCGGCGGCGTCCACACGGCCCCACCTGCGCCGATCAACCGAAATGCACGAACCCCGCGTGCGCGGGAATCCATGCATCGCCATTGGCGGACAGCGCCAGCACCACGTTCCCGTGGTCGATCCGGCCGATTCGTGTCACCGGCACCCTGCTGGAGCGGGCCGCGTCCAGCACGGATTGTCGGCACGCCGGCAGCGCGGTGAAACACAGCTCGTAATCATCGCCGCCGGTGGCCTGCAGCGTGCGTCGGCGCTGGGCATCGCCAGCCGAAAGCAGCGCCGCCGAGGCCGGCAGCGCCTCCACCTCGATCCGCGCACCGACGCCGCTGGCACGACAGACGTGCCCTAGATCGGCCAGCAGGCCGTCTGACAGGTCGATGCACGCCGACGCGACGCCGCCCAAGGCCTGACCCAGCGCAACCCGTGGCGTCGGGCGATCCAGCCGGGCGCGCAGGTCACCATCGACCGGCTGGCCATCGCGCCACTGCCTCAGCGCCGCGGCCGCATCGCCCAGCGTGCCGCTGACCCAGACGTCATCGCCCACCCGCGCGCCGTCGCGGCGCAGCGCGGCGCCGGGCGCAACGAAGCCGTGCGCCGTGACATTGATCGACAGCGGGCCGCGGGTGGTGTCGCCGCCAACCAGCGCCACGTCATGCAGATCCGCCAGCGCGAAAAAACCGTCCAGAAATCCTGCGACAAACCCTGCATCCGCCTCGGGCAGCGCCAGCGCCAGCGTGCACCAGGCCGGCCGCGCGCCCATCGCCGCAAGATCCGACAGATTCACCGCCAGCGCCTTCCAGCCAATGTCGAACGCTGCGGTTTCGGGCGGGAAATGCACGCCGGCGTTGAGGGTATCCGAGGTGACGGCCAGCTGCAGCCCCGCGGGCACCTCCAGCAGCGCACAGTCGTCGCCGATGCCAAGCACGACGTCGGCACGCGCACCGGCGCGCACGCGAATGCGGTTGATCAATTCGAATTCGTCCATGTCCGCCTCGCAGCCACGTCCGCGGCGATCGGCCGGCGGCCTACTGGGTCCGCCGGGCTTCGATGCCACGCAGCGCCAGCGCCACTTTGTCCAGCACGCCGTTGACGTAGGTGTGGCCGTGTTCGGCGCCGAAGCGCTTGGTGGAATCGATCGCCTCGTTGATCACCACGCGATACGGCACATCGGGCCGATAGATCAGCTCATAGCCGGCGATACGCAGCGCGGCGCGTTCGACCGGGTCGACCGCCTCGATGCCGCGGTCCAGGTGTGCCGTGAGCGTGCCATCCAGTTCTTCCGCATGCAGGAGCACGCCGCGCACCAGGTCCTCGAAATACTCGAGGTCGGCTTCCTCGTGCGCCTGTTCGTGGGCGAACTGCGCGATCAGGCCACGGACATCGCCGCCGCTGAGCTGCCAGGCATAGATGGCTTGCAGGGCACGCCGGCGCGAGCGCGAGCGCGCCACCGGATCGATCCCGTCCTTGCGATGTTTGTTCATTCGTCGGCTCCCTTCCTTGCAGTGTGGACGCCCAGCCTCAGCGCAGCCCGGCCGCGAGCTTGCGCTGCAGGTCCACCATCTCGATCGCCGCCATTGTCGCCTCTTCGCCCTTGTTGCCACGGACGCCGCCGGCCCGCGCCAGCGCATCCTCCATCCGCTCGACCGCCAGCACGCCGTTGAGCACCGGCACGCCGGTCTCCAGCGCCACCTGCATCAGGCCATTGGCCGCACCGTCGGCAACTTCTTCATAGTGGCGAGTATCGCCGCGTACCACGCAGCCCAAGGCAACGATGGCCACATGCAGTCCGGCCCGCGCCAGATCGCGCGCGACCAGCGGCAATTCCCAGACCCCGGGCACCCGCACCACGTCGATCGCGTCCTCGGCCACGCCATGCGACTGCAAGGTGGCGCATGCGCCCGTCACCAGCGCATCGACGACATGCGGATGCCAGCGGCCGGCGAGGACCGCGAATCGCGCATCCGGATGGGCGCGCAGATCGCCTTCGTAGTGCGGCATCATGGTGGGCCGGGACAGGGTGGGCCAGTTTACCGCGCCGGCATCGCCACGTACTCCACCACGTCCAGCCCGTAGCCGCCCAGACCCACCTGCCGGCGCGGGGTGCCGAGCACACGCAGGCGGCGCGCACCCAGACCCGCGAGGATCTGCGCGCCGGCGCCGTTGCGCCGCCACTGCGCCAGCGCGGCCGTCTTGCTGGTCGGCGTCGTCGGCTGTTCGCGGATGCGGGCCAGCGTGGCCTCGGCATCGGGCGCATCCCCCAGCAGCACCAGCACGCCACGCCCCGCTTCCGCAATCATCGCCAGCACATCGCCGACCAACGGGCCGAAGTCATCGCGACGCCAATGCAGGGCATCGGCCAGTGGGTTTTGCACCTGCACCCGCACCAGCACCGGCGCGTCGCCCGCCACCTCGCCTCGTACCAGGGCGAAATGCAGGCCACGGGTCAGACGGTCACGGTAGGTGTGCAGGGTGAATTCGCCGTGGTCGGTAGAAATGGCGCGGCTGTCGATGCGCTCCACCGTGTGTTCGGTGTCCAGGCGGTAGCGAATCAGGTCTTCGATCGAACCGATCTTCAACTCGTGGGCCTGCGCGAACACCTCCAGCTGCGGCCGGCGCGCCATGCTGCCATCGGCATTGAGGATTTCCACCAGCACCCCGGCCGGCTCGAAGCCCGCCAGCAAGGCCAGATCGGCCGCCGCCTCGGTGTGGCCGGCGCGGCTGAGCACGCCGCCGGGCTGGGCCATCAGCGGGAAGATGTGACCGGGCTGGCTGAGATCGGATGGCTTGGCATCGGGACGCACGGCGGTGCGCACGGTATGCGCGCGGTCGTAGGCACTGATGCCGGTGGTCACACCTTCGGCGGCCTCGATGCTGGCCGTAAAATTGGTGTGGTGCTGCGAAGTGTTGTCGCGCACCATCGGGTTCAGGCCCAGCTGGGCGCAGCGCTCGCGGGTCAGCGACAGGCACACCAGCCCGCGCGCGTGGGTCACCATGAAATTGACGTCGGAAGGCTTGACCAGTTCGGCGGCCATGATCAGGTCGCCTTCGTTCTCGCGGTCCTCGTCATCGACGATCACCACCATGCGCCCGGCGCGCAGTTCGTCGAGGATTTCAGGAATCGTTGCAAACGGCATCTTCATCTCCTCCGTTCATGGTTCGACAGGCTCACCACGAACGGGAAAAACAATTCGTACGAACGGGAAAACACTACACACGAATGGGAAAACACTACACACGAATGGGAACAAACATCACGCGTGCGTGTGGGCAAGAACCCAGGCCTGCCCCGAGGCAGGCGAATGCGGCGGACGCTATTCATGACGACGGAAACTGACCCAAGCGCTCCACATAACGCGCCAGCAGGTCGATTTCGATATTCACGCGAGCCCCGACTTCCAGCGCGTGGAAGGCGGTGTGCTCGATGGTGTGCGGAATCAGCGCGACTTCAAAGCCGCGATCATCGGCGGCATTCACGGTCAGGCTGACGCCGTCCACGCACACCGAGCCCTTGTACGCCACGTAGCGCAGCAGCGCCCGATCGAGTTCGAACCGCCATCGAACCGCGCGGGCGTCGTGCCAGCGCTGCACGGCGGTGGCCAGCCCGTCGACATGGCCGCTGACCAGGTGGCCGCCGAGGCGGTCACCGGGCCGCATCGCGCGTTCCAGGTTCAAGGGCGCACCGATGGGCAGCTGACCCAGCGTGGTCAGGGCCAAGGTCTCGTTGGAGACATCGACCGCGAACGAAGTCGCGTCAAACGCAACCACGGTCAGGCAGCAGCCGTTGACCGCGATGCTCTCGCCCAGCTGCACGGCATCGAAAGACAGGCTGCCGGCTTCGATGACCAACCGCGCATCGCCGCCGCGCGGTTCGCGCGCACGCAGGCGGCCCACGCCTTCGACCAGCCCGGTGAACATCAACGCGGCTCCGGTCGCAGCTGCAAGCGGAAATCCTCGCCGATCACGGTGCTGTCGATGCGCCGCATCTTCAGCCGCTGGGTCATCTGGTCGATGTGCAGGCCGTCGAACAGCGGCCGCGCGTGCGGCCCAAGCAATACCGGCGCGACGTACAGCAGCAGCTCATCGACCAAACCGGCATCGAGGAAGGCACCGGCCAGCGTTGCGCCTGCTTCCATCTGGACTTCATTGATGCCGCGCGAGCCGAGCAGACGCAGCACGCCACCCGGATCGAAGCGCCCTTTTTCGACCGGCACCGCGACATGGTCGATCTCCACGCCACGCGGCACCTTGGCATCCGGCGCGTGCACATAGAGCGTCGGCGCGTCGCCTTCGCGCACGCGGCCGCGGGCAACGGTGGCCAGCCCGGGATCCAGCACCACCCGCAGCGGCGGAACGAACGGGGTATCGTCGCCAAGGCGCACGGTCAGGCTCGGATCGTCGGCCAGCACGGTGCCGGCCCCGGTCAGCAGGGCCCCGCAGCGGGCGCGCCAGCGGTGCACGTCGCGGCGCGCGGGCTCGCCGCTGATCCATTTGGAATCGCCGGAAGCCGTCGCCGTGCGCCCGTCCAGCGTGGTCGCCAGCTTCACCCGCAGCCACGGCCAGCCGCGCTCCATGCGGGCGATGAAGCCGTTGTTGAGCTCGCGCGCCTGACGTTCCATCAGACCGGATTCGGTGGTGATCCCCGCCGCCCGCAACCGCTCGAAGCCGGCACCGTCCACCTTCGGAAACGGATCGCGCATCGCCGCCACTACCCGCGTGACGCCGGCGGCAATCAGCGCATCGGCGCAGGGCCCGGTACTGCCGACGTGCGCGCAAGGCTCCAAGGTGACGTAAGCGGTTGCGCCGCTGGCGCGCTCGCCAGCTACCTGCAGGGCATGGACTTCCGCGTGCGGCCCACCCTTGCGCTGGTGCCAGCCCTCGCCAACGATTTCATCGCCATGCGCAATCACGCAGCCGACCATCGGATTGGGCCGGGTGGTATAGGTACCGCGTTCGGCCAGGCGCAGTGCCCGCGCCATCATTGCGTGGTCGGTGACGGTGTAGCTCATGGCTCGTCCCGCTCGTAACGGCCATGCTCCGCACCCTGTTGGAAGTCATCCATGTCCCAGGGCCACGCCGGTATAAGGGCAGTGCCGTCGATGCGCAAGTGCATCCGCTCAAACTTCATTTCCGGGTATTGCGGCGGGAAGCCCATCTCGGACACCTTGAGCTCCACGCCATCGCCCTGCCGCGCCCAGGTGCCACGCGCGCCGAGGTCGAGCGCTCCGTAGCTGAAGTACCACTCGAAGCTGCCGTCGCTGCGCAACAACAGGCCGGACCCGGTTTCCATCACCCCGGCCAAGGCATATTCCCCGGCCAGAGCAGCGTCAGCATGCGGCACGCCCACCTGCGCGGCGGTGGCATTTGCGGCCGCTTGCCCTGCCGTGGTTGGTACCTGCGCCAGATTCGCGCTGGAACAGCCGGCCAACAGGCATGCCAGCATCCATTGCAGTGCCCTCATCCTCGCCTCCCCTTGCCCATCGTTTCCCCGCCCAGCAGCGACAGCTGGCCTTCGCTCGGCAGATCATGCTCCAGCCGATCGAGCTCTTCGCGGAAATCCGCCACGTCTTCGAAGCTGCGATACACCGAAGCAAAGCGCACGTAGCCGACGTGGTCGAGCTTGCGCAATTCGACCATCACGAACTCCCCGATCCGACGCGCCGCGATCTCGCGCTCGCCGGTCATCCGCAATTGGTGCACCACCGCCCGCACCGCGGCCTCGATCTGCTCCTCCGACACCGGCCGCTTCTGCAATGCGCGGTCGAAGCCGACGCGCAGCTTGCGGGCGTCGAACGCCTCGCGGCGATCATCGGACTTGATGATCGCCGGCAGCTTGAGCTCCACCGCTTCCTGCGTCGAAAACCTCTCCCCGCACGCCTCGCACTCCCGTCGCCGGCGGATGGTGGCGCCGTCTTCGGATACCCGCGAATCAATCACGCGAGTGTCGCTGTGCTGGCAGAAGGGGCAATGCATGGGGGGCCGGGATTGGTGATTGGTGATTGGTGATTGGAGGGAAACGTGTCGGCTCGAAATGCTGTTGCTCTTTCGAATCACCAATCACGAATCACCAATCACGCACTTCAGCCATACACCGGAAACTGCTTGCACTGCATGGTCACGTTGTCGCGCACGCCGGCGATCACGTTGTCGTCGTTCGGGTTGTCCAGCACGTCGCAGATCCAGTTGGCCAGCGCCACGCAATCGGGCTCCTTGTAGCCGCGGGTGGTGACAGCGGGGGTGCCGATGCGCAGGCCCGAGGTGACGAAGGGTTTTTGCGGATCATTGGGCACCGCGTTCTTGTTGACGGTGATGTGGGCCTTGCCCAGCGCCGCCTCGGCGGCCTTGCCGGTCAGGCTCTTGCCGATCAGGTCGATCAGCATCAGGTGATCTTCGGTGCCGCCGGACACGATCTTGTAGCCGCGCCCGATGATCGTCCTGGCCATCGCCTGCGCGTTCTTCACCACCTGCTGCTGGTAGGTCTTGAACGCCGGCTCCAGCGCTTCCCTGAACGCCACCGCCTTGGCCGCGATCACATGCATCAGCGGGCCGCCCTGGATGCCGGGGAACACGATCGATTGCAGCTTCTTTTCGATCTCCTCCGCAGCCGCACCCATCCCGGCCTTGCTGGCCAGGATGATCCCGCCGCGCGGGCCGCGCAGGGTCTTGTGGGTGGTCGACGTCACGACGTGCGCGTGCGCCATCGGGCTGGGGTAGACGCCGGCGGCCACCAGGCCGGCGACGTGGGCCATGTCCACGAACAGCCACGCGCCCACCTTGTCGGCAATCGCGCGGAAGCGCGCCCAGTCCATCACCTGCGAATACGCCGAAAACCCGGCCACGAGCATCTTCGGCTTGTGCTCGAGCGCCAGCCGTTCGATCTCGGCGTAATCCAGCAGGCCGTTCGCGTCGACGCCGTACTGCACGGCGTTGAACAGTTTGCCGGACACGTTGACCTTGGCGCCGTGGGTCAGGTGGCCGCCGTGCGCCAGCGACATCCCGAGGATGGTGTCGCCAGGCGAAAGCAGCGCCAGATAGACCGCCTGGTTGGCCTGCGAGCCGGAATGCGGCTGCACGTTGGCGTAGTCGGCACCGAACAGCTGCTTGACGCGGTCGATGGCCAGCTGCTCGGCCACGTCCACGTGCTCGCAGCCGCCGTAATAACGCTTGCCGGGATAGCCTTCGGCGTACTTGTTGGTGAGCTGGCTGCCCTGCGCTTCCATCACGCACGGACTGGCGTAGTTTTCGCTGGCGATCAGTTCGACATGGTCCTCCTGCCGGCGGTCCTCATCGGCAATCGCACGGGCAAGTTCGGGGTCGAAAGCGGCAAGGGTGACGGCACGGGAATACATCCGCGGCTCCAGGTCGTGGCGGGAACTCCGATTTTAGCGGCTTTATGCGTTGCCGGCCCGTCATGACGGGGTGCAAACGCTATAATTCGACGTTTCCCGAATTGCCCAGCGGCGCCGGCCCGGTGCCCGCGTCCGCTGCGCGCTCGCAATCCACGCATCCTTCATCCGAGTCCTGAAGAATCCATGTCATCGCAGTACATCTACACCATGAATCGCGTGTCCAAGATCGTTCCGCCCAAGCGGCAGATCATCAAGGACATCTCGCTGTCGTTCTTCCCCGGCGCCAAGATCGGCCTGCTCGGCCTGAACGGCGCCGGCAAGTCCACCGTGCTCCGGATCATGGCCGGGGTGGACAAGGACTTCGATGGCGAAGCGCGGCCGCAGCCGGGCATCAAGGTCGGCTATCTGGCGCAGGAGCCGGAACTGAACCCCGAGCACACGGTGCGCCAGGCGGTGGAAGAAGGCGTGGGCGAAGTGCTGCAAGCGCAGGCCGCGCTGGATGCGGTGTACGCCGCCTACGCCGAGGAAGGCGCGGATTTCGACGCGCTGGCGAAGGAGCAGGAACGCCTCGAAGCTATCCTCGCCGCCGGCGACGCGCACACGCTGGAAAACCAGCTGGAAGTGGCCGCCGACGCGCTGCGCCTGCCGCCCTGGGACGCCATCGTCGGCAAGCTCTCGGGCGGTGAAAAACGCCGCGTGGCGCTGTGTCGCCTGCTGCTGCAAAAACCCGACATGCTGCTGCTGGACGAACCCACCAACCACCTCGACGCCGAATCGGTGGAATGGCTGGAGCAGTTCCTGCACCGCTACACCGGCACCGTGGTGGCCGTCACCCACGACCGCTACTTCCTCGACAATGCCGCCGAGTGGATCCTCGAACTCGACCGCGGCCGCGGCATCCCGTGGAAGGGCAATTACACCGATTGGCTGGTGCAGAAGGACGAGCGCCTGAAGCAGGAAGAAAACCAGGAAAAGGCGCGCCAGAAAGCGATCCAGAAGGAACTGGAATGGGCGCGGCAGAACGCCAAGGGCGGCCGCAGCAAGGGCAAGGCGCGCCTGGCGCGGCTGGACGAACTGCAATCGGTCGACTACCAGCGCCGCAACGAGACCAACGAAATCTTCATCCCGCCGGGCGAGCGCCTTGGCAACTCGGTGATCGAGTTCAAGAACGTCAGCAAGAGCTTCGGCGACCGCCTGCTGATCGATGACCTGTCGATGATCGTGCCGCCCGGCGCCATCGTCGGCATCATCGGCCCCAACGGAGCGGGCAAGTCCACCCTGTTCAAGATGATCACCGGGCAGGAAAAACCGGATTCGGGTTCGATCAACATCGGCCCGACCGTCAACCTGGCCTACGTGGATCAGAGCCGCGGCGCGCTCAATCCCGACAACAACGTGTTCCAGGAAGTCTCTGGCGGGCGCGACATCCTCAACATCAACGGCGTCGAAATCCAGTCGCGCGCCTACATCGGCCGCTTCAACTTCAAGGGTCAAGATCAGCAAAAGCTGGTCGGCACCCTGTCCGGCGGCGAACGCGGTCGCCTGCACATGGCCAAGACGCTATTGCAGGGCGGCAATGTGCTGCTGCTGGACGAACCGTCCAACGACCTCGACATCGAAACCCTGCGCGCGCTGGAAGACGCCCTGCTGGAATTCCCCGGCAACACCTTCGTGATCTCCCACGACCGCTGGTTCCTGGACCGCATCGCCACCCACATCCTCGCCTTCGAAGGCGACTCGCACGTGGAGTTCTTCCAGGGCAACTACCGCGAATACGAGGAAGACAAGCGCCGCCGCATGGGCGACGACGCCGCGCCGAAGCGGCTGCGGTTCAAGGCGTTGAAGTGATCAGATTCCGTTCATTCTTAGAGAACAGCACGCCCGTTCGTGGTAAACCGTACCCCCGTTCGTGGTGAGCCTGTCGAACCACGAACAGCACAACGAAACCGCGCGTGGTGAGCCTGTCGAACCACATGCAGGGGGCCGCCAAGCCCCGTTCATCCTTCGACAGGCTCAGGACGAACGGAGCTTGGCATGACCTTCATCGAAAAACTCCGCAATCGCTGGCATGAGGCCAATACGCTGGTCTGCGTCGGGCTGGATCCGGATCCTGCGAAATTTCCCGACCGCTTCGTGGACGGCGACGATCCGGATGCGGGCGAGGCGCTGTTCGCGTTCTGCCGCGACATCGCCGATGCCACCGCGCAGTACGCTTGCGCGTTCAAGCCGCAGATCGCCTACTTCGCCGCCCACAACGGCGGTGAGGCGGCGCTGCAGCGGTTGATCGCGCATATCAACGGAATGCATCCCGAGGTGCCGGTGATCCTCGATGCCAAGCGCGGCGACATCGGCAGCACGGCGCAGCAGTACGCGGCCGAGGCGTTCGAGCGCTTCGGCGCCGATGCGGTCACGCTCAATCCTTACATGGGCAGGGATTCCGCCGTGCCTTTCCTTGAATACAACGATCGTGGCTGCATCTTCCTGTGCCACACCTCCAACCCGGGCGCGCGCGATTTTCAGGAACTCGACGTCGGCGGCGAGCCCTTGTACCAGCGCATCGCCCGCACGATTGCCTGCGACTGGAACGCCGACGGCAATTGTGCGCTGGTGGTCGGCGCGACCTTCCCGGAAGAATTGAAGGTGATTCGCGGCATCGTCGGCGAGATGCCGCTGCTGATCCCCGGCGTGGGCGCGCAGGGCGGCGACGTGGAGGCGGTGGTGCGCAACGGCAAGACCGCGGACGGCACCGGCCTGATGATCAATTCATCGCGCGGGATTTTGTACGCCTCGCGCGGCGAGGACTACGCGGAGGCGGCGGCGAACGCCGCGTGTGAGTTGCGCGACGCGATCAACCGCCATCGCTGAGGGCCGCCGCCGCGCTCACGCGCCGCATACGCGCGTGACCACACAATGTGCCAGTCGATTCGAAGGCGAAAACAGCATGGACAACGCAATGTATCCAACCCCGGACCGGGAGCTGTCGCGCAAGCGCCGCGAGCTGGCGCCCAGGCAGCTGGAGGCGTTCCGCAATTTCAGCGCGGCGGTGTTCGAAGACGGCGCCTTGCCCAACGTCACCAAGCAGCTGATCGCGGTGGCGGTGGCGCATACTACCCAGTGCCCCTACTGCATCAAGGGCCACACCGCCGAGGCGCTCAAGCACGGCGCCACCGAGGCGCAGATCATGGAGGCGATCTGGGTGGCGGCGGAGATGCGTGCCGGTGGCGCCTATGCGCATTCCAATCTCGCGCTGGACACGATGCTGCACGCCCACAAGGAAGGCTGAGCGTTCAAGGCGCCTGCGCGCCGGTGCGAGCAAGGACGCGCAGCAGGTCCAGCGGGAAGCGTGCCCAAATGCGCGGACACGCCAGCAGTGCGGCCGTGCGTGGACCGCAGCGCCACAGGTAGCGTGATGCGTCGAGGCGTTGGTGCCACGTCAGGTGCAGCGGGTGCGTTCGCGCTGCCATGCCGCTGATGCGGGTGATTCGCACGGCATTCGCACAGGCCACGCGCGCGCCGGCCGAATGGGCGCGGCGGCACAGGTCGAGGTTTCCAATCCCGGTGAAATAGGCCGGATTGAAGCCGCCCAGCGCCTCGAACAGCGCCCGCGAGAGCATCATCACCGCGCCCGAAATCGCCGTGACGTCCTGCAGCTCCTCGGCAGTGATCGGCGCTGGCTCAAGCCTCGGCCAGCGCCAGTCGGCCGAGTTGCTGCCCGAATCGCGCAGCCGCGCCTCCGGCTCGCGCACGCCGGCTTCGTCCACCGGATCCGCACCCACCAGCGCGTTGCCGCTCGCCGCCCGGTCGCGCAATTGCATCAGCGTGTCAGGCTCGATCAGGCAGCCCGGATCCAGCAGCGCCAGCCAGGGTGCGCGGCTATCGGCCACGCCCTGGTTGCACGCCGGGCCCAGCCCCGGATGGTCGGGATTGGCGATGAAGTGCAGGCGCGGGTCGACGACGGCGTGGCGCTGCACGATGGCCATCGTCGTGTCGGTCGAGTTGCAGTCCACCACGCGGATCTCGACCACGCCTTCGGCAGCGCGCAGCCGCGTCAGGCAGGCATCCAGGGTTTCCTCGCTGTCCCAAGTCACCACCACGACGGCGATGTCGGGCGCGCTCACGTCGCGTCCGGAAACAGGTCAAGCTGCGGCGATTGCCCGGGAGCGACGGCCAGCGCGGCGTGCAGCTGCTCGCGCAGCGCCCGCAGCGGATCGTCCATCAGGAAGGTGGCGATCCGCGCGTTCCAGTTCGGCCAGCGCGCGGCCAGCGCATCCATGTCGCCCGCGCCGGGAACGCTTTCGACTTCGCGCAAAACGAACGCCGACGGGCACAGCACGTTGCGCCAGCCCAGTCCGGCCAATCGCAGCGACAGGTCGATGAGGGCCACCGGCCAGGAATGGAAACTGACTGCGTCGAGCCCGCCCGCCGCCGCGCAGGCGCTGCCGCGCAGCAGCACCGCGTGGGCGACGGCGGCAGGAAGCTCGGACGCCCGGGCCGCGAGCCGGGCGCAGGCCTCGGCCAACGGCGCCGGCGCAGGCAGGTTCGTTTCAATCTCGCCGATCCGGGGCCAGGCCGCGGTTTCACCGGCATTGCACCACGGGGTCGCGGTGGCGATTTTCGGATCGTGCCGGAAGCAGTCGGCGAGCGCGCCCAGCCAGCCCGGCGTCGGGCGGGCGTCGGGACTGAGCACGGCGACAACGGAATCACCGCAGGCGCGCAGCGCTTCGGCCAGATGCGCAGCCTCGGCAACCGGCGCGGTCCGCCGCGTATAGCCTGCCTGCAGGCGCGTTCGCGCCAGCCAGCTTTCGATCAAATCGATACCACGCGGGCCTGACTGCGCGTTGTCGGCCAGCCAGACCCGGGTGCCGGGCGGCGTCCCCGCATCCAGCGCGGCGAGACAGGCATCCAGCGCGCCCTCATCGCTGCCGACCGGCAGCAGGACGATGGGCGTGGGCGCGCCGGCCGGGCTCACTGCTTGGGTTTGTAGATCGGCTCCAGGGCGCGGAAGCGCTGCCCGTATTCGTCGGTCAACTCGCGCGCTTCCTGCGGATTGCGGACCACGGTCGGGGTGATCAGGATCACCAGCTCGTCGCGGGTCTTGCTGTTGCCCTGCTGGCCGAACAGGCCGCCGAGCACCGGGATCCGGCTCAGGCCCGGGATGCCGGAGGAACCCTGGGTGGTGCCGTCGCTGATCAAGCCGGCCAACACCACGGTCTCGCCACTGGGCGCCACCGCGCTGGTGCTGACCCGGCTGGTGTCGATCCGCACGTTGCCGTTGGCATCGGCAATCCCGGTCGGGCGACTGACTTCCTGCACGATGTCGAGGAAGACCATGCCGTCGCGGGTGATGCGCGGGCGCACCTTGAGGATGATGCCGGTATCCAGGTACTGGACCTGGCTGTAGGTGCCGTTGGCGCCGCCCATGGCCGGATTGAAGCTGACCGAGGCGATCGGAATCTTCTGGCCGACGTTGAGCGTGGCCTCGCGGTTGTTCTGGGTCAGCACCGACGGCGAGGACAGGGTGCGCACGTCCGTCACACTGTCCAGCGCGTTGACGATCGCCGCCGCGCTGTGGCCGAGGAAAGTCCAGCTCAGCGCGCTGTCGCCGCCGAGCACCGGCGGCGTCAGGCTGCCGGCGTAGCCGCCGAAGCTGTTGCGCCCGGTCGGATACGGCAGCAGCGCGGACGGCAGCGAGTTGCGGAAGAACCAGTTCACGCCGTACTGCAGCTGGCCCTTGAGGGCGACGCTGAGCACCTGCGCCTCGATGTGGACCTGCATCGGCATCACGTCGAGGCGTTCGATCACCTGCCGGATCGACTGCCACTGGCCCGGGGTGGCGCGCACCAGCAGCGAATTGGTGTCGTCCACCGCCGAGACGCCCACCGTGCTGCCGTCCACCCGCAGCGTCACACGGCTGCCGCCGGAGGCGGTGTTTTGCGGCAGGCTGGCGCCTTCGCCGCGACCGATGGTGCTGCCGCCGCCGGCCCCACCGACATCGCCGCCGCTGTCACGCGAACCGCCGATCGTGGCCGCCGAACCGCCGCTGCGGTCATCGACGCCGGAATCGCGGATCTCGGTCGATTCCAGCCCCGGCATCAGCGACACCGGGCCGGCATTGCTACCACCGCGCTCACTGCCGCCGCCAAACACCTCGGCCAGCCGGTTGGCCAGGTCGCGGGCGCGGATGTATTTCAGCTCATACGAGAACAGACGGCCGTCGCCGCTGCCGCCCTCGATGCGGTCGATCCACTGCTGGATCTGGTCGAGGTAGGCAGGCTGGCTGGTGATCACCATCACCGAATTGGTGGAATCCAGCGGCATGAAGCGGAACATGCCTGCCACCGGGGTACGGCCCTGCTCGCCGAACACCCGTTCGAGGTCCTGCACCACGTCGGAGGCGCGTCCGGACTGCAGCGGATACACGCCCACTGACATGCTCGACATCCAGTCGACGTCGAAAATCTGCACGGTCCGCTGGTAGTTTTCCAACTCGGCGCGGGTGCCGGCAATGGTGATGATGTTGCGGCCGGAATCGACGCTGACGATGGAACCCTGCCGCGCGTAAGGCTTGAGGATCTTCTCCATCTCGGCGGCCGAGATGTAGCGCAGCGCGATCACCCGCGACTCGTAGCCTCGCGCCAGCGCCGGCGAGCCGGTGCGCGGGACGACGCCGTTCACCAGCGCCTGATCCGCCGGCACGATGTTGTAGCGGCCGTCGCTGTAGACCATGCGCGCGCCGTTTTGCGCCAGCACCTGGTCAAGCAGGCTGAGCGCGCCGGCGGCACCGACCGGGCGCTGGGTGGACACCGTCACCGTGCCCTGCACGCCGGGCGCGATGCTGTAGCTCTGCCCGAGCATGTCACCGAGGATCGCCTTCACCACTGCCTGGACCGATTCACCCTCGAAATTGAAGGTGGCCTGCCCGCTGCTGGCCAGCGCCGGCGGCGGCAGGGCGGCGACCCGATCGTTGATGCGCGGCGCGGTGCCGCGGCGGATCACCGGACGCGGGCTCTCGTTGCCGAGTTCTTCCAGCACGTCGCGACGGATGGCATCGGCATCGGGCGCTTGGGTGCTTTGGTCGGTCACCTGCTCGCTGCGGTGCATCTGCGCGGTGGGCGCGCTGACGCAGGCGGCCAGCAGGCCTGCCAGCAGGGCGGCCAGCAGCGGGCGGAAGGTCGAAAACGTGCGCTTGGATTTCATGAGTTTGGCTTCGATCATCGTCTGGCTGGCCCGGACATCGGCCGTGAAGGTGTATTCGCGTCGCCTGTATCCTCACCCCGCTGGCGCAGCTGGGCGCGGCGTTCCTCGATGCGGCGGCGGATATCGTCCACTTGCGCGGCGGTGGCCGCATCGTCGTCCGCAGGTGCAGCGGCCGCATCCGGTGCCGGTGCCGCACCGCCGCCAGCGTCCGCGGGCGTGGCCGACGGCGGCGCGCCGGGCGCTCCGAACGTGCGCAGATCCAGGGTCATCTGGCCACCGCTGCCCTCGAAAACGGCGCGTCGCGGCTGCACTTCGATCAGCCGCCAGCCGGCCGCGCCCTCGGGCACCTCGCCCTCGCGCACGCGCTGGGCATCGCCCCCGGCGCTGGGCTGGAGCACGGCCAGACGCAGGGTCGGCGTGATCAGGGTGCCGGTCAGGATGAAGTCGAGGTCGCCACCGCCGGCGCCGGCCACCGCCGCATCGGCGCCGGCGGCAAGGAAGGCGCGCGGGTGCCGGTCCTGGGTGAACAGCGGGCGCTGCGCGGCCTGCGGGAAATCGGACAACGGCCCGATCCGATCAGCCGCCGCCGGCAAGGGCGCGGGCAAGGCCAGGGACTTGGGCGCCTTCACCAATCCGATCCGTCCGCCCATCCCGACCAGGGCCGCCAGCCACAGCAGCAGCGCCCAGCCACAGACCGCGGTCAACAGCCAGGTCATCGGCCCGGCCTGCAGCAAGCGGCGGGTAGCGCTGCGCTCAACGGCCACGGGCGGCCTCCGGGAACGGCAGCACATAGCCGTACAGATTGAAACCGACGTCGAGGCCGCCTTCCTGCGGCTGGTCGCTGCCGGGCACCGCGAAATAGCGCTGCGCGGTGATTTGCAGATCATCGACGAACACGTAGGGCCGCGCCGATTCCAGCGCGTGCAGCACCTTCAGCGTCTCGGCATTGCCGCAGCGCAGCCGCACCTGCACCGTCACCCGGCGATAGCGCTCCTGCTGGCGGTCATCCGCCAGCGGTTCACGATTGACGATGGCGCAGCCACGACCGCCCGGGCTGGATTCGCTGACCACCTGTTCGAGCTGCTGGACCAGCGCCGCGGTCGCCAGTTCGGCGCTGGGCTGGGGCAGGAAGCCGCTGCCCTCCGCGTCCAGATCGGCGAGGCGCTTTTCGATTTGCGGGCGCAGCAGCAGCAGGCTGCGCAGGCGCGCGTTGCGGACCTGCAAGTCACTGATCCTGGCCTCGACCTCGGCCAGCGGCACCGCGAACAGCGGGCGCAACACCAGCAGGTAGGCCAGCCCGAACGCGCCCAGCAGCAGCAACAGCGCATACCAGCGGTTGGGCTCAGCGCGCGTCACTGGCAGTCCCCCCTGTCGGTGCTGCCGCCGGTGCCGGTGCTGCCGCAGCATTGGTCTTGGCGAGTTGGGCAATCATGGTGAAACGGTCCAGGCGCGAGCGCGGATCGGCCTGCAGGGCGCCGCTGAGCGCCGCCGACGTCCACTGCGGGGCGCCCTCCAACTGCCCGACCAGGGCAGCGGCCTGATTCGACAGGCCCACCAGGGTCAGCTGGTTGCCCTCGATCGCCAGTTTTTCCAGATAGGTCCCGTCGGGTATGCGCTGAGACAGCGCTTCCATGACTTCGACCGACGCGGGTTTGTCGTTGCGCAATGCGCGCAGGAAAGTCTCGCCTTCCACCGAATCCACCACCCGCTGGCGGGCAGCGCTGATGCCCTGCGCCTGGGTCTGGCGCTGGGCGATGGTGGCTTTCAACTCGGCCGCGGCCGCACGTCGGTTGTTCAGGAGTTGATGCAGCCCGAGCAGCAGCGCCAGCAGCGCGACCACGCCCAGCCCAAGATTCAGCCAGCGCCACGGGTCCGCCCGGCGGAAACGCTGCGCCGGCGCCAGCAGATTGACGCCGAGCGCGCGGCCTTCGGCGTCGGCCAGGTCAATGCCGGCCAGGCGTGCGCCCAGTCCGCCCAGGCGTGCGCCGACCGCGTCGAAGCGCTGGCGCGGCACCACCACCAGTTCGGCCTGGAGCGAACCGTCGGGACGCTCGCCGAGCAGACGGCCGTCAAACAGCACCGCGTCGGCCGCAAACGGCGTCTGCCGCTCGATCTCGAAACCCAGCACGGCGCGCAGGCGCTCGCGGGTCGCGGCCGGCAAGGTCAGGGGGCGACGCAGGCCCTGGGCCGCCGGCAACAGCAGCCAGCGCGGCAGCTCCGCCAGCGGTTCGCGCAGGACGCCGTCGAGCGCATCGCGGTCCGCCGGCAGCGGCAGCGGCAGCGCCGTCAGTTCCTTGACCTGGCCCTCGTGCCAGCGCTGCAGCAGCAATTCATCGCCGCGCGGCACCAGCAGCAGCCGATCGCCGCGCGCCGCCAGCACCGCACGCACGCGCGTCGGCAGCCACTGTGCGAGGCCCGCGCCCCACCAGCCGAAAAAACCGCGCAGCCCGGTGCCGAGCCTGGCGCCGGACGCAGTGAAGGAGGCGGCAGCCGTCACTGCCACCCCCCGTCCGCCTGCCAGCGCAGGGGCGTGTATGTCGATCCCGGCAAACCGTTGCCTCCCATTCGCAAGACCACCGACACCCGGGCGATGCGCCCGTCGGTGCGTCGTGCACGGCTGTCGATACTATACGTTCCGCTGCCCGGACGGGGAGGGGAATTCGGATCGACGGCCGGCATTTTGCCGTTCATCCCCATCGCCTGCAGCACGATGCCGTCGGCAAACTGGGGATCCGGCAGCGCGCTGCCGGTGTAGACGGTCAGGAACGGGGCAGCCGCCTTGAACAGCGCCGGCCGCATGCCCAGCACCTGTTCCAGCTCGGAGACGCTGGCAAACGGCGCATCCTTGGCCCCCCAGGCCAGGCCGGCGGCCGCATAGTCGGCGTCCTCGGCACCGCCGCCGGGCTGGGTCAGGCTGTCCGGGTCGCGCCAATCGACGATCGCCAGCGCCAGCTTGACGGCACGGTCGCGCGGCTCGCCCAGCGCCATGAAGAAAGCTTGCAGCAGTTCGGGCGCGGCGGCGTTGAGGTCGATCTTGGCGGTCTCGTCGCGAACCTCGACGTCCACCGGCGTGCCTTCGAACACGAGCCGATAGGCGCGGCCATCGGCGGCGAAGCGACGCCTGGGGTTTGGTTCGAGCATCCGCTTGGCGGCGTATTCCACGCCCGCCCGCGCCGCCTCGCGTGCCGCCAGCTCGCGCACCAGGCCGTTGCCTTGCAGGGATTCGACCCGGGAGCTCAGCGCATAACCGGACACCAGGCCGGCCAGCAGCAGGATGATCCACAGCACCATCAGCAACGCGGCACCTTGCGCGCGCTTCACGGGCCACCTCCCTGCCCGGCATCGGGCACCGGCGTGGACAGCTTCATCGCCACCACCAGCTCCGGCCACGCGCCGTTGCCATCGCGAATCCGCACCCGCACCTGCTGCGGCAAAGCATCCACCGCGGTCCAGCGCGGCAGCCAGGGCCCGAGGTTGCCCGTCACGTCCACCGCCCGGTAGGCGAATTCGACCGTCGCGACATCGCGGGCCAGCGGTTCCGGCGGCCGCGCCGAGGGCAGGATCTCATCGCCCTGGATCATTCGGAAATCGACCAGCAGCGCGCGTTTGCCCGCGTCCTGCCCGAGCTTGAACTCGTGCAGGTAGGGGCCGCCGCGGCCGAGGTAATCGGGCAGGTCGGCAACGAAACGCAGCGAATTTTCCTCGCCCTCGAAGCGCAGGGAGCGCCCGCTGCCGGGATCCAAGCCGAACACCATGCCTTCACTGCCGGCAATGCGCGCACGCAGGAAGCTCGAGACGGCGCGGATGCGCTCGTTGCGGGCGGCGATGGTTTCGCCGCGCTCCACGGTTGCGCCGGCCGCGCGCAGGATGCCGAACGCCAGTGCCAGCGCGGCCGCCAGCAGCGCCACCGCCAGCATCACTTCCAGCAGCGTGAAGCCGGCCGCCGCGGAACGCCGCGAGGGCGTGTGGCCAAGGCGGATCGCATTCCCGCTTGCGCGCGCAGGCCGGTTCATCGCAGCTCCACATCGCGCGGTGGCAGCGCCAGTCGCAGCGTCGACAGGTGCAGCTGCTGGCGCGGGCCGCCCTCGCCCCAGACCATGTCGAGCCGGACGTGGAGCAGGCGCGCGGCACCCGGATCCAGCGGCGCCCTGCTGCCGCGCAGACTCGGGTCCTGCCAGGGCGTGACATCGAGCTGCCAGCGATAGCGGCCGTTTTCCGAGCTGCCGTCCAGACGCAGGGGCTGGGTCAGCAGTTCGGCATGGCTGGCCAGCAGGGACTGCGCCACCAGCGCCGCGTTGCCGGCCTCGCCGGCATCGCGCAGTTGCCGGCTGGCGCCCGACAGCGTGCCCAGCAGCAGGGTCAGGCCGAGGGCGAGGATGCCGAAAGCGACGATGATTTCGAGCAGGGTGAAGCCCCCCTGACGACGCGCGCCGGCTGCCCCTCGGGCCGCCCCGAAGCGAACAGATGCCGATCCTGCGGTCGCCGCGTTCACCGCGCTTCCCGCGCGCGCTGCACGCGCACCTCGCCGGTCAGCCAGGCTACGTCCACGTCCCAGCCGGCGCCGTTGGCGAGGAAGCGGACCCGGCCACCGGTCGCGGCGCCGTCGGGAAAGAATCGGACCACGCCTTCGGTATCCGCCTGCTGCAACTCGCGTGCCCCCACGAACACCAGCTCGCCGGTCGAGGTCAGGCTGCCGTGGCGCCCTTTGGCCGCGCTCCAGGAACGGGCCCGTGGATCGATCCTGAACTCCTGCGGCTGCCCGGAGCTGATCGCCACCGCCCGGGTGAAGCGCAGCTGCGCCGCCACCTCGCGCGCCGCCGCGTGCAGCTTGGCACCGCGCATGCCACCACCGTTGAAGGCACCGACCGCGAGCAGGCTGCCGGCGGCAATCAGCACCATCACCACCAGGATTTCCAGCAGGGTGAAGCCGGCCGCTCGGGCGGCACTGCCGCCCGGCCGGCTGAACGCCCGAGGGCTGTGCCCGAGGGCCGGAACGAAGCCGACAGCAAACGTGCAGCCAATCCTCACCGGAAGCATCGCGCCCCTGCGGGGCACTCCTGCGGGATGTCCGCGCGTACGCATGGCGGCGTGCGGCTTATTCGAACTTGATGTCGGCGTTGACGCTGTCGCCGCCGGGCTTGCCGTCGGCGCCGTAGCTGATCAGGTCGAACGCCTGCCCATCCCCCGGCACCTTGTACTGCAGCGGGTGCTGCCAGGGATCATTGAGTTCGCCCTGTTTGGCATACGGCCCCAGCCAGCCCTGTGCATCGCCGGGCTGGGTCACCAGCGCGTCCAGCGTCGACGGCAGGGTGCCAGTGTCGGTCTGGTACTCCTGGACCTTGTCGGCCAGGGTCTGGATTTGCGCCTGTGCCAGCCGGACCTTGGCCCGGTCGCCGCCGCCGAGGATGCGGCTGGCGGCAAATGCCACGATGCCGCCAATCAGCACCACCACGACGATGATCTCGATCAGCGTGAAGCCACGCTGGGCGGCCTTGGGGACGGGACGGAAGTTGGGTCGGGTTGGCATGGTTGTTCCGGGAGACGGGAGACGGGAGACGGGAGACGGGAGACGGGAGACGGGAGACGGGCGATCATCCTGATCGTGGGAGCAGCACACGCACCTCGAACTTGATGTGGCCTACCCGACCACATTGGTCAGATCGTAGATCGGGGCCAGCACGGACAGGATGACCACGCCCACCACCACCGCCAGCAGCAGGGTGATCGCCGGGACCAGCGCCGCCAGCAGGCGATCCATCGCGGTCTGGGTGTCCTGTTCGAACGTGTCGGCGGTCTTGAGCAGCATCACATCCAGCGCACCGGACTCTTCGCCCACCTGGATCATCTGCAGCGCCAGCCGAGGAAAGCGCTTGCCCTTGGCCAGCGCCACCGACAGCCCGCGGCCATTGCGCACCTCGTCGGCGGCCGCCTCCACGTCGGCGGCCAGCACCCGGTTGTCGACCACGTTGCGGGCGATGCCCAGCGCCGACAGCATCGGCACGCCGTTGCGCAGCAAGGTGCCCAGGGTGCGCGCCAACCGTGCGGTGTCGAGCTTGGCCACCAGCGGGCCGGCCAGCTTGTTCTGCAGCAGCCAGCCGTCGAACCGGCGCATGAACTCCTGATCACGGCGCTTGCGATCGATCCACAGCAGCGCCAGCAGCGGCACGACCAGCACCACGATCCACCAGTTGCGGACGAAATTGCCCACGCCCAGCACCAGCCGCGAGAACCACGGCAGGTCGGCGCCAAGGCTGTCGTACATCGCCGAGAACTGCGGCACCACGTAGCCCAGCAGGAACAGCAGCGACAGCCCGACCATCACCAGCAGGATCACCGGATACACCAGCGCGTTGGTCACCCGCACCCGCAGCGCGCGCGCGCGTTCAAGGTAGTCGGCCAGCCGCTGCAGGGTGTCCTGCAGGCTGCCGCCGGCCTCGCCGGCGCGGACCATGTTCACGTACAGGCGGCCGAAACTGTCGTGGTGACGCTCCAGCGCCGCGGACAGCGAGGTGCCGCTGCGGACGGTGTCGCGGACATCGGCGAGCAGGTGTTTCGACGCCTCGTCGTCGGGCTGTTCCAGCAGGATGGACAGCGCGCGATCCAGCGGCTGGCCGGCGCCCAGCAAGGTCGCCAGCTGCTGGGTGAACTGCACCAGCTTCGGGCCGGCCAGCGGCTTGGGTTTGAACAATCCGCGCCAGTTGTAATCGGCGCCGGCCTCGGATGCGAGCCTGGCCTCCATCGGCAGGTGGCCCTGTTCCTGCAGGCGCGCCGCCACCTCGGCGCCGCTGCCGGCTTCCATCTGCCCGGTCAGGGTTTCGCCGCGCGCGTTCAGCGCCTGGTAGCGGTACAGCGCCATCGGATCAGTTGCCCTCGGTCACGCGCAGCACTTCCTCGACGGTGGTCTCGCCGCGCAGCGCCTTGGCGATGCCGACGTCGTACATGGTGTGCATGCCGCTGCGGCGGGCGAGGCGCTCGATTTCCTCCATCCCGGCATGGCGCATCACCGCGCGCCGGATCTCGTCATCCATCACCAGCAGCTCCATGATGGTGGTGCGCCCGAGGTAGCCGGTGGGCGACAGCTCGGACGGCCGCGGCCGGTACAGGTAGATCTCGCCGTCGGGATGGAACTTGCGCAGGCCGAACTTCTGGATTTCCTCGGGCGTGGCGAGGTAGCGCTCGGCATAGGTGGGCTCCAGCCGTCGCACCAGTCGCTGGGCGAGGATGCCGTTGACGGTGGAGGTCAGAAGGTAGTCCTCCACGCCCATGTCGAGCATGCGGGTGATGCCGCCGGCGGCGTTGTTGGTGTGCAGGGTCGACAGCACGAGGTGGCCGGTCAGCGCCGACTGGATCGCGATCCGCGCGGTCTCCAGATCCCGCATTTCGCCGATCATGATGATGTCCGGATCCTGGCGCACGATCGCGCGCAGGGCGTTGTTGAAGTCCAGCCCGATCTGCGGCTTGGCCTGGATCTGGTTGATGCCCTCGATCTGGTATTCGACCGGGTCCTCGACGGTGATGATCTTGACCCCGGGCGTGTTGAGCCGGGACATCGCGGTGTAGAGCGTGGTGGTCTTGCCCGAGCCAGTCGGGCCGGTGACCAGGATGATCCCGTGCGGCTGTTCGAGCACCTTGTTGAAGCGCCACATGAAATGGTCGCTGAAACCGAGCTTGTCGAAATTCAGCACCACGGTCTCGCGGTCGAGCAGGCGCATCACCACCGATTCGCCGTGCGCGGTCGGCACCGTGCTCACGCGCAGGTCCAGCTCCTTGCCCTGCACCCGTGCCACGATCCGCCCGTCCTGCGGCAGGCGGCGCTCGGCGATGTTGAGCTTGGCCATGATCTTGATGCGGCTGATGATCGCCGCGGTCAGGTTGGTCGGCGGGCTTTCGCCCTCCTCCAGCACGCCGTCGATGCGGTAGCGCACCTTCAGGCGGTTCTCGAACGGTTCGATGTGGATGTCGGAGGCGCGCAATTCGACCGCACGCTGCACGATCAGGTTGACCAGCCGGATCACCGGCGCTTCCGACGCCAGGTCGCGCAGGCGCTCGACGTCGTCGAGGATTTCCTCGCCGCCCTCGGCACCCTCGATGATGCTGTCCATCGCGCTGCGGCCCTGGCCGTACCAGCGCTCGATCAATTCGTCGATTTCCGAACGCGGGCAGACCGCCGGGCGCAGTTCGCGGCCCAGCGCCAGGCCCACCGCTTCGAGGATGTACGGGTCCTGCGGATCAGCCAGCAGCACGTCCACGCCCTGCGCGTCCACGCCCACCGGAACGACGTGGTACTGCTTCATGAACTTCACGCTCAGCGCAAGGTCCTCGGGCGGCAGATCGGGCAGGTCCTTGGTATTGCGCAACTCGAGCCCGTACTCGGACGAGCAGGCCACCGCGTGATCGCGCTCGGACACCAACCCCAGCCGCGCGAGCAGGATCAGGATGTCGCCCCCGTCCTGCTCCTGCAACCGGCGCGCGCTGGCGAGGTCGGCCTCCTTCAGGCGACCGTACTTGAGCAACTGGGCGATGATGCGTTCTTCCGGACCTTGCGGGGCCTGGACTGTGTCTTCTGCAACGGCGTTCACGCGCGCCCCTCCGAGCACCTGCCGCAGACTTTATCAGGCCAACGGGCGCATCGGAACCGCAAGTACCACGTCCGCGGCCCTCAGCCGAGCCAGACCCGGGCGTTGCGGAACATCCGCAGCCAGGGCGAAGCGTCCGGCCAGGCCGCCGGCGCCCAGCTGAAATTGCCGCGCCGCAGGGTGCGTTCCGGGTGTGGCATCAAGGCCAGCACGCGACCGTCGCGGCTGCTGACGCCGGCAATGCCGTCGGGCGAGCCGTTCGGATTGGCGGGATAGCAATCGGCGCCTGCGACCTCGGTTCCGATGGTGTAGCGCAGCGCCACGTCCACCGCGGTCTGGTCGAGGCCGTCGGCAAACACCGCCCGGCCCTCGCCGTGGGCAGAGGCCACCGGGATCCGCGCGCCTTCCATGCCGTGCAGGAAGATCGACGGCGACCGCTGCACTTCCAGCTGCACCAGCCGCGCTTCGAACTGCTCGCTGGCATTGCGCTGGAAGCTGGGCCAGTGCTCGGCGCCGGGGATGATGGCGCGCAGCTGCGCCAGCATCTGGCAACCGTTGCAGACGCCCAGCGCGAAGCTCGTCTCGCGGGCAAAGAATCGGCTGAACATGTCGCGCAGCGCGGCGCGTTCCAGGATCGATGTGGCCCAGCCGCGCCCGGCACCGAGCACGTCGCCGTAGCTGAAGCCGCCGCAGGCGACCAGACCGTGGAAATCCGCGAGATCGAAGCGGCCGGCAATCAGGTCGCTCATGTGCACATCGAAACTGTCAAACCCGGCGCGATGGAAGGCGAAGGCGGTTTCGATCTGGCTGTTGACGCCCTGCTCGCGCAGGATCGCCACCTTCGGACGGGCGCCAGTGGCGACGAACGGTGCGGCGATGTCTTCCGCTGGGTCGAACGTCAGTTTCGGCTGCAGGCCGGGCGCATCGAAGCGACGGGCGTGCTCACGCTCGCTGTCGGCGCACTCGGGGTTGTCGCGCAGGCGCTGGATCGCGTGGCTGACCGCCCACCAGGCGTCGAACAGTTCGTCCCAGCGCCACTGCGCCAGCAGCGCGTCGCCATCGCTGACCCGGATCGTCGGCGCCGTGGTCGGCACGGCGATGCGTTGAGCGCATTCGATCAGCCCGTGGCTGGCCACCAGATCGGCGAACGCGGCGCGCTCCTCGATCGGCACCTGCACCACCGCACCCAGTTCTTCATTGAACAGCACCCGCAGCGGATCGCCGGTGCGGCTCTCGCCCCAGCCGTCGAGGCGGATGTCCAGACCCAGGTGGGACGCGAAGGCCATCTCGCACAGGCTGGCGAACACGCCACCGTCGGAACGGTCGTGATAGGCCAGCAACAGGCCCTCGCCGCGCGCTTCGCGGATCAACTCGAACAGCGCCCGCAGCCGCTGCGGGTCGTCCAGATCCGGCACCGCGCCACCGAATGCGGGCAACACGCCCTCGCCGTTGGCCGCCGGGAAGCACTGCGCCAGAATCGATCCGCCCATGCGCTGACGCCCCGCGCCCAGCCCGATCAACCACAGCTCGGACGCCACCTCCCGCCGCAGCAGCGGCGTCAGCTGCCCGTGCACGTCGGCCACCGGCGCGAACGCGGTCACGATGAGCGAGACCGGAGAAAGTGATTGGTGATTGGTGATTGGTGATTGGGAAGCGCAGGATGCGCCCGTTTGCGGTGATTCGCTCTTTCCAATCACCAATGACGAATCACCAATCACGCTCCACTGCGCCTGCATCGACAGCGAGTCCTTGCCCACCGGGATGCCCAGCTCCAGCGCCGGGCACAGTTCCATGCCCACCGCCTTGACCGCATCGAACAAGCGCGCATCCTCGCCGGCATGGCCGGCGGCGGCCATCCAGTTGGCCGACAGCTTGACCCGGCGCAGCGATTCCAGCGGCGCCGCCATCAGGTTGGTGATCGCCTCACCCACCGCCATCCGCGCCGATGCAGCCGCATTCAGCAAGGCCAGCGGGGTGCGCTCGCCAATGGCCATGGCCTCGCCAGCTGCGCCTTCAAAACCGGCATAGGTGATCGCGCAGTCGGCCACCGGCAGCTGCCAGGGGCCGATCATCTGGTCGCGTGCGGTCAGACCACCGACGGCGCGGTCGCCAATCGTCACCAGGAACGACTTGGCCGCCACCGTCGGATGCGCCAGCACCCGCAACCCGACCTCGCGCAGATCCAGCGCGTCGGTCTCCAGCGACGGCCAGCGCGGCCGCGCCGGATGCGCGGCATCGCGGTGCATTTTCGGCGGTTTTCCGAACAGCACGTCCATCGGCAGGTCGATGGCCAGCGGCGGCGATTCGTGATGGGTGATTCGTGATTGGTGGCCGACCACCAGGCGTTCTTCGGCGGTGGCGGTACCGACCACTGCGAACGGGCAGCGCTCGCGCTGGCACAGGGCTTCAAATTCGATCAGGCGCGCCTGCGCTACGCCGAGCACGTAGCGTTCCTGCGATTCGTTGCACCACAGCTGCATCGGGCTCAGCGAAGGATCGTCGCTGGGAACGCGATCCAGATCGATCACCCCGCCCACGCCGGAATCGTGCAGGAGTTCGGGAATGGCGTTCGACAACCCGCCGGCACCGACATCGTGGATGCACAATATCGGGTTGTCGGCCCCGAGCGCCACGCAGCGATCGATCACTTCCTGTGCGCGCCGCTCCATTTCCGGGTTGTCGCGCTGGACCGAGGCGAAATCGAGGTCTTCGGCGGAATCGCCGGAGGCCACCGAAGAGGCCGCGCCGCCGCCAAGGCCGATCAGCATCGCCGGCCCGCCGAGCACGATCACCGCATCGCCGGGCGACAGCCTGAGCTTCTCCACTTGGCCGCGATCGATCGCCCCGAGGCCACCGGCCAGCATGATGGGCTTGTCGTAGGCGCGGGTCAGCCCGTCGGCTTCGAACAGTTCGAAGCTGCGGAAATAGCCGGTCAGGTTGGGGCGGCCGAATTCGTTGTTGAACGCGGCCGCGCCCAGCGGACCGTCGCGCATGATTTCGAAAGCCGACGCCATGCGCGGATTGAGGCTGCGCGGCGTTTCCCACGGCTGCGCCAGCGTCGGGATGCGCAGATGCGACACCGAAAACCCGCACAGCCCCGCTTTCGGGCGGCCGCCGCGGCCGGTCGCGCCTTCATCGCGAATCTCGCCGCCGGCGCCGGTGGACGCGCCGGGAAACGGCGCGATCGCGGTCGGGTGGTTGTGGGTTTCGACCTTGATGCAGAACGCCGAATCCGTCACCGGCTCGCAGCGATACCGCTGGCTGGCCGGATCCGGGCGCCAGCGTGAGGCGGCGTAGCCTTCCACCACGGCCGCGTTGTCGCTGTACGCCGACAGCACGTGATCGGGCGTGCTGGCTTGGGTGTTCTTGATCATCTTGAACAGCGACAGCGGCTGGGCCTGGCCGTCGATGGTCCAGCTGGTGTTGAAGATCTTGTGCCGGCAGTGCTCGGAATTGGCCTGCGCGAACATCATCAATTCGACATCGTGCGGGTCGCGTCCCAACTCGGCATAGCGTTCGCGCAGGTAGGCGATTTCATCGTCGACCAGCGCCAGCCCCAGGCGCGCATTGGCGGTTTCCAACTGCGCCAGCGGGATGACTTCAACCGCGCCGGCAGGCAGTGCGGTGAACAGCGCCGCACCGGCATCCCGGCTGTCCAGCAGGGACTGCGTCATCGGATCGATCAGGATCTTACCCAGCGCCGCACGCAGCGCCTCCTGCGCCGGCCAGCCGCGCAGATCGACGCGGGTGCCGCGCTCGACCCGTCGCACCGGCAGACCGGCCCCGCGCAGCAGCTCGGTGGCCTTGCTGGCCCAGGGCGAAAGCGTGCCCAGCCGGGGCACGATGAAGCGGGTGACGGTTTCAGGATCGGGCGCCGCGAAGCGATCGTCCGCCTGCAGGATGCGACACAGCGCCGCCACGTCCGGCGCGCTGCCGGGTTCGGGTTCGATCCAGTATCCGTGCCAGCTGCCGAGAATCCGCAGTTCTGGGACGAAGGTCTGCAGGCGGGCCTGCAGGCGGTCGCGGCGAAATGGCGACAGGGCAGGCGCGCCCTCGAGGGCGATCATGTCCGACTTGGCTTGGGGCGG
>NZ_JAMLIW010000002.1 GCF_023953935.1 Thermomonas sp. | reverse complement strand
GCGTGCAGGGCGAAGTGGTTGAAGGCCTCCTCGCCATCGCGGCCGGTACGGGTCAGCTCCAGATGCAGGTCTTCGCCGAACACCGTGCGCAATTCGACCAGTGCGGCCTCGGCCTGCTCGTGGCGGTGGGCCAGCGCCAACCGGCCGGCGTGGCTGTGGCGGCCGGCGATCGCGAACAGGCCCGCGTGGTCGCCGGCCAGCCATTGCGGATCGATGGCCACGCAATCGCCGCGCTGGCCTTCCAGCCAGGCCCGGCTGAGCAGGCGCGACAGGCTCAGGTAACCATCATGATCGCGGCACAGCAGGGTCAGCAGCGACGGCGCGTTGCCGCCGTCGGCGATCATCACATCGGCACCTGCGATCGGCTTGATGCCGACGCTTTCGGCCGCCTTGTAGAACTTGACCAGCGCGAACAGGTTGTTGCGATCGGTGACGGCCAGCGCCGGCAATTGCAGCTCGACCGCGCGGCTGAGCAGGTTGGGGCGATCGCCGGCTTTTTCCGGGCGCGCGTAGTCGGGCTTCTCGGGCACGCGGATGGTCGAATCCACGAGCGAGAACTCGGTGTGCAGATGCAGGTGGACGAAACGTGCGGGCATCGCGATGTCGCGGGTTGAATCCGCAGGTTAGGGCGCGATCGGGATCGGAACAAGGCTTGACAACCGGGAACGCAGCCAAATGTCCCTGCAGCGCCTGTTGGAGCGCACCGCAGGGGCGCGAATCTGTTGTTGGAGCGCACCGCAGGGGCGCGGTGCTGCTGCGGAAAATTGGCAATGCATTCGCGTCCCTCGGCCTGTGGCCTCGGTGCGCTCCTACAAACGGAATGCCTCGATGACGGCGCGTACCGGCGCGAAGCTGCGCCGATGCTGCGGGCAGGGGCCGAACTCGCGCAGGGCGGCCAGATGGGCCGGGCTGGGGTAGCCCTTGTGACGGTCGAAGCCGTACTGCGGGTACTGCGCATGCAGTTCCAGCATGCGCGCATCGCGGGCAACCTTGGCGAGGATCGAGGCGGCCATGATGCTGCGATCGCGGGCATCACCGCCGACCCAGGCTTCGGCGGGGCAGGGCAGGTTCGTGGGCAGGCGGTTGCCGTCGATGCGCGCGCAGGTGGCGACATGGGCCACGCCCAGCAGCGCCTCGCGCATGCCGTGCAGGGTGGCCTGCAGGATATTGCGACGATCGATTTCGTCGGCTTCGACAAACACGATCTTCCAGGCGAGCGCGTGTTCGAGGATGCGCGGGTACAACGACTCGCGTTTCCTTGCGCTGAGTGCTTTGGAATCGTCCAGCCCGTTGATCGGTGTGCGCCCCGCTGAAAAGACCACTGCAGCCACCACCACCGGCCCGGCCAGCGGGCCGCGTCCGGCTTCGTCGATACCGGCCACAAAGCCCCTCTCCCCTCGGGAGAGGGGTTGGGGTGAGGGTATGGCAGTGCGGTGGTCGCTTGGCATCCGAACCCTCACCCCAGCCCTCTCCCGGAGGGAGAGGGGGCGGAGCCGAGCAATTCAACCACGGCCTCCGCGGCGCGTTGTGACGCATCGCGGCGGAGTGTTTGATGGATCTCGAGGAATCTAGGCTGCAGCGCGGCCACCGCATCGGCATCGCGGAACCAGCGCAGCAGCGCGGCGTGCAGCGTGTCCGGCGTGCAGTCGTGTTGCAGCAACTCGGGCACCAGCGTTTCACCGGCCAGCACATTGGGCAGGCTGACGTGCCGGGATTTCAGCAGCCCGAACAACTTGACGATGTGATAGGTCAGGGGCGCGATGCGATGCCCCACCACCATCGGTCGCTTGCACAGCATGGCTTCCAGCGCGGCCGTCCCGGAGGCCAGCAGCACGCAGTCGCTGGCGATAATGAGCCGTTGCGCCTGGCCGTCGATGACGCGAAAGCCGGGCGCATCGCCAAGAATGGCGTCGATGGCAGCGCGGCACTGCGCATTCGCCGCCGGCACCAGCACGCGCAGGCCCGGAATGTCCGCGACCAGGCGACGCGCCGCTTCCGCAAAATCCGGCAGCATGCGGCGGATCTCGCCGAGGCGGCTGCCCGGCAGCAAGGCCAGCAGCGGAGCGTCGACAGGTTCATCCAGCACCGCGCGCGCCGCCGCCTGATCCGGCTGCAAGGGAATCGCGTCGGCCAGCGGATGGCCGATGAAGTCGGCAGTCACGCCGTGTTTCGCGTAGATCGGCGGCTCCATCGGGAACAGGCAGAGCACGCGATCGGCGCTCTGGCCGATCTTCGCCGCGCGCCCCTGTCGCCAGGCCCAGATCGACGGACTGACGTCGTGCACGGTACGCACGCCGCGCTGCTTCAGCCAGCGCTCGACGCCAAGGTTGAAGTCCGGGGCGTCGATGCCGATGAAAACATCCGGCTTCCAGCCCAGCACGCGCTGGCGAAAGGCGCTGCGCAGTTTCAGCAGGCGCGGCAGGTGGGCCAGCACTTCGAACAGCCCCATCACCGCCAGTTCACCGGCATCGAACCAGGTGTCCATGCCAGCGGCGCGCATCGCATTGCCGCCGATGCCGGCGAATTGCGCATCGGGGAAGCGTTCGCGCAATGCGTCGATCAGGCCGGCGCCGAGCTGGTCACCCGAGGTTTCGCCGGCGCAGAGGGCGAAGCGCATTTGAACGTGATTCGTGATTGGTGATTCGTGATTGGAAAAAGTGGAGTCCACGTCGTTCTGCTCTTCCGAATCACCAATCACCAATCACCAATCCCGGATCACCGCAACAACGGCCGCTCGCCGGCTTCGATGAAATCAAGGAAGGCGCGCACGTCGTCGCTGCCGCTGGCGATCTCGGCCAGCTCGGCCTTGGCTTCGTCGAGCTTGGCATCGCCCATGTACAGCGCACGGTAGGCGCGCTTGATCGCGGCGATGCGTTCGCCGTCGAAGCCGCGTCGTTTCAGGCCTTCGGCATTGATCCCGCGCGGGCGTGCGTATTTTTCCTGCGCGATCATCAGGAAGGGCGGCACGTCGCCGTTGACGAATGCCCCCATGCCGATGAAGGCGTGATCGCCGATCCGGCAAAATTGATGGACGCCGGCAAAGCCGCTGAGGATGACGTTGTTGCCGACGGTGACGTGCCCGGCCAGCGTGGCGTTGTTGGAGAACACGCAGTCGTCGCCGACGCGGCAATCGTGGGCGATGTGGCTGTAGGCGAGGATCCAGTTGCGGTGGCCGATGCGGGTGATGCCGCCGCCGTCGCCGGTGCCACGGTTGATGGTGACGAACTCGCGGATCACGTTGCCGTCGCCGATCTCCAGCTCGACCCGCTCACCGCGGTACTTCTTGTCCTGCGGCTCACCACCGATGGCGGCGTGGCCATGGAAGACGTTGTCGCGTCCGATCCGGGTCGGCCCTTCGATCGTGCAATGCGCGCCAATGCGGGTGTTGTCCCCGATCTCGACCCCTGCACCGATCACCGCATAGGCGCCAACCTGCACGCCGGTACCCAGCGTGGCATCGGCCGCAATCACGGCGCTGGAATGGATGCGACTGGTGGTCATGGCAGGCGCAGGTTCAACCGCGCGCCGCGGCGCACAGGATCTCGGCACAGGCGACCTGCTGGCCGTCCACGCGCGCGATGCCGAGGTACTGCGCCATGTTGCGGATGCGACGCTTGAGTTCGACATCGAGATCGAGGCGGTCGCCCGGCCCCACCATCCGGCTGAACTTCGCGTTGTCGACCTTGACCAGGTAGAAGGTTTCGGTCAGCGGGTCGGACGGATTGCGCGAAAGCTGCGACAGCAGGCCGCCGGCCTGCGCCAGCGCTTCGATCACCAGCACGCCGGGCATGACGGGTTTGCCGGGGAAGTGACCCTGGAAGAACGGCTCGTTGATGCTGACGTTCTTGTAGGCCAGCACGCGTTTTTCCGGCTCGAGCGCGACCACGCGATCCACCAGCAGGAACGGGTAGCGGTGCGGCAGCAGGTGCTGGATGCCGGCGATGTCGAGCGGCAGGGACAGATCGGGCGGATTCGTGGTCATTCTGGTTCCTTGGCAGCGCCAGCGTTGCGACGGGCGATGCGGTCGAGTTGTCGGAACCGCGCGGCATTCTTGCGCCAGCTGCGGTTGTCCATCAGTGGGGTCCCGGAGGAATACTCGCCGGGAACGTGGATCGAATGAGTCACCAGCGACATGGCGGTGATGACCACACCATCGCACAGTTCCAGATGCCCGAGGATGCCGGCGCCGCCGCCGATCAGGCAACGGCGACCAATGCGGGCACTGCCGGCCACCGCCGAGCATCCGGCCATCGCCGTGTGCGCGCCGATGTGGACGTTGTGGCCGATCTGGATCTGGTTGTCCAGACGCACGTCCTCTTCCAGCACGGTGTCCTCCAGCGCGCCACGGTCGATGGTGGTGTTGGCGCCGATCTCGCAATCGTCGCCGACCCGCACGCCGCCCAATTGCGGCACCTTGATCCAGCGCCCGGCATCCATCGCAAGGCCGAAGCCGTCGGCGCCGAGCACGGCGCCCGGATGGATCAGCACGCGCTCACCCAACCGAATGCGGGTGACCAGGGTGACCCGCGCAACCAAATGGCAGTCTGCGCCCACCTCGCAGTCGGGGCCGATCACGCAGCCCGGGCCGATCACGGCGCCAGCACCAATCCGGCTGTGTGCACCGATGCTGACGTGAGCACCGATGCAGGCCGTGGGATCGACCTGGGCCGAAGCGTCGATGACGGCGCTTGGGTGGATGCCCGCCACGGACGGCGCTGGTTCGGAAAACAGCGCGGCGATCCTGGCGAAGGCGACATAGGGGTTGTCTGCCAGCAAGGCGGTCCCTGCATGCTGATCCGCGTCGGCGGCGCGCAGCACGACCACCCCCGCGCGGGTCGTGCCGAGCTGGGCGCGGTAGCGCGGATTGGCCAGGAAGCCAAGCTGGTCCGGAGTCGCGGACGCAAGCGTCGCGACGCCGGTGATTACCCGGTCTTCTCCGCGCAGGTCCAAGCCGAAGCGTTCGGCAAGTCCGGACGCGGTGATCGCCGGGGATTTCATCTGGACACGCGCGTCAGAGCTGAGCGCCCGCGAAGGTGAACTGCAGACGCTCGATCTGGTCACCGGGACGGGTGTGCACCGGAAATGCGTAGCTGATCGAGATCGGACCCATCGGTGAGCGCCAGAGCAGGGCGACGCCGACCGACGCGCGCAGTTCGTTGGCCTTGAAGTTCTTCCAGCCGTCGTAGACGTTGCCGACGTCGAGGAAGGCGGAAACGCGGGCCTGCGGCGAATCGAACAGCTTCGGGAAGATGGCTTCGATCGACCCGGCAAGCAGCAGCGAACCGCCCAGAGGCTGCCGGTATCCGGTGAGCGTCGTGTAGACCGGGCCAAGCGTATTGTCCATGAATCCGCGGACGCGACCACTGGAATTGATGCCGCCGGCGTAGAAGTTCTCGAAGAACGGCAAACCGGTGGCAACGGCCACCCTTCTGAAGTCAGGAGACGTCGTCAGGCAGGGATCGCTGGGTGGAGGCAGCGGTGGCGGTGGCGGCGGTGGGTTGTTGGGGTCGGGCGGTGGCGGTGGGTTGTTGGGATCGGGCGGTGGTGTTGGCGGTGGCAGGCTATAGCAGACGTTGCGTGCGTAATCCTTGCCGAACGAATCGCCGAACCCGACGCTGCCGGCGGTTTTCAGAACCAGGCTCGGGTTGATCGGCCAATATCTCGAATAGTCGTATTGCAGCTTGTAGTAGCTGACCGTCGAACCGGGGAGCGTGATTTCGGCGTTGAACGAGTGGGTGCTGCCAACAATGGGCGTGAGGTAATTGTTGCGCGTGTCGCGCGACCAGGCGCCGTTTACGCGCCAGGAGACGAAAGTCCTTTTGCCGATGGCATATAGATAGTCCAGCAGCGGCGGTGGCGTGGTGCCGGAATAGGCGTTGATCTGGTTGGAGTCGACGCCCATCATCAGCTGCACCCGGTCGCTTTCACTCAGCGGAACGCCAAGCAGGACCTGCACGGCGCCGCTGTTGGACGAGTACGACGCGACGTTGAAGCTCGAGTAGTCGAACTCCCGCCACCAGACGTTGTAGCCCAGCGAGAGGCCGTCGTCCGTGAAATAGGGATTGACGAATGAAAAATCGTAGCGACGCTGGTAAGTACTGCGCTGCAGCGCGATCGACACGCGGTTGCCGGTGCCGAGGAAATTGTCTTCCGACATCATCAAGGACAGGTTCACGCCAGTCAGCTGCGAGTAGCCGATGCCGGCCGAGATGCTGCCGGAATTCGTCTCCTTGACGGTGTAGGTGACGTCAACCTGGTCGGTCGTTCCCGGGACAGGAGTTTTCTCGACGCTGACCTCCTCGAAATAGCCCAAGCGGTCGAGGCGCGTTTTGCCGCGATCGATCGCCGCCTGCGAATACCAGCTGCCCTCGAACTGGCGCATTTCGCGGCGAAGTACCGGGTCCGCGGTGCGGCTGTTGCCCTTGAAAATGATGCGGCGCACCGTCACGCGTGGCCCGGGCTGGATCTGGAAGTCGATCGCAACGGTTCGCTTGTCTCGGTCCAGGGTCGGCACCGGATTGACCCTTGCGAAGGCGTAGCCGATGTTGGCGAGGCGCAGGGAAATTGCCTTCGTCCCCAACTCGAGCGCGGCGCGTGAGAAGGTAGCACCGGGACGAATGAATGCGATCATCGCCTGGATGTCTTCCTTCGGCAGGACGGTGTCGCCGGAGACGGTGGTCTCGGAGAAATTGTAGATTTCTCCTTCAGTGAGTCCGGCGGTGATGTACATTTCCCGCCGGTCACCGCTGATCGACACCTGGGTGGAATCAAGGCTGAAATCGATGTAGCCGCGGTTGAGATACCACGCGGTCAAGCGCTCGATGTCGCCGGACAGCTTCTCGCGCGAATACTGGTCATCGCGCTTGTACCAGCTCGTCCAGTTGGTGGTGTGCGATTCCCAGTTCTCGGTGATGTCCTCGGTGGGAAAGCTGTCGTTGCCGATCAGGTTGATGTGGCGGATCTGCGCGGCCTTGCCTTCCCGGATGGTGATGGTCAGGTTGACGCGATTGCGGTCCAGCCGCTCCATCGAAGGGATGATCTCGACGTTGTACTTGCCGCGGTTGTTGTACTGGCGGTTGAGTTCCTGCGTCACGCGGTCGAGATTGAGCGGGTTGAAGGTATCGCCCTCGGTCAAGCCGATCTCTTTCAGGCCCTTGAGCAGGTCCTCGGTCTTGATGTCCTTGTTGCCGGTCAGGGTCAGCCGGTTGATCGCCGGGCGTTCGACCACGGAGATCACCAGGATGTTGCCCTGGCGATCCAGCCGCACGTCCTCGAAGAACCCGGTCTTGTACAGCGCGCGCAGCGCCTCCGCGGCCTTGCCTTGGTCCAGCGTGTCGCCGCGTTCGACCGGCAGGTAGGTGAACACGGTACCGGCGCCGATCCGCTGCAGGCCGTCGATGCGGATGTCCCCGATCGTGAACGGCGTGAGCGCGGCATTCGGTGCCGGTGCCGCGGGCGCCGGGGACGCCGGGGATGCCGATTGCGCCCAGGCCGGAAGCGACAGCGCCGAGGCCAGCGCGACGGCCAGAAGACGGCGGGATGGAGCTCGGGTCATTCGAAACATCCTGTTTGAGATACGGCAAATTCGGGAGCCCCGCCCGAGAGCGGCGCGAAGCGGGCGGATCACGACACCAGGTGCAGGATGTCGTTGTAGAAAGCCAGGCCCATCAGTCCTGCGATCAGCGCAAGACCGATGTATTGGCCCACGGCCTGCGCGCGTTCACCCAAGGGGCGACCGGCGGCCAGCTCGATAAGGTAATACAGGAGGTGCCCCCCGTCCAAGACCGGGATCGGCAGCAGGTTCAGCAAACCGAGGCTGACCGACAGCAGGGCGAGGAATTCCAGGAACCAGGCCGGGCCGCGGGCCGCGAAGTCATTGGCCGCACGCGCGATCGTCAGCGGTCCGGAGACGGTGTTCTCGACCGCCACCCGGCCGCTGAAGGCGCGGGCGATCATTTCCACGATCTGCCGGCTCTGGAACAGGGTTTCCCGGGCGGCAGCCGGGATCGCGGCCAGCGCGCCCAGCCGCAGCACCGCGTCGTGCGGGGCTTCCACGGGGCTGGCGGCGGTGATGCCCAGAATCCAGTGGGGCGCCCCGGAATCGTCGATGTAGCGCTGTGGCGCCAGGTCCAGGGCGAGCCGCTGGCCGTCACGCTCGACTTCGACCATGCCGTGGTGGCCGGTTTCGCCCAGTCGCGCCACCAGCGGGGCGATGTCCTCGAAACTGGACACCGGTTGGCCGTCGATGGCGGTGATCCGGTCGCCCTCGGCCAGCACGCCCCAGGCCGGGCTGCCCTCGCGCACGCTGCCGACCACGGCCGGCAGCAGCAGGTGGCGCGGGATGAGCCCGATGTCGGCCAGTGCGCGGGTCTCGTCACGCTGTGCCGGCAGGTTCTGCAATGGCAGCACGCGGGTGGATTCCTGCCCGTTCGGCTGGCGCACGCCCAGCGGCACCGGCTTGTGGTCGAGAGCGGCGATCGACAGGGCGATGCCCAGCTCGCTCCAGGTCGGGGTTGCGCGCTCGCCGACCTTCGTGATGACGTCGCCCGGATGCAGGCCGGCTTGGGCGGCGATGCCCTGGACATGGCCGACGACCGGGGCGTAATCCGGCCGGCCGATCACCAGCATCGCCCACAGCAAGCCGAAAGCCAGCAGCAGGTTGGCCAACGGCCCGGCCGCCGCGATCGCCATGCGCTGCAAGACCGGCTTGCGGTTGAACGCCTGCGACAACTCCTTGGGCGAAACGTCACCCTCGCGCTCGTCGAGCATGCGCACATAGCCGCCCAGCGGGATCGCGGCGATCACGTATTCGGTGCCGTCCTTGCCGTGCCAGGTCCACAGCGGTTTGCCGAAACCCACCGAGAACCGCAGCACCTTGACCTTGAAGCGACGCGCCACCCAGAAATGGCCGTACTCATGGAAAGTCACCAGCACGCCAAGGGCGACCAGCAGCCACCAGACCGAGCCGAAGAATTCGTTCATGGCCGGGGTCGTCCCTCGATGCGCGCCCGCGCCGTCACCCGCGCCGTGCGGTCGGCGTCGAACAGCACGTCCAATGAATCCGCGGCGTGTTGGGGCAGGGTATTCAGGGTGGCGGCAACCGTATCGGGGATGTCCAGAAAACCGATCCGGCCCTGAAGGAAAGCTGAAACGGCCTCCTCGTTGGCCGCGTTGAGAATGGCCGGAGCGGTGCCGCCCGAGACCAGCGCTGCGGTGGCAAGACCCAGGCACGGGAAAGCATCGAGATCGGGAGGCTCGAACTCCAGCTGCCCACCCTGCGCGAGCAGATCCAGCGGCGGGACGCCCGAGGCGATGCGGCGCGGCCAGGCCAGCCCGACCGCCAGCGCGGTGCGCATGTCGGGCAAGCCCAGCTGTGCCAGCGTGCTGCCGTCGGCGAAATCCACCATCGAGTGCACCAGCGACTGCGGATGTACCAGCACGCGGATGCGCTCGGATGGGACATGGAACAGGTGGTGGGCTTCGATGACCTCGAGGCCCTTGTTCATCAAGGTGGCCGAGTCGATCGAAATTTTCGGCCCCATCGACCACTTCGGGTGCGCCAGCGCCTGCGCAGGCGTCACCGTGGCCAGCTCGGCGCGGCTGCGGCCGCGAAACGGGCCGCCGGAGGCGGTCAGGGTGAGGCGGACGGGCTTGGCTTCGCCACCGGCCAGACACTGGAAGATGGCGTTGTGTTCGCTGTCGATCGGGATCACCTCGGTCCCGAGCGAGCGCACCTCGCGCATCAGCAGCTCACCGGCGAGCACCAGCGATTCCTTGTTGGCCAGCAGCAGGCGCTTGCCGGCGCGCGCAGCGGCCAGGGTCGAAGGCAGACCGGCGGCGCCCACGATCGCGGCGACGACGGTGTTGCAGGCCGAGCTGGCGGCGAGGCTGGCGATGCTGTCGCTGCCGGCGTGGGCTTGGGTAGCCAGCCCGGCCTCGCTCAGGCCGTCGCGCAGGATCGGATACAGGCGTTCGTCGCCGATGATCGCGTGCTCCGGGGCGTGGATGCGACACAGGGCCAGCAGTTCTTCGACCCGGGTGCCAGCCGCCAGGACGGTCGCCCGCAGCGCATCCGGGTGGCGAGCCACCACGTCCAGCGCAGAGGTTCCGATCGAGCCCGTGGCCCCGAGGATGGCGATCCGGCGCATCGTCAGAATCCGAACCAGGCCTTGCCGACCGCAAACACCGGCAGCGCCGCGAGCAGGCTGTCGACCCGGTCGAGCACGCCGCCGTGGCCGGGGATCAGGGTGCCCGAATCCTTGACCCCGCTGTGCCGCTTGAGCAGGCTTTCGAACAGATCGCCGATGACGGAAAACACCACCGTCACCAGCGCCACGCCGATCACCGCCGCCAGCTTGTGGGTGGGAACATCCAGCAACAACGCTCCGGCGACCGCGACGATGGTGGACAGGACCAGACCGCCGAGCAGGCCCTCGATGGTCTTGTTCGGGCTGACCCTGGGCGCCAGCTTGCGGCCGCCGAACCACTGGCCGCCGAAGCGCCGACCGGCGAAATAGGCGCCGGTGTCGGCGGCCCACACCAGCAGCAGCGCCAACAGCAGCCAGAACGGGCCGTTGGGCTGCTGATGATGGATCAGCGCCAGCGCACACCAGGCGGGCACCACCGCGGCGGTGCCCGCGATCAGCTTGTTGATGCGTGCGTTGCCGCCGGGTCTGGATGCGAAGTCGTAATGCAGCAGCCACAGCAGCGCCAGCAGCCACCACGCCACGCCGAGGACGGCCACCACCTCGAACAGCGGCAGCGCGCTGGTCCGGGCCGAGCGCGAACCCCAGACCAGCGCCACCATCAGCGCCAGATTGCAGGCCAGCAGGACATAGCGGGCGAGGTTGTCCTCGATGTCCACCAGCCGGGTCCATTCCCACAGGGCGAACAGGCACAGCAGTGCGCTCGCCAGCATCAGCCAGGCGGTAGGCAGGAGCAGCACCGCGGCGATCGCCGCCGGCGCCATGACCAGCGCTGCCAGAACGCGGGTTTTGGTCATGCCTGGCTCCCTTCGCCCATGGGTCGGAGTTGTGCACTGGTCAGGCCGAAGCGGCGTTCGCGCCTAGCGAAATCATCCAGCGCGGTTTGCAGCAGCGCGGCGTCCACGTCCGGCCACAGCGCGTCGGTGAACCACAGTTCGGTATAGGCAAGCTGCCAGAGCAGGAAATTGCTGATCCGCAATTCACCGCCGGTACGGATGAACAGGTCCGGCAGCGGCAGGTCGGACAGGGCCACGCGCTGCGCCAGCGCGGCGGCATCGATCTGTTCCGGCTGCAAGCGGCCGGCGGCGACTTCACCGGCCAATTCGCGAGCGGCGCGGGCGATGTCCTGGCGGCCGCCGTAGCTCGCTGCGATGTTGAGGTGCAGGCGCGCATTGTCGGCGGTTCGGGTTTCCGCGTGCTGCATGCGTTCGCGAATCGAGGCCGCGAAGCGTTCGCGCTCGCCGATGAAGCGCAGACGCACGCCGAGCCGGTGCAGTTCGTCGACTTCGCGATCCAGCGCGCCGATGAACAGCTTCATCAGGCCGCTGACTTCATCGATCGGTCGCTCCCAGTTTTCGCTGGAGAAGGCGAACAGGGTCAGTGCGCCGACGCCGCGGCGCAGGCAGAACTCCACGCAGCGCTTGACCGCGCGCGCGCCGGCACGGTGACCGATCAGCCGTGGCCGATGTAGCGCCTGCGCCCAGCGACCGTTGCCGTCCATGATGATGGCGATGTGCTGTGGCACCGCGCCGGTAGCCGGACTGCCCACGGCAGCATCGGGCAGCAAGCCCTCTTGCGCTGCGAAAGCGTCAGTCAAGGAAACATCCCCATCGAAGTCCGGCTCGCATCGCTTTCACCAATCACCAATCCCGAATCCCCAATCCCGGCTCCTCTCACACCGACATCAACTCGGTTTCCTTGCCCTTGATGACCTCGTCCACGTCCTTGATCGCCGCATCGGTGATCTTCTGGATCTCGGCCTCGGCGCGGGCGCTTTCGTCCTCGGAGATCTGCTTGTCCTTGAGCAGTTCCTTGACCTGCTGGTTGGCGTCGCGGCGGATGTTGCGGATCGCCACCTTGGCGTCCTCGCCTTCGCCATGCACGACCTTGGTGAGGTCGCGGCGGCGCTCTTCGGTCAGGGCCGGGATGTTGAGGCGGATGGTGGTGCCGGCGGTGTTCGGGGTCAGCCCGAGATCGGAGGCAAGGATCGCCTTTTCAACGGCGCCAACCATCTGCTTCTCCCACGGCACGATCATGATCGTGCGGGCGTCGGACACCGAGACGCTGGCGACCTGCGCCAGCGGCATGTCCGAGCCGTAATAGTGGACCTTGATGCTGTCGACCAGCCCGGTATTGGCGCGGCCGGTCCGGACCTTGACGAGATTGTGGCGCAGGGTCTCGATGCTCTTGCCCATGCGGGCCTGGGCGTCTTTCTTGATCTCGTTCAACATGGCCGCGCGCTCCTTGGATTCCGCAAACGGGCCATTATAAGTGCGTTGGAGCCAATCAACCGCCGACCAGGGTGCCGATCGCCTCGCCGCGCAGGATCCGCAGCAGCACGCCGGGCTGGGCCATGTCGAAGATCCGCAGGGGCAGCTTGGCGTCACGGCACAGGGCGAAGGCAGCGGTGTCCATCACCCGCAGGTCGCGACGGATCACATCGTCATAGCTCAGGTTGTCGAGCTTGACGGCGTCCGCGTGCTTCTCCGGGTCCTTGTCGTAGACGCCGTCGACCTTGGTGGCCTTGAGAAGCAGGTCGGCTCCGATCTCGATCGCGCGCAGCGCCGCCCCGGAATCGGTGGTGAAGAACGGGTTGCCGGTACCGGCAGCGAAGATCGTGATGCGGCCCTTTTCCAGATGACGCACGGCGCGTCGGCGGATGTAATCCTCGCAGACGTCGTTGATCTTGAGCGCGCTCATCACCCGGCACTTGGCGCCGGCTTTCTCCAGTGCATCCTGCATCGCCAGCGCATTGATCACCGTGGCCAGCATGCCCATCTGGTCGCCGGTCACCCGATCCATGCCGCCGGCTGCAAGTCCGGCGCCGCGAAAGATGTTGCCACCGCCGATCACCAGCGCGATTTCAGCGCCGGCTTCATGGGCCTCGATGACTTCGCGACCGAGCCGTGTCAGGACCTTGGGGTCGATCCCGTAGTCCTCGTCCCCCATCAACGCCTCGCCGGAGAGTTTCAACAGCACGCGGCGATAGGCGAGTTCGGACATGGGGCACCGGATTGTGGGAAGGCGCGCGAATTCTAGCGGAAAGCGGCGCCGTGGCGCCCGCGCGGATCAATCGATCAGCACGAACACCGTCACCAGCGCCAGCAACGCAAGCGGATACAGGCTGGCACGGTCGAACAATTTCGCGGCGCGGCGGCCTTCGTGCGAACGGAACAATTGGAAGCCGGGCGCCAGCAACAGCACCACGCCGATCGCCAGCATGCCGAGCTGGAAACGCAGGCCCAGCGCCAGCGGCGACATCAAGGGCAGGAACCAGCCCAGCGCCAACGTCGCCAGCAGGGCGATCAGCACGACCGTGCCGGCGATTTTGGGGCCGAACACCAGCGGGATGGTTCGCGCGCCGACCCGGCGGTCTTCTTCGACGTCGTTCCAGTCGGCGGGAATGTTCTGGCCGCCGATTTCCCAAGCCATCAGCCAAGCCACCATCAGGCCCAGCAGGGCCGGGTCCGGGCGTGGCACCACGGCCAGCACCGCGGCGACCGGCCCCAGCGCCTTGACCACGCCGCTGACCAGCACCCGCCACCAGCTGACCTTGAACAGCAGGCAGTAGACGGTTTCCAGGACCGGCGCGGCCAGCACCACCCAGATCAGCAGCGGATTGAGCCAGTACGCGCCGATCAGGGCGATCACATACCACGCAGCGAACCAGGCGATCCCCTTGCCGAGACTGAGCTTGCCCTGCGCGATCGGATAGCGCAGATCCGAGGCTTCTACCGAATAGCCGGCATTGGGGCCGGCACCGGCGAATTTCTCGCGATCGACCTTGACCCCGATGATGTCGTTGAGCGCGTACAGCGCGGTATAGCCAGCCAGCGCGGTCAGCAGCGCCACCAGCAGCACCGGCCAGCGCGGGAAGTGCCCGAGCCACAGCAGCGCGGCGAAGCCCGGCATGGCGATGTCGAGCACGCCGTGGGTGGAGCGCGACAGGGCGAGGAAGCTGCGCATCGGCTCAGGCCCGCTTGACGTAGCTCATCATGTAATTCACGTCTTCCTTGCCCTCGGCCACCTTGAAGCGCTTGGTCAGCGGATTGAACATCAGGCTGGCGCTGCGCAGGTGGGTGAGGCCGCTGGCCTGCGCCCATTGCCGCAGCTCGCGCGGGCGGATCAGTTTTTCGTACTGATGGGTGCCCTTCGGCAGGATCCGCATCACGTACTCGCCGCCGACGATGGCGAACAGCCAGGCCTTGAAGCTGCGGTTGATGGTCGAGAAGATCACGTGGCCACCGGGCTTGAGCAGACGCGCGCAGGCGGCGATGATCGCGGCCGGGTCGGGCACGTGTTCGAGCATTTCCAGGCAGGTGACGACATCGAACGTGCCGGCTTCCAGTTCAGCGAGTTCCTCGACCCGCTGCAGGCGGTAGTCGATCGACAGGCCGCTTTTCTGGGCGTGCTGGCGGGCCACGGCGAGGCTCATTTCGGACTGGTCGATGCCGATCACCTGCGCGCCGGCCTTGGCCAGGGTTTCGGTCAGGATGCCGCCGCCGCAGCCGACGTCGACCGCCTTCGCACCCTTGATGGTCTCGACGTGATCGAAGGTGAACTGGCTGCGCAGCGGATTGATGACATGCAGCATGCCCATCTTGCCGGTGGGGTCCCACCAGAGTTGGGCGACGCGGTCGAATTTGCTGACTTCGGAACTATCGACGTTCACGGCTTGGTTCATGGGTCACCTTGAGGCGGGCGTGCAGGGCCGGCACCGCGGCGTCGAGCTCGCGGCGGGCGATGTCGTTGAGGAAGGTGCAACTACCAATTCCGTTGGGTACCGGCACGCGCTGCAACCCATTGCGGTGTTCGATGCGGTCGAGCAGGGACTGCCACATCACCTCGGCATCGAGGACGCCGGGATTGAGGTCGATGCCGAGGCTTGCGACCAGCCCGAACACGCGCTCGGCCTGGCGTTGCCCCAGCAGGCCGCGGCTCAGCGCGAGTTCGGTCGAGACCAGCACGTCCAGCAGCACCGCCTCGCCGTGCAGCAGGTGCTGTTCGTGGCGCGTTTCCAGCCCATAGCTGAAGCTGTGGCCGAAATCGACCTTGCGCGCCAGCTGGTCCTCGTGCAGGTTCGGTTCCAGTTCGGTGAGCATGCCCTGGATCGCGGCGTCGAGAATGGCGTCGCCGGCGGCATCCAGGAATGCGGTTTCGATGCAGCGCGCGCCGTCGCGTTCGAGCCGTTCGAACAGGTCGGCGTCGCAGACCACCGCCAGCTTGACGATTTCACAGACGCCGTTGCGCAGGTGGCGCGGTGGCAGCGTGCGCAGGAAGTGCTTGTCGAGCAGGACCGCGGCGGGAGGCTCGAAGCTGCCGAGGCGGTTCTTGTTGCCGTTGAAGTTGATCCCGGCCTTGATCCCGAGCGCGGCGTCGATGTAGCCCATCAGGGTGGTGGGCACCTTGATGTGCGGGATCCCGCGCCGGTAGGTGGCGGCGACGAAGGCGACCACGTCGGTCAGCACGCCGCCGCCAATGGCGATGATGGGTTCATCGCGGCGGTGGATCGGGAAGCCGTCGAGTTCGCGCAGGATGTCCTGGTAGAGGTCTATCGTCTTGTGTTCCTCGCCGCCGGGGAACACCACCACCCGCGCTTCGATGCCTTGGTGGGCAAACCAGTCTCGGATCGCCTTGCCGTGCAAGCGGTCGACATTGGCATCGACCACCACGAAGCGGCGGCCGCCGTCGCAGCGGCCGTAGTCGAGCAGGCGGCGATTGTCGGCATCGAACAGGCCCGCTGCCTTGATCACGTCATAGGCAATCGGGCGCTGGGTGCGCACCTGCCAGCGGTCGGCCCGGGTAATCATGCGGCGTCCAGCCAGTGTGCGCGGCGGGCGAGGATCTCCCGTGCCACCCGCTGCGCGTCGGCGAGGCTGTGATTGCGCCAGTGGCCGCATTGTTCGATGTTGGCGTAAGGCACTTCGGTCGCCGACTGCATCTCGTCGAGAATGCGCACCAGGCAAGCGCACAGCACCTCGCTGCGGCCTTCGTTGACGAAGCCGAGGTAGAAGCCGGTTTGGCAGCCCATCAGGCCGACCGAGACGAAGTGCTCAGGCAGCAGCCGGCTGAAGCCTTCGAGCAGGAAATGTTCGACCGAATGCAGCTCGGTCGAAGTCAGATATTCGTCGGCATTTGGATGACGAATGCGCAGGTCGACGCAATACGTGACGTCGCCGTGCTCGCCCCGCCGCGCCGAGCGCAGCTTGACGCTGGGCGCCTTCAGCCGGCGGTGGTCGAGTTCACCTACCAGCCCTGCGGGCCAGCCGAGGGATGCGACGTCGATCCTGTCGTCCATGTCCGCCTTCAGCGCTCGCCGTTGATCGCAGCCAGATGCCGATAACTGGCGTCCAGCGCCTGCTGCCAACCCTCGACGTGGTGATAGAGCTCGACCGAGCCAAAGCCTTGGAAGCCGCCTTCCTCCAGCGCGCGGAAGCTGCCGGCCAGGTCCAGCGTGCCTTCGCCGGGGATTTCGTGGAAATGCACGATCCCGGTCAGGGTATTGGCCACCATCTTGTCCACCAGCGGCGCATTTTTCGCGCCGCGCAGATAGCCGCAGATCGGGCGCGCGCGCTCCAGCACGTCGTAGCTCAGGCCCGGCATCGAGATCAGATAGGTGAAAATTTCATCGTCCAGCGGCGAGGCCCCGGCGTACAGGCTGGAATACGGCACCTCCTGCAGGTCGCGCGTCACCCCGGCCCGTTGCAGCAGCGCCTCGATCCGCGCCTTGCGGGCGGGCGTGGGCGCCTCGAGCGGGAAGTGGATCGGGTGTTCACGATCCAGCAGAAGGAAATCGGCGGTGTCCGGGAAGTGCACCAGCACGCTGGCGAAGTCCAGGTCCGGCGCGAGTTCGGCGTGGTCGTGGACGATCTTCAGGTTGTAGCCTTCGCGGGCGTCGGAAATATGCAGGTAGCGCGCCTGCGGCGCGGCCAGCCGCAGCGCTTCGAGGTAATTGGTTTCCGAGCAATAGGCGTGGCAGATGTCGATGTGCAGCTTGAATTTTTCCGAGCCGACCTGATCCAGCAAGGCCAGCCCCTGCGCCATCGTCTCGATGTACATGCCCGGTTCGGGCTCGATCAGCAGGGTGATGTCCTCATCGTCGCGGATTTCGCGCAGGCATTCGCGGATCGAATCGACCAGCAGCGCGCCCGGATCGACCTCGGGATGGGCCACGTGGTCGTCGCGGATGAAGCCGCTGCCGAAGGTGACCAGGTTCACCCCCAGCTTGCGGGCGACGTGGATGCCGCGCTTGACCAGATCGATCCGGCGCATCCGCGCGGCCTTCTCCAGCGCCATCAGAGAGGGCTCGTGGGGCCGGTGCGGATCGAAGAAATGCGAGGCGGTGGCCACGCAGCAGGCCTGCACCCGGCGCGCGTCCAGCCGCTGTTTCACCGCGTCCAGATAAGCGTCGTCGATGTTGAACGGATTGAACTGGTCGCGGTGGAAGGAAATCTCGATCCCGGCGTATCCGGCGCGATCCACGGCGTCGATCGCATCGAGAAAGTCGAGATTGGTCAATCCGAACGTGCTGTAGCTGAGCTGGATCGCGGACATGGCGAATTCTGTCTGTGACAGGCCATTTTATACGGTCGCGCCGTGGCTTGCGCTTTCACGCCTGAACCAGAGTGGCCCACCGTTGGCCAAGGAACGAAAAGGCATGGCGGCCGAACCGGGCGTTTGGCCTAGATTGCCGCAACCACCCTCGCGAAGGCTGCGGATGCGCTAAAGTCGCGTCTGGATGTTGCAGTGCGCCATCGGGCGCTATCGTCCGCCTCCGGATGCCTCCTTGAACACCTTCGGCCAGCTGCTGCGCGTCACCACCTTCGGCGAATCGCACGGGCCGGCGATCGGCTGCGTGCTCGACGGCTGCCCGCCGGGGATTGCCATCGCCCCGGAAGATTTCGTCCATGACCTGGCGCGGCGGGCAACCGGCAAGAGCCGCCACACCTCGGCGCGGCACGAGGCCGACGCGGTCGAAATTCTCTCGGGCGTGTACGAGGGCATCACCACCGGCACCCCGATTGCCCTGCTGATCCGCAATACCGATGCGCGCAGCAAGGATTACGCCAAGATCGCCGCGCAGTTCCGGCCCGGTCACGCCGACTACACCTATTGGCAGAAGTACGGCATCCGCGATCCGCGCGGTGGCGGCCGCAGCAGTGCGCGCGAGACCACGATGCGGGTGGCGGCGGCGGTGATCGCCAAGAAGTGGCTGGCCCAGCGCGGGGTGACGGTGCGCGGTTGGATGTCGCAGATCGGGCAGATCGTGCCGACCGGGTTTGATGCCAATGCGATCGAGTCCAACCCGTTCTTCTGGCCGGATTCCGCGCAGGTGCCGGAACTCGAAACCTACATGGACGCACTGCGCAAGTCCGGCGATTCGGTCGGCGCGCGCGTCACCGTGGTGGCCGATGGCGTGCCGCCGGGCTGGGGCGAGCCGATCTACGGCAAGCTCGATGCAGAGCTGGCGGCGGCGATGATGTCGATCAACGCGGTCAAGGGCGTTGAGATCGGCGACGGCTTCGACGCCGTGGCGCAAACAGGCAGCGAACATCGTGACGTGATGACCACGATGGGCTTCCTGTCCAATCACGCCGGCGGAATCCTCGGCGGCATTTCCAGCGGCCAGCAGATCGTGGTGTCGGTGGCGTTCAAGCCCACCTCCAGCCTGCGCCTGCCGGTGGCCGGGCTGGACGTGGACGGCAACGACGTGGAGATCGTCACCACCGGCCGCCACGATCCCTGCGTCGGCATCCGCGCCACCCCGATTTGCGAGGCGATGCTGGCACTGGTGCTGATGGATCAGGCGCTGCGCCATCGCGCCCAGTGCGGGGATGTCGGCGAGATCACGCCGAGGATTCCAGCCGCCAGCGCGATGCCTGATCCAAAACGATAGCGGCGCATCGCCAAGCAGGCCCATTGGGCAGCGACGCGCCGCAAGGATTGTGTGAACCCCCTGACATGCAGGCGCGGTCTGCGCCGCAACTACAAGGCAAACAATCAGATGAGCAATCAGTACAAGGTGGCCGTCGTCGGCGCCACCGGCGCGGTCGGTGAAACCATGTTGTCGATCCTCGCCGAGCGCCGCTTCCCGGCCAGTGCGGTTGTCGCGGTCGCCAGCGAGCGTTCGGCCGGCAGCCGGGTCGCCTTCGGTGACGACGAGCTGGTGGTGCAGGATCTGGCCGAGTTCGATCCAGCCTCCATTGATATCGCCCTGTTCTCCGCCGGCGGCGCGATCAGCAAGGAGTACGCGCCGAAATTCGCCGCCGAAGGCGCGGTGGTGATCGACAATTCCTCGACCTTCCGCTACGACGACGAGGTGCCGCTGGTGGTGTCGGAAGTGAACCCGGAGGCGGCGAAGAACCGTCCGCGCGGGATCATCGCCAATCCCAATTGCTCGACCATGCAGTTGATGGTGGCACTGGCACCGATCCACCGCGAATACGGCATCGAGCGGATCAATATCGCCACCTACCAATCGGCGTCCGGTGCGGGTCGGTCCGGCATGGAGGAATTGGGCAGGCAGACCGCCCAGTTGCTCAATTTCCAGGACATTGAGCCGAAGAAATTCCAGGTCCAGATCGCCTTCAACCTGATTCCCCAGATCGACGATTTCCAGGACAACGGCTTCACCAAGGAAGAAATGAAGCTGGTCTGGGAAACCCGCAAGATCCTGGACGATCCGACCATCGGCGTGAATCCGACCGTGGTGCGGGTGCCGGTGTTCTACGGGCATTCCGAGGCGGTGCATATCGAGACCCGCGACAAGATCACCGCCGACGCGGCACGCGCGCTGCTGGCGAAGTCGCCGGGCGTGGAAGTGGTCGATGAGCGCAAGCCGGGTGGCTATCCCACGCCGGTGACCCACGCCTCCGGCAAGGATGCGGTGTTCGTCGGCCGCATCCGCGAAGACCTGTCGCATCCGCGCGGGCTCGACCTGTGGGTGGTGTCCGACAACATCCGCAAGGGCGCCGCGCTCAATGCCGTGCAGATCGCCGAGTTGCTGGTGGCCGAGGGCCTGGAGCCGAAGGACGCGGCGGCTTGAGGCGGGCTCAGGCGCGATTCAAGTGATCGCGCCTGTCGGGTGCAATGCCGCCGCCCATACGCTGCGGAATCGTGATGGCCATTGCATCGCAGGGCTGGCGCTGTGTCGGAAATGCGCGACAATCTGCTAGAGTCGGCGCGCAGTCGCGATGATGGAGCCCATGTGATCGGAATCTTGCGCAAAGCAGCGATTGCCGCGCTGTTGCTGGCAGCCGGCAATGCATGGGCCTTGGGCCTTGGCCAGATCAAGGTCAAGTCCAGGCTCAATCAACCGCTGCTGGCGGAAATCCCGATCATTTCAACCACGCCGGGCGAACTGGCCGCGCTGCGCACGCGGATGGCGTCGCCGGAAACCTTCCGCCGCATTGGCCTGCCGCCGCCCACAGGCGCGGCCGCAGACCTTCAGTTCAGTCTGGGCAGCGATGCGCGCGGCAATCCGGTGATTCGGGTCACCAGCGTCCAGCCGATTGACCAGGCGATGGTCAATTTCCTGATCGAGGTCGATTGGGGCGAAGGCAAGCTGGTGCGCGAGTATTCGGCGCTGGTGGACGCGCCCAACACGGCCAGCGCGCCGGCTGCCCAGGCGGACGTGCAGATGGCCGCCGTCGAGGCGCCGAACCTCGTCCAGCGTCCGGCGCTGCCGGAAGCGACCGCGGAAGCAGCCGCGGCCCCGGTGACGGCCGAGCCGCTGCCGCCACAACCTGAAGCCAGCGCGCCGGCAACGCCTGCCCCGGTCGCTGCGGAGGCGCCGGCTCCGGAGGCAGCGGTCGATGTGTCCACCCCGCCGCCGGCCGCGCCGGCACCCGAACCGTCCGAGACGGCAGTCGCGACCGCAGAGGCGGCAGCCGCCGATGACGCAAGTCAGTACGGCCCGATCAAGCGCGGCGAAACCCTGTCCGCAATTGCCGGCAGCCTAGGATTGCGCAACACGTTCAGCCTCGACCAGACCATGCTGGCGCTGCTGCGCGCCAATCCCGACGCCTTCATCAGCGACAACATCAATCTACTGCGCCAGGGCGCCGTGCTGCGGGTCCCGGAAGGGGGCGAAGTGGCGCAGATCGACGCCGGCGAGGCCAGCGCGGTGGTGCGCCAGCAGATGCAGGCTTGGCGCCAGTCGCAGCGGCCTGTGCTGCAGCCGGATGCGGTCGCGATGGCAGGCACGGTGCCTGCGAACCGGGCCCCGGCCGCCTCGGCTTCGCCGCCGGTTGCACCGGCTGCCGCCCCCGGCGCCGCAGCGGCGCGGACGGCCGCGGCGTCAGGCGCACGGCGCACCGAAGCACGCCTGCAAATCGTGCCGCCGACGGGCACCACGCCCGCGGCGGGGGCAAATACCGGAACCGGCAATCGCGGTGGGGGCAGCATGTTGCAACAGGAGTTGGCACAGCGCGACGAAGAGATTTCCGCGAAAACCGCGGAAGTCGGGGAACTGAAGGAGCGCGTGGCCGAACTGGAACGGATCCGGGACGAGCAGCATCGCCTGCTGACCATGAAGGACACCGAATTGGCCTCCGCGCAGCACCAGCTGGCCCAGGCCAATCAGGCGGCCGCGCCGGCGACGCCTGCCTCGGAACAGGCCGCCGCCACCCATTCGAACATCAATCCGTATTACATCGGCGGCGGCGTGGGCGTCCTGCTGCTGGGTCTGCTGGTCTGGTTCCTGAGCAAGCGCAACCGGCCCGAGCCGGAGCCCAAGCCGCGCCGCAGTTTCGACCACGACGCCCTGGCCGCGAGCATGCAGCGGCTCGACCAACGGCGTGAGCAAAAGGCCAAGGCGGACGCCGCCCCGGCACCGCAGCCCTCCGCCGCGCCAGCGCCGGGAACACCGCCGGCGTCCGCTGCTTCCGGCAGCGATGCCCCGGCTTGGCATTCAGGCTGGGTCGTGAAAGGCGCCGTGTCGCGTTCCGGAGCCCAGGAACCGCACGATGCAGCGCGGGTCTCCGACCCGGAACCGGCGCCACCGACGGCCCCCGCTGCGCCCACCCCTGCCGCCGGCAACGAGCCGCCGGCGCACGCCAGCGCGGAGCAGCGCTTCAAGCTGGTCGATGCCTTCCTCGACATGGGCGACCGCACCTCCGCGCAGCAGTTGCTCGCCGAATTGCTCAATGACGAAGACGATGCGGTGAGCGAGAAGGCCGGCAAGATGCTGGCCCGAATCATGGGTTGAGCACGGCGTCCACGCCGATGCGCTTCGCGCTGGGGATCGAATACGACGGCAGTGGCTACTCGGGTTGGCAGCGTTTGAGCCAGCCCGGGTCCATGGCACCGGACGGGAGTTTGCAGACCACGCTGGAAGCCGCGCTTTCGCGGGTGGCGAATGCGCAGATCGCGACCGTCTGTGCCGGGCGCACCGATGCCGGCGTGCATGCGCGCTGCCAGGTCGTGCATTTCGACACCGAGGTCGAGCGCAGCCAGCGCGGCTGGGTCCTCGGCACCACCGCCAACCTGCCGCCAACGCTGGCGGTGTACAGCAGCAGGAAAATATTCAGCGCGTGCTTGCGCGGGCGCCGCTACCGCTGGGTCGATTCACCCGCAGGCGTCGGCTGCAGCGCCAGTTCCTGGGTTGGGAGCCGCTGCTGCTGCTACAGCCGCTACGCAATGCGCGGCGCAGGCGCTGCTCGGCGAGCGGGATTTTTCGAGTTTCCGCAGCGCCCAGTGCCAGGCCACCCACGCGCGGCGCAATCTGCAGGATATTTCGATCCTCCGTACTGGCGATGAGGTGGTGGTGGACGTGCAGGCCAACGCCTTCCTGCACCACATGGTGCGCAACATCGTCGGCTCGCTGTTGCTGGTGGGCTGCGGCGAACGACCGGTTGAATGGATCGCTGAGCTGCTGGAACAGCGCGATCGCACCCAAGCCGGCCCAACCGCACCGGCGGCGGGATTGCTCTTCCTCGGTCCGAAATACCCGCGCCACTGGGGCTTGCCGGAGGAGGTTTGCGGCGATGAATGAAATGCAGCCCACGCGCCATCACGGCTCCTGTCTGTGCGGTGCGGTGCGCTTCGTGATCGAAGGCAGGTTCGACCACTTCTACCTCTGCCACTGCGCGCATTGCCGCAAGGACACCGGTTCCGCGTACGCGGCCAATCTGTTCTCGGCGACGGCAACACTGCGCTGGTTGGCGGGAGAAGGCAGGGCGATCCTCTACCGGCTGCCGGCGACCCGCCATGCCCGCTGCTTCTGCGTCAGCTGCGGTTCGGGATTGCCTTATGCAATGGAACAGATGATCGTGGTGCCGGCCGGCGCCCTCGATGTTCCGTTCAACGCCGCGCCGGACGCGCACATCTTCGTCGCCAGCAAGGCGGCGTGGGAGCACGATCTGGATCGCCTTCCTGTGTTCGATGCGTTTCCTTCCTGATTCCGGCAACGGCGACCTTGCATGACCAGTCCCCCCTTTCGCACCCGCATCAAGTTCTGCGGCCTGACCCGTCCGGGCGATGCGCGCTTGGCTGGCGAGCTGGGCGTGGACGCGGTGGGCGTGATCTTCGCCGCGCGCAGCAAGCGCTGCGTGATGCCGGAGAACGCCGGTGCGCTGCGGCAGGCGCTGCCACCGCTGGTCGATCTGGTGGCACTGTTCATGGACAACGGTGCGGGCGAAATACACGCTGCCATCGCCCGGGCGCGACCCACGCTGCTGCAATTCCACGGCGATGAAGACGATGCCTTCTGCCGCCGCTTCGGCCTGCCGTATCTGAAGGGCGTGGGCATGGGCGGCGCGGCGCCGGACGGGCAGACGCTGCGCAGGCGCTGGCCGAATGCGGCAGGCTTCGTGCTGGATGGCCATGCGCCGGGGCAGGCGGGCGGCAGCGGGCAGCGCCTGGACGCGACCAGCATTCCCGCCGATCTCGACATGCCCTGGCTGCTGGCCGGCGGCCTGACGCCAGACAACGTGGGCGAGGCCATCCGCGTCGTGCGCCCGTGGGGCGTGGATGTGGCCGGCGGCATCGAATCCGCCCCCGGCATCAAGGACGGCGTGCTGATGCGCCGCTTCGTCGAAGCGGTACAGACGGCGGATGCCACCGCGATCGGGTAGGCTATGGCCACGCCATGAAATCCCCGAATCGCCAACCCGCACCCTTCGGCCGCTCGCTGCGGCGCTGGCGGCGCGTGCCTGCGGCGGCGGTGCGATAAGCCCGTCAGCGGCGCGTGTCCGAGGCGCGACGCGACCAGCGTCGTTCCCCCGCATATTTCGATTTCTCTTTGCGCCCGTGCATCCGCCGGGTGGCCATGAGTCCATGGAGCGACATCCGATGAATTCCACCTCCTCCCCGGCCCCCGCTGCGGCAATCGACTATCACGCGTATCCCGACGCCAGCGGCCACTTCGGCCGCCACGGCGGCCGCTTCGTCGCCGAAACCCTGATCGGTCCCTTGCAGGAGCTGGCCGCCGCCTACGACGCCGCGCGCGCCGACCCCGCCTTCATCACCGCGTTCGAGAACGATCTCAGGCACTACGTCGGTCGTCCCAGTCCGATCTACCACGCCCAGCGCCTGTCACGCGAGGTCGGCGGTGCGCAAATCCTGTTCAAGCGCGAAGACCTGAACCACACCGGCGCGCACAAGATCAACAACACCATCGGCCAGGCACTGCTGGCCAGCCGCATGGGCAAGACCCGGATCATCGCCGAAACCGGCGCCGGCCAGCATGGCGTCGCCAGCGCCACCGTGGCCACCCGGCTGGGCCTGGAATGCGTCGTCTACATGGGTGCCACCGACATCGAACGGCAGAAGATCAACGTCTACCGGATGAAGCTCTTGGGTGCGACCGTGGTGCCGGTGACCAGCGGCAGCGCCACCTTGAAGGACGCGCTCAACGAGGCGATGCGCGATTGGGTGACCAATGTGCGTGACACCTTCTACATCATCGGCACCGTCGCCGGCCCGGATCCGTATCCACGCATGGTGCGCGACTTCAACGCGGTGGTCGGCCGCGAGGCACGGGCGCAGATGCTGGCCGAGTACGGCCGCGTGCCGGATGCGATCACCGCCTGCGTCGGCGGCGGCAGCAATGCGATTGGTTTATTCCATGCCTTCCTCAACGATCCCTCCGTGCGCATCGTCGGCGCCGAGGCGGCCGGCGAGGGCATCGAAACCGGCCGCCACGCCGCCTCGCTGGCGGCGGGCCGGGTCGGCGTGCTGCATGGCAACCGCACCTACGTGATCTGCGATGACGACGGCCAGATCACCGAAACCCATTCGATCTCGGCGGGCCTGGACTATCCTGGCGTCGGCCCCGAACACGCGTTCCTGAAGGACAGCGGCCGCGCCGAATACGTCGGCGTGACGGATGCCGAGGCGATGGAGGCCTTCCACCGCCTGACCCGCAGCGAAGGCATCCTGCCGGCGCTGGAATCCAGTCACGCGGTGGCGCAGGCGATCAAGCTGGCGCGCGAACTGCCCAAGGACGCGCTGGTCCTGTGCAACCTGTCCGGGCGCGGCGACAAGGACGTGCACACCATCGCCGCGCGCGAAGGTTTCTGAACTGTAGATCACCGCATTCAGGTTCCAGCCGGTTCCCGCATTTGGTGACCGGCGGAATTTGCGCGACAATACGCGATTGACCACTGAACAACCCGCAGGAGCCGGCCATGGCCGAAGACAATCAGGCGCAGCCCGCCGACGCAGCCCAGCAGAACAACCAGATCGACCCGGCGTTCATCGAGGCGGTGAATGAATACCTTGCCGTTGCGGACAAGCAGGCCCAGAAGGTCGGCCCGAACGGCCCGGGGCTTGCCATCCAGTTCGCGGCGGCGCGTTTCAACGCCCACCACTTCCTGTCCGTCGTCAAACCGATCTTCGCCGCCCAGGAGCGCAAACATTTTCTCGATGAGATGTCTGGCATCTATCGCAAGATGCTCAACCAGCATCTGGATGGCATCGGCGAGGAGCGCGGCATCGACGTCGGCGAATCCGAACTGGCCGATGAGTACGCGGCTGCCGGTGTGCAGATCGGCCGTCTGAAGGATGCGACGGCCCAGACCCCGGCCGAAGGCTACGTCGCCGCGGCCCAGCCGACGCCGCCGACCAATCCGGCGTAATGACCCGCTTGAACCAGCGGTTGGACGCGCTGCGCGCGGCCGGCCGCAAGGGCTTGGTGCCGTTCATCACGGCGGGCGATCCCGCGCTCGCCGCCACCGTGCCGGCCATGCACGCACTGGTGCAGGCCGGCGCCGACGTGATCGAGCTGGGCGTCCCGTTTTCCGACCCGATGGCCGACGGCCCGGTGATCCAGCGCAGCTCCGAACGGGCGCTGGCACGTGGCGCGGGCTTGCGATACGTGCTCGATTGCGTGCGCGATTTCCGCGCCCGCGACGCCACCACGCCGGTCGTGTTGATGGGCTATCTCAACCCGATCGAGATCCACGGCATGGACACCTTCGCGGCGGATGCCGCCGAGGCCGGGGTGGATGGCGTGCTGCTGGTCGATCTGCCGCCGGAAGAAGCGGGGGCGTATCGCCGGGCCTTGTCCGAACGCGGTGTGGCCCTGATTTCACTGGCCGCACCGACCACGCCGGCCGAGCGCATGGCGCGACTGTGCGAGCAGGCGCAGGGCTATCTCTATTACGTCAGTTATGCCGGCGTCACCGGTGCGGCGCAGTTGGACGCGGCCGACGTCGGCCAGCATCTGCGCGAAGTGCAAAGCCAGGCCCGGGTGCCGGTGTTTGCCGGGTTCGGGATCCGCGATGCCGACAGTGCCGCCGCAGTGGCATTGCACGCCGATGGCGTCGTCGTCGGTAGCGCCCTGGTGTCCGCGATGAACGCGGCCGATCCGGCCACTGCCGCGGTGCAGGCGGGAAACTTTCTTCGCCCCCTGCGGGCGGCGCTGGACGGCGTTGGGCGCTAGACTTCGCCGCGCGGCTGCAAACAAGGCAGATCGAATCCGATGAGTTGGCTGAAGAAACTGATGCCCGGTACCGGCATCCGCACCGAAGGCGGCAGCGAGCGCAAGCGCAGCGTTCCCGAAGGTGTGTGGGAGAAATGCGCCAGCTGCGGCAGCGCGCTGTACCGGCCCGAGCTTGAAGAGAACCTCGAAGTCTGTCCCAAGTGCGGTTTCCACATGCCGATCCGCGCCCGCGCGCGGCTGGCGGCCCTGCTGGACGACGGCGCAGGCAACGAGATCGGCGCCGGCCTCGGCCCGACCGACGTGCTCAAGTTCCGCGACCAGAAAAAGTATTCCGATCGCATCAAGGCCGCGCAGAAGAAAACCGGCGAACGCGACGCGCTGGTGGTGCTGGAAGGCACGCTGGCCGGGCAGCCGCTGGTCGCCGCTGCCTTCGATTTCGCCTTCATGGGCGGTTCGATGGGCTCGGTGGTCGGCGAGCGCTTCACCCTCGGCGCCGAGCGGGCGCTGGAACGGCGCTGCCCGTTCGTGTGCTTCACCGCCAGCGGCGGCGCGCGGATGCAGGAAAGCCTGTTCTCGCTGATGCAGATGGCCAAGACCGCCGCCGCGCTCGGGCGCCTGCGCGCAGCCGGGCTGCCCTACATCGTGGTGCTCACCCATCCCACCACCGGCGGCGTGTCGGCCAGCTTCGCCATGCTGGGCGATCTGAATCTGGCCGAACCCGGCGCCCTGATCGGGTTCGCCGGCCAGCGCGTGATCGAACAGACCGTGCGCGAAAAACTGCCGGAAGGCTTCCAGCGCAGCGAATTCCTGCTCCAGCACGGCACCGTGGACCAGATCGTCGATCGCCGCGAACTGCGCACGCGGCTGGCGCGTCTGCTGGCGCTGCTGCTGCGGCAGCCGGCGCCGGCGAGCGGTGGGAGCGCGGCATGAGCCGCCGTCGGTATTTCGGCACCGACGGCATCCGCGGCCGGGTTGGTGAAGGCGCGATTTCCGCCGATTTCGTGCTGCGTCTGGGCAATGCCTATGGCCACGCGCTGGCTGCGGCCGCGCGCGCGCGCCAGGAGTGGCGCAAACCGATGGTGGTGATCGGCAAGGACACCCGGATTTCCAATTACATGTTCGAGGCCGCGCTGGAAGCCGGATTGGTGGCGGCCGGCGTGGACGTGCAGCTGATGGGGCCGATGCCCACCCCGGCGGTGGCCCACCTGACCCATTCGATGCGCGCCGACGGCGGCATCGTGATTTCCGCTTCCCACAACCCGCATTTCGACAACGGCATCAAGTTCTTTTCGGCGCTGGGCGAGAAGCTCGATGACGCCACCGAACTGGCGATCGAGTCCGCGCTGGAACAACCATTCCACACCGTCTCCTCCGAACAGCTGGGCAAGGCCGTGCGCACTCGCGATGCCATCGGCCGCTACGTCGAGGCCTGCAAGAATTCGGTGCCCAAGGGGTTCCACCTCAACGGCCTGCGCATCGTCGTCGACTGCGCCAATGGCGCCACCTACCAGCTCGCCCCGCTGGTACTGCGTGAACTGGGGGCGTCGGTGGAGGCCATCGGGGTTGAGCCGAACGGCCTGAATATCAACGATGGCGTCGGATCGACCCACCCCGAAAACCTGGCCCGGCGCGTGCTTGAAACCGGCGCCGACCTCGGCATCGCCTTCGACGGTGATGGCGACCGCGTGCTGATGATCGATGCCAAGGGCCAGGTGCGCGACGGCGACGGACTGCTCTACCTGCTGGCCTGCGACTGGCAGGACAGCGGCCGCCTGCGCGGGCCGGTGGTCGGTACCTTGATGAGCAATTACGGGCTGGAGCAGGCGCTGGCGGCGCGCGGCATCCCGTTCCTGCGCGCCAACGTCGGCGACCGCCACGTCCACCAGCTGCTGCTGGCGCACGCCGGCGTGCTCGGCGGCGAAGCCAGCGGGCACCTCCTGTGCCTGGACCGCGGCAATACCGGCGACGGCATCGTCAGCGCCCTGCAAGTGCTGGAAGTGCTGCAACGGCGCGGCATCACGCTCGACGCCGCGCTGACGGGGCTGGCCAAGGTGCCGCAGAAAACCGTGAACGTGCGCTGTGGCGCCGGCAGCCGGCCCGTGGAAGCCGACGGCGTCAAGACCGCATTGGCCGCGGCGCAGCAGGCCGTGGCCGGGCGCGGCCGCGCCTTCCTGCGCCCGTCCGGCACCGAGCCGGTGGTGCGGGTGACGGTCGAGGCCGACGATGTCGCCCTGGTCGATTCGACCCTGTCCGCGCTGGCCGATGCGGTGCGCGCCGCGGTGGCTTGAGCTTCGTCATTCCCGCTGTTGCGAAACTGATGAGCAAAGAAGAGAGTCCGCCATGACTTCGCAAATCCCCACCCTCGACATCCGTCGCTTCACCCATCCGGCTTCCCCGGAAGATCGCCAGGCTTTCGTCGATGCGCTCGGCGCGGCCTACCGCGAATGGGGCTTTGCCGGCATCCGCAACCACGGCATCCCGCAGGCGCGAATTGATGCGGCCTATGCCGCATTCCGCGAATTCTTTGCGCTGCCCGATGAAGCCAAACGGCGCTACCACGTGCCCGGCGGCGGCGGCGCGCGCGGCTACACGCCGTTCGGAATCGAGACCGCCAAGGGGTCGCAGCATTTCGACCTCAAGGAGTTCTGGCACATCGGTCGCGAAATTCCGGAGGATTCGAAGTACCGCAGCGTGATGTCGCCCAACCTGTGGCCCGAAGAAGTGCCGGCGTTCCGGGAAGTCGGATACGGCCTCTATCAAGCGCTGGACGCGCTCGGATCGCAGGTGCTGTCCGCGCTGGCCCTGCACATCGGCCTGCCGGAGGACTGGTTTGCCGACAAGACCGACAGCGGCAACTCGATCCTGCGGCCGCTGCACTATCCGCCGATTCCCGACGGCGACGTGCCCAACATCCGCTCCGGCGCGCACGAGGACATCAACCTGATCACTCTGCTGGTCGGCGCCAGCGCCGAAGGCCTGCAGGTGCTCTCGCGCAAGGGGCAGTGGGTGCCGTTCACCGCTGACGCCGACACGATTGTGGTGAACATCGGCGACATGCTGCAGCGTCTGACCAACCACGTCTATCCATCGACCACCCACCGCGTGGTCAATCCGCCGGGGCCGAAGGCCCGCGAGCCGCGCTATTCGGTGCCGTTCTTCCTGCACCCCAACCCCGATTTCCTGATCGACGCGCTGCCGTCGTGCATCACGCCCGACAATCCCAACCGCTATCCCGAGCCGATCACCGCCCAAGGCTATCTGGAAGAACGGCTGCGCGAGATCAAGCTGATGTAGCCCGCCGGCGCCGGGGTCCCACTGCGGCCCGGCCGCGCTTGCTAGACTTCGGTTTCCCCATCATTGGAGCGTTGCATGCGTCGCAGGATCGTCGCCGGAAACTGGAAGCTGCACGGCAGCCGCGTTTTCGTCCAGTCGCTGCTGTCGGAGATCATCAGCGCCGCGCCGGACGGGGTTGAATTGATCGTGCTGCCGCCGTTTCCCTATCTGGCCGAGGCCGCGCAGCGCTGCGCCGGCAGTAGCGTCGCATTCGGTGCCCAGGACGTGAGCGAGCATGCCAAGGGCGCCTACACCGGCGAGGTGGCGGCGGCGATGCTGGCCGACATGGGCGCCCGCTATGCCCTGGTCGGCCATTCCGAACGCCGCCAGTACCACGCGGAAAGCAGCGCACTGGTGGCGCGCAAGTTCGTGGCCGCCCATGCGTCGGGTGTGGTTCCGATCCTGTGCGTGGGCGAAAGCCTGGAAGCGCGCGAGGCCGGGCAAACCGAAGCTGTCATCGCCAGCCAGCTGCAACCGGTGCTGGCACTGGCCGGCGCGGCGGCGTTCGCCAACGCGGTGGTGGCCTACGAGCCGGTCTGGGCGATCGGCACCGGGCGTACCGCCAGCCCGGAGCAGGCGCAGGCCGTCCACGCCTTCATCCGCGCCCAGGTGGCCATCGGTGATCCCGCCATCGCCGCTGCGCTGCCGATCCTGTACGGCGGCAGCGTCAAACCCGACAACGCCGCCAGCCTGTTCGCCCAGCCCGACATCGACGGCGGCCTGATCGGCGGCGCTGCGCTGGTGGCATCCGACTTCCTCGCCATCGCCAGCGCGATCTGACGCCAGCACCGGCCACGCCGGGGCCGCGTTCCCGCCGCATCCGACCGCTCACGCCCGCGTTCGGCCCGCCTGTCGCCGATCCGTGGCATTGGTGCATACTCCCCGGTAGTGTGCCAAGTGCCTGAAATGGGGGCGGTATGTTGCAACGCAATAAAAATCCGTGGGATTCACCAGGGAAGTCGCCGGGACGCGCCTCCGCGCGCGGCTTCACCTTGGTGGAGCTGATGGTGACGGTCGCCGTCATCGCCGTGATTGGCGCGGTGGCGGTACCCAACATGCGCACGATCATCCTGCGGAATCGTCTCAAGAGCCAGACCGAGGACGTGGCGGGCACCATGCAGCTGGCGCGCTCGGAGGCGATTCGCACCAATGCCCGGGTGACGGCCTGTGTCTCCTCGGGCGGTATCACGTGCAGCACCAGCGCACAGCGTTTCGTCGTATTCAACGAAGCAAACGAAATCCTGCGTGAAGTGGCTCTGCCTGCGGATGTGCAGGTCAGTGGGCCGGCGGCGGGCATCGTGTTCCGTTCCTCCGGGCGGATTGACTCCAGCCTGCCCGCGGCGGACCGCGTTGTCGTCGTCTGCATTCCCGATGCCAACCTCGGCGAAAACCAGCGGGAAATCACGGTGGCCCTGGGCGGCGCCTCCACGAGTACGCCCAAGAACGGCGGAGGGAGCTGTCCATGAAGATGCCGGTTTCCTTGCCACGCCCGCAGCGTGGCATCAGCATGATCGAGGTGCTGATCTCCGTGCTGGTGCTGGCCCTCGGCTTGATGGGCATGGCGGCGATGCAGTCGCTGGCGCTGCGCGGCGGCCAAAGCTCGCTGGAATCCTCGCAGGCCGTCATGGCCAGCAATTCCATCATCGAGGCCATGCGCGCCAACCGTACCAATGCCGCGAGCTATGTTTTCGACGGTACGGCCTCCTGCGGCACGGTGCCCGCGGCCGGGCTGTCGCTGGCATCCTGGGACATCCACCAGTGGACGCTCCAGCTCAAGACCGCGATCGGGAATGACCCCGCGGATCCTGGAACCTGCGGGAAAATCGAGCAGGCAGGCGGTGTCTATACCGTCACCGTGCAGTGGGATGACCGGCGCGCGGGTGGTAGCCAGACCAATCAGGTGGTCACGAGGGCCAGACTATGAGCCGGTTCCATTCCAAAGCCGCGGCCCAAGGCTTCAGCCTGATCGAAATGATGATCGCCCTGATGCTGGGGCTGATCGTTCTTGGCGCTGCTTTTGTCCTGTTCGTGGGAAACCTGCGGACCTTCAATTCCAACGACGGACAAAACCGCGTTCAGGAAAATGCCCGCGTGGCCTATGAAATGCTGGCGGCGGATGTCCGCTCCACGGGAACCACGGCGTGCACCAGAGAATCGTCGGTGCGCGGCGTGGACGCCAACAGCGCCGCCTTCCGCGCGCCGCTGGATGGAACCGCCACCAGCCTCACCGCGGTAGGGGTCGATGAAATGGCCTATCGCGTCGATCCGAACAACAGCGATGCCAATCGCGTCACCCTGCTGGAGGCGTCACCGGCGGCCTCGGACATTTTCAACGTCAACGATGTCGTGATGGTCTGCAATGGGTCGATGACCGGCTTTGCGACGGTTGGCTCGATCAGCGGTCAGCAGGTCAATTTCAGCGCCAAGCTGCCGTTCAATCCCGCCGATACGGTTGGCGCGTCCCCGGCCAGCATCTCGATTGGCCGTCTGCGCACGACCACATGGTCCGTTGCGCCCAACGGCGGCCCGACCGGAAGCTCGCTGTACGTGGATCTCAATGATGGCGCCGGCAACCAGGAAGCCGCGGTGGGCATCCAGCCGTGGACGTTGCTCTTCCATCAGGCCCAAGGCGGCAATGCCAGCGTGTATGCGCCGGCCACCGGAGGCTCATTCAGCTACCAGAACGTGGATGCCGTGAACATGCTCATCCCCATCCGCGCCATCATTCCGGGCAATGCGCCGGGTGAGTCCAATCAGGTGAATCGAACCATTGCTGCCACGGTTGCAATCCGCAACCGCACTCCGTAGGCCACAGGTGTGCCATGAACAAATCGCCCAAAAAGCAACAAGGTGTTTCCCTGCTGGTCGTGCTGATCCTGCTGGTGGTGATGTCCGTGCTGGGCATTGCGGTCATGCGCAGCGCGGTCATGCAGGAGCGCATGGCGGCCAATCTGCGCGACCGCAGCCTGACCGACCAGGCCGTCGAAAATGCCTTGGCGCAGGCCATTTTGACCTTGCAGGGCGATCCGCAGAATGGCGTCACCAGTGACCCACCGGAAAACTCGACGGATTGTCCGATTTCCGGGTCAATCATTTGTGGACCTCTCGCGCCCGGGCCTGCGGATGGCACCGCGGCCTGGGTCAATGGCCCCACTCTCAATGGGGTGAGGACCGAGTACTGGATCCAGTACCTGGGCCGGAACCAGGCGTTCCAGGAGAGCGGGGGCGTGACCCCCAACCCGAGCAGCCAGCAGACCGGCCCGTTGTTCCGGATCACCGCGCAAAGGCACCACAACCAGCCGGAACGCGCCGCTGTCACGCGGCAGACCGATGTCATCTACAGCATGCCCCGCTTGTGAGTTCGTCATGAAAACGAAGACCATGGCCCGCACCAAATCCCGCACCGGCTATTCCTGGTGGAGCTTCCCGCTCGCCTGCCTGGCCACCCTGCTGTCGATGCCGGTGACGGCGGCGACGCTTGCCGTGCCCATCCCCGGCGATCCGCTGACGGCCGGCGCCAGGGTGCCGCCCAATATCCTGTTCATCCTCGATGACTCGGGGTCGATGGCATTCAACTACATGCCCGACAGCGTGCCGGCAGTCAGCGTCATCAGCAAGAACCTGACCTATACCCGCAATTCGCTGTCCTACAACCCGAACATCGACTATCTGCCGTGGACCAAGTCCGACGGCAACCGGATGACCGGGGGCACGAGCTACTACGCCGCCTATGGCAGCTTCAATCTGGTGGGCGGCAGCACGATCGACTTGTCCAATACCAGCAGTTGCAGGCAGTTCAACTACAACAGCAATTCCACCACCGATGAAGGCGTCGGCACGAATGTCTGCGGCGGCGTGCAGACCTTCTACGTGCCGAAAGATCTGACGGACACTTCGGAAACGTATTTGAGCAACGGCTACAACTACTACCGCTACCAGATCCACACCGACGGCGTGATTGTGCGCAGCTGGTACGGCGCGCGTTCCGGATCTTCTCCCAACTACAATCGAGGTCTGAACGGCCGCGGTTGCAGAACGAATACGGGCAACCAATGGCGCGATTGCACCCAGGTGACCCCGACCGGCCGCAGCGAAGCCGATGAGCGCAGCAACTATGCGACGTGGTTTTCCTACCACCGCACCCGCATCAAGGCGGCCAAGGCCGGCGCCAGCGCCGCGTTCTCGCCGCTGACGCGCGACGTGCGCGTCGGGTTCCGCACCATCTGGGGGCGCGGTCCCAACCATTCCAACCCGATTCCGGTCACCAAGGACGAGGGGCGTTTTGCCAACGACAACGGCTCCACCAACCGCAACGACTGGTATGCGTCCCTGTTCTCGATCATCGGCTACAACGGCACCCCGCTGAAGGGGGGGCTCTACCAGGCCGGCAAGTATTTCGAGAACCAGACGGCCACCGGACCTTACGGCCCCGAGCCGCAGGCAGACCAGATCAGCTGCCGGCAGAACTTCACCATCCTGACCACCGACGGCTACTGGAACAACGACAGCGGCTATACCGCCGTCAATGAGCAGGACGACAACAACGGTTCGACCATCACCGGGCCGGGCGGCAAGACCTACACCTACACGCCCAAGACGCCTTACAGCAGCGACGGCAATACCCTGGCCGACGTGGCCATGTATTTCTGGAAGCGCGACCTGCGCACGGATCTGACCAACAACGTGCCGACCAGCACCACCGACGACAGCCACCCGAAGCTGGGTGACCCGGCGTTCTGGCAGCACATGGTGACCTTCAGCATTTCCATTGGTCTGGCCGGCAGCACCGGCTGGGCTTCGGTGGATGACGTCCCGCAAAACGCCGCCTGGCCCAATCCCAACGACAAGGAAGACAACGACCGCATCGACGACCTGCTGCACGCGGCGGTCAACGGGCACGGCACCTTCGTGGCCGCCACCAGCCCCGACGAGTTCACCCAGGGCCTGCAGTCGGCGCTGGCCACGATCGCGCAGCGCACCAGCGCGGCCTCCAATGTGGCCACCAGCGCCTTCCAGATCCGCTCCGGCGGCAAGGTCTTCAATGCCGCCTACATCGCCGGCAAGTGGACGGGCACCATCAACGCTTGGAATCTGGATGCCAACAACACGCCGTCCTCGCTCGCCTGGGCCAGTTCGGTGCCGAACTACAACGTGCGCAAGGTGTTCACCCGCGAGGGCGGCACCGGCAGGACCTTCCCGACCTCGACCCAGACCACCGCGCTGGCCCGTACCGGCGGCCCGGTCAACTTCCAGGTGACCGGCGTGAACAACGCCAATTACCACCGGGCAGTGATGCTGGTCAGGAGAAGCGCAACGGCGGCCTGCTGCGCGACCGTCCCAACAATTCACTGGGCGATATCGTCAACTCCTCGCCGTTCTACGTGGATGACACCCAGACCCTGTACGTGGGCGCCAACGACGGCATGATGCACGCCTTCAATGTCGCCGACGGCAAGGAACTGTTCGCCTATGTGCCCGGCTTGATCAAGATGGCTGATCTTTCCATGCTCAGCCGCGGTGACTACGAAAACTCCCATCGCTGGTACGTGGATGGCCCGATTGCCGTCACGGATCGCAAGCTGACGCCAAGCGCCAACTACCTCGTCGGTTCCCTCGGTCGCGGCGGCAAGGGCTTGTATGGGTTGAATGTCACCAATCCGGCGTCGTTCGGGACCAGCAATGTGCTTTGGGAGCTCGCCGAGACCGCCGGCAACAACATGGGCATGGTGACCGGACGCCCGGCGCTGGCCCTGGTCCAGACCTCCCTGACGACCAAGGTCGCGCGGCGGTGGTCGGCAACGGCGTCAACAGCACCAACAACAAGGCGGTGCTGCTGGTCGTCAATGCGCAGACCGGCGCCGTGATCCGTGAAATCGATACCGGTGCCGGCAGTGCTTCCCAGCCCAACGGGCTGTTTGCACCGACGGCGATCCTGGGCGCGGATGGCAAGTCGATCGCCTATGCCTATGCCGGCGACCTTCTGGGCAACGTCTGGAAGTTCGACATGACCGCGACCAATCCGGCCAGCTGGACCGTCAAACGGCTGTTCCAGGCGAAGTCCGCCGATGGCACGGGCGCCCCGCAGCCGATTACCGGCGGCGTGACGATTGCCACCAACCCCGTCACTTACCAGCGCTGGGTGTTCTTCGGCACCGGTCGATTCATGACGGTTTCGGATACCAACGACAAGGCGCCGCTGATGCAGGGGCTCTACGGATTCGAGGACACCGACGCGCAGCTGCAATATTCGGATCTGGTCAAGCGCACGATCATCAACACGGGTGCGAGCCAGAGCGGGTACCCGGTGCGGACCTTCGAGCCCAAGGCCGACCTCAACCCGGGGGCCAAGGGCTGGTATGTCAGCCTGCCCGCAGGCGGCGAGCGCATCATCCAGGACGCGCAGCTGGTTGCCAACGCCTTGGTGACGGCGAGCATGATCCCGGAGACCAATATCTGTGACGCCACCGGGTCGGGCTACATCAATGCCGTGGATGCGTTCACCGGAACCAGCCTGGGCACGCTGTTCGACCTCAACAATGATGGCAGCACGGCGGACAACAATGTCGGCGGGGTTGCGCGTTGGCTCCGTGGATGTAGGTGGGCATGCCGACGCTGCCGATCTTCATCGACGGGCAGATGATCGTCACGGGCTCGGCCGGCAGTCTGGCGACCACCCGCACCCACCGCAGCGTCTGGCGCACGGTGTCGTGGCGCGAATTCAGGAAGGATTGATGGACATGACCAAGCAACGTCCGGCCCAGAGGCACAGCGCGGGTTTCACCCTGATCGAGTTGTTGGTGGTGGTGGCGATCATTGGCGTCCTGTCATCGATCGCCTATCCCTCCTACGTGGATCATGTGCGCAGGACGCGCCGGGTGGCGGCGGAGGGCTGTCTCTCCGCCCTGGCCCAGCAGCTCGAGCGTTTCTACACGACCAACATGACCTATGTCGGGTTCGCCGGCGCTCCCAACTGTGATCCCAAGATCACCTCCGATTTCTACAATATCCCGGCACCGGTTGTGACGGCCCGGGCCTACACCCTGACGGCGGCGCCGAAGGGTTCCCAATCCGGCGATTCCTGCGGAACGCTGACGCTCGATCAGGCCGGCACCAAGTCTCCGTCAACGGCGGGCTGCTGGTAAGCAACAAAAGGGGCAGGTTCATTTCCATCGTGAAGTGAACCTGGTTCCCTCCTGTCCAGCCCAATCATTCCGTGATCGAAACCATCACCCAGCTTGCGCGGCTGCGCGCCGCCGTTGCCGCTTGGAAGCGGGAAGGCTTGCGGGTCGGCTTCGTGCCGACCATGGGCAATCTGCACGCCGGACATCATTCGCTGATCGCGTTGGCGCGGTCCCGCGCCGATCGGGTGGTGGCCAGCGTGTTCGTCAACCCCACCCAGTTCGGGCCCGGTGAGGACTACAGCCGCTATCCGCGCACGCCGGAAGCGGACGCCGCCGGATTGCAGGCCGCGGGCTGTGATGTTCTGTGGTTGCCGGATCTGACGACGATGTACCCGTTCGGGCCGGCGGCGGCGGCCCGGATCCACGTCCCCGGCCTGAGCCAGGTGCTGGAAGGCGCGCACCGCCCCGGCCATTTCGATGGCGTGTGTACCGTGGTCGCTCGCTTGTTCCAGCAGGTGCAGCCGGACGTGGCCGCGTTCGGGCGCAAGGATTACCAGCAGCTGCTGGTGGTGCGGCGGTTGGTCGCGGATCTGGCGTTTCCGATCGAGCTGCTGGCGGGGGAAATCCTGCGCGAGGACGACGGTCTGGCGATGAGTTCGCGCAACCAGTACCTGTCGCCGGACGAGCGCGCCACCGCGCCGGAATTGCACCGCGTCCTGCTGCGGATGCGGACAATGACGCTGGAGGGCGCGCCGCGCGCGCAGGTCGAAGCCGAAGCCCAGGCCACCCTGCACGCGGCCGGCTTCGTGCCCGATTACGCCGTGCTGCGCACTCCGGAGTTGCAGGAACCCGCCGACGGTCAGCCCGGCCCGCGCGTCGCCCTGATCGCCGCCCGGCTCGGCAAGACGCGGTTGATCGACAACCTGGAATTCGCTCTCGCCGATTGAGTGGAGCGCTTGGCGACTGGGCGCTGCCGCATCGGGGCGGGGCCATCCGTGACGAGGCCATCTGTGGCGAGGTCATATGTTGCAGTGCGCAATCTGCGGCCTATACTTCCAGCGTTCACCGCTTCGGAATGTCACGATGTTGTTGACCCTGCTCAAAGCCAAGATCCACCGCGCCACCGTCACCCACGCCGAGCTGCATTACGAAGGTTCCTGCGCGATCGACGGGCGTTTGCTGGACATCGCCGGGATCCGCGAGTACGAGCGCATCGACATCTACGACGTCACCAGCGGCGAGCGTTTTTCCACCTACGCGATTCGCGCCGACGAGGGCAGCGGGGTGATTTCGATCAACGGCGCGGCGGCGCACAAGGCGCGGGTCGGTGATCTCATCATCATCTGCGCCTACGGCCAGCTCGGCGAGGCGGAAGCCGCGCTGTACAAGCCCACCCTGGTCTATGTCGATGCCGACAACCGGCTGACCCACACCACGCGTTCGACGGCCAAGCAGGCGGCCTGAGCGTGACCGGGCGGCTGGGAAGCCTGGACGAACACGCCCGACGGCTTTCCGGCACGACGCTTGCGCGGCTGATCGCGGACGATCCGGCGCGTTCAACCGATTTTGCGCTGCGGGCGGGCCCGCTGTATGCCAATTTTGCCCGCCAGCGCTATGACCGCACGGCGCTCGATGCGCTGTTTGCCATCGCCGAGCGTGCCGACTTGGCCGGTGCGTTGCAGCGCCTGTGCGGCGGCGAAGCGGTCAATGCCACCGAAGGCCGCGCCGCCTTGCATCCCGCGCTGCGTGGCGACGCTGCGATGACGGCTCCGGCGCGCAGCGCGCACGCCCAGGCGCGCGCGGCGCTGGCGCAGATGCGTGGCCTGTACGCACACTTGGCCGACAGCGCCGTCACCGAAATCATCAGCATCGGCATCGGTGGCTCCGACCTCGGCCCGCGTCTGCTGGTCGATGCGCTGGCGCCGCCCGACGCCCGCTTCCGGGTGCATTTCCTGTCCAATCTCGACGGCCATGCCGCCCAGCGGCTGCTGGCGCGGCTGGACCCGCAGCGCAGTGCGGCGGTGATTGTCTCCAAGAGTTTCGGCACCCGCGAAACCCTGCTCAACGGTGCCATCGTGCGCGCCTGGCTCAAGGACGACGCGCGCCTGTACGCGGTCAGCGCGGCGCCGCAGCGGGTGGCCGGATTCGGCATCGCGCCCGCGCGCAGTCTGCCGATGTGGGATTGGGTCGGTGGCCGCTATTCGCTGTGGTCGGCGGTGGGCTTTCCCGCCGCGTTGGCGCTGGGGATGGAGGCGTTCGAGGCGCTGCTGGCCGGCGCCGCCGCGATGGATGCGCACGCGCTGTCCGCACCGCTGCGCGAAAACCTGCCGGTCTGGCACGCGCTGACCGCGGTGTGGAACCGCAATGCGCTGGGTGCGGCGACCCAGGCGGTGCTGCCCTACGACGAGCGCCTGCGGCTGCTGCCCGCGCACTTGCAGCAGCTGGTGATGGAAAGCCTCGGCAAGTCGGTGCGGCTGGACGGCACGCCAGTCGAGGCCGACACCGTGCCGGTGTGGTGGGGGCGGGTGGGCTCCGATGCCCAGCACAGTTTCTTCCAGACGCTGCATCAGGGCACCCAGGTGGTGCCGGTCGACTTCATCGGCGTGATCCGCGCCGACCATCCGCACGCCGCCAACCATTCCGCCCAGCTGGCCAACCTGCTGGCGCAGGCCGAGGCGCTGGCGAACGGCAAGGACAGCGACGATCCGCACCTTCGGCATCCCGGCAACCGGCAAAGCACCCTGCTGCTGCTCGACGCGCTCACGCCCGAGGCGCTGGGCGCGCTGGTGGTGCTGTACGAGCACAGCGTCTATCTGCAATCCGTGCTGTGGGGCATCAACGCGTTCGACCAGTTCGGGGTGGAACTGGGCAAGACCCTGGCCGACCGCCTGCTGCCGGCGATCGAAGGGCAGGGCGCCGCCGATGACCCGGTGACGCGGGCGCTGCTGGCGCAACTGCGCGGGCGTCCGTAACCCCGCACTTCGGCAGTTTGGCATCTGTCGCGGGCAGGGCGCGCTCCCACAGGGTGCGATGCATCCTTGCAGTGGGAGCGCGCCCTGCGCGCGACTTATTGCGCCAGCAGCACATCGATGGCTGCTTCCAGCGTGCCCAGTACCGCTGCGTCCGTCGGCGCGGCGCGCAGCCGCTGCACCACCGCGGCCAGCTGCGTGGCACCGACGAAACCGCAGCTGGCGCTCAGCCGGTGCAGTTCGTCGCGGATCGTGGTGACATCACCGCGCTGGACTGCCGCAGCGATCCGCGCGCGCTGTCCCGGCAATTCGTCGAGGAACATGCCGCGCAGCGCGGCGACCTGTTCAGGTCTGCCGCCCAGCACCGCCAACGCCGCCGCATCGTCCCAGACGGGAGCAGTGCCTGCACCTAGATGCCGACGCAGCGCGGCGTGCAGCTCGGCTATCGGAAGTGGCTTGCACAGCACTTCGCTGAATCCGGCGGCGTGCAGCCGCTGCCGCAAGTCGGCATCCGGCGCGGCGGTGTGGGCCAGTGCGGGCGCGTCCTGGCCGGCTTCGCGCAGCGCCATCAGCACATCTTCACCCGGTCCGTCCGGCAGATGGGCGTCGATCAACAGGAGATCGAAGCGGTCCGCGCGGCCGGCCGCACGCGCGCTGGCGACGTTGGCGGCGCGCTGCACGTCGAGTTCCAGCAGCGCCGCACCTTCGGCCAGAAAGGCGGCGCTGACCGGGTCATCTTCGACCAGCAGCAGGCGTGGCCTGGCGGGAGAGGGGGAAGTGTTCATCACGGGACCTTCGGCTCTTTGTATCCTGCGCGGATGCGTCGTTCAATCCCGTGCCTGTGTCTGGCCGCCGCCTTGCTGGCGCCGGCCGCCGTGCAGGCGCGGGTGGCGCAGGCGCGGATCGCGCGGATGCACACGCCGGTGGCGACGCTGGAACAGGTGCAGGTGCGCCTGGACTGGGCCGAGAACGCCGACAGCGGGCAGTTGCGGATTCGTGCGGGGCGCGTCGATGCGCCGGCGCTGGGCTACCACTTTCGCGACCTGACTTGGACCTGCCCGCTGCGGCGAACGCCGGAGGACGGCTGGCAGTGCGAGGGTGCGCTGCGCGGCGACGGCGCTGCGGCGCTGCGGCTGGGGATCCATTTCGACGTGGATGCGCTTACCGCCACCCTGGCGCAGGGGCAGGCGCGGCTGGCGCTGGAGCGGCGCACGGCGACGCCCGATCTGACCACGCTGATACTCACGCGGGTGCCGCTGGTCTGGGCGCAGGCGCTGCTGGCGCAGGCGTGGGAAGGGGCCAGCTTCGGCAAGGGCACGCTGGACGGACGGCTGGCGATCGTGGCGCCCGCCGCTGCGCCGCTGCGGGTGTCGGGGCCGCTGCGGCTGCACGCGGCGGCCTTGCAGAATGCCGACAGCAGCATCGTCGGGGAAGGCCTGGGCGGCGACTTCCAGCTGGCTTACGTGGGCAGCGCTGCCGCGCGGGTGACGGTCGCAGGCGTGCTGCACGGCGGCGAGTTCCTGGTCGGCTCCACCTATGTCGCGCTGCCGCCGGCGCCGGTCGGCCTGCACATCGAGGCGGACAGTGCCGGCGCCGAGGGCTGGCGGCTGCCGCGGATCGAATGGCGCGATGGCGACGTGCTGGCCGGCAGCGGCCGTGCGCGGTTGGCGCCGGATGGCAACGTGCGGGAACTCGAACTGCAAGCGCACAGCGGCGATCTCGGCCCGTTGGCGCCGCGCTACTTGTCCGGCTGGCTGGGCGTGCTCGGGTTGAGTGGTGTGGAATTGCGGGGTGGCGTCGACATGACCACCCGCATCGAGGATGGCGCATTGGTCGAAGTGACCGCCGTCGTGCGCGATGCCGGCCTCCACGATCCGGCCGGTCGCTTCGGCTTCGACGGGCTGCGCGGCGACTTGCGCTATTCGGCCGAGGCGCCGGTGGACAGCCAATTGCAGTGGACCGCGGGCGAACTCTACGGGCTGGAATTCGGTGCCGCGGCAATTCCCCTGCGCAGCGGCGACGGCACCCTGCGTTCGCGCGCGCCGTGGCGCGTGCCGATGCAGGGCGGCAGCCTGACCCTGAGCGATGTGGCGATCCGTCCCGCGCGCGAGGATGCCGGCGCCGACATCCGCTTCGGCATGGCGCTGGAAGGCATCGATTTCGGACGAGTCTCGAAGGCGCTGGGCCTGCCGGCGTTCACCGGCGTGCTCGGCGGCGAGATTCCGAGCGCGCATTACGCCAACGACCGCATCGATTTCGACGGCGGCCTGACCCTGCATTTGTTCGACGGCACGGTGCGCTTTTCGGAGCTGGCGCTGGAGCGCCCGTTCGGCACCGCGCCCAGCCTGACCGCCGACATCGCGCTGAAGGGCCTGGATCTGGCGCGGCTGACCGAGGTGCTGGGCTTTGGCACGATCACCGGCCGGCTGGACGGATCGATCGAGGGCCTGCGCCTGGTCGATTGGACCCCGGTGGCGTTCGATGCCCGCTTCGCCAGCTATCCGGCGCCGGGGGTCAAGCAGCGGATCAGCCAGCGCGCGGTGCAGGACATCGGCAGCGTCGGCGATTCCTCGTTCATGGCCAGCCTTCAGGGCCAGCTGATCGGGCTGTTTTCGGACTTCGGCTATCGCCGCCTGGGGATTGGCTGCCGGCTGGAAAACCAGATCTGCACGATGAGCGGGCTGTCGGGTTCAGCGGGGGCTCAGGACGAAAACGCCTTTACTATTGTCGAAGGCAGCGGCGTGCCGCGGCTGGACGTGATCGGCTTCAATCGCGCCGTTGATTGGACGACGCTGGTGCAGCGACTGCTGGCGGCGGGCAAGGGCGAGGTAGCGCCGGTCATTGAATGAATGGAACGAGTCAGCCGGAACGGAGTGAATGTGATGCGCAAGTGGATGGGTATACCGATGGCCAGCGGGCTGCTGCTGACGGCCTGCGTGACGATCAACGTCTATTTCCCGGCGGCCGAGGCGCGCGACGCCGCGCGTGAGTTCGTCGAGAAGGTCATCAGCGATCCGAACGCCCCGCCGGCGCAGGAACCGGCGCAGGAGCCGGCGCCTGCGGGCGGCGGCATGGCGCTGCAGCGGCGGCTCGATTTTGGCGGCGCCAACGCCGGTGCACGCTTCGATCCGTGGATGCTGCTGGGCATCGGCAGCGCGCAGGCGCAGTCGGCGCCGGACATCACCATCAAGACGCCGACCATCCAGGCGATCCAGGCGCGCATGGAGGCCCGCTTCGGCGCCACCCTGCGTGCCGGGTTCGACAGCGGTGCGCTGGGCTTTACCGACGACGGGCTGATCACCGTGCGCGATCCGTCGAAGATCGAACTCAAGGATCGGGTGGCGATGAACGCGGCGGTGGCCGACGACAATCGCGACCGCAAGGCGGTTTACCGTGAAGTCGCGGTCGCCAACGGCCACCCCGAGTGGGAAGCCCAGATTCGCGGCGTGTTCGCCAAGCAGTGGATCAGCAGCGCGCGCCCGGGCTGGTGGTACCAGGTGGGCGGGGCCTGGAAGCAGAAGTGACGCGGACGTTCACGCGTTCGCGGCGCACGCCGCGCTAACTTGAACGGGTCCGATTCGCAAACATTCATTCATGCCAAGGATCAAGGCAAGTCACCCGCCGGCGGCAACCGATCGGCCCTTCACCGCACTGGTGCTGCAAGGCGGCGGCGCGCTGGGGGCCTATCAGGCCGGTGCGTTCGAGGCGCTGGCGGCGCGCAGCGGCGACATCGACTGGGTGGCCGGGGTGTCGATCGGCGCGATCAACGCCGCGCTGATCGTCGGCAATCCGCCTACGCGCCGGGTCGAGCGGCTGCACGCGTTCTGGGAGCGCGTGAGCCTGCCGTTCGTCGAGCCTGCGGTCAAACACCCGGATGCCCTCCTGCGGCCGTGGATGAATACCGGCGCCGCGCTGTGGGGCGTCTGGATGGGCGTTCCGGGGTTCTTCAGCCCGCGCCCGTGGTGGGAATGGTGGCCACACCCGCCGGCCAGCGTGTACGACACCCAGCCGCTGCGCGAAACCCTGCTCGAGCTGGTCGATTTCGATCGCATCAACGACGGTGCGGTGCATTTCTCGGTGGATGCCGTGGATGTGGAAACCGGCAACCTGGTGCATTTCGACAACCGCAGCATCCGCATCCGCCCCGAACACGTGATGGCCAGCGGTGCGCTGCCGCCCGGGTTTCCGGCGATCGCGATCGACGGTCGTCACTATTGGGATGGCGGGCTGGTTTCGAACACGCCGTTGGCGCGGGTGATGGAACAGCTCAAGGGTCGGGCGGACGGGCGCGCGACGATCTTCCAGGTCGATTTGTTCAGCGCGCGCGGCGCGCTTCCGGAGGACCTCGAGGCGGTGGCCGAGCGCCAGAAGGACATCCGTTTTTCCAGCCGCACGCGCCTGGTCAGCGATCTGGTGCGCGAGCGCCACCAGCTGCGGCACGATCTGCACCGGATGGCCGAGCTGTTGCCGAAAGACCGGCGTGCCCGCCCCGAGGTGCGGGCGCTGCTGCAAGCCAGCCAGATGCCGGCGGTCACCCTCGTTCACGTCATCCACCGACCCAAGCCCTTCGAATCCCAGAACAAGGATTACGAATTTTCCGCGCAGTCGATGCGTGAGCACTGGGTGGCGGGCATGAGCGACATGCAGGGCTCGCTGGCCCTGCTCGACGCCCACCGGCCGCCGTGCGCGGGCGGTTTCTGCGTCATCGACCACCAGGCCACGCACTCCGAGCGTCGCTACGGCGAGTGACCGTTCCGCCGCACCCATTCCCCCGCAGTACAGGACAACCCCCATGAGCCAGAACATCGAAGTCCACGCCAGCCACCTGCTCAGCCTGAAGGGCAAGCTGGCCCTGGTCACCGGCGCTGCCAGCGGCCTCGGCAAGCGCATCGCCGAGGTCTATGCCGACGCCGGCGCCGACGTGGTCATCGCCGATCTCAAGCAGGAGATCGCGCAAGCCACCGCCGACGAGATCGCGAAGAAGGGCGTGCGCACGCTGGGCGTGGCGATGGACGTGACCGACGAGGCCGCAGTCGAGGCCGGTTTCGCGCAGGTGGAGCAGGCGCTGGGCCCGGTCGATATCCTGGTCAGCAATGCCGGCATCCAGATCGTCGCGCCGATCCAGGACTTCAGGTTCTCGGACTGGAAGAAGCTCATCGCGGTGCATCTGGACGGCGGCTTTTTGACCTCACGCGCGGCGGTGCGGCAGATGATCGCCTCCGGCCGCGGCGGCAGCATCATCTTCATGGGCTCGGTGCATTCGAAGGAAGCCTCGAAGCTCAAGAGCCCCTACGTCGCCGCCAAGCACGGGCTGGAAGGTCTGGCCAAGGTGATTGCGAAAGAAGGCGCCGCGCACAACATCCGCAGCAACGTCATCTGCCCGGGCTTCGTGCGCACGCCGCTGGTGGAGAAGCAGATCCCCGAGCAGGCGCAGGAGCTGGGGATCAGCGAAGAGGACGTGATCAAGAAGGTGATGTTGAAGGACACCGTGGATGGTCAGTTCACCACCGTCGATGACGTCGCGCAGGCGGCGCTGACCTTTGCCGCCTGGCCAAGCAATGCGCTGACCGGTCAATCACTGGTGGTCAGCCACGGCTGGTTCATGCAGTAGCCGGTGCGGGCGCGGCGGTCGCGTCGAGGAATTGCAGTTTCGCCAGTTCGGCGTACAGCCCGCCCTGGGCCAACAGCTGCGCGTGGCTGCCCTCGGCGACCACCCGGCCGTGGTCCATCACCACGATCCGGTCGGCCTTGAGCACGGTAGCGAGGCGGTGCGCCACTACCAGCGTGGTGCGGCCTTGCATCAGGTTTTCCAGCGCTTCCTGCACCGCGCGTTCGCTCTGCGCGTCGAGCGCCGAAGTGGCCTCGTCGAGCAGCAGGATCGGCGCATTCTTGAGCAGGGCGCGGGCGATCGCGATGCGCTGCTGCTGGCCGCCCGACAGGCGGGTGCCGCGCTCGCCCAGTTCGCTGTCGAAGCCCTCCGGCAGCGCGTCGAGGAATTCGCTGGCCTTGGCCGAATCGGCGGCGCCGCGCACCTCGGCGGCGCTGGCCTCCAGCCGCCCGTAGCGGATGTTGTCGGCGGCGCTGGCGGCGAAGATCACTGGCGCCTGCGCGACCAGGGCGATCGCGCCGCGCAGCTGGGCCGGGTCGAAGCGGCGGATGTCGGTGCCGTCCAGCGTGATCGCGCCGATTGCGGGGTCATGGAAGCGCAGCAGCATTGAAATCACCGTGCTCTTGCCGGCGCCCGACGGCCCCACCAGCGCCACCGTCTCGCCGGGGCGCACGCGCAGGCTGAAGTCTTGCAGCGCGGCCTGATCGGGCCGCTGCGGGTAGTGGAAGGTGACGTTGTCGAAGTGGATCTCGCCGCGCAGCGGAATAGGCAGCGGGCTGGGATCGGCGGGGGCGGCGATCGCCGGCGCCTCGTCGAGCAACTCATGGATCCGGCCCATGCCGCCGGCGGCCTTCTGCAATTCGTTCCAGACTTCCGCCAGGGCGCCGACCGAACCGCCGCCGAGCATTGCGTACATCACGAATTGGCCGAGCAGGCCGGCGCTGAGCTTGCCGCTGATGACATCGTGCGCGCCCGACCACAGCACCACGATCACGGCACCGAAAATCAGGGTGATGGCGACCCCGGTGACGATCGCCTGGGCGCCGATCCGGCGCCGCGCCGTGGCCACCGCTACCGCCATTGCGCTGGCGTAGCGCTGGCCCTCGTAGCCTTCGCGGGCGTCGGCCTGAACCGTGCGCACGGCGCCCAGCGCTTCGGTGGCCAGCGCGTTGGCGTCGGCGATCCGGTCCTGGCTGGCACGTGAGGTTTTCTGGATCCGGCGCGCGCCCATCACGATTGGAACTACCGCGCAGGGGATGCCGACCAGCGCCCAGGCGGCGAGCTTGGGGCTGGTGACGAACAGCATCACCAGCGAGCCGATTACGGTGACACAGCTGCGCAGGGCCACCGACATGCTGGAAGCAATGACGCTGCGCAGCAGTTCGGCGTCGGCGGTCAGGCGCGAGACCAGTTCGCCGCTGCGGCTGCGGTCGTAAAAACCGGCGTCCAGTTCGAGCAGATGCGAATACAGGCCGGTGCGCAGGTCGGCGACGACCTTTTCACCGAGCAGGGTGACGAAGAAATAGCGCGCTGCGGTGGCCAGTGCCAGCACCACGATGACGATCAGCACGAAGCCGAACACGCGGTCGATGTTGGCGCCGCTGCTGAAGCCCTTGTCGATCATCTGCCGAAAGGCGATCGGCAGGCTCAAGGTGGCGGTCGAGGAGCAGGCCAGCGCCAGCAGCCAGGCCATGAACAGCCCGGAGTGGCGGCGCATGAACGGCCACAGCGCGCGCAATGCGCCGATCGGCGCCTTGGGCGACGCCTGGGTTCGAGAGTTCATCCGCGCATTTTAGCGGTTCGGCAGGCGCGCCGGGCCGATCCAGGTCAGGCCGGGTGCAGGCTTCGCTGTCGGATCAACGCGGTGTCTCCTGCTCCAGCCCCTTCAGCACTGCGGGGATTCGCTCATTCGGATAGCGTCTGCGGAACTCGGCGAGACTGGCGCGTGCCTCATCCATGCGCCCCGCGTGGGCAAGCTCGGCGATCCGGCGCAGCCAGGCTTCGCGCGCCGAGGGCGAATCCATCGTCGCGGGCGGCAGGTCGGCGTCGGCGTCCTCGGTTTCCGCCGCGGTGCGTGCGGCGCTGGCCGCAGCCGCGGCCTGTGCCGGCGGCGTGGTCGTGGCGGCCGGGCGCGCCGCGGCGGCTGGCGCTGGCGAGGGCGCGGTGAGCGCTTTGGGCGCAGGTGCCGCTTCTGTTGCCATTGCCCGGCGCCGGTCTGCGCCTCCGTGCGTTTGGCGCACGCTGCGCGGGGCTTCATTCGCATCGGCCTCGGCTGGAAATGCGTTGATCGGGGCCGCAGGCGGCGGCGGTGCGACCGGAGCCGGCGGAGCTGCTGGCGCGGGTGCGGGATGCCCGGTTCCGGATTTTTCGGTGACCGATGGCGCCGCGAGGGCCTCCTGCGCGACCGCTTCGGGACGCGGCTGAGGCGGCGCTGCTGCTGCATCCACGGACGCAGCTGACGAGCGGGCAGGCGCGGCCTCGGGCGCCGCCGGAGCGGACAGGCGCCGGGTGCCGGCTTCCTGCGCGGGCGCGACCATCGGGCTGATCGCCGGCGCCGGCACGGCGGTCGGGGCTGGGAGTGCGGGTGGTGTGGGTGGTGCAGCGACTGCCGCCTCCGGTGCCGTGGCGACCGGCCGCGCGGCGTCCATCTGCGCGTGCCGGCTCGGCGCCTGCCGCAGCTGCCAGGCCAGCCCGACCGCCAGGCAGAGCGAGGCGGCCAGCGCGGCCGGCATCTGCCAATGGCGCGGCTGCCGCGGGCTGCGGTGGCCAGCTTCCGGCGGCGCGGTGCGGGCAGCGGCCAGAATGCGCGCGTCCAGTTCCGGCGCCGGTTCGCCGCGGCCACGCAGGCGCGGCAGCTGCGCCGCCAATGCGCGCTCCTCGGCATCCAGCGGTTCGGGCGGGAAGCGGTTCATGGCGCCAGCCTCGCACGCAGTTTGTCCATGCCGTAGCGCAGCCGGGATTTGACGGTTTCCCGGCCGGCGCCGACGATGGCACCGATTTCATCCAGCGACAGTTCCTGTTCGAGCCGCAGCAGCAGCACCTCGCGCTGCTCGCCGGGCAGGCCATCCAGGGCCAGCTGCAGCTGACGGCGGCGTTCGAATTCGGACAGCGCGCGTTCGGGCGTGTCGGGATCGGCGATCTGCGCCAGCCGTTCGTCGGCATCGCTCGGTGCCGGCGGGCGGTGCGCGCTGCGCCGCCAGTGATCACTCAATCGGTGATGGGCGATGGCGAACAGCCAGCTGGCGAAGCTGCCCTCCGGCCGCCATTGCGCGCGCGCGGCGATGATTTTTTGCCAGACATCCTGGAACAGCTCATCGGTCAACGCGTTGTCGCGCAGGTGCCGCAGCAGGTGTCGATACAGCCGTTGCCGGTAGCGCGCGTAGAGCTGTTCGAAGGCCCCGGCGGTCCCGGCCACCCAAGCCGCCATCAGGTCCTCGTCGCTGGCCTCGGGCACGTCCATCGGCACCAGACTATGCGCGGAACCGGCGTTCTGGAAGGGGCGTCGCGAAATTTCCACGCGGTGGATGGCAAGGTGCATACTTCGACAAACGCACCAGTATGTCGGTTGGGGTTGTCCGAGCAGTGGCAAGGATGGCGCCACCCCCGGCTTGCAGGCAATATGACGCGGACGATGAACGCCTTTTCACACGCTGCGCCACCGCCGTCCAGGGAAGCCGCCGTGCGGCAACGGCGCGGGGTGCTGGGCGGCGTGGCCGATCGCCTGGCTCAGACCCTGCCGGTCGGGGCGCGGGTGCGTTTGTCCTGGCAGCATCCGGCGCTGGGAACCGGCAGCGATATCGGCGTCACCGGCGAACCGGCCTCGGCCGGGGCGCTGCGGCTGGGCTGGACCGGCCCCGAAGGCATCATCCTGAACGTGGTGGCCAGCCATCCCCGAGACTGGCCCGAGGGGATTGCGCAGTATTGGCCGGAGAGCGCCCGCCAGCTGGTGGACCAGGCGGTGCTGGCGGTGCTGGCTACGCAGCAGATCGAATCCCTGCAGCGCTCCGAGCAACTGCGCCAGGCCCTGTTCGAGATCGCCGATCTGGCCGGCAGCGCGCTCGACCTGCAGGTGATGCTGCGCAAGGTGCATTCGATCATCGGCGAGCTGATGTACGCCGACAATTTCTACATCGTGCTGTACGACGATCGCCGGCAGGTGATGCGCTTCCTGTATTTCGTCGACCAACTCGACCCTTGGGTCAACGATCCCGAACAGGAGATCCAGGTCACCGAGGAAGGCAACACCCTGACCATGCACCTGCTGCGCAGCGGCGAGACCCTGCGCGGGCCGTCGACGATGTTGCGCGAGATGTTCGGCATTCCAGACCAGCCGGAAAACGGCCCGGACAGCGCCGACTGGCTGGGGGTGCCGATGAGCCGCGACGAGCGGGTCATGGGCGCGCTGGTCGTGCAGAACTATCGCAAGGCAAACGTCTACAGCGAAGACGATCGCATCCTGCTGGCCTTCGTGGCCCAGCACGTCCTGACCGCGCTGGAACGGCGGCAGACCCGCAAACAGCTCGAGTCGCGGGTGGCCGAGCGCACCGCTGATTTGCAGCGCGCCAATGACGAATTGCAGGCCGAGATCATCGAACGCAAGCGCGTGCAGGACATCCAGCGCGCCCTGTACCGGATCGCCGAGCTGTCGATGACCAGCGAGAGCCTCGGCCATTTCCATGCCGAGGTCCATGACATCGTCAGCGGGCTGCTGTATGCGCGCAATTTCTACATCGCCATGCTGTCCGAGGACGGCAGCATGCTCGAGTTCCCGTATTCGGTGGACGAACGCGACCCGGATCGCAAGCCGCGCAAGCTGGCCGATGGGCTGACCGAATACGTGCTCAGGACGGGCCAGCCGCTGCTGGCCGACCGGGAGCGGATCGGCGAGCTGGAAGCCGAGGGCAAGGTGCGCACCCACGGCACCCACGCGGCCTACTGGCTGGGCGTGCCGCTGCTGCACGGGGATCAGGTGGTCGGCGTGATCGCGGTGCAAAGCTATTCGGGTGACGTGAAGTTCAGCGCCGGCGACCAGGACCTGCTGACCTTCGTGGCCATGCACATCGGCAGCAGCCTCCAGCGCAAGCAGGCGCAGGATCGCCTGGTCCAGGCCCACGCCGGGCTGGAACAGCGCGTCAGCGAGCGCACCCGCGAGCTGGCGGAGGCCAACGTCGAACTGGTCGAGCAGATCAGCGAGCGCATGCGCGCCGAGCGCAAGCTCATCCACCAGGCGATGCACGATGCGCTGACCGGGCTGCCCAATCGCCTGCAGCTGCTGGATCGGCTGGGACGGGCGATTTCCTCGGCGGCGCGCGACCCGGAGGCCTGCTTCGCGGTCCTGTTCATGGACCTGGACCGCTTCAAGCTGGTCAATGACAGCGTCGGCCATGCGGTCGGCGACGAATTGCTGGTCGAGGCTGGCCGGCGGATCGTCGGCTGCGTGCGCGGCAGCGACGTCGTTGCGCGGCTGGGCGGCGACGAGTTCGCGATTCTCGCCGAACGCCTCGAGAACCCAGGCAAGGCCGAGGAGCTGGCGCACCGCGTGCTCGCCGCGCTGTCGGCCCCGGTCTGGGTGGCCGGGCGCGAGCTGTTTCCCAGTGCCAGCATCGGCATCGCGGTCTGGCATCCGCGCTACCACAGCGGCGAGGAGATGCTGCGCGACGCCGACGCCGCCATGTACCGGGCCAAGCAGGACGGGCGCGATCGCTGCGCGATGTTCGACGAGGAAATGCACCGCGAGGCAACCCGCAGCCTCGACCTCGAAGCGGACATGCGGCGCGCGATCCAGTCCGAGCAGTTCCTGCCGCACTACCAGCCGATCGTGGACATCCGCAGCGGCGAAGTCTTCGGCCACGAGGCGCTGCTGCGCTGGCAGCACGAGCAGCTGGGCCTGCTGCTGCCGGGCCAGTTTCTGGACATCGGTGAGGACAGCGGCCTGATCGAACAGGTCGATTGGCTGATGTATGCCCGGGTGATCTCCGACATCGCCAGTCATTCCCTGCCCGGCTATGTCGCGATCAACGTGTCGCCGCGGCATTTCCGCGCGGCGGATTTTTCCAGTCGTCTGCTCGGATTGATCGAGGGGGCCGGCCTGGGGCCGGATCGGCTGCGCGTGGAAATCACCGAGGTGGCCCTGCTCGATGACGCGCCACGCACCCGCGAATGCCTGGACGTGCTGCGCCGGCACGGCATCCTGGCCCAGCTCGACGATTTCGGCACCGGGTTCTCCGCGCTGTCCTACCTGCACCGGTTCCCGATCGCCAGCCTCAAGATCGACCGCAGCTTCGTATCCGGACTTGAGGGCAATGTGCGCCACGAAAGCATTGCGGTGATTCGCGCGATCATCGCGCTGGCCGGCAGTCTGAACATCGAACTGATCGCCGAGGGCGTGGAAACCGAGGGTCAGCGGCAAACCCTGATCGAGCTGGGCTGTACCCACGCCCAAGGCTTCCTGTTCGGACGCCCTGTGCCGCTGGCCCTGTCTGGATTGGACGGCTGATTCATATGGCACATTCGAGCGGTTGGTTCAAGCGTGACTTTTCGTGGCGACGGCTGCGACGCATGCGCCTCTCAGGTCGCGTTGCCGGTCCCGCGCTTGGGCAGGATGCCGGTGACCTGCAGCTGCAAGTCACCGTCCCCGACGCGCGCGCTGGCGCGTTCCCCGATGGCCACGCCGGCGACCGAACGAATGATCGAGCCATCTTCCCGCTGCAGGATGCTGTAGCCGCGATCCACGGTGGCCAGCGGGCTGATGGCATGCAGTGAGCGCGCCAGGCCGCCGAGATGGAGCACGTCGTTTTGCAGGGACTGGATCAGGAGCGCGCGCGGCCGACCGGCCAGCGCCGACAGGCGTTCGCGTTGGCGTTCGACTTGCTGGCGCGGATGGTTGGCGCGCAGGCGTGCGACCAAGGCCTGGAACTGTCCGCGCAGCTGTTCGGCACGCCGGCGCGGATGGCCGGCGCGCAGCTGCGCGACCAAAGTTCGCAGGGTTCCGGACCCTTGCTGCAGGCGCTGCGCCAGGGTACCGGCCAGTCGCAGCTGCGCGTGAACCAGGCGCTGGCGCTGCGCCTCCAGTCGCGCCTGCGGGCGCTGCGCGTGCAAGCGCAGGAAGGCGCGGTCGGCGCGCTGGGCGCGTTCGCGCAGGCCGGACTCGTGCTGGGCAAGCAGGCGGCGCTGCAGGTGCTCCAGCCGCGCGTGCAGTTCGATCGCGTCCGGGGCCAGCAGCTCGGCGGCGGCCGATGGCGTGGGCGCGCGCAGGTCGGCGGCAAAGTCGGTCAGCGAGAAGTCGGTTTCATGGCCAATCGCGGAAATCACCGGCGTGGCGCACGCCGCCACCGCCCGCGCCAGCGCTTCGTCATTGAAGGCCCACAGGTCTTCCAGCGAGCCGCCGCCGCGGGCCAGCACCAACACGTCATAACGGCCGCTGGCATCGGCGCGCGCCAGCAGCGCGCGGATCTGCGCGGCCGCGGCAGTGCCCTGCACCGGCACCGGCAGCAGCTCGACCTCCAGCAGCGGGAAGCGCCGCCGCAGCACGCTGAGGATGTCGCGGATCACCGCCCCGGACGGCGAGGTGAGCACCCCGATCCGACGCGGGAAGGTGGGCAGGGCGCGTTTGCGCGCGGGGTCGAACAGACCCTCGGCGTCGAGCCGTTGCTTGAGTTCCTCGAACGCCCGCCGCAGCGCGCCTTCGCCGGCCTCCTCCATGGTGTCCAGCAGCAGCTGGTAGTCGCCGCGCGGTTCGTACAGTGTCAGCCGTCCGCGCACCAGCACCTGCATGCCTTCCCTGGGGACGAACTTCAGCCATTGGCTCTTGGGCTTGAACAGCGCGCAGCGCACCGCCGCGCGGGCATCCTTGAGGGTGAAATAGAGATGCCCGGAGGCCGGGCGGGCGAGGTTGCCGATTTCACCTTCCACCAGCACCGCCGGGAAGCTGCCTTCGAGCAGCTCGCGCGCGAGGGTGTTGAGCTGGCTGGGTGTGAGGCTGGCGGCGGCTGCGGGCATGGAGGCATCGTAGGGGTTCTACCCCGAAATCACGGACGGTTTGGAAAGAGCTGAAAACTTCTGGTCTTGTCTGATGACTCTGCGTCGCATCCTTGGGTTATGGCGTCGTTCGATATATTCGAACACATCCGCCCTTGCAGCATCGAGTGTCGGGTACTTCGTGCGGTAGACGCGCTCGCGCTTGAGCAGGCCGAAGAAGCCCTCGCAGGCGGCGTTGTCGCCGCAATGACCCACGGCACTCATCGAGCACACCAGATTGTTGGCCGCCAGATAGCGCTGGTAATCGCCGCTTCGGAACTGGCTGCCGCGGTCGGAATGCAAGATCACCGGATAGCTTTCCTGACGCTGCCAGACCGCCATTTGCACGGCCCGGATCACCATCTGTCGGTCCTGCCGGTGATGCATCGACCAGCCCACGACGCGCTGGTCGAACAGGTCCAGCACGATGCACAGGTACAGCTTGCCTTGGCCGGTCTTGAGTTCGGTGATGTCGGTGACCCATTTGGTCTCCGGTTCCAGCGCAGTGAAGTCCCGTTCTAGGTGGTTGCGCACACCCAGAGGCGTCAGCGCGGGGCTCCCGCGCTGACCACGCCGCTTCGGACGCGGCCAGCCTTGCAGTCCGTCAGCAGCCATGATCCGTGCCACCCGGTTCAGGCTTGCCGTCTCGCCTTCCTCGGCAAGATCCTCCTGCATCCGGCCAGCACCCAACGTCCCCCGGCTGTCTTCATGCAGTTCGCGGATGCGGCCAAGCAGGCGCTGGTTGTCGCACTGTCGGTCGCTGGGCAAGCGCTTGCTCCAGTCGTAGTAGCCGCTGGCCGATACCTTCAGGCAGCGGCACATCAGTCGAATCGGAAACTCATCGCGGCAACGTTCGATCACCCGATACCTCGGGACGATCCCTTGGCAAAGAACGTCGCCGCTTCGCGCAAAAAATCCCGCTCCTTCTGCACCCGGGCCAGTTCGCGTTTGAGACGCGCCACTTCCTCGTCCCGGGGCGTCCCGGTGCCACCGAATGCGGTCTTGCCCTGGCTCTGGGCTTCCCGCTTCCAGCGCGTCAGCAGGTTGTCCCGAATCCCCAGCTCCCGCGCCACTTGGGCACAACTGACGCCAGGCCGGCTGGCCTGCTCAACCGCGCCACGCTTGAACTCCTCGCTGAACTTCCTTCGCATTGACATGAACACTCCTCATGGCCTCGATCGGCCTTCTCGTAAGTGTCCGTGAAAACGGGGGTGAACCCTAGCCGCAATCACGCGTATTGGCGTCAGCGGAAAGCCGGTGTGGTGCGGGGCTGGCTCTGGAGTGGCTTGGGCTTGGCTTGAGCCGATGGCGCAAGAAAATCACGGGCTTGGCTTGAACCCATTTCGGTTCGAGCGCGCCATGGATGGCGCGCGGCCGCGCGTCGTAGCCGGAAGCGGAGTTCGCGCGGCGAGCCGAAATGGGTTCAAGCCAAGCGGCGTCAGTGGTTGGCTCAGCGGCTCGGACTCTGCCCAAAGCAAGCCCGTCAGGATTTCGCGGAGGCATTTGACCGGCGCGCTCCACTCGACCCAAGCCGAACCTGCCCATCTGCCAATCTGGCGGCGAAGCCGACCAGGCACCATGCGAGCCTGACGCCGCTCGTCTGCGGCAACCGCTAAAATGTCGGCATGACAAGTCAGGTTCCAGACCGCTACGGCCCGCAGCCCCGCCGCATCACCCGTCAGGTGGATATCGACAGCGTGCGGGTGGGTGGCGGTGCGCCGGTGGTGGTGCAGTCGATGACCAATACCGACACCGCCGATGTCGTCGGAACCGCACGCCAAATCGGTGAGCTGTGGCGCGCCGGGTCGGAGCTGGTGCGGGTGACGGTGAACACGCCGGCGGCGGCGGCGGCGGTGCCGAAGATCGTCGAGCGGCTGGCGATGATGGGCATCAAGGTGCCGATCATCGGCGACTTCCACTACAACGGCCACCAGCTGCTCGCCAAGGAACCGGCCTGCGCCGAAGCGCTGGCGAAGTACCGGATCAATCCCGGCAACGTCGGCTTCGGCAAGAAGAAGGACATCCAGTTCGCGCAGCTGATCGAATTTGCGCTGCGCTACGGCAAGCCGGTGCGGATCGGCGCCAACTGGGGCTCGCTGGACGAGGCGCTGGCGACCGCGCTGATGGACGAAAACGCGCAGCGGGCCGAACCGTGGGACGCGGCGCGGGTGATGCGCGAGGCGCTGGTGCGCTCGGCGCTGGATTCGGCGCTGCGGGCGGTGGAGCTGGGCCTGCCGGCTGAGCGCATCATCCTCAGCGCCAAGGTCAGCGGCGTGCAGGAGCTGATCGCGGTCTACCGCGATCTGGCATCACGCAGCGATTTCGCCCTGCACTTGGGCCTGACCGAGGCCGGGATCGGCAGCAAGGGCATCGTGGCGTCGAGCGCGGCGCTGGCGGTGCTGCTGCAGGAGGGCATCGGCGACACCATCCGCATTTCGCTCACCCCCGAGCCGGGCAGCCCGCGCACGCAGGAAGTGGTGGTGGCGCAGGAGCTGCTGCAAACCCTGGGGCTGCGCGCCTTCACGCCGATGATCACGGCCTGCCCGGGCTGCGGCCGGACCACGTCGGAGTTTTTCCAGCATCTGGCCAAGGTGGTGCAGGATCACGTGCGCGAGAAGATGCCGGAATGGAAGATCAGCCGCCCCGGCGCCGAGACCATGACGGTGGCGGTGATGGGCTGCGTGGTGAACGGGCCGGGCGAGTCGCGCCACGCCAACATCGGCATCTCCCTGCCGGGCACCGGCGAGGCGCCGTCGGCGCCGGTGTTCGAGGATGGCCAGAAGACGGTCACCCTGCGCGGCGAGGGCATCGCCGAGGAATTCGTGGCGCTGGTCGATGCCTACGTCGATCGTCACTACCGGGGCGGCGCGCCGATCTGAGGCAATATCGAGTCATGCCGCATTGCCGTACGCCGCGCGGTGCACGCACTTGCGCGATGGTTCCGGGGTCGAGCATGCTTGGACGAGAGGCAATGTCCCGTTCCAATGTCCTATTCTCCGGCTGACCCCGACGCAGGCGTCCGTATCCATGCCAGACAAGTTCACGAAGCTGGAAGAACGTGGATCGCGCACGCAAATCCTGGTCGTGCTCGCGATCGTCATACTCGGCGCCATCGCGGTCTATCGTTGGGCCACTTCGGACTTTCAGCCGCTCCACGGGCGAGTCGAGGCGGTCGGTGCCGGCACAGTGTCGGCATCCGGGCGTGCCGTTGCGACGGTCTCGGTCCGCCTGCCGGATGGTTCACGCGTGGATGCCGAAGTCGTCAGTGGCGGCCCGCTGGCGGTCGGTGATCGGGTGCGTCTCGTGGTGGGGCCAGACTCTGCGAGCGGAACACCGTACGAGGTCGTGGCGAAACTGCCCGCAACTGCGCCCTGACGGTTCAAGATGCCAAGCCGGAGCAGCGCGTGCCCCACGCGCATGCCGGCCATCCCTGGCCGGCACCGCGTTTGTGCGTGCGTGAAAACGAAGCTCAGCCCTGTGCGGCCAGCCACTCGTCGTCGCTGCCCTCGTTGAGCACGGACCACAGCGGAGAGGAGAAATAGCGTTCGCCGGTGTCGGGCAGCATTGCCAGCAGCACGCTGCCTTCCGGCGCGGTTTCGGCGATCTTCAGCGCGGTGGCGGCGGTGGCGCCGGAGGAAATGCCGACGAAGATGCCTTCCTCGGCGGCCAACCGGCGCGCGGTGGCGAAGGCTTCCTCGTCGGTGATCGTGCGCAGTTCGTCATAGGCCTTGCGGTTGATGACCTCGGGCACGAAGTCCGGCGTCCAGCCCTGGATCTTGTGCGGGTTCCAAGCCTCGCCCTTGAGCAACGCCGCGCCGGCTGGCTCGGTGCCAACCACGCGGGTGTCGGGCCGCGCCAGTTTCAATACCTCGCCGACGCCGGTGAGGGTGCCGCCGCTGCCCCAGCCGCTGACGAAATAATCCAACCGCTTGCCGGCGAAATCGCGCAGGATTTCCGCCGCCGTGGTCTGGCGGTGGTAGGCCGGATTGGCGGGATTGGTGAACTGGCTGGCCCAGAACCAGCCGTGTTTTTCAGACAGTTCCCGGGCCTTTTCCACCATGCCCACGCCGCGGGCGGAGGCCGGGGTGAGGATGACCTTGGCGCCATAGGCGCGCATGGCCTTGCGGCGTTCGATCGAGAAGGTCTCGGTCATCACCGCGACGAACTTGTAGCCGCGCGCGGCGGCGATCATCGCCAAGGCAATCCCGGTGTTGCCGGAGGTGGCCTCGACGATCGTGTCGCCGGGCTTGAGCAGGCCGCGGCGCTCGGCATCGAGGATGATGCCCAGGCCGAGGCGGTCCTTGACCGAGCCGCCGGGGTTGAACGATTCGGCTTTGACGTAGACCGTCGCGTGTTTCGGTGCGAGGCGCTGGAGTTTGATGATCGGGGTGTTGCCGACGGTGTCGAGGATGCTGTCGTAGATGGCCATTGCGATGGGTCCTTTGCGGAAAACGGGATTCAGGCGGCGCGGGCGAGGTCGCTGTTGCAACATCGCTGGCTGGCGGAAGTGATGGGCGACTTGCCGAACCAATGCAGCGAGGTCGCCAGTGCGGCGACTTCACCAATGATCAACAGCGCCGGCGCCTGCACGGCGTGCGCCTGCGCGAGCTGTGGCAATTCGGACAACGGCGCGACCAGCACCCGCTGCTGCGGCAGGCTGCCGTTTTCGATCAGGGCGGCCGGCGTCGAGGCGGGCAGGCCGTGGTCGAGCAGGCGATCGCGCAGCCGCGACAGTCCGGACATGCCCATGTAGAAGGCCAGTGTCTGGCCGGATCGGGCCAATGCCCGCCAATCGTGTTCGGCTTCGCCGCTGCGGGTGCTGGCGGTGAGCAGTTGCAGCGCGCGGGCATGGTCGCGGTGGGTCAGCGGGATGCCCGCGTAAGCGGCGCAGGCAACGGCGGCGGTGATGCCGGGCACGACTTCGCAGTCGATGCCGTGCGCGCGCAGCGCCTGCAGCTCTTCGCCACCGCGGCCGAACACGAACGGATCGCCGCCCTTCAGCCGCACCACGCGCTGGCCGGCCAGCGCCCGTTCGACCATCAATGCGTGGATGCGGCGCTGGGTGGCGTCGTGGTCTTCGCCCACGCGCTTGCCGACTGCCAGGCGATCGGCATCACGCCGCGCCAGCGCCAGCACCTCGGCGCTGACCAGGCGATCGTGCAGGATCACGTCGGCCTCGTTGAGCAGGCGCAGGGCGCGCAGGGTGAGCAGGCCGGGATCGCCGGGGCCGGCGCCCACCAGCGCCACGCGGCCGCGTCGGCCGGCCGGCGCGGCTTGCAGCAGCGCCGTGAGGTGGTGGCGAGCGCCGTCCGCATCACCGCGCCGCAGCAGCGCTGGCACAGGCCCGGACAGGACCTGCTGGAAGAAATCGCGGCGCGCCGGGAGCTCGGGAAGCCGGGTACGGATTCGGTCACGCACTTCGATGAACAGCTGCGCCAACGCGCCGAAGCTGTCGTCGAACTGGAGTTCGAGCCGTTCGCGCAGGTGCCGTGCCAGCATCGGCGCGGCGCCGCCGCTGGAAATGGCGATCTGCAGCGGGCCGCGCTGCACCCGCGCCGGAAGCTGGGCGCTGGCCAGCTGCGCGTCGTCGACCACGTTGACCCAACGCTGGCGCGCCAGCGCCGCGTCGGCCACCGCCCGGTTCACCTCGGGCGCGTCAGTGGCGGCGACGACCAGCCAGGCCGCGTCGAGCTGCTCGGGTTGGAATGCGTCGCCCAGATGAGTGATCTCCCCGGTGCTGACCAGCGCTTCCAGCGCCGGGTCCAGCCCGGGAGCAACGAGCGCGACGTCGGCCCCGGAGGCGAGCAGCGCGGCGACTTTGCGGGCGGCCACGGCGCCGCCCCCGACCACCAGCACGCGGCGCTGGCGCAGGTCGACAAACAGGGGGAACAGTGGCGGAGCGGCGGCTGGCGACATGCGCCCAAACTAGGCCGCTTTCCGCAGATGGGGAAATGGTGGCAGGATTTCGTTTTATGCTGTCACGGCATAAGGCCTGTCTGGAAATGCTTTCAGAGCCATGTATAATTCATCGCTACATGCAGATAAAGCGATGAATTACTTCCTCGGAACCCGCCGCCATGACCCTGACCCAACTGCGCTATCTCGTCGCGATCGCCGATTCCGGCTTCAACATCACCCTCGCCGCCGAGCGCGTGCACGCCACCCAGCCGGGCCTGTCCAAGCAGCTCAAGCAGCTGGAGGACGAGCTGGGTTTCCAGCTGTTCCGGCGCAAGGGGCGCAGCCTGCTGGGCGTGGCGCCGGCCGGCGTCAAGGTGATCGAGCACGCGCGCCGGATCCTCGCCGAGGCCGCCAACATCCGCAGCTATGCCGCCAACGAGCGCGGCGAATACCGCGGTCGGCTGCGCCTGGCCACCACCCACACCCAAGCCCGCTACGTGCTGCCCAAGGTCATCGCGGATGTGACGCGGCGCTACCCCGAAGTCAGCGTGGACCTGTTTGTCGCCGGGGATGCCGAGGTGCTGGCCAAGCTCGATGAATCCGATTTCGCGCTGGTCAGCAGCGCCGGCCGCGTGCCGGAGACCAACGGCCTGGCGATTCCGCTGTTTCGCTGGCAGCGGGTGCTGCTGGTGCCCAAGCCCCACCCGCTGGCGCGTCTGGACGGGCCGCTGAAGGTGGCCGACCTGGCGCGCTATCCGCTGATTTCCTACGAATCCTCCAACCAGCCGGAGTCCTCCCTGCAGCGCACCTTCGCCGCCGCCGGCGTGACGCCGCAGATCGCGATGACCGCGCGCGATGCGAACCTCATCGAAGCCTACGTTCGCACCGGGCTGGGCGCGGGCCTGCTGGCCGAGATGGCGGTGGGCGGACGCAAGGACGATGACCTGCGGGTGCTGCCGGCGCCGGTGGAATTGCCCGAGTGCATCACCTGGGCGATCGTGCCGCGCGGACGGGTGTTGCGCGAATACGCGCTGACCCTGCTGCACGCGCTGGCACCACAGATCGACGGCCGTGACCTGCGCAACATCCTCGAAGGCAACCTGCCGCCGCTGTGGCCGGATCCGCCGCGCTGGCAGGCGAAAGGTGCGACGAATCCGGATTGAAGCGCGCAGGATTGAACGACGCGCCTCGGCGCCGGCGTTGCGCATCGACCGCAGCGCCGCTTCGATCGAACCGATGCCCGCCCAGGCTTCGCCGCAGGGTGCCGCGTGGCCCTACAGGTCGAAATGCAGTCCGCATTCGCGGCGCAGGCCGAAGAAGCGGGTCTGCTTGGGGCTCATGCCGGGCTGCAGCGGGCGGGTGGTGTGGACATCGCCCACCGAGACATAGCCCTGGTGCAGCAGCGGGTGCTCGGGCAAGCCGTGGCGGAGGATGTAGCTGCCGATCCCGAGATCGCTCCAGTCGGCGATCGGATGGAGTTTGAAGCGGCCGTCCTTCAGTTCGAGGAAGTGGATGTGCTTGCGGGTGGAGGCCTGTTCGCGGCGCAGCCCGGCGTGCCAGCAACCTACGCCAAGTTCGTCGAGCGCACGCTGCATCGGTTCGACCTTGTGCAGTTGGTTGTAGCGCTGGATGCCTTCGCTGCCGTTTTCCCAGAGCTTGCCCAGCCGCGCTTCCATCCAGGCGTTGCCGACGTCGGGGCGGTACACCTTCAGGTTGAGGCCGAGCAGCTGGGTCAGGTGGTCGGCGTAGCGGTAGGTTTCCGGAAACAGGTAGCCGGTGTCGATCAGGATCACCGCGATGTCGGGCAGCAGCCGCGTGGTCAGATGCAGGGTGACGGCGGATTGCACGCCGAAACTGGTGGACAGCGCGTGGACCCCCGGAAGGTGGCGCTGCGCCCAGGCGATGCGATGCTCGGCGTCGAGCGCGCCCAGCAGGCGGTTGGCCTCGTCCAGTTCCGCGGACGTGATGGTGGCGGGATGGTAGGTGGGCATGGCGACAGGTGAAATGCGAAAGGGTCAGGCGGCGCCCTCGTCGGGCGCGACGCGGACGTGGGTGGGATAGGACGGCAACGCCACCACACCGGTGCGGTGCAGGAAATCACCGAAGCGTTCGCCGGGCTGGCGCTCGGCGGCGTAGCGCGCCAGCAACGGGTCCGAGCGCGGCCAGAATGTCCGCCTCGGTGGCGTTGTCCAGATACGGCGTGTTCATGCGCTGGCCGCGGTGGTCGCCGCCGAGCATCAGGTTGTAGCGACCGGGCGCCTTGCCGACCAGGGCGATCTCGGCCAGGTACGGGCGCGAGCAGCCGTTCGGGCAGCCCGACATCCGGAACAGGATCGGCGTCTCGCGCAGACCGTGCTTGTCCAGCAGCGGCTCCAGCTGCTTGAGGAAGCCAGGCAGGTAGCGCTCGGATTCGGCCATCGCCAATGCGCAAGTGGGCAGCGCCACGCAGGAGATGGCAGCGCGCGCCAGCGCGGTGGGCGCCTTGTTCTCGCGGTCGAGCCGGTATTGCGCGACCAGCGCATCGATCAGGGCGCGGTCTTCCGGCATCACCCCGGCGATGATCAGGTTCTGGTTGCAGGTCATCCGGAAATGGCCTTTGTGGACCTCGGCGATTTCGCGCATTCCGGTGAGCAGCGGGCGGCCGTCGGGTAAATCGGCGACGCGCCCGGAGGGCAGCGACAGGGTCAGATGCCACAGCCCGTTTTCGGCTTCCACCCAGCCGAAACGGTCGCCGTTGTGGTCGAAGTGGTATGGGCGCGCCGGCTGGAGCTTGAAGCCGGCGCGTTCTTCCATCAGCGCCTGGATTTTGGCGCTGCCGTGGTCGTCGATGGTGTATTTGAAGCGCGCGTGCTTGCGATCGACGCGGTCGCCGAGATCGCGCTGCACGGTGACCGCGGCCTCGCAGATGGCGAACACCTGGTCCGGGGTGACAAAGCCGATGACGTTGGCCACGCGCGGGTAGTGGCTGGGGATGCCGTGGCTGGCGCCCATGCTGCCGCCGATGGCGACGTTGAACCCCGCAAGTTCGCCGCGCTCGTCGACGATGGCGATCAGGCCGACGTCGTTGGCGAACACGTCGACGTCATTCTGCGGCGGCACCGCGACGGCGATCTTGAACTTGCGCGGCAGATAGGCATCGCCGTACAGCGGCTCGTCTTCGATCGTCTCCGCCGGCGGCTGGTCCAGCCACACCTCGTAGTAGGCCTGCGTTTTCGGCTTGAAGTGCGCGGACAGGCGCTGCGCCCAGTCGTGCACCTGTGCGTGCAGGCCGGAGAGCAGCGGATTGCTGGCGCCCAGCACATTGCGGTTGACATCGCCGCAGGCGGAAATGGTGTCCAGCCCGGAAGCGTGGATGGCCTGCATGGCGGCTTTCAGCTCGCGTTTGATGATGCCGTGCAGCTGGAAGGTCTGGCGGGTGGTGACCCGCAGCGAATGGCTGCCGTGGGCGGTGGCGATGCGATCCAGCGCCAGCCACTGACTGGTGCTGAACACGCCGCCGGGTGCGCGGATGCGCACCATGAATTGGTGGGCGGGCTCGAGCTTCTGGCGCCGGCGCTCGTCGCGCAGATCGCGGTCGTCCTGCTGGTAGCTGCCGTGGAACTTGATGGTGCGCTGGTCTTCGAACGACAGCGAGCCGGTGGTGGCATCGACCAGCCCTTCGGCCAGGGTGCCACGCAGATGCCGACTTTCAAGTTTGATTTTTTCGACGGATGGATGACTCATTACGATCCTCTGCCTCTTGCCCCAATCCCGAATCACCAATCACCAATCACCAATCACCAATCACGAATCACGAATCACGAATCACGAATCACGAATCACGAATCACGAATCACCAATCACCAATCACCAATCACAAATCACAAATCACAAATCACAAATCACAAATCACAAATCACAAATCACAAATCACAAATCACCAATAACGGCCCTCAATACACATCGCGCGCATAGCGGCCTTCGCGCTGCAATCTGCTCAGGTATTCCGCCGCCGCGTCGGCATCGCCATCGGCGTGCGCGGCCACGATTTCCAGCAGCGCGGCATGCACGTCCCGACCCATGCCGATGGCGCCGCAGACGTACAGGTGGGCGCCGCCTTGCAGCCAGTCGAACAGCTCGCGACCGCGTTCGCGCAGGCGCTGCTGCACGTAAGTCTTTTCAGCCTGATCGCGCGAGAACGCCAGATCCAGCCGGGTCAGTTCGCCCTTGCGCAGTGCGTCCTGCCATTCGGTCTGGTAGTGGAAATCGGTGTTGAAGTGGCGCGCGCCGAAGAACAGCCAGTTGCGCCCGGAAGCGCCGATTTCGGCGCGCTCCTGGACGAAGCCGCGAAACGGTGCCACGCCAGTGCCCGGTCCGATCATGATCAGGTCGCGGCTGGCGTCGGCGGGGACGCGGAAGCGTTCGTTGGGCTCGATGTAGACCGGCAGCTGTGCGTCCTCTTCCAGCGCGGCCAGAAAGCCGCTGGCGGCGCCGCCGTGTTCGAAGCCATGGGTCTGATAGCGCAGCACGTCCAGGGTGAGGTGGGCTTCCTCGCCGACGCGCTTGCGGCTGGAGGCGATCGAGTACAGCCGCCGCGCCTGCGGCCGCAGTGCCGCCAGCAGGGCGCTGGCGTCCCACGCGGTCGGCCAGCGGCGGAGCACGTCGATGAGCTGGTGATCGGCCAGCAGCGCCGCCAGTGCGGCGTTGCCGGGTTCCAGCAGCGCTTCGAGATCCGCCGCCTGCGCGCGCTGTGCCAGTGCGGAAAGAAACGGCCTCGAAAGCCGCGTCAGTTCACGACGGCTTGCCAGCCATTCGGACAGCGCGAGGGTGTCCTGGTCCTGCGTCACGACGGCATCGCCGTCGAGGTCGGTGGTCTCCAGCACGTCCGCCACCAGCCGCGCCGGGTTGCTGTGGTGGATTCCCAGCGCGTCGCCAGGCTCGTAGCTCAGGCCCGAGCCTTCCAGCGAGAGTTCGATGTGGCGCACGTCCTTGCCGATGCTGCCGTATTGGCGGAAGCCGATGCTCTTGTATTCACGCCCGGTCAGGCGCTGGTTGGTCAGCACGGTGGCGGTGAAGGGCTGCTCCTGCGACCACTGCGGCGCGGCGTGCGGGCGCAGCGGGGTGACGCTGGCCAGATGGATCGCGGCGGCCGGCTTGAGCAATACGCGCGCCTGGGCGAGCGCCGCTTCCCGCCAGGGCTGGGCCGCCGTATCGATGTCCAGATCGGCCTGCCCGAGCGCGTGCGCGCGGCTGGCGCCCAGTTCGACCAGTCTGGCGTCGAGCTTGCGGGCGATGCCGCAGAAATCGGGGTAGCTCGAATCGCCCAGGCCCAGCACCGAGAACTTCAGCTGCGGCAGTTTGGGCGCGCGCCTGCCTTGCAGGAATTCGACGAAACCCAGGCTGTCGTCGGGCGGTTCGCCTTCGCCCTGGGTGCTGATGACCAGGAACAGCAGCTTCTCATTGGCCAGTTCGCGGGTGGGGAAGGCGTCGGCGCGCAGCAGTCGCACCGGCAGGCCGTCGGCTTGCAGGGCGGCGTGCAGCACTTCGGCGGCGCGCCTGGCGTTGCCGGTCTGGCTGCCATACACAATCGTGGCCGGCTGCGCGGCCGCGGTCGGAACTGGCGCAATGGCGGCAGGCGCCGCGCCGGTGCGCGCGAGGGAATGCGCCATCCCGGCCAGATAACCCGAGGCCCACAGCAGGGCGCTGCCGTCCAGGCCTTCGGCCAGGCGGGCCAGCGCTCCGGCAGTGTCCGGGTGCAGCGGCGCGGGCAGGGTGTTGACGGGCAGCGACATCGCGGGCACTCCGTGCCGTTCGAGGTGCTGCGATCATCCCTGCGCGGTTGCGTCCGTTGAAAGGATGCGCGGGCATGAAGCCATGAAAACGCAGGCCGGTGAACCTTCCGATTCGGCATGCACTCATGCCGCCGGCGCGCCTTCCGTGGCACGCCGGGGACCGCCGGTCAGCGTTGCAGGCTGAAGGTGATCGGGATCAGTCCGACCGCCTGCACCGTGCGCCCATCGCGCACGGCCGGCTGGAACAGCCAGCGGGCGAGGACCTGTTCGCGCGCGGCTTCGTCCAACTCGCGGAAGCCACTGCTGCGGTCGATCGTCACTTCCAGCGGGCGGCCATCGACGCCAACCAGCACCCGCAGTTGCACTGTCCCGGCAAAGCCGCGGCGCTGGGCGTTGCGCGGATAGACGGGCGGCGGCGCGCTGCGATAGGCCAGCTGCACCGGGGTCGGGTCGAAGCCGGCGCCGATATCCGTGGGCGGCGCCAGATCGTTCAGGTCGGATGTATCAAGAACCGGTTCGGTCCCGGTCGGCATCGTGAGCTGGCTGCTTGTATTCACGGTCGCCACGGCGTGACGCGGCGGCGCGACCGAATGATCGACCCGCGGCGGCGGGAGGACGGGCTTGGGGAGCTCGACCGGAACCACCACGGGTTCCACGGGCTTGGGCAGGAAGACGAAGGTCGGGTTGGCCGGCGCGGTCGACTCGATGACTGGCGGCGGCAGCGAGATCGGCAGCATGATCACCCCGCCCAGCAGCAGATTGAGCGCGAGCGCACTGCTCAGGGCGATGATGCGGCTGGCCTGCGGATGCGGCGCGGAGGCCGGGCGGATCAGGGCGAAACCACCGGCGGATGCGTGGGCTTTGGCGATGGCGTGGATCATGGTCGACCTCCTTCGGGCTGGGTTGCTGACACCTTGAACCATGCAACGCGCGGAGGCGGGACTTGGGGTTGCCGTCCACCGCGACGCGCTTTCAAGCTGCAACGAATGCGGCGATCCGGCAAGCGGGTTCCGACGTGCGGGAAAACCCGGCGGCGTGGCTCCGCAACACGTTGGAGGAAGACCCCTGGGGGCGGCCGAAAGCCTTGCCACGCCTTGGCTTCGGCGCGGTGCGCGGGCGCCACGGGCAACCGATGCCGGGTTGGCGTCGTGGCGACATTGTCTGAACGAACCTGCAACGGCCCGTTGCCGGTGCGGTTTGCGAAGGAGGCGAACGGATCAGCTGCCGAGCTCGAACTCGACTTCCACCTGCACGCTCAGCGTGGTTTCGCCACTGGCAATCGGCGTGGCGACGTCGGCGACCGGCGCGGCCATGGCGCGCATCCGCGGCATTGGCAGGTTGGCGCTGGCACCGCCTTCGTTGATGCGGATGATCCGCCGCACCTTCACGCCGAGGGCGTCGGCATAGGTCTGGGCCTGCGCCAGCGCCTTGCGCACCGCGTCGCGGCGGGCTTCGGCATAGGCGGCCTCCGGATGTTCGATGCCGAACTCGGGGCCATTGATCTGGTTGGCGCCCGGCGCGATCAGCGCGTCCAGCACCCGGCCGAGGCGCGCCAGCTCGCGCACCTTGACCGCCACCGCATTGTTGGCCTGATAGCCGACGATGGCCGGTGTCTGGTTCTGTTCGTAGCGGTACTGCGGTGCCAGCGAGACGCGACTGGTCTGGATGTCGCGCTCGGCGATGCCGGCGCTGCGCAGCGCGGCGAGCACCTCGTTCATCCGGGCGGCGTTGTCGCGCATCGCCACGTCGGCCGCGTCGGCCTGAGTGACGACCTCGGCGCTGACGCTGGCGAAATCGGGCGCCCGGCTGGCTTCGCCGGTGGCGGACACGGTGAGGGTGGTGCCCTGCGCGGCGGCGGCGACGGCGGGTGAAACCTGCTGGGCGGATGCGGTCATGGGCATGGCGGTAGCAAGAAGGCCGGTGAGCAAGAGCGTGCGGAAGGACATGGTGAACTCCGTGATGGGAGAGTAGCAGGCACCCGTTGGCGTGGAATCGAACGGGCACAATGGACAAATGTACGCATCGGGGCGCCGGCCGGGGTTGATCGTGCGGCCAGCCGGGCGTTCGCGCCTGAACGCGGGCTGGTGTGTACGGTGGAAGCGGGCGGGATGGCACCCGGCTTGCCTTAGACTGCACGCATGTTGCATCTGGCCTCGCGCTCCCCGCGCCGCGCCGAGTTGCTGGCCCGGCTCGGGCTGGAATTCGGCATCCTCGACCTCGACGTTCCCGAACGGCAGGGGGCAAACGAAGCTGCGTCCGACTACGTTCGTCGCGTGGCCCGCGAAAAAGCGGGCGCCGGCTTGCTCGCCGTGGTGGCGGTGGCGGGGGCGGTGGTGCTGGGCGCGGATACCGAAGTGATCCTCGAGGGCGAGGTGTTCGGCAAGCCGGCCGACGCCGCGGCAGCTGCGGCGATGCTGCGTCGGCTGTCGGGCCGCAGCCACGAGGTGCTGACCGCGGTGGCAGTGGTGTCGGCCGGGCGCGAGGCGCAGGCGGTGTCGCTCAGCCGCGTCACGGTGGCGCCGCTGTCGGAGGCCGCGATCGCGCGCTATCTGGAATCCGGCGAGTGGCGCGGCAAGGCCGGCGCCTACGCCATCCAGGGCGTGTTCGAGGCGCAGGTCGCGCGCCTGGACGGCAGTCATTCCGGTGTCATGGGCCTGCCCCTGCACGAAACAGCCGGCCTGCTGCGCCAGTTCGGGGTGCTGCCATGAGTGAGGAATTGCTGGTCAATGTGACGCCGCGCGAAACCCGGGTGGCGGTGGTCGAAAACGGCATGCTGCAGGAGCTGCACATCGAACGCGGCAGCCAGCGCGGCGTGGTCGGCAACATCTACAAGGGCAAGGTGCTGCGGGTGATGCCCGGCATGCAGGCCGCCTTCGTCGACATCGGGCTGGATCGCGCTGCCTTCCTGCATGCCAACGACGTGTACTGGGCGCCGCCGCTGGAGGTGGCCGAGAGCGAGGACGCCGCGCCGATCGCGCCGCCGCCGATCACCGAGACCCTGCGCGATGGCGCCGAGGTGATCGTGCAGGTCGTCAAGGACCCGATCGGCAGCAAGGGCGCACGCCTGACCACCCAGATCAGCATCCCTTCCCGCTATCTGGTGCTGTTGCCGCGTTCGAAGGTCATCGGCGTCTCGGCCCGGATCGAAGACGAGGACGAGCGGGCGCGGTTGAAGGAACAGGTCGGCGGGCTGGCCAGGGGCACCGGCCATGGCTACATCGTCCGCACCAATGCCGAGGGCCAGTCGACCGAAGCGCTGGCGGAGGATGTGGCCTATCTCGGGCGGGTGTGGGCGCTGGAGGAGCGGGCGGCCGCCGAGGCCGAGGTCGGCAGCCGGGTCTACGAAGACCTGAGCCTGCCGCTGCGCGCGGTGCGGGACTTGATCCGGCGTGACGTCGAAAAGGTCAAGGTCGATTCCAATGAAACCTGCCAGCGCCTGCGCGAATTCGCCGCCCGCTACATGCCGGCGCTGGCCGACAAGATCGAACACTATTCCGGCTCGCGCCCGATCTTCGACCTGTATGGCGTGGAGGACGAGATCCAGCGTGCGCTCGACAAGCAGGTGCCGCTCAAGTCCGGCGGTTATCTGGTGATCGACCAGACCGAAGCGATGACCACGGTCGATGTCAACACCGGCAGTTTTCTCGGCCAGCGCAACCTGGAAGAGACCGTGTTCCGCACCAATCTCGAGGCCGCGCAGGCGGTGGCGCGGCAGCTTCGGCTGCGCAATCTGGGCGGCATCATCATCATCGACTTCATCGACATGCAGGACGCCGAGCACCGTCGGCAGGTGCTGCGGACGCTGGAAAAATCGCTGACCAAGGACCACGCCAAGACCACAGTCTACGATTTCTCGCCGCTGGGCCTGGTCGAGATGACCCGCAAGCGGACCGTGGAAAGCCTGCAACGGCGGCTGAGCGAAACCTGCCACGAATGCGGCGGGCGCGGCATGGTGCGCACCGCCGAAACCGTCACCTACGAAATCTTCCGCGAGATCGTGCGCGCGGTGCGCCAGTTCGAGGCCGCCCGGCTGCTGGTGATCGCCTCGCCCAAGGTGGTGGCGCGGATCACCGAGGACGAATCGAACGCGGTGGCGGAGCTGGAGGAATTCCTCGGCAAGACCATCCGCTTCCAGAGCGATGCGCAGTATCTGCAGGAGCAGTTCGATGTCGTGCTGCTTTGAGGCCGTGATTGGTGATTCGTCATTGGTGATTCGCGAAAGCAGACGGTTGCTTTCCCCGATCACCAATCACCAATCACCAATCACCGATCCCGGCCAAAGGCCCCGCCCATGACGTTGCCGTGGCGACAGGGGTTGACCTGGCTGCGGCGGCATGTGTCGCATGCGTTCGTCGCGCTGGCGCTGTTGCTGGCGGTGGGCAACGGCGTGGGCATGCTGCTGCTGCCGGTGCTGGAGCGACATCCGCAGCGGGTGGCGGCCTGGCTGAGCTCACGCGCCGGGCGGCCGGTGGCGTTCGACCATCTGAGCACGCGCTGGACCCGCCGTGGGCCGCTGCTGCGGCTGGATGGTCTGCGGGTCGGCAATCCCGCCGACCCGGTGCGGATCGGTGCGGCCGAGGTGTTGATCGCGCAATACACCGGGCTGTTGCCGGGACGCTCGTTCACCGAAGTCCGCCTGCGCGGGCTGGATCTGACCCTGCGGCGCGCCGCCAACGGGCAGTGGCAGGTGCGCGGCCTGCCGGGGCAGCAGGAGGGTGACGATCCGCTGTCCGCGCTGGAGTCGCTGGGCGAACTGCAGCTGGCGCAGGCGCGCCTGCGGATCCTGGCGCCCGAGCTTGGTGTCGACCTGCGCCTGCCGCGGATCGACGTGCGGATGCAGGTGCACGGCCCGCGCCTGCGTGCCGGGGCGTTGGCCTGGCTGCGCGAAAGCACCGATCCGGTCGCGGTGGCGGTGGACTTCGACCGCGTCAGCGGCGATGGAAGCGTGTATGCCGGCTCGCAGCGCGCCGACTTGAGCCAGCTGGCCGGCGCGTTCGCGGTGGCTGGGGTGACCCCGGAAGCGGGCAGCGGACGATTGCGAACCTGGGGGCTGCTGCGTGAGCACCGCATCGTCGGCATCCGGGTGGATGGGTCGCTGCGCGAAGTGGCGCTGCGCGGTGCGGCGTTGGCGGGATCGCTGCCGCAGACGCGGCGCTGGTCGGCGCTCGACGTGGATGCGCAGTGGTCGGGCACGGTCCGGAATTGGCAGCTGCGGGTGCCGAAGCTGCGCATCAACGACGGCCGGGATTGGGTGCTGGACGGCGTGGCCGTGGCCGGTGGCCAGCGTTATGGCCTGCGCGCGCGTCGACTGCCGACGGCGCCGCTGCTGCAGCTGGCGGCGATCAGCAGCGCGCTGCCGGGCGGCACGCGGCACTGGCTCCAGGCCGCCGCGCCGGAAGCCCTGCTGGAGGACGTGGATGTGCGCGGGGCACGCGGTGACGGCCTCCGCGCCAGTGCGCGCATCCGCGATTTCCGCTTCAATCCGGTCCGGCACGAGCCGGGCATGCGCGGGGTGTCCGGCTGGCTGCAGGGCGATCAGGACGGGTTGCGGATGCGCTTTGACCGCAGCGCGCAGGTGGCGTTCGACTGGCCGGCCGGCTTCGGCGTCGTGCATGCGTTCCACCTGGACGGCGAGGCGGTGCTGTGGCGCGAGGCCGAGGGTTGGACCGTGCGCACGCCGGGCCTGAAGATCGACGGCGGGCAATTGCAGGCGCAGGCGCGCGGCGGGATCAGCTTCCGCAACGATGGCCGCATGCCGCACCTGGACATTGCGGCCGACATCGGCGACACCCCGATCGCGTTGGCCCACGGCTTCTGGATCCACCACCTGATGCCCAAGGCGACGGTGCAATGGCTGGATGCGGCGCTGCGCGGCGGCACCCTGCGCCGGGTCCACGCGGTCGTGGCCGGCGACCTGGGCGACTGGCCGTTCCGCAACGAACCGGGCCTGGCCGGTGCCGGCGTGTTTCGCGCCGAAGCGCACATCGACAACGGCACGATCAAGTTCCAGCCGGACTGGCCGGCCGCCGAGCGCATGGATGCCGACCTGAGCTTCATCGCCGACGGCTTCACCGTCAGCGGACGCGCGCAGCTGGCGGGCGTGCAGGTCGGCGCGCTGCAGGCCGGGATCCGGAGATTCAGTGAATCGGAGCTCAAGGTGGGCGCGGTGGCCGGCGCCGATGCGTCGCGTTTCCTCGCCATGCTCTCGGCCAGCCCGCTGCACAAGGACTACGGCGAGGTCATGGACAACCTGCAGGCGGAAGGCTCGGCGCGGGCGACGTTCGACATGACTCTGCCGCTGGGCGCCGACCAGCCGCATGCGGCCAAGGTCGATGGCACGGTGACGCTGGATGGCGTGCGCCTGCGCGAACAGCGCTGGAATCTGGATTTCCAGCAGCTGCGTGGGCAGGCGCGCTACGATCAGGATGGTTTTCTGGCCGAAGGGCTGCAGGTCAGGAATGAAGGCGCGCCGGGAACGCTGACGCTGCGCGCTGGGCCGAAGGTGCGCGACCCCGCGCAGGCCTTCGAGGCGCAGCTGCAGGCCAGCCACGAGATCGGCGGCCTGCTCGGACGAGTCGATAGCCTGAAGTGGCTGGTTCCCTACGCGTCCGGGCGTTCGACCTGGACCGCCGAGATCGCCATCCCGCGCGGTGTCGGGGTCGCTGCGGGAGCCGCTGCCCCGTCCGTTCTGCGGCTGCGGAGCGACTTGGTCGGCACCCGGCTTGACCTTCCACAACCGCTGCACAAGCCGGCGGCGCAGGTGCTGGCCACCGACGTTGCCATCCGTCTGCCGCTGGATCAGGGTGAAGTCGAGGCCAAGTTGGGGGACGTCATCGCGCTGCATGCGCGCACCCGTGGCGACAAGACCGGGTTGCGAATCGTGCTGGGTGGCGCGGCGGCCGGGGAACCACCCGCCAACGGCTTGTTGATCCAGGGCCAAGCCGAGCAATTCGATGCGCTGGAGTGGATTGGCCTGCTGGCCGGCGGGCAGGGCACGTCCCGGCCACCCTTGCTTGGCGCCAACCTCGGCGTCCAGCGCCTGCGCCTGCTGGGCGCGGAGTTCGCGGACGTGAGCTTGCGCATGCAGCCGGCCGGTCGGGGGAGCGACATCAGCGTGCAGTCCAAGGACATCAGCGGCCGCTTGCGGGTGCCGGAGGGTGCGGGTGCCCCCGTCACCGGGCGCTTCGAGCGCCTGCATTGGCCGGCCGCGGTCGGGCGATTTCCGGCGCCGGCCACGACGCGCGCGCCCGCTGCGACCAAGGACCTCACGCCGCAAATCAACCCGGCCGAGATTCCCGCACTGGCCTTCGACGTGGACGACCTCCGGCTTGGCAACACCGCCATCGGCCACGCCCGTTTCCGCACCTCGCCGATGGCCGGCGGGCTGCGCCTGGACGAGTTCGCCACGACCGGCGGCAAGCAGCGGTTCAAGGGCAGCGGGAGTTGGGTCGGGACCGGCGCCAACGCGCGCAGCGACCTGAAGCTGGCCGTGGACAGCGACGATATCGGGGCGCTGTTGAATGGATTGGGCCTGGACGGCCAGGTGGCGGGCGGCGAAGGGACCTTGAACCTCGTCGCGAACTGGCGCGGCAGCCCGGATCGTTTCGATCTCGCCAATGTCACCGCCGATCTGACGCTGGACGCCCGCGATGGCCGCCTGCTGGAAATCGAGCCGGGGGCCGGACGGGTGCTCGGGCTGCTGGGCGTCACCCAACTGCGGCGGCGCCTGACCCTGGACTTCAGCGATTTTTTCGCCAAGGGCTTCGCCTTCGATCGAATCAAGGGCCAATCGCATCTGGCCAACGGCCAGCTGCATACCGACAACCTGTCGATCCGCGGGCCGGCGGCGGACATCGCGGTGCGCGGCAACACCGACCTGCGCAACCAGCGCTTCGACCAGACCGTCGAGGTCAAGCCCCATTCCGGCGGATTGCTGACCGCCGTCGGCGCGCTGGCCGGCGGCCCGGCCGGCGCGGCCGTGGGCGCGTTGGCCAATGCGGTGCTGGACCGCCCGATGCGCGGCATCGGAGCCAAGACCTACCGCATCACCGGCCCCTGGTCCCAGCCCAAGGTCGAGGTGGTGCCGAACGCGGCGCCGACGGCCGCACCTGCGCCCGCGCCGGCCACCGTCGTCCCGGGGTCGGATGCCGCCAGCGCCAGCAAGGCCGAAAATGGCTGAAACCGGTTTGGCCCTGTCCCCCGCCTCTCGCACACTGACCCGCCAATGAATGCACTGACCCTTGCCGAATCCCGCCTGCTGACCCCGACCGGGTTGGACATGGCCACGCTGGAACGCACCTTCGGCACGCTGCTCGGGGCCGGCATCGATTTCGGCGACCTGTATTTCCAGCATGCCCGCCGCGAGGCGTGGAGCATGGAAGACGGCATCGTCAAGAACGGCTCGCACAGCATCGAACAAGGTGTGGGCGTGCGCGCCATCTCCGGTGAGAAAACCGGCTTCGCCTATTCCGATGAGCTCGATGCGCATGCGTTGATCACCTCGGCGCAGTCGGCCCGCGCGATTGCCCGCGATGGCCGCAGCTGCGGCGCGCAAGCGCTGGCACCCAGCGCGGGACAGGCGCTGTATCCGGCGCTGGACCCCGTCGATGTGCTGGACAATGCCGCCAAGGTCGAAGCGCTGCGCCGCGTGGATGGCCTGCTGCGCGCGCTCGATCCACGGGTGCAGCAAGTGATGGTCAGCATCACCGGCGGCGTGGACACGGTGCTGGTGGCGCGCAGCGACGGGGTGCTGGCCGGCGACGTGCGGCCGCTGGTGCGGATGAATATCCAGGTGATCGTGGAGCAGGGTGGCCGCCGCGAGTCGGGCTTTGCCGGTTTCGGGGGTCGCCATGGTTATGCCGAATTGCTGGCCGACGACCAACCGGAAACGTTTGCTCGCGAAGCGCTGCGACAGGCCTTGGTGAACCTGGAGGCGATCGATGCACCGGCCGGGGTGATGCCGGTGGTGCTGGGCCACGGCTGGCCGGGCGTGCTGCTGCACGAGGCCGTGGGCCACGGCCTGGAGGGCGACTTCAACCGCAAGGGCACCAGCACCTTCGCCGGCCGCATCGGCCAGCAGGTGGCGGCGAAGGGCGTGACGATCGTGGATGACGGCACCCTGGCGGGCCGGCGCGGCTCACTCACCATCGACGATGAAGGCACGCCTACGGCCTGCACCACCCTGATCGAAGACGGCGTCCTGGTCGGCTACATGCAAGACACCCACAACGCGCGGCTGATGGGCATGGCGCCGACCGGCAATGGTCGCCGCGAATCGTTCGCACACCTGGTGATGCCGCGCATGACCAATACCTACATGCGCGCCGGCAATCACGACCCGCAGGAGATGATCCGTTCGGTCAAGCGCGGGCTGTACGCGGTGAATTTCGGTGGTGGTCAGGTCGATATCACCAGCGGCAAGTACGTGTTCTCGGCCACCGAGGCCTATCTGATCGAAGACGGCAAGATCACCGCGCCGGTGAAGGGTGCGACCTTGATTGGCAATGGTCCGGAAACCATGCAGAAAGTGGCGATGATCGGCCACGATCTGGCGCTGGACGATGGCGTCGGCATTTGCGGCAAGGACGGCCAAAGCGTGCCGGTGGGCGTGGGCCAGCCGTCCCTGCTGATTTCGGAATTGACCGTGGGTGGGACGATGACGTGATTGGTGATTGGTGATTCGTGATTGGCAAGAGCGGTGACTTGAGGGCCGGGGCATGGCACAAATCGCGTTTTCCTGCTCCGGCTCTTTCGAATCACCAATCACCAATCACGAATCACCAATCACCAATCACCAATCACGAATCACGAATCACCAATCTCGCGCAGGAGACGGTACAACTCCCGATACGCGCGCGGCGGTTTGTTCTTCGTCTGTTCTTCGCGACAGTTGCGTACCAGCTGACGCAGTTTCTGGCGGTCGGCGTGCGGGTATCGGACCAGCAGTTCGGTCAGCGCGGCATCGCCGTCTTCGCCCAGCAGGGCTTCGCGCAGGGCCTCGGCGCGATGCATGACGGCGGTTTCGCGGCGGGCGGTCTCGCTGTCCGTGCTCATCGCGTCGCGGATGGCATCCAGCGCCTCTGCATCCAGCTGGCGCATCTGCTTGGCCAGGAAGGCCAGCTGCCGCTTGCGCGCCCCGTGCGAAGGAATGCGCTGGGTCTCGCGGATAGGCGTCAGCAGCTGCTCGGGGATCGGCAGATTGCCCAGCTGGGCCGGCGTCAGTGCCACCAGCCGTTCGCCCAGCGCCAGCACGTCCAGCGCCGCGCGGCGTTGTGCGCTGCGGCTGGGGCTGAGAAACTCCCCGGTGTCTTCGTCACGTCCTCGCATCCGCACAGGATAAGCCATTGCCCATGAGCCACCACGATGTTGTTTCCGCGCCCGACGACAGCCCGGCGCGGATTGCCCGCTTGTCCGACCTTGCCCAGCAGCTGCTGGGACGTGCCAGGGACATGGGCGCCGACCAGTGCGAGGTGAATTGCAACGAGGACTCCGGGTTGGCGGTCAACGTGCGCATGGGCGAAGTGGAAACGGTGGAAGCCACCCGCGACCGCGGCGTTTCCGTCACCGTGTATTTCGGGACCCGCAAGGGCAGTGCCAGCAGCGCCGACCTGCGCGAAGACAGCCTGGCCGCCACCGTTGCGCAGGCCTGCGCGATTGCCCGGCATACCGAGGAGGATCCATGCGCGGGGTTGGCCGATGCGGGCTTGATGGCGAAACACCAGGCGGAGTTCGACGGTTGGCACCCGCTGCCGTTTGACGCGGATCGGGCCATTGACGTGGCGCTGGCCTGCGAGGCCGCAGGCCGTGGCGTCGATCCGCGCATCGGCAATTCCGATGGTGCCTCGATGAATGCCAACGCCTCGCTCAGCGTGTACGCCAATTCGCACGGATTCTCGGGCGCCGAGCGGTCGACCTCGTACAGCATCGGCTGCGCGCTGATTGCCGGGGCTGGCGAAGCCATGCAGCGCGATGGCTGGTACAGCGTGGCGCTGGCGCCGCCTGATCTGGAGGCGCCGGATGCCATTGGCCGCAAGGCCGCGCAGCGCGCGCTGGCGCGGTTGCAGCCACGGCAATTGCCGACCGGACAGGTGCCGGTATTGTTCAGCGCGGAGATGGCGCGTTCGTTGATCGGCAGTTTCATCGGCGCGATCTCGGGGGGGGCGTTGTACCGGCGCGCCAGCTTCCTGCTGGACAGCGTGGGCACGCGGGTGTTTCCGGACTGGTTCGCGATCGAAGAGGATCCCTTCCTGCGGCGCGGCTTCCGTTCGGCAGCGTTCGATGCCGAAGGCGTGGCCACGCGACGTTCCATGCTGGTCGAAGCCGGCACCGTGCAGCGTTATGTGCTGGGCAGCTATTCGGCGCGCAAATTGGGGCTGCAAACCACCGCCAATTCGGGTGGCGTCCACAACCTCACTGTCAAGGCCAATGCAGGCGATCTTGCCTCGCAACTGGCGGCCATGGGTCGCGGCCTGCTGGTGACGGAATTGATGGGGCAGGGCGTGAATGCGATCACCGGCGACTACTCGCGCGGCGCGGCCGGGTTCTGGATCGAAAACGGGGAAGTTGCGTATCCGGTGGACGGCATCACCATCGCCGGCAATCTGAAAACCATGTTTGCCGGCATCGAAGCCGTGGGCAGCGACGTGGACCTGCGCTCGCATGTGCGCACCGGCTCGATCTGGATCGACCGGATGACCGTGGCCGGCACCGGAGCGGTCTGAGTGGGCTGAAGGGTTTGGGCGTGGACGGTGCGCGGTCTGGAATGCGCGATTCCGGTTTCGCGCCGCCAGCGCTGTTTTGCCCGGGAAGAATGTCTGTCAACTGCGATTGGTATGATGCGCAGGTTGCGCGGCACCACCCCGCGCCTTGGTTCCATGCGGCCGGCCGGCCGCGGCGACAGCAGGTTTCGAAACAATGAACGACACCAGCAGCGACAGCCTCCGCCCGCTTCCGGGCAGCAAGTTCGTCAGCCCGCAGGGCACCCCGGCGATCAAGGACGGGATCAAGCCGAACAAGCTCAGCGCGGTGCCGGACGTGGATCGCAAGCCGGCGTGGCTGCGGGTCAAGCTGCCGACCGGCGCGCGCTTTCAGGAGATCCGCGAGATCGTGCAGAGCCACAAGCTCTCGACCGTCTGCGCCGAGTCCAAATGCCCGAACATCGCCGAATGCTGGGGCCGCGGCACCGCCACCCTGATGCTGATGGGCTCGGTGTGCACCCGCGCCTGCAAGTTCTGCTCGGTGTCGACCGGCAATCCGAATGGCTGGCTGGACCCGCTGGAGCCGGCCAACGTCGCCGACGCGGTGGCGCTGATGCAGCTCAAGTACGTGGTGCTGACCTCGGTGGACCGCGACGACCTGCCCGACGGCGGCGCTGGCCACTACGCCGCCTGCATCCGCGCCATCCACGGCCGCATGCCGCAGACCGCGGTGGAAGCGCTGACGCCGGATTTTGGCGGCAAGCACGAACACGTCGCCACCGTGCTCGACGCCGGACTGGCCACCTTCGCCCAGAACATCGAGACGGTGGAACGGCTGACCCACCCGGTCCGCGATCCGCGCGCCGGCTACTGGCAGACCATCAACCTGCTGAAGTTTGCCAAGGGCTACGCGCCGCAGACCGTGATCAAGACCAGCCTGATGCTGGGCCTGGGCGAAACCGACGACGATATCGAGCGCACGCTGGACGACCTGAGCGCCGCCAATGTCGATGTGGTGACGATGGGCCAGTACATGCGCCCGACCAGGAACCACTTGCCGGTTGAACGCTTCGTCACCCCGGAGCAGTTTCACCAATACCGGGAAATGGGCCTGGCCAAGGGCTTCCTCGAAGTCGTCGCCGGTCCGCTGGTGCGCTCCAGCTACCGCGCCGAGCAGGTGCTGCAGCACAACAACGTCGGTCTCGAACGCGCCGCCTTGGATCCGGTCATCGCCGAAGGCATCCGCGAAGCGGCGTCGATGCGCTGTTGAGCTTGCACTGCGTTGAGCGGGCCGCCTGCTCAGGCGAGCACGGCTTGCCTCGCTGCCGCGGCGTCCGACCTTGCCGTACAACACGCACACCCGTTCGTCCAGCACCTGCACGACAGCCGGACCTGCGCCGGTGGCAGGCGTTGGATCAGCGCCAGTAGAGACGGAATTGCACGGATCCAGCGTCTGCCACCAATCACGGGGGCCCGGATCGCCTCCGCGCTCTTGATTCTTGTGAATGGCAGATCATTCCACCAGCTGCTTCGACTCGCTGATGCCGAGCAGTTCGACGTGTTCGTCGGCCGGGCCGGGTTTGCGGCGGCTGGCGAGGATGCCCTGGGCGAAGACGACGGCGAGGATGATGGCAACGCCGAGATAGAAGCGGGCGTGCAGTTCCTGCTGTTCGTCGAACAGCAGGGCGGCGAGGACGATCGCGTAGATCGGTTCGAGGTTGACCGAAAGCTGGGCGGTGAAAGCCGACAGGTGGCGCAGGGCGACCAGATACAGCGCGTAGGGCAGCAGGGTGCAGGCCAGGGCCAGCAGCAGCAGCCACAGCGCATCGGAGAGCGAGGGCAGGGTCAGCAGCGATCCGGCGAAGGCGGGCACCAGCGCCGGCATCAGCGGCGCCAGCAGGGTCAGCAGCAGGGTGCCAGTGCCCAGTTCCAGCGCGGTGACGGTGAGCGGATCGCCGGCATCGACCAGGCGCTTGTTGAGCGAGCCGAAGGTGGCCACGAAAAATGCCGACACCACGCCGACGAGAATCCCGATGTGCATGCCGGCGGGCACGCCGCCGACCACCAGCCAGATGCCCGGCAGCGACAGCAGGCCGAGCGCCAGGTCGCCGGGGCGGAAGCGCTGGCGGGTGAGCAGCGGCTCGATCAGGGCGGTCATCGGGGTGGCGAAGGCCATGCAGGTGGCGGCCACCGAGGCGTTGGAGAGTTTGATCGCGCCGTAAAAGGTCAGCCAGTGCAGGGCGACCAGCATGCCGATGCCGGCGTAGGCCAGCCGTGTGCGCGTCGACAGGGCCGCCAGCCCGCGCCAGACCCGCGGCAGCAGAGCCAGCGCCACCGTCACCAGCAGCATCCGCCACCACACCAGCGGCAGCGCGGGCAGGGTGATGAGTTTGCCGAGAATCGCGGTGAAGCCCCACAGCAGCACGCAAAAATGGATCTGCCAGAGGGCGCGGGTGGTGTCCGGGTTGCGCATCGGCGCATTATCCGGTTTCGGACGTGGCGCGCGTGGCATGACCGATGGCGGTTCGCGGCACGGCGCTCGCGGCGGCATACTGCGTCTGTTTGCTTCCGGAGCCTCCCATGCGCATCGCCCCGCTGAGTTTCACCCTGGCCGCCCTGCTGACCGTGCTGGCGCCCATGCCGGCGTGGGCGCAGCAAACCGAACGGACGGAGGCAAGGCCATTCCTGATCGACGACAGCCGCATGCCGCTGTCGGCGCAGCTTCCCGATGCTGCGCGGCTGGCGCAGTTCGATGCCTATGTCGCCCGCGTGCAACAACAGTTCAACGTGCCTGGCGTCGCGATCGCCATCGTCGCTGACGGCAAGGTGGTGATGGAGCGCGGCTACGGCGTGCGCGAAATGGGCAAGCCGGCGCCGGTCGATGCGCACACGCTGTTCGCGATCGCCTCCAACACCAAGGCCTTCACCGCGGCCGCGCTGAACATGCTGCAGGACGACGGCAAGCTCAAGACCACCGATCGGGTGATCGACCACCTGCCGTGGTTCCGCATGAGCGATCCCTACGTGACCCACGAGATGCGCGTGCGCGATCTGCTGGCGCACCGTTCCGGCCTGAGCCTGGGCGCAGGGGATTTGCTGTACTGGCCGACCACGACCTATTCCACCCGCGAAGTGGCCGAGCGGCTCAAGGACGTGCCGCTGACAGGTGGCTTTCGCGAGCAGTACGCCTACGACAACATCCTGTTCGGGGTGGCGCAGCTGGTGGTGGAGGAGGCGTCCGGGATGCCGTTCCAGCGTTTCCTGCAGACTCGCATCTGGAACCCGCTGGGGATGAGCGAAACCCGCTACAACAGCGACGATCTGAAGCCCGGCGACAACGTCGCGGTCGGCAATGCGCTGTATGACTTCAAGGACCTGCGCCCGGTCGCCGTCACCAGCTGGCGCAATGTCTCCGGTGCGGGTGGGATTTACTCCAGCGTCCACGACATGGCCAAGTGGATGAACGCCCAGCTGGCCGGTGGCGTCTATGCCGGATCGGGCGAGGATGCCAAGCGGCTGTTCTCCGCGCAGCGCCAGCGCGAGATGTGGACGATGCTGACACCGATTTCGGTGCGGCCATCATCGATCCCCGCGCTGGCCGATGCGACGCCCAATTTCTACGGCTACGGGCAGGGCTGGAACCTGTCGGATTACCTCGGCAACCGGATGGTCTGGCACACCGGCGGCTGGCCGGGACAGGTGTCGCGCTTGACCCTGCTGCCGGACAAGAAGCTCGGCGTGGTGGTGCTGACCAGTGCCGAAGTCGGCGCCGCCTTCAATGCAATCACCTATGAAGCGCTGGACATGCTGCTGGGCAATACCGGCCACGACTGGCTCAAGGGCTATGCCGAGGCGGTGGCCAAGGCGCAGGGCAATGCCGACGACAGTTGGCAGAAACACCTTGCCGCGCGCGATGCCAACAGCCGGCCGTCGCTGCCGCTGGCCCGCTACGCCGGCACCTACCGCGACCCGTGGTACGGCGATGTGGTGATCCGCCAGGGCGCGAAGGGCCTGGAATTGCAGTTCAGCAAGACCGCGCAGCTGCTCGGTGACATCAGCCACTGGCAGCACGACACCTTCATCGTGCGCTGGCGCGACCGCAGCCTGAATGCCGATGCCTTCCTCAGCTTCGCGCTGGATCCCGACGGCAAGATCCGCGAACTGCGCATGGTGCCGATCTCGCCGTTGACCGACTTCAGTTTCGACTTCCAGGACCTGCGGCTGGTGCCGGTGGCGGCGAAGTGAGCGACGCAGCGCTGACCGGATTTTCTGCAGCAACCCGAAGGAGAATGTGATGGCCGATCCCTACAATTCCGGTTCCCTCCAGCCCGGCATCCTTCCGCTGGACGACACGATGGTGACGACGGCGCTGGAACTTCCGGGGTATCGCATCGTCCGCAACCTGGGTCTGGTGCGCGGGATCGTCGTGCGTTCGCGCTCGGTGGTCGGCAATTTCCTCGGCGGGCTGCAATCACTGTTCGGCGGCAACATCACGATCTACACCGAGCTGTGCGAGCAGGCGCGCCACGAGACCTATCGCGACATGGTGCAGCACGCGCGCCGTCAGGGCGCCAATGCCGTGGTCGCGGTCCGCTACGATGCCACCGAGATCATGACCGGCCTGACCGAGGTGCTGTGCTATGGAACGGCGGTGGTGGTCGAGCCACAGCAGCCGTAGCAAGATGCGGCCATGAGCGAAGCGCATCTGTTCGTGATCGGCCTGCTGCTGGCGTGGCTGGCGGGGATCCGCGCGTACCTGACGGTGTTCGGCGTGGGCCTGGCTGGCGCGTTGGGCTGGGTGGACCTGCCGTCTGCGCTGCACGTCACGCAATCGCCGTGGGTGCTGGGCACCTGCGGCGTGCTGGCGGTTGCGGAGTTTTTCGCCGACAAGATTCCCGGTGTGGACTCGGTCTGGGATCTGCTGCAAACGCTGGCCCGGATCCCGGCTGGCGCGTTTCTGGCCGCCGCAACGCTGTCGCCGGACGGAAACCTGGGCGCAGGCCTGCTGGTGCTGGGCGGCGGCGCGGCCTTGGCCAGCCATGGCCTGAAGTCCGGCGTGCGGGCGATGCTCAACACCTCGCCCGAGCCGTTCAGCAACGGCGTCGTCTCGCTGATCGAAGACGGGCTGGTGGTGGGCGCGCTGGCGCTGGCCATCGCCCATCCTTGGCTGGCGCTGGGGTTCGGGGTGGGGCTGAGCCTGCTGCTGGCGCTGGGCGTGTGGGTGCTGTGGCGGCGGTTGTGGCGCGGCCTGCGTCGGCTCGGTGGAGCGCTCACAGGATCGGGCGCCGGTCCGCCAGCGCCGGGCTGAGCCGGATGGGTGGTGAAGCCAAGGCGAACCAAGGCCGAGCGAAGGCGACCATGAACAAACGCCATGTTGCGATGCCGCACGCGATGGCGTGCGCCCGCTAGAATGAGCCATCGCCCGCGCTCGCGGGCCTTCTTTCGCCCTGCATCGACCGATGTCCATTTCCACCGCTCCCGCGCCGCGCTGGCTGGTGCTCAAGTTCGGCGGCACCTCGGTGTCCGCGCGCGCGCGTTGGGACAATATCGGCGCGCTTGCCGCCGGTCGCGCCCGTGACCATGACGCGCGGGTGCTGGTCGTGGTGTCGGCGCTGTCGGGTGTCACCAATGCACTGACCGCAATTGCCGATGGCGCCGCTGACAGCGCGCAGCGGGTGGCAACGCTGGAGCAGCGCCACCGCGACTTCCTCGCCGACCTTGAATTGGACGCCGATGCCGTACTGGGTGAACGCTTGGCCGCACTGCGTGGACTGCTGACCGACCCGCGCGCCGAGTCGCGACCACTGGACTGGCAGGCCGAAGTGCTGGGGCAGGGCGAACTCCTGTCTTCGACGATTGGTGCTGCCTACCTGCGCGCGCGTGGCCTCGACATCGGTTGGCTGGATGCGCGCGACTGGCTCGCCGCGCTGCCGCCGCAGCCCAACCAGAGCGCCTGGGCGCAGCGGCTGTCGGTGAACTGCCAGTGGCAGGCTGAAGGCGACTGGCGCGTACGCTTCGCGATGCAGCCAACGCAGCTGCTGATCACCCAGGGCTTCATCGCCCGCCACGGCGAGGGCGGCACCGCGATCCTCGGGCGCGGCGGTTCCGATACCTCCGCCGCCTATTTCGGCGCCCTGCTCGGCGCGCAGCGGGTGGAGATCTGGACCGACGTGCCCGGCATGTTCAGCGCCAACCCGCGTGAGGTGCCGGACGCCCGCCTGCTGACCCGGCTGGACTATTACGAAGCGCAGGAAATCGCCACCACCGGCGCCAAGGTGCTGCACCCGCGCTCGCTGCGGCCCTGCCGCAACGCCGGTGTGCCGATGGCCATCCTCGATACCGGCCGCCCGCAGCTGCCGGGCACAAGCATCGATGATGCCGCCGAACCTGTGCCCGGGGTCAAGGCGATCAGCCGCCGCAACGGCATCGTGCTGGTGTCGATGGAGGGCGTGGCGATGTGGCAACAGGTCGGCTTTCTTGCCGACGTATTCGAGCGCTTCAAACGCCACGGCCTGTCGGTGGACCTGATCGGTTCGGCCGAAACCAACGTCACGGTCTCGCTGGATCCGTTCGAGAACCTGATCAGCACCGACGTGTTGGCGCGGCTGTCGGAAGATCTGGCGCAGGTCTGCCGGGTCAAGGTGATTGCACCGTGCGCCGCGATCACCCTGGTCGGCCGCGGCATTCGCTCGCTCTTGCACAAACTGCAGGATGTTTGGGCGATGTTCGGGCGCGAGCGCGTGCACCTGATTTCGCAATCGTCCAACGACCTCAACCTGACCTTCGTGGTCGATGAGGCGATGGCCGACGGCATGCTGCCCAAGCTGCACGCGGCGCTGATCGATTCCGGCGCAATGCCGGTGCACGAGAGCGATGTGTTCGGCCCGCGCTGGCGCGAGATCGAAGGCACGTTCCGGGCGCGGCCGGTACCGTGGTGGAGATCTCCGGAACAGCGTCATGCCCTGTTGGACCGCGCTGCCGCCGGCACTCCGCGCTATGTCTACCACTTGCCGCTGGTGCGCCAGCGCGCGCGTGATCTGGCTGCAGTGGCGGCGGTGGATCGCCGCTATTACGCGATCAAGGCCAATTCCCATCCGGCGATCCTGCGGGCGCTGGTCGAGGAAGGCTTTGGGCTGGAATGCGTGTCGCTGGGCGAGGTGGAGCGCGCGTTCGCCGCCGTGCCGACGCTGACGCCGGAGCGGGTATTGTTCACCCCGAGTTTTGCGCCGATCGACGAATACATCGCCGCGCTCGCGCAGGGCGTGACGGTGACGGTCGACAACGTCGAGCTGTTGTGGCGCTGGCCCGAGGTGTTTCGCAACCACGCGCTGTGGCTGCGGATCGACCTCGGTCATGGCGATGGCCACCACGAGAAGGTCAACACCGGCGGCAAGGAGGCCAAGTTCGGCCTGTCGGCGCAGCGGGTGGACGAATTCGCCGAAACCGCGCGCGCACTGGGCGTGCGCATCACTGGATTGCACGCGCATCTGGGCAGCGGCATCGAAACCGTGGGCCATTGGCAGGAAGTCGTCGACGAGCTGGCAGGCTTCGCGCGCCGGATCGGCAGCGTCGAAGTGCTCGACATCGGCGGCGGCCTGCCGATTCCCTACACCGATGATGACGAACCTTTCGATCTCGTTGGCTGGGCCGCCGGCTTGGCCGAGATCAAGGCCGTGCATCCGGAGTTTGCGCTTGCGATCGAACCGGGCCGCTTCCTCGTCGCCGAGGCCGGCGTGCTGCTGGCGCGCTGCACCCAGGTGGTCGAGAAAGACGACGTGGTGCGGGTGGGGCTGGACGCGGGCATGAACGCACTGATTCGCCCGGCGCTGTACGACGCCTGGCACGACATCGCCAACCTGTCGCGACTGGAGGCGGACGCACACGCAGACTTCGACGTGGTCGGGCCGATCTGTGAATCCAGCGACGTGTTCGGCCATCGGGTCAAGCTGCCGGCCGCCACCGCGCCCGACGACGTGCTGCTGATCGCCGACGCCGGCGCCTACGGTTTCACCATGGCCAGCGCCTACAATCTGCGGACGCTGCCGGCGGAAGACATCCTGTAACGGGGCCGGGCCGCACGAGACGCCATGACCGACTGGACTTTCCACCGCGATCAGATCCGCACGTTCCGCTTCGTGCGCAGCCGCTTCGATGCGCGCACCGGCGTTGCGCAGCTGATCTATGTCTTCGACGACGGCCCGGAGCTGGTCGAAACCGTCACCGTGCCGGGTGCGCCCTTTGTCATGGACGACGCCCGCGCCGCCGCCGCGCAGCGCGCGCTGCGCCTGCTGCATCTGATCGCGGGAGTGAGCTATTACAAGGCGGCGGTGCCGGCCGAAATCCGCATCGAAGACGAGGGCATCGATGCCGCCACCGCCGCGCTGCTGGAGCTGATTTATCGCAACGGCCTGGGCGAATTCGCCTACCGCAACGGGCTGGAGTTGCGTGACAGGATTCGCTTCCCCGCTCTGCTCCCCTCTCCCCCCGGGAGAGGGGCTGGGGGTGAGGGTAGGGGTGATAGCGCTGTCTCCGATGCAGTATCGGTCGAGTCCGAACCCTCACCCCAACCCCTCTCCCGGGGGGAGAGGGGCTTGCCAGCCGCGCTCGGCTTGCGCCCGCATGCCTTGGTCGCCATCGGCGGCGGCAAGGACTCGCTGGTCAGTATCGAAGCGCTGCGCGGCGCGGGCGTCGAACAAACCGTCACCTGGATCGGCGGCTCGCAGCTGATCGCCGCCTGCGCGGCGCGCACCGGCCTGCCCACCCTCAACATCGGCCGCCAGCTGGCGCCGCAGCTGTTCGACTTCAACCGCCGGGGTGCCTGGAATGGGCACATCCCGGTGACCGCGGTGAATTCGGCGATCCTGGCATTCGCCGCCGTGCTGCTGGGCGTGAATCAGGTGGTGTTCTCCAACGAGCGTTCGGCCAGCTACGGTTCGCTGATTCCCGGCACCGGCGAGGTGAACCACCAATGGTCGAAGGGCTGGGCGTTCGAGGCCGCGTTCGGCGAGCACCTGCAACGCCATGTCGCCGCCGACTTGGACTATTACTCGCTGCTGCGGCCGCTCTCCGAGCTGGCGGTGGCGCGCCAGTTCGCGAAAAGCGACCGCTATGACGATTGCTTTTCCAGCTGCAACCGCAATTTCCACATCCTTGGCGAACGCCCGACCTCGCGCTGGTGCGGGGTCTGTCCGAAGTGCCTGTTCGTGTTCCTCGCGCTGGCGCCGTTCCTGCCCAAGCTGCGGCTGGTCGGGATTGTCGGCCGCAACCTGCTGGATGATCCGGACCTGATCCCCGGCTATGACGCCTTGCTTGAATTCGGCAACCACAAGCCGTTTGAATGCGTGGGCGAAGGCCGCGAATCGCGCGCGGCGATGGCGGCGCTGGCACAGCGCCCGGAATGGCGCGAGGACGCCGTGATCAAGCGTTTCGCCAAGCTGATCGCGCCGCAGCTCGATCCTGCGGAACTGGCGGTCGAACCGCTGTTGGCGCTGCACGACGAACGCCGCATTCCCGCCGCGCTGTGGGAGCGCCTGCGTGACCGCTTCGCTGCCTGAGCATTTGCGCTTTGGCGACCTGGCCGGGCGTCGGCTGGCGCTGTGGGGCTGGGGCCACGAGGGCCATGCGGTTTACCATGCGCTGCGCACGCGCCTGCCGCAGCAGCCGCTGACCCTTCTGTGCAGCGACGCCGAGGCGGCCGAAGCGGCGGCGCTGGGCGATGCGGCGTTGCAGGTCGAAACCGAGGCAACGGGCGAGGCCTTGTCGGCGTTCGATGTGGTCATCAAATCCCCGGGGATCAGTCCGAACAAGCCGGAAGCCATCCAGGCCGCGCAGCACGGGACGCGCTTCCTCGGCGGCACCGCGCTGTGGTTTGCCGAGCATGCGCAAGACGGCACCATGGCGCGCACCTTCTGCGTCACCGGCACCAAGGGCAAGAGCACCACCACCGCGCTGCTGGCGCACCTGCTGCGTTCAGCGGGGCTGCGCACGGCCCTGGCCGGCAATATCGGCGTGCCGCTGCTGGAATTGCTGGGTGCACAGGCCGATGCCTGGGCAATTGAACTCTCCAGCTACCAGACCCGCGACGTGGCCGCATCGGGTGCGCATCCGCACATCGCCATCGTCACCAACCTGCATCCCGAGCATCTGGATTGGCATGGCAGCGAGGCGCGCTATTACGCCGACAAGCTGGCATTGGTGACGGAAGCGAAGCCGCGGTTCGCCGTGCTCAACGCCGCCGATCCACTGCTGGCGCAGTTGCGCCTGCCGGACAGCGAGATCCGCTGGTATGGCAATGCGCAGGGCTGGCATCTGCGTGAAGATGCGCTTTTTCGCGGTGACCGCCTCGTGATGGACACCGGCGCGCTGCCGCTGCCCGGCCAGCACAATCGCAGCAACCTGTGCGCCGTGCTCACCGCGCTGGAAGCCTTCGGGTTGGATGCGGTGGCGCTGGCGCCGCACGCGCTGGACTTCCGCCCGCTGCCGCACCGCCTGCAGCCGCTGGGCGAACGCGACGGCATCCTCTACGTCAACGATTCCATCAGCACCACGCCGATGGCGACGCTGGCGGCGTTGGAGTTGTACGCGCAGCGCCCGGTGGCGGTGCTGGTCGGCGGCCACGATCGCGGCCTGCCGTGGGACGAATTCGCCGAGGCGATGCGCGTGCGTGCGCCGAAGGCCATCGTCACGATGGGTCAGAACGGGCCGCGAATTCATTCTCTGCTCGCACCCATCGCTTCGGCCTCGGGCTTCGTGCTGCAAGCCGCGAACGATCTTGCCGACGCGGTGGCAACGGCGCGTGCAGCGCTGCCCGCAGGTGGGGTAATCCTGTTGTCGCCCGGTGCGCCCAGCTTCGGCCCGTACCGCAATTACGTCGAGCGTGGACGCCATTTCGCACGGCTGGCCGGCTTCGACCCGGACGCGATTGCCGGCATTGCCGGCATGGGGATTGCTTGAGATTCCCGGCGGACGGCGGCGCGCCTTCCGCCGCCGCGGACTTCACGCGCGCTGAATCCCGCTCGGTTAGCGTATCGGGATCTTCGCGGGGAACTTCCATGCGCCGCTTGCTTGCCGTCGTTATCCTGCTGCTGTGTTCGTTGCCGGGGTTGGCGAAGATGCAGACCAAAGCCGTGGCCTGGACGTCGGGCCAGACGCAGTTCCAGGGCTACGTGGTCTACGACGATGCCATCACCGCCAAGCGGCCGGGCCTGCTGATGGTGCCGGACTGGTATGGCGTGACGGCGTCGGCGCTGGACAAGGCGCGCCAGCTGGCCGGGCGCGAGTACGTGGTGTTCGTGGTTGACATGTACGGCAAGGGCGTGCGGCCGCAAAGCGACGGCCAGGCCCAGGGCTTGGTGTTGCCCTTGCTGTCGCAGCCCGAGCAGATGCGGACACGCATGCAGGCAGCACTGGCGGCCTTCAAGGCGCAGGCCGGGCGGGTGCCGCTGGATACCAGCCGGATTGGCGCATTCGGCTTCTGCTTTGGCGGTTCGTCGGTGCTGGAACTGGCGCGCAGTGGCGCGCAATTGGCCGGGATCGTCACCTTCCACGGGGGCTTGCAGACACGGTCGCCGGCACTGCCCGGGGCCGTCAAGACCCCGCTGCTGATACTCAACGGCGCCTCCGACCTGACCCAGAGGTCAGCTGTGCAGCCGTTCGAAGACGAAATGACGGCAGCCGGCGCCGACTGGCAGTTCGTCAATTTCGGCGGCGCGGTGCACTGCTTCGCGCTGGAAATCGCCAACCGCCCCGGCTGCAAATACGACCCGCGTGCGGCCAAGCGGGCCTACGCGATGATGCACGCATTCTTTGCCGAGCGGTTCGCGTCGAACAGGTGAGGTGATGGCATGGACAGCACGCGGCAGATGACGATCCTCGCCACATCGCCCGCACCCGAACGGTCGGGCAGCGCCGACTTCCCGTATGCACAGGCGGTGGCGTGATGCTGGAAGTGGCAGTCATTGTCATGGCGCTGGTGTTTGTGGTCTGGTTCTTCGCCCTGTTCCGGTTCCACCTGGCACTGGAAAAGGCCGACCCCGCGCTGTCGCGGGAGATCGGCAAGCCGTCCTTGTTCTGGACCGCGTTCAACGGCCACAGCCATCTGGTCAACCTGATGCGGCGCCACGATCTTGCCGATGGCCGCTATGCGCCGCTGGCCGGAATGGCCACGTTCCTGCGCGTGTGGGCGTTCCTGCTGCTGGCGTCGATGGCGTGGGTGAGCTGGGCTTATTGGCAGACACCGGGGTTTTGAACATGGCGCTCAGTGATCGCGCCCGAGTGCGTAACGCGCCAGCCCGCGCAAGGCGTCCGTGAACGGGGTGTCCGGGAGCGCGCCCAGCGCGTTTTCCGCCGCGTCCGCGTAGGCCTGTGCCCGCTGCCGGCTGTAGTCGAGGCTGGCGCAGCGCTGGATCGCGGCCTGCGCCACCGCCAGACCGTCGCGGTGGCCGCGTTCGATGATGCCGCGCAGTGCGGTGCGCGTGTCGGCGTCCGCATGCGCCATTGCGTGGATCAGCGGCAGGGTGGCCTTGCCTTCGGCGAGGTCATCGCCGAGGTTCTTGCCCAGCGTGGCCGCATCCGAGGCGTAGTCCAGCACATCGTCGGCGATCTGGAAGGCGTAGCCGAGATTCAGGCCGTAGCCGCGCAGGGCGGTGCAGGTCGCGGCATCGGCGCCGGCCAGGTGGCCGCCCAATTCCGCCGCCGCCGCGAACAGGATCGCGGTCTTGCGCTCGATCACCCGCAGGTAGGCGGCCTCGTCGGTGTCCGGGTTGTGGACGTGCAGCAGCTGCAGCACCTCACCTTCGGCGATCGTGTTGGTGGTGTCGGCCAGCAGTTTCATCACCGGCATCCGGTCCAGTTCGACCATCAGCTGGAAGCTGCGCGAATACAGGAAATCCCCGACCAGCACCGAGGCGGCGTTGCCCCAGACGGCATTGGCGGTCTGGTGTCCGCGGCGGAGGTCGGATTCATCGACCACATCATCGTGCAGCAAGGTGGCGGTATGGATGAACTCGACCACCGCCGCAAGCTGGTGCACGTCCGCGCCGCCGTGGCCGAGCGCGCGTGCGGACAGCAGCAGCAGCATCGGCCGCAGACGTTTGCCGCCGGCACCGATGATGTATTCGGCCACCTGCCGGATGAGGACAACGTCCGAATCCAGGCGCTTGCGGATCAGCGCGTCCAGCGCCGCCATGTCGGGCGCGGTCAGGGCCTGGATCGTCTTCAGGTCGGGTGCGGCGGGGGAGGCAGGCATGGGCAGACTCGAATTCGACCGCCCAGTATAAGGAATGCGGCATTTTCCGACCCCGATTCGCGGGTTTTGCCGGCTGCGCGGGCCGCCCGGCTATACTTCAATGGTCACGCCCGATCGGGGCGATACGAGACAAGGAAGAGCCATGGCACGCGGCGTGAACAAGGTCATCTTGATTGGCAATCTGGGCGGCGATCCAGAGGTCCGCTATACCCAAAGCGGTGCGGCGATGACCACGTTGAGCATTGCCACCACCTCATCGCGCAAGGATCGCGACGGGAACTGGCAGGAAAAAACCGAATGGCACCGGGTCAAGGTGTTCGGCAAGACCGCCGAGACCGCCGGCAAATACCTGACCAAGGGCGGGCAGGTCTACATCGAGGGGCACCTTGAGTACGGCTCCTACGAAAAAGAAGGTGTCAAGCACTTCACCTCCGACATCATCTGCGACGAAATGCAGATGCTGGGCGGCCGTGGCGGTGAAGGCGGCGGCTACGCACGTGGCGGCGGCTCGCAAGAGGGTGGCTACTCGCGTGGCGGCGGCGAGCGCCCGCAGCGCAGCGCTCCGGCGCCGCGCGGCGAATCCGGCGCGGCTCCGTCGAAGCCGGCCGAGTTCGGCAACGATGTGCCGTTTGCCGATGACGATATCCCGTTCTAGCGAACACATCCGTAGAGGCGTTGATAAAGAGTCAGAAAGGCCCCGTCACTACGGGGCCTTTTCTGTTTCATGAGCATCTTGCGGAGTCGAAAAAGAACTGTATAGTCGTACATATGCTTTAATCGGTGAATAAAGCAATGCCTACGCTGTCAGTTCATGTGCTTGGCGAGGGTGAGCGAGTCCCGATGCTCCACGATGAGCAGGGCGTGCCCCTCTTCTATCCGACGCTGTTCGCGACAAGCCAACTCCGGAATGCTGGAGCTGCCGTCAACACAATCCGCAACAAGCTGTCTGATCTCGTCGTGCTCATGCGCTGGGAACAGACACACGGGCGGGACTTGATCGCGGAGTTTCGCAGCAGTCGCTTCCTCACCGTCGCGGATGTGGACTCGCTACGCGACTTCGCCAAGCTCGACATGCGGCATTGGCAGTCCGATGGAGAAAGGGCATCACCACAGTCTGATGGAGTCATCGACTTTATCGAGGCCAGGGTTGCACGGAAGCAGACTCAACCCACAATTGGTGGTCAGCAGCACTTCAATCGCCTCAGTACCTTCGCGGATTACCTGGAATTTACGGCTTCCGTCGTCACGCAGCACCAGAATTCACCCAAGGTTGCGCAGGAAATCGCGCGGATGGCAAAGACCATTCGCAAACACCGGCCCAAAGGGCTGGCTAAGCAACTTGATGAGGATAAGGAACTCAGATCGCCACCGACGGAGCTGGTTGACCGCTTCATGGCGGTAGGGGCGGAAGGTGATCCACGCAATCCTTTCCGGGATCCCAGCGTCCAACTACGCAACGCAATCATCTTCGGCATGGCCCGGCTTACCGGCATGCGGCGAGGGGAGTTGCTCAGCCTTCGCATTGATCAGTTCGATCTGGGGCACGAACCGCATGTTTGGGTTCGGCGCAACCAGGACGACGCGCATGACTCGCGACGTTATCAGCCGGTAGCCAAGACCAAAGAGCGGCCGCTGCCGTTGTCAGAGTCACTGACAAACCAGATTGATCGATACATCTTTCAGGTCCGAGCCAAGATTGGCCCGGCCAGAAAGCACCCATACCTATTTGTGTCCCATCACAAGAGCAGGGGCTGGGGAAAACCGCTGTCAATCTCTGCGCTAAACCAAATGTTCGATCGGATGAGGAAGGTCGATCCGGCCTTTGCGGCTATCCACACCCATGCTTTCCGACACCATTTCAACTATGAGCTGTCCGTCAGTATTGATGAGAACAATGCCAAGGCGCGGGCGAAGGAAACTGGATCTGATTCGTCGCCAATCAGTGAGGCCCGGGAGCTGGACGTGCGCGCCTTCCTGAATGGCCATCGGAGCAAGGCTTCGGGGACAAGGTATAACCGACGTCACATCCGTGAAGCCAGCGACAAGGCGGCACGGATGGTGCAGGCAGGGATCGAGTGCGGTAAGGACCTAGGGGAGGACGGCGATGAGTCGCGTTAAGGCTGCGCCGCCAAGTGTCGGGAAGAGGCTGCCCGCACCTTCGGTGTCCAAGGACGGGTACTCGTTCGACGCATCCGCCGATCATTGGCGACTGAACAAAGACGTGCAGCTCTCACTGGTGTTTCCAACAGCGGTAGAGCCTGAAACCGAGGCGGGATTCCGCGCCACCTTGCGGCGCTACGCCGAAGAGGCTTCGGCGCGTCACGCACGCAACATGGAGACGCGATTCAAGCGATTTCTTAGGGACACTGGGACTGTGAGAGTGACCTCGGTCGATCTCATCAACTGGCGCGCCAGCTTGGGCACTGATGAGCAGTGGCAACTGGGTGGATTGAAGGGATTCCTCCTTGCCTGGGCCGACTATGGGTTTGAAGGGGTTTCCAAGGAGGTCGTTGACCTGCTCGAAGGCTGGCGAATCAAGGGTAACGAGAAGGGCGCTGCCGTTGCCGGTGGATGCCCCGAGACGGGACCCTTGACCGACCTTGAAATGGCGGCCTTGCTGGATTGGGCAAACATGGCGGTGGTTCGCAAGCACATTGCATTCGAAGACTACGCGTACCTGCTTTCTCTAGTGATGACGGCGCGACGCCCCGTTCAGATCGCAGCGCTCAGGGGACGGGATCTGGGTCAAGTGGCTGGCGAGGGGGCACCTCTCTACAGGTTGAATATCCCGCGAGCCAAGCAGCGAGGTGGGAGATTTCGCGGGACCTTTCGGTCCTTGGCCATCCTTGAAGACCTCTTTCTGGTCCTGAGGGCCCAGCACCAACAGTCCGTTGCCGCAGTCTCAGAAGCCATCGGAATGGCACTCGCCCCGGAATTGGCGGACGAGGTGCCAATATTCATCAACCGGAACAGCCTCAAAGACATCCACCGTGTCGATGAGCTTCAGGATTGCCTGGCCGGGCGCGCCCCGGACCTGCTGCACGCGACAACGGCACAGCTTAGGCAGGCCCTGCAGCGTTGTGCCAAAGCCTCTACAGCACGTTCAGAGCGCACCGGTGAGTTCATTCGCCTGTCGGCAACCCGATTCCGGCACACGCGCGGGACCAAGCTCCGGCGCGAAGGCTTCAGTGCCTTCATCATTGCCGAGTTGTTGGATCACTCCGACATCCAGAACGTGGGGGTATATACCGAGAACACGGCGCAAGAAGCCGTGGTCATCAATGAGCTGGTGGGGGCTCAGCTCGCTCCCTTTGCGCAGGCCTGCCTCGGCAAGTTGGTGTACTCGGAGCGTGAGGCAATCCGAGGTGACGATCCGCGAAGCCGCGTGCCCAATGATCGGCAGCACCCCGTAGGCAACTGCGGGAACTACGGTTTCTGCGCCAGCGGGTTCCGCGCCTGCTACACCTGCTACCACTTCCAGCCATGGGTCGATGGCCCGCATGAGGAAGTATTGGCAGACCTCTATGCTGAGAAAGACCGTGTCAGGGCGGCAGGCTGTCCGGAGGTCGTGGTCAATGCCAACGACCAGTTGATCTTGGCTGTCGAGCACTGCGTCTCGATGTGCAAGGAGGCTAAGACGCGCTTGATCGACGTGCGCCTTTTGGAGGCTGACTGCAATGGGTGAGATCGTTCAGTTCGTGCCTCGCGCCGACCGAGATGCCAGCGCCAATCTCGCTGAGTTCATCCGGCTGGCGAGGGAAGATCTGACCGCCTTCGCTAGCGGGGGGGCTTGGGATAAGGACAAGTGGAAGCACAACGAGACCGCCGTTGTCTTCGCCACGAAAACGGCTCCGCTCGACAGCTATTCCTTTACGCCTCTGGCGGATCCATTCAAGCAATTCGCCAAAGCCTACGTTCGGTACAGCTACAGCCAAAATCCAGTCAAAGACCTTAGCAGTACAGTGCAGGCTCTCCGTTGTGTGGAGGCCGGCCTATTGTCTGCATGTGGCCGTGCGGAAATTTCACTTCTAAGCGCGGCTGTCATGGATGTGTGTGCCGATAAGTGTAGGGCGTTCTATTTCAGCGCGGAGGTTCAGTGCAATACAGGAAGGAAGATCCAAGCGATCTTTGACTTTATGCGGGAGAAGCGCCTAGTTCCGTCGCTTCCGGCTTGGAAGTCACCATTCAAGAAGCCAGTTATCCTCACTGAGGATTTGGGTGAGGCGGGACAGGCACATCGCGCGGCAAAGCTTCCGACGAATGACGACATGCTTGCCGTCGCTGACCTTTTTGCGCTCGCGGACGACACGGAAAGTCGATTCTATTCGTCTATCTTCATCCTCCTGATGGTCGCGCCCAGTCGCATTTCAGAGGTCTTGAAGCTTCCTATCGACTGTGTTCAGTGGGAGAGCGACGAACGTGGACAGCCTCAAATGTTCATGCGCTGGCGTGCGGCCAAGGGTAAGGGGACAACCAAGAAGTGGGTCGTGCCCGCTATGCATGAGGTCGTTCAGGAGGCTGTGCGAAGGCTGGTTGAGATTAGCGGGCCCGCGCGTGAAGCAGCACGTCAGGCATTCAAGCACGCAGATGGGTCGCCGGAGGCAGGCGCACTGGCCAGTGTCGAAGAGTTTGGGGGCATTTACTGGCCCTACCTGGACGAAGAGAAGACCCTAAAGACTTGGGACGCGCTGTGTCTCCATCGGAAGAACGAGTTTAGTCGGGATCGGGCCATCCGGGAGGACTCCTGGCGAGTTCCCGATGCCAACGAGGTAAACAGACGCTTGGGCTCTGGATTGATCGAATCACTCTTTCAGCGTTATAGCCTGCAGCGTGCTGATGGCTCTCCCATCAAGCTAACGTCGCACCAACTTCGCCACTGGCTGAGCACCATGTCAGAGCGGGCCGGGATGGATGACTACACCCTTGCTCAATGGGCAGGTCGCGCGCGAGTCGCTGACAATCGGCACTACGACCACCGCACCCCCGAGGAGCGCCTTGAGGAAGCAAAGAAGCTGCTACCCATTCAGCCGACCCCACTGCTGGAGCGCATCAAGCATCGCCAGCCAGTCGCCTACCAGGAACTTGGTGTGGATCGATTGGGTACGGCCAAGGCCACGCTCTACGGCATGTGCGTTCACGACTACGCCATGGCGCCGTGTCAGAAACATCGCGAGTGCATGACCTGCAAGGAGCATGTCTGCATCAAAGGTGATTACGTCACACTGGAACGCATCCTCCTGCTGGAAGCGCAGACCGAGCTCTTGCTTGAGTGTGCTCAGAAGGCCCATGAAGACGGCGATTTTGGGGCAGACCGCTGGGTGGACAACCACAAATGGAAGCTTGCGCATGTCAGGGCCATGCGAATGGCGCTTGAGCACCCGAGCGTTCCAGAGGGGGCGGTGCTGCGGATACCTGACGAGCACGACCCCTCGCCAGTGCGGCGCGCACTCATGGACCTTGGCGTGATTGAGGTGCCCTCCTTGGAGGCCCTAAGTCCGAAGGCAATCCCGTTGGTTCTGGCCTGATTCCCTATGCCTAAGAAGATCATTACCAAGGCGACTCTGCCCAAGGTCATGCGCGAGCTGGATCGCTGGGAGGGCAAGCTCACATGGCCGCTATTCTGCGAGCGCATCGCAAAGATCCTCGATGTTGGCTCGGTGTCCAAGCACACCATGTACCTGTATCCCGCGATCAAAGAGCGATTTCAGCAGCGCCAGAAGGACTTGCGGGAGGTAAAGCAGGCACTGCCAAGGGATTTCACCTTGGAGGCGGCCACCCGGCGTATTTCCGACCTTGAGGCGCAGGTCAAGCGGCTCGAGGAGACCAACAATAGGCTCCTCGACCAGTTTCGGCGGTGGCAATACAACGCCTACGCCAATAACGTCAGAATGGACCTGTTGGCTTGGGATAAGCCCCTGCCCGAAATGAACCGAGCAGGACGGAAGCGCGGGAAGAAGAAGTCGAAGGAAGCGAAGAAGTCGTGAGTGGACAGATGAATTTGTGGAAGATGGAAGATATTGGGCGCCGAGTGTTGATCACGGAATCGATCCACCATGTTTGAACAGACCTTCAAGAATATCGACGACATCCTTCACAAGGATGCCGGCTGTACCAGCGAGCTCGACTACACCGAGCAGTCCTCGTGGCTTCTGTTCCTGAAGTACCTCGACGCGCTTGAAGCCGACAAGGCGAGCGAGGCCGCGCTTGAAGGCAAGCCCTACCGCTACATCATCGAGCCGGCCTACCGCTGGGAGAGCTGGGCCGCACCCAAGGGGCCGGACGGCAAGCTCGACCACAACGCGGCGCTCACGGGCGACGACCTGCGCGATTTCGTCAACGGCAGGCTCTTCCCGTATCTCGCAGGCTTCAAGCAGCGCGCCAGCGGCCCGAACACCATCGAGTACAAGATCGGTGAGGTGTTTGGCGAGATCAAGAACAAGATCCAGAGCGGCTACAACCTGCGCGACGTGATCGAGCACGTCGACGAGCTGCGCTTCGGTTCGCAGAGCGAGAAGCACGAGCTCTCGCACCTCTACGAAGCCAAGATCAAGAACATGGGCAACGCCGGCCGGAACGGCGGCGAGTACTACACGCCCCGGCCGCTGATCCGCGCCATGATCAAGGTGGTCAAGCCCAAGATCGGCGAGCGGATCTATGACGGCGCCTGTGGCTCGGCCGGCTTTCTGTGCGAGGCCTTTGAGTACCTCTCCAGCCGGCCGAGCCTGACCACGGCCGACCTCAAGACCCTGCAGACGAGCACGTTCTACGGCAAGGAGAAGAAGAGCCTCGCCTACGTGATCGCGATCATGAACATGATCCTGCACGGCATCGAGGCGCCCAACGTCATCCACGCCAACACGCTGGCCGAGAACATCGCCGACATTCAGGACAAGGACCGCTTCGACGTGATCCTGGCCAACCCGCCCTTCGGCGGCAAGGAGCGCAAGGAGGTCCAGCAGAACTTCCCCATCAAGACCGGCGAGACGGCCTTCCTGTTCCTGCAGCACTTCATCAAGACGCTGAAGGCTGGGGGCCGGGGTGCGATCGTCATCAAGAACACATTCCTTTCGAACACCGACAACGCCTCGACCAGCCTGCGCAAGCTGCTACTGGAGAGCTGCAACCTGCACACCATCCTCGACTGCCCCGGCGGCACCTTCCAGGGCGCCGGCGTGAAGACCGTCGTGCTGTTCTTTGAGAAGGGCACCAAGACGCGCCAGGTCTGGTACTACCAGCTCGATCCGGGCCGCAGCCTAGGCAAGACCACAGCGCTTAACGACGCCGATCTGGTGGAGTTCGTCGATCTGCAGAAGAGCTTCGCGGCCTCGCCAAAGAGCTGGACGCTGGACGCGGCCAGTATCGACACGACCACATATGACCTGTCGGTCAAGAACCCGAATGCCGGCGAAGTGGTCACGCTGCGCAGCCCGCAGGAAATCCTCGACGAGATCGCCGCGCTCGATGCTGAGAGTGCTGAGGCCCTGGCCACGATCCGGGAGCTGGTGGCGTGATGGGGTGGACGGAAGCTGTTCCCTTGGGAGCGCATGCGCAAGTGATTGCAGGGCAATCACCGGATGGCCGGTTCTATAACCAAGACGGCAACGGCTTGCCGTTCTATCAAGGCAAGAAGGACTTTGGTGCCTCGGAACTTCAGCCGCCTACGAAGTGGACCACTCAAGTCACCAAGGAGGCCTTGCCCGGCGACATCCTCATGTCGGTTCGGGCGCCTGTCGGCCCAGTCAACTTCACTCGAGAGAAGGTCTGCATCGGCCGCGGGCTTGCGGCCATTCGGTGCCGGAACAGCATGGACGCCGACTTCCTCTTCTACCAGTTGCTCGGTATGCAAGACCGGATCGCAGGGAAGGAAGGGGCGGTCTTTGCATCAATCAACAAGGCGGAAATAGAGGCGTTGCCGATCGTGGCGCCACCCCTCCCCGAGCAGCGCCGCATAGTCGCCATCCTCGACGAGGCCTTTGAGGCCATCGCCACGGCCAAGGCCAACACCGAGAAGAACCTGCAGAACGCGCGGGAGGTGTTCGAGCAGCAGCACGATGCGATCTTCGCAGACCTCGCGAACAGTGCGGAGCCTATTCATCTTGGCGAACTGGCGACTTTCCGGAATGGTGTCAATTTCACCAAGCGAAGCAACGGCTGCTCCATCAGGATTATCGGTGTCAAGGACTTCCAGAGCCACTTCTGGGCCCCACTTGATGACCTAGACGTGGTGACGCTCGACGGTGATCTGAGTCCCAACGACGCGGTATCCGAGGGCGACATCTTGACCGTTCGATCCAACGGCAATCCGGAGTTGATTGGGCGTTGCATGGTTGTGGGAGGCTTGAGAGAGCCTGTCACGCACTCCGGATTCACTATTCGGATCAGTGTCGATCGCGGCAGAGCAGTTCCGCCATATGTCTGTCAGTTTCTGAGGTCGCGTGTTGTGCGCCGCAAACTGATTGACGGCGGGAATGGGCTCAACATCAAGAGCCTCAATCAAGGCATGCTGGCTGAGGTCGCTGTCCCGTTACCGCCGCGTGATACCCAAGAGCAGTGTGTCGCCAGGATCGAGGCTCTGACAACTGCGACCCGTGATCTGGCCGATCTCGCTGATCGCAAGACTGCCGCCCTTGACGAGCTCAAGAAGTCCCTGCTGCACCAGGCCTTCACCGGCAAGCTCACGGGCAAGGCAACCGACCGGCAACTGGAAGCAGTGGCATGAACGAAGCCGACACCCGCGCCGAACATATCGACCCCGCGCTTCAGGCGGCCGGATGGGGCGTGGTCGAAGGCAGCCGCATCCGCCGAGAGGTCATCGCGCCCGGCCGCTTGCAGGGCAAGGGCCAGCGCGCAAGGGCGGAGATCGCCGACTACGTGCTGATCTATCGGAACACCAAGCTCGCGGTTATCGAGGCTAAGGCCTGGGACAAGCCCTACACGGAGGGTCTGGCGCAGGCCAAGCAGTACGCCAGGAAACTGGCCGTGCGCTTCACCTATGCCACCAATGGCCAAGCCATCTACGGCGTGGACATGGCCACGGGCGAGGAGGGCGATGTCGCCGCCTACCCGACCCCCGACGAGCTCTGGGCCAAGTCCTTTGCCGAGGCCAACGCCTGGCGCGACCGCTTCGCCGCCGTGCCCTACGAGGACAAGGGCGGCGCCTGGGAGAGCCGCTACTACCAGGAGATCGCGATCCGACGCGTGCTCGAAGCCATCGCCGAGGGGCGCGAGCGGATCCTGCTTACCCTGGCCACTGGCACCGGCAAGACGGCGATCGCCTTCCAGCTTGCCTGGAAGCTTTTCCAGAGCCGCTGGAACCTGACCGACTGGAAAGGGGATGGCGAGCCTTCACGCCGGCCCCGTATTCTGTTTTTGGCCGATCGGAACATCCTGGCCGACCAGGCTTACAACGCCTTCTCAGCCTTCCCCGACGATGCTTTGGTGCGCATAGCGCCCGACGAGATCAAGAAGAAGGGGAGAGTGCCAAAGAACGGCAGCATCTTCTTCACGATCTTCCAAACCTTCATGAGCGGCCCGCCCAAAGATGGCCAGCCCTCGCCCTACTTCGGCGAATACCCGCCGGACTTCTTCGACTTCATCGTCATCGACGAGTGCCACCGGGGCGGCGCCAACGACGAAGGCCAGTGGCACGCGATCCTGAACTACTTCGCCCCGGCCGTGCAGCTCGGCCTCACCGCCACGCCCAAGCGCCGGGGCAACACCGACACCTATGCCTACTTCGGCGAGCCGGTTTACACCTACTCGCTGAAGGAGGGCATCAACGACGGCTACTTGACGCCCTTCAAGGTCAAGCAGATCGCCACGACGATCGACGACTACACCTACACGCCGGACGATGCGATCGTCGAGGGCGAGGTTGTCCCCGGAAAGCGCTACGTCGAGGGCGACTTCAACCGCGTGATCATTATCCCCGAGCGCGAGGAATACCGGGTCAAGCTCTTCATGGAGATGATTGATCAGCGCGAGAAGACCATCGTCTTCTGCGCGACACAGCCGCATGCGCTGATGGTGCGTGACCTGATCAATCAGCTGAAGGCGAGCAAGGATCCCGACTACTGCGTGCGCGTCACGGCCGATGACGGTGCACGGGGTGAGCAGGCGCTGCGCGACTTCCAGGACAACGAGAAGACCATCCCGACGATCCTGACCACCTCGCAAAAGCTCTCAACCGGGGTGGATGCGCGCAACGTGCGCAACATCGTGCTGATGCGCCCGGTGGGATCGATGATCGAGTTCAAGCAGATCGTCGGCCGCGGCACCCGCCTGTACGACGGCAAGGACCACTTCACGATCTATGACTTCGTGAAGGCGCACCACCATTTCAACGACCCGGAGTGGGACGGAGAGCCGCAGGAACCGGAGCTCGGAGAGCCCGGAGAGCCCAGGGGGCCGCGCGAGCCGGGAGAGCCCGGCGAGCCCGATCCTCTGCCGCCAGGCGAGCCAGAGGCGCCGAAGCAGAAGGTCCAGGTCAAGCTGGCCGACGGCAAGGCTCGCGCAATCCAGAGCATGAGCGCGACGACGTTCTGGAGTGCGGATGGGCGGCCCATGTCTGCGGCCCAATTCCTCGAAGCCTTGTTCGGCACCCTGCCCGAGTTCTTCAAGGACGAGGACGAGCTGCGCCGCATCTGGAGCGCGCCAGAGACCCGCAAGAAGCTGCTGGCTGATCTAGCGGATCGTGGCTTCGGCAAAGAGCCGCTGGCCGAGATGCAGAAGATCATCGAAGCCGAGAAGAGCGACCTCTTCGATGTGCTCGCCTACGTGGCGTACGCACGAGATCCGCTGACGCGCGAGGCCAGAGCCGAAGCGGCACGTGCCGCGTCCGCCGGCGAGTTCACCGACAAGCAGCAGGCCTTCATCGACTTCGTGCTCGCGCAGTACGTCAAGCAGGGAGTCGACGAACTCGACGCGGAGAAGCTCTCACCGCTGCTGCGGCTTCGGTACAAGGCGCTGAATGATGCCTTCGCCGAGCTTGGAAAGCCGGAGCAGGTGCGCCAGGTGTTCGTCGGGTTCCAGCGGCATCTGTATGGCCAGGAAGGTGCCGTGCCATGAGCGACGACTATCTACGACAGGTTCTCGCCCAGTACGCTGTTGATGCCGGGCCCTACTCTGCCGTCCGCCAGGTGCAGGGGTTGCTCGAGCCGACGATCAATAAGTGGGGTGGGCAACTGGTCCTGTGCGTCGAGCCAAGTGGTTCGTTCGCGAAAGGCACGGCCATTCGGTCCGGTACAGACATTGATCTGTTCGTTTCGTTGTCCTCAACTACCGAGCACACCCTATCCAATATCTACCAGACACTCTTCAACGCGCTTGATGGAGCAGGCTTCAAGCCAAGGAAGCAAAACGTATCTATCGGGATGCGTATTGGGTCCTATGACGTGGATGTCGTGCCGGGTCGCAGACAAAGCGCCTACGGCAACGATCACTGGCTCTACAGCAACAAGCGGCAGAGCCACCTGCAAACAAACGTCTCTCGCCACATCGCCGCTGTATCTCAGTCTGGGAGGACTGACGAGATCCGCCTGCTCAAGATCTGGCGCAACCGTAGAGGCCTCACCTTTCCGTCCTTCTACTTGGAGCTTGCTGCCATCCGTGCACTTCATGGGCGCTTGACCGGCAACCTGTCTAGCAATGTGGTGGTCGCTCTTGAGTTCCTCCGCGATAGCCTCGAAGGCGCAAGGTTCGTCGATCCTTCCAATACCAACAACATCATCTCGGATGACCTAACGGCGAACGAAAAGCGCAGCATCGCCAGTGCGGCACGAGCAGCGCTACAGAGTAGTTGGGGGGCCGAGTTCGCATGAGTGGTTCATGGTCACTCCCAGGACTGTTTGATCATCTTCACCAGTCGGTAGAGGATGACCTTCGACGCGCACGCACAGCTATAGGCCATCCCACGGAGGTGGGAGATGCGAGCGAGTCCGTGTGGATCGAGGTCCTGAACAAGCACCTACCTCTCCGCTACAGAGCCACCAAGGCCCACGTCGTCGACAGCGAGGGCTCGTTCAGCGAGCAGATCGATGTTGTCATTCACGATCGCCAGTACTCGCCGCTAGTCTTCGACTTCAAGGGCAGTTTGGTGGTGCCGGCCGAAAGCATCTACGCGGTGTTTGAAGCCAAGCAAGAGATGACCGCCGGGCACATTCAGTATGCCCAGCAGAAGGTCTTGAGCGTACGTCGTCTACACCGGACCAGCATGCCGGTCCCCACCGTCGATGGCCCCAAGAGTCCCAAGGCACCCCCTCACATACTTGGCGGCCTCTTGACGCTGAACTGTTCGTGGTCACCGCAGTTCGGCGACACGATGGAAAAGCATCTAAGGAGCGATCTAGGTGATGGCCGGCTGGATCTGGGCTGTGTAGCTGAAGGTGGACTCTTTACGTTCGATGAGACCTCAAGCTCCTACAGCCTGCAGGCCGCAACTCGTCCAGCGACCCGATTCCTGTTCGAGCTCATTGCACGGCTGCAGGCTATGGCGACGGTTCCGATGCTCGATGTTCGAGCTTACGCAAGGCACATCCCCTGAGTGGCCTCGCTTGCTTTCCACGGATGCTAAGGAGGGGGCGTCGGACTAACCGAGATGGTTGAGCAAAAGGTACAGTGCTTAGAGATGTCGTCGGGTTCTCTACCAAAAGAGAGGGTGGGGGTGAGAAAGTCTTTGGAAAATAGATGCACATTCAGGTGCTTGCGCGTCAGGTTTGGTGATCGAGAGCTGAGTATGTGTGCACAACCGTTCTGAGACACTATCCAGCGCACCATCCAGCGCGCAGGGCGCGGCCCGCGCTTGCGGCTTTGGGCGGAACAAGGAGTGGGCATGAGCGGGCAGCAGCGCCAGTTGACCCTGAGTTTCCTCGCCGAGCCGTCGGACGTGAACTTCGGCGGCAAGGTCCACGGCGGGCAGGTGATGCGCTGGATCGACCAGGCCGGCTACGCGGCGGCGGTCGGCTGGAGCGGCTGCTACAGCGTGACGGTGGCAGTGGGCGGCATCCGCTTCGTCGCGCCGATCCGTATCGGTGACCTGGTCAGCGTCCATGCCACTTTGATCTTCACCGGCACCACGTCGATGCACTTTGCCGTGGATGTGCGCGCCCGTGATCCGCGCGGCGATGCCGGCAGCGCCCGACTGTGCACCCACTGCGTGATCGTGTTCGTGGCACTGGCCGGTCCGGAGGGTGCCTCGACGGCCGTGCCGCCGTGGACCCCGCAAACGGACGAGGATCGGCGTCTTTCCGAGTACGCCCAGCAGGTCATGGCGCTGGGCAAGGATGTCGAGAAAACCGTGGCGCGCTATCGCTAGGCAGCCGGGCGGGCGTCCGGGAGGCGCGTGCCAAGTGCTGGAATGCCGGAGACGAAAACGCCGCCCGACGGCGGCGTTTTGGTGCATGGAACAGGCTTGCTGCCTCAGCTGCCGACCGCCAGACGCCGGGCTTCGAGGAATTTCTGCGACCAGTAGCCCGAGGCCAGGCTGGACACGGTGACATCGCGGCCGGTGCGCGGGGCGTGCAGGAACATGCCGTTGCCGATGTAGATGCCGACGTGGTCGATGTGGCCGCGGCGACCGAAGAACACCAGATCGCCCTCGGCCAGCGCGCTGCGATCGGACACCGGGGTCCCTTCACCGGCCATCGCCCGCGACACCCGCGGCAGATCGATGCCGATGGTGCGGAACACGTAGCCGACGAGGCCACTGCAGTCGAAGCCGCTTTCCGGCGAGGTGCCACCCCAGCGATACGGGGTGCCGAGCAGGGTGAAGGCGCGCTGCATGACCGTGCGCACCAGCGAGCGGTCGTTGCTGGCGGCGGCCTGCGCACGTGCGGGTTGGACCGTGCGTGCCGCTTCCGGCGTGATCGCGGCCAAGCGCGGGACGGCCAGTTCGGAAGACAGCGAAGGGACGGCGGGAGTGGGCTGGGCCGGGGTCACGGTGGCGGCCTCGGCTGGCCGCTGGGCCAGCGCGGGCGGGATGGCGGTGACTGCCAGCGTCACGGTTTCGGCCGCCGCCGGCTCGGTGGCGCTGGTCGATGCGGCGGACGGCGGCTGGCTGGCTATCGCCGGGAGCCCTGCGGCAGCGAGCAGCAAGGCTGAAAGCAAGCGGACTGCCCCCCTGGCGGGGTGAGCGGGATGGTGGTGTGGCAGTGGGTCTGTCTTCACGCAGTCATCACGATGAAAAATCAGGCTGCACTATGCCGACCTGCGCCGGGCAAAGGGTTCAGATTTCGTTATTTCATAGAAGTATGAATGGGTTGGATTGCGAATTTCACCAATTCATTTATATGAATGGGCGAAATTCTTGCCCTGAGCTTGGCCGGAACCGGACTGAACTTGCGTTCCTACCAGATGGCGGGTTTGTGATCGAAGGCGCAGCTCCATGCGTGCGCAGCGTTTCTGCCGCGTGCTCGCACCGTTCAGAACAGCAGCCGCCGCGCACCGCTGTAGTGATCGCGCCACCAGGTGTCGTCCAAGCGGTCCAGCCGAACCGTGCCGCCGCTGCTGGGCGCATGGACGAAGCGGCCTTCGCCCACGTAGATGCCGACGTGGCTGACCTTCCCGCCCGCGCCGAAGAACACCAGGTCGCCGCCGGCCAGCTGCCCGGGCTGGATCCGCGGGCCCTGCAGCTTGATCAGTTCCGAGGTGGTGCGCGGCAGGCGCATGTTGAGCATGTCCCGGTACACGTAGTTGACCAGCCCGCTGCAATCGAAGCCGCCTTCGGGCGTGTTGCCGCCCCATTTGTAGGGCGTGCCGACGAGGCTGATGGCGCGGATCAGCACCGCGTTGGCCTTGGCCGGATCGGCCGGGGCAACCACCGGCCAGGCGTGTCGGCCGGCCGCCGGGCGCGGCGCCTCGACAACCTGCTTGCCACCAAAGCAGCCGGCCAGCAGGAGCAGCGATGGCAACAGCAGCGCGCAGCGTCGATAATGCGCATCCGGTCGCTGATTGCAGTCGGCTGGTCTCATCCCGCGCAGTGTCGGCCCAATATGGCGCGCCGGCAAGCGCCCAACCGATGGCAGGAGTTTCATGAAGATCGAAAAAGACCGGGTCGTGAGTTTCCATTACAGCGTTGCCGAAGCCGGCAAGGAGGCGCTCGAGAGCTCGAAGGACGCCGGCGAGCCGATGGCGGTGCTGTTCGGGCGCGGTCAGATCATCCCGGGCCTGGAGAAGGCGATGGAGGGCCATGAAGCCGGCGACAGCTTCAAGGCCGCGGTGACGGCGGCCGAAGCCTATGGCGAGCGCCGCGACGGGCTGACCCAGCGGATCCCCAAGAAGCATTTTGGCGCGCAGCGGTTGCATCCCGGCATGCAGATCGTGCTCAACACCAACCACGGGCCGCGTGCGGTGGTGATCGAAAAGGTCGGCATGAGCGTGGTTGATGTGGATCTCAACCATCCGATGGCCGGCAAGGACCTGGAGTTCGACATCGAGATCGTCGACGTGCGCGAGGCCAGCGCGGAAGAGCTGGCGCACGGCCATGTGCACGGTGCGGGTGGGCACCACCACTGATCCAACGTGGGCGGGCGATCGGCCCGGGGTTCCCCTGACCGTGGATGACGAAACGGCCCGCGTTGCGGGCCGTTTGCTTTGCCGGGCAAGAAGTCGGCGTGACATCCTGCACATGCATGCCCCACAGGCGCAGCATTAGGGTCCAAACAGGGCGAGTAGAGGCCAATCAGGGTCGGGGGTTGCTGCATGACTGTCGGGTTCTCTCCGGTTTCCAGTCGCGACCGCATCCAGGCGATGGACGTGATCCGCGGTTTCGCCCTGCTCGGCATCGCGTTGATGAATGTCGAATTCTTCAACCGGCCGCTGGCTGCGCTGGGCGATGGCCTGCCGACGGGCCTGGAGGGGGCCGATGCTTGGGCTGCTCTGGCGATCCACCTGTTCGTTCGCGACAAGTTCTTCACCATTTTCTCGATCCTGTTCGGCATGGGGTTCGCGCTGATGCTGGCGCGTGCACAGGCGGCAGGCCGCCACTTCACGACGCCCTACCTGCGCCGGACGGTGGCGTTGGCATTGTTCGGCTTGGTGCATGGAATGCTGATCTGGGCCGGCGACATCCTGCTCAGCTATGCCTCGGCGGCCGCGGTTTTGCTGGCGGTGTTGTTGGGGCGTGGCTGGATGATGTGGGTGGCCTTCGCACTGCTGATTGCAGTGGGGTTTGCCTTCAACTTGCCCGAAGACGCGGGGTTCACGGCATTCCTCCTGTTGATCGATGCACTGGTATTGACCTGGTTCAGGCGCGGTGCGGCGGCGGGTTCGCTGGCTTTGCAGGGCCGCAACCTGATGAAGGCTGGCCTGACCTTGTACCTGCTGCCGGCCGTGTTGTTGGCGTTGCTGGGGGGAATCCAATGGCGTGCGGAGGCGGCGAGGGCGGTGGGTCCCGTCGCCCAGATGTCCACGGAAGAAACGAGGGCGCGGGCGGAAGGCGAAAGACGGATGAAAGAAGCGCTTCGCCAGCAGGCGCAACAGGCAGCGATGGAGGCTTCGGTGATGACCCGGGGCAGCTACGCGGATGCGGTGAAATTCAGGGCCCCGCATTTCATCGCGGACTTTACCCGAGCCATCTTCTTTGTTCCGATGGCGATGGGGTTGTTCATGATCGGGGCGTGGTTGTTGCGTTCAGGAGCGGTCAATGAGCCCCTGCAGCACCTCGGGCTGCTGCGTGCATGGGCGTGGATCGCGTTGCCGGCAGGTTTGCTGACGACCCTGGCGAGCGCAATGATCGCAACCGATCCCGGCTCCGGTCAGGCGCGTTGGATGACTGCCGGCGGCTTGCAACTGATCGGCAGCCTGCCGATGGCGCTGGGCTATGTCGCCCTGCTGTTGCTGGCATTGCAGCGGCAATCGTGGCGTCGCGGTTTGGGGTGGCTGGCGCCCGCGGGACGCATGGCGCTGACCAATTACATCGGCCAGTCAGTGCTCTGTTCGCTGTTCTTCTTTGGCTATGGCCTGGGCTTCTGGGGCATGCCGCGGGCGCAGCAGGTGCTGTTCGTGCTGGGGATGTTTGTGCTGCAGGTGCTGCTGAGCCGTTGGTGGTTGGCGCGATTCCGCTTCGGTCCGCTGGAGTGGCTGTGGCGTTGGATGACCTATGGGGCTCGGCCCGCCATGCGCGTCGAGGTGCAGGCCGCGATTGCCGGACCCTGACCGTTGGGTGCGCCAGAGCCGAGAGGCCCCTGCTCGACCCGGTTGGGCCCGTGCGAGCGCGTGCCGATCCAGTTCCCATCGGACCGCGCGCGGATGAGTCGCACAGAGCGTCCATAATGACGCGTCTCATCAGACAAGGTCGGCCCACGTGAATGCAGCCGCGCCCGCGTTGTCCGCTGATTGCCTGATCATTGGTGCCGGCGTGTCCGGACTGGCGACCGCGCTGGCGCTGCTGGAAGCCGGGCGTTCCGTCACGGTCATTGATGCCAACACCGTCGGCAGCGGCGCCTCGCACGGCAACTGCGGCACCCTGACGCCCAGCCACGCACCGCCGCTGGCCGGGCCGGGGACGCTGTGGCGGGCGGCGCGCTGGATGTTCACCCCGGACGCGCCGCTGTACATCAAGCCAAGCCTCGATCCGCTGCGGCTGGGCTGGTTCCTCGGCTTTGCGCGCCGCTGCAACGCGAAGGACTACCGCGCCAGCGCGCAGGCCAAGTCGCTGCTGCTGGAAGACTCGCGGCGCCGCATCCAGGACTGGGTGAGCCGCTACGGGCTGTGCTGCGAATTTGCCGAAACCGGCGAGGACTACGTCTTCCGCACCCGTCGCGCGCTCGACCACGAACTGCGCGACCTGCCGCTGCTGCGCGAGTTGGGCATCGCCGTCGAGATCGTCGATGGCGCCGCGTTTGAAGCCAGTGATCCCGCCTTCAGATCCGGGGTCGTGGGCGCGATGCGCTTTCGTGGCGATGCCGCGCTGCGGCCGGATCGCTACGTGGCCGAACTGGCGCGCGTCGTGCGCGAGCGCGGCGGTCACATTCTGGAAAGCTGCCCTTTGCTCGGTCTGACGGAGGAGGGGCGGGGCGTCCGCGTGCAAACCGCACAAGGCGCATTCTCGGCGCGCGACGCGATCCTCGCCACCGGCGCCTGGACGCCGAAGATTGCCGCTGCCGTCGGCCTGCGCTGGCTGCGCAAGGCGATCCAGCCCGGCAAGGGCTATTCGATCACCTACAGCCGGCCAACGCAGTTGCCCAAGCGGCCGTCGATCCTGTTTGAACCCTCGGTTTGCGTGACGTCCTGGAGCGATGGTTATCGCCTCGGCAGCACGATGGAGTTTTCCGGCTTCGATGCCAGTCTCAACCCGCGCCGGCTGGCTGCGCTGGAACGCGGCGCGCGTGCGTTCCTGCACGAACCCGTTGGCCCGCAGGAACGGGAACGCTGGTGCGGCTGGCGGCCGATGAGCCGCGATGACGTGCCGCTGATTGGCCGTGCCCCCGGGCATGCCCACCTGTGGCTGGCAGTCGGCCACGGCATGATGGGCGTGGGCATGAGCGCCGGCACCGGCCAGCTGCTGGCGGATTTGCTCTGCGACCGTGCGCCCACCGTGGATCCGGGGCCGTTCGACCCGGCACGATTCGCATGAGCACCCAGTCGAATTGCCTGGCCTGCGGCGCGTGCCTGCCGGTCTGCCGCGGCCATGCTGCGCTGGCTTGGCGAAATCACGCTTCCGCTGCGCACGGGTTTCCGCATTTCCACAGATTGCAGAAACGGCGTCAGCAGCGATCTGACGCCTGACTTGCAGGAACCTTCGCGGACCTCAGGGTGGCCGGTTCAGTGCGATCCCGGGCCGATGTATTTGTCGAGGAAGGCCTGCACCCTCCGGAACAACTCGGCCCGGTTGTCAGGATTGACGAAGCCGTGCCCTTCGCCGGGAACGGCGAACAACTCTGCCGGCCGTCCTTGCGCGTCCAGCGCCGCAACCATTGCCTTGTATTGGTTGAAGTTGGCCGTGTGGTCATCCTTGCCGTGGGCCAGCATGACCGGTACCCGAAGGTCGGCGACCCGCGTCGTTGGCGAGATTTGCGCAAGCGCGGCCATGTCGGTTCCAAGCGTGCGGTTGAAGAATCGTTCGGTTCGTTCGGAAACGCCACTGTTCGCATCGGTTCTGCGCATGAGCGGAAGGTCATAGACGCCGACATAACCGATCGCGCATTTGTACATGCCGGGATTGAGGATCGGTTGGATCAACGCGGTGTATCCACCGAAGCTTCCACCGAAGGTGCAGATGCGCTGCGGGTCGGCCAGATTTTGTTGTATGGCCCAGCGAACACCATCGCTGATGTCGTCCTGGATCGTCGTGCCCCAGCCCAACCACCCGGATCGTTGGAATGCCTCTCCGCGCCCGCCGGAACCGCGGTAGTTCACCTGCAAGACGGCATAGCCGTGGGTGGCGAGGTACTGGACTTCGTCATCAAAGCCCCAGCTGTCGTACACGCTGAACGGCCCGCCGTGGGCCATGACGACCAGCGGTTTGGGCCCCGTTCCGATCGCGGTATAGAAGCCGTGGATGGTCTGCCCCGAGCGGTTGACGAATTCGATCGACCGCATTTGCGCCATCGATTCGGGCGCGAGCCAGGGCTTGTCGTCGATGATCTTCTGCGCTTGTTTGGTCGTCCTGTCATAGACGTAGTAGCTTCCGATGTCGCGGTCGGACCAGACCTTGAACAGGATCTTGTTGCCGTCGCGGCTGAAGCCGGTGAAATCGAGCATGTGCCCGGGGAAGGATCGCATCAGCCCGGCGTGCAGTTGTGCCCACGCGGAGTTCGGATCGAAGTATTGCAGGCTGGGTTTTGCCTCGTCGAAGGTGACCGCGAATGGAATCCCGCCCCTTCCTTCGTACATGAAACCGGTGACGGCGACGGTCGGGGAGCCTGCGAGCTTGGTGCGGGTACCGGCTTGCAGGTCGATGCGATACGCCTGGGCGGGTTCCAGCGCGTCACTCACCAGTGCGTAGACGGTGTTGTTGTCAGCGGCGAAACGCGCCCCGAAGAGGAGCCTTCCGGCGATGGATTTTGGCAGCGGAGTCCAAGCGTCGCCCGGGTTGCGGCGGTAGGACAAGACGGGTTCGTCGTCCTCGTCGAAGGTCGTGCGGAATCTCGCCACGCCGGTCTGGTCGAACTGGAAGCTGGCCCGGTTGTTCCCGCGCTCGACTTCCTTGCGGTTTCCGGTGCGCGTATCGACTTTGAAGATGACGGTGTCCGGGTTCTCACCGCAATTCCAGCAAGTGAAACGGACCAGAGCCATGCCGGGTTCGTTGTCGAGTACCTTGACCACGCTGGACCAACCCTCATCCTTGCGGCGCCCGCGACGGTTGCCGTCATCGCGGATGTAGCCGAACAGGACATCGCGATTCTTGCCCTGGATGTCGGATGTGTACAGATGGCCCATCGAGACCGGGCGTGCCTTGAGGGGTTCCAACTCCGCCTTCGCCACGACGACTTGATCATCTGCCGTCCACACGACGTCGGACACATGGAATCTCTGGCCAAACCGCAGGACTTGCGTATTGCCGTTGGTCAGGTTGGTCACCTCCAGCTGCGTCTCGAGCCCGTCCTGCGAAGGGATGGCGAGTGCGACGAATTCACCGGAAGGGGACAGCGAGACTTCCCACGCATTGGGCCTGCGCGTGAAGTCCGATGCGGACGGTGGCTGTTGCGCGAGGCATTGGCCGAACGGCAGCAGAAAGACGGCTGCCAGCAGCAAAGAAAGAGCGCGGCGTGGCGATTGGCGTGACTGGCTTGAACGCGGCATTTGAACCCCCTGCGAGTTGACATCGAAATTTTATATCGATGCAACAATAGTAGGAAGCAGTGACTATCGGGGGCTCTTGGTGATTGCAGTGTTTCCGGCGCAGGCAGGGCTCGCCAACCGCCTACAGGGCAAGCACGACGATCAGGCCCGCCGATATCGGCAGGATGAGCAGCAGGATCCAGCGCGGGCGTTCCTTGCGAACCAGCCCGACCACCGCGAACACCAGGGTTGCCAGTGCGCAGCCGGCGGCCAGCAGCACGCCCGATGCGTAGCTGCACATGCCGTCCGCGCATGGTCCGGAAAACCGGTCCAGCAGCGACCACAGTGGCAGGAACAGCGCCGTTGCCGCCACCGAAAGCCAGAGCCACAGGGGCTTGGGGTTTGCTGAATCGATCATGGGCGTCTCCTTCTCGTGGAGGGGCCGAAAATTCAAACCTCGAGCGTCGCCAGGTCGCCTTTCTGTTCCAGCCAGCTGCGGCGGTCGCCGGCGCGCTTTTTCGCCAGCAGCATGTCCATTAGACCACGGGTGGCGTCGGCGTCGTCGACGGTGAGCTGGACCAGGCGGCGGGTGTCGACGTGCATGGTTGATTCGCGCAGCTGCGCCGGGTTCATTTCGCCCAGGCCCTTGAAGCGCGTCACATGGACCTGGCCGCGGATCTTCTCGCGTTCGATCTTCTCCAGCAGCAGGCGCTTCTCGTCTTCGTCGAGTGCGTAGAACACCTGCTTGCCGACGTCGATCCGGAACAACGGCGGCATCGCCACGAACACGTGGCCGCCGCGCACCAGTTCCGGGAAGTGGCGCAGGAACAGGGCCGAGAGCAGGGTGGCGATGTGCAGGCCGTCGGAATCGGCGTCGGCCAGCACGATCACCTTGCCGTAGCGCAGGCCGCTGATGTCGTCCTTGCCAGGGTCGCAGCCGATGGCGACCGCCAGATCGTGCACTTCCTGCGAGGCCAGCACCTGCCCGGAAGCGACTTCCCAGGTGTTCAGGATCTTGCCGCGCAGCGGCAGGATGGCCTGGAAATCCTTGTCGCGCGCCTGCCGCGCGCTGCCGCCGGCGGAGTCGCCCTCGACCAGGAACAGCTCGGTGCGCGACAGATCCTGCGAGATGCAATCGGCCAGTTTGCCGGGCAGGGCCGGGCCTTGGGTCACCTTCTTGCGGACGATCTGTTTTTCGGTCTTCAGGCGGGCGCTGGCGCGTTCGATGGCCAGTTGCGCGATGCGCTCGCCCAGCGCGGTGTTGGTGTTCAGCCACAGGCTGAAGGCGTCGTGCGCGGCGCCTTCGACGAAGCCCGCCGCCTGTCGCGAGGACAGGCGTTCCTTGGTCTGGCCGGAAAACTGCGGGTCGGTCATTTTCAGTGAGAGCACGAAAGCGATCCGGTCCCAGACGTCTTCCGGGGCCAGCTTCACCCCGCGCGGCAGCAGGTTGCGGAAATCGCAGAACTCGCGCAGCGCGTCAGTGAAACCGGTGCGCAGGCCGTTGACGTGGGTGCCGTGTTGCACGGTCGGGATCAGATTGACGTAGCTTTCCTGCACCAGCTCGCCTTCGGGGATCCAGGCCGCGGCCCAGTCCACGATCTGGCCATCGCGCTGCTGGCTGCCGATGAAGATCTCCGGCGGCAGCAATTCGCGGCTTTCCAGCGCGCTCTTGAGGTAGTCGCGCAGGCCGTCCTCGTAGTACCACTGCACGCGCTCGCCGCTGGCCTCGTCGAACAGGCTCACGGTCAGTCCGGGGCAGAGCACGGCCTTGGCGCGCAGCAGGTGCTTGAGCGCGCGCAGGTTGAATTTGGGGGTGTCGAAATATTTCGGGTCGGGCCAGAAGCGAAGGCGGGTGCCGGTGTTCTTCCTGCCGACGCTGCCGAGGGTTTCCAGTTTGCTGGCGCGATCGCCGTGGGCGAAGGCCATGCGGTATTCGCTGCCGTCGCGTTTGATGTGGACGTCGACCCGGGTCGACAGCGCGTTGACCACGCTGACGCCGACCCCGTGCAGGCCGCCGCTGAAGGTGTAGTTCTTGTCGCTGAATTTGCCGCCGGCATGCAGGCGGGTGAGGATCAATTCGACGCCGGGGATCTTCTCTTCGGGATGGATGTCCACCGGCATGCCGCGGCCATCATCGGCGACCTCGCAGCTGCCGTCGGCGAACACGATAACGTCGATCTGGTGGGCATGGCCGGCCAGCGCTTCGTCCACCGCGTTGTCGACCACCTCCTGGGCGAGGTGGTTCGGCCGGCTGGTGTCGGTGTACATGCCGGGGCGGCGCTTGACCGGGTCCAGGCCGGTGAGGACTTCGATGTCGGCGGCGTTGTAGCGTGCGTTCATTCAGTGGCTTGGCAGTGGCGGCGCGCGCGGCGCGCGAAATTGGGGGAAATTGTACGCAAGGCGCTCGCCTGGCTTGGGTCAGCGCTGCGATCGAACCGGGGCGGTTGCGGCGAGGTGCTTGCAAGTATCTGATTGTTCGGGTGAATGGCATGGAGGACGACGGTGGGAAAACTTGCTGCGCTGCATCCGGCGGACAGGCGCAGTTGGGCGCTTGCCGTTAGAATGGCCCTTTCCAGCACCGTGCCAGTGCCATGACCGCGCCCGCCTCCGAAACGCCCCTTCTGTTCGTCACCGGGGGCGTCGTGTCCTCGCTGGGCAAGGGAATTTCCGCTGCGTCGCTCGCAGCGATTCTCGAAGCCCGCGGCCTGTCGGTGACAATGATGAAGCTGGACCCGTATCTGAACGTGGACCCGGGCACCATGAGCCCGTTCCAGCATGGCGAGGTCTATGTCACCGACGACGGTGCCGAGACCGATCTCGACCTTGGCCACTACGAGCGCTTCGTCAACACCCGCCTGTCCGGCCTCAATTCGATCACCACCGGCAAGATCTACGAGGCGGTGATCCGCAAGGAGCGCCGCGGCGACTATCTCGGTGGCACCGTGCAGGTGATCCCGCACGTCACCGACCAGATCAAGCTGTGCATCGACGCCGCGACGCGTGGCCATGACGTAGGCATCGTCGAGATCGGCGGCACCGTCGGCGATATCGAATCGCTGCCGTTCCTCGAAGCGATCCGCCAGCTGCGAATCGAACGTGGACCGGGCAAGGCGATGTTCATGCATCTGACCCTGGTGCCGTTCATCAAGGCGGCCGGCGAGCTCAAGACCAAACCGACCCAGCATTCGGTCAAGGAATTGCGCGGGATCGGTATTCAGCCGGATGTGTTGATGTGCCGCAGCGAGCATCCGCTGCCCGAGGGCGAGCGGCGCAAGATCGCGCTGTTCACCAACGTGCCGGAAAAGGCGGTGATTTCCGCCATCGATCTCGACAACATCCACAAGATTCCGCGCTGGCTGCACGCCCAGGGGCTGGACCAGCTGGTGGTGGAACAGCTCGGGCTGGCGGGCAAGGCGCGCGTCGTCGACCTGTCGGAATGGGATGCGGTAGTCGATGCCGCCGAGCACCCGCAGGACGAGGTGACGATTGCGGTGGTCGGCAAGTACATCGACCACAAGGACGCCTACAAATCGGTGGGCGAGGCACTCAAGCACGGCGGTCTGCGCCAGCGCACGCGGGTCAACCTGAAGTGGCTGGAGGCCGAGGACATCGAGCGTGAGGGGGCGGCGAAGCTGCTGGCGGGCGTGGATGGCGTGCTGGTGCCGGGCGGCTTCGGTGATCGCGGCTTTGACGGCAAGGTGCTGACCTCGAAATTCGCCCGCGAGACCCGGCTGCCGTACTTCGGCATCTGCTACGGCATGCAGGCGGCGGTGGTCGATGTGGCCCGCAACGTGGCCGGGCTGGAAGGCGCCAACAGCACCGAGAACGACCGCAACGCGGCGCATCCGGTGATCGGCCTGATCACCGAATGGCGCACCCAGAGCGGGGATCTGGAACAGCGCAGCGAGGAGTCGGACCTCGGCGGCACCATGCGCCTGGGCTTGCAGGAACAGCGGGTCAAGCCGGGCACGCTGGCGCACCGCCTGTACGGCAAGGACGTGGTCAGCGAGCGCCACCGCCATCGCTACGAATTCAACAATCGCTACCGCGTGCAACTGGAGCAGGCGGGGCTGGTGATTTCCGCCAAGTCGATGGACGATCTGCTGGTGGAGATGATCGAGCTGCCGCAGTCCGCGCATCCGTGGTTCCTGGCTTGTCAGGCCCACCCCGAATTCCTGTCTACCCCGCGCCACGGCCACCCGCTGTTCGTCGGCTTCGTGCGCGCAGCGCGCGAGCACAAGGCCGGCGGCAAGTTGCTGCGGGATGTGAGCGCATGACCCGGGACGGTCTTGGATTTTCCCCCCCGTTCGTCCTGAGCCCGGCGAAGGATGAACGGGTTGCGGCGGGTGCCGTTCATGGTTCGACAGGCTCACCACGAACGGAGTTGGGTGCACCACGAACGGAGTTGGACTCACCACGAACGGAGTCGGGTGCACGACAAACGGCAATGAGCACCCTACCCATGGAGATGGCGGCATGAAACTGTGCGGCTTCGAAGTCGGGCTCGACCAGCCCCTGTTCCTGATCGCCGGGCCCTGCGTGGTCGAATCCGAGCAGTTGCAGGTCGATACCGCTGGCACGCTCAAGGAAATCACCGGTCGGCTCGGGATTCCCTTCATCTTCAAATCCAGTTTCGACAAGGCCAACCGCACCTCGGTCCACAGCTTCCGCGGCCCCGGCATGGAAGAGGGTTTGCGGGTGTTGAGTGAGGTCAAGCGCCAGCTCGGCGTGCCGCTGTTGACCGACGTCCACGAATACACGCCGATGGACGAGGTGGCGGCGGTGGTCGACGTGCTGCAGACCCCGGCCTTCCTGGTGCGCCAGACCGATTTCATCACCAAGGTCTGCGCCACCGGCAAGCCGGTCAACATCAAGAAGGGCCAGTTCCTGTCGCCGTGGGACATGCAGCCGGTGGTGGAGAAAGCCAAGTCCACCGGCAACCAGCAGATCATGGTCTGCGAGCGCGGCGCCAGCTTTGGCTACAACAATCTCGTCAGCGACATGCGTAGCCTCGCGGTGATGCGGCAGACCGGCTGCCCGGTGGTATTCGACGCCACCCATTCGGTGCAACTGCCGGGCGGGCAGGGCAGTTCCAGTGGCGGCCAGCGCGAGTTCGTGCCGGTGCTGGCGCGCGCCGCGATCGCCGTGGGCGTGGCCGGGATCTTCATGGAAACCCACCCCGACCCGAGCAAGGCGCTGTCCGACGGCCCCAACGCCTGGCCGCTGGGCAAGATGGAAGCGCTGCTGGAAACCCTGCTTGAACTGGATCACGCAACCAAGCGCCACGGCCTGCTGGAGCAATCTCTTTGACCGCGAGCACCGAAACAGTTCGTTGCGAACCTGCTCCCGTTCGCGGTGAGCGCATTCCCGTTCGTGGTGAGCTTGTCGAACCATGAACGGAATCCGTCACAACCCGTTCATCCTTCGACAGGCTCAGGACGAACGGGTACATATGGAATCCGCAGAGCCTCACACCCACCATCGTTCGTGGTGAGCACATTCCCGTTCGTGGTGAGCACATTCCCGTTCGTGGTGAGCACATTCCCGTTCGTGGTGAGCTTGTCGAACCATGAACGACGTACCACCCGATGATTCCAGATCGAACAGCGACCGATTCCCCAACCCTCACCTGACATGCCCATGACCACGATCGCCTCCATCCACGCCCGCGAAATCCTCGACAGCCGCGGCAACCCCACCCTCGAGGCCGAAGTGGCGCTGGCCGACGGCAGTTTCGGTCGCGCCGCGGTGCCGTCGGGCGCGTCCACTGGCAGCAAGGAAGCGGTGGAACTGCGCGATGGCGACAAGACCCGCTACCTCGGCAAGGGCGTGAGCAAGGCCGTGGGCAATGTCAATGGCGCAATTGCCGATGCGCTCAAGGGCTTCGATGCCGCCGATCAGGCGGGTCTGGACCGGCGCCTGATCGACCTCGACGGCACCGAGAACAAGGGTCGCCTCGGGGCCAATGCGCTGCTGGGCGTGTCGCTGGCCGCCGCGCACGCGATGGCGGCATCGCGCAAGCAGGCGTTGTGGCAGTACCTGCTTGAGGTCAATGCTGCCGTCCATGGCGCAGCAATGTCGGCTCATGAAACCCCGGCCCGGCCATCCTTGGCCGGGCGCTCGCAGGAGCAGGCGTTGCCGATAGGGCAACGCCTGAGCGCTCCTGCTCTCCCGGTACCGATGATGAACATCATCAACGGCGGCGCGCACGCCGACAACAACGTCGACCTGCAGGAATTCATGGTGCTGCCGGTCGGCTTCGATTCGTTCTCCGAAGCCCTGCGCAGTGGCACCGAGATCTTCCACGCACTCAAATCCGTGCTGAAGGCACGTGGCCTGTCCACCGCGGTCGGTGACGAAGGCGGCTTCGCGCCTGATTTGCGCAGCAATGAAGAAGCGCTGGAGACCATCCTCGAGGCGATCGGCAAGGCCGGCTACAAGGCCGGTGAAGACGTGCTGCTGGGGCTGGATTGCGCGGCCAGCGAGTTCTTCGAGAACGGCAAGTACAACCTGACCGGCGAAGGCAAGCGCCTGAGCTCCGAGCAGTTCACCGACTTCCTCGCCAACTGGTGCGCGCAGTACCCGATCATCACCATTGAAGACGGCATGGCCGAGGACGATTGGGACGGCTGGAAGCTGCTGACCGACCGCTTGGGGAAGACGGTGCAATTGGTCGGCGATGACCTGTTCGTCACCAATCCGCGCATCTTCCAGGACGGCATCGCGCGTGGCGTCGGCAATGCCATCCTGATCAAGGTCAACCAGATCGGCACCTTGAGCGAAACCCTGGAGGCGATTGCGATGGCGGATGCCGCGAAATACGCGGCGATTGTCTCGCACCGCTCCGGCGAGACCGAGGACACCACGATTGCCGACATTGCGGTGGCGACCACCGCCACCCAGATCAAGACCGGCTCGCTGTGCCGCAGCGACCGCGTGGCCAAGTACAACCAGCTGCTGCGGATCGAACAGCAGCTCGGCAGCGCCGCGCGTTATGCCGGTCGCGCCGCGTTCGTGTCGCTGGCGCGCTGATCGGGCGAGTACATGAAGGCCTTTGCCGCCCTGGTGCTGCTGTTGCTGCTGTTGTTGGCAGGCTTGCAGTACAAACTGTGGTACGGCGATGGTGGGCAGGCGGAAGTCGCGGCCTTGAACGCCCAGGTCGAGGCGCAGCGCACCGAAAACGCCAGGTTGCAGGCGCGCAACGATGCCCTGGTGGCCGAAGTGGCCGACCTGAAATCGGGCGGCGAAGCGGTCGAGGAGCGCGCGCGCAGCGAGCTGGGCTTGGTGAAACCGGGCGAGACCTTTTATCGCGTGATCGATGGCGATACCGCCGCACCGGTGCAGCCCGAGGCCGCCACCGCTGCTACCGCCGCCGCTCGCGCCACCGCCACGGGCGAGCCCGTTCCGTGAGTTGGGCACTGGTGCCGGCAGCGGGCAGCGGGCGCCGCTTTGGTGGCGGGATTCCCAAGCAATATCTGCACGCGGTGGGCAAACCGCTGATCCAGCACGCGCTGGAGGCGCTGCTGGCGCATCCCGACATCGAAGGCGTCGTGGTGGCGCTGGCCGAAGGCGACCACCGCTGGCCGGGCTGGACGTGGCTGTGCGGCAAACCGGTGCTGACCTGCGTCGGTGGCGCCGAACGCGCCGATTCGGTGCTGGCCGCTGTGCAGGCATTGCCTGAAGCCGTGGAGGCGGACACCCTGTTGCTGGTGCACGACGCCGCGCGTCCGAACCTGCATCGCAACGACATCGACCGCCTGCTCGCCGCCGCGCATCTGTGTGCCGATGGCGCCATCCTCGCCGCGCCGGTGCGCGACACCCTCAAGCGTGGCGATGGCGAAGGCCATATCGTCGCCACCGCGCCGCGTGACGGTCTTTGGCGGGCATTGACGCCGCAGGCGTTTTGCCGTGACCTGCTGCAGCTTGCGCTGGGAGCCGCGCAGGACGACGGCATCGCCGTCACCGACGAGGCGATGGCGGTCGAACGCCTGGGCCGGCATCCGCAACTGGTCGAAGGCCGGGAAGACAACATCAAGGTAACGACCCCGGCGGATCTGGCGCTGGTGGAGTTTCTAATATCCAGGAATCTGTAGGCGCTCAACGCGGGGGCGCATTGTCTGAAGTCGCACCGCAGGGGCGCGACAGCAGGCGCGCAGGAAGCATCGCACCCCTGCGGGGCGCTCCTGCAGGGGCAGGACAGGAGACAGGCGTATGCAAATCAGGATCGGTCAGGGATTCGACGTCCACGCTTTCGGCACCGGCGACCACGTGATGCTCGGCGGGGTGCGGGTTGCGCACGCGCGCGGGGTCATGGCCCACAGCGACGGCGACGTGGTGCTGCATGCTCTGTGCGACGCCCTGCTCGGGGCGCTGGCGCTGGGCGACATCGGCCAGCATTTTCCGCCTTCCGATTCGCGCTGGAAGGGCGCCGACAGCCGCGCCTTCCTGCGTCATTGCGATGACCTGATCCGCGCACAGGGCTGGCAGGTAGGCAATTGCGACGTCACGGTGATCTGCGAGGCGCCGAAGATCGGGCCGCACGTTGCGGCCATCCGGGAAACGATTTCCACCATGCTTGGCATCGATGTGGATGCCGTCAGCGTCAAGGCCACCACCAGCGAACGCCTCGGTTTCACCGGCCGTGGTGAAGGCATCGCGGCGCAGGCGGTGTGCCTGTTGAGGCACCTTCTCCCTCCGGGAGAAGGTGGCGCGTAGCGCCGGATGAGGGTACGGAGTAGCGATGTTGATGAATCATTGCGATGTCACCCAACCCTCACCCCAACCCCTCTCCCGAGGTGAGAGGGGTGTTGAACTGCCGCGCGCCCACGGCGCGCCGGTCTTGGCGGCCGACATGCGCAGCAGTGATACGGATTTTTTCGTCGAGGAACTGCCGGGCTTTGACGCCAGCGGCGCCGGCGAGCACCTGCTGCTGACGGTCGAAAAACGTGGCATGAATACCGCATTTGCAGCAAAGCGCATCGCCGAATGGGCCGGCGTGGCGGAATCGGCGATTGGCTATGCCGGCCTGAAGGATCGCCATGCCGTCACGCGCCAGCGGTTTTCGGTGTGGATTCCGAAAAAAATCGCGCCCGAGATTGCGCAGCTCGAATCGGAGGAACTGCGCGTGCTTGAGCACTCCTGGCACGCGCGCAAATTGCCGCGCGGTGCGCTGGCCGGCAATCGCTTCGTGCTGACGCTGCGCAACGTGGCAGGCGAGCGTGCGCGGATCGAAGCGCGGCTGGCGGCGATCGCGGCGCGCGGGGTGCCCAATTATTTCGGCGAGCAGCGCTTCGGCCGCGATGCCGGCAATCTGCGCAAGGCGCTGGCAATGTTCGCCGGTCGCCGGGTGCGGCGCGAGGAGCGCAGCCTGCTGCTGTCGGCGGCGCGTTCGGAATTGTTCAACCGGGTGCTGGCCGCGCGGGTCGAATCAGGGCGATGGGACGCGGCGCAGGACGGCGAGGTGTGGATGCTGGACGGCAGCCACAGCGTGTTCGGGCCGGAGCCGCTGACGCCGGAGCTGTGCACGCGGCTGGACGCCTTCGACATCCATCCAACCGGCCCGCTGTGGGGCTGCGGCGAGCTGCGCAGCGCCGCGGCGGTACGCGAGATGGAGTGGGCCGCGTTGCAGGGGGATACCGCCAGCCGTCTGCGCGACGGTCTGGAGCGCGCCGACTTGAAGCAGGATCGACGTGCGCTGCGGCTGCGCCCTGAAACGTTGCGCTGGCGCTGGCCGGCGGCGGACGTGCTGGAGCTTGGCTTCAGCCTGCCGGCGGGCAGCTACGCTACCGTGGTGCTGGCGGAGTTGGGCGAGGTGGCCGACGTGGCCAGTCAGCGCGAACGGCCTGACGAAAACGCCGGGGCCCCTTGCGGAACCCCGGCGCCTTGAACCAGCGCAGCGGAACCGGCTCCGCTGCGTTTGGTTTGCCGATCAGGCCGGCTGTGCCAGCACCTGCGGAAGCGCGACGTTGGCCGGGTCCTTCGCCCGCGCATCCAGCGAGGCAAGGAAGCGCCAGACGAACAGCAGGGTGATCAGCAGCAGCCCCGGGTAGCCGATCCAAGCCAGGATGTAGGGCAGGGTCGGGTCGCCGGCACGCACGGATGCCAGGTTGAAGCTGAGCAGGCCGAACGTGATGATCGCACCGAAAATCCACATGCCCATCAGCCACAGCCCGGCCTCGTAGCCTTCCAGATAGCGGCTCCAGCGGCCCGGCGCATGGGCGACGGCCAGCGGGCCGGCATGCACGTCCGGGGCGGCAGCCGTGCTTTGTGCCGGTGCGCGCTTGCCCATGGTCATCAGGTCATAGACGATGATGCCGGTGCCGAACAGGAACACGGCGCCGAAGACCGGAACCAGGGCCTTGAAGAAATTCATCGCCGGGTAGACGTCACCGCCGAACCAGTCCAGGCTCAGGGTGCGGTAGATGAAGATCTGCGCGGTGCCGCCCATCGCGAAGGCGAACGCGATCCCCAGCATCCCGGTGAACACCAGCCAGAACGCGGTCTTGCCCAGGCGCTGGTCGAACTCCTTGATCCCGCGCATCACCGGAACGGCGAAGTAGGCGGCGGCGATGCCGAGCATGCCGAAGGTGCCGAACAGGGCCAGGTGGCCGTGCGCCGGGGTGATCCAGGTGCCGTGCGACCACACGTTGGTCAGGGCGAAGGTCATGGTGAAGCCGAGGATGCCGGCGCCCACCTGTTCGAGCACCACCGAACCGAGGATGAAGTAGAACGCCGGGGCATTCTTCAACGGCTTGCGGTCGTGGTGGGCGTCCAGATAGATGTGCCAGAAGCAGAACACCAGCGGCAATGGCTCCAGCGCGCTGAACAGCGAGCCCCAGAACTGCCAGAACTCCGGCGTGCCGATCCAGAAGTAGTGGTGGGCGTTGCCGATCAGGCCGGACAACCACACCAGCACCACGCCCCAGAACACCGCATAGCCCACGCTCTTGACGTTGGCGTCGAACAGCAGCACCAGCAGGAAGCCGATCAGGCTGATGTGGATGACTTCCCACACGCCTTCGACCCAGTAGTGCACCACGTACCAGCGGAAGTACTCGCTCAGGTCCTGGCGCTCGACGAAGAACATGCCGAACAGCCAGACGAAGGTGAGCGCAAGCACGCCGATGGCGAGGCCCCAGTGGATCTCGTTCCAGTCCTTGCGCGGCGGGAAGGTCCGCCAGACCACGTAGGCGAGGATCGAGAAGCCGATCAGGATCACCACGTCGGCGGCGCGCCCGGCTTCGAGGTATTCCAGACCTTCCTGGATCCACGGCTGCCCCATCCACCAGCCGGCGACGCCATCGGCGGCGAAGCCCTGCGAGATGAAGTTCCAGATCGTCACCGCGCACAGCGCATAGAACAGGAACTTGATCAGCGCCGGCGCGGCCAGCTCGCGCTTGGACATCAGCGGACCGACGAACAGGATCGTGCCGATGAAGCCGGCAAGGATCCACAGGATGCCGAGATTGAGGTGCTCGGCGCGGGCGATGTTGAAGTTGAGGGTCCCGGCCAGCAGGGTCGGATCAACGTGCTGCATGGCCAGGAGCAGGCCGAAGCCGACCTGGATGATGAACAGCACCGCCATGAGCATGAAGAAGCGCATGCTCAGACGCTGCGTCTGGTACTGGATCTGCATCACTGTCCACCTCCCTGCAGAGTGCGGATATAGGCCACGATGGCGGCGACCTGGTCGTCGGGAATCGTTGCGGCGTCGTAGGTCGGCATCAGGCCTGCGGTGTAGCCTGCGGGCACGCGGGCGTTCGGATTGCGGATCGATTCGGCCAGATAGGCCTCATCCGCGGTGACGGTGCTGCCATCAGCGAGCTTGACCGGATGACCGAACAGGCCGCCCCAGCCGGGCCCGACCTTCTTCGCCCCGTCCATCGCGTGGCAGGCGGTGCAGCCCATCTGGGTGGCAAGCTCCTTGCCCTGCGCTGCCGGATCGGCGGCGGCGGCCGGCGCGCCTGCTGCTGGCGTGGCGGCCGCGGCGGACGTCCCCGCCGCCTGCGGGAACGGCTTGGCCTGCGGGAAGCTCAGGCCGTCGACCTGCGGCTTCGGCGGCCAACCCATGGTGTTCATCGCCGAGGTGTACTTGAGGAAGGCGATCAGCTGCTTGACCTCGGTGCCGTTGATCGGCAGGTTCGGCATGTAGGTGTCATGGCCACCGCGGCGGGTGATGCGCTCGGCCGCGCCCGGGAACTGCTTGAGGTAGGCGTCCATGTCCTTGATGCCGGTGTCGGCCTGCTGGGCGGCGTCGGCCAGATGGACCTGGACGGCGGGCCGGGTGGGCCAGCCGCCGGCCGACGGCAGGAATGCCGCCAGCCACGCCGGACCGGCGTGCTCGTAGACGTTGGTCAGGTCGGGGCCGAAGTAGGCGCCGTTGCCGAGCAGGGTGTGGCAGCCCATGCAGTTGTAGGCCTGGAACACGCGCTTGCCCTGGACGGCGTCGAAGCCGGCGTAGTGCACCTGGTCGGGCGTCACCTGGTTGCGCGATTTGACGAACGAGGCAAACGACAGCAGCACGAAGATCACCGCCATCAGCAGCAGCGCGCCGAGCGCGCGGCCGCGCTTCTTACCCTCTTCGCAGGGTTGGCCGGGTGTGCAGGTCATGGCTGCCCCTCCGACGTGGTATTGGCGGCCTTGGCGGCCGCCTCGGCGTGCTCGATCGCGTCATGCTCGAACAGGGTGTGGAGCGCGCCGAGGAAGGCATAGAAGACGTAGATCGACAGCAGGAAGCCGCCGATGAAGTAGACCAGCCACATTTCCCTGGTCACGGCCCAGTAATTGAAGTCGCGCCAGAACGGCCACGACAAGGCCGTGGCGGCCACACTGGCAATGACGGACAGCCAGAAATCGACGGCGCGTTTGCGCATGCCCTGCTCCCGTATGGGTTGAGAAAGCCGTTGCGGCAAGCGCCCCGAAGAGGCCTTGCTGCAAGGACGTGCAACCCTAACAGTCAGCCGGCGTTCAGATGATTGACGCAGGTCAAGCGATCGCCTGTTGGGGCAGAGTGAGAAGCACTCTCAGGCGCGTCGGCCGGCGAGCAACACGGTCAGAACCAACGCGCCGCTGCCGCGCACAGCCTGGTATGCAATCACGGCATCGCGTTTTTCTAGCGCCCGTTCGATCGGATCGGCGTTGTCCGTCGCCGGGTCGTCTTCGTGCGCCGGAATTGGCAGCACGATCCGCACGCAGCCCAGCGATCGGGTTCGGCAGTCGTGCAGGAACCCGGTGATTTGTCGCTGTACGGACGCGCGCAATCGCGGGTCGGTGCGGAACTCGGCTTGAACCGCGAACGCGCCGTGGGCGAGTTGTTCCAGCAGCCGGGGCGGAACCCCGTCGCGTCGCCAGAGGCGGCCGTCGGGCTGCGCGGACGCGGCCAATTCCCGGAATTCCGCACGCGCCAGCTGCGCATCGCGTGCCGCCATCTTCGCCGCCGGAGCGGGTCGCGGCGGCGACGGCGGCAGCCCGGTTGCGGGCAACCGGCGCACCTCGCCGCGATCGGCTCCGATCGCTTCGCGGAACAGCCGGCCGCCATCACTGTCGTCGTGCTCTGGCATGGCCACAGCCTACCGCGATCCAGCGGCGCATCCGGTATCATGGGCACATGCACAGATTTTCGGGTTGCTAGGCGCCATGCGGGTACTCGTCAGCAACGACGACGGCGTCGACGCCCCCGGCATCCAGGTCCTTGCCCAAGGCCTGCGCGACGCCGGGCACGAGGTCGTGGTGGTGGCACCGGACCGCGACCGCAGCGGCGCCAGCAATTCCCTGACCCTGGATGCCCCGATCCGGGTCGTGCAGTGCGACCCGTGCACCTGGAAGGTCTACGGCACGCCCACCGACTGCGTCCACGTGGCGATCTCGGGGATGCTGGAAACCCTCGGACTGGAGCCGGATATCGTGGTCTCCGGGATCAACGATGCCGCCAACCTTGGCGACGACGTGATCTATTCGGGGACCGTGGCGGCGGCGATGGAGGGGCGCTTCCTCGGCCTGCCGGCGGTCGCGGTGTCGCTGGCGCCGGAGCACGGCGGGCGCGGCCGTCACTATGCCAGCGCGGCACGCGCGGCCGTGGCCATCATCGAACTGCTGCGGCGTGACCCGCTGCCGGCCAGCACCATCCTCAACGTCAATGTGCCGGACCTGCCCTGGGACGCGATTCGTGGTTTCGCCACCAGCCGGCTGGGGCATCGGAATCGGGCCGGCCCGTGCACCCCGCAGCAGGACCCGCGCGGGCGCCAATGGTGGTGGATTGGGTTTGCCGGCGATGAGCTGGACGCGGGGCCTGGCACCGATTTCCACGCGGTCCGCAGCGGCCAGATCGCGATCACGCCGATCCACGTGGATCTCACCCGTTATCAGGCGCTGGAACAGGTGGCGAAGTGGGTGGACGGCCTCGCGACTGCGCCCGTCCCGGAGCGGCAGGCATGATCGTGCCGCTGCGGCTGCGCCCGGCTGACGTCGGCATCGGGATGACCGGGCAGCGCGCCCGCGACCGCCTGATCGACGACCTGCGCGGCAGCGGGATTGCCGACGAGCGCGTCCTCAACGCGATCCGCACCGTGCCGCGGCATCGGTTCGTGGAGGAGGCGCTGGCCTCGCGCGCCTATGAGAACAACGCCCTGCCGATCGGCCACGGCCAGACCATTTCGCAACCCTGGGTGGTGGCGAAGATGACCGAAGCGCTGCTGAAAAACGCACCCAGGCGGGTGCTGGAGGTGGGCACCGGCTCCGGCTACCAGGCCGCGATCCTGGCGGCGCTGGGGCTGGATGTGTTCACCGTCGAACGGATCGGCGATTTGCTGCGCAGCGCGCGCAAGCGCTTCCGTGCCCTGGGCCTGCACGTGCGCAGCAAGCACGACGATGGCCGGATCGGCTGGCCGGAGGAAGCCCCGTTCGACGCCATCATCGTCACCGCGGCCGGCCCCGCCCTCGTCGATGCGCTGTTGGCGCAGCTTGCGCCGGGCGGGGTATTGGTGGCACCCGTCGGTGCATCCAGCGGCCAGGCCTTGCTGTGCCTGCGCAAGGATGCCGAGGGTGATGTCGCCAGCGAAGATCTGGGCGCGGTCAGCTTCGTGCCGCTGCTGTCGGGCGTGGTGGATCGGTGAAGCTGTTCGCGCCGCTGTATGCCCGCGCCATCGCCTGGTCGCGGCACAAGCGCGCGCCGACCCTGCTCGGCGTTCTCAGTTTCGCCGAGGCGATCATTTTCCCGATCATGCCCGAGATCATGCTGGCGCCGATGTGCCTGGCGCAGCCCAAGCGCGGCTTCCGCTTCGCCAGCATCAGCCTGGCTTCTTCCCTGCTCGGCGCAGTGATTGGCTATCTGCTTGGCCACTATGCCTATGAACTGGTCCGGCCCGCGCTGGACGGTTTGGGTTGGCTCGAACACATCGATGCCGAAGTGATGCGCCTGCGCGAGATCACCGCGCAGTCGCCTTGGAAGGCGTTCTGGCTGCTGGTGATCGGCGGTTTCGCGCCGATCCCGATGAAGGTGTTCACCTGGGCCAGCGGCGTGGTCGGGGTGCCGATGCTGCCATTCCTGCTGAGCATGGCGATCGGCCGCGGCAAGCGCGTGTACCTGCTGGCACTGGCGATCCGGCTTGGCGGCGAGCGCGCCGAGCGCGCCTTGCAGCGCTGGATCGAACCGATCGGCTGGGTGGCGCTGTTGTTGCTGGTCGGGATCGTCGTTTGGTTGCTGTTGCCCGGAGCTGCGGCATGATGGCGGGCATGCACCTGCGCGGGATTCTGGTTGTGCTGCTGGTGGGCCTGCTGGTGGCGTGCGGCCACAGCCGGGTGGTGCGTGAACCGCGCCACGGATCGTCGCGGGTCGGGTCGGGGCCGGTGCGGGTCTCGCAGCCGCGCTATGGCGCCACCGCCGTGGTGAAGCCGGGGCAGACCGTGTACCGGATCGCCACCGAGAACGGCATCACCGCGCTCGATCTCGCGTTGTGGAACGACATCGCGCCGCCGTACACGATCTACCCCGGCCAGCGCCTGCGCCTGTATCCACGCGATGGTCGGGCGAACGCTGCGCCGCGCAGCAGCCGCGCGTCCGCGCCACACCCACCGGCATCGAGGACGACTCCAGCGCCCGCGTCGACCCGCGCACCCGAGGCGCCGATCGCCGGTGCTCCCGCCTGGCGCTGGCCCACTGACGGCAGCGTGCTGTCGGGCTTTGCGGCGGGCGACCCGACCCGCCAGGGCGTGGATATCGGCGGTCGCGAAGGCCAGCCGGTGCGCGCCGCCGCCGACGGCGTGGTGGTGTATTCGGGCTCGGGCCTGGTCGGCTATGGCGAACTGGTGATCATCAAGCACAATGACCAGTGGCTGACCGCTTACGGCCACAACCGCGCCCGATTGGTGAACGAGGGGACGCGGGTGAAGGCGGGCGACCCGATCGCCGAAATGGGCCACAGCGGCGCGGCCCGCGACATGCTGCATTTCGAAATCCGCTACGACGGCAAACCGGTCGACCCGCAGGCCTATCTGCCGCGCCGCTGAGGCCTGCGGGCCAGCCTGCACGCCGCCCGCAAATCGCGGCGCGGGCGCTGCTACCATTTGCCCATGACCAGCGGCGATGACCCCAAGCAATCGGCCAGCCCGACCGGCTATGCGGAGAAGTCCAGGGACGGGCTGGCCGAAACCACCTGCCCGAAATGCGGCTCGTCGCAGGTCGTGCAGCATCCGGTGACCGGCGAGTGGACGTGCCAGTATTGCCGTGCCAAGTGGACCGCCACCCAGACTCCGGTGGTCTCGGTCGATGACGAAAACGCCGCGCGCGGGGACGATATCGCCGAGGGCCGGGTGTTCGTCTGCCCGAACTGCGGCGGCACCCAGCTCAAGCAGGACGGCTATACCGGCAAATGGATGTGCCAGGACTGCCGCAACGAATTCCTCGATGTCGATGCGCGGATGGTGGTCGTCGATTCCGCCGCCGTGGTTCGCAAGAACGATCTCGTCATCGATACCGCGAATTTGATGAACGATGCGCAAGAAGCCGATCTGCTGGCGTATTTCCGCTCGATCGAGTCGAAGATCGTGGTCGCGGTGGAGACCGTCAATACCATCACCGAGAACGTCGAGTATTACGCCCGTCGCCGTGCCCAGGAACTCGGCGTCGGTCGCGATGACATCGACAACGGCCTCTTCATCCTGGTCGTGCTGAATCCGCGCCGGATCCAGATCGTCGCCGGCAATGGCGTCGCGCGCAAGGTGAGTTCGGGCAATCTCAATGCCGTTTCCAGCCAGTTCATCGCCCCGAAATTCAAGCGGGCCGACTACAAGGCAGGGCTCAAGGCCGGGGTGGCGGAGATCCTGCGGCTTTACACGTTGCCGATGGGGCCGCGTGCCATGCACGCAGCGATGGAGCCAAAAAAAACGGTAGGCAAGACTGGCTGCATGATCGTGCTGGCCGTGCTGGTGTCCATCATCGGCGGCTGCTTTGGACTCGTAAGCTGGCTCGACAAGCAGCCGTACCACAAGTACACCAAGGTGACCGCGCAGGCCTTGGCTTGCGTCGATCACTACTACGTTTACAACGAAGAATCGAAAACCCACCGGCTGGCGTCGAAGACGGTGGTTCCGGCCGGCAACTGCGAGCACGAGGAACTGACCTCCAGCACGTGCAGCCAGGAGTACTACACCACTTACGAGACCGTCGATTGGCGCAAGGTGGCATTGAGCAGTCGCATCGTTCCCGGCGATTTCTGCTCAAGCAGCAGCGACAGCAGCAGTTACAGCAGCAGCGATAGCAGCAGTAGCAGCAGCGATAGCGGCAGCTCCTACGGCGGCGGCGACTTCGACTCCGGCTCCAGCGGCGGTTCCGACTGGTAGCGTGGAACGCGATGGTGCGCTGGACTCAGCGCACCGCGCGCAGGGTCAACTCCATCTCGTCCTTGCCGTCCTTGCGCTGCAGGATCCGCGCCGGGGTGGGCAGCCCGGCCACGATCCAGACGATGACCTGCTTGCGGTCGTCGCCGCGCATGACCTTGGTGGCGGTGCGCGGCTGGCCGGCGACGGTGATCTGCTCGGTGCCCAGCACGCGGTAGCTCTGAGCGCGCGCCGAGCCGTTGTCCACCAGCCGGTAGTTCAGTGGCCGGTTGGCCGTCACATCGCGCACGATCGCCAGATTCAGCAGCATCCCGTCCATGTCGCCGTCACGCAGCGGGACCGGGCCGGCGCGGTCGGGCTTCACGTTGCCGCTCCAACGCGCTTCCAGCCGAGTCCAGTCGTAGGTCGTTTCGATCCGCGATTTCTTGAACAACACCTGCACCGTATCCACGCCCGACAGCGGGCGAAAGCTGCCGTCGCGCTCATCGAACAGGGTCATCTGGCGCGCGCTGCCGAGCCGGTTGCTGATGCTCAGCTCGTAGCGCCAGCGGTCGCCACCGGCGCTGCTCAGGGTGATCTTGGCGTCGGCCTGCACGCCCTTCCAACTGGCGTCGTAGTCGGCGCTGAATGGCTGGATCGCCCAGGCAGGCAGGCAGGCGAGCAACAGCAGGAGGGCGGCGGTGATGCGAAAGGATTTCATCGGGAATGGGCTTCGATGCGTGACGAATGGGCGCGGAGCGCCGTCATGAATGGGCGAACTCTAGCCGCAGCGGGGTGTACGCGGGATGACCGTCCAGCAGCGGCTGACCGTCCTGTTCGCCGAGTCGGCCCGCGGCCAGCATGCGCAGGACCTCCACATACAGGGGGTGTTCGACCTTCAGCACGCGCGCGGCGAGGGATTCTGCATCGTCTCCCGGCAGCACCGGCACCCGCGCCTGCGCGAGTACCGCGCCGCCGTCCAGCTCGGCATTGACCAGATGCACGCTGGCGCCGTGCTCGCCGTCACCGGCCTCGAGGGCGCGCTGGTGGGTGTGCAGGCCCTTGTACTTCGGCAGCAAGGAGGGATGGATGTTGAGGATGCGCGCCGGGAAGCGTTCGACGAAGGCCGCGCCGAGGATGCGCATGTAGCCGGCGCAGACGATCCAGTCCGGTGCGACGGTGGCGATGGCATCGGCCAGCGCGGTATCGAAGGCCTCGCGATTGGCGAAGTCCTTGACCCGGCGCGACCAGCGCAGCGGGGCGGGGACGCGGTGCAGCGCCTGCGCAGCGGGCTGGTCGGAAAACACGCCGACCACCTGCGCATCCAGCGTGCCGACGGCAATCGCATCGAGGATGGCTTGCAGGTTGCTGCCACGCCCCGAGGCGAGGATGGCGAGGCGCAGCGTCATCAGCGGATCCGCAGGCGCTCGCCATCGCGCGCGGGCGTCACCTGGCCGATCTGCCAGTGCGCGAGGCCGAGTCGGCTCAGGTCAGCCGAGATGGCGGAGGCCGCTGCCGGATCGACCATCAACACATAGCCAATGCCGCAGTTGAAGGTGCGCCACATTTCCTCGCGGGCGACGCCGCCTTCGCGTTGCAGCCAGTCGAACACCGGTGGCAGCGGCCACGCCGAGGTATCGATGTCGAGGCCAAGCGGCGCCGGCACCACGCGGATGATTTTCTCGACCAGCGCGCCGCCGGTGACGTGGGCCATGGCGTGGATTGGAAAGTCCGCACAGGGATGTGCGGGCTCTTGCGAGGGATTCGCATGATTGTATTTGGCGAGGAGCTCGAGCACCGGTTTGACGTAGATCCGGGTGGGCGCCATCAGCGCATCGGCCAGGGTCACGCCGCCGAGATCGAGGTCGAGCCCGCCGTTGTCGGCGCTGGCACCGGCGCGCGCGAGGATCTTGCGGATCAGCGAATAGCCGTTGGAATGTGGGCCACTGGACGCAATCCCGATCAGCACGTCACCGGCGCGCAGCATGGACGAATCGATGAGCTTCGATTTTTCCACCGCACCGACGGTGAAGCCGGCGAGGTCGTACTCGCCCGGCGGGTACATGTCCGGCATCTCGGCGGTTTCGCCGCCGATCAGCGCGCAGCCGGCGATCTCGCAGCCCTTGGCAATCCCGCCGACCACGTTCACCGTGGTCTCGACGTCGAGCTTGCCGGTGGCGAAATAATCGAGGAAGAACAGCGGCTCGGCGCCCTGCACCAGCACGTCGTTGACGCACATCGCGACCAGGTCCTGGCCGATGCTGTCATGGCGATTCAGTTGCTTGGCAAGAATGAGCTTGGTGCCCACGCCATCGGTGCCGGACACCAGCACCGGTTCCCGGTAGCGGCCGGACAGGTCGAACAGCCCGCCAAACAAGCCCACCCCGCCCAGCACTTCCGGGCGCAGCGTACGCCGCACCAGGGGCTTGATGCGCTCGACGACGGCGTTGCCGGCATCGATGTCGACACCGGCATCGCGGTAGGTGAGGCCGGTCGTGGATGGCGTCGAAGGAAGCGTCACGGCGATTCCGCTGCGTGCGAGCAAAGGGCTGCAATTCTAACAGCCGGGCGCCGGCGTTGCCCGATCAGTGCCTTTGACGGAACGCTGCCATCGCCGGTCGTCGCTGCCATTCAATCCCCGAACGGGGAAAACTCACCACCGAACAATGGAGTCGGGTTCGAATACAGGATCAGCCTTGCGTCCCGACAGCCTGCGACCCACAAAACCCGCATCACTGCGGGCATTGCGGTTGGCCACGAGGTCAGTCGCGCTCGCACGATCATCCCGCCAGCAACGCATCCAGTTGCTTGAATTGCTCGGGCAGGGCTTCGGCCGAGCCGGCGAGGGCTTGGTCGAGGGCCTCCTTGCTGGGGTAGCGCTCGTGCAGGGTGACCCGGGTTTGCTCGCCGTCGGCTTCGAAGCTCACCGTGGTCACCGCGCCCTGGTCGCTTTCCTCGTTGGTCCAGACCAGGCGCAGGTTCGGGGTCACTTCGACATAGCTGCCGAAGAACGCCATCGGCTGTTCGAATATTGGATGCTGGAAGACGAGGCGATAACGACCACCGGTGCGGATGTCCATCTCGCAGGAGATCAGGCGCAGGCCGGCCGACGCCGGGACCCACCAGCGCTGGAACAGTTCCGGCTTGCTCCAGGCGTCGAACACGATGTGCAGCGGGGCATTGAAGGTGCGCGTCACCACCAGCTCGCAGTCGGACTTGCGCGCCACGGCGGTGGGGTTGCCGGCGCTGGCGCTAAATTCGGGTTCGCGTTGCATCTGCCTTCTCCTTGCGTTTCAGTTGCTCGACCAATGCGTCGAGGGCATCGAAGCGTGTGCTCCAGAGTTGTTGGTGGCGCGCGATCCAGGCGGCTTCGTCCTGCAATCGGCGTTGCCCGAGCGTGCAGGTGCGGACGCGCCCGACTTTCCGGGTGGCCACCAGTCCCGCCTGCTCCAGCACGCTGACGTGCTTCTTCATGCCGGTGAGGGTCATCTGGAAGCGTTGCGCGAGCTCGCTGATCGAGGCATCCGACCTGCCGAGCTGCTCCAGCACGCCGCGGCGGGTGCCATCCGAGAGCGCCGCGAAGGTGGAATCGAGGTGGGCTTGATACTGAACCATGAGGTTCACTGTAAGGCACGCATGGAGAGGCGACAACTGCCTGCCGATGGACGCCACCGCCCGCCTGCGGCACCATTTGCCGATTGGTCGCAGGTTTTGGCAGGGAGCGGTGATGCACGCGAGGTCGCAAACGGTGAATCGGTGGTGGCTGGGCCTGCTGGTGGCGGCGCTGGGCCTGCTGTGGGCCGGCAGCGCGCTGGCGCAGCGCACCGAGGGCGATCGTGCGGTGGCGCAGGGCGCCTACGAGGCCGAGGTTCCGGTGCGCAATCAGACCGACGCGGAGCGCAAGAAAGGCCTGGCGGCAGCGTTGGCGCAGGTGCTGGTCAACATGACCGGCGATCGCGCGGCGCTCGCGCGCGGCGGCGTGCGCGAAGAACTGGCTGACGCCGACAGCTACGTCGAAAGCTACGACTACCGGCAGGACGAAGGCGTCGGCTCGGCCGGCGCGCCGAGCTACCAGACCAAGCTGGTAGTGCGGTTCAAGCAGGATGCGGTGAACGATCTGATCGACCTGCTGGGCTTGCCGAGTTGGCCGCAGCCCCGGCCCAAGCCGGTGCTGTGGCTGGCGATCGACGATGGCAGCGGGCCGCGGCTGGTGGGGCTGGGACAGGCCAACGCCGCACGTTCGGTGCTGGACCAGGCCCGCGCCCGCGGTTATGCCCTTGGCCTGCCGTCCGGCGATGCCGCCGAACAGGCGGCGGTGGGCGCGATCTGGCGCGGCGACACCACGGCGGTGGCCGCACTGTCGCGGCGCTACAGCCCGCCGATCCAGCTGCTCGGGAAAATGCGCAAGACCCCCGGGCAGTGGCAGGTGGACTGGATCCTCGTGGATGGCGGCAAGGTCCTGAACCGCTGGCAGACCAGCAGTGCCGACGCGCGCCGGGCCATGGCCGGCGGCGCCGACGGGGCCGCCGATGCGCTGTATCGGCGCTATGCGCGGGCCGGCAGCGGCGGGAGCGGCGGCACCTTCCGGGTGCAGATTGCCGGCCTGCGCGATGCCGACGACTACCTGCGGGTGGCCGGTTATCTGGGTGGCATCTCGATCGTCAGGCGAATTTCCCCGGTGCTGGCCACCCCGGATCAACTCGACCTCGAGCTCGAGTTGAGCACCGGGATCGCCAATTTCTCCCGCTATGTCGGGCGTGGCAGCGTGCTGGTCGCGGTTCCCGCCGACCCGTCGACGGGTGATACCGGCGGGTCGACGCGTTTTCGGCTGGCCGGAGGTTGAAGCATGTCGAAGGAAGATGACCTGGCAACGATCGCGGGCTTTTTCCGGCGCTTGCAGTGGGGCGCGCTGGCTGTCGGCCTGGTCTGGGTGATCTGGCTGTTGACCCCGGTGCTGGTCCCGTTCGCGTTCGCGGCCTTGCTCGCCTGGATGGGCGATCCGATGGTGGACCGTCTCGAGCGTCGCAAAGTCGGTCGCAATACCGCCGTGATCCTGGTGTTTGCCGCCATCATCCTGATCCTGGTGCTCGTCCTCCTGTTGCTCATTCCTATCCTTGAACAGCAGATCACGACCCTGTTCGTCTCGGTGCCCAGCTATCGCGACTGGTTCCTCGGCACCCTCGTGCCCTGGTTCGAAAAGCGCACCGGCATGCAGTTGCACGTCTGGCTGGACACCGAGCACCTGCTTGCCCTGCTGCGCGAGCACTGGCAGAGCGCCGGTGGGTTCGCCGCGGTGGCGCTGGGCTATGTGTCGAAGTCCAGCTTCGCCCTGATCGGCTGGCTGGTGAACATCGTGCTGCTGCCGGTGCTGACCTTCTTCTTCCTGCGCGACTGGGATCTGATCGTCGGCCGCGTGGGTTCGCTGGTGCCGCGCGACCACTACGCCACCGTCAAGCGGCTGGCGCTCGAATCGGATGCGGTGCTGGGCGGCTTCCTGCGCGGCCAGCTGCTGGTCATGCTGATCCTCGGCATCCTGTACGGCGTCGGGCTGTGGGCCGTCGGGCTCGACCTCGGCATCCTGATCGGCCTGGTCGGCGGGGTGCTGACCTTCGTGCCGTATCTGGGCCCGGCGTCGATCATCGTGCTGGGTGGACTGGCCGCGCTGGTCCAGTTCGGCGATTGGCAGCATCTGGCCGGGGTCGCGGTGGTGTTCAGCATCGGCCAGATCATCGAAAGCTACATCCTGACGCCGAAGCTGGTCGGCGACCGGATCGGCCTGCACCCGATGGCGGTGATCTTCGCGGTGATGGCCGGCGGCGTGCTGTTCGGTTTCCTCGGCATGCTGCTGGCGCTGCCGGTGGCGGCGGTGGCCAACGTGCTGCTGCGCTACGCCCAGGAACGCTATCGCCGCAGCGGGCTGTATGCGGGCGATACGCCGGTGATCCTGCTGGATGCCGAAGGCTTCGTCGGCGTGCCGGACGAAGCCGCCCCGGAGGCTGCGAGCGTCGCTGCGGGTGATCGTGAGCCCGGTCCGGATCAGCGCCAAGGTGAAAATGACGCCTCCTGACGTGGAAGCGATCGGTTCGCAGCTCCCGCTGGCGCTGCGCGCGCCGCCTGACCAGCGCTTCGAGCGCTTCGTCGCGGCGCCGACGGGGTTGCTTGACCAGCTGCGCGCGCTGGCGCTCGGGCGCCATGTCGACCCGATCTTCCTGTCCGGCCCGCATTCCAGCGGCAAGACCCACCTGCTGCTGGCGGCCTGCGCAGAAGCCGAGGCGGCCGGCCGGCGCACGGTCTATCTGTCCCTGCGCGGTTTGCGCGGACGCGTGGGCGAGGCGCTGCAAGACGTCGCGGCCGAGCTGGTGGCGCTGGACGATCTGGATGCGGTAGCCGGGGAGCGCATCGACGAAATCGCCCTGTTCGATCACCACAACGCCCAGCGTGATGCCGGGCGCGGCAGCCTGTACGCCGCGATCGAGGCGCCTGACGCGCTGCCACTGGCACTGCCCGACCTGCGCTCGCGGTTGGCGCAGTGCGCCCGCTGGCAGTTGCCGACGCTGGACGATGCCGGCCGCGCGCGGATGCTGCGCGCACGCGCCACCGCCCGCGGGCTGGATTTCGACGCCGCCGCACTGGACTGGATGCTGCAACGCTGCAGCCGCGATCCGGGCAGCCTCGCCGCCCTGTTCGAGCGGCTCGATCACGCATCGCTGGTGGCCAAGCGGCGGCTGACGGTGCCGTTTTTGCGCCAGGTGCTGGGGCCGGAACTGGGGTAGGCGCGCCTTCCCTGGCGCGCTGGAATGCCGTTGAAGCCGGCCCTCCCCAGGCTCTCCGCTGCCTGCGCTCAGAACTGGAAGCGCAGACCCAGATTCACGCTGTCCCGACGCTGGCTGGCGTCGGCAAACCGGCCGCTGTAGCCGATCCATCCCGACAGGTTGGGGCTGAAGTCGCAGCCCAGCCCGAGGTCCACGCTGGCCCAGTTGCGATCCGGGCTGTAGCCCTGCAATGCGAAACTGCCCGCCATGCTGACCAGACCGGCGCTGACCAGGCGCGGATCCGCCTTGGCATCGTGGTGCCAGGCGATGCGTGCGTAGGGATACAGGGTCTTGCTGCCGGAGGGCAGGCGCGCCGCCAACTGCCAGCCGAGACTGCCGATCATCGCCTGGCGCTGCTGGCGGCCGAACCACATGGCGGTGGATGCGTTGCCCGCTTCCGCATGACCGTCGATGCGGATGCGCTGCCAGCTCAGATCGGCGAACGGTCCGGTTTTCCACGTCCCCATGTCGAACCACCAACCGCCGGTCAACGTCAGCGCCGCCTGGGTGCCGGAGGTGTCACCGCGCTCGCGCCGCAGATCCGGGCCGATCGCGACATTGCGATGGATGTCGCGGAAGCGCAGCTGGCCATAGCTGGCGGCGATGCCCGCAAATGCGTGTTCCGAACGCCAGGCCAGATAGCCGGTGCCGAGGGTGTCATCGAGCCGGAAGCCGCCGGCATTGCCGGCAAACGCATCGCGCTGCCGGCCCAGGCTCACGGCCAGGCCGGCCGTCAGCGTCGGGCTGGCCTGGATGTCGGCACCGATGCTCAGGGTATTGGATTCGGCGCGGTTGGCCGGCGAATTCACCTGTGCATCGAAGCGATCGCGCATATGGCTGAAACGGATCCACGGACGCCACCCGGAGGAGGCATCCGCAGTCCGGAGCAGGGCCTGATCCAGTGCCCCATGTTGCACGTCGTTGCCGAATTGCAGCGGCGCCTCGCCCAGCAGCGACATCTGTCCGGGCGCTATCACTATGGATTGTGCGTACTGCGCCAGCATCTTGTGCGCGGCGGTGCCGGGGTGGCCGAAATCCGCGAACAGATACGTCATCTCGGTGCCCAACGCATAGGTGTAGGGCATGCCGGAGCCTTGCGGCCCGCAGTCCACCGCCAGCGAGCCAGCGCCGCAGGCTGCATCGGTGACATTGCCCAGGCCGTAGCGCGACGGGTCGGCGACGAATTCGCTGAACAGCCCGAACGTATTGACCGGAATCACGTTGAGCCCGGTATTCCCCAGCCCGGCGTTGAGCGCGTCGTTGTAGATCCGGGTCATTTCGGTGAGCTGTGCGGCCACATCGGGGCCCAGCGCGACGATGTCGGGCGACAGCCCTAGATCGGGCAGGTTGAACACCATCACGTAGCGCGCGCCGGCCTGCTCCAGCTGGTGGAGCATGTCGAGTTCGGCCTGCGCATCCAGCTTGAGATTGGCGGCGGCTTCTTCCGGGGTCAGCAGCCCCATTCCCACCGAGGTGAAGTTGGTGAACACGTCATTGGCGCCGCCGACGATCGTGTACAGCGTCCTCGGGTCGGCCTTGCCACCGTTGGCCTGCAGGCTCATCGCCAGCTGCTCGGGCAGCGAGGGCACGCCGGGCGAGGGTTCACGAACGCTGGCGAAGGCAAACGCGTAATTGCCGCCGCCTTGTTCCGATGCCGCCAGCGGCATGCCGAAGTAGTGGGCGAAGTATTCCACCGCCACCAGACCCGGATTGGTGGTGAAGCGCGATGCTTCCGGATAGCCCATGGCGAGCGAGAAATTGCCGCCATCGCTGAAACTGTCGCCATACACCACCATGTTGTCGAACAGGCCGGCATAGGGCGAGTTGGCCGGCGTGGCGGACTGCGCCTGCGCGGCGGGGCTGGCGATCGCCAGTGCGGTCGGGATGGCTATACTCGCCAATGCCGTGGCGATGGAGGTTTTGCGGTGTTTCATCGTGATTTCCTCGATGGCGGGGCGACTTGGGTGTCCTCCCTCACAGGGCAAAGGCGCAAGCCGAGGCCGAAAGTGGCCATCGCCGGTGAAATTTCCCGTGGGCGCGCCGCGGAGGCAGGCCGTGGCTGATCCAGCGGCCGACGTCACCGGGTTGCTGAAAGCCTGGACCGGCGGCGACGAGGCGGCGCTGGCCGCGCTGACCGAGCAGGTGTACGCCGAACTGCACCGGATCGCCCACCGCCACATGCGCGCCGAGCGCAAGCCGGACACCCTGCAAACCACCGCATTGGTCAACGAAGCCTACCTGCGGCTGACCAATGCGGCGGCCGTCGACTGGCGTGACCGGGCGCAGTTTTTCGCCGTGGCCGCGCAGATGATGCGGCGGATCCTGGTGGACGCCGCACGCGCCCGGGACGCCGACAAGCGCGGGGCGGGCGTCGTGCACGTGATGCTGGACGAGGCGGCGCTGGTGCCGGAAACGCCGGATCCGACCCTGCTGGCCCTGGATGACGCGCTGACCGCGTTTGCACAGGTGGCGCCGCGCCAGGCCAAGGTGGTCGAGTTGCGCTATTTTGGCGGCTTGGGCGAGGACGAAGTGGCCGCGCTGCTGGAGGTGTCGCCGCGCACGGTGCGGCGCGATTGGGATCTGGCCAAGGCCTGGCTGCTGCGGGAATTGCGCGGGGAGATTTGATTCAGGGATGCGCTGGAAAATCAGCGTTGCCTTGGCCGGTCAAGCGTGACCGCCGGCGCCGGAACGATCGCCGGAACAACCTGTTCAGACCTTTCTTCAAGGGATTGACGCGCCATGGATCCGCGGCGTTTCCAGCAGATCGCCGAGCTCTACCACGCGGTCCGCGAGGCCGGCGCCGAGGCGCGCGCCGCGCTGCTGGAACAGACCACACCTGAGCTGCGGCGGGAAGTGGAATCCCTGCTCGCGCAGGACACCGACGCCGTGTTCCTGGATCGCCCGCCGGCATTGGATGCGCTGTCTCTGCCCTCTGGGCCCGCGCAGGCGGCGTGGCCCGTTGGCACGCTGCTGGGGCCGTACCGCATCGAGGGCAGCCTGGGCAAAGGCGGGATGGGCGAGGTGTATCGAGCCACCGACACCCGCCTGGGCCGCAGCGTCGCCATCAAGCGCGTGCAGGAGCGGTTTGGCGCCCGGTTTCGCGACGAGCAGCGGGCGATTGCGGCGTTGAACCATCCCAACATCTGCGCGTTGCATGACGTTGGTCCGGATTACATGGTGATGGAGCTGATCGAGGGCGACACCCTGGCCGCGCGGCTGCTGCAGGGTGCGCTGTCGGTGCACGATGCGCTGGCCTGCGCCGCGCAGATCCTCGCCGGGCTGGCGGCGGCGCACGCCAAGGGGATCACGCATCGCGACCTGAAGCCGGGCAACATCATGCTGGCCGGGTCCGGGATCAAGATTCTGGATTTCGGGCTGGCCCGGTTTCATGCCGATGAATCCACCACCGCGATCGGCAACGTCATGGGCACGCCGGCCTACGCTTCGCCCGAGCAACGCAAGGGCCAGCCAGCCGACCCCCGCTCGGACATCTATTCCTTCGGCTGCGTCCTGCATGAAATGCTGACCGGAAGCCGGGTGGGGCAGGCCGGCGCACCGATTCCGTCGCGGCCGCTCGCAACCATCATCGCGCGCTGCCTGCAGGAGGATCCTGCCCAGCGTTGGCAAACGGCCACCGAACTGGCACAAGCGCTGGCAGCGGTGGAGGCCGCGCCGGCATCCGGCTGGCGGTCGCCGCAGGTCCGCCGGTTCGCCTTGGCCGTGGCGGTGCTTGCAGTCATCGGCGTGGCGACCTGGGGTTTCCTGCGTCCTCCGGCACGCGCGCTGACCGACCGTGACACGGTCGTGCTGGCCGAATTCGACAATCGCACCGGCGATCCGGTTTTCGATGACTCGCTGCGACAGGGCCTGTCGATCCAGCTCGAGCAATCTCCATTTTTGAGCATCGTCACCGAGGACCGGGTGCGGCAGGCGCTGGTGATGATGGGCCGAAGGTCCGATGCGCGGCTGGATGCCGCCACCGCACTGGACCTGTGCCAGCGCGTGGGCGGTGCGGCGGTGATCGAAGGCACGATCGCGCAAGTCGGGGCCCCCTATCAGCTCACCCTGCGGGCGCGAGACTGCGCCAACGGCGAAACCCTCGCCAGCACCGAGAGCGAAGCGGCAGGCAAGAGCCGCGTGCTTGCCACGCTGGGAAGCCTTGCATCCCGCCTGCGTGGCCACCTGGGCGAGGCTTTGAGCAGCGTGCGCCGTTTCGATACACCGCTGGAGCAGGCCACCACGCCGTCGCTGGACGCGCTCAAGGCCTACAGCCAGGGCATGCGGGTGCTGTGGACCCACCGTGATTCCACCCAGGCCATCCCGCTGTTCAAGCGGGCCATCGCACTCGACCCCGATTTTGCGTTGGCGTACGGGGCGCTCACGATCGAATACACCACTCTGGGCGAATCGCGCATCGCCGCCGACTACGCGCGCCGCGCCTATGCATTGCGCAGCAACGTCAGCGAAGCGGAGCGCTATTTCATCGTTGCCCGTTACGGGCGCAGCGGCAATGGCGATATCAACAGCGCCGTGCAGGCCAGCCTGGCCTGGATCCAGGCCTATCCGCGCGCGACGATGCCGCGCATCCTGCTGGCCGGTTCGATCTATCCGGTGCTCGGTGAATACGAACGCGCCCGGATGCAGGCGCTCGACGCGATTCGCCTGGCCCCCGCCAACGCCTTCCCCTACGCCTTCCTGATGGATGCCGACATTGCGCTGGATCGCTTCGATGCGGCCCGTGCGGCTTACGCCAACGCCCGCAAGCGTCAGCTCCAAGCGTCGTCTTTTTTCATCCTTGATCTTTACCAATTGGCCTTTCTGAGCGGGGACACGGCAGGCATGGCACAGCAGGTGGCCGCGGCCAGCGGATTGCCTGGCATCGAGGATCAACTGCTGGCCAGCGAGGCCGAAACCGCGGCGTATCACGGCCGGCTGCGGGATGCGCGGCGGCTGTCGGAGCAGGCGATGGCCACATCGCTGCGAACAGGAGGGCAGGAACCCAGCGCCACTTATCTGGCGATGTCTGCCGTGCGCGAAGCCCTGTACGGACAGCCGGACGCGGCCAGGCAAGACGCCAAGGCGGCACTGGCGCGGGTGCCGTCGCGGGATGTGCTGTACGGCGCCGCACTGGCCTATGCCGTGATCGGCGATACCGCGCAAGCCACGCCGCTGGTTGCGCAACTGGCGCGCGATTATCCTGAGGATACCTTCGTCCAGTTCAACTACCTGCCCACATTGCGCGCCCGGTTGGCACTGAATCGCGGTGATGCGGATGCGGCGCTCACACTGCTGCGCGCCGCTGCGCCATTCGAGTTGGGGGTCACACGCTCCAGCCCGCTGTGGTGGACCACGCTGTACCCGATCTACATGCGCGGCGAAGCCCATGTGGCCGCCGGGAATGAGCAAAAGGCCATCTCCGAGTTCCAGCGCATCCTCGCGCACCGTGGGCTGGCCATGAACCTGCCGGTCGGTCCGATGGCGCGTTTGCGCTTGGCCGAAGCGTTGGCACGCGCCGGGGATCGCGCGGGTGCCGCCCGCGCCTATTCTGAGCTGCTGGCGCTCTGGAAGGAGGCCGATCTTGAGTTGCCGGTGCTGCGGCGCGCCCAGGCCGGGCTGGCGCGCTTGCAATGAGGGTCGGCGGAATTTCGAAACTGCGGTTCGCTTAGCGGGAGCCGAGGTGAGGCATCGTTTCGATCACCCCTACTTTCGCAGCGTGGCATCAAGTTCGGCCAGTCGCTGCGGCGTGCCGACGTCGGTCCAGCGGCCGCGGTGGTGCTGGCCGGTGACGGCACCGCGCGCCATCGCCGCGCGCAGCAGCGGTGCCAGCTTGAAGCGTGGCGGTGTTGCTTCGACGCCGGGCACCGCGCCGATCACCGTCTGCCAGCCGTCGAGCAGACGGGGGCGGTACACGCCGATGCCGGCGAAGGTCAGCCGCTGCGCGCCTTCGGAATGGACCTGACCCGTGGTGCCGAGCGCGAAGTCGCCGGCCGGGTTGTGCGCGGGATTGTCCACCATCACCAGATGCGCATCGCCCACGGGTTCGCGCGGCAGTGACGCGTAATCGAGATTGCTCCAGATGTCGCCGTTGACGGCGAGGAAGGGGGCATCGCCCAGCAGGTGCAAGGCGTGCCACATGCCGCCGCCGGTTTCCAGCGGGGTCGGGCCTTCGAACGAGTAGTGAATCCGTAGCCCCCAGCGGCTGCCATCGCCCAGCACGTCCGGAAACTGCGCGGCGAGCCAGGAGGTGTTGATGACGACGTCGCGCACGCCCAGCGCGGCCAGCTTGTCCAGATGCCAGACGATCAGCGGCTTGCCGGCGATGCGCAGCAGCGGCTTGGGCGTGTGGTCGGTCAACGGACGCATCCGCTCGCCGAGGCCGGCGGCGAAGATCAGCGCGTTCACGATGACGGCACCTGCGGCGCGGCCGCGAGGGCGGGCCGCACGCGGGCATCGAGAAAACCGCGCAGGCCGTCGAGTTCACGGTAGCGTGGCAGCGTGGCGTCGAGATAGCGGAAGAAGCGCGGCACGTCGGCAAGGTATTTCGGTTTGCCATCGCGGTGATGCAGGCGGGCGAAGATGCCGATCACCTTCAGGTGGCGCTGGACGCCGATCAGGTCGGCATCACGACGGAACTGCGTCCGCGACGGCACCGGCAGGCCGCTGGTGGTGGCACGAGCGTGATAGTGGTCGAGCCATGCGTCGACGCGCGCTTCGGGCCAGCTCAGGAAGGCGTCCTTGAACAGGCTGAGGGCGTCATACGCAAGTGGCCCACGCACCGCATCCTGGAAATCCAGCACCGCCGGGCCAGCGCTGGCCGGCATCAGGTTGCGCGGCATGAAATCGCGGTGCACCAGCACCTGCGGCTGCGCCAATGCGGACTCGATCAGGAAGCGATGGGCCTCTGCCAGCACGCCGCGTTCGGCATCGGACAGCGCCAGGCCCAGATGGCGCTCGCAAAACCATTCGTCGAACAGGCGCAGCTCGCGCATCAGCATCGGTGCGTCGTAGGCAGGCAGTTCGGCGGGCGTGGCGATGTGCTGGATCTTCAGCAACTGCTCCAGCGCGGCATCGAACAGGGCATCGGCATTGTCCGCGTCGATGACCTGCAGGTAGGTGTCACGGCCGAGGTCTTCCAGCAGCAGGAAACCGGCCTCGACATCACTTGCCAGCACCTGCGGCACCCGCACGCCGCCGCCTTCCAGCAGGTCGCGCAGGCGCAGCCACGGACGCACGTCTTCCTTGTCGGGCGGCGAATCCATGACGATCCGGCTCGGCCCCGGACCGATCGTGCGCCAGTAGCTGCGAAAGCCGGCGTCGGTGGAGGCGCGTTCGAGCTCCGCGCCGGGCGCGTTCAATGCGGCGCGCGCCCAGGCCAGACGTTGCATGGCACGCGCGTCGTGCGGATCAGGGCAAGTGGAGGTCATGGGTCAAGGGTAAACTGGCGCGGAGTCACAAGCGAAAGGAATCCAGAGCAAATGATGACATTGCAGCCGGTCTTGCTGTCCGGCGGGTCGGGGACCCGCCTGTGGCCGTTGTCGCGGGAAGCCTATCCGAAGCAGTTCCTGCCGCTGGCTGGCGAGGAGACCATGCTGCAGGCGACCTGGCAGCGGGTCGCGGCGATTGCGGATGTTGCACCAATCGTCGTGGCCGGCGAAGAACACCGCTTCCTCGTGGCCGAGCAACTGCGCCAGATCGGTGCGCCGGTGCCGGCCATCCTGTTGGAGCCGCTGGGCCGCAATACCGCGCCGGCCATCGCTGCTGCGGCGTTGCAGGCGATGGCCGGCGGCGAGGACCCGTTGTTGCTGGTGCTGCCTTCGGATCATGTGGTGCGCGATCCGGCCGCGTTCCGGGAGGCGGTGCGCGTGGCCAGCCCGGCGGCGGAAGCGGGCGCGCTGGTGACCTTCGGGATCGTGCCGACCGCGCCGGAAACCGGCTTCGGATACATCCAGGCGGCGTCCGGCGAGGGCGTGCGCAAGGTGCTGCGCTTCGTCGAGAAGCCCGATGCGGCCACCGCACAGGGCTATCTTGCGAGCGGTGATTTCTTCTGGAACAGCGGCATGTTCCTGCTGCGCGCCTCGCGCTTCCTGGAGGAGTTGCAGCGCTTCCGGCCCGCGATCGCGGCAGCGGTACGCGCGGCCCATGCCACCGCCGCGCGCGATGGCGATTTCATCCGTCTGGACAAGATCGCATTCGCCGACTGCCCGTCCGATTCGATCGACTACGCGGTGATGGAACACACCGATGCCGCGATGGTGTTGCCGGTGAACTTCGGCTGGAACGACGTCGGCTCGTGGTCGTCGCTGTGGGACGTGAGCGCCCAGGACGCCTCTGGCAATGCCTGCCGTGGCGAAGTCATCACGGTTGATTCCCGCAACAGCTACGCCTGGGCGCAGCGGATGGTGGCGCTGGTGGGCGTGGATGACATCGTGGTGGTCGAAACCGCCGACGCCGTGCTGGTGGCGCGCAAGGATCGGGTTCAGCAGGTCAAGGAGGTGGTCGCGCAGCTGAAGGACGCGCAGCGCAGCCAGGTCGTGTTCCACCGCGAGGTTTACCGTCCCTGGGGCAGCTACGACTCGGTGGACGTGGGCGATGGCTTCCAGGTCAAGCGCATCAAGGTCAAGCCGGGCGCGCGGCTGTCGTTGCAATCGCACAAGCGCCGCGCCGAGCACTGGGTGGTGGTGCGCGGCACCGCGCGGGTGACGCGTGACAACGACGTGTTCGAGCTGTACGCCAACCAGTCTGCCTACATCCCGATCGGGGCGCGGCACCGTCTGGAGAATCCAGGTGCGGACGTGCTGGAACTGATCGAAGTCCAGTCCGGCGATTATCTGGGTGAAGACGACATCGTGCGCTACGAGGACCAGTACGGGCGGACTTGAAGCCCTGCCAACGGGCGAGGCGGGGTGGTCCGAACGGTACCGTGTCAGGTAATGAGAATCAATACCATTTAGGCGAATTTCCCGGTACACTGCGCCCGCCCTCGTCACCTATGCGACGGGGATTTCCCTGGAAGCCGAGGAGTGCCCGTGGTCCTGTCCCAGTCGCGCTGGTTGCGTTCGCTTGTCGCCGTCCTGTTCTTGATTGTCGCGGTGGTCGCTTTGCCTGCCGCCGCGCAGGTGCCGGCCAATGGCGTGCTGGTCATCACCCCGGACCGCGGTTTCCTCGGCAATGCCGAGATTGGCGATGCCTTCCAAGCCTTCGCGCAGGGCCGCAATGCCGAGTTGCTGTATGTCACCGATGCCCGCAGCGAAGCGGTGCTGGATACCCGCTTGGCCGCGCTGCGCGCGCGCGGAGCGCGGACGGTGACGGTCCTGCCGCTGTTTGTCTCCGCGCAGGAAGCACGCTGGCAGCAGGCGCAGGGCTGGTTGCAGGCGCGTCAGGCGCAGGGCGTGACGATGGCCTATGCCAAGCCTTACGGGGCCTCCTATCTGGCGGTTGAAGACTTGTCCGCGCGGCTGCGGGACGCGTCGGCGCACGGGCAGCGGCTGTTGCTGCTGGGCTACGGCGCGGGCAGCGCCGCCGCGGCGGAAGCCATGCGCTCGGAACTGCGGCGCATGGGCGGATTTGCCAGCACGCTTGCGCCCGACGCGATCGATGCCACGGTGTATCCGGAGCGCCGGGTGCCGGACGCGGAAGCGCTGCGGGCGCGTTTCAGTGCGGCGGTGAGGGCGGCGCAGGGCGCGGTCGTGGTCCCGGTCGCACTGGCGCCGCGGGCCGACACGATGATGGAGTTCACCGGCTGGTTTGCCTCCGACTTGCCGAAGGACGCGCAACTGCTGGCTTCACCGCTGGCGACCACCGACGCGCTGGTGCAGTGGATGCAGCGCGCCTTCGCGCAAGTTGCATTGCAACAGCCGGCGGCGGACTCCTCGCGCATCGGGGTGGTGGCGTTGACCCATGGTGCGGACTGGTTCTGGAACGACGCCATCGAACAGGCGCTGGCGCCGCTCGCCTCGCGCCATCCGCTGGCGTTCGCGTTCTCGATGGCGGACCCGCCGACGGTCGATCGCGCCGTGCGTGAACTGGAGCGCGCGAACGCGCAGGCGGTGGTGGTCGTGCGTGCCTTCGGCATGGCCGATTCGTTCCGCAGCGATGTGGATCGAATGCTGGGGCTGGACGTGGAAAGCGGCGCAGCGCCGGCCGCGCACGGCGGGCACGCGATGGGTGGCATGCACGGCATGGACATGGGTGGCCACGGCATGGAAGCGGGCATTGCGGCCGCGCCGCGGATCCGTTCGGCGCTGCCGATGGTGACGGTGGGCGGGGTCGATGCGGATCCACTGTTCGCCCGGGCACTGCTGGCCAACGCCCTCAGCGTGTCCACCGACCCGGCCAGGGAAACGATCATCCTGACTGCCCACGGCCAGGGTGAGGACGCGGCCAACCAGCGCTGGCTGGACCTGCTGGAGAGCCTTGCCAGCCAGATGCGCGCCATCGGCGGCGATCATTTCCATGCGTTTCGCGTAGCCACCTGGCGCGAAGACTGGCCGGACAAGAACAAGCTCGCCGTGGCCCAGGTGCGGGCGATGGTCGAGGAAGCCGGTCGTGACGGCGGCCGTGCGCTGGTCGTGCCGGCGCGGATCAATGGCCGGGGTGCCGCAGATCGTTACCTTGTGGGACTGGATTTTGGCTGGAGTCAGGGCTTCGTGCAGACGCCGTATTTCGCGCAATGGTTCGAAAAGGAAATCGGCAAGGGCCGTGAGGTCCTGCAAGCACCGGCGGCCGTCGAACCGGCTGTGCCCGCCGCCGTCGATCACAGCCATATGCGGCATTGACGGCGCGCAACCGAGGCAACGCGGAAAAAATCAGCGTTGCCCTGGGTCGCGTTCTGGCGATCGGGCATCGCCAGATACGCAATACGCGTAGGTATGTCGTGGCCGTCGTGCTTACAATCAGCCGTTTACCGGATTGATGCCTGCCATGACCCGCGCTTCCTCGTTCACCCGCGAGCAACTGCTTGCCAGCGCCCGCGGGGAACTGTTCCCGAACAGCACCGCGCGGCTGCCGGCCGACCCGATGTTGATGTTCGATCGCATCGTCGAGATCAATGACGACGGCGGCAGCCACGGCAAGGGCTTCGTGCGTGCCGAGCTCGACATCCATCCGGACCTGTGGTTTTTCCAGTGCCATTTCCTCGGCGACCCGGTGATGCCCGGCTGCCTCGGGCTGGATGCGATGTGGCAACTGGTCGGGTTCTACCTGACCTGGCTGGGTTCGCCCGGGCGCGGGCGCGCGCTGGGCTGCGGCGAGGTCAAGTTCACCGGGCAGGTCCTGCCCACTGCCCGCAAGGTCAGCTATGAAATCGACATCACCCGCGTCATCAACCGCAAGTTGGTGGTCGCCCAGGCCGACGCGCGCACCCTGGTCGATGGCGAGGTGATTTATTCCGCCAAGGATCTGCGCGTGGGCTTGTTCGAAGCGGTTTCCGGAGGATGAACATGGGTCGCGTCGCCATCACCGGCATGGGGATCACGTCCTGCCTCGGCAATGACCTCGACAGCGTTTCCAGCGCACTGCGCGCGGGCCGTTCCGGCATCCGCCTGCTGCAGGACGCGGTGGACAATGGCCTGCGCAGCCAGGTCGGCGGTGCGGTCGAGCTTGATCTCGATGCCGTCATCGACCGCAAGCTCAAGCGCTTCATGAGCGATGCCGCCGCCTACAGCTACGTGGCGATGCGCGATGCAATCGCTGATGCTGGGTTGTCCGAGGCCGAGGTCAGCGACCCGCGTACCGGACTGATTGCAGGGTCGGGTGGCGGCTCCAGCCACTGGCAGGTGGAAACCGCCGACATCCTGCGCGCGCGCGGCGTGCGCAAGGTCGGCCCTTACATGGTGCCGCGCACGATGTGCTCCACGGTCTCGGCCAACCTCGCCACCGCGTTCAAGATCCGCGGCCTGAGCTATTCGATCAGCGCCGCCTGCGCGACCTCCGCGCACTGCATCGGCGCGGCCGCCGACCTGATCCGCCACGGCGCGCAGGACATCGTGTTCGCCGGCGGCGGCGAAGACCTGCACTGGACGATGACGGTGATGTTCGACGCGATGGGCGCGCTGTCCACCGGCAGCAACGAAGTGCCGGAAAAAGCCTCGCGCCCGTACGACGTTAATCGCGATGGCTTCGTGATCGGCAGCGGCGGCGGCATGCTGGTGCTGGAAGACTGGGACCACGCGGTCGCGCGCGGTGCCCGCATCCACGCCGAACTGATCGGCTATGGCGTCACCTCCGACGGCGCCGACATGGTCGCGCCCAGCGGCGAAGGCGCGGTGCGCTGCATGCAGATGGCGCTGGCCGGCGTGGATCGTCCGGTCGATTACCTCAACACCCACGGCACCTCCACACCGCTGGGCGACATCACCGAACTCAACGCGGTGCGCGAAGTGTTCGGTGCCAAGGTGCCGCCGCTGTCGTCGACCAAGGCCCTGTCCGGGCACTCGCTCGGTGCCGCCAGCGTGCACGAGGCGATCTACAGCCTGCTGATGCTGCGCGACGGTTTCATCGCCGGCTCGGCCAACATCGAGACCCTCGATCCCGGCGCGGAAGGCTTCCCGATTGCGCGTGAAAGCCGCGATGCCAGGCTCGACGTGGTGATGTCCAACAGTTTCGGGTTTGGCGGCACCAACGGCACGCTGGTGTTTGCGCGGGTGTGAAGCTGGCGAGCGCCTGATTCAGGCGGGCGGTGCCGGTGCGGTCAGGCGTTCGGCCAGCGCGACCGCCGCGTCGAAATCGCCGACCAGATGCACGTTGCCTGCATCGGCGATGTCCATCTGCGCCAGCACCCGCGCCGGCTGGCCCTGCAGGCCGGAGAGGATCAACGTGATCTCGCGCTTGCGGCAGCGCGTGACCAGCCCTTTCAGCGCGTGCACGCCGCTGGCATCGATCATCGGCACCAGTCGCATGCGCAGGATGAACACCTTGGGCGGGCTGCGGAAGCGCCCCAGCAGGTCGTCGAGCCGGCCCGAGGTGCCGAAAAACAACGGGCCATTGATCTGGAAGGCCTCGGTGTCCTTCGGCAGGCGCTGGCGCTGGCGGGCGTCGTCGGGATTGTCGGATTCCTCCGAGCCCAGCAATTGCAGTCCCGAAGAGACCTCGACGGTTTCGGCCATGCGGAACATGAACACGAAGGCCGCCACCACCAGGCCCGCTTCGATCGCCACCGTCAGGTCGAAGGCCACGGTCAGGCCGAAGGTGAGCAGCAGCACCAGTCGATCTCCTTTCGGTGCCGACAGCGTGCGCTTGAAGGTTTCCACCTCGCTGATGTTCCAGGCCACCATCAGCAGGATGGCGGCCAGCGCGGCCAGCGGGATGTAGCGCAGCACCGGCGCCAGCGCCAGCATGAACACCAGCAGCAGCACCGCGTGCAGGATGCCGGCCATCGGGGTGGTGCCGCCGGCGCGGATATTGGTGGCGGTGCGCGCGATCGCGCCGGTTGCCGGCAGGCCGCCGAACAGCGCCGAACCGACGTTGGCGGCACCCTGCGCGATCAGCTCGGCGTTGGAGCGGTGGCGGCGGCCGGTCATGCCGTCGGCGACCACGGCCGACAGCAGCGATTCCACCCCGGCGAGGAAAGCGATGGTGAAGGCGCTGGGCAGCAGTTCGGTGATCCGATCCAGCGGGATCTGCGGCAGGCTCAGCGCCGGCAGGGCGGCGGGCAGGGTGCCGAAGCGGCTGCCGATGGTGTCCACCGGCAGCGCCAGCGCCAGCGCGGCCAGCGTGCAGGCCAGCAGCGCCAGCAGGAAACCGGGCCAGTTCGGGCGCCAGCGGCGCAGCACCAGGATGACCGCCAGGCCGAGTGCGGTCAGCGCCAGCGTCGCCGGCTGCAGGCTGTCCAGGTGGCTGAAATAGGCCTGCCAGCGCGGCAGGAACTCGCCCGGCACCGCGCCCATGCGCAGGCCCAGCGCGTCCTTGATCTGGCTGGAAAAAATGCTGACTGCAATCCCCGCGGTGAAGCCGGTGATCACCGGCTGCGGCATGAACTTCATCAGCGCGCCCAGCCGCAACAGCCCGGCTGCGATCAGCATCAGCCCGGCGAGCAGGGTGCACAGGATCAGTCCGCCGTAGCCGTGGTGCTGGATGACCGAAAATACCACCGGGATGAAGGCGGCGGTTGGCCCGCCGATCTGCACCCGCGAGCCGCCCAGGGCCGAGATCAGGAAACCGGCGATGATCGCGGTGTGCAGGCCCTTCTCCGGCGCCGCGCCGCTGGCGATCGCCAGCGCCATCGCCAGCGGCAGCGCGACCACCGCTACGGTGAGTCCGGCGATGGCATCGTTGCGGAACCTGGCAAGCGAATAGCCTTCGCGCAGAACCGTCACCAGCTTCGGCTCGAACTGGCGCCAGACGGGTTCCGCTGCGGAAGGCACGGGCATCACTGGGGAGTTTTGAGGCGGACGCCGCGCCCGCGCCCCTGGCTGGGATGGTCGTTGCCGATCAGCTCGATGCCGGCGGCGTCCAGCGCCGCCACAACTTTCGTCAACGTCGACACCACCCCGCGCACATGTTCATCGCGACTGGCTTCCATGCGCTGGATGGTGGGTAGGGACACCCCGGCCAAGGTGGCCAGCGTGCGCTGGTCGATGCCGAGCAGGGCGCGCGCGGCGCGCAGTTGGGCGGCGGAAATCATCGTGCAATTGCAGCATGACGGGCGTGTCAGTGCAAGTTTTTCGCATCATTGTTGATGTTTGAAACATGGTGATTGGTGATTGGTGATTGGTGATTGGTGATTGGTGATTGGTGATTGGTGATTGGTGATTGGTGATTGGTGATTGGTGATTGGTGATTGGTGATTGGTGATTGATGATTGGTGATTGGGGATTGGTGATTTGCAAGAGACAAAGTGCTTTTCCAAATCACGAATCACGAATCACGGTTCAGGCTACGGTTGCTCGTGTGTCAGCTGATCGGCTAAGGCGTCGGGCTGGCGCATCCAGCCGTAGTGGTCGGCGGGCGCGGCGAGCGCCGCTGCGTCCAGGGTCATCAGCCGGGTCCGGGCGTCAGCCAGTTTGCTGGTGAGGTGGCGCAGCGAGGGCAGCGGGCCCAGCCAGTCGTCGGCCAGCGCGATTCCGCGCAGCCGGCCGCTGAACTGCGCCATGCCGGCTTCGAGGTCGGCGTCGATTCCGTATGGCAGATAGTGACCGGACAGTCCGCTGCGGCCCCAGTCCGCCATCACGCCGGCGGCTTCGTTGCCGCCAAAACCGATCCTGCGTCCCGGCAGGTGGCCCACGCGCCGCGCCAGCCACGGCAGGAAGCGATAGGCCAGCGGCAGCCACCAGCGTGTCGGGCGTGGGAAATTGCGCCAGTAGGGCGTGCCGCTGGCGACCAGCCAGAGCGCGTCGGCAGCTTGCGGATCGAGCCCCAGCCGGCAGCAGGCGAGCTGGCCGCCGAGGCTGTGGCCGCCGAGGATGCGCTCGACCGTTGGCAACTGCGCGTTGCAGGCGGCCTCGCTGGCGCGGATGTCATCGAGCAATTCGCAATAGCCCCAGTCCACGCCGCGCCGCGCGCGCAGGGGGCTGCTGCCGTGGCCGCGCCATTCGTGCAGGAAACAGGCGATGCCGCGCGCCGCCAGCGCTTGCGCAAACGGGCGGTAATGCTTGGCCGAGACGCCCAGTGCCGGCAACCACAACAAGCGGGCACGTGGATTTTCCGGCACATGCGCTTCCAGCGTGAAGCGGTGACCATCGTCGGCAATCACCGCCAGTTGATCGACCTGCACCGCGCCCATCCGTTGGCCTACAGCAGCGCCTCGGAGGCGTAGTCGGCCAGCCGCGAGCGCTCGCCGCGGCGCAGCGTCACGTGGGCGCTGTGCTGCCAGTGCTTGAAGCGGTCCACCGCGTAGGTCAGGCCCGAGGTGGTCTCGGTCAGGTAGGGCGTGTCGATCTGCTGGACGTTGCCGAGGCAGACGATCTTGGTGCCCGGGCCGGCGCGGGTGATCAGGGTCTTCATCTGCTTCGGCGTCAGGTTCTGCGCCTCGTCGAGGATGAGGTAGCGCGACAGGAAGGTGCGTCCGCGCATGAAGTTCATCGAGCGGATCTTGATCCGCGAGGCGAGCAGGTCATTGGTCGCCGCGCGGCCCCAGCTGCCGCCTTCCTGGTTGTGGGTGAGCACTTCGAGATTGTCGGTGAGTGCGCCCATCCAAGGCGTCATCTTTTCTTCCTCGGTGCCGGGCAGGAAGCCGATGTCCTCGCCGACGCTGACGGTGGCGCGGGTCATCACGATCTCGCGGTAGCGCTGCACGTCCATGGTCTGCGCGAGGCCGGCGGCCAGCGTCAGCAGGGTCTTGCCGGTGCCGGCCGTGCCCAGCAGGGTGACGAAGTCGATCTCCGGATCCATCAGCGCATTCAGCGCGAAGTTCTGCTCGCGGTTGCGCGCGTTGATGCCCCAGACCGAGTGCTGGCTGTGGCGGAAATCATCGACGATCTGCAGCGTCACCTTGTCGCCATCGAGCTTGACCACCTTCAGTTCCGACTGCTCGTCGCCGGGCAGGAAGGCGAACTGGTTGGGATGCCAGTCCTCGTCGTCCGTGCGCGTGATCTCGTAGCAGGTGCGGCCCTTTTCGGTCCACGAGCGCAGATCCTTGCCATGACGCTGCCAGAAGTCCTCGGCCAGCTCGGTTGCGCCGGTGTAGAGCAGGTTGAAATCGTCCAGCGCGCGGTCGTTCTCGTAGTCCTCGCTGGCGATCCCGGCGATCGAGGCCTTGATCCGCAGGTTGATGTCCTTGGAGACGAACACCACCGGCGCGCCGGGATCGGACTCCTTCAGCACCAGGATCGCGCCGAGGATGTTGTTGTCCGGGATCACCGTGCCGAAGCGCTTGCCGGCGTCGAAATCGGAGGTCTGGAAGCGCAGCAGGCCGGCGCTTTCTGCGCCGCGCAGGCGCAGGCCCTGCGGACGGACCAGCGGGATGCCGGCATGGATGTCGGTATTGCCGGAGGCTTCGATCAGTTCATTGAGAAAGCGGCTGACCTGACGCGCGTTGCGGCTGGCCTCCGAGGTGCCTTTCTTGCCGTTGTCGAGCTCCTCCATCACCTGCATCGGCAGGTACACATCGTGTTCCTCGAATTTGAACAGCGCGGTCGGATCGTGCATCAGGACGTTGGTATCGAGGACGTAGATGCGTTTGCCGTGGGTCATTCGGAGGGTCTCGGTGGGTGGGTGCCGGTCATGGACATTTCCTTCTCCCCGCGCTGCGGAGAGAGCGCGCTTTGTTTTTCCTTCTCCCCGCGCTGCGGAGAGAGCGTGCTTTGTTTTTCCTTCTCCCCGCGCTGCGGGGAGAAGGTGCCCGAAGGGCGGAAGAGGGGCAGCTTTGCGCGCCTGCGGGGCAGGGGATGGCCGATCACTTGGTCTGCGTCGCTTTGAGCGCATCCAGCACCGCCTGCGCGTGGCCGGGGACTTTCACCGGCTGCCATTTCTGCCGGATCGTTCCGCTCGGATCGATCAGGAAAGTGCTGCGGACGATGCCGAGGTATTCGCGGCCGTAGAGTTTTTTCGGCTGGATCACGCCGAAGGCTTCGCACAGCGCGCCATCGGCATCGCTGACCAGATCGAACTTGAAGCCCTGCCTGGCGCAGAAGTTGTGGTGCGATTTCAACGAGTCCTTCGACACGCCCAGCACCACCGCATTGGCGTGCTTGAACTTCGGCAGCAGGGCGTTGAAATCCAGGCCTTCGGTGGTGCAGCCGGGGGTGCTGTCCCTGGGGTAGAAGTAGAGGACGAGCCAGCTTCCTGCGTAATCGCCGAGCGTGGCGCTCGTGCCGCTGGAAAGCGCCAGCGGCAGGTCGGGGACGCGGTCGCCGGGTGCGCTCATCGGGCTCAATACTTCATCGGATCCATGATCGCATCGAGGTTGAGGTGGTCGCAGAATTCGAGGAAGTCATCGCGCAGGGTCGCGATGTGCATGTCTGCGGGGATGCCGACGGTGAGCTGGGCCGAGAACATGTCGGCGCCGGTCTGCATCGCCCGGTAGCGGGCGCAGTGCAGGCTTTCGATGGTGATGCCCTGCTGGTCGAAGAAATCGGCGAGCTGGAACAGGATGCCGGGCTTGTCGGCGGCGATCACCTCGACCACGTAGGGCAACAGGCTCGACTGCAAGGGCTTGGGTCCGGTGCGGTACCAGACCAGCTTCAGGCCTTCCTCGCGTTCGAGCTTGGTCAGCATGGTTTCGAGCTTGGCCACCGCGTCCCACGAGCCCGATACCAGCGCCGTCACCGAGACGTCGCGGCCGACGGTGGCCAGCCGGGTATCGACCAGATTGCAGCCGGAGTCGGCGATCCGGCGGGTGACGGGAAGCAGCGGAGACTGCGGGTGCGTGGTGTACGCGTTGATCAGCAGGTGGTTTTCGGTTGGCGCGGGCCGGGCGGCGGTCTTGCTCAAAGCGGTGTCCCAGAACGAAGGGGCCGCGAAGGTGGCGGCATGGGGCGCAGCATACACGCACTGGCCGCCGGTTTGCCGCTGCCGGACATCCCGGCCCGGCGCCGGTTTCGCTTCGCGTCGCGCTCCGCTAAGATTCGGCGGAGCACGCATTCCCACCTTGCGCCGGCGCCCTGTGCGCCGCGCCCCGCACCGCGAACCAATCAGGCCACCACCTTGCGACTTTTCGGCAGCATCACCGCGCTGGCGACGCCGTTCACGGCAGCCGGCGAACTTGACATCCCCGCGTGGCAGCGCCTGCTGCACGCGCAGCTGGAGGCGGGCACACAGGCCGTGGTCGTGGCCGGCTCGACCGGCGAGGCGGCGGCGCTGGTCGATGAGGAATACGACCAGCTGTTGCGGATCGCGGTGGAAACCTGCCGGGGCCGGGTGCCGGTGCTGGCCGGCACCGGCCAGTCGAACACCGCCAAGACCATTCGCTTCAATCGTCGCGTGGCGGCCTTGGGCGCCGATGCCGCTCTGGTGGTGACGCCGCCCTACGTGCGCCCCACCCAGAACGGGCTGCTGGCGCATTTTCGCGCGGTGGCCGACGAGGGCGGGCTGCCGGTCGTGCTCTACAACGTCCCCGGCCGCACCGGCTGCGACATGCTGCCGGAGACCACCGGCGCGCTGGCGGCCCATCCGGGGATCATCGGGGTGAAGGAAGCGCGCCCGGAAGCGGAACGGATGCAGGCACTGCTGGCCTTCCGCAGCGAGGAATTTTCGGTGCTCAGTGGCGACGACCCGACGGCGGCGCGGGCCATGCTGGCCGGGGCTGATGGCCTGGTTTCGGTGGCCTCCAACGTCGTGCCGCAGGCGATGCGCCGTCTCTGCGATCTGGCGCGGGGTGGCGATGCCGCCGCGGCCGCGGCGCTGAACGCGGCGCTGGCCGAACTGTTCCGCTTTCTTTCGATCGAGCCCAATCCCATCCCGCTCAAGGCGCTGCTGGCGCTGGACGGGATCGGTCACGGGCTGCGTTTGCCGCTGCAACCGCTATCATCGGCACACTCCGCCCAGGCCGAACGCCTGCACGCGGCCATTTCCGAAATTGAACAACGCAGCCGCGTCGCGGCGGCCTGACAGGAGACACCATGCACCGTTCCGCCCGCGCGACCCGCACCCTCGCTCCGCTCGCCACGGTTTTCCTGCTGGTGAGCCTGTCCGGCTGCCACTGGTTCAGCAAGACCAATGATGCGTATCTGCAAAGCGCGGAAAGCCGGCCGCTGGAAATTCCGCCGGATCTCGACCGTCCTGCCGCCGATCGTGCCATGAACCTGCCGGCGACCACGGCGACGACCGCGACCGCCAGCGCCGCCATGCCGGCGATGGCCCCGCTCGGGTTCAACCTCGCCGTCGATCGCGACACCGCCTTCGCCAAGGTGGGCGAGGCGCTGGCCGCGGTGCCCGGCGTCCGCATCGCCAGCAAGGCCGAGATCCTCGGCACCTATGATGTCGATTATCAGGACAGCAAGTTCCTGGTCCGCGTCTCGCGGGCCGGCAATGGCACCTGGGTGTCGGCGGTCGATCCGCGCGGCCTGCCGCCCACCGGCGAAGCCGCCGGCAAGCTGATCGGCACGCTCAAGGCGGCGCTGGGCGGGCAGTAAGCCGCGGGCGGTTGCCTCAGCCGGATGCCGAATCGTCGGCGTCCGGCTTTTGCGTTGTTTGGACCTGACCTGTGGCTGGCGCGCGGAGGTGTTCCGGCGGCAGCGGCGGAGTGTCGCTTGTGCGGAGCGTCGGGGCCGTGTCGTCGCCTTCGAGATCCTTGCAAACGATGCAGTTGGCGGTGACGACGTAGGGCATGGGTGTGGGCTGTTGAAAGACGAAGCTGCCGGGATTGTACGCTCGGGTCCCTGCAGGGCAGACAAAGAAAAACCCCCGTGCCTGCGGCACGAGGGTTTTCTTTGTTGGCGCTCCCTACGGGATTCGAACCCGTGTTTTAGCCTTGAGAGGGCCACGTCCTGGGCCTCTAGACGAAGGGAGCATTGATCGTCGGGACGGCGATTCTACCCTACGGGATAGACGCGGCACATCCCTGTGCCGCGCGAATTCAGGCCAGACGGCGCGAATGGCGTGAGTCGGGGGCTGCCTGGCCGGGCTCGGACAGGCTGGGGATGGCCTGCGTATTGTGAAGATGCGCTGGCGTCAACGACGGCCGCCTGCCTGCGTGATCGGCCCGCCGCGCAAGCTGCGCTTCCAGCTCCGATGCGCGGCCGCGGGCCATCCATGGCCCGCTCGGACCGGTCACGCAGGCAGGCGACCCTGTGGCTTAAGCGAAGCACGTCAGGCTTTGGTTGCGTTTGTCCGAGAGCTTGACGTAATGGGCGCGCCGGAAATCGCTATTTGAGACTGCCGGCCGCGTGAGGCTACAAGTCGCGGGTTGCCCGGTCGGGTTCGAGCAGGCCAAGGATGGCCTGCGTCCGTGAATCGAAGCTGGACGCGGAGTGTTGAGCGGCGAACCCGACCGGGCGACCCGCGACGCATCTCAGCCCACGCCATGCACTTCCCGATCGGGCGGCGCGGTGCGACTGGTAGTATTTGCACGGGCGGCGATCCGTTGCGCTTCCCGTTCCTCTTTTCCTGCAGCTGCGAATGAGCGAAACCCCGAACCCGAACGCGTCGGCTGCGCCGGCATTGCGCGTGATTCCACGCGATGTCCACGGCGTCTCCCGCAAGCAGATGAGCCGCAACGCGCTGCGGGTGCTCTACCACCTGCGCGAGTCGGGCTTTGCGGCCTATTTGGTGGGTGGCGCCGTGCGCGACCTGCTGGTCGGGCGGGCGCCCAAGGATTTCGATGTGGCCACCGATGCCACCCCCGAACAGGTCAAGGCCGCGTTCCGCAATTGCCGCCTGATCGGACGGCGGTTCCGGCTGGCGCACGTGGTGTTCGGGCGCGAGATCATCGAGGTGGCCACCTTCCGCGCCAATGGCGGCGATGACGACGAGGAACCCGGCCGCGAAGTCCTGGAAAGCGGACGGCTGGTGCGCGACAACGTGTACGGCAGCATCGAGGAAGACGCGATCCGCCGCGATTTCACCGCCAACGCCCTGTACTACTCGATTGCCGATTTCGGCGTGCATGACTACGTTGGCGGCTTCGCCGACGTGCAGGCGCGCACCCTGCGCCTGATCGGCGAGCCCGAGGCGCGCTATCGCGAGGACCCGGTGCGGATGCTGCGGGCGGCGCGGCTGGCGGCCAAGCTGGGGTTTTCGATCGAGTTGGCCACCGCTGAACCGATCCCGCGTCTGGCTGGGCTGCTGGTCGACGCTTCGCCGGCACGCCTGTTCGAAGAGACGATGAAGCTGTTCCTGTCCGGGCATGCGCTGGCCAGCTTCGAACATCTGGAACGGCTCGGCCTGCTGCCGGTGCTGCTGCCGGAAACCGCGCAGTCGCTGGCGGCGAACAAGTCCGGCGCGCTGCGGCGGATGCTGGTGCAGGGCTTGCGCAATACCGATGCGCGGGTGGCCGCCGAGGAGCCGGTCTCGCCCGCGTTCCTGTTCGCGGTGCTGCTGTGGCCGGCCTATTGCTACGCGCTGGCGCAGCTGCAAGCGCAGGGCGTGCAGGCGGCCGAGGCCCAGCGCCGCGCCGCCGACCGCGTCACGCTGCGGCAGGTGACGCGCACCGCGCTGCCGCGGCGGTTCTCGCTGCCGATGCAGGAGATCTGGCTGCTGCAGCCGCGGTTTTCACTGCGCCAACGCAAGCGCGTGCAGCGGCTGCTGTCGCACCCGCGCTTCCGTGCCGCGTTCGATTTCCTCGAACTGCGGCTGGCGGCTTCGAATTCGCATGTGGACGACGTCGCCTTCTGGCGACAGGCGCAGAATGACCCGTCGGTTGCCGGGGCGGTTGTGGCGCCCGCTGCGGAACTGGCAAAGGAGCCGCGGAACGTGGTGGAATCGAAGCCGCCCGCGACCAGCAACCGCGCCGCCGCGGGGCCGGACGCATCCAGTCACGGAGACACCTGAATGACAGTGCCAATCCAAGCCTGCATCGGGCTGGGTGCCAATATCGGCCACCCGGCCGCCGCCGTGCGCACCGCCATCGCGGCGCTGGCGGAATTGCCCGACACCCGCGTGCTGGCGTCCTCACGCTTGTACCGTACCCCCGCCTGGGGCGGCGTGTCCCAGCCCGATTACGTCAATGCGGCGGTCCTGCTGGAAACCCGGCTCTCGCCCGAGGCGCTGCTGCACGAGCTCTTGTCGATCGAGCGCCGCGCCGGTCGCCTGCGCACCGCCGAGACGGCTTCGGTCAAATGGGGGCCGCGCGCACTCGACCTCGACCTGCTCCTGTACGGCAATCACGCGATCCACCAAGCTGGCCTGCGGGTGCCGCATCCGTACCTGCACGAACGCGCGTTTGCGCTGGTGCCGCTGGCGGAAATCGCCCCGGACATGGTCATCCCCGGGCATGGCATGGTGGTCGAGGCGCTGCGTCGGGTCGACGCCGAAGGCATCGTGCCGCTGCTGCCGGCCGCGTTGGGTGTGGACGCCGACACGCTGCCGCGACGCGGCGATGCCGGATAATCCCGGTTCCACCAAACCCGGGATGGCGATGAGCGTTCATTCGGAAACCAAGGCAGTCAGCGTTCCGCAGTTGGCGCAGGCGCGCGCCGAAGGCCGCAAGCTGGTGATGTTGACCTGCTACGACGCCAGCTTCGCGCGCGTGATCGACGCTGCCGGCATTGACCTGATCCTGATCGGTGATTCGCTGGGCATGGTGGTGCAGGGGCATGACTCGACCTTGCCGGTGCAGGTCGAGGACGTGGTCTACCACACCGCCGCAGTGGCGCGCGGCGCGCGGCGGGCGCTGAAGATCGCCGATTTCCCGTTCGGTTCCGATCCCGCGCCAGCGCAGGCCCATGCGGCGGCGGTGCGCTTCATCCAGGCCGGCGCGGCGATGGTCAAGCTGGAAGGCGCGGGGCACAAGCTGGAAACGATCCGCTACCTGGTCGAGCGCGAAATCCCGGTCTGCGCCCACCTCGGTCTGACCCCGCAATCGGTGCTGCGGATGGGCGGCTTCAAGGTGCAGGGACGTGAGCAATCGGCGGCCGAGCAGTTGCGCGCCAGCGCCTTGGCGGTCGCCGAAGCCGGCGCTTCGCTGCTGGTGCTGGAAGGCGTGCCGGCGGCGCTGGCGTCAGCGATCACCGCGGCCAGTCCGATCCCGACGATCGGCATTGGCGCCGGCCCCGGCTGCGACGGCCAGGTGCTGGTCCTGCATGACCTGCTCGGGATCGACACCGGCCACCGCAAGCCGAAATTCGTCAAGGATTTCCTCGCCGAAGGCGGCTCGATCGCCGGCGCGATCCACGCCTACGCCGCCGCGGTGCGCGCAGGCACCTTCCCCGGGCCCGAGCACGCCTACAGCTAGGGCGCTCTGGTCAGTCTGCATCAAGTCCTCGCGGGGCCGCCAAACCCGCGTCGCAACCCCTGCGACCACGCGCCCGTACAATGCCGACATGGCTGCGCCGCGCAAATCTTCCGGATCGCTGGACCTGCCGATCGGCGCGTCCGACGGCGACGCGCTGCGGCCGTTGGCCGAGCGCATGCGGCCACGCACCTTGGACGAGATGGTCGGCCAGCCGCGCCTGCTGGCGCCGGGATCCGCCCTGCGCAAGGCGATCGAGGCCGGGCGCCTGCATTCGATGGTGCTGTGGGGGCCGCCCGGCTGCGGCAAGACCACGCTGGCGCTGCTGCTGGCCCACCACGCCGAGGCCGAGTTCGTCGCCATATCCGCCGTGCTCTCCGGCCTGCCGCAGGTGCGCGAGGTGCTGGCGCGGGCGCAGGCGCGCTTCGAGGCCGGCGAGCGCACCCTGCTGTTCGTCGATGAGGTGCACCGCTTCAACAAGATCCAGCAGGATGCCTTCCTGCCGCACATCGAGCGCGGCAGCATCCTGTTCGTCGGCGCGACCACCGAAAATCCTTCGTTCGAACTGAACTCGGCGCTGCTGTCGCGCTGCCGGGTTCACGTGCTCGACGCGGTGTCTGCCGAAGACATCGTCATGGCGCTGCGGCGCGCGCTGGAGGACGAGCAGCGCGGTCTGGGCGGGCAGGGGCTGCGCATCGACGAGGTGGCGCTGGCCGAAATCGCGGGCGCCGCCGATGGCGACGTGCGGCGCGGCCTGACCCTGCTGGAAATCGCCGCCGACATCGCCCGGCAGGAAGGCGGCGAGGTGACGACCACCACCTTGCATCAGGTGCTGGCCGACCGCAGCCGCCGTTTCGACAAGGGCGGCGAGCAGTTCTACGACCAGATTTCGGCCCTGCACAAATCGGTGCGCGGCAGCCATCCGGACGCGGCGCTGTACTGGCTGGTGCGGATGCTCGACGGCGGCGCCGACCCGGCCTATCTGGCCCGACGCATGACCCGGATGGCGGTGGAAGACGTCGGCCTGGCCGATCCGCGCGCGCTGCAGATGGCGCTGGAGGCCTGGGATGCGTACGAGCGACTGGGCAGTCCCGAGGGCGAACTGGCGCTGGCGCAGGCGGTACTCTATCTGGCTAGCACCGCCAAATCGAACGCCGGCTACAAGGCGCTGGGTGCCGCCCGCCGCGACCTGCGCGAATTCGGCACCCAGCCGGTGCCGATGCATCTGCGCAATGCGCCGACCAAGCTGATGAAGGAGCTCGGCTATGGTGACGGCTACCAGTACGACCACGACGTCGAAGGCGGGGTGGCGCTGGATCAGGTCGCCTTCCCCGAGGCGATGGGCGAACGCGCCTACTACCACCCGCTGGCGCGCGGGCTGGAAATCAAGCTCAAGGAAAAACTCGACGCCCTCCGCGCCGCCCGCGCGCAGGCAAGGCGCGGGCGCAATGGCAGCTGAGCGTCAAAATGGACGCCGGCCCGCGCCGGCATGACGAGCCCGCGTCTCCCGAATCCCGAATCCCGAATCCCCGTCGCGCGCAAGGCGCGCTTCCCACGGCTTACTTCATCTGCGCCGAAGCGAAATCCCAGTTGACCAGATTCCAGAACGCGTCGAGGTACTTCGGGCGCGCGTTGCGGTAGTCGATGTAGTAGGCGTGTTCCCACACGTCGCAGGTCAGCAGCGGCGTGTCCTGGCCGGTGATCGGGGTAGCCGCGTTGGGCGTGCTCGCCAGCGCCAGGGTGCCGTCCGGGCGTTGCACCAGCCAGGCCCAGCCGGAGCCGAAGGTGCCCACCGCGGTCTTGGTGAACTCGTCCTTGAACTTGGCGAAGTTGCCGAAGGCCGCATTGATCGCGTCCAGCAGCTTGCCGGTGGGCTCGCCGCCACCGTTCGGCTTCAGGCAGTTCCAGTAGAAGCTGTGGTTCCACACCTGTGCGGCGTTGTTGAACATCCCGCCCTGCGCCTTGCGGATGATCGACACCAGATCGTGATCGGCGAACTCGGTGCCTTCGATCATCTTGTTCAGATTGGTGACATAGCCCTGATGGTGCTTGCCGTAGTGGAAGTCGATGGTTTCCGCGGAAATGTGCGGTTCCAGCGCGTTGTGGGCGTAGGGCAGGGCAGGCAATTCGATGGCCATGGGCGGAGTCTCCAAGCGGATGGGTGGAAAGCGCGGTCGTAGCCGCGCGACGCATTACAATGGTGGATTGTAGCGAGCGATGCCGTAGTCGCCCCGTGAAGCGGCCATGCCGCGATTTGCAGGAGTCAACAGGTGCCAACCGTGACCGAGCGCATCCGCGCCGAAATCGCCAGCCATCCGGTCGTGCTGTTCATGAAAGGAACGCCGGAGTATCCGATGTGCGGCTATTCCAGCCGCGCCGTGCAGGCCCTGCAGGACGCGGGCGCCGAGGTGTTGCACACGTTCAATGTGCTGGAAGATCCGGAAATCCGCGCCAACCTGCCGCGCTACTCCGACTGGCCCACCTTCCCGCAGCTGTACGTGCAGGGCGAGCTGATCGGCGGCTGCGACATCATCGTCGAGCTGGCCGAATCCGGCGATCTGGCGCGCATGCTGGCCGACGTGGGCAAGCCGTGAGCGTGCATGCCGCGAGCGGGTCGGGCCGTCTGCAAAACCGCGTCATCCTGATCACCGGCGCGGCCGGCGGCTTGGGTTCTGCCGCGGCGGTGGCCTGCGCGCAAGCCGGCGCCAGCGTGATCCTGCTTGGCCGCAAGCTGCGTGCGCTCAACAAGCTGTACGAAACGGTCAAAGCCGCCGGCCCGGATCCGATGCTGTATCCGATGGATCTGGAAGGCGCCACGCCGGATGATTTCGATCAGCTGGCCCAGGCGATCGAAGGCGAATTCGGCCACCTCGACGGTCTGCTGCACTGTGCCGCCGAATTCCGTTCCCTGACCCCGCTGGCGCACACCGACCCGGCCAATTTCGCCCGCGCCATCCATGTCGACCTGACCGCGCGCTGGTGGCTGACCCAGGCCTGCCTGCCGCTGCTGGCCAAGTCCGATGCCGGTGCCGCAGTGTTCGTGCTGGACACCCCCGAGCGTCGCGGCAAGCCCGAAGCCGCCGGTGCGTTCTGGGGCGGCTATGGCCTTGCGCAAAGTGCGCAGGCGGCGCTGGTGCCGATGCTGCAGGCCGAGCTGGGCGCCGCCGGTCCGCGCATCAGCGGCCTGCGCCCCGGCCCGATGCGCACCGGCCTGCGTGCCACCGCCTACCAGCTCAACGTCGATCCGGAAGCACGGCCCGCCGCCGACTATGCCCCCGCCTGCGTTGAACTGCTGGCGCCCGCCGCCTCCGCCTGGCGCGGGAAAATTCGCGATCTCCAGCCCGCCTTCGCCGCGGCCGACCTAGCATGACCATCACCTCCGCCGCCCTGCTGCTGTTCTTCATCCTCGATCCGCTCGGCAACATTCCGGTCATCCTCAGTCTGTTCAAGGGCATTCCCGCCGCCCGCCAGCGCCGCATCCTCGCGCGCGAACTGGTCATCGCCCTGGTGGTGCTGCTGCTGTTCCTGTGGGGTGGTCAGCACGTGCTGTCACTGATGCACCTGCGCGAGGAATCGGTGTCGATCGCCGGCGGGATCGTGTTGTTCCTGATCGGCCTGCGGATGATTTTCCCGACTCCGGAAGGCGTGATGGGTGAAGTGCCGGGCGGGGAGCCCTTCATCGTGCCGGTGGCCATCCCGATGATCGCCGGTCCCTCCGGCATGGCGGCGGTGATGCTGCTGGGCTCGCAGCAGCCTGCGCGGATGGGCGAGTGGATGCTGGCCCTGACCCTGGCCTGGGGCGCGACCGCGTTGATCCTGTTTTGCGCGCCCTGGTTGCAGCGGCTGCTCGGCAACCGCGTCCTGGCCGCGGTCGAACGGCTGATGGGCATGGTGATCGTCGCCCTCTCGGTGCAGATGTTCCTCGACGGTGTGGCCAGCTATCTGCACGGCGCCGGCTGAGTCGGTTGAGCACTGGCAGGGGTGCGGGTGTGACGACAGTGCTGAATATCGAATGGTTTCAATAAGGTGGCGCATGCACATACGTTGTGACGTGAGCTTGTCGCCCCAGCGTTTGCATGATCCAGAGCACGTTTGCAAGCGTGTTGACGTGTTAAACTTCCGTAACGGCGTACCTCTGCGTACGGCGTAGGGGCTTCAATCAAACGTCCTGCGGCGCCTGCCCGTGATTTCCGGCGGCGACATGCGGGGAACATGCGTTTTTCCTGTCAAAAATTCAGAGGTCATGCCATGAATCACCTGCACCGCGTCCGGCTGTCGAGGCTGTCACTGGGTCTGATCGTCGCGCTCGCCGCGGCTCCCGTGTTCGCACAGAGCACCTCGTCCGGCGTCGGTGGCCTCGTCACCGGCACCAGCGGCCAGCCGGTCGCCGGCGCCCAGGTCACCATCACCCACGTCGAATCGGGCACGGTCAGCCGCGCCGCCACCGATGCCAGCGGCCGCTACAACGCCCGCGGCCTGCGCGTCGGCGGTCCGTACACCATCACCATCACCAAGGAAGGCGAGGGCACCCGGACCCAGGAGAACGTCTACCTTGGCCTCGACCAGGTGGCCACCGTCAATGCCCAACTCAATTCCGAAGGCGCGACCACGCTGGGCGCGGTCGTGGTGGTCGGAGCTGGCGCGGACACCTTCGCTTCCGACAACCGCGGCATGGGCACCAATCTGACCCGCGCGGACATGGACCGCATGCCGACGCCGGATCGCTCGATCCAGGACGTGGTGCGCACCGATCCCAACGTGGTTGTCACCGACCGCGACCGCGGCGCGTTCTCGGCCATGGGCCAGAACTTCCGCTACAACAGCATTACGGTGGACACCATCCAGGCCGGCGACCCCTTCGGCCTGAACGACAACGGCTTGCCGACCAAGGGCACGCCGATTTCGCAGGACGCCATCCAGAGCTACAACATCTCCACGGCCAACTACGATGTCACCGTCCGCCGCGGCGTGGGTGCCTGGGTGAATGCCGTCACCAAGTCCGGCACCAACGAGTTCCACGGCTCGCTGTACTACGTCTACCAGAATGCCGACAGCATGATCGGCAAGGGCGGCAACAACCGCAATGCGCTGACCGATTGGACGGGCTACGGCAAGGACACCACCTGGGGCGTCACCCTGGGGGGCCCGATCATCCAGGATCGTCTGTTCTTCTTCCTGTCCTATGAAGAGGGCAAGAAGACCTCGCCAGGCTCGCTGTGGGGGCCGACGGGTTCCAGCGCCGCCTCGCAGGTCAACGGGCTGACCCAGACCCAGCTCGACCAGATCATCACCACGGCGCAGGCCTGGGGCATGGATCCCGGTGATGCCAGCTCGGCCAGCACCGACATCGATTCCAAACGCGCCCTGGTCAAGCTGGACTGGAACATCAACGATTTCCACCGCGCCAGCTTCCGCTGGAGCCGAACCACGGAAGTCGAACCGATCATCACCAACAGCAGCCAGACCCTGCTGACCCTGTCCAGCAACTGGTACGTGTTCGACAAGAAGAGCACCAGCTACGCCCTGAGCCTGTACGACGACTGGACCGAGAATTTCTCGACCGAGTTCTCGGTGGGCTACAGCCAGTTCGACCAGACCCGCGGCCCGCTGGTGGGCGGCTACCAGCCGGAAGTTTCGGTGCGCCTGAACGGCACCGACTCCGGCACCATGGTGCGGCTGGGTACCGAGTATTCCAGCCAGGCCAACGTCATCAGCGTCAAGACCTGGAACGCGTATTTCGCCGGCACCTGGTATCTGGGCGACCATGTGCTCAAGGCCGGCGTGGACTATCAGTCCGACGACTACTACAACCTGTTCCTGCAGCGCTACAACGGCCAGTACACCTTCAACTCGATCGCCGATTTCGCCGCCGGTCGTTGGCGCGAGTACCGGCTGGCGCTGCCGGCGCCGGGCTACACGCTGGACAACGTCGCTGCCCGTTTCACGATGAAGCAGTACGGCTTCTTCATCCAGGACACCTATCAGGTCAACGACCGGCTGTCGATGCAGTACGGACTGCGCTATGACATCCCGAAGGTGAATCCGGACCCGACCTTCAACCCCTGCTTTGCGGCCGCCCCGGGCACGCTGGGCAACCTCGGGCCGTGCGGCCTGCGCGCCAATGCGGGCAATCCGAACGCCGCCAAGGGCGGGTTCGGCTATACCAATGTCACCACCATCGACGGCAATGGCGTGCTGCAGCCGCGCTTCTCGTTCAACTACACCTTCGATACCGAACGCCCCACCCAGCTGCGCGGTGGCGCGGGTCTGTTCCTGTCGAACACGCCGGCGGTCTGGATGTCCAACCCGTACTCCAACAACGGCGTGGCGGCGGCCACCTGGAGGATCAATCGCTATCGGCTGCCGACCGATCCGCTGTTCAGCGCCGATCCCTACAACCAGAACGTGCCGGGCGGCGCGCTGACGCCTCCTGGCCTGGGCAGTTCGTCGATGACCGTCAACGTCGTCGATCCCGACTTCAAGCTGCCGACCGTGGCCAAGTTCACGCTGGGCTTCGATCGCCAGCTGCCGTGGTGGGATTTGATCTTCACCGCCGAATATCAGCATCTGGACGTCGTCAACGGCATCCGCTATGCCGACATCAACCTCGGCACGCCGACCGGGACCCTTCCGGACGGACGCTACAGCTATGCCCGGTACCCGAATGCGGCTCCCGGCAGCGGCAACTCCACCTACTGGAACAGCAATCCCTCATTCAGCAACACCATCCTGCTGACCAACACCGATCGAGGCGGTTCGGACAACTTCACCCTGTCGCTGAAGAAACCGTTCAATGGCACCTGGAGCGGGATGCTGGCTTACACCCGGTCGCACGCCACCGACGTCAACCCGGGCACGTCCAGCGTCGCTTACAGCAGCTATCAATACCGCGCCTTCACCAATCCGGGCGAGGACGAAATCGGCATCTCCAACTATTCCATCCCGGATCGCGTGCTGGCCCGCATCAGCTGGCAGCACAACTTCTTCGGCGACTACACCACCCGCATCTCGGCGATCTACGACGGCCACGACGGCGCGCCATACAGCTGGGTGTTCGGCAACGACGTCCAGGGCATCGGCATGAGCGGTCGCTCGCTGGCCTACATCCCGAAGGGGCCGGATGACGTGGTCTGGGCCAACCCGACCTCGGCGGCGATGGCCGATTCGTTCTGGGCCTACGTCAACAACGACCCTGCCTTGAACGGCAGCCGTGGTGACATCTTCGGGCGCAACCGTTCCCGCGCGCCCTGGGCCAACCAGCTGGACCTGAGCTTCTCGCAGGAAATCCCGGGCTTCATGGCCGGACACAAGGGCGAAATCCGCCTCGATATCTTCAATTTCCTGAACATGCTCAACCACAACTGGGGTGTGGAATATCGCGCCGACTTCCCGCTGATCCGGCAGTTCGCCAACTTCGCCGGCGTCTGCACGGCGGTCAGCCCGGTCTGCACGGCGGGCGACATCGGCAAGTACATCTACGACATCTCCAGCACCAGCCTGTACAACAAGGGCGGCGTGTATTCGCCGAACACGCTGGACGTGAACGAATCGAACAATCCTTCGCAGCGCTGGGCCATGCGCCTGACCCTGCGCTACACGTTCTGATTTCTCACGGTTTCCAGCTGCACAAAACGCCCGGGTTTCCCGGGCGTTTTGTTTCAGCCGTTGCGATAGACTCACGCCCCTATGGATGACAACAACAAACCCCTGCCACCGGATGCGGTCGGTTCCGCCTCCGCCTCCGCCGCCAGCTTGCCCACCGTCTCCACCCACATCTACCCCAAGGGCGCGCTCGACGTGCTCTCGCGCGAGGAAGTGGCGCGCCTGCGCGATGCCTCCGGCGCCGGCCTGCACGACCTGCTGCGCCGCTGCGCGCTGGCGGTGCTCACCTCCGGCAGCGCCAACGACGACCCGCGCGCCGCCCAGGAGCTGTATCCGCACTTCGACATCGAAGTGAAACAGCAGGATCGCGGCGTGCGGCTGGAGCTGCGCAATGCGCCGGCGATGGCCTTCGTCGACGGCCAGATCATCCGCGGCGTGGCCGAACTGCTGTTTGCGGTGGTGCGCGATCTGGCCTTCACCGCGATCGACCTCAACGGCGATCCCGAACTGGGCAACTCCGCCGGCATCACCGATGCGGTGTTCCGGCTGTTGCGCAATGCGCGGGTGCTGTTCCCGGCCGACCCGAACCTGGTGGTGTGCTGGGGCGGCCATTCGATCGGCCAGGACGAATACAAATACACCAAGCAGGTCGGCTACGAGCTGGGCCTGCGCGGGCTCGACATCTGCACCGGCTGCGGCCCGGGCGCGATGAAGGGGCCGATGAAGGGCGCCACCATTGCCCACGCCAAGCAGCGCCGCCGCCGCACCCGCTACATCGGCATCACCGAGCCGGGGATCATCGCCGCCGAATCGCCCAATCCGATCGTCAACCACCTAGTGATCATGCCGGACATCGAAAAGCGCCTGGAGGCCTTCGTCCGCATGGGCCACGGCATCATCGTGTTCCCCGGCGGCGTCGGCACCGCCGAGGAAATCCTCTATCTGCTCGGCATCCTGCTGCGCGAGGAAAACGCCCACCTGCGCTTCCCGCTGATCCTCACCGGCCCCACCGGTGCCGCCCCGTATTTCGAGCAGATCGACAAGTTCATCCGCCTGACCCTGGGCGACGAAGCCGCCAGCCTTTACGACATCATCGTGGCCGATCCGATCCAGGTCGCCAAGCGCATGGGCGGCGGCATCCGCAAGGTCAAGGAGCAGCGCGTCGCCCAGCGCGATTCATTCTTCTTCAACTGGGGCCTGGACGTGCCGCTGGCCTTCCAGCAGCCCTTCGTGCCGACCCATGAGCTGATGGCCAGCCTCGACCTCCACCACGGCCGCAAGCCGCACGCACTGGCCGCCGACCTGCGCCGCGCCTTCTCCGGCATCGTCGCCGGCAACGTCAAGGAAGCGGCCATGCGGCAGATCGAGGCCCGCGGCCCGTTCGAGATCAACGGCGATCCCGACATCATGCGCGCCCTCGACGCCCTGCTGCGCGCCTTCGTCGAACAGCGCCGGATGAAGATCTCCGGCGACTACCAGCCCTGCTACAAGGTGGTGGGCTGACCGCGCCCGGTGGGGCGCATCCAGGCACAAAAAAAACGGCCTGAGCCGTTGATTTTGCTGGTGGGCGGTGCAGGGATCGAACCTGCGACCCTTGCCGTGTGAAGGCAAAATAGAGCCTAGCACCGCCAACGTTTACAGCGTAACTTTACCCCGATTGGGACAAAACGGGGACAAATGATATGGCGACATTCGTCCAAAGACCATCGGGGCGGTGGCAAGCGAAAGTGCGACGGAGAGGGGATAGAGTCACCTCCCAAACCTTCGCCACAAAACCTTGAGCACAGGCCTGGGCGCGCGAGCAAGAAGCCCAAATGGAACGGGGCGCGTGGGTCGATGTCACGGTAGCGCATCGCACCACGCTTGGCGAACTACTGGCAGATTACGTCCAAACGGTTGCGTCCAAGCGCGGCTCTCCCGCAGAGATGGGCCGATTGGCTCGGTTCGCTGAAGACCTCGGGCATTACCGGCTCGACGCGCTGACGCCTGCCGTCCTGTTGCGTTGGCGCGACGAACGGCTACGTGTCGTTGCTCCTGGAACGGTGGCCCGCGAAATGGGCGTGCTGAGTGGCGCATTGACCTGGGCACGCAAGGAACGCCTGATCCCGTTGCCCCAGAACCCGGTTGCCGCCATCGCTGCACCAGTCGCCGCCGACGCAAGGGATCGTCGGTTGGTGAAGGACGAACAGGCGCGGCTGCTGGCAGCGATGGAAGATCAACCCGCACCGAGTTGTGGCGCAAAGCGTGCCGGCAACTATCGCACCGGTACGCGGCAATCCAACCTCAAGCCGCTGGTGCTGCTGGCGCTGGAAACCGCGATGCGTCAAGGTGAGCTGCTGGCGCTGGAGTGGGAGTACATCGACCTCGAAGCGCAAACAGCGCACTTGCCGATGACGAAAAATGGCGAGCCGCGAACGGTGCCGCTGTCACGGCAGGCTGTTGCCATCCTGCACGATCTCGGGGGCAGTGACGCCGACTCCCCTTCCGGCAAAGTGTTCAGGCTGACCGCCGATGCTCTCAAGAAGGCGTGGGTACGCACCATTGAGCGGGCACGCCGCCGCTACGTCCAGGAATGCGCTGACGCGGGCCGCAAGCCGGATGCGCGGCTGACCGACCTGCGATTCCACGACCTGCGCCACGAGGCCACATCGCGCCTTGCGGAGAAATTACCCAATCTCGTCGAGCTGGCCGCTGTCACCGGACACAAGGATCTGCGGATGCTCAAACGCTACTACCACCCACGGGCGAGTGATTTGGCGAAAAAGTTGGGGTAAGCAGCCTCTCAACAGCTGATAGCCGCCATCTTGGTGGCTGCTGCGATTGCTATCAGTCGTAGTCGTCGGCCAGCGCTCCGCCAAAGAGGCCTGAAAGGCCTGCTGCGTCCGTGACACCCGCGATGGCCTTGCGTACTTGGTCGTTCGTCAAATCCAGAACCCGCAGCTTGCCCTTCACCTCGGCGACGGATTCGATGCGTCGATAGGCCTCGGCGTGCGTCTCGGCGTAGGTGGCCAATCCCTTCAGCTTAGGTACCGCATCGGCCAGGTGCAGGCCATGAGGGTCAACAAGGTCAACCACCACCTTCCCATCCTGCTCGGCGAAGAAAACGAAGTCCGGGCGGACGATCTTGTATTGGTCGCCATCGATGTAGGCGATGCCCAGCGACGATTGCCCAGGTTGCCCAGGGTTGCGATACCAGAAGGTGAAGCCTTTGCGCTTGCATTCGGTCTCCACAACCACACGCTCCCAACCCTTCAGTTCTGACGGATAGTTGCCGGCATCGTCGCACAGCAGGTGCTGCTTCCATGTCGGAAGCACGATCACGTCGTCGTTTTCCTTCGCCTTGGTTGCTTCAAAGCGGGCCTCTGGCTTGACCAGTTCCACGTCCTGCGGCTCGGTGCTCATCTCGACGATCTGGCGGTATGACTCTCTGCGGTCATCGCTGAGCGCCTTGATCTGCGGTCCGTACTTGGCCAGCCATGCGTTGGCCAGCTTGTCGGCTTCGGTACGCGCACCGCCACCTTCCAGCCCGCGTGCCCAACCCTACCGTCCTGCGCCCGAACTTGGCATTGATGCGATCCAGCACCTCCATGCCGCTTCGACGCGGATCCGGTGCTGAGAACATGTCCGCTTGGCTTAGTTCACCTCTCACCAGATCCGCCAGCCTGACACCTCCGCGCTTGAATTTCTGCCCCGGGCGCGATCGATGTGGCCAGCCAGCGCACGGCACGCAAGACATCGGGTATCCCGGGTCGGGATCGGCAGCGGCACGGCGCGTGAAGCGTGGAAGCCGTCGCCCCGGTGCGCATTGCCGTCCAGCCAGACTATCCGCAGCGGCGGCAAGACCGCGCTGGCGGTTTTCGCAGGCCACGGTTGTTAGGTGGCCAACGCTTCGCTGATCGGCAACATCGCGCCCGAAGGTGCGCGACCGATCTGCCGCGATCCGGCACCTCCAGCGCCAAATCGCCGCAAGATGCCCGCGCAGTTGCACCTTGCCAGCACCACGCCAGTGGTCAGGATCCGCAGGCAGGCCAGGTCGGCAGCCAGTTCACGCCTCGTGCCAATCGTGCGGAACAGCGCGGGCCAACGCCCAGACGTCCCTCAACAGGATGGTGGATGTTGCCCGTGGCATGACACACCGCCAGTGCCCCGGCCTTCACCGCCCGACGCGACTGCACCTTCGCCAGCTTGCTGCCGGCTTTGGCCAGCGTGCGCGTGCTGCCAAGACCGACACAGCAGGGGATACCGACCCATTGCAGGATGCGCTCCCGGGCTTCCAGACAGAGTCGCTCGGGATTCTTGATGCCCTCGACATCGACGAAGTTCTCGTCGATCGAATAGACCTCCACCCGCGGAAACAGGTCACTGGAGGCTTGATGCGCGCCGACAGGTCACCGTACAGGGCAAATTGGCCGAACGCACCTGCACCTGCTCCCGGATGGCTTCGGGCACCTGGAAGATCGAAGCACGCCTTCGCCGTCCGGGAGAGTTGCCGTCGCCAGTCCCAACACCAGCGGCATGGGCACACGCAGGCCGGCATCACACCGCCGCAGTGACACGTAAAATGTGCGTAGGATCCTGAGCCGTAAGGTGGCAGTAATAAGGCCACCATCGCCCTGACGCGTCCGGAAGGGAATCGCAGCGGGAGCCCTGCGCGACGTCATAGACTTCCTGAACGCAACCACCTAGAACGACTCACGGTGCTGGACCGGGCCTGGGTCACCGATATACGAAAGGCGATCACGGGTGGTGATGCCGTAAATCGAATCGAGCGGCCTGTTCACCAGAGTCGTGGGTTGGTCGATGCATCACCGGCAGGACCGCCAGCTGGTGAGCCGGGCTGCGCAAATGGCGGTCTGGCAGCGTCAGGAGTCAATCCGGTGTCTTGCATGCCGGACCGCGGCACCAGTTCCGGAACGGGGTACCAGCGCTATCTGGCGGCCAACCTGCGTGCCATGAGTGCCGGTCATTGCGGCGACGACGCCGCCTGCGAGGGCTTCTTCGCTGCTCAGGCGCGAGCGCGTCTACCGCACGAAGTACCGACACTCGATGCTGCAAGGCGTTTGCAGGACGTACCGAACGACGCCATAACCGGCGACGCAGAGTCACAGACAAGACAGAAGTTCCCCAAACGGCCGGATTTCGCGGAGAACCCATTTCATGCGACCCCGAACGAGCTGGAGCGGAATATCCAGGATCTCATCGCCGAATGGAACGGGCGCAAGCTTGCCGAGAGCGAGATCGAACTCGCTAAACAGCAAGCCCGACTTGCCGCAGCCGAAGCCAAGTTAGCATCAAGAAACCGGTCACGCACAACGAGCAGCGGATCGCCAGCAACAAGATCAAATGATGCACGCTGACCAGGACGCCAAGCGCACCCGACATGATCCCGCACGAGATGACCGCATCTTTCCCGACTGGTACGCCCCGGTGCTCATCATCGAAAACGGAAAGAAGGTCATCCGTCCCATGCGCTACCACTGCCGGCCCGCAGGGATGGATGCTTCGATCGATCGCACCAAATCGGGCCAAGTCTCAGGCACCTACAACGCCCGGCGCGACAACCTGACACGGTTCTGGCGTCAACAATTCGGCCACACGCATGCGCTGATGTTGGCCGAGACGTTCTACGAGAACGTGGATGACGGTAAGGGCGGTAGTCGAGATCAGACGCCCACGTACGGGCGAAACGATGTACATCGCTTGCCTCTACTCCCACTGGGTCGATCCCAAGGGCCTGGAGCCCGACCTGTGGTCCTTTGCAGCGATCACCGACGAACCGGAGCCGGAAGTAGCCGCTGCCGGGCACGACCGCACCATCATCAACATCCGGCCGGAGCACGTGGATGCATGGTTGATCCCGGAAGGACTCGCTGACGCAGAGCTATTCGAGATCTTCGATGACCGGCGGCATCCGTATTACGACCTGGTCGCACAGGCTGCGTAATGGTGGCGGCACAGAACCACAATAACCGGGTCGTCAACGTCGATGGCGAAAGCGGCATGGCGTAACATATCATCTGGTGATTGCATGTCTGCAACACACGACCAAAGTTTGGATAATTTGTTGTTGCTGCATGGCAAGGTTGACCGCGTGTTGAAGGAGGCAAAGGCATGAAGAAGATCGTCATTGGCATCGCCACGCAGGAAGCCATCCGCGAACGCTCACTGGCCATCGCACGCGGCGAGCGCAAGCCGGCGGCCGGCGAGCCGAAAATCTGGTTCACCTCCATGCGCTCGCTGGCCGAAGTGTTGTCCGACGATAACCGCGCCTTGCTCAAGCTGATCCGCGAGCAGAAGCCCGAGTCGCTGAACGCCTTGGCCGAACTCAGCGGGCGCGCACCCAGCAATTTGTCGCGCACCCTGAAGACGATGGAGCGCTATGGGTTGGTGGAGCTGCGCCGGCAGGCACGCCATGTGCAGCCGGTGGCGAAGGCCAGCGAGCTCCCGATTCAGGCCGCGTGAGATAAGGAAGCCCGTGGCGCGGCCGCTGCGGGCAATGTTGATGCACTGCCCGCAAGGGACTGAACAGGATTCCGCATGCCGATACTCGACTGGGTGAACAAGGTGCAGGCCGCCGTTGCCGCGAACGAGGTGCCTTACCACCTGCTGCACAGCAATCCTGTACGGGCGATCCTGCCGCCGACAATCAGTTGATCCAGGGCGACAACCTGCTGGCGCTGAAGGCGCTGCTGCCCTATCGCGGGCGGGTGAAGTGCGTGTTCATCGACCCGCCGTACAACACCCAAAGCGCGTTCGAGCACTACGACGACAAGCTGGAGCACTCGCAATGGCTGTCGATGATGGTGCCGCGCTTGCAGTTGCTGCGCGAGTTGCTGGCCGAGGACGGTTCGATCTGGGTCACCATCGACGATAACGAGGCGCACTACCTCAAGGTGCTGATGGACGAGGTGTTCGGGCGACCAAACTTTGTGGCGGACGTCACTTGGCAAAAGAAGTACACAATCGCGAATGACACGAAATACCTGTCCGACAACCACGACCACGTTCTTGCATTTGCCAAAAACAAGGACAAGTGGCACCCCTACCGCCTGCCACGTACAGCCGAGATGAACGCGAGGTACCGAAATCCCGACAATCACCCGAAAGGCCCATGGAAGGCAACGCCGCTCCACGCAAAGAGTGGGTCAGCAGCCAACCAACATTTTATGTACACGTTCGGGAACGGCGTGATATGGACGCCACCCGCTGGCACGTACCCACGCTTTTCCGAGGCAGCGTTACAAAGGCTGGATGAGGCCGACGAAATTTGGTTCGGAAGTAATGGAAAGGCGGTGCCTTCGCGCAAGACGTTCCTAAGCGACCTCGATGCTACCGGAACCCCAAGCCCTACGGTTTGGTTGCATCAGGATGTTGGTAACAACCATGAGGCTAGAAACGAAGTCAAGGCGCGTTCAACGCCCCCGACCCCTTTCGCCACCCCAAAGCCGGAAAGGCTCACAACGACTTGAAGCTTGCAACAACCCCAACGACCTCGTTCTCGACAGCTTCCTCGGCTCCGGCACCACGGCCGCCGTCGCGCACAAGATGGGCCGCCGCTATATCGGCATCGAGATGGGCGCGCACGCGCGCACGCATTGCCTGCCGCGACTGGAAAAGGTGATTGCTGGCGAGCAAGGCGGCATTTCGGAGGCGGTGAACTGGCACGGCGGCGGCGGCTTCCGGCTTCTACCGGCTTGGCGAGCCGGTGTTCGACGCCGAGGGCGATATCCACGAGGGCGTGCAGTTTTCGGCGCTGGCGGCCTACCTGTGGCACTTCGAGACTGGCGAGCCGGCGCGGCAGGCGTTCGCCACGCCCCTCCTCGGCGCGCACCAGGGCACGGGCTACTACCTGCTTTACAACGGCATCCTGGCGACCGGCGCCCGCAGGGCGGCAACGTGCTGACCAGCAAGGTGCTGGCGTATCTGGAGTGCGAGCTTCCGCACGATGGGCCGCGCGTGATCTACGGCGAAGACCTGCTGGGCGAGGCGCGTGCCGTGAAGCTGGCATCGTTTTCAAGCAGATTCCGTACGACATCAAGGCGCGCGGAGCCACGTACGCACCGAAGGACTATCAGCAGAAGGCATTGGCGGCGCTGGAAGGCTTTTTCCGCAAGCTGCGCGGCGGTGGTCTGGATGCGGCGTGGGAAGCCTGTGCGCCACTCGATGAAACGCCCGACGGTGGCCTGCAGCGTCAGGCCTACAGCCGCGCCGCGCTGGGCGAGGTTCCGGCGGTCTGCGTGCGTATCCCCACCGGCGGCGGCAAGACTTTCCTCGCCGCGCATGCCGTGGCCCAGGTGGGCAAGGCGCTGCAGGATACGGATGCGCCGATCGCCTTGTGGCTGCGTGCCGTCCGACGCGATCCGCGCGCAGACGCTGGAAGCGCTGTCCAGCCCACGCAACCCCTGCCGCGAGGCCTTGGCGACCTACTTCGGCGAGCGCGTGCGCGTGTGTGCGCTGGACGAGCTGGCCACGGTCGGCCCGCAGGAAGTGGGCCGTGTGGCCGTTGTCGTGGTGGCGACCATCCAGTCCTTCAACGTGAAGGAGAAGGCGCAGCGCACGGTGTATTCGTTCGACGAGAGCCTTGCGTCGCACTTCCAGGGGCTGACGCCGCAGGACGAGAACCGGCTGGATCGGGTGACCGAGGCGGACATTGCCGCGCAGCCCTACCTCACATTGGCCGACCTGGGCCGGGTGAAGACTTCCATCGCCAACGATCGCCCTGCGCCGACCCATCGTGATCGTCGACGAAGCGCACAACAACCGCACCCGCACGCTGCGCAACCTGCATCCGGCCTGCCTGATCGAACTCACCGCCACGCCGGCCAAGGACAGCAACGTGCTGTACCACGTCGGGGCGCTGGCCCTGCAGCGCGAGGACATGATCAAGCTGCCCATCGTGCTGATGGAGCACCCGACCGGCTGGAAGGACGCGGTTGCGACGCCATCCTCACAACGGTGACCGCCTGGAACTGCTGGCCGCGAAGGAGAACGACCAATATTCGCCCGGTGATGCTGTTCCAGGCCGAGGAAGAACGGCGAGGTCACCGTGGAAAGCTGCTGAACATCACCAGCGCGGACGGCGAAAGATCGACCGCGTTCGCAGATCGTGGTGGCCACCGGCAGCCAGAAGGAGCTGGACGGCATCAACCTGAGCGACCCGGCATGCACCGTGCGCTACGTCATCACGGTGGAAGCGCTGAAGGAAGGCTGGGATTGCCCGTTCGCCTACGTGCTGCAGCCTCGCAGGACGCCCGTAGCGCCAAGGACGTCGAGCAGTTGCTGGGGCGCGTGCTGCGCATGCCTTACGCGCGCCCGCGCTTGCAAACGGACATGGGCAAGGCCTACGCGCACATCGTGGCCGAGGGTTTCGCCCGCGTGGCCGATTCGCTGGCCGACCGGCTGGTGAACAACATGGGCTTGAGCGCTACGAGGCAGCCCAGGCGCTGGCCCCGGCGCAAGGCGTTTGCCGGTGGCCGGTGGCAGCAGCGACGGCCGAAGCCGGCCGAGGCCATCGTGGCCTTGCCCGCGATGCCGACGGCCGAGGTGCCGGCCGCGTTGCGGGACACCTTGGAACTGCGCCCGACCAGCAGCGGCGCGACGGCCATCGTGCGCGGCGAGTTGAGCGCGGAGGTCGAGGACTCGTTGACCAGTTGCAAAGCCGGCAAGCAGCAGGATGCGGTAAAGGACGCCATTGAGCACGAGCGCATGCGGCAGGCGGCCTTGCTGGCGCCATCGGCACGCGGCGTGCGCTTTGCGCCCCTGCCGCAGCTGTGCCTGGACTTCGACGGCGCGCTGCAGCCGGTGGAACAGCGCATGCTGGCCGAGCTGGGCCAGTTCGATCTGTTCGCCGAACCGGTCAGCCTCGCCAACTTCGATGTGCGCGAACGCGGCACGTGTTCGAGATCAACCTGGCCGAGGAAGCGGTGCGCTACGAGGTGGCCGACAGCACGCAGTTGCACTTGAACGAAATCGCCGCACACGCGAACGAAGACGATCGGGTGTACGCTGATGCGTACACTGGTCAATGAGTGCTCGGCAATGGGATGTGTTCCCAGCCGACTTGCGCAGTGCAGTTGCTGGCCGTGTGTGGCACCTGCAGGCCGACCGGCGCTTCACGCTCACGGCTCTGGTGCGCCGCTTCGTGCTGGCGGAAGCCATTCGGCATGAGATCGAGCGACGCCGCAAGCTGGCCATCGGCAAGGGCTTCCAGACGTCGCTACCGGGCTTTGTCTGCGCGCCACCGCAGGGGAGGCCTTCCGCTATGCCTTCCGCTTCGAGCCGAACCAGTACCCCGGTCGACCGCCGTTCTATTCCGGGCGGTTTCGCTTCAAGAAGCACTACTACCCTGTGATCCACGACCTGCGCGAGAAACGCGCGAACAAAACGAGTGGGCCGAGGAGTTCACATGCGCCCAGGCCATCGAGATACACCCGGAGGTGAAACTGTGGGTGCGCAACGTGGAGCGCGAGCCACGTTTCGCGTTCTGGCTGCCTACCGCCACCGACTACTTCTACCCCTGATTTCATCGCCGAGCTGAAAGACGGGCGGATTCTGGCCGAGTACAAGGGCGAGCCGTACAAGACCAACGACGACTCCCGCGAGAAGAAAGCCGGGTGCCAGTGGGAACGCTCCAGCGGTGGGTGTCTGTTTCTGATGGCCGTCTCCGACGCTAGCTGGCCGCGACGTGGCGCGCAGATCGACGACAAGATTCGGGGCGTGAGTTGCCAAATGAGATCAGCGGTGTGCTATGCGGTCGTGGGCATCACGGATAACTGAATCGGGAAACTCGGAGCGGGGTGCGTTTGTCTTACGGTACGAGACAGACAAACGGCAATCTGCTATATCAATCCGGCTGAGGAATAGGCTGGGGGGAAGCCTTCACAATGACGGACGTACCAAACGAGCAGCCGCAGCCGGAGACCGTAGATAGCGGCGATTTCGTGCGCGTGCGCTTTGCTGGCGGACGCTTCGACTCCCATACCATTCCGTTCGACGTACTTCCCGACCTTGCGCCTATCGTGACTTAGTGGTGGAGGTTGCGAAGCACCTATTCCGTGAGCGAAATAACGACCGGCGGCGAGTGCCCAAGGGGTTCGAAGAGTCATTCCAACTCGGCTTGTCCCAAGTCATTCAGGGCAACAGTAACGGCGCTACGCAAAAGGTTGGAGACGCTGAAGGACCAGCCCGCAAATGCTGCTCAGGCGGGCTTCGGCTTCCCCAGTATGGCGAATTTGAGGAGTGCGACCTGTTTGACCGTGTGATGGCGGCTGCCAACGATGGCCAAGCTCTACCCCAAGAGTTCCCTCGTGCACTAGTCGGAAAATTCAACCGATTTGGACAAAGCCTCAGAGCCGGGGAGCATGCCGAACTCTCGCATGGGCGCACGATTCCGGTTCGCTACGACAGCGAAACGCGCAAGCGCATTGTGTATTCGCCAACGCGACTTACGAGAACGCGCTCGACCAGAGATTTACACTAACCGGTGGGAAATTCGCGCCTGCATCGTGCATCTTGCCGACAAGGATGGAGCTCGGTTCGATCTGCAGGTCGATACCGACGAAGAGTGTGAGAAGGCGATCATTCGACGACGGCACCAGGTCAGAGTTATCGGTGTCGGACTTTTTGATCGCCAAGATCGTCTGACGAAGATTACAAAATACAAGGAACTCCTCTACACGGACGATGAGCGGCAGCAGCCTTTAGACGAGCGTTTAGGGAGATCGCATGCACTCCGGCAGGCTGGTACTCGGGCGAAAATCCAGCGCCGGATGCGTCGGCCATTGCTCGGATGAGTGAGCTGGTGGCGATCATCACTACCGAGACTGGCGTGCCTACGCCGTACATTTACCCACTACCTGATGGAAGCATTACGGCTGAGTGGACGCGTGGCGATTGGGAAATCAGCGCGACTGTTACGCTGCCGAGCCTTGCCATCGAACTTCACGCGTTGAACGTAGAGACTGACGAAGAACTGGACGTCGAGATTGCGCAGTTCGACGAGCATACGCTGTCGGAGTTTGGTCGTTTCTGGAGTGAAATGGATTCTGATACGGGGGGGCAGTAATGCCGGTTGGAGAAGAACACAAGCTGGGCGATCACGATGAGCTTTTGCTTCGTCAAGTCATTGAGATTTGGATACAAGAAGGTAGGCCGGCGACCCGTGCTTTCCAGCCCAACTCAAATGATGGTGGCCAGCTTTCTTCAGATCGCAGCAGCATGGTGACGCCACGCGAGGCATTCGAGGCTTACCTCGCAATTGGTCGCAAGTCTGCGGCGTGTGGGCAGTAGCGGTCGGCGAGTACGCGGCAGAGAACGTCTTTGCTTACTCTGATCCTTTGCCCGACAACGCGGCCCATGCGATCGTTAACTACTTGCCATTCGCTGAGAAGGACTGGCGAAAGTTGAGTAAGAAGTTCCACGCGCATGCAGTGCGGCGCGGTTGTCTCTTTTCGGCCGACGAAGCTGCATGAGTGTGACTGATCTACAAATTCATCAAGGCCGGACAGAAGCAGTGTCGGCGCCAGCGGCGACCTTGACGGCGCTGTGTCCAACATCGAGACCAATGGCATTCATGCAGCGGTTCCTTGGGTGTGGTGCAGGCACCCTAACACCACACCGCAGAAAATATCCACATACATCCCCATACATATACATGGATGTATGTGGATATATGTATATGTATGTATACCGAATTAAATGCGGCAGTAAATCAGCAGGATAGATGAATTTTGCCGTTTGACGCAGGCCGGTTGTTCGTCTGGTTCCGCGCCAGGTGACAGGGCGACAACGCCATGTCACCAGCCCGTCAACGCCATGTCACCACCGCGCTGACAGCCCCTTGGGCGAGACCTGCGCGGTTGAGCTTAAACCCATACTGTCGCGTTTCTGTCCCCATCGTGGCACTACGTTATAGCGTGTCACGTTGTTCGCAAACTCTCGATGGCCGGGAAAAGCGGGGGCAATCATGCAGTTGGAGGCGTCCGTGCGGCGGTAGGTGGCGATCTCGATGGCCGGGTGGTGGTTCGCAAACTCTCGATGGCCGGGTGCGGTTGTAGGGGCAATCAAGCAGGCCTGGGAATGGCTGTTCGTGTGGTCACGATGGCCGGGGTGGCGATGGGCGGCACTCATGCGGATCGGGGTGGCAATGGGTGGCTGAGTCGATGGCCGGGTGGCAATGGGATGCGGTGAGGTGGTTGCGGCTGGCAATAGGGGTCGAGTCGATGGCCGGGTGGCGATGGGGTGATGGGTGATGGATCACGGTAGGACGGTGGGCAGTGGCTGTCTGGGCGGGCATTTGGGCAGCGGGTGCATAAATGGATGGATTTCGGTGCAGGAAAGGGCGGCGTGATGAATAAATGGATGGATTCTGGTGGGCCGATGGATAAATAGATGGATTTGGCGGTGGTTGCGGCGGCGGATGAATAAATGGATGGATTCTGGCCGGACGCAGGCAGGCGCGCAGCGCCTCCACCGCGCACAGCGCGTCATGGCCGGCGAGCGCGCAGCGAGCCGGCTGTCCGGCGCGAAGCGCCTGACCCACAGGTGCGCAGCACCTTCACGCAGGGCGCAAAGCGCCTCAAGGACCCGACCGAAGGGAGGGGCTTAGAACAACCCCGCGGTTGCCCTGGCTGGTTTCAGCCAAGCCCCAAAACCGCACAGGACGCGCTACAGGGCCGACCTGTACCCGTCCGCGGTGTTGGCCGCTACCACCCGGCAGGACGGGCGTGGCGGCGCTGCTGGATGCCTTCTCGGCGACGTGGTAGGGCGCTCGCCGGTGTCACCCCGTCGCCTGTCCTTTCCGGCCGCCGCCCAAAACCGCACAGGACGCGCTACAAGGCCCGTCTGGCGCTGACCCGCTACCAGCACCCCAATCGACCCCTGCGCGAGGCGTGGCGAGGCTGCTGAACGCCTTCCCGGCGCCGTGGTGGCGGGTGGCGTGTGTGGGCTGGCGCGCTTCGCACGCGCACGCGGGGGTGGGCGGCTCGCCCCGCTCGCCGCCAAGCTCCACCGCAGCAGGACGAGGGGAGGCGGTTGCCCTTCCCTTCGCCCAGCGTCCTGGCTCTGGCGGTTGCTCTGGATCTTCCATCGACGGGTTGGAGCGTGAGCGAACCGGCGCCCCCAGCGCCGGGGTCGCGCACGCGCTCGCGCTTCTCGATAGGTAGAACTAGATACCTAGCTAGAAAAAGCTAGGTATCTACTAGAATAAAGCTAGACCCCCCTCGGCGGGTTTCCGATTTTCTCGCCTAGAATCAATAACTTGCGCGCCTGAATGGGGAAAAGTTGTCGGCGCGATTTCCTCACTTGTCGGCGCGATTTCCTCACTTGTCGGCGCGATTTCCTCACTTGTCGGCGCGATTTCCTCACTTGTCGGCGCGATTTCCTCACTTGGACGGAGGCCGTCCAATTTCGCTGAATGGGGGTTTGCGCCCTTTTGGTGCGAGGTGCGCCCCGCGTTCCGGGTGCCGTTTCCTCACTTGTGAGCGCCGTTTCCTCGCCCGATCTCAGGGGTTCCCCGCCAGCCATGCGCCCACCCTTGCCTGATGGGGCGGGTGGGCCAGGTTGAACACCGGGACGCGGTAGGTGGCCGCAATTCGCACCGCCTGCCCGGTGCCGCCCGCCACGTCCACCACCCGGCCTTCCTCGTCCAGCGTGGAGTCGGGTGCCCAGCAGACCACGAAGGCGGCGGGGGAGAGGCAATCGCGCCCCATGACCTGCATGACATTGCGCGTCATGAGCTTGCGCACGGCGGGGGTCAGGGCGTCCCAGGCGGGGTGATGGGCGGCGGCGATTTCCTCGGCGTGGGCGTAGCTCGGGAGTCGGGTACTGCTGTGGTGCTAGGCTAATGGCATGGCTGGATTAGCTATCTTCTTGTGTGCGTGCATTCCGGCTAGCTGCGGCCTATGGATGCGCTGGGCGTATGACCGCGAGCAGGCGCGCCGCAGTTCGACCGCGTAGCTAGGGCGGGTGACCGCTACGCCCAGCCTGTTGGCGGCATAATCGTTGACAATGCTTATTGAACGCTTATATTGGCGTGAATGAACCGCATCGACTGGACGCCAAAAGCCGCCAAGCAACTGCGCAAGCTGCCGAAAGTCGCCCAGGTGGACATCCGTGACGCGGTGCAGGGCAAGCTGCCGCACTTCCCGAAGTGCGGTGGCGTCAAGGCGCTGGTGAATCACCAGTATGGCTACCGCCTGCGGGTGGGCAATTACCGGGTGTTGTTCAACTTTGAGGGCACCATCACGCTGGTTCGCATCGAAGAGGTAGGCAAACGCGATGAACGCACTTACTGACATTCAGACCATCAAGGGCGCGGACGGGCATCCTGCCTTCGTCGTGGTGCCCTATGACGAATATCTGCGCCGCTTCGCCCATGAGGAGGGACTGATCCCGCATGAGGTGGTCAGCGCCACCGTGGACGGTGCCAGCCCGATGAGGGCGTGGCGCGAATATCTGGGCTTGACTCAGGCTGTCGTTGCGGTGCGCCTTGGAGTGTCGCAAGCCGCATACGCACAAACCGAAGCCGCAGCAAGGCCGCGCAAGGCCACTGTTGCGCGGGTTGCGCAGGCGCTGCGCATCACTGTGGAGCAACTGGATTTCTGAAGGGCTTTGGCGGGTCGGGTGTGCTCGAAGTTGTCGAAGATGACGCAGGCGCGGAGGGTGTAGGGGCGGCAGCCCCTACGAAGACGGGGCGCGCCAGCGCCCGCTCTGGCTGTCGTGGCGCCGGTAATGCGACAAGGCCAGGTCGCGGCGATGGCATCCGCCCTGCGACTGACTCACTCGCGCCCTGATGACCGCTCTGGCTCTGGATCTCGGATAGCTCTGGTGCTGGGATGTGGCGTAGCTGCGACTTATCCACAGGTCGAGCCCGTTAAGAGCTTTTAAGATTAAAGCGTTAAAAAACGCGCGCGCGCGTTACGGTTTTTGAAACCCTTTTGGCACAACGGTTTGAGGGGTGGTCGTGCAGGTGAAAGCACGAAGTAAGGTGCAGGTGAAAGCACGTGTCTGTGCAGGTGAAAGCACGATGCGGGTGCAGGTAAAAGCACGTGTCTGTGGATAAGTCGCACCCGGCCAGCTAGCTGGCTGGCCTAGCGAACGTCACCATGTCGCGGGCGGCGTCGTAGGCCATCAGGTAGTCGGGCAGATCGCCAGATTCGGCCAACGAGCGCACCGCCACACGGAAATTTCGCAGCGCATCAGTGCTGCCGCTCTTTTGATGCAGCGTGGCCAGCGACACACGCCAGCGAGGCTGCTGCCCGCAATGCTTTCGCGCCAGCTCGTAGATACGCCGATCCAGTGGTTTGCGCAGCCGAAAATAGTCGGGGGAAATCGTGAGTACCTGTCCAGCATCGACGGAGCGGTACAGCCAACCCGGCAAGTCCACCTGAACAGCCACCATGCGTTCGTCATCCGGGGACTTCTCGACTACCTGCCAAGCGTCGATCAGGCCAAAGCCGCGCCGCTCGCGCTGCCCGTTCGTCTCGATGTTGGTTTCGATGCGCGTACCGGCTAACCGCCGCATCATGTTGGCCATGCGCTCGTAGGCGCGGCCGCTGGTGTCGCGGTTGGTAGCCTTCAAAAAGTCATAGGCGGTATAGCGCACGGTCGGCGTAATGGCCCGGCCCCGGTTCTTGGCTTCAACCAGTTGGCTGATGCAGTAAATCCACAAATCCTTGTCGTGGATCGTCGCGCATCCGCCAGCGCCGGGCATCACCACGACGCTATTGCCGTTGCGTTCGTAGCGTCGCACGCGCATGTCGCCGGCCCGCAAGGCAAACAAGGGATGCTCCATGCTCACCGTGTCGTCCTTCGGCGAGGCGTCGAGAATGTCGGCGACGAAGAAATCGCCTTGTGTTTTGCGGTCTCGCGCAAGGTGCGGCGCAGGTTTAGGGGCGGAGACGGGAGGTGAGACAGCACGGCGCCGGGCGCTGTCGGCGCGCATCCGCTCGACCACAGCATGTAGCTCCATCCCGTGGGTCTCCGGGAAGGTGGCCACGTCAGCTCTCCGCGCCAGCTACCTTCCGGGGTCTACCCGGCTTGCGGCGGGGTGGCACCACGGGCGACGGCGCGGTGGGGACAGCGTCGCCGGCAAGCCACTGTGCGATGTCTGCTGCGCGGTAACGCAGTGGCGTGGACTCACTGATTGGTGCCGGCATACCGTCGGTGCGCTGGCGGGAGCGGCGCAAGTAGATGACGGCGCGGGTGCATCGCAGCTCGGTCGCGATGTCGTCGACGCTGAGCAGCGGGCCGTAACGGTCGAGCAGGCGCGAATACAGCTGCACCGTCATCGTCATGGCTGTGGGAAGTTCGTCCTGCATGGCGCTACCTCGTCGGGTCGCGCCAGCCAGGCTACTTAGTCAGGATCCACGCTCGGCTGACGCGACCCATGGACAAGGATCGGTAGCGCTCCTGATAAGTAGCCGGAGACTTTCCGGCTTGCAAGTTCACCCTACCACACTCGACAGGAAGAACCATGAGCGCATGGCCACGGGTCAGGTGGGGACAATTCGGGGACAGCGGGATTGACAGTGCGTGATAAGCGCTGACAGATGCCGATAAACGGGGACAAAACGGGGACACTAAATTTCAAAAAACGCCAAAAATCGTTGTTATTGGCGTGCTGGTCCGCGTGTGCCTGAAAACAAAAAACCCCTGTAAAAACAGGGGTTTGATATGCGTTTCTTGGTGGGCGGTGCAGGGTTCGAACCTGCGACCCTTGCCGTGTGAAGGCAATGCTCTACCGCTGAGCTAACCGCCCGGTGAGGCGCGCATTCTACAGGATCGCGGGCGGAGGGCAACGTGCGGGGTCGGCGAATATTGGCCGAATGGGTGCCCCGGCCCGAGCCGCGGCCGTTCAGGCGGACTTCCGGAGTTGCGGTCATGGGTTGCACTCGCACGCTCGGGCGGCATAATTGCCAGTCCGGGAACAAGGAATGTCCATGCGACGCTTGCCCACGCTTTGCCTGCTGTTGCTTCTGAGCCTGCTGCTGGCCGCCTGTGCCAGCGGTGGTGGCGCCCGTGGCGTTCCGCGCGCCGGTTCGGGAGCCGCGGCGCTGCCGCCGCCGGATGCCAGCAATACGGAAGTGGCACTCGCCGAGGCGACGGACTACCGCATCGGAGGCATGGACTTGCTCTCCATCAGCGTGTTCGGCGTTGACGCATTGAGCAAGGAAGTTAGGGTCAACGCAAAGGGGCAGATTTCTCTGCCCTTGATCGGCACGGTGCCGGCTGCCGGTATGACCACCCAAGAGCTGGAAATCGAGCTCAAGCGCCGGTATTCGGCCAATTACCTGCAAAACCCGCAGGTCAGCGTGTTCGTCAAGGAATTCGCCAGCCAGCGTGTCACCATGGAAGGCGCATTGGGAAAGCCGGGAATTTATCCCATCAGTGGCAAGATCACCTTGCTACAGGCGATTGCGCTTGCGGGTGGCCTGGACGAGCAGACCGCCGATCCACGCGGCATCGTGATCATGCGTCAGGTCAACGGCCGCCGCATGGCGGCGGCCTACGATCTGCGGATGCTGCGCAATGGCAGCATCGAAGATCCGCAGCTGTACGGCGACGATATCGTGGTCGTCGAAGAATCGGGCAGCAAGACGGTGTTGCGCAAGTTCCTCGATGCCATGCCGATCATCGGTCTCTTTCGCTGGCTCTGAAGCCTCAACGAGGACGCGTTTCCAATGACTGACGACAAGCTGCCGGTCGACCCGGCGCAAGGCGGTGACCGGCTTCCGGCGCGCCACGATCCGGCCGACCCGCGGGCGCTGGCGTTCGTGCACGGGCGCGGCGCGCTGAGCCTGTTCGAGGGAAGCAATGAGGACGATCCGGACGAGATCGACCTGCGCGCCTATCTGCACATCCTGATCAAGTGGCGCTGGCTCGTGGTCAGCATTGCCGCCGGCATCACTGCGCTGGCGCTGATCCAAGTGCTGCTGACCACGCCGATTTATCGGGCGTCGGCGCTGATGCAGATCCAGAACACCCGCACCAATGTCGTTGCCAGCGATCAGGGTGCGGTTCTCGGGTACGACTGGAACAACCAGTACCAGCAGACGCAGTTGGAGCTGCTTCAGAGTCGGAGCATGTCCGAGCGTGTGGCCAAGCGCGTCAATCTCGACCGCATTGCAATCGATCGTCTCGATGCGCCGGGCTGGATGGGGCGGTTGCTGGGTTTGTTCCGAGCCAAACCTGCTGCGCCAGCATCCGCCACGCAAACGGCAAGGGACTCCAAGGCGATGCAGAACGAGGCGGTGGGCATTTTTCGCGGCGGCTTGAGCGTCGAACCGGTCAAGGATACCGAACTGGTCTGGGTCAACTTCGATAGCCCGGTGCCCGCGTTTTCAGTTCAGGCGGTCAACGCGATAGCGGAGGAGTTCGTTGCCGCCAACCAAGATCAGTACAACAGCCGCTCGAACTTCGCCGGCAATTATCTGGAAGAGCAGTTGGCCATCGCCAAGGCCAAGCTGGAAGAGTCCGAGCGCAAGCTGATCGAATACGCACGAACCCAAGGTCTGACGGTGACTGACGACCAGGGGCGGACCTTGGCCATGAACACGCTGACCTCGCTCAGCGAGGCGCTGGCGCAGGCCAAGCAGGCCCGCATTCGCGCGGAAGCGCGCTGGCGCAGCAATGCAACTTCCACCGAGCAGCTCACCGCTTCGGCCATCGGGCCGCTTCAGCAACAGCGCGCCGTGCTGATGTCGCAATACCAACAGAAGCTGGCGACGTTCAAGCCGGACTATCCGGACATGATCCAGCTGCGCCAGCAGATCGATGAGATCGAGAAGCAGATCGCCATCGAACAAAGGCGCATCGGCGGATCGGTCAGGGCCGAATATGAAGCCGCGTTGGCGGAAGAGTCCACTTTGTCGGCGCAGGTGGAACAGCTGCGATCGCAGGCCTTCACCACCAGCCAGAACACGGTCGAATACACCATTCTGAAGCGCGACGTCGATACCAATCGACAGCTTTACGACAGCCTGCTGCAGCGGTCCAAGGAGATCACCGCCACCAGTGCGGCGACGGTGAACAACATCAGCATCGTGGACCGGGCGGTTGCAGCGGCAAAATTTTCGCCGCGTCCGATCCGCAGCCTGCTGCTGGGCGGATTGATCGGTCTGGTGCTGGGCGTGTTGATTGCCTTTATTCTTGAATTCCTCGATGACACCCTGAAAACCCCGCAGGATGTCGAACAGAAGCTGCGGCTGGCGGTACTGGGTGTGGTTCCCCGGCTCAAGCCGGGGCAAGCGGTCGCAACGGCGGCTGCGGATGCTCATTCGGGTTTTTCCGAAGCCTACCGCTCGGTGCGGGCGGCGTTGCAGTTCACCACCGACCATGGCGTTCCGCGCTCCCTGCTGGTGACCAGCTCGGGGCCCGGCGAGGGCAAGTCCACGGCTGCGTTGGCGCTGGCGCGCAATTTCGCGCGCCTGGGCAAGCGCGTGCTGCTGATCGAAGCCGACCTGCGCAATCCCTCGCTGCATCGCACGCTGGGCCTGAAAACGGCGGCCGCCGGACTGAGTGGGCTGCTGTCCGGGGCCGAGGCATTCGCCAACGTGCTCGAGCCCAGCGGAGAGGACGGGCTGCAAGTCATCCTAGCCGGACCGCTTCCGCCCAATCCGGCTGAGTTGCTGTCCGGTAGCAAGCTGGTGTCGATGCTGACCGTGGCCACCGAGCGCTTTGACCAGGTCATCATCGACGGACCGCCGGTGTTGGGCCTGGCGGATGCACCGTTGCTGGCGAATACGGCCGATGGCACAGTCATGTTGGTCAATTCCGGCAGTACCAAGATCCATTCTGCGCAAACCTCGCTCAAGCGGCTGTACGCCGCACGCGCGCGGTTGGTGGGAGCGCTGCTGTCGCGCTATGACGCCAAGACGGCTGGTTATGGGTATGGGTATGGGTATGGGTATAGTTACGACTACGGACAGGGTGCACGCGATGGAAAGCTGAAATTGGCAAAGGGCTGAAGTGATGGACGGTGCGGGCGGTACCGCGCTGGACTGGGCGCTGACGCTGCTGCGCACGCCGACGGAGCGCTACCGCCTGCGACAGCGCCCGCTGCCCGACGGCGTCACCGAACTGCTGGCGATCGCGGCCGGCGCGGGCAGCGATGAATCGGCGAGAGCGGCCGCACGTTTGCGCGAACGCCCGGAAATTTTGTGCGAAGCCGCGCGCTTTTACACCCGCGAAATCCTGTTCCACGCCCAGGCCGATGCCTACCGCACGCTGGGCGTTGCCCTGGATGCGCCGGCCGAGCAGATCCGCCAGCACTTTCGCCTGCTGCAGGCCTGGTTGCACCCCGACCGTCAGGACAGCGGCGATGATTCGGTGTTTGCCGCGCGCGTCAATGCCGCCTGGAACGAGCTTCGCAGCGGTGATCGCCGCGCTGCCTACGATGCTCGTCTCGCCGCGGCCGCAGCGGCGGAACTTGGCTCTCCGGTTGAGCATCCGGCAGCTGTGGCCCAGCTCTCCGTTGCGCTGTGGAACCCGCTGGAGCGTTCCACGCCGCAGGCGCGGCGCCGGCACCGGATCGTGGTGGCCGCGCTGCTGGGCGTCTGTGGGGCGCTGGGCTGGCAGGTCATCCAGCAGTCCGAGCGCGAGCCGGACCCCTGGCCCGGCGAGGGCGCGCGGCCGGCGGAGGCGCGCGCGGAGCGGCCATCCGAGCCGGGTGCGGTGGTGGTGCAGGCTGCCGCCCGCAGCGTGGCCTCGGCCCAGGTGCCGCAGGCCGGATTGCCTCCGAGCCCTGAGGTCTTTCCGCCGCTTCCGGAGACCGCGCCGCCGCCGGACTGGCCGCTGCCGGATGACTATCCGGACGCGCTGCCCGCACCGGTGGCCGCAGTGCCGGTTCGCCCGGTCGCCCCCGAGGTTTCGCATTCGCTGCCGCCGCCCGTCGCCATAGCGCCAGTCGCGGAATCCGCCGTCCGCCCGGTTCTTTCACGCCCGGTTCCGCCCTCATCGGGCGCAAAGCCGGCGCCTGCCGATCCGCCCGCGGCACCCGTGGCCGCGCCTTCGGTGGCGGCGCCTGCTATGGAGCCATCCCCTGCGCCTGGTCACGATATCCCTGCACGAGGCGACCAGCGCAGCACCGCGCCGGGGCTGGCCGTGGATGGGTTGGTGGACTACGGCCACATCCAGAAGGCACGCCGGGTGGGCACCCAGTTCCTGGATTTCATCACCTCCGACAGCGGCACGCCGCCGCCGATTTGGTCCAGCGCGGCAGCGCTGGATCGTGCCGACGGCCTGCGTCGCGCGCTGCTCCGCGCTGGCGCGCCGCGCCTGGGTGAGCCGCAGTGGCGGATCGGTCGGGACAGCGCCGCCTTGACCAGCCGTTACAGCGTCGGCGGCGAGCCGCGCGGCGCGGTGTCGGCGGTGCTGGTCTGGCGTGAAGACCGCTGGCTGGTCAGCTCTGTGGTCGTGGAGGTTGCGCCGTGAGCCGGCCCGTGCGTGCGCTTGTGATCGCGCTGGCACTGGCCTTTGCCGCGCTGGCCGGCTGGCGAATTTTCGGGATGTTGCGCGCCGAAGGTTTGGCCGGGTCGGATCCGGAGCGAGCACTGCAATGGAGCGCGGGCGAGCCGGATGCGCTGTGGGCGCTGGCCGAACGCCGACTGGCCGAAGGTGACCGTGCCGGCGCTGCGCGCAGCGCCCGCGCCCTGCTGGCCCGCGAGCCGCTGCAGGGCCGCGCGTTCCGGATGCTGGCCCGGATCGCCGCCGAAGAGGGGCGCAACGATGAGGCATTGGCGCTGTATCAAATCGCGGCCAGGCGGGCGCCGCGCGACCGGCCGGCGGTGCTGGGCCTGACCCAGCAGCTGCTGGATCGCGATGACACCGCGCAGGCGCTGCGCTGGATCGATTTCTACTTGCGCACCAGCGGCGACGACAGCCGGGCCAAGGGGCAGGTGCTGGCCTGGCTGACGGCGATGGCCCAGGACGGGCGCTTTGCCGGCGCGCTTGCCGACCGGCTGCGGCAGGGGCCGCCCTGGCGTGGGCAGCTGGTCAACCTTCTGGCGCGTAACCCTGCGGCCGGAAATCGGGTGCTTGGCGAGCTGAGCGACGGCGGCGCGCTGAAATCGGAGGAATTCGATGCCTGGATCAATGGCCTCATCACCGTCGGCGACTGGGAAGAGGCCGACAGCCGCTGGCGCGCGCGCTTCGGTGCGGCGGACGGGCTGGTGCACAACGGAGATTTCACCCGCGATCCGCGCGGCGTCGGCTTCGACTGGCGGTTCCCCGGTGGCGCGGATTTTTCCACCGATTTCGAATCCGTGGCTGGAACCGGGGGCAGGGCGCTGGTGCTGCGTTTCTACGACCAGCGCGCCCGCGGCAGCCTGCTGGAGCACGCGCTGAAGCTGACCCCGGGCGACCACGCGCTGCGCCTGCGCCTGCGCGCGCGGGCGCTGCGCGCCGAGGTGGGCTTGGTCTGGCAGATCTTTTGTTCGGGAAATTCCAACCCCCTGGCCACCGGCGCGCCGATTTCCGGCAGCCTGGACTGGACTTCGCGTGAAATGGCGTTTTCGGTGCCGGCGGAAGGCTGCTCCGGGCAGTGGTTGCGGCTGTCCAGCCCGGTGGCAGGGGCCGGACAACCCATTTCCGGGGTGCTATGGGTCAAAGATGTGCAGGTTGAATCCGTCGGGAAGGCGCCGGGAGCCGTCGTGGAAAGCAGCTTGACATCCACCGCTTCCAGCGGTTGAATACATATCAACCGTTTTATGCCTGTTGTCGAGACGATAAGGACAAGCTGATGAAAAAACTGACCATTCTCATGGTGGCTTGCAGCGCGCTGTTGGCGGGCTCGGTGTATGCGCAGCAGGCACAGGAGAACATCACCCTGCGGATCAAGAACGGCGCGGTCATGACCAGCAACGGCGGCGAATTCGTCACCGCGCAGAGCGGCCAGGGTCTGGTTCGCGGCGAAAAGCTCTCGGTCAGCAATGCGACCTATGCCCAGGCCGTCTACGATCGTGGCACCGAAGACACCCGCGACGATTGCATCATCGAGTTCAAAGCCGCAGGCGTTTATGAAGTGCCGGGCGACTGCAAGCCGGCCGGCGCATGGCAGGCCAATGCCGGTGGCGTCAACATGTGGATCGTCGCCGGCGTGGCCGTGGGCCTCGGTCTTGAGCTGGGCAATGGCAACAACACGCCGGTCAGCTCGGGCGCACTCTGATTCAACCCGGTTCGGCGTGACATCCCAACCGTTTGCAAGTGGGGCAGGTCTTCGGGCCTGCCCCGCTGCCTTTGTGGTCGCGTGATGGGTAGCAGCGCGGTACGGCCCTTTGAACACGCCAGTGGCGACGGCTGGCTTGCCCGCTGCAGCGTGGTTTCCTTGGGCGTCCTGCTGCTGGCGGCCTGGCTGTTGGGCGGTGCCACGCAGGACCGCACTTGGCACGATGAAGCCGTGCAGCTGCTGGCGCTGCCGGTGCTGCTGCTGGCCTGGGTGGTTTTGCTGCGCACGCCGCCGCGCACCCGGCTGGCGCGCACTGCCGTTGCCGTCGCGCTGGCGGGCTTTGCGCTGGTGGCCCTGCAATTGCTGCCGCTGCCGTTCGGGCTGGGCGCGCTGTCTGCCCCACGTCAAGCACTGGTCGCCGATCTGGCCCGCGCCGGCGTGGCCCACGAAGCCACGCGCTGGAGCCTGGCCCCGTATGCCACCGAAGAATCGCTGTGGCGGATGCTGCCCGCGCTGGCGGGATTTTTCGGCGGCCTGATCCTTGCACGACAACAGCGCCGAGGTTTTCTGCTGGCCATCATTGCGCTGACCCTGGCCAACGCAGTGTTGGCGTTCCAGCAGGTCGGCCTGCCTGAGGACAGCCCCCTGCGCCTGTACCCCTCACTTGGAAGCCGGTCCGCGTTCAGCGGCATCTTCGTCAACCGCAATCATTTCGCTACCGCCCTGATCGTGGCGATGGCACTGGCCGTGGCGCTGGCGGTGGACAGCTGGCGGCGGCGCATGCCGGGCGATGCCCGCAACCGGCTGCGGACGCTGGCGCTGGCGGCGGCGGCGGCGCTGTGTTTGTTTGCCGCGCCGGTGACGGCTTCGCGTGCGGGCATGGTGCTGGTGCTGCCGGCGCTGGCGGCCTGCCTGCTGTTTTGCGGAATTCCGCGGCTGGAATGGATTGGCCGCCGCCCGGCGCTGGCCGGGCTGGCCGCGGCCGCCGGATTGGCGGTGGTCGGGTTTGCGCTGCATGTCATGGCGCTGGCCAGAGCCTCGGAAGACCTGCGCTTTCCGGTGGCCAGCAATGCCTTCCATCTGGGCCTGAGCTACCTGCCTTGGGGCAGCGGCGCCGGCAGTTTCACCTCGGTGTTTGAAACCGACCTGCCGCAGGCGCTGTGGATTGCCGAGTACTTCAACCACCCGCACAACGAGTACGCCCTGTGGCTGCTGGTGGGCGGACTGCCGGCCGTCGTTTTGCTGGCCTGCGCCTTGGTCGTGCTCGCGCTGGCCGGGCTGCGCATCTTGCGTCAACGCGGGCAGCGCTCCGCTGCAGTGCAGGCGGCCGGCTGCTGGGTGGCCATTGCCGCCGCGTTGATGCACTCCTGGGTGGACTACCCGCTGGGCACCACTGCGCTTGCGACCACGGTAGCGCTGCTGGCCGGCGCGCTGTTTTCCTGTCTGGAAGAAATCAGCGTGCGCAGCGGCGACAAATCCTGAGGTCCGCCGCGCCCGCGTTGCGCCAACCGCGCGCGAGCCGGAAAATGGCGCGTTTGTTTCATCAACGGGAAGTTGCACGCGATGTCACGATTGGATTCGGTTCGCCTTGCCGTCGTCGGCCTGGGCTACGTCGGCCTGCCGCTGGCGGTGGAGTTTGGCAAGCATTACGACACGCTGGGGTACGACCTCAACGGTGAGCGGATCGACGAGCTCCGGCGCGGCCACGATCGCACCCTGGAGGTATCCGGCGAGGAACTGGCGGTGGCCACGCATCTGCGCTACAGCGCCAGTCTGGAAGAGTTGCGCGACCGCAACGTCTTCATCGTCACCGTGCCCACGCCGATCGACGCCGCCAAGCGCCCGGATCTGACGCCGCTGGTCAAGGCCAGCGAAGCGCTTGGCAAGGTGCTCAAGGCGGGGGATACCGTCATCTTCGAATCCACCGTCTATCCCGGCTGCACCGAGGAAGTTTGCGTGCCGATTTTGGAACGGGTGTCCGGATTGCGTTATGAAGCGCGTCCGACTGCCGGCCCGGCGACCGCCCCTCATCCGGCGCTGCGCGCCACCTTCTCCCCGCAAGGCGGGGAGAAGGAAGACCGCGAAGATGCATTTGATCTTCCTTCTCCCCATGTCCATGGGGAGAAGGTGCCCGAAGGGCGGATGAGGGGCGCTCTGGACGGCGCCACCTTCGCCATCGGCTACTCCCCCGAACGCATCAACCCCGGCGACAAGCAGCACCGCGTCACCACCATCAAGAAAGTGACCTCCGGTTCCAGCCCGGACACCGCTGACTTCGTCGATGCGCTTTACGCCAGCATCATCACCGCAGGCACCCACAAGGCGCCGTCGATCAAGGTGGCCGAAGCCGCCAAAGTGATCGAAAACACCCAGCGCGACCTCAATATCGCGCTGGTCAACGACCTGGCCATCCTGTTCCACAAGCTCGGTATCGACACCCTCGACGTGCTCGAAGCCGCCGGCACCAAATGGAACTTCCTGCCGTTCCGGCCCGGCCTGGTCGGTGGCCATTGCATCAGCGTCGATCCCTACTACCTCACTCACAAGGCGCAGGAAGTCGGCCATCACCCGCAGGTGATCCTCGCCGGTCGCCGCACCAATGACGGCATGGGCGAGTTCGTCGCCGATCAAACCCTGAAGCTGATGCTGAAGAAGGCCATCAACCCGGTGCGCGCCCGCGTGCTCATGCTCGGGCTGGCGTTCAAGGAAAACTGCCCGGATCTGCGCAATACCCGGGTGGTGGACATCATCGACACCCTGCGCGGCTTCAACTGCACGGTGGATGTGCACGACCCCTGGGCCGACGCTGCCGAAGCCCGTCACGAATACGGCCTGGAACTGACCGCCGCCCCGCAGCACGGCGGCTATGACGCCATCGTCATTGCGGTAGGCCACGACCAGTTCCGCCAGCTCGGCGTGGACGGCATCCGCGCCTTCGGCAAGCCCGAATTCGTGATCTACGATGTCAAGCACGTCCTGCCCCGCGATGCGGTGGATGGGCGGCTGTGACTCACTAAAATTGAATGGATAATCGGATTTAAACCGATTATCCATGCAATAACGAAGCATTTGGCCGCCGCGCTATTTCCGCGACCTGGCCGAGAAGGTGACATGCACATGAATATCCACGTCACCGGCGGCGCCGGCTACATCGGCAGCCACACCTGCGTGGCGCTGCTGCACGCCGGGCACGCTGTCACCGTCATCGACAACCTCTGCAACAGCCGCGCCGAGGTGCTCGATCGCGTGCAGGCGCTGGGCGGGCGGGCGTTTTCTCAAACCGCAACATGTCGGATATATTTGACATTCAATCCTTGTTTCAAATAATCTGTCCTCCGTGTCCACCCTGCATGAACTTGGCAATGCCGTGCATGCCCGTCGCTCCGAAATGGGGCTGACGCAGGCACGCGTGGCCATGCTCAGCGGCTTGACGCGGCAAACCGTCAATCAGGTGGAAAACGGCACCGTCGGCGACCTCAGCCTGAATCGGGTCAACCGCTTGGCTGAGGTGCTGGGCCTGTCGCTGGCGATCCGCGATCCGTGCGCAGAGGTGCCTTCCGCAGCGGGTGCACGCAGCTCTGCTCTGGCGCTTGCCGCACGCAGCGCAAGCGTCAGCTACCGGCAGGCGATGGCACCGTCACGCCTCCGCAAGATTCTGGAAGCAGGCACCGTCGCGCCCGGCGACGCGCCGTACCTGCATGCACTGCTGGACGACGCACCAATCTCGCTGCTGGCCGCGCTTGCCGAACAACTGCACCGCGAATCCGGGATGGATCGGACGCAGGCTTGGCAGCACTTCCGCCACCTTGCGCGCCAAGTGCTGAGCAAGCGGGACATCTGGCAGTGACCACGCCAGACCTGGATCGTCCCGGGCCATGGCGGGCGCTGTTCCCGCATGCGCTGACCTTGATGGCACATCTGGAAGTGCATGTGCCCGGCGTGACTTGGACGTTTGGCGGGGGAACCGTGCTGATGCTGCGTATCGGCCACCGTCACAGCAAGGACATCGACCTGTTCGTTGCCGATCCACAGGCCCTAGGCTGGGTAAACCCGAGGCTGAGCGAGCTGGCCGAGCAAGTCAGCACCGAATACGAGGAAGGTGCAGAATTCATCAAGTTGTTCCTGCCTGCCGGCGAGATCGATATCGTTGTGGGTGCTTCCTTGACAGACCAGCCTTGGCAGGTCGTTGCATACCAAGGACGCGAAATCAAAGTCGAGCGCTGTGCCGAAATCATCGCCAAGAAGATGTGGCATCGCGGCGACCGTGCCAAGGCGCGCGACCTGTATGACCTGTGTGCGGTGGCGAACGCCGAACCTGCGGCCCTGGAGGCGGCGCGGCCGTGGTTTGCAAGGCATGGCACTGCGTTTCTGGCAGGCATGGAAGAACGGGCTGAGCTCGCGCGCCGCGAGTTTCAGGCGATCGATACCATCGGCCAGCCACTCGATTTCGACCAGTGCCTTGAACAGGCGCGTTGGATCCTCAAACCATGAACATCCTCGTCACCGGCGGCGCCGGCTACATCGGCAGCCACACCTGCGTGGCGCTGCTGCACGCCGGGCACGCTGTCACCGTCATCGACAACCTCTGCAACAGTCGTGCCGAGGTGCTTGATCGCGTGCAGGCGCTGGGTGGGCGCACGCTGCGCTTCGTGCAGGGCGATATCCGCGATCGCGATGCGCTGGCCCGGGCATTCGAAGATGGCATCGACGCGGTCATCCACTTCGCCGCACTCAAGGCCGTGGGCGAAAGCTGCGCCCAGCCGCTGCGCTATTTCGACAACAACATCGGCGGCACCATTGCGCTGATGCAGGCGATGGAAGCGGCCGGCGCGCAGCAGCTCGTGTTCTCCTCCTCGGCCACCGTCTATGGTCAGCCTGACCGGGTGCCGGTGAAGGAAGATGCGCCCCTTCGCGTCACCAACCCCTACGGCCGCACCAAGTTGGTGATGGAACAACTCATCGGCGACTGGTGTGCGGCCAACCCGCAGGCCAGCGCCGTGCTGCTGCGCTATTTCAACCCGGTCGGGGCGCATCCCAGCGGCCTGATCGGAGAGGACCCGCGTGGCGAACCGAACAATCTGATGCCCTACATCGTTCAAGTCGCCAGCGGCCAGCGCCCGCAGTTGCGCATATTCGGCAATGACTACCCCACGGTGGACGGCACCGGGGTGCGTGACTACCTGCACGTGGTGGACCTGGCCGACGCCCATGTGAAAGCGTTGGACTACGCCAATGCCCATACCGGCTGCGAGACGCTCAATCTCGGCACCGGCAAACCGTGCAGCGTGCTGGAACTGGTGCACGCCTTCGAGCAGGCCACTGGACAACCCATCCCGCATGAAATCGTCGCCCGCCGCCCCGGCGATGTGGCCGAATACTGGGCCGACCCCGCCCGCGCCAATGCCTTGCTTGGATGGACGGCGCAGCGGGATCTGACGCAGATGTGCGCGGACGCATGGCACTGGTGGTCGCAGGGCGGCGGGCTGGCAAAGAACAACAAGGAGCAGGACTCGTGAAAATCCTCGTTACCGGCGGCGCCGGCTTCATCGGCGGCAACTTCGTGCTGGACGCGGTGGCGCGCGGCGATACCGTCATCAATCTGGATGCGCTGACCTACGCCGGCAATCGCGATACCCTGGCCAGCATTGAAAACCACCCCAACCACGTCTTCGTCCAGGGCGACATTGGCGACGGCGCGCTGGTGACGCGGCTGCTGGCACATCACCGCCCCGAAGCGATAGTGAACTTCGCCGCCGAAAGCCACGTCGATCGCTCCATCGACGGCCCGGCCGCCTTCATCCAGACCAACGTGGTCGGCACCCTGGCCTTGCTGGAAGCCGCGCGCGACTACTGGAAGGCGCTGGAATACGACACCATACAGCGCTTCCGCTTCCTGCACGTCTCCACCGACGAGGTGTACGGCGCGCTGGGCGCCACCGGCTTGTTCACCGAAACCACGCCGTACGCGCCCAACTCGCCGTACTCGGCCAGCAAGGCCGCCTCGGACCACCTGGTGCGCGCCTTCCATCACACCTACGGCCTGCCCACGCTCACCACCCACTGCAGCAACAACTACGGCCCCTACCACTTCCCGGAAAAACTCATCCCGCTGGTGATTGCCAAGGCGCTGGCCGGGCAGCCGCTGCCGGTCTATGGCGACGGCAAGCAGGTGCGCGACTGGCTGTACGTTGGCGACCACTGCCGCGCCATCCGCACCGTGCTGGAGCGGGGCAGGGTGGGTGAAACCTGGAACGTCGGCGGCAACGCCGAAAAACAGAACATCGAAGTGGTGCAGGCCATCTGCGCGCTGCTGGACGCCAAACGCCCGCGCCCAGACGGCCAGCCCTACGCCCGCCAGATTACCTTCGTGGCCGACCGCCCCGGCCACGACCGCCGCTACGCCATCGACGCCAGCAAACTGCGCGATGAACTGGGCTGGCAGCCCGAATACAGCTTCGAACGCGGCCTGGCGCAAACCGTGGACTGGTATCTTGCCAACCAGCCTTGGGTGCAGCGCGTGCTGGACGGCAGCTATCGGCTGGAAAGGATCGGGACCGCATGAAACAACGCAAAGGCATCCTTCTGGCCGGCGGCTCCGGCACCCGGCTGTATCCCATCACCCAGGCAATCAGCAAACAGCTGCTGCCGGTGTACGACAAACCGATGATCTACTACCCGCTGAGCGTGCTGATGCTGGCCGGCATCCGCGAGGTGCTGGTCATCAACACTCCGCACGAACAGCCGCTGTTCCAGCGCCTGCTGGGCGACGGCAGCCAGTGGGGCATGCGCATCGAATACGCCGTGCAGCCCAGCCCGGACGGGCTGGCGCAGGCGCTGCTGATTGGCCGCGCGTTTCTGGATGGCGCGCCTTCCTGCCTGGTGCTGGGCGACAACATCTTCCACGGTAGCGGCCTGATTGACCTGCTGGCCCGCGCCAACGCCCGCGCGCAGGGCGCCACCGTGTTCGGCTACTGGGTGCGCGACCCGCAGCGCTACGGCGTGGCCGAGTTCGATGCCGAAGGCAAAGTGATCGGGCTGGAAGAAAAGCCCGCCCAGCCCAAGTCCAACTTCGCCGTCACCGGCCTGTATTTCTTCGACGAATATGCCAGCGACCACACCGCCGCGCTCAACCCCTCCGCGCGCGGCGAGCTGGAAATCACCGATCTCAACCGCCGCTATCTGGAAGAGGGCCACCTGCATCTGGAACGCATGGGGCGCGGCTACGCCTGGCTGGACACCGGTACCCACGAATCGCTGGTGGAAGCGTCCAACTTCATCCAGACCCTGCAACTGCGGCAGGGCCTGCAAGTGTGCTGCCCGGAAGAAATCGCCCACATAAACGGCTGGATCGACGCCGCGCAGCTGCGCGCGCTGGCCGCGCCGCTGGCCAAAAACGGCTACGGCCAGTACCTGCTGGGCCTGATCGAGCAGGGGCCGGTGGCATGAAGCTGGTCGAAACCGAACTGCCGGAGTGCAAGCTCATCGAGCCCGCCGTGTTCGGCGACGCCCGCGGATTTTTCTACGAATCCTGGAACGCGACGCGCTTTGCCCAGCACGGCCTGCCCACACAGTTTGTCCAGCACAACGTCAGCCGCTCGGCGCGCGGCGTGCTGCGCGGGCTGCACTATCAATGGCCGAACAACGTGCAAGGCAAGCTGGTCAGCGTGCTGGAAGGCGAAGTGTTCGACGTGGCGGTGGACATCCGCCGCGGCTCGCCCAACTTCGGCCGCTGCGCCACCGCCCGCCTGAGCGCCGACAACAAACGCCACTTCTGGGTGCCCGAAGGCTTTGCCCACGGCTTTCTGGTGCTCAGCGAAAGCGCGCTGTTCACCTACCTGTGCAGCGCCCCCTACGACCCGGCCAGCGACTGCAACCTGCGCTGGGATGACCCGCAGCTGGGCATCGACTGGCCGCTGCGCGAAGTGGCGCGGTCGGCCAAGGACGCCAGCGCGCCGCTGCTGGCCGAGATCCCCGCAGACCGCCTGCCGGTCTGGCGGGCATGAAACTGCTGCTGCTGGGCGGCAATGGCCAACTGGGCCGCGAACTGCGGCGCAGCCTGCCCGCGCTGGGGCAGGTGATCACGGTCACCCGCGACGGCACCCAAGCCCAGCGTGCGGCCAACTTCCTGCACCCGGAAACGCTGGGCCCGCTGATCCGCGACGTGGCGCCCGACGTGGTGGTCAACGCCGCCGCCTACACCGCCGTGGACCGGGCCGAAACCGAGCGCGAAGCCGCCTTTTGCGTCAACGCCCGCGCACCCGAAGCCCTTGCCCGCGCCTGCGCCGAAACCGGCGCCCTGCTGCTGCATTACTCCACCGATTACGTCTTCAGCGGCACCGCCAGCCGGCCTTGGCGGGAAACCGACCCCACCGCCCCGCTGAACGTCTATGGCGCCAGCAAACTGGCGGGGGAGGGCGCCATCCTCGCTAGCGGCGTCCGCCACATCATCCTGCGCACCGCCTGGGTGTACGCCGCCCACGGCCACAATTTCCTGCAAACCATGCTGCGTCTGGCGCGCGAACGCGACACCCTGCGCGTGGTGGCTGACCAGATCGGCTCGCCCACCCCGGCCGCCTGGATTGCCGACGCCACCGTCACACTGCTGGCCCGGCCCAACCCGCCCAGCGGCCTGTGGCACCTCACCACCACCGGCCAAACCAGCTGGCACGGCTTTGCCGAAGCCATCATGGAAACAGCCCACGCCCGCGGCCTGCTGCCCCACCGCCCCGCCGTGCAAGCCATCACCACCGCCGACTACCCAACCCCCGCCCGCCGCCCCGCCTGGTCCGTGCTGGACACCGGCAAACTCCAACACGACTTCGCCCTGCACCCCCCCACCTGGCGCCAAGCCATGCAAACCACTCTGACCTAAGCCTGTGGAGTGCGCCCTGCGCGCGGATACCCGCCCGCACAAATACAGGCCCCTCTTGACAAGCACACCTGCCAACCTATCATTTTGATAGACGAAACGGAGTTCGCCGATGCCTGAGTCACCGTCCACGGTAGCCAATCTGCGACTCACGCCCGCCGCAGCAGAACAACGCATTCATCGACGAGCTGTTGACACTTCGAACGTGGCGCTCACCAAGCACGCCAAAGAGCGGATGCTGGAGAGAGACATTTTCAGCCCCGACCTTTACGAAATCTTGAGAACCGGACACGTCGAAGGATCCCCGTTCAAGACACCTGAAGGGGAATGGAAGTGCAAGATCACGCGGCAACTGAAGGGACGACGAGTGGCCGGTGCAGTCGTGGTGCTGACCAATAAAGAAAAAATCGTAGTCATTACAGTGGAATGGGAAGACGGGAAATGAACGCCAAACGCTACAAGTACGAAGGAGAAAGCGACAAGCAGCCGTATCACTACACGGAGTGTGGCCTGGATGATGTTTATCTCATCGGGGGCTATGAGGTGGAGAAAACGCCCTATGGCGAAGCTGTTTCCGTAAAAAATGCAGATGAACTGCATGAAGTGATCGGGTTCCATCTGGCTATCGACAGGAAAGTATTGGCAGGCAAGGAACTGCGCTTCCTGAGGAACCAAATGGGCCTTACGCAAGCCGAGCTTGGGCGCCGTTTGGGGCAAACATCCCAGTCCGTGGCGAGGTGGGAAAAACAGGATATTTGCGACAGCAATACATCGGCCGAACTGCTGGTGCGGTTGCTGTATCTGGACCACCTTGGAAAGATGCCCAAAAGCATCACCGCACTTCTCGAAAAAATTGAAGAAACCGATGCGGCAGACAATGGGAAACATCTTTTTGAGCGCAAGTCTGGTGGTTGGAAACCGCGCCTGGCGGCTTGATTCCAAAGGTTCTTGAAGAACCCGCCCCAACCCCATTGCCAACCCACCCCCCACCCGCTACCCTGCATCACCGTTCACGCACTGAACACCCCGTGCCCGACACCCCCGACAACCTCAGCATCAGCCTGCTGCGCCGCCTCACCGAGTCCCCGCAGGCCAGCCAGCGCGAGCTTGCCCGCGACACCGGCGTCTCCCTGGGCAAGCTCAACTACGCCCTGCGCGCCCTGATCGACAAAGGCTGGGTGAAAGCCGGCAACTTCAGCCGCAACCCGCACAAGCTGGGCTACGCCTACCTGCTGACCCCAAGCGGCATCGAGGCCAAGGCCCGGCTCACCCGTGCATTTCTTGCAAGAAAATTGCGTGAATATGACGAATTGCGCAAGGAAATTGCTGATTTGCAGGTAGAGGTCGGAGATGGTCAATGATGTCCGCCTACGTAACTGGCTGCGCCGGTTGATCCGGGAATTGTTCGTGTGATTTCTTCATTACGGAAATATTTGTCCGGCTCGGGCTTGGGTCCAGTGATGGTCAAGGCCGTGACGGGGAGCGCGGGTCTGCGTATCGCAGGCATGGGGCTCGGGTTTCTTGTTGGTGTTCAGTTGGCACGTGGGCTGGGGGTTGAGAATTACGGAATCTACGGTGTAGCGGTTTCTTTGGTTTCTCTGTTGGGAGTCCCCACAGAATTTGGACTACCGCAACTGGTTACTCGTGAGGTGGCGGCACGGCGCGCACGGGGTGCTTGGAGTGAAATACCAGGCGTTCACAAATGGGCCGTGCGGACGATTTTCATCATTTCGGCAATTACTGCAGCATTGGCGTTGCTTTGGACAGGCTGGCGTAGCCGCGGTGGCTGGTCAGTGCTTGAGACCACTGTCGCAGTCGGCCTGTGCATGATTCCATTCGTTGCGATTGGGAAGGTACAAGGCGGCACGTTACGAGGGCTGCATGAAATAGTCAAAGGGCAGATTCCGGATAGTCTTGTGCGGCCGGCAGCTTACTCGATATTGCTTTTCTTTCTGTTTTTATTCACGCATAAGTTTTCACCGGTGCAAGCAATGGGTGCTGGTGTAGTATCGACTATATGTGCCTGTATTGTTGGTGCATTTATGCTGCGCGGCCGGTTGTTGCAGAATGATGTGTTTCTTCCGAGCCAGGGCACAATACGCGGATGGTATGGCAGCGCGCTTCCAATGGCGTTGACTCGCGGGATGCGGGTGCTGCAGGGGAACGTCGTCATTGTGATTTTGGGGATGATGGTCAGCACGCGGGATGTTGGTTTGTTTCGTATCGCCAGTTCCATATTGGTTATGGTGGGGGCGCCCGTAGCTGTGTTCACATTGGTCGCGGCTCCCATTATTACCGACCTCTATTCCAGAGCGGAAATTGCCCGTCTTCAAAAAGTGTTGGCTTGGGTCAGCTTTGGGATGGTGGTTGCTACAGCCATCCTCGTGATTCCATTTTTCTTGTTCGGTGCGTACTTGTTGGGACGGATATTTGGTCAAGAATATTCGGGAGCATCCGGCGTCCTCATGATTTTGTGTCTAGGCGCGTTGTTTACGGCTAGTGCTGGTACGGCCGGCACGTTATTGACCATGACAAAGTATGAAAAACTGGTAACTCGTGCCACGGCGCTGTTCATTGCAGTTCTGTGTTTTACGGTTCCGGTTTTTACTTATTTATATAGCATACATGGGGCGGCGTTTGCGTCAGTCTTGAGTATTACTTTTTGGCGCTACCTGCTTGTACATGACTGCAAGAAATTTCTCGGACTGGATACGACAATGCGCCCATTGTTGCAGCTTTATTGGCAAAACAAGGTGAGCGGGCGCTCGTAGGAAATTAACAAATGGATCTTCTATTTGAATATAAGTTGTCATCTGTGCTTCGATTGCATTTTGTTGGATTTCGATAAATATCGTGAAGCGTCCAAACCTATTCATTCTCGGCGCGCCTAAATGCGGGACAACCGCTTTGACGAATTGGCTTTCAAGGCATCCGAACATATTTGTTCCGTATGTCAAGGAGCCGCATTATTTTTGCGAAGAGTATCGGTTGACGGCGTCACTGGAAACCTACGAGCGGTTGTTTCTGGACGCCGACGCGGGCACGCATCGTTATGCGGTCGATGCCTCGGTCTGGCATTTGTTTTCCAGCACTGCGGTGGAAAACATCTTGCGTTATTCGCCGGAAGCGCGTTTTGTCGTGATGGTTCGCAATCCGCTGACGATGGTGCCCTCCATGCATGGGCACCATCGATACAACGGAAACGAACTGATCGAAGACCTTTCCGAGGCATGGCAGTTGCGGGGTGCGCGTAGCGCGGGACAAAAAATTGGCGTGCGCGACGGTTACCTCCAGCCGCAGCATCTGGCTTATCATGAAAGTTGCGCGTTGGGTTGGCAGTTGCAGAGGTTGTTTTCGCAGGTTGCACGGGAACGCGTGCATGTCATCGTGCTTGAAGACATCGTGGTCGATGCAAACCTCGTCTATACGGGCGTGTTGGACTTCCTTGGTTTGCCCGAAGCGCACTCGTTCGATCTTGAACGTGTCAACGCTGCCAAGACACGTCGCGCATTCTGGTTGGATACGCTGGTTTTGAGGTTGGCGGCCCTCAAGCAGCGGCTGGGTATCACTGGCCGGCTTGGGCTGCTGGCTTGGCTGCGCCGTTGGAACACCAAAGGCGCTGTGCGCCCGGCGTTGACGCCACGACTGCAGCACGAAATGGCGGTGGCGTTCCGTGACGATGTGGCGCTACTTGGGCAGTTGCTCGGGCGTGACCTTACCCACTGGCTGACGGCAGAGTTGCGTGATGGTGCCTGAGCCGCTGCGACGCATCATCCGGGCGACGCTGGCGCGATTGCGGACGGGTACCTTTGCTGTCCGGCGGTGCTGGCATGTACTTTCCAATCCTGGCGTATGGATGCTCGGGAACGGCCAACAGCTGGCTGCCGGTGTTCAGTTGCGTGCCACCGGCGACGGCATAATTCAGCTTGGCGAGGGTGCCGTGCTGGGGATCGGTGTTGCGATCGTTTGCCAACGTGGTTGCATTGGTGTCGGCGCACACACATTCATCGGCCCATGGAGCACGCTTGTGGCAAAGACGGGAATAATGATCGGAGCGAATTGCTTGATCGCGGAGCGGGTCACCATTCGTGATCAGAACCATGCGATCCACGGTCGATTGGAAACACCCATCGCGCAAGCCGGCTTCGAGACTGCACCGATTGCCATCGGCGATGATGTCTGGATCGCCGCCGGCGCCGTGATTCTCAAGGGTGTCACCATTGGCCGGGGGGCGGTGGTTGCCGCCAATGCGGTGGTCAATCGCGACGTGGCTCCGTATGAAATCGTGGGCGGCGTTCCGGCCCGGCGGATCGGGATGCGCAAGCAGGCGCCTGCGGCGTGAAACCGTCCATCGCAATCCTGCTTCCCGACCTGCGCCCCGGTGGTGCCGAGCGCTTGCACGTCACGCTGGCGCGGGAGTGGATGGCGCGCGGCTTTGGCGTGGATTTCGTGCTGCGGCAGGCGCGCGGCGAGTTGTTGGAGCAGTTGCCGGTGGGGGCTCGGGTGGTGGATTTGCGGGCGGCGCGCGTTCGCAACGTGCTGCGGCCGTTGGTGCGCTATTTGCGGCAGTCGCGGCCTTCCGCGTTGCTGGCGGCCATGTGGCCGTTGACGACGGTGGCGCCCGTGGCGGCGCGGGTTGCCGGTTATCGGGGCCGGGTGGTCGTGAGCGAGCACGCGCCGCTGTCGCGGGGCTATGCGCACAAGGGGCGGCTGCATCGGCTGGGGCTGCGGGCCAGCACGGCGCTTGGCTATCGCCTGGCCGATGCGCGCATTGGCGTGTCTGCCGGGGTGGCGGATGATTTGGCGCGGCTTTCCGGGCTGGCGCGTGAACGCTTTTCGGTGGTTTACAACCCGGCGGCAAGCGGCGCGGTGGCGGGTGCGGTGCCTGCTTTGCTGGCCGGTGCGGCTCGGCCTGTGATTTTGACCGTGGGCACCTTGAAGCCGGTCAAGCGGCACGATCTGTTGCTGGATGCCTTTGCGAAGGTGGCGGCCAGCACGTCGGCCACCTTGTGCATCCTCGGGGATGGGCCGCAGCGTGCGGCGTTGGAGGCGCGCGTCGTCGCGCTGGGGCTGGACGGGCGCGTGCTGTTTCCCGGTTATTCGCCCGATCCTGCGGCGTGGTATGCGGCGGCGGATTTGTTTGTCTTGTGCTCGGATCACGAAGGCTTCGGCAACGTCATCGTGGAGGCGATGGAGCAGGGCACGCCGGTGGTGTGTACCGATTGCCCCAGCGGCCCGCGTGAGATCCTGTGCGGCGGCAAATACGGCGCGCTGGTGCCGGTGGGGGATGCGGGCGCGCTGGCGGCGGCGATGCAAACGGCGCTGGCGGCCCCGGTGGACCGCCAGGCCTTGCAGGCGCGGGCGCGGGATTTCTCTTCGGATAAAATTGCCGATCAGTATCTTGATCTGCTGTTGCCCGGTTGGCGCGAAGGATTGCCCGCTTGAACCCGCTGCTTTACATCGCCTACGACGGCATGCTGGAACCGCTGGGCCAATCGCAGGTGCTGGCCTATCTGGAAAAGCTGGCGACAGACCGGGAAATCCACCTGCTCAGCTTCGAGAAGCCGGAAGACTGGGCGGACGAAGCGGCCCGTGCGACGGTGGCGCAGCGCATCCGCGCTGCCGGCATTCGCTGGCACCCGCGCCGCTACCACAAGCGGCCTTCGGCGCTGGCCACGACCTGGGACATCGGCGTGGGTATCGCCTGCGGGCTGTGGCTGGTGCTGCGGCATCGCGTGCGCATCGTGCACGCCCGCAGCTATGTGCCGGCGGTGATGGCGCTGGTGCTGCAAAAGCTGGTGCGAATCCGGTTTCTGTTCGACATGCGCGGCTTCTGGGCCGACGAGCGCGTGGACGGCGGGCTGTGGCCGCGCGGTGGACGCATGTACCGGGTGGCGAAGTGGTTCGAACGCAGGTTTTTGCGCAACGCCGACCACGTGGTTTCCCTGACCCATGCGGCGGTGCGGGAAATGCGCGGCTTCGACTGTCTGCAGGGCCGGCAGCCCGCTTTCACGGTCATTCCCACCTGCGCGGATCTTGAGCGTTTTCACCCGCAGCCGCGTCCGGATGCCGCTGCCCCGTTCACCTTGGGCTACGTGGGTTCGGCGGGCACCTGGTATCTGTTCGATGCGGCGGTGGCAGCGTTCAATGCCCTGCGTGAAGTGCATCCGGAGGCGCGCTGGCTGATCGTCAACCGTGGCGGCCACGCCTACATCCGTGAGCGGCTGTCCGCCGCCGCCGTGCCGGAAGACGCGGTGGAGCTGCTGGAAGCCAGCCATGCGCAGGTGCCGGCGCTGATGGCGCGGATGGATGCCGGGGTGTTTTTCATCAAGCCGGTGTTTTCCAAACAGGCATCGGCGCCCACCAAGCTGGGCGAGTTTCTTGGTTGCGGCATTCCGTGTCTGGCCAACGGCGGCGTGGGCGACATGGCGCAGATTCTGCGCGAAGGCGGCGTTGGCGTGGCGGTGGACGCATTTGACGGTGACAGCCTGCGCGCCGGCGTGCAGGCGCTGCTGGCCCTGACCGCCAGCGCCGATATCCAAAGCCGCTGCCGCGCCGTGGCGGAACGCGAGTTTTCGCTGGCGGAAGGCGTGGCGCGGTATCGCGCGGTATATCGGAGCTTGGAGGCCGCGACGTGAACAATCCGCCCCTGCGCATCTTGTTCCTTACCCGCTATCCGGTGGAAGGTGCGTCCAGCCGCTACCGCGTGTTCCAGTACCTGCCGCATCTTCGCGCGCGGGGGCTGGATTGCACGGTGCAAAGCTTCATGGACGGGGAACTGTATGCGCTTGGCCAGATGCCGGGGCGAACGTTGCGGAAAGCCTGGGCCACGCTGAAAGCAAGCTGGCGACGTATTCGGGCGGTTGCGGCGCACGGCCGCTACGATGTCGTTTACATGCAGCGCGAACTGCTGCCGTTCGGCCCGCCCGTTCTGGAGCGTTGGATGGCACGGCGTGGCACGCCGCTGCTGTTCGATTACGACGACGCCCTGTTCATCAAGAAGGCCAGCCGCTACAACCCGCTGGCCACACTGCTGCGCGCGCCGGAAAAGACGTTCGAGATTTTCAAGCTGGTCGGATGCGTGGTTGCCGGCAACAACTGGTTGCGGGATCAAGCCTTGCAAAACGGGGCAAAGCGGGCGGAAACCGTTGAAGTGGCGGAGGATACCGGGCGCATTCCGATGCGCGCCGTTTCGGGCCCGTCCCAGCCGGTGACGATTGGCTGGCTGGGGTCGCCTTCTACGGCCAAATATCTGCATCTGATTGGCCCGGTTCTTGGAAAGCTGGCAAGCAGGCACCCCGATCTGCGTTTTGAGCTGGTCGGCAGCGGCGAGTTCCACATGGAGGGTGTGCCCTGGGTATTGACACCGTGGTCCTTGCAAAACGAACTGGATGCGCTGGCGCGGTTTGACGTTGGCCTGATGCCGTTGCCGCTGGAGGATTGGGCGCGCGGCAAGTCCGGCGGCAAGGCCAGAACTTACATGGCAGCGGGTGTGGTTCCGGTGTGTACGGGCATCGGCTACAACCTGGAGCTGATCGAGCACGGCCGCACGGGCTTTTTGTGCGTGGATGAACGGGATTGGTTGGACATTTTGGAGGAACTTGTTGACGATGCAGCTTTGCGGCGGCGGGTGGCGGTGGCCGCGCGCGCCGAGGTTGTCAGCAGGTTCGATCCCGGCAAGCAGGCCGACGCTCTGGCTTCGCTGATTCAAGAAACGGCGCGCTTGCGCGCCTGCGCACGACGGGACTGATCGCCCATGGCTTTGTATGTCGGTTTGTATTGGTTCTGGGCGTCGCTAGCCGGCTTGGTGCGCAAGCGCGGTTCCAGCCGCGTTCTGGCGTGGGTTTTTCTGATTTTCCTGCTTGTGTTTGCGGGAGCGCGTCTTGGCGTGGGCTGTGATACCAGGGCATATGCCCTGAGGTTTTCCACCATGTACCAAGGGATGGGGTGGCAAGACGCGCTCCATATGGGAGAAGGGTTGTTCAACTGGCTGAACATGTCGGTCATCAACCTTGGTGGGTCATTTTCCACGCTGGTCTTTGTTTGCACGCTGATTTTTCTCGTTTGCCTTTACCGATTCTCGTTGCTGGCCGCGAGCCCGGTTTCCGTGATGGTGCTCTCTTTCCCGGTGCTGGTGGTGCAGCTGGCAATGTCGGGCTTGCGGCAGGCGCTCGCGGTGGCCATGTTGATGCTGGCGTTTCGGAGCTTCGTTTTGCTGCGCCGCTGGCAGGTGGTGTTCTGGATTCTGGTGGCTTCCCAATTTCATACATCGGTGCTGGTTTTTCTTCCGATCGCGGCGCTGGTTGGGCGGCAGATTTCGTTGATGCGCTTGATCGCTGCGATCACGGTTCTTGGTCCATTGGCCATGTTTTTCCTTGGATCGCGCCTGGAAGTTTACAACGACCGCTACGTGGATCAGATTTACGGCTCCCAGGAATCTTCGGGCGCGTGGTTGCGATATGCGTTGGTAGTATTCCCGTTCATCGTGTTCGAATGGAAACGCCGGCTTGTGAAAGCGCGCTTTCCTGAGCTGTTTCCCTTGTTCAGGCTGTTTGCCCTGATCACGTTTGCATTGGTGCCTCTGGGTTTGGTTTCCTCGGTGGCGTTGCATCGGTTCGTTTTCTACATGATGCCGGTCAGTATCCTCGTGCTGCTGTGCATCGGGGCCGTGGCATTGCGCAAGGAACAATGGCGCATGGGGGCGGCTCTGCCTTTCCTGGTCCATGGTGCCTATATTACGGTCTGGTTTTCGATGTCCAGTCACTCGACGGTGTGCTATGTGCCGTACAGCAACTGGCTGCTGGCGGGGACGTTGTGATGGATGCAGTTGTTCTGGGGGCTTCGCCGACGGGACTGTATGCACTGCGTGAGCTGGCGCGCGCCGGTCACGCTGTTGCATTGGCGGATATCGCTGATGGCTGCGCGTTTCATTCGCGGTTTGTGCGGGGCAGTGCCCGTCGCTTTTCAGGGGATCTGGGCGCGGTGGAACGCTGGCTGGATGGGTTGGCGGCCAAAGCCGGGCACCGACCGTTGCTGGTCCCGACGAATGACGTGTTCATCGAGTTCATTCTGCAACGCGCCAACCGGTTGGCGGAGAAATTCGTGTTCCCGGACGGCTATCGCGGCTTGGCGGCGCGGTTGTTGGACAAGATGTCGTTCAATGCGCTGTGTCTTGAACATGGAGTGGCGACTCCGGGCGTCTGGCAGGCGCCCGACCGGGACGCTTTGGCGGCATTGGCACCGAGCCTGCCGTTTCCCTGCATCCTCAAGCCGGCGCTGATTCACCGTGCGCGGGAGTTTCTGCGAGGGAGAAAGGTGTTGCTGGTGCGAAATCGCGCAGAGTACGAAGCCTGTCTGGCGACGATGCCGGATGGTCTGGGAAAGTGGTTTGTGCAGGAAATCATCCCCGGTCCGGAGTCGAACATCACCCTGTTTGCGGGGTATATCGACAAATGCGGAACCGCGCAGCAGACGTTTACCGCACGCAAGCTGCGCCAGTATCCGCCCGGATTCGGTTCCGCTTCACTGGTGACCAGTGAGCGCTGTGAGGAAACCGAGGCAACCACCTTGCGTTTTCTGGATCGCATCGGGTTTCACGGTATTTGCGGCGCCGAATACAAGCGCGATCCACGCGATGGCCAGCTCAAGATCATTGAAATCAACCCACGCCCCACGCTGTGGTTCCAGATCGCGCACGATGCCGGAAGGCGGGTTGTCGAAGCGGCGGCGCACGATCTGGGCCAAGGTGAAGCGCCAGTCGAGCGCCCGCAAGAACCTTCCGTATGCTGGCGCTATTCCATCAAGGATCTGGCTGCCGCCCGCTTCTATCGGCGCAAGGGTGACAGCTTCGTTTTCCCGGCTCCGGATGTTTCCACGGCGGCGCGCCCGGCGCGATGCTCCTGGCCTGTGTTCGCGAAGGATGACCTGATGCCGGCGCTTTTCGAGCCTGTGGGCTATGTGCGCAAAGCGTGGAAACGCCTGTGAATCCAAGGCTGCTCATCGTCAATGCGGATGATTTCGGGCTTGTGCCTGCCGCCACCGATGCCATTTTGGAGTGCCACGCGGCGGGTACAGTCACCAGTACCACGCTGATGGCCAATACCCCGGACGCCGAGCGTGCGGCGGGCTGCGCCAAGCAGGTTCCAAAGCTGGGTGTTGGGCTGCATTTCAACCTGACTTGGGGGCGGCCACTGGCCTCCGTGCAGGAAGTTTCCGCGCTTGTCGGGTCGGACGGTGCGTTTTTCAGCCGGGGACGGTTGGCCCGTCGCCTGTTGGCGGGGCGGGTGCCAGCGGTGCAGATAGCCGCAGAACTGCAGGCGCAGTTGCAGCGTCTGGATGAACTGGGTATCCAGCCGACGCATATTGACAGCCACCAGCATGTGCATGGGTTTGGCCCGGTGTTTGACGCCATTGCGCAGCATTGCAGCCGTGTCGGAATCCCGATGCGGGTGCCGTGGGTCGCTGCTGACCGAAATGCGGGCATGGGCCGCCGGTTGCGGCGAGCTTTGCTTGCGGTGATGCTGGCCCGCTCCACGCGGCGCTGGCGCGGTCAGGTGCGCTGGAACGATGCCATCGGCAGCGTATTCGACCTTGGCGGCGGCGCGCGGGAGTACGGTGACGTCGATTATCAGCAAGTGGTCTTGCAGGGGCAGGGCCAGACATTCGAGCTGATGGTGCACCCGGTCAACGATGCGCAGGCGATGGAAGGCTACACGCGGGTTGGCACGGTGGGCCAGGCCGAGTGGAAATATCTGCGAACCGGCGCTTTGCGCGCATTGGCACGCGATAATGGTTTTGCGCTTGGCAGCTATCGGGACATTGGGGGCCAGAATGGCTGAGCGAAAGCTTGAGTGGATCGAAGTGATGCGGGGCGGTGCGGCGCTTTGGGTGCTGTTGCATCACGCCAAACAATCCGTAGATCACTTTGTATCTAATATGGGACCCCAGCCGTGGTTCGAACATGGCTATTTCGGTGTGGATTTTTTCTTCGTTTTGTCTGGTTTCATCATTGCGTTTGCTGCGCAAAGAATGGTTGAACGGGGCAGGGGGCTGAGTGATTACGCCAAGGCTAGGGTCATTCGTATTTATGTCCCTTATCTTCCTGTTGGCATTGCTATGTATTTTTTGTATTTGTTGCTGCCGGGTATGAGCGAAAGCGATCGTTCCCCCAGTGTGTTGACCAGCTTGACATTGTTTCCGGACAATCAGCCGCCTGCGTTGTCGGTGGCGTGGACATTGGTCCATGAGATGATGTTTTATGTGCTGTACTCCATTTTCTTCGTTGGGCGTCGTTCATTTCGTATAATTTTTTGTCTATGGGCCGTGGCGATCTTGTTTTTTTATTGGCAGGGTGTTGTGCTCCCGCTCGCCGCCAGATACCTGCTGTCGCCCATCAACTTGTGTTTTGTTCTTGGGGTCGTCATCTTTCAGACGAATCGTCGGGTTCAAGTGCGCGGATTTTTGTTGCTTCCGTTGGTACTTATTGGTGTTGGGTTGGTTATATGGCAAACCATGACAGCTGTTCCTAATCGAATTTTGGTTGCCGCTGGGTTTGGTTGCATGGTGTGGGCTGCTGCCTCGCCTGTGTCCGCGAAGTTGATGCCGTGGCGTTGGCTTATGGCACTAGGTGCGGCTTCATATTCGGTGTATCTCGTACACAACCCTCTGCTTTCTTTTCTGGTTCGGTTGGTTCCGCAAGGCGTTTCTGTCGGCATCGCGTACTGCGCTATATCTGCTACTGCGCTCGCCGGCGGAATGGCCTACTGGTATTTTTACGAACGACCGATGCTGGTTCGAGTTCGGAACTGGGTAAACGGCTGGCGCCGGGCCGAGACTGGAACTGCGTGATTAGGAAAATTTTATGAAGGCGCAATCTACGTGCGGCGGGTATGCGACAAATTCGTGGGAGCGCGTCTTGTAGGAGCGCGCCCTGCGCGCGACAGATGTGCAACAAACCCGTAGGAGCGCGCCCCGCGCGCGACGGAAATGCCAAACACCCCCAGTCGCGGGCAGGGCCCGCTCCTACAAAAAGATCGCTCCCCCTGATTCAATGAAAATCGTCCTGTTCGCCAATACCGATTGGTACCTCTACAACTTCCGGCGTTCGCTGGCGCTTGCCTTGCGCGACGCCGGGCATGAGGTGCTGCTGCTGTCGCCCGATGGGCCGTATGGCGAAAAATTGCGGGCGCTGGGCCTGCGCTGGCAGGCGCTGCCGATGGACCGCCGCAGCCTGAATCCGCTGCGCGAGGCGGCGCTGCTGTGGCATCTGTGGCGGTTGCTGCAGCGCGAGCAGACGACGCTGGTACACGGTTTCACCATCAAGTGCGCGGTGTACGGTTCGCTGGCGGCGCGGCTGGCCGGGGTGCCGGCGCGGGTGAATGCGGCCACCGGGATGGGGTATGTGTTCATCAGCGGCTCGCTCAAGGCGCGGCTGCTGCGGCCGCTGGTGCGGGCGCTGCTGAAGCTGGCGCTGGGCGGGAAGGGCGCCCGGCTGATTCTGCAAAACCCCGACGACGTGGCGCTGTTTGCGCGGGCGGGCTTGGTGGCGCCGGACAATGTGCGCCTGATCCCCGGTTCCGGGGTGGATTGCACGCGCTTTCACCCCGACCCGCACCGCACGCCCGGCCAGCGGCTGCGGGTGCTGCTGCCGGCGCGCCTGCTTTGGGACAAGGGGCTGGCGGAGTATGTGGAAGCGGCGCGGCTGCTGCGCGAACAGGGCCGGGCGGTGGATTTTCTGCTGGCCGGCGCGCCCGATCCCGGCAATCCGGCCTCGGTGCCCGCGGCGACGGTGCGCGACTGGGTGGCCGAAGGCGTGCTGGAGTGGCTGGGGCAGGTGGACGACATGCCGGAGCTGCTGCGCGGCGTGGACGTGGTGGCGCTGCCCAGCTACCGCGAAGGGCTGCCGAAGGGCCTGATTGAAGCTGCGGCCAGCGGCTGCGCCCTGATCGCCACCGACGTGCCCGGCTGTCGCGAGGTGGTTCAGCACGACGTGGACGGCCTGCAGGTGCCGGTGCGCGACGGCCCCGCGCTGGCGCAAGCCATAGCCCGCCTTCAGGATGCCCCGCCCCTGCGCGCCCGCCTGGCCGAAGCCGGCCGCCGCAAAGCCCTGACCCGCTTCGACGAACGCATCGTCATCCGCGACACCCTGGCCGTCTACCGCGAACTGACCCCCGCACCAGCCACGCAATAACCCCCCCTCCCGTAGGAGCGCGCCCTGCGCGCGACAGGTGTGTTTTGATGCACGGGTCGCGGGCAAAGCCCGCTCCTGCGGGCAAACCCGATAGAATTGCGAGCTGCAACACTTTTTGAGAGCTGCATGAAAGTTCTGGTCACCGGCACCGCCGGGTTCATCGGTTCCCACGTGGCGATGCGGCTGCTGGCGCGGGGGGATGAGGTGGTCGGCATCGACAACCTCAATGATTACTACGATGTCAGCCTCAAGCAGGCGCGGCTGGCGCGGTTCGCGGACAATCCGAATTACACCCACGTTGCCGCCGATCTGGCCGATCGCGCGGCCATCGAGGCCGTGTTTGCCGCCCACAAGCCCAACCGCGTAATCAATCTGGCGGCGCAGGCGGGCGTGCGCTATGCGGCCGAAAATCCGCATGTCTATGTGGCCAGCAATGTGACGGGCTTCCTGCACATTCTGGAAGGCTGCCGCCATCATGGCGTGGAGCATCTGGTCTATGCCTCCACCAGTTCGGTGTATGGCGCCAACCGCGCGATGCCGTTCTCGGAGCACGCCTCGACGGAACATCCGCTGACGCTGTACGCGGCCAGCAAGAAGGCCAACGAGATGATGGCGCACAGCTACGCGCACCTGTACGGACTGCCGTGCACGGGGCTGCGCTTCTTCACCGTCTATGGCCCCTGGGGCCGGCCGGACATGGCGCTGTTCCTGTTCACCAAGGCGATCCTTGCCGGCGAGCCGATCAAGGTGTTCAACCACGGCAAGCACAAGCGCAGCTTCACCTACGTCGATGACATCGTGGAGGGCGTGGTGCGTGCGCTGGATACGGTGCCGGGCAAGAATCCTGCGTGGGATGCAATGAATCCGGACCCTGCCACCAGCGGGGTGGCACCGTACCGCCTCTACAACATCGGCAATCGCGACATGGTGGATCTGCTGCGCTACATCGAAGTGCTGGAGCAGTGCCTGGGCAAGCAGGCGGTGGTGCAGATGCTGCCGCTGCAGGCCGGCGACGTGCCCGACACCGAAGCCGACGTTTCCGATCTTGCCGCCGATGTCGGCTATGAACCGCAGGTTTCGGTGGAAGAGGGCGTGGCCAATTTCGTGTGTTGGTACCGCGAGTACTACCGCGCGTGAGTGAGGCCGCGCGGTTTTTCATCGGGCCGCGCTGGCTGCGGGAAACAAGCGCACGCCGCCGCGGCGCCTGGCTGCTGCTGGCGCTGTGCGCGCTGGTGGGCGTGGTGATGATGCTTTCGTCCGGCCAGATGAGAGCGCTGCGGTTTTCGGCGCCGCCGCTGAGCCGCTTCATGAGTTGGCTGGAAGGGTGGCCTGGCCCGTTCGACATGGACCACGTGGCGTTTTTCACGGCGGTCGGAATCGGCCTGCGGCTGGTGTTTCCGCGCTGGCCGTGGTGGCGCTCGCTGCTGCTGCTGGCGGCGCTGGGGGCGGGCACCGAGCTGATGCAGTTCGCCTCCCAGGGCCGGACGCCGCACTGGCAGGACGCCCGCGACGACGTGCTGGGTGGCATGCTGGGCTTGGCCATTTGTGCGCTGGCACAGGGCTGTGCGCGTTGGGTAGGCAGCATCCGGCTGGTGGCGGCGGCACTGCTGCTGTTGGGTACGATGCTGTTGCCGTGGTCGGCGGCGGTGTGGGGGCGCGTGTTCGGCTATCCGCTGTTGGCGTTCGACGCGCTGTTCGCGCTGGCGCTGGGGCTGCGCTTGTTCGTGTTCCTGTCCGGCCGCGCGCCGCTGCACCTGAGCTGGATGCCGCTGGCCGTGGGGCTGATTCTGGCAGGACTGCTGACGCTGCTCCTGCTGCGCACGCCGGGTCGCGACGTGCTGGTGGCGCAGGGCTTGGCCTGCCCGCGGCCGTCGGCGGCTCGGCTGGCGGCTTGGACCGTCTGGCTGGGGACGGCCTGGCAGGCCGCGATGGCGCTGCTGGTTTGGGATGCCATCGTGTCTTGGCCGCTGGCGTCATCAATCCGCGTTGTCCGGATTGCCCGCCTGCGCTGGCCGCTGGCCGCGGTCGCGTTGGCCCTGCTGGTGTGGACAGCTTGGGGCGCTTTCGCCGCGGTGGTGCAAACTTTCGACATGGAAAGCCTGCTGGCCGCGTTGCGCTGGAAATGGCTGCTGACCGGGCTGGCTGCCGGCGCGGCGGGTCTGGCCTGGCGCCACCGCGCACTGATCGTGCGGCCGGTGGAGCAGGGCGCATGAACGCGCCGGCGGCGGATTTTGCGGCGCTGCGTGCACTGTGCGCAGACTGCCTGCGCGAAACGGTCTTGCCCGCACGCTGGGAGGCGCTGGCTGCGGCAGGCGAACCGGCGCTGGATGTGGCTCAGGCGCAGGGCGTGACGGCGCTGCTGGCCGCCGCGGTGGCCAAGGTGCTGCCCGCGTACCCGGAGCTGACGGAACTGCACGCAGCCCTTTCCGTGCGAAACAAACGGGAAGCCATGCAGGAGATGCAGCGCGGTCTGATCGCGCGCGAAGCGATTGCGGCGCTGGCGGAAGGCGACGTGCGCGTGCTGGTGCTCAAGGGCACCGCGCTGGCGCACTGGCTGTATCCGCAGCCCTGGCAGCGGCTGGGTTGCGATGTGGACCTGCTGGTGCCGGAACTGGCCGCGGCGGAAACGGCGGTTGACTGCCTGCAGGCGCGGGATTTCATGCTGCAAACCTCGGTGCGACCCGCGCAAACGGCGGGTTTCGAGGCCGCGCTGGAAAAGCGGGGCCGGCGCGGATTTGCCGTGGACCTGCACTGGCGCATCGCCAACCGCGCGCAGCTGGCCAAAGCGCTGACGTTTGACGAGTTATGGGCGGCGTCCATCCCGCTGCCGGACCTGCACCCGGCGGCGCGCGGGCTGGGCCCGCTGCACGCCCTGCTGCACGCCTTGCTGCATCGGGTGACCAATTTCCCCACCGGCGAACACGACCGGCTGATCTGGCTGTTCGACATCCACCTGCTGGCGCGGTCGCTGGACGCTGCGCAATGGCAGACTCTGCTGGCGCTGTGCGCCCGGCGCGCCATCGCCACGCCCTGTCTGGACGGCCTTGAAGCCAGCCGGCTGGCGTTCGCCACCGCAATTCCGGACGCCGCGCTGCAGTCCCTGCGCGCGGCAGCGGCGCAGGAGCACTGGCAACTTGGCAGCACGCTCGATCAAGCCGCGATGGACCGCGCCCACCTGGCCGCGCTGCCCTGGCGCGGCAAGCTGGGCTGGCTGCGCCGCAAGCTGTTCCCCTCGCCTGAATTCATGCGCTATCGCTACAGCATCAGCGGCACATCTGCCGCGCTGGTGCGCGCGTATTTGACGCGCTGGGTAACTGGGGTCGTGCGTTTATTCAAACGCGGCTGAAACGGCATTGACGACTTCAGGCAACAGGGTGTAGTCACGCGGATACTGCAACGCGTATACGCGGACGTTCTGGCAGAGTCGTGCGGCAGTGGCCAGCTGCCGTGCCATGTGGGCAGGGTTGTTCGGGTCGATCACGAAGCTGTTGGCGATCAGCGCCATGCAGGCGTCGCTGGCGGTCATCGGTTGCAGGGAAATGGCGCAGACATCGCCCGTTCCCTCGCTCAGTATCGCAATGCCGGCAATGGGGGATGCCGGTGAGCGGAGCTGTTCCCCTGCAGGCAGCAGGCGGCGCTTGCTGGATCCGGAGGCGAAGGGCAGGCCGTGATCCGCGCGCTCGGGGAACAGTTCGTCGAATGAATCCGGCCACAGGCGATAGCCGGGATACGTGGGCAATACGCGCGACGCGTTGCCGTCGAACTGGACGATGACGCCGTCGTCCCCCAATGCGCCACCACCAAAACGTTCGAAGCCGGCGGACAGCGTGGATTTCCCCATGCCGCTTCGGCCGAGCACGACAACGGTGCGCGCCGTCCGGGTGACGACGGCGGCACCGTGCAGCACGAGAGGTTCATGCAAGGACAGGACGCGCGGCAGGATCTGATCCAGCAGTACATGCCGCAGGGTAACCGCATCGATTTCGGCGTCGGCATGCAACTGGATGTCGCGCCCGTCGGACGCGATGACCGCAGTGGCGGTGTCGGGGAACTCCAGTCGGTAGCGTCCATCTTCCCAGCGTTCGCCGAGGATGCAGGCGTTGCCGTCGTTGTCGTTCCAGACGTGCTGGCGTATTGCACCGCCTGCGGGTGGCGCAGGTGGCCGAACAGTTCGCACGATGTGCAGAACCGGGTCGGGGAGAGCCGGTCGCGATGGCAGTTCCGCAAGTTCGGGAAGTTCCAGCGCAGTCAGCAGACAGCCGTTGCCGTAGTGGTAGGTGTGATGAGGGGTCAGATGCGCGGACACTGATCTGCAGATGGTTACTGCAACAGGGAATCAGCAGCGGATGAAGATGCTTTGGGAGTCACACGACCATCGCCAGAACTCGGTGCCATTGGGTCTGCTGCCACCTGCCGTGTTGTTGGCGATACTGCCGAGCCGGGTCAGTACGGGGGGGGACCAACGGCGGTTGCGTGGGTGCGCCGGGCTGTCCTCCCTCACGCGCATCTTCGGGATGGCGGAAATCGAGGTGGCAGACGGAGCGGTGAAATCTTTCATGGATGTAAAGCCCCCTGTAGAAAAAACATAACTGCCCATGATACAGGAGTTTTTGCAAAGGTTCAGTCTCCTGCAGCGGTGGGCTGGGTGTTGTGATGTCGCTCCAGCCACAATGCCAGCGCCAATGCTTGCAAGATGTCTCCCTGGGTGTCTGCGTTGGCCTGTGCCCACGGGATGGCGATGGCGCGTTCAAGTTTCCCGCGTGCGATATAGGGTGCCAGCAGGTCGCGGCGGTCGCCCAGTGCCTGGGTCGGATCGACGCCGTGGGCAAGCACGCGCAGGGTGACATCGCTGCCCAGATGTTCCTTGCCGGTGCGCCAGCACACGCTTTCCGGCAGGCGTCCGCGCATGGCGTTGCGCAGCACGAATTTGGTGTGTCCGTTGCGGAAGCGCTGGTGGTCGGGCAGGTTGACGCACAGTTCCATCACTTCGCGATCGTTGAATGGATGGCGCGGATCGACACCATGCCAGCTCGCAACCCGGTGGTAGCGTTCGAAACCGCCAATGGTGCAGGGGTGCAACAGTCCGACGGCAGCTTCCTCGGGTGCCGTGTGTTCCAGCACAGGGGGTGACCAGCGCCCGAAGGTCGCCAGGCGGTCTTCAAGGCGAACGGCGGCGGCGAACTCGGGTGCAATCCAGGAGTGGTCGAGGCTGTCCCGCTGCCGCAGCCTGCGGCGCAGGCTGCGCAGCGGTGGGCGCGCCCAATCGGGCGTCAGTGCGGAACGTGTTGCACCGGCCAGCGTGCGCCATGCCGGCAGGTCGGGGTAGTGGCGCTGCTGGCCACGGGCGTTGCGCCATGCGGACACCCAGTGCCCGTGGCGGATCTGGCGGGTCAGCGCACTGCCGCTGCTCAGCAGAACGTCGGCATCGATTCCGTCCATCACGGCGGTCATTCCAGAGCGCGCGGCCATCAGGTATTGCGCATGCACCAGCGACATCCAGATATCGAACGGTTCTTCGCAGGCGAACAGTGCGGCGTGCAGTTCCGCGGCTATGGCGTCCACCTGGTCGGGGTCAATCAGGGTGGGGGCGAACCCGGGCTGGGTCAGGACGGCACGGATGGCGATGGTTTCGGCGCATCCTTCGACACAGTCGATCGAGGAAAACGTGGCGATCGAAGCACGCCCTGCGCGGATGCGCTGGTCGCGCGCGATGGCGGCGAGCGAGGAGGAATCCATGCCACCGCTGAGCATGCAGCCCACCATGTTGCCCTCGCCCAGATGGGCGGCAACCGCGCGCTCCAGCACCTCGGTCAGCGCTTCTGCCCAGCCGGCATCATCGCGTGGCAATGGTGCCACGCGTCCGGGACGGGGCTTCCAGTAGTTGCGAAGCGACAAGGCATCGGGCGTGACGCGGCAGGTATGCGCCGGCGGCAACCGCTGGATGGCCGCATGGAACGTGCTGGTCTTGTCGATGATCTCCAGGGGCGTGACCAAGGCGTCGGCGATGCGCCCCGGGTTGAGATCACGCGGCACTTGCGGCAGGGCCAGCAGCGCGCGTGCGCGCGAGGCGAAGGCGAAGAATTTCCCGGGGACGTGGTGCAGATAGAACGGGCGCACGCCCATGCGGTCACGGGCGCAAAACAACACCTGTTCGCGAGGGTCGAACACAGCAAATGCGAAATCACCTTCAAGATGGTCAACGCAGTCTTCCCCCCAACGCAGCCAGGCATGCAGCAGCAGTTCGGGCGTACCCGCAGTCGTATTCCCGAGGCTCAGGGCAGCGCGTAGTTCTGATGCGTTGGCAATACGCGCATCGACGGTTGCGATGCAGCCGGTCGCGGCGTGCATGCCGGTTTGCGGTTCCGCAAGCGTGTCCGGCTGCTGGCTCCAGCGCGCGGCGCCAAGCGCCAAGGCGTCTTGTATCCGGGCGTCGCTGCGCAGCCGGCCGCTGGATTCGGTGAACGTCGCGGGGTTGTAGACCAGCGCCTGCCGCAGTGCGTCCAGCGCAGCGGGCGGCGCGGCTTGTCCTTCCAGATGCAGGAACCCGCAAATCGCCTTCATGGCGTCATGCTGTTGGATCAGCCATGGCGCTTGGACAGGTCGGCGGCGATGTCCAGTGCGCTTTGCCGATCCTTGAGCCAATCCGGGAAGCGGGTGAGCAGCAGTTCTGCAATGTCGCCGAGGCTGCGCTGCCCGTCCATGGCAAGCAGTGCTTCGCGGCGAATCTGCCCGTCCTGGTCCAAGTTTGGGGTGTAGTCGGTCGCCATTTTTCGCAGCACGTCGGCCTGGCTGGGCGGCAGGCGGAAGCTGGTTTGCCTGAAGTTGCCTTTTACCGTGCCGTCCGTGCCTTCGATGCGGGTTTCCCAGCGGTAGATGTAGTCATTCCGCACCCGGTTCACCGCCAACCGGCAGTGAATGCGGTCGCCGACAACCACGTCAAAGGCGCGTTCCAGCGGGGCGAAATTGCGCCCGTAGACGAGTTCCGGAAGCAGGGGGGAATTGCTGAACCCGAGTCCGTCGTCCACCACGCCGTCAAACCAGAGGTAGAGCCCATGCAGGGTTCCGGCGCGTTCGATTGTCCATTCCAGCGTGGCGTCGGCGCGGTCGGCGGCACCGGCCGCGTAGTCGATGACGCCCCATTGCTGCGGCGCTGCCAGCAGTTGTTCGGGCGCGATCGGGGCACTTTGCGCGCGTGTCAGGGTACTGGTGACCCAGGGCAGGCCGGCGGACAGGTCGAGCCCGAACGCATTGGATTGCCACGGAGACTCGATGTAGCTGAATTCTTTCGATGATTGTGCCGGTGCCGCCAACAGCAGGTCGCGTTGCGGCAGCATGCGGCCACCGGGCTTGAGGTGGCGGGTGCGCGCATCGGCAAGCGAGGCGATGTTGCCGGTGTAGAACGGCATCGAACCATGCAGGTCGCCGATCACGAGATCTGCGGGTTCCGGCAGGGTGATGCGAGTGGACAGGTCCTGGATCCAGGTGATCCGCTCACTGCCCGGGATGTTGCGGGCGCAGAGTTTGGCGACTTCGATGGAGGCGTCCGGTTCGACCGCATACACCTTGCGTGCGCCGAATTTGCAGGCCAGAAATGACAGGATCCCGGTACCAGCGCCAATGTCCAGCACCACCGAACCGGCAGTGACACGGCGCTTCAGGGCTTCGGCAAAAGGGCGAAAACGTGCCTCATCGTTGACCATCGCGCCGTAGTCGCGGATGGAATAGCCGTCACTGTACATACCGTCCTTTGTTCACGGCGGCGGTGCCTCTGCTGCCAATGCCCCGCCAGCACTGGATACCTGAATGGCGCTGCAGGCCGGAGCAGGTAGATGGCGAGCCGCTCCGCTCGTGCGTCACCCATTGAAAACCGGCGGCAAACCACCAAGTGAGATCAGCAGTACTTCTTGAGAGCATTACCGCAGCCCATGCCCATTGCGGACATGCTTTCCTGCACGGAACCCACCCCACCAGCGGTCAGCGCACCGATGCCGCCGAAGCGCTGCAATTTGGGAGCCGCATAGACCTTGCGAGCTGCGGTGGTGCGGTGGTTGTGGGCGACGCTCATGGGTGCGCTCCTTGCTGGGTTTGATTGGTTGAACCTTGCCAACGATCTTGGGTGACCCCGGGCAGGCGACTGTCGTAACACTGTGACCCAAGCTCAGTTTCAGGGAGTTCCGCGGGGCTTGTCAAGCGGTTGTTATGCTTGCTTTCAGAGAGGTGGTGGTGGCTGACCGGGGATGAAGGGGGTGTAGCGAGCATCGCCCGGAAGCAGGGGGGCACCTTCCACCTCCACCCAGGCGTGCGCCATGAAGGTGGCAGCTTGAGGTTGCACGGGAAGACCGAGGCGCAGGATCGGGCGCAGGCCGCGCCAGCGCAGCAGTCCGTAGGTGAGCAGTGCGCAGCGCAGGCAGCTGCGGCGTACCGGGCCGTGGCGACCTACCAGATCGACCCGCCACGCCAGCCGTCTGGCGCGGTCGAGGGCGGTGAGGTTGCCTACCTGCGGGGCATTTCGCTGACTCAACCGTTCGACTGCGCGCAGGGTGCGCCTGTAGCCGAAAACGGCCAGAGCTAGATCAACGAGCACGACACCGGCGAGCAGCAGCGGCAGCTGGACAAGTTCGCCCCAGCGCAGTTTGCGCAGGCGCGCCAGCTTCGTGAACACGGCGCTAGCCGATGCGAACCAGCCCCGCAGCGGCCAGCTCGTTGATCAGGGTGTGCAGGTCGGAAGCGATCTGGTCGGGCGCCGCGTCGAACTCCTGCTGCAAGGTGGTGACCATGGAGGCGATGCTGGGTTCGTGTTCCAGCAGTTCCCAGATGCGGGACCCCACGGCATTCAACCCGAAATACTGTTCGCCGGCCAGATCCAGCAGCACGGTTTCGTCGCCGACCTGCTGGGCGAGCACATTGTCGCTGCGCACGACCCGGCGCGTGGAGTCGATGCCTGAAGAGGTGGCGGTCACTTGGGCGATACCTGGCCTGATTGCATGGTGCCGTATAGCGTAGCAAACACACCCGAGGGATGCGGAAGTCGCGGCAGGCAGATCAAACCGGAGTGGACGCAATCGAGGGGAGGCTACACTGGCGACCATGACAGACACGGCAGAAACAGCTGCGGGGGACTCGGGAACGTGCCCGCGCACGATCCGGCACCTGCTGCTGCCGGTATTGCGCCCGCACCTGCCGGCGCTGGTGCTGGTGCTGGTGCTGATGCTGGTGCAAAGCGCAGCGACGCTGGCCCAGCCATGGCTGGGTGGGGTGATGACCGACCGGCTGATGCTCAACCAGCATCTGGGCGCTCTGCTGTGGCTGCTGTTCGGATTGATCTGCGCCCAGCAGGGGCTGGGCTACGTGACGGCGATCCAGCTGCAGAAAGTGTCCGGACGGCTGCAGGCGGACGCCGGTTCGGAGCTGTACGCGCATTTGCAGGCGCTGCCGCTGGAATGGCACAACGCCCGCCAGCGCGGCGACGTGCTGGCGCTGCTGTATGTGGATATCTACCGGATCGGGCGTTATGTGACGGGCACCTTGCTGCCGCTGCTGCCGCTGCTGTTCACCTTGGTTGGCGCGCTGGCGATGATGCTGCATCTGGCGCCGCTGATCGCGGTGACCGTGGCGGTGCTGATGCCGGTGCTGTTTCTGGCGCTGAAGCTGGTCGGGCGCAGGTTGCGGCCGCTGTCGCACGCGTCGGCGCAGGCCTGGGCCGAGCAGTCTTCACTGGCCGAGCAGAATCTGGAATCGCTGGCGCTGATCAAGGCCTTCGGCACCGAGCCGACGGAGGACGCGCGCTTTCGCCAGCGCGCCGATGCGGTGTATGCCGCAGACCTGCGGCTGGCGAAGTGGCAGGGGGGGATCCATCCGGCGGTTTACGTGATCGGGGCCGGCGCGATACTGCTGCTGCTGGGCTTGGGCGGGCGCATGGTGGTCAGCAGCGAAATGCGGATGGGCGAGCTGGTCAGCGTGTTCCTGTATGGCATGGTGCTGGTGGGACCGGTGGGCAGTCTGGCCTCGGTGTATGGCAGCACGATGGCGGCGATGGGCTCGCTGCGGCGGCTGTCAGACGCGCTGGACGCGCAGCCCGAGGTGGACGCGGGCACGCAGGAGCAGCTGCCGGCACGCGGTGACGTGGTGTATGCGGGCGTGGACTTCACCTATCCCGGCCGTGAGCCGCTGTTTCGCGGGCTGGATTTGACCATCCGCGCCGGTGAGACGGTGGCGCTGACCGGGGTCAACGGGGCCGGCAAAAGCACGCTGGTGCATCTGCTGCTGCGGCTGGTGGAACCGCAGGCGGGGCGGGTGACGATCGGCGGCATCGACTTGCGCGACTTCCGGTTGCAGGCGCTGCGCAACCAGATCGGGCTGGTGGCGCAGCAGGTGCTGCTGTTCAACGCCACGGTGCGCGAGAACATCGCCTACGGGCGCAGCGATGCGGCGCAGGACGCCATCGAGCAGGCGGCGCGGGCGGCGCGGGCGCATGATTTCATCCTGGCTCTGCCGGATGGCTACGACACCGTGATCGGCGATCAGGGCGTGCGGCTGTCGGGCGGGCAGCGGCAGCGGCTGGCGCTGGCGCGGGCGCTGCTGCGCGACCCGGCGATCCTGATTCTGGACGAGGCGACGGCGATGTTCGATCCGGAGGGCGAGCTGGAATTCATCGAGGCATGCCGCGACGTGCTGGCCAGCCGCACGGTGATCCTGATCACCCACCGTCCGGCGAGCCTGGCGCTGGCCGACCGCGTGCTGCGGCTGGAGGCGGGGCGGCTGGTGTAGGCGGGTTTTTTCTTCTCCCTTCGGGAGAAGGTGGCGCGCAGCGCCGGATGAGGGGCGGGGGCAATCGCTGATTTTCCTTCTCCCTTTGGGAGAAGGTGGCCGCAGGCCGGATGAGGGCGATCTTGCACTGCCGCGCTCGCTGCGCTCGCGCCCCTCACCCCGACCCTCTCCCCGTTGTCACGGGGAGAGGGGGTTTGACGATACGGCGCTTTTGATCTTCCTTCTCCCTTCGGGAGAAGGTGGCGCGCAGCGCCGGATGAGGGGGCGCTTTCCGATGCAATCCGGCGACATTCTCCGATCCCCTCCGGTTCGTCGGGCTGCAACGATGCTGCCCACCGCCGTTTGCTTTGTCTTCCATGCGAGGAAAATCCGACCACACCCGCACGCGCAGTCTGCGTGCGAGTCAAACCGAAGCCGAGCGCATCCTGTGGCAGCAGCTGCGCGCACGTCGTCTGAACGGCTGGAAATTCCGCCGTCAGCATCGCATCGGGCCATACATCGTGGACTTCGTCTGCCTGCCGGCACGACTGGTGCTTGAACTGGATGGAAGTCAACACCTGCAACACGTCGCTTACGACAGCGCCCGCACGCACTATCTGGCGCGGCGCGGCTACGCAGTGCAACGTTTCTGGAACGACGACGTGTTTTTGCGTTTGAATGATGTCCTGAACGCAATCGCGCTGGCGCTGCCATCAAGCCATCTTGCTTAGACGGTTGAAGCAGGAGCAAAAGCGCCCCTCACCCCAACCCTCTCCCCGCAGGCGGGGAGAGGGGGCTCGACGATGCGGCGTTTTTGATTTTCCTTTTCTCCGCACGCGGGGAGAGGGGGACAAGCGTGGATTTTCCTTCTCCCCGCTGTGCGGGGAGAAGGTGGCGCGCAGCGCCGGATGAGGGGCGCTCCGCTCGCGGGGAGGGGGAGCAGCTTACTCCGCGCGGCCGGCGAATTCGCCGGTGGTGGTGTTCACCCAGACTTTTTCGCCGCTGCCGATGTATTCAGGGACCATGATCTCGATCCCGGTGGACAGCTTGGCCGGCTTGGGGCGCTTGGTGGCGGTGCCGCCCTTGAGTTCGGGTGGGGTTTCGACGACGTCCAGCGCCACGCTTTGCGGTAGTTGGATCGCTACCGGCGCGTCCTCGATCAGCTGCACGTAGATGCCGGTCAGGCCATCGGTGATGTAGCCGGCGGCATCGCCGATGGCATCGGCGTCCAAGGTATACGGCGTGTAGTCCTCGTCGTCCATGAACACGAAGGCCTCGCCGTCCTTGTACGAGAAAGTGGCCTGGCGGCGGCTCATGTCCACTTCGCGCAGGTCATCGTCGCCGTCGAAGCTGGCGTCGAGCTTGCTGCCGCCGGGGATCGCGTACATCACGAAGCGGAAGCGCACGTTGCCGCCGCGTCCCTGCGGGCTGCTGCGCTCGATGTCGCGGATCTGGTACACGCCGCCGTTGTATTCAACAACGTTGCCTTTCTTGAGGTCGTAGGCTTTCATGGGATTGTGGTGTTGTGTTGTGTGGGGAGATGGGTTGCTGATCGGATCATGAAGTAAATCGCCGTTCGTGGTGAGCCTGTCGAACCACATCGGCGCCACGACAATCCATGCTACGACCCAAGGCTTGGTGATTGGGCGGCCCCGTTCATGGTTCGACAAGCTCACCACGAACGGGGTGGGACCTTACGAACGGGGAGCGGGGTCTCACGAACGGGGGCGGGCCTCACGAACGGCACGTCCTGCGTGTATACCGTTTGATGCTCTTGCGTCTCCCGTCTCCCGTCTACCCGAACAGTCACTTCGGTGCCAACCGCGTCGCGCCGTCCAGGCGGATGGTTTCGCCGTTGAGGTAGCCATTGCCGAGGATGTAGCCGACCAGATCGGCGTATTCCTCGGGGCGGCCGAGGCGGGCGGGGAAGGGAATGGTGGCTTCCAGCGAAACACGCACGGCGTCGGGCATGCCGTCCACCATCGGCGTCCAGAACACGCCGGGAGCAATCGTCATCACGCGGATGCCGAAACGGGCCAGTTCGCGCGCCATCGGCAGGGTCATGCCGACCACGCCGCCCTTGCTGGCCGAATACGCGGCTTGGCCGATCTGCCCTTCATACGCGGCCACCGAGGCGGTGTTGACGATCACGCCGCGTTCGCCGTCGGCATCGGCGTCGTTGTGCTGCATCAGGTCGGCGCAGGCCTTGGCGACGTTGAAGCTGCCGATCAGGTTGACCATGACCGTGGTGCGAAACTGCGCCAGCGGCATCGGCCCGGTCTTGCCGAGCACGCGCCCGGCGCCGAGGATGCCGGCGCAGTTGACCGCCACGTTCAGGCCGCCGAGGCAGTCTTTGGCGGCAGCGACGTTGGCGGCCACGGCGGCTTCATCGCTGACGTCGGTCTGGAAGAAGCAGGCATTGCCGGCGCCCAGCTCGGCTACCGCGGCCGCGCCTTTTTCTTCGTTGACATCGAACAGGGCCACCCTGCCGCCGTGGGCAACGAGGTGCCTGGCGGTGGCGAAACCCAGTCCGGAAACGCCGCCGGTGATCACGGCGCGGGCGTTGGCAAGCTGCATGGGAGTGTCCTGCGGAGGAAAACGAGGATTTTAGCGGATGGGAGCGGTGGGGATGTCGGCCATCTCACCCGATTCGGGTGGCTTGCGCTCTGTTCGTCATGCCGGCGCAGGCCGGCATCCATTGGCGCCGCGATCCGGAATCATCTGGTATCGGTGCGCGTTGGTCAGCGCTCAGCCGGTCTGCGCCAGCAGGCGTTTGGCCAGTTCACCCGGCGGCAGGCCCGGCTGGAACAGGTAGCCTTGACCGACCGTCACCCCGAGGCGCAGCAGGAAATCGCGCTGGGCCTCGGTTTCGATCCCCTCGGCGATGATATCCAGGCCGAGGCTGCGGGCGATGCCGGTGACGGCCTGGCAGATCGCCACGTCGGAGCGGTTGTCGGGGATGCCGTGGACGAAGCCCTGGCTGAGCTTGAGGCCGTGGAGCGGTAGCCGCCGCAGGTAGTTGAGGGCGCTGTAGCCTTCGCCGAAATCATCAATGGTCAAGCGCACGCCGAGGCTGCGCAGGCCGTCGAAGACCAGCGCGGTATCGCGGGTGTCTTCCACCAGCACGCGCTCGGTGATTTCCAGTTCCAGCGCGTGGCCGGGGATGCCGGTGTCCTTGAGCATCTGGCGCACGCTGGCGACCATATCCTCGCCGACGAACTGGCGGTAGGACACGTTCACGGCGATGCGCTGGATCGGCAGGCTTTGTTCCTGCCAGCGGCGCATTTGTGCGCAGGCTTCCAGCAGCGCCCAGTGGCCGATCCGGATCACGTCGCCAGTGTTTTCGGCGAGGTCGATGAAGCGCTCCGGCGCGACCGTGCCCAGATCCGGGCTGTTCCAGCGCAGCAGCGCTTCGGCAAACAGGATGCGACCGCTGCGCAGGTCCACTTGGGGCTGGTAGGCGAGATGGAATTCGCCGTTGTCGAGGGCGCGGCGCAGCCGGGTTTCGATCTGCACCCGCTCCTGCTGGGCCTGTTCCAGCGCCGGTGAAAAATTCTGGAAGCCGTTGCGATGTTTGCGCTTGCTGACGTACATGGCGAAATCGGCGCTCTGGATCAGGCGCTCGGGGGTGGTGCCGTCAGTGGGCGCGCGCGACAGGCCGATGCTGGAAGACACCGAAAACTCGGTCTTGCCCAGCAGGAATGGCGGCTCGAAGGCGGTCTGGATCCGGCGCGCAAGTCGTTCCGGGCGCTGCGGGTCGTCGGCAATGCGGCAGGTGACGAGGAATTCGTCGCCACCGAAGCGGGCGATGGCGCCTTGTTTCCCGACCGCTTTGCGCAGGCGCTGCGCGACCTCCACCAGCAGCCGGTCGCCGGCGTCGTGGCCGAGCGCGTCGTTGACGATCTTGAAGCGGTCGAGGTCGATGTAGAGCACCGCCAGGTCGGGGCCATCGTCGGCGGCCAGGCCGTCGCGGATCGATTCGAGGATGGCGTCGCGGTTGAGCAGGCCGGTCAACGCGTCGGTCTGCGCCTGCGTCCGCAGGGCGTCTTCGGCGCGTTTGCTTTCGGTGATGTCCTGCAGGGTGCCGGTGAAGCGGTTGTGGCCGGGGTCGAGCGGGTCGGGCTCGCCGATCATGCGGATCCAGAACGGCGCCGCGCGCTGGGTGCGACCGCGCAGTTCGAGGTCGAAGCCGGTGTCGCCGCGGATCGCCTTGAGGGTCTTGCGCAGGCGCGTGCCGTCCTCGGCGTCCAGGCAGTTCAGCAGGGCCTCCATCGCGGCGGGCGGGCGCCGCTGGCGCAGGATGCGCATCGATTCGCTGGTCAGGTGCAGGGCGTCGCTGCGGCGGTTCCACTGCCAGCCGCCGATCTGGGCCAGCTCCTGCACCCGTTCGAACAGCGCCTTGTCGCGCTGCAGGTCGGTGATCTCGCTGCCGAGCATCAGGGCGCGGTCGGGGCGGGTGGAGCCGGGGTCGTATTGCAGGACAATCGTCACTGACAGCCAGGTCAAGCGCTGGCTGCTGTGCTGGTACAGCCCGATGGTGGCGTTCACGTCCTTGCCGTCGCGCAGCGCGCGCGCCAGCGGGTAGGCGGCGGGCGCCAGCACCTGGCCTTGCGGGTCGACGACGGTCCAGTCGTCGCTGTCGCGCAGCGGCCGGCCGAGCGCGTGGCTGTCCAGGGCGTACATGCGCGCCGCCGCGGGGTTCAGGTACAGGATCAGGCCGTCGCGGTCGTGCAGGGTGATGGCGCGGTCGATCGCATCGGCGAGGCTGGTGTAGCGGGTTCCGGCGTCGGTGCGGGCGCTCAGGTCGCGGGCGATGGCGAGGATGACCGGACCGTCGGCGCTGGTCAGTCGCGCCGAGTGCACTTCGACCGGGAAGCGGGTGCCGTTGCTGTGGACGTTGATGGTCTGGGCGATGTGGGTTTCGCCGCGATCGATCATCTCCAGGACCGGATCGAGAAAATTGTCCGGCAGGCCGGGATTGAGCCGGCGGACCGGGTGCCCGACCAGCTCATGGCGCTGGCGCCCGTAAGTGGCCAGTGCGGCCGCGTTGGCGTCGAGGATTACGCCGGTGCGGGAAATGATCAGGGTGGGATCGGGAATCGCGTCGAGGAAGGCGCGGTGCCGGCGCTCGGCCGCAGCGGCCGGTTTGGCGCCGCTTTCGGCGAGTGCGGCGGCGGCCTTGCGCAGCAGGGCGCGCAGGCGCGCCGGCAGTTCGGCGTTGGCGGCGGTTTTCGTCAGGCGTGCGGCCAGTGCCGCCGGATCGGGTGGTTTGCGGGAAGTCGGGGCACGCGGGGTGGCGGGCTTGCCGGACGGTGGTTGCGTCGAAGCCGGCGTGCGCGGGGCGGCGGGCTTGCGTGCACTCATCGGGCGGACAGGGCCTTGCTGGCGCGGCTGTTGGTGTCGCGCCCGAGCAGGCCGGCCAGCCAGCGCCCGGTATCGGCCAGTGCGGTCAGGTCGACGCCGGTTTGGATGCCGAGGCCATCGAGCATGTACACGACATCCTCGCTGGCCACGTTGCCAGTGGCGCCCTTGGCGTAAGGGCAGCCGCCGGCGCCGGAGACCGCGCTGTCGATCACGGCGACGCCTTCTTCCAGGCAGGCCAGGATATTGGCCAGCGCTTGCCCGTAGGTGTCGTGGAAATGCACGGCCAGCGCCGCCATCGGCACCTCGGCGGCGACCGCGCGCAGCATCGCGCGCGCCTTGCCGGGGGTGCCCACGCCGATCGTGTCGCCCAGCGAAATCTCGAAGCAGCCCAGCGCGTGCAGCGCCTTGGCCACGCGCACCACGTCGGCCACCGGCACCTCGCCCTGGTAGGGGCAGCCGAGCACGGTGGAGACATAGCCGCGCACCGGCACGCCGTCGGCCTTGGCGCGCTCGAGCACCGGCGCGAAGCGTTGCAGGGATTCGTCGATGCCGGCGTTGGTGTTTTTCAGGTTGAAGGCTTCCGAAGCGGCGGTGAACACGGACACTTCTCGCGCCCCGGCGGCGCGGGCGCGCTCGTAGCCTTGCAGGTTGGGGGTGAGTACGGGGTAGGCCACGCCGGGCGCGCGCCGGATCCCGGCCAGCACCTCGGCGGCATCGGCCATCTGCGGCACCCACTTCGGACTGACGAAGGCGGTGGCTTCGATCGTGCGCAGGCCGGTGCGGGAGAGCCGGTCGATCAACTCGATCTTGGCGGCGGTGCCGATGTCGATCTTCTCGTTTTGCAGGCCGTCGCGCGGGCCGACTTCGACGATCCGGACCTGGGCGGGCAGCTCGCGGTTCACTGGCCGCCGTCCTCCGCCTGCGGCTGTGGGGCGGCGCGGGTTTCCGACGGCTGCGCGGGAGCGGTGGCTTCCGGCGTCGTCGGCGCAGGCGCGGCGGGCGGCGCGGTGTCGCGCTCCAGCACGGTGGTCGGTTCCGTCACGAAGAATTCGGGATGGCGACGCAGGATGCGGGCGATCTGCGCCGGATTGCCGGCGACGAAGTTGTGGTAGGTGCGCTCCTGGCCTGCGGGCAGCGTCTCCGGTTGCGGGTATTGGTAGCCCTTGACCTGGCCCTTGGTCAGCGCCTGGGCGATGCGCGCATGGTCGGGCATGTACAGGCGCATTTGATCGCCGACAATCTCGTAGCGCAGCAGGAAGTGGCCGCAATAGGTGTCGTTGTCACCGGCGCAGTCGAGCTTGCCGGAATCGTTGAGGGCTTCGACGTAATTGCCGGCACGGGTGTGCACGAAGTTGGCCTGGATGGGTTTTGTCTGGCCCTGGTCGATCACCGTGCGACAGTCGGCGGCGATCTCCAGCGGGCGCGGCAGGGCGTTGTCGGCGGCGGATTCGGTGCGGGTGACGATCCAGCGCCCGGGCAGGGCCGGATCGCAGCTCGTCACGGTGCCCTCGGGCAGCGATTCGAACAGGCTGGAGGAGCAGCCGCCGAGGCAGAACAGGCAGGTCAGCAGCAGGCTGGAAAAAATGTGCATGGTCATTGCTCCAGGGTGGCAAGAATGGCGTCCGCCTCCACGAATTCACCGGGCTGGGCGCGGATCTCCGCGATGACGCCGTCGCGCGGGGCTTTCAGCGCCAGCTCCATTTTCATGGCTTCCAGCACCAATACCACATCACCGGCGTGCAATGCAGCGCCGGGGCTGGCCTTGACGACGACGACCCGGCCCGGCATCGGCGCGCGGATGCGGTGCTCGTCGCTGGCGGCGCTGCCGGCATTGCGGCGCGGGCCGTCGGCACTGCGCAGGCGCAGGCGGCGCTCGCCGTCGTGGACGTCGATGAACGGCCCGAACGCGGCGGCGTGGAAGCGGCGCATCTGCCCGTCGGTGCGCAGGCTGGCAGCGCCCTCGGCAAAACGCGCGCCGGCGATGGTGTGACGGGTGCCCTCTAGCGTGATGGCGTAGTCCCCTGCGTTGCCGGTGGCCTCTAGGGTGATTTCCCGGGCATCGTGTTCGAAGTCGAGGCGTCGCGCGCCGGGTGCGCCCAGCCGCCAGCCGTCGCGCGCGTGCCACGGCGAGCCGGGATCCCGGGTGTTGGCGGCGGCGTTGGCTTCGGCTTCCTGTTGCAGCAATGCCACGGTGGCGGCCGCGAGCAGCAGCGACGGATCGTCCTCGGCCGGGGCGAAGAATTCGTCGAGGTGGCGATCGAGATAACCGGTGTCGATGGTCGCCTCGACAATGGCCGGATGTCGCACCAGCCGTTCGAGGAAGGCGATGTTGGACTTCGGGCCCTGCACCCGGCACTGGGACAGCGCCCCGCGCAGCCGCGCCAGCGCGCGCGGGCGATCCTCGTCCCAGACCACGAGCTTGGCGATCATCGGATCGTAGAAGATGGTGACGGTATCGCCTTCGATCACTCCGGATTCGATCCGCACCTGCCGCGAGGGCGGCGGCAGTTGCAGCGTTTCCAGCGTCCCCGAGCCGGGCAGAAAGCCGGCGTCCGGGTCTTCGGCGTACAGCCGCACCTCGATCGCGTGGCCGCGCTGGACGATCTGCTCCTGCGCCAGCGGCAGCGGCTCGCCCGCAGCCACCCGCAATTGCCATTCGACCAGATCCAGTCCGGTCACCTCCTCGGTGACGGGGTGCTCGACCTGTAAGCGTGTATTGATTTCCATGAAGTGGAAATCGCCGCCGGCGCCGACGATGAATTCGACCGTGCCGGCGTTCTGGTAATCGATCGCACGCGCCGCCAGCACCGCCGCCGCGCCCATCCGCGCGCGCAGATCGGGGGTGACGAAGGCGGACGGCGATTCTTCCAGCACTTTCTGGTAGCGCCGCTGTGCCGAGCACTCGCGCTCGCCGAGGTGGATGGCATGGCCGTGGGCGTCGGCGAAAATCTGGAATTCGATGTGGCGCGGATGTTCGACGTAGCGCTCCAGCAGCACGCGGTCGCGGCCAAAGGCGTTCTTCGATTCACGCTGGCAGCTTTCGAGATGGGCGAGGAACTCGTCGCGACCGCGCACGATCCGCATGCCCTTGCCACCACCGCCGAAGGCGGCCTTGATCATCAGCGGATAGCCGATCCGGTCGGCCTCCTGCTGCAAGTGCGCCGGGTCTTGATCGGTGCCGGTGTAGCCGGGCACCACCGGCACCCCGGCGGCGGCCATCAGGTCCTTGGCGCCGGCCTTGCTGCCCATCTTGCGCATCGAATGACCGGGTGGACCGATGAAGACCAGTCCGGCCGCCGCGACCGCATCGGCGAAGTCCGCGTTTTCGCTGAGGAACCCGTAGCCGGGATGGATGGCCTGGGCGCCGCTGGCCTTGGCCACCGCGATGATGGCCTCGCCGCGCAGGTAGCTGTCCTGCGGGCGTGGGCCGCCGATCGGATGGGCCTCGTCGGCCAATCGAGCGTGCTGGGCGTCGGCGTCGGCCTCGGAATACACCGCGACGGTGTGGATGCCCAGTCGGCGCGCGGTGCGAATGACCCGGCAGGCGATTTCGCCGCGGTTGGCGATGAGGATCTTCGAGAACATGGCGTCTATTCCGCTCGTTCGGGTGGACGTCGAACCAGGTTCACGAGACATTGGAACTTGCGCCGTCGATCCTGGGAGCATTGGCATTGGCTTGGGATAGTGTCCGCGCTGGCGGCACCGATGTCACGCTTGGCGGGTCCCCGGCGGGGTTTGACCTGAGCTGCGGGCCATCTGGACCTTGGCTGCGCTGGTGGGAAACAATGTGACCGAGGCGTGCGGAACCACGCCCGCTGCCTGCCCCACATGAGGCCTTGCGTTCGATGAACTTCCTTGTCACCGGCGGCGCCGGTTTCATCGGTGGCAACTTCGTGCTGGACGCGGTGGCGCGCGGCGACACCGTCATCAACCTGGACGCGCTGACCTACGCCGGCAACCGCGACACCCTGGCCAGGATTGCAGACCATCCCAACCACGTCTTTGTCCACGGCGACATCGGCGACGGCGGGCTGGTGGCGCGGCTGCTGGCCGAGCACTGTCCCGAGGCGGTGGTGAACTTCGCCGCCGAAAGCCACGTCGATCGCTCCATCGACGGCCCGGCCGCCTTCATCCAGACCAACGTGGTCGGCACCCTGGCCTTGCTGGAAGCCACGCGCGATTATTGGAAGGCGCTGGAAGACGGGCCGAAGCAGCGCTTCCGCTTCCTGCACGTCTCCACCGACGAGGTGTACGGCGCACTGGGCGCCACCGGCTGGTTCACCGAAACCACGCCGTACGCGCCCAACTCGCCGTACTCGGCCAGCAAGGCGGCCTCGGATCATCTTGTGCGCGCCTTCCACCACACCTACGGCCTGCCCACGCTCACCACCCACTGCGGCAACAACTACGGCCCGTATCAGTTTCCGGAAAAGCTCATCCCGCTGATGATCGCCAAGACGCTTGCGGGTGAGCCGCTGCCGGTCTATGGCGACGGCAAACAGGTGCGCGATTGGCTGTATGTCGGCGACCACTGCCAAGCCATCCGCACAGTGCTGGAACAGGGCCGGGTGGGCGAAACATACAACGTCGGCGGCAGCGCCGAAAAACGCAACATCGACGTGGTGCAGGCCCTCTGCGCGCTGCTGGATGCCAGGCGTCCGCGCCCGGACGGCCAGCCCTATGCCCGCCAGATCACCTTCGTGCCCGACCGTCCCGGTCACGACCGCCGCTACGCCATCGACGCGAGCAAACTGCGCATTGATCTTGGCTGGCAGCCCGAATACAGCTTCGAACGCGGCCTGGCCGAAACCGTGGACTGGTACCTTGCCCACCAGCCGTGGGTGCAGCGCGTGCTGGACGGCAGCTATCGGCTGGAAAGGATCGGAATCGCATGAAACAACGCAAAGGCATCCTCCTGGCCGGTGGCTCCGGCACCCGGCTGTATCCGATCACCCGGGCGATCAGCAAGCAACTGCTGCCGGTGTACGACAAGCCGATGGTCTACTACCCGCTGAGCGTGCTGATGCTGGCGGGCATCCGCGAAGTGCTGGTCATCAATACCCCGCACGAACAACCGCTGTTCCAGCGCCTGCTGGGCAATGGCTCGCAGTGGGGCATGCACATCGAATACGCCGTGCAGCCCAGCCCGGACGGGCTGGCCCAAGCGCTGCTGATCGGCCGCAAGTTTCTGGACGGCGCGCCGTCCTGCCTGGTGCTGGGTGACAACATCTTCTACGGCAGCGGCCTGGTTGATCTGCTGGCCCGCGCCAACGCCCGCACGCAGGGCGCCACCGTGTTCGGCTACTGGGTGTGCGACCCGCAGCGCTACGGCGTGGCCGAATTCGACGCCGAAGGCAAGGTGATCGGACTGGAAGAAAAACCCGACCAGCCCAAGTCCAACTACGCCGTCACCGGCCTCTACTTTTTCGACGAACGCGCCAGCGACTACGCTGTCGCGCTCAAACCTTCCGCGCGCGGCGAGCTGGAAATCACCGACCTCAACCGCCGCTATCTTGAGGCAGGCCACCTGCACCTGGAGCGCATGGGCCGCGGCTACGCCTGGCTGGACACCGGCACCCACGAATCGCTGGTGGAAGCCTCTTCCTTCATCCAGACCCTGCAACTGCGGCAGGGCCTGCAGGTGTGCTGCCCGGAGGAGATCGCCTTCAACAATGGCTGGATCGATGCCGAACACCTTCGCGCGCTGGCAGCGCCGCTGGAAAAAAACGGCTACGGCCGCTATCTGCTTGCGCTGATCGAACAGGAATCCGATTCGTGAAAGCCATCGATACCGAATTGCCGGGTTGCAAGATCATCGAACCTGCGGTGTTTGACGATGCCCGCGGGTTTTTCTATGAAGCCTGGAATGCGGCGCGCTTTGCGCAGCTTGGATTGCCGGCGCAGTGCGTCCAACACAACCTCAGCCGCTCGCAGCACGGGGTGCTGCGCGGACTGCACTACCAATGGCCGAACCACCCGCAGGGCAAGCTGGTCAGCGTGCTGGAGGGCGAAGTGTTCGATGTGGCGGTGGACATCCGTCGCGGCTCGCCCGGCTTCGGCCAAGCCGTCGCCACGCGCTTGAGCGCCGACAACAAACGTCAGCTCTGGATTCCCGAAGGCTGCGCCCACGGCTTTTTGGTGCTCAGCGAAAGCGCGCTGGTCAGTTATCTGTGCACCGCGCCCTACACCCCGGCCAGCGACTGCGGCTTGCGCTGGGACGACCCGCAGCTGGGCATCGACTGGCCGCTGCGTGCGGTGGTGCTGTCCGACAGGGATGCCGCGGCTCCCAGGCTGGCCGACCTGCCGGAAGGTCGCCTGCCGGTCTGGCATCCGTGAAACTGCTTCTGCTGGGTGGCAACGGCCAACTGGGCCGTGAATTGCGGCGCAGCCTGCCCGCGCTGGGGCAGGTCATCACGGCCACCCGCGACGGCACGCAAGCCCAGCGTGCGGCCGATTTCCTGCAACCGGAAATGCTGGGGCCACTGATTCGCGACGTCGCGCCCGATGTGGTGGTCAATGCCGCCGCCTATACCGCCGTGGACCGAGCCGAAACCGAGCGTGAAGCCGCCTTTTGCGTCAACGCCAGCGGACCCGAAGCCCTTGCCCGCGCCTGCGCCGAAACCGGCGCCCTGCTGCTGCATTACTCCACCGATTACGTCTTCAACGGTACCGCCAGCCGGCTCTGGCGAGAAACCGATCCCACCGCGCCACTGGGTGTCTACGGCGCCAGCAAACTGGCGGGAGAACGCGCCATCGCCGCCAGCGGTGCCCGCCACATCATCCTGCGCACCGCTTGGGTGTACGCCGCCCACGGCAACAACTTCCTGCAAACCATGCTGCGGCTGGCGCGCGAACGCGACATCCTGCGTGTGGTGGTCGACCAGATCGGCACGCCCACCCCGGCCGGCTGGATTGCCGATGCCAGCGCCAGCCTGCTGGCCCGGCCCAACCTGCCCAGTGGCCTGTGGCACCTCACCGCCGCCGGCCAAACCAGCTGGCACGGCTTTGCCGAAGCCATCGTGGCAGAAGCGCAGGCGCAGGGCTTGCTGGATCGTTGTTCGGTCGTCGAAGCCATCAGCACCGCCGACTACCCAACCCCCACCCGCCGCCCCGCTTGGTCCGTGCTGGACACCCGCAAACTCCAGCGCGACTTCGGCATCGTGCCGCAGGATTGGCGGGCGGGTCTGGCGGCGACGCTGGCGGAAATGCGCTTGGATTGCCCAGCAGCTTCCGGCCGCTCACGGGACTGAATCCAACCGCTACGGCGAATCGGCGGTGCATCGGGTGACGGCATGCGTCGTCGGGGAGGCTCTCGGCGGACGGCTAGCGGGCCCAACCCGGCTTGCGTTTTTCGAGAAACGCGGTCAGGCCCTCCTGGCCTTCCGGTGAGACCCGCAGGCGGGCGATCAGGGCGGCGTTGTCGGCGTCGTGGCGTGCGCCGTCGGAGTGGGCGATGACATCGCGCACCAGCCGTTTCGCGTTGGCGCTGGCGCTGGGACCTGCATTGAGCAACAGGTCGACTTGCCGTTGCACGGCGTTGTCGAGCGCGGTGGCGTTCACCACCTTGTGCAGCAGGCCGATGCGCTGTGCTTCGACAGCATCGAAGATTTCCGCCGTGGCGAAGTAGCGGCGCGCCTGGCGCGGGCCGATCGCATTGATGACGTAAGGCGAGATCACTGCCGGCAGCAGGCCGAGCCTGCTTTCGGTCAGGCCGAACTTCGCCTCCGACGCGCCGATGGCGATATCGCAACAGGCCACCAGCCCGACGCCGCCGCCATAGGCCGCGCCTTGCACGGCAGCGATCGTGGGCTTGGGCAATTCGTCGAGCGTGCGCATCAGTCGCGCCAGCGCCAGCGAATCGATGCGGTTGGCCTCCTCGCTGGCGGCGGCCATGCCGCGCATCCAGTTGAGGTCGGCGCCGGCCGAGAACGAGGGGCCTTCGGCCTCCAGCACCAGCACCCGCACCGCGGCGTCCGCGCCGATGGCGACCAGCGCCTCGGTCATGGCCGCGACCAGATGATCGTCAAAGGCGTTGTGGACCTGCGGGCGGGACATCCGCAGGCGTGCCACCGGGCCGTCCCGGAGCAATTGCAGGGCTTGGGTCATTGTGATTCCGTAGGCGATTCAACGCCGCCCATGATAGCCGCGCAGGCGCCGGCAGGGCGGCGCGGCCGGGTTCACCACGGGTGCAAGCATCACTGTCGAAGCGCTATCCGCAAAGCTGTTGCGCTCGATGAATCCAGCGTGGCTTTCAGTGCCGAACGCGGCGGCGGTCGGGCGGGGCGGGGACGGCCTCGACGGTGACGGTGAAACTGCGTTCCTCGCCCGGAAACACCGCGCCCACGCCGGCGACGTGGCGGCCGATTTCCTTGCCGCGCTCGTCGCGGATCACCACCACCACGGTGTATTCAAAGGCGCTGTCGCGGGTGCCGCTGAGCGTGCCCTCGACCTGCAGAGGTACCTGCTTGGTGTCAGCGGCAGCTGGAGAATCGAACCGCAGATGCCCTCGGCACGCAGGGCAGACCTGCGCGCTGTCGAGGATGGTGGTCTTGCAGTGCGGGCAAGTGCGGGTCGCCCCCACTGCGCCCGGGCGTGGCCCGCTCATGCGGTCGGGCCACCCTCCGGCTTGCCGCTGTCCTTGCCCCAGCCGCATTCGACGTGGCCGCGGATGCGCGAGCCGGGAGCCACGGTCAGGCTACCGGCCTTGACGTCGCCGGTGATGGCGCCGGAGTTGAGCAATTCGACGTGCTGTGCGCCAGAGATGTTGCCTTCCAGTTCACCGGCCAAGGCGACCTTGCTGGCGGCGATCGCGCCGGCCGTCACCTTGGCGCCCTTGTCCACGGTCAGGTTGCCTTGCACCTTGATGTCACCCTTGAAGCGGCCGGCGATGCGGACGTGGCCGCTGCCTTCGATCTTGCCTTCGACGGTCAGGTCGGAGGCGATCACCGACTCGCGGGCGCCGCTGTCGGCGGCGCGCGCCGGGGCCGGGATCGGGGCCACGGGTTCGATCGCGGCTGGCTGCCGCGGCGGGTCAACGTGGATCGGATCGGCGGGCTTCGGAGTGGGTTGGGTGTCTTTCCAGATGGCCATGGGCAGGTCTCCTCGGGGGCGGAATTCCGAGGCTACCACCGATTTGGAGCATTTTGTTGCCTGAATGGGTGAACTGCCGTGCGCAACCGCATACAGGTGCTGGAAACTACATCCTGAATACGCCAAACCGCGTGCGCTCGGCGATCGGCGCGTTGAGGGACGCCGACAGCCCCAGCCCGAGCACGCGGCGGGTATCGGCCGGGTCGATGATGCCGTCGTCCCACAGCCGCGCGGTGGCGTACCAAGGACTGCCCTGGTCCTCGTACTGCTGGCGGATCGGCGCCTTGAAGGCGTCTTCTTCTTCCGCCGTCCACGCGCCGCCCTTGGCTTCGATGCCGTCGCGCTTGACCGTGGCCAGCACGCTGGCGGCCTGTTCGCCGCCCATCACGCTGATCCGCGCGTTCGGCCACATCCACAGGAAACGTGCGCCGTAGGCGCGGCCGCACATGGCGTAGTTGCCGGCGCCGAAAGACCCGCCGATCACCACGGTGAATTTCGGCACGTGTGAACACGCAACGGCCGTCACCATCTTGGCGCCGTCCTTGGCGATGCCGGCCTGTTCGTACTTCTTGCCGACCATGAAGCCGGTGATGTTCTGCAGGAACACCAGCGGGATGCCGCGCTGGTTGCACAGTTCGATGAAGTGGGCGCCCTTGAGCGCGCTTTCGGAAAACAGGATGCCGTTGTTGGCGACGATGCCGACCGGATAGCCGTGCAGATGTGCGAACCCCGTCAGCAGGGTCTTGCCGTAGCGGGCCTTGAATTCCTGGAAGTCGCTGCCGTCGGTGATGCGGGCGATGACCTCGCGGATGTCGAACGGGCGACGCGTGTCCTTCGGCACGATGCCGTACAGCTCGCTGGCCGGATACAGCGGTTCGCGCACCGGCAAGGTGGCGACCGGCAGCGTCTTCTTGCGGTTGAGGCTGGACACGATCCCGCGCGCGATCTCCAGCGCATGCCGATCGTCCTCTGCGAAATGGTCGGCCACGCCGGAGATGCTGGTGTGGACGTCGGCACCGCCCAGGGTTTCGGCATCCACCACCTCGCCGGTGGCGGCCTTCACCAGCGGCGGGCCGCCGAGGAAGATGGTGCCTTGTTCCTTGACGATGATGGATTCATCGCACATCGCCGGCACGTAGGCGCCGCCGGCGGTGCACGAGCCCATCACCACGGCGATCTGTGGAATGTTCTCCGCGCTCAGTTGGGCCTGATTGTAGAAAATGCGCCCGAAGTGCTCCTTGTCCGGGAACACCTCGTCCTGCAGCGGCAGGAAGGCGCCGCCGGAGTCCACCAGATACACGCAGGGCAGGTGGTTCTCACGCGCCACTTCCTGCGCGCGCAGATGTTTTTTCACCGTGATCGGGAAATAGGTGCCGCCCTTGACAGTGGCGTCGTTGGCAACGATGACGACTTCCTGCCCGCACACCCGGCCGATCCCGCAGATCATCCCGGCCGCCGGCGCCTTGCCCTCGTACATGTCTTCGGCCGCCAGCGGGGCGATTTCCAGGAACGGCGAGCCTGGATCCAGCAAGGCGTCGATGCGCGCGCGCGGCAGCAGCTTGCCGCGCTTGGTGTGCCGGGCGCGGGCTTTCTCGCCGCCGCCGTCGGCGGCGCGGGCGAGGCGGCGCTTGAGTTCGGCGACCAGTTCGCGGTGGAAGGCGGCGTTCTCGACGAATTCGGGCGCACGGGGGTCGAGCTGCGAGACAAGGGCGGGCATTGCGGGCTTCCGAACCGACAAGACCGCAAGGATACCGCCTCACGGTTTGCGGCTGCAGCCGGGTGCGGCGGTTTGCGACAATGGCGGGCCGTCCCGATGCGCATTGCCGTGGCCCGACTCGACCAGACCCCCAAGACCGTCGTCATTTCCGATCTCAGCCATGACGGCCGCGGCGTGGCGCATTGGCCGGAAGGTCACGCGCAGGCCGGCAAGGCCGTGTTCGTGGTCGGCGCGCTTCCGGGCGAAACCGTGGTCGTGCAGCAGACCGGGCGTTCGAAGCATTTCGATGAGGCCAGAACGCTCGATGTGCTGGATGCCTCGAAGGATCGCGTGGCGCCGCGCTGCCCGCATTTCGGCGTGTGCGGGGGCTGCGTGTTGCAGCACCTGGAGGCCGACCAGCAGATCGAATACAAGCAGCGGGTGCTGCTGGACAATCTGCAACGCATCGGCCACGTGCTGCCGGGCATGGTGCTGCCGCCGCTGCGTGGCGACAGCTGGGGCTACCGGCGCAAGGGCCGGCTGTCGGTGCGGCGGGTCGAGAAGAAGGACAAGACGCTGGTGGGGTTTCGCGAACAGGATCCGCGCTTCGTGGCCGACCTGCGCGAATGCCACACCATCCTTCCGCAACTCGGGTTCAAGCTCGACGTGCTGGCGGCGCTGGTGGACGGCATGGACGGCCGCCGCGACATTCCGCAGATCGAATTCATCGCCGGCGATGCGGCGATCGCGCTGGTGTTCCGGCACCTGCAACCGCTGGGCGAGGCCGATCGGGCGCGGCTGGCCGCGTTCGGGCAGGCCCACGGGTTCGTCATCTTCCTGCAACCCGGTGGCGTGGATTCGGTGCAGCCGCTGGCAGGCGAGGCGCCGCCGCTGTCCTTCCACCTGCCGCAGTGGAACATCGAGTTGGTGTTTCGCCCGCTCGACTTCATCCAGGTCAACGCCAAACTCAACCAGGCGATGATCACCCGTGCGCTGGAGCTGCTGGACGTGCAGCCCGGCGAGCGCGTGCTGGATTTGTTTTGCGGGCTGGGCAATTTCACCCTGCCGCTGGCGCGGGTGGCGGGCGCGGGTAGCGTGGTCGGCGTTGAAGGCGATGCCGGGCTGGTGGCGCGCGCGCGCGCCAACGCCGCGCATAACAGTTTGGCCAACGTGCAGTTCCACACCGCGGATCTGGCCCAGGACCTGCGCGGCCAACCTTGGCTCAAACAGGGCTTCGACAAGCTGCTGCTGGATCCGGCCCGCGCCGGCGCCCTGGAGGTGCTCAAGCAATTGCCGCTGAAAGGCCTGAAACGCATCGTCTACGTGAGCTGCCACCCCGGCTCGCTGGCCCGCGACGCCGGGTATCTGGTCAATGAAGCCGGCTGGACCCTGCAAGCCGCCGGCGTGATGGACATGTTCCCGCAGACCGCGCACGTGGAGTCGGTGGCGTTATTCGGGATTGGTGATTGGTGATTGGTGATTCGGAAGAGCAAAAGCCCGGTTTCCCGTGTGCTTTACGTCCCGGCATGCGATCCTTGGCCCTTGCGAATCACCAATCACCAATCCCGAATCACCATTCCCCCGTGCCCCTCGAAATCGAACGCAAATTCCTCGTCACCCATGATGGCTGGCGCAGTCAGGCGCAGCGGGTGATCGTGATGGCGCAGGGCTATCTCAACGATGTGGGCAGCGTTGACTCCGGGAGGATGCGGGCGTCGGTGCGGGTGCGGCTGGAAGACGATGTGGCACGGCTGAACATCAAATCGCGCGAGCTGGGTGCGACCCGGCAGGAATTCGAGTATCCGATCCCGGTGGAGGACGCGCGGGCGCTGCTGGCGCTGTGCGTGGGCGGCCGGGTGGAAAAACGCCGCCATCTGGTGCGGCATGCCGGGCATCTGTGGGAAGTCGATGAATTCCTCGGCGACAACGCGGGGCTGGTGGTCGCGGAAATCGAGCTGGGCAGTGAAGCTGAACGCTTCGTGCATCCCGACTGGCTCGGAATCGAGGTGACGACCCTGCCGCGCTACTACAATCTGGCCTTGGCCTCGCATCCGTATTCGCGCTGGAACGCGGACGAACGCGGCCCCACGGCACCCAAGGACAACTGACGCATGCTGTTGATCGGAGTTTCCGGCCACGCGCTCACCGCCGCCGAGCGCGACTGGCTCCAGCATCCGGCCTGCGCCGGCGTGGTGCTGTTCGCCCGCAACTTCGCCTCGCGCGAACAGGTGGTGGAGCTGACGCAGGCCATCCGGGAAGCCGCGCCGCGGCCGCTGCTGGTGTGCGTGGACCAGGAAGGCGGGCGGGTGCAGCGCTTTCGCGATGGCTACAGCCCGCTGCCGGCGCTGCGCGGGCTCGAAGAGCTGTACCTGCGCGACGCCGACGCCGCGCTGCGGCTGGCGCGCGAACACGCCTGGCTGATGGCCAGCGAAATCCGCGCGACCGGCCTGGACCTGAGCTTCGCGCCGGTAGTCGATCTGGCGCGCGGCAACCGCGCGATCGGCAACCGCGCCTTCGCCCAGGATCCGCAGATCGTGGCCGCCTTCACCCGCGCCTACGTAGCCGGCATGCACGAAGCCGGCATGGCCGCCACGCTCAAACACTTCCCCGGCCACGGCTCGGTACTGGAAGACACCCATTTCGATGCCGCGGTGGATCCGCGTCCGCTGGAGCTGTTGCGCGCCCAGGATCTGGTTCCGTTTGCCGCCGGGATTGCCGCCGGGGCCGACGCGGTGATGCTGGCGCACGTCACCTATCCGCAGGTGGCGCCGGAACCGGCCGGCTATGCGCCGCGCTGGATCAAGGACATCCTGCGCGAGGAAATGCACTTCCGCGGCGTGGTGTTTTCCGATGACATCGGCATGGCGGCGGCGGGCAGCGCCGGCGGCATCCAGGCCCGCATCGGCGCGCATCTGGACGCCGGTTGCGACGTGGTGCTGGTCTGCCATCCGAATTCGGTGGAAGAAGCGTTGCGGGCGGTGGCAGCGCGCGCGCTGCCCTCGGTCGCCCTGACCGGCCTGATCGGCCGCGGCGCGCTCGGCTGGGATGCGCTGCTGGCGGAGGGGCGCCACGCGCAGGCGCAGCGGGAGATGACGCAGATGCCCAGCGTCGGCGCGGATGCCGCGCGCCATTCCGGCGCCAACGACGTCGGGAGCGTGGCATGAGCCGGCCCAAGCTGTCTGATGCGCTGCGCACGGCGAAAGTGCTGTTCGAGCGCCCGGCGCTGGAAGCGGCGATCGCGCGCATTGCCGACGAGCTGCGCGCCGCCTATACCGACGGCGAGGTGCCCGTCCAGCTCACCGTCATGAACGGCGCGATGCCGTTTGCGTCGCAATTGGCTTTTGCGCTGGGCGAACGCGGCCTGGATCTGGAATTCGACTACCTGCACGCCACTCGCTATCGCGGTGAAACCCACGGCGCCGACCTGGTCTGGAAGCATCGACCGGAAACTCCGCTGCAGGGCCGCAAGGTGCTGCTGGTGGATGACATCCTCGATGAAGGCCACACCTTGCTGGAAATCCGGCGCTGGTGCGAAGCCCAGGGCGCCGCCGAGGTGCGGATCGCGGTGCTCACGCGCAAGCTGCACGACCGCTGCGTCGCCGGCATCCACGCTGACCACGTCGGCGTGGAATTGCCGGATGCGTTCGTGTTCGGCTACGGCATGGATTACTACGAGCAGGGGCGGAATCTGCCGGCGGTGTATGCGTTGGGTGACTAGGGCCCGGCGCTACCTTCGCGCGATCCCGGGCCGGCACTGCCTTTTCCGGACACGCCGTGAATGCGTCCATGCAGGCTTTTCGGCGACGTCCCTGTCGCCGAAAGTCCGGCAAAGGCAGCACCGGCCCGGGCTCGTTTCGGGACTGTGACGGGAAAGGAAACGGGTTGATGGCTATCGAACTTGCGGTCATCGGCGGCACCGGCGTATATGCCTTGGGAGAGCTGACCGATGTCGAAACCCGACGGCCGGAAACGCGCTACGGCGCGCCGTCGGGGCCGATCCGCGTTGGCCAGATCGACGGCAAGCGGGTTGCCTTTCTGGCTCGCCACGGCGAGGGTCATGCGCTGCCGCCGCACAAGATCAACTACCGGGCCAATCTGGCCGCGCTGAAGGCGGTGGGCGCAACCCGCGTGCTGGCGCTGAACACCGTGGGCGGCATCACCGAACGCTTCGGCCCGCGCGTGCTGGCCTGCCCGGATCAGCTCATCGACTACACCTGGGGCCGCATTTCCACGCTTTGCGAGGACGGCGGCGAAGTCCTGCACGTCGATTTCGGGGAACCCTACACGCCGGCCCTGCGCGCGCAGGTGATCGTCGCGGCCAGGCGCGCCGGCGTGGCGCTGGTGGACGGCGGCTGCTACGGGGCCACCCAAGGCCCGCGGTTGGAGACCAGGGCGGAAATTGCGCGACTGCGCCGCGATGGCTGCGATCTGGTCGGGATGACCGGCATGCCGGAGGCCGGATTGGCGCGTGAGCTCGGCCTGGACTACGCCTGCCTGGCGATCGTGGCGAACTGGGCCGCGGGCGCGGGGCCGGACGCCGATGAAGTCATCACCCTGCAGGACGTGCTGGACAACGTCACAGCGGCGATGGGGGACGTGGCCAAGGTCGTGCAGGCACTGTTGGCGGACTGAAAGGTCAGCAGGGGACGCTTCGGCGCGTCCGACCATTTTGTCGCGCGCACAAAAAACGGGCCCGCCGTTGCCGACGGGCCCGTTCGGTGTCCCGATGACTCGGGTATTACTTGCCTTCGGCCGGAGCAGCAGCGGCGTCAGCCGGAGCAGCGGCGGCGTCAGCCGGAGCAGCGGCGTCGGCCGGAGCAGCGGCGTCGGCCGGAGCAGCGGCGTCAGCCGGAGCGGCGGCGTCGGCCGGAGCGGCGGCGTCGGCCGGAGCAGCGGCGGTGGCGTCGGCCGGAGCAGCGGCGTCAGCCGGAGCGGCGGCGGCATCAGCCGGAGCAGCGGCGGCGTCGGCCGGGGCTTCGGCCTTCTGGCAGGCCGACAGGGCGAGCACGCCAGCGGCGAGCAGAACGATGAGCTTGTTGTTCATGGAAATTACCCCAATGAGTTGATTTGCGTGGTTGGAACGGACAATGCCAGTGCGCTTAGCGGGCCGGCGTCGCCGGTGGTTCGTTCACTGACTGGAACAGCTCCGGACTGAACCGAAGCACGAAAAAGCCGCCGGCGCACCGACGGCTCCCCCGATTTTTGCTGAAACCCTGGCGTCTACTCCGCCAGTTGGCTTACTTGGCCTCGCTGCTGGTCGCAGCCTGCTCGGCCTGGTCGGCCGCCTGCTGGGCCGCTTCCGGCGTGGCAGCGGCGTCGGCCGGAGCAGCGCCGGCATCGGCCGGTGCGGTGGCGTCGACCGGAGCTGCGGCGTCGGCGGTGGCGTCGGCCGGAGCCGCGGTGGCGGCGTCAGCGGCCGGGGCTTCGGCGGCCGGCGCTTCGGCAGCGGCGGTAGCGTCGGCGGCGGGCTCTTGCTGGCTGCAAGCGCTCAGGGCAACGCCCAGCGCCATCGCGAGCAGGATCTTGTTGATGGACATGATACGGGTTCCTCGTCGTTGAATTCGTTGCGACGCAAACAGTGGTCGCGGCTACTATGATGGGGATTCGGCGCCGGCTGTCAAGGGTTTGGCCGGTTTTTTTTCGTTCCGGCGTTAACGTTTTTCATACAAGTTCGATCGCCATGGCGGTGGCTTCACCGCCGCCGATGCACAGCGAGGCCACGCCGCGGCGCTCGCCGCGGGCCTGCATCGCGTGCAACAAGGTCACCAGCAAACGCGCGCCGCTGCAGCCGATCGGGTGTCCCAGCGCCAGCGCGCCGCCGTTGACGTTGAGCTTTGCGTGCGGGATGCCGAGCTCGCGCATCGGGATCATTGCCACGCAGGCAAACGCCTCGTTGATTTCGAACAGGCCGACGTCGGCCACGGCCCAACCGGCTTTCTCCAGCACGTTGTGCACGGCGGCCACTGGCGCGGTGGTGAACCATTCCGGCGCCTGCGAGTGGGTAGCGTGGGCGACGATCCGGGCCAGCGGCTTGACGCCCGCGGCCGCGGCCGCGTCGGCGGACATCACGGCCAGCGCGGCGGCACCGTCGGAGATTTTGGAAGACGAAGCTGCGGTCAGCACGCCGTCCTTGCCGAATGCGGCGCGCAGCCCGGGGATGCGACTGACGTCGATCTTGCCCGGCTCTTCGTCCTGATCGATGACGCTCTCACCCTTGCGGGTCTTGACCGTCACCGGAACGATTTCGGCGGCGAACGCCCCCGCGGCCTGCGCCGCCTGCGCGCGCTGGGCGCTTTCGGTCGCGAAGGCGTCGATGCTGGCGCGGTCGTAGCCGTACTTGGCGCAGGCCATGTCGCCGAACACGCCCATCGCCTTGCCCTCGTAGGGATCGGTCAGGCCGTCCCAGGCCATGTGGTCGAGGAACTCGGCGCTGCCGTAGCGGATGCCGGTGCGCGAACCGTTGAGCAGATGCGGCGCATTGGTCATCGACTCCATGCCGCCGGCGATCACCGCCCGCGCCGAGCCGGCCTTGATGATGTCGTGGGCCAGCATCACCGCCTTCATGCCCGAGCCGCAGACCTTGTTGATGGTGGTGCAGCCGGCCGCGTCGGGGATGCCGGAGGCGCGCGAGGCCTGGCGGGCCGGGGCCTGGCCGAGGCCGGCCGGCAACACGCAGCCCATGATGACTTCGTCCACCGCCTCGGCGCTCAGCCCGGCGTGGGCCAGCGCGCCGCGGATGGCGGCGGTGCCCAAGGCAGGGGTCGGTGTGCCGGTGAACTGGCCGAGGAAAGAACCAATGGCAGTGCGCTTGGCACCGACGATGACGATATCGCTCATGGGGGACTCCGGGCTATGCAGGTCTGAGCCCCCGATTATGGCGCAATCCGCGTGAGGTGTTGCGGTGCGTCATGGTGCCACCCGCCGGGAGCGTTGCGCCGAGCGCTGGAGCGGATTACAAAGTCCAGCATCGGGGACGGCAACGTGGAGCAAATCAGATGCGCAAGCACTTCATCGGCACGCGCCACAACGCAGGCTGCGCGCGGGCGCTGCTGCCCGCCGTGATCGCGCTGGTACTGGCGGCTTGCGGCGGTGGCGGTGGTGGGGTTGTCCGTTCCGATCCGCCACCGTCGACGCCGGGAACGCCGCCGCCGCCGGTTCCGAACTTCACGCCCAACGTGGCCAATGACGCCGCTCTGGTCGTCAATCCGCCCAACATCCCGACGCTGGGCGCGCCGCGCCTGCTTCCGCAATACAGCCAGCACCTGGCACTGACCAATGCGGCCGGGGCACTGGGCGCGGGGCTGACCGGGCAGGGCGTCACCATCGGCCTGCTCGATACCGGGGTCAACGGCAACCATCCGGCGCTGCAGGGACGAGTGACGGCGCATTTCACCCACGTCGATCCCGCCACCAACGATACCAGCGTGGACGATGTTGTCGGCCACGGCACGGTCGTGGCCGAGATGGCCGCGGGCCAAGCGATGGGCAACTGGGGCGGCGGCGTGGCGCAAAGTGCCAATATCGTCGTCTCGCGCATCATCGATGATCATCCGCCGCCGGACGACGGTTCCGGCGAGGGCACAGAGATCCATCCCGGGGATGGCTTCGGCGACTTCTTCATCGCGGTCAATGCTGAACTGGCCGATGCCGGTGCCAAGATCCTCAACAACTCCTGGGGTGGCGTCTACTGGACCGATCCGGCCGTCACGGCGGAACTGGACGCGGCCTGGCGGCAGTTCGTGATCGGTCGCGGCGGGCTGATCGTGTTTGCCAACGGCAACAGCGGCGAAGATCCGCGCTTTGCCGGGGAACCGTCCGACATCGCGCGGCTGCCGACGCTCGCCAATGACCCGGCGCTGGAAAAAGGCTGGATCACGGTCGGCGCACTGGACCCGAACAACCCGACCCAGCTCACCTCGTATTCGCAGCAGTGCGGTTCGGCGATGAACTATTGCATGGTCGCGCCCGGCAACGTGGTGTTCATCGATCCCAAGGCCAAGGTCGGCGACAGCAGCTACAACCTGTATCAGGGCGGTGGCACCTCGTATGCCGCGCCGCAGGTGGCCGGCGCGGCCGCGGTGGTGTGGTCGGCCTTCCCGTATTTCAGCAACGATCAAGTGCGGCAAACCGTGCTGGCCGCGTCCAAGGACCTCGGCGCGCCGGGCGTCGATCCGGTGTTCGGCTGGGGCCTGCTCGACGTGACCAAGGCGGCGATGGGGCCGAGCAATTTCGCCTGGGGGGATTTTTCGGTGACGTTCACCGGCAACTCCGTCTGGCGCAACGTCATCGTCGGCAGCGGTGGCCTGATCAAGGGGGGCAGCGGGATCCTGACCCTGGCCGAAGCCGGCAAGTTCACCGGGGCGACCAAGGTCAATGCCGGCGGGCTGGACGTGCGCAAGGGCTTGCTGTCGGATCTGACCATCGCCAGCGGCGCGACGGTCTGGGGCAGCGGCAGCTTCGGCGGTTTCGTCAACAACAGCGGCCACTTCCTGAGCGGCGCCTCCAGCCCGGCCAGCATCGCCGGCAACTTCACCCAGTCCGCCAGCGGCAATCTGGGCGTGTGGCTGGGCAGCGCCCTCAATATCACGGGCAGCGCCACCCTGGCCGGCACCCTGTCGATCCTCGGCGTGCGCTCGGGCTACACCACCCAGGCCAGGGAAACCCTGCTCAACGCCAACGGCGGCATCAGCGGGACGTTCTCCTCGCTCAAGGCGGCGCCGAACGTGTTCCTGATTGCCTCGCTGGCCTACGACCCGAACAAGGTCTATCTCGACATCAGCCGGATCGACGTCAGCAAGGCGGTGGCCGGGATGGGGCTCAGTGGCGCCAGCGCGGAGACGGCGGTGCGGGTCGAATCGGCGATGCAGGCTCTCGACGCGCTGGGCGGCCGTGCCGGCGGCGGCGTGAGCGCGGGCTTCATCGGCGCGGCCGGCGCGTTCCAGCAGGCCGGCAGCGCCGCCCAAGCCGACCTGTCGCTGCGCAGCCTGTCGGGCGAAATGCACGCCGCCTCGGCGGCGCTGACCTTCGATGCCATCGATCGCGGCCGGCGCACGCTGGCGCAGCGCCTCGACGGCCTGGCCCGCCGCCCGGCGCGGGCCGGCGGCTGGTACCGCGACCTGGCCAGCGGCGGTCAATTCGCTCCGGCCGGCTATGATCGCATCGGCGTCGCCTCCAGCGGGTCGATGATCGGCAACGATTGGCGCGCAGGTCACGACGCGGTGCTGGGCGTGGCCATGAACCGGCTCGAACAAAGCAGCTGGCTGGGCGCGCTGGGGGATTCCAGCCACGGCTACCAGAGTGAAGTCCAGCTGTATGCGGCGACCTGGCGCGGCCCCTGGCAGGCGCAGGCGCAGCTCACCGCCGGTACGTTCCAGCGCCAGCTGCAGCGCAACCTGCTGCTGGGTTCCTTGCAGGAGGCGGTTGCGGCGCGGTTGTCAGGACGCTACCAAAGCCTGTCGGTGGAAATTGGCCGCCGCGTGGAGATGGGCGGTTTCACCTTGATGCCCTATCTGGGCAGCAGCTACGTGCATCTGGCCAATGACGGGTTCGATGAGGGCGGGCAGACCGGTTTCGGCCTGCGCGCCCATGCTTGGGATGCCAGCCGCTGGCAGGCGCTGGCGGGCCTGCGGGCCGAGCGCGGCTGGCGCGTTGGTGACGTTGATCTGCGCGCCGATGCGTACGCCGAGTGGCAGCAGACGTTGGCGATGAACGGCCTGTTGTTCGATGCCAGCTTCACCGGCATCGAGCAATGGGCGCCGCTGCAGGGCATGGCGCTGTCCCGCCATGGTCGGCAATTCGGCTTGGGGTTGTCGGCGCTGTTCGGCCAGAAGGCGATGCTGCGCTTCGACCTGAGCCAACGCCGCAGCGACACCGGACGCGCCGGCACGGCGATGTTGTGGGTGGTGATTCGTGATTGGTGATTGGTGATTGGGAAAGGCGCGACTCGTGCGCGTTCGAGCTTTATTGTTCTTGCGAATCACCAATCACGAATTCACCAATCACGCCCATCAAACAACTCCCGCCCGATCAGCATCCGGCGGATCTCGTTGGTGCCGGCGCCGATGGCGTAGAGCTTGGCGTCGCGCAAAATCCGCCCGGTGGCGAATTCGTTGATGTAGCCGTTGCCGCCGAGGGACTGGATGGCTTCCAGCGCCACTTGCACCGCCGCCTCAGAGGCGTGCAGCAGGCAGGCGGCGGCGTCGATCCGGCTCTTGTGGCCGGCGTCATAGTCGCGCGCCACCTGATAGGCGAAGGCGCGCGAGGATTGCAGCGCGGTATACATGTCGGCGATCTTGGCCTGCATCAGTTCGAAGGTGCCGATGGCCTGGCCGAACTGGCGACGCTCGCGCACATATGGCAGGGCGATGTCGAGCGCGGCCTGCATCAGGCCGATCGGGCCACCGGAGAGCACCAGACGTTCGGTATTCAGACCGCTCATCAACACCTTGACGCCGTTGTTGACCTCACCCAGCACGTTGTCCTGCGGGATCTCGCAATTCTCGAACACCAGCTCGCAGGTATTGCTGCCGCGCATGCCCAGCTTGTCCAGCTTCTGCGCGGTGGAAAACCCCGGCATGCCTTTTTCGACGAGGAAGGCGGTCATGCACTTGCTGCCGTGCTCGCGGCCGGCGGTGCGCATGTAGACGATCAGCACGTCGGCCTCGGGGCCGTTGGTGATCCACATCTTGTTGCCGTTGGCCAGCCACACGTCGCCCTTGAGCTCGGCGCGGCAGGCCATCGAGCCGACCACGTCGGAGCCGGCGCCCGGCTCGCTCATCGCCAGCGCGCCCTTGTATTCGCCGCTGCACAGCTTCGGCAGGTACTTGCTGCGCTGTGCGTCGTTGCCGTTGGCGTACAGGTTGTTGACGCAGAGGTTGGAATGCGCGCCGTAGGACAGGCCGATCGAACCGGAGGCGCGGCTGATTTCTTCCATCGCGACGAGGTGGGCGAGGTAGCCCATGCCGCTGCCGCCGAATTCGGCGGGGACGGTCATCCCCAGCAGGCCCAGCTCGCCCAGCTTGGGCCACAGCTCCTGCGGGAACCAGTTGTCCTCGTCGGCCTTGGCCGCACGCGGCGCGATTTCGGTGTCGGCGAAACGGGCCACCGCCTCGCGCAGGGCATCGATGTCTTCGCCGAGGGGAAATGGACGCATGGCGGTCGGATCCTGCTCTGAAATGGGGTCAGGTTCAGTTTTCGAAAACGGAGAACGAAGTCGGCAAGAGGGCAGGCTGAAAAGTGAACCTGACCCCTTTTCGGCGATCAGGCGCTGCGGATGCGGCCCTGGAAGCGCGGCTGGCTGCGGCCCATCGGCAACTTGAGCTTGCCGATCGCGCTGATGCGCTCTTCGGCGAGGCGGTCGGCGGCGCGGTAGGTCGGGATGCCGTCGCGGTCGGCGATTTCGTAGATGCGGGTGAGGTTGTGGTAGATCGTGCGCATCATCCGCATCGCGCGTTCGCGGTTGTAGCCGTCGAGCTCCAGCGCCACGTTCATCACGCCGCCGGCATTCACCGCGTAGTCCGGCGCGTACAGGATGCCGCGCTTGACCACTTCATCGCCGATCGCATCGGTGGACAGCTGGTTGTTGGCGGCGCCGCAGATGACCTTGAACTTGAAGCGGGGCAGGGTCTGCTCGTTGACCGTGCCGCCCAGCGCGCAGGGCGAATAGACGTCGGCTTCGACGTCGTAAATGGCGTCCGGCGCAACCGCCTCGGCGCCGAAGTCGGTCACGGCCTTTTCGACCCGATCCTTGTGGATGTCGGTGACGAAGATCTTGGCGCCGCGCTCCTTCAGCAACTTGACGTATTCCATGCCGACGTGGCCAAGGCCCTGCACGGCGTAGGAATACTTGCCCACGTCCTCGTCGCCGAACTTCTTGTTCAGGGTGGCCATCAGGCCCTGCAACGCGCCGTAGGCGGTGAACGGCGACGGGTCGCCCGAGCCGCCGTGGATCTGGTGGACGCCGGTGACGTACTGGGTTTCGCGGTAGACGTATTCCATGTCGTTGACGTCGATGCCGACGTCCTCGGCGGTGATGTAGCGCCCGCCCAGCGAATCCACGAACTGGCCGAACGCGCGGAACAGCGCTTCGGACTTGTCCTTGGCCGGATCGCCGATGATCACCGCCTTGCCGCCGCCGATGTTGAGGCCAGCCACGGCGTTCTTGTAGGTCATGCCGCGCGACAGCCGCAGCACGTCGTTCAGTGCCTCGGCCTCGCTGGCATACGGCCACATGCGGGTGCCGCCGAGGGCCGGGCCGAGCACGGTGTTGTGGATGGCGATGATCGCCTTGAGGCCGGCATCCTTGTTGTGGCAGAAGACGACCTGCTCGTGGCCGAAGGTGTCGAGGGTTTCGAAAATCATGGCGTGGCTCCGGCCGGCGTCGCACAGTAGGCGACGGAACCGGCGGCAGGGGTGGACGATGGCGGAAGTGCCGACGGCGAGACGGTCATTCGTCCTGCCGCAGCCGCCCATTGTAGTCCATCGCCTGAAACGAACCTGCCGTACGCCGTGGTACGGAATCGCCGCCGTGGCTCAGTTTCCGGACTTCGGCGGCTGGAATTGCGCGCAAGGATCGGGGCGCACGGTTTTCGGAATCCGGTGGACTTCATCGAAGCGCTCGGGCGCCGCATCGGGTTCGATGAAACCGACCGCATGCGCCGGCAAGCCCTGCTGCCGCAGCCAGTAGGCCACCGCGATGTCGCCGCGGGTGTGGCCGTTGCCGGCGATCAGGACGATGCCGTGGTCGGCGTGCTGGCGCAGGGTGTCGGCCATCACCACGTCGCGGGCGATCTGGGCCTTGGCCATCGGGGTCACGAATTGTTCTGGCAGGACGCCGCAGTGGCTGTCGCGGACTTCGGTTTCCTGTGCTTTCAGGACGTCTTCCGGGAGGGTATCGAGGTGGTAGCGGGCCATGAGCTCGGGCGACAGCGCCGCGGCAAAACCTTCCTTGACCACTTTCGAGGCCGCACCGCGCGACAGGTTGGCCGCATACAGCGGCAGGTGGTATTCGAGCGCCAGTGTGATCACTGGTTTGTAGTAGTCCCAGGTCCAGCCGGACTTGCCGGTGATCACCCGGGCCACCACGCAGTCGGCGTCACGGCACTCGCGCATCGCCGCGTCCAGCGCCGGCTGCTGCTCGGTGTCGAATTGCTCCATGGCGATCGCCGGCCGCCAGCCGGCTTCGAGCTTGGCGCGCAGCAGCTCGGCGCGCGCGGCATGGCCGGCGGCGCTGTCGTGGACCTCGCCCAGCAGCTGGATCTCCGGCGCGGCTGCGGACGTCCGCGATTGCGCCGCCTGGGCGGAAGCGCCCAATGTGACGGCGCCAGCGATGGCGAGGGAAAGCCAGATACGTTGCGCCATGACGACATGCTCCGAGGGAAAGGGACGTTCAGACTTGCGCGCTACACTAAAGGGTCAACCTGAAGATGTGTACAACCGTCCATGAACAGCCCCGCATCCGCCCCGCAGGACGCCAAGTCGCCGCCGCTGCGTTTCGTCACCGCCGCCAGCCTGTTCGACGGGCATGATGCCGCGATCAACATCATGCGCCGCCTGATCCAGGCGCAGGGTGCGGAAGTGATCCACCTCGGACACAATCGCAGCGTCGAGGACGTGGTGCGCGCGGCCTTGCAGGAAGATGCCGATGCGATCGCGCTGTCGTCCTATCAGGGCGGGCACATGGAGTACTTCAAGTACATGGTGGACATGCTGCGCGAACGCGGCGCCGGCCACATCCGCGTGGTCGGCGGCGGCGGCGGCACCATCACGCCGGAGGAAATCCGCGAGCTTCAAGCCTACGGCGTCGAACGCATCTACCACCCCAACGACGGCATGCACATGGGGCTGGTGCCGATGATCGAGGACGTGATCGCCCGCGCGAAAAGGTGTCAGGGACAATTTCGCGCGTCCGGACAGGCAGCACAGGCAGCACCGAGCGCGGTTGGGGAAATTGTCCCTGACACCTTTTCACAAAAGCCGGCGTTCGATGACGAGATCGGCATCGGGCGACTGCTTAGCGCCATCGAAGATGGCCTGATTCCTGAAGCGGAGCTTGCCCGGCTCCGCGCCGCGTGGGCCACAGGGTCTCACGAATCACGGCGGTCTCGCACGCCGGTGATCGGCATCACCGGCACCGGCGGCGCCGGCAAGTCCTCGGTGACCGATGAATTGCTCAACCGGTTCCTGGCCTGTTTCCCGCAGATGCACATCGCGGTGATCTCGGTCGATCCGACCCGGCGCCGCACCGGCGGCGCGCTGCTGGGCGACCGCATCCGCATGAACTCGCTGCGCAGCAAGCGCGTGTTCATGCGCTCGATGGCGACCCGTCGCCAGCACGTGGCGACCAATGCGGTTCTGCGCGACTGCATCGGCCTGCTCAAGTCGCTGGGTTTCGACCTGGTGATCGTCGAGACCGCGGGCATCGGCCAAAGCGATTCGGAGATCGTCGATCTGGTTGATTTTTCGACCTACGTGATGACCAGCGACTACGGCGCGGCCAGCCAGCTGGAAAAGATCGACATGCTCGATTACGCCGATCTGATCGTGCTCAACAAGTACGACCGGCGCGGGGCCGAGGACGCGCTGCGCGATGTGCGCAAGCAGTGGCGGCGCAACCACGTCAAGTTCGACCTGCCCGAAGAACAGGTGCCGGTGTATCCGACCATCGCCAGCCAGTTCAACGACCCCGGCCTGAACTGGATGTTCGTGAACCTGTGCCGTCTGCTGCGCGAGAAGTCCGGGCTGGCGCTGGAAGATGCGTGGCAGCGTGGGTCCGCCCACTGCAATTTCAAACCTGAAATCGACACCACCCTGAAGGAGCCCCGCGCCACCGTGCTGATTCCAGGCAGCCGGGTGCGTTATCTGGCCGAGATCGCCGAGCAGGGCAGGGCGATCAACCGCCAGATCGAAACCCAGGCCGAAATCGCCGACCGCGCGCAGTCGCTGTGGCAGGCGCTGAAAGAGTTGGGGGATGTCAAGCAGCCGAAGGCGCTGGAGTTGTACAACGTCGATGCTTTGCTTCCCTCTCCCCCCGGGAGAGGGACCGAGGGTGAGGGTTCGGCGGGCGGAGCGAATTCAGATGTGTCGAGCCCTCACCCCAACCCCTCTCCCGAGGGGAGAGGGGCTCAGGACGCCGACCGCTCCCTGCTCACCCTGCGCCAGCGCTACAACGAGGCCGTGCAGACGCTGGCGGCCGAGAACCTGCGCCAGCTGCGCGAGTGGCCGGCGCGGCTGAAGTCGATCGTCGATGCGGCCAACGAATACGAGGTGCGCGGCAAGGCCATCCGGGTCGAAAACTATCGCGAATCGCTCAGCCACCAGCAGGTGCCCAAGATCGCCGCGCCGACCTACAAGAGCTGGGGCGAGCTGCTGACTTTTCTCGGCAAGGAAAACCTGCCGGGCAGCTATCCCTACACCGGCGGGGTGTATCCCTACCGCCGCAGCGGCGAGGATCCGATCCGCATGTTCGCTGGCGAGGGCACGCCCGAGCGCACCAACCGCCGCTTCCATTACCTGTCGACCGGGCTGCCCGCGGCGCGCCTGTCCACCGCCTTCGACAGCGTCACCCTGTACGGCGAGGACCCGGCGCCGCGCCCTGACGTGTACGGCAAGATCGGCAATTCCGGGGTCAACGTGCCGACCCTGGACGCGATGAAGAAGCTGTATTCCGGCTTCGACCTGTGCGCGCCCAATACCTCGGTGTCGATGACGATCAACGGCCCGGCGCCGATTATCCTGGCGATGTTCATGAACACCGCCATCGACCAGCAGGTGGAGAAATACCTCAAGGCCGACGGCGACCGCTGGAACGGCGCGCAGCGTCGGATCGAGGCTTTCTTTGCCGACCGCCAGCGCCCGATCTACCACGGCGATCTGCCGGACGGGAACGACGGCCTCGGTCTGGCCTTCCTCGGCATGACCGGCGACCAGCTGGTCGATTCTGAAACCTACGCCCGGATCAAGACCGAGACGCTGAAAACCGTGCGCGGCACGGTGCAGGCCGACATCCTGAAGGAAGATCAGGCGCAGAACACCTGCATCTTCAGCACCGAGTTCGCGCTGCGGATGATGGGCGACATCCAGCAGTATTTCGTCGATCACGGCGTGCGCAATTTCTACTCGGTGTCGATCTCCGGCTACCACATCGCCGAGGCCGGCGCGAACCCGATTTCGCAGCTGGCCTTCACGCTGTCCAACGGTTTCACCATCGTCGAGTACTACCTGGCGCGCGGGATGAAGATCGACGATTTCGCGCCGAACCTGAGCTTCTTCTTCAGCAACGGCATGGACCCGGAATACACGGTGATCGGCCGTGTCGCCCGCCGGATCTGGGCGCGGGCGATGCGCGAGCGCTACGGTGCCAGTCCGCGCAGCCAGATGATGAAGTACCACATCCAGACCAGCGGCCGCAGCCTGCACGCGCAGGAAATCCAGTTCAACGACATCCGCACCACCTTGCAAGCGCTGTACGCGCTGTTCGACAACTGCAATTCGCTGCACACCAATGCCTATGACGAGGCGATCACCACGCCGACCGAAGAGAGCGTGCGGCGCGCGGTGGCGATCCAGATGATCATCAACAAGGAGCTGGGGCTGAACTTCTGCGAGAACCCCTGGCAGGGCAGCTTCGCGGTGGAATACCTCACCGATCTGGTGGAAGAGGCCGTCTACAAGGAGTTCGAGGCGATCAGCGAGCGCGGCGGCGTGCTCGGCGCGATGGACACCATGTACCAGCGCGGCAAGATCCAGGAAGAATCGCTGTACTACGAGCGCAAGAAGCACGACGGCAGCCTGCCGCTGGTCGGCGTCAACACCTTCCTGCCGAAGGAGCACGGCGGCGAGATCGCCACCGAGATCGAGCTGATCCGCTCGACCGAAGGGGAGAAGGGGCAGCAGATCGAGAACGTGGCCGCGTTCCAAGCCAACCGCAATGACATCACCCCCGTTCGTGGTGAGCTTGTCGAACCACGGGCGGGCAGTGGACTTGCCTATCTAAAGGCGACGGCACGGGAGCGCCGGAATGTGTTTGAATCGCTGGTGGAAGCGGTGAAGACGCATTCGCTGGGGCAGATCAGCCATGCGTTGTATGAGGTGGGTGGGGAGTACCGGCGGAATATGTAATTTCAATCTCGGCATTACCGCTGTCTACGAGGGCCCGCTGAAGCGGGCCCTTAATTTGACAAGGGGCAGTGAAGCTATGAATAAGAAGCGTGGAAAAACAAAGCGTCGAAATCGCTCGAAAAGCAACAACAGTGCGCTTTCGCAGCACAAGATGATTGGGAAGAAGCTGCTTCCGCCTATGTTGCACATGCTTCCGCAGGAAAAAATGAAATTTTCCTCGTGGGTCAATAATCGCCTCCCTGAGGTTCTTTGGGCAGCACTGGCTGCAAATGCGCTTCCACGAGAAGATTTGCTTCATATGTTCCTCCAAATTGCGGAGCAGTTGTGCAAGTCGGCACATGCACAAGGTGATGCCAAAGAATTCGACTTAACGCATTCAGCGCTGGAGTTGTTCCCAGGCAGTATCGAGCATCTGAGCGCGATTCTGCTTGAGCACCCGGCGGGTCTATCGGCGCTTAGGCCTTTGCTGTTGTTTGAGGGGATTCCTGCACGTGACCGTTGGGTATCTGCATTGAATGTTGAGCCTACGGAAACGGATGGTGCTGCACTCGTAGCAGCGGTTGGTGGGTGCTTGGATCACCAGTCTCAGCAATCTACGGACATTCGTTGGCTGACATTGATGTTCAAGATTGGCGCAGGCAAGGCCCAATTCCCTGCGGACATGATCAAAAACCTTTTGAGATATCTGGATCTAACGCCTGAAGCTGAGGAGATGCGCTACATAAGGCCTTCGATTCGTGCGGCCGAGATGGCTTTTAGGGTGATGTCGCCTAACGAAGAGGAGATTGAATCTCCTTGGTGCAATTCGTTCTGGATGGAATGCCTCGAGCGTAGTCAGTGCGCCCCCTATGAAGGTGTAGGCGATGATTCGCCTGTTCTCTTATTTGACGAAGAGAAACTTCAAAAGTCTTGGTTTGAGAAGCAATACGAGTTGGTCGAGCGTTTTTCGCAGGTGCAAGCGACTACAGGCGTTGATGCGCGATTTGATGCGGTCTTCGGGATAGCACTATTTGCGGGCAACCTTTTGCTTGAAGTGATGCATGGAAGAAATCGGATTGGCATCAGTGGACGCTTGCTTCTCAGGAGTCTGGCGGAGTGTCGGATCACCTTGTCATATCTGATCGCTCGGAATGACGATGTCCTTTGGGCTCGTTTTAGGCAATTTGGTATTGGTCAAGCAAAACTTGCTTTGTTGAAGTTTGACGATGCAGTGGTTCCGCCGAAGTTCTTGAGTGAAAAGGCGCTGGCAATTATTGCCAATGAAGACGCTTCTGAGGAGTTTGTAGCTGTTGACCTTGGGCATTGGTGCGATCTTGATCTGCGCAAGATGGCTGAGTACGCTGATGTCAAATATGAATACGATGCATATTACGGATGGTCGTCTGCGTTCGTGCATGGAAGCTGGTCTGCGATCAGGGATGCCTCATTGGCCACGTGTATAAATCCACTACATAGACTGCACCGCGTTCCTAGAGGTATTCAGCGCCCCATGGAGGATGTCCTTGAAGATGCGGTGGGTCTATTCAATAGAATTTGTGCCGATGTCGATAAAGTCTACGCGGGAGCGTAAGCTCCCCCGTCAAGCGTACATTTCAGAAGTAGAACATCTGGCGGATAGATTGCGGTACTCGATGGGTGTCATGCCGTTGAGTGCGTCGTGCTCGCGGTGCTCGTTGTAGTCGATGAGGAACCGCCACGTGGCTTCACGTACGTCGTCCAGTCGAGCGAACATGTACTGGTCGAGCACGTCTTCGCGATAGGTGCGGTTGAAGCGTTCGATGTAGGCGTTCTGGTTGGGCTTGCCGGGCTGGATGTACTGGATGGCCATGCCGTGGGCCTTGGCCCACGCGGTGAACGCATCCCCCAGGAACTCGGGGCCGTTGTCGGTGCGCAGCACCTGCGGCAGCGGTCGTTCCTGACGGATCTGCTCGAAGATGCGAACCAGCCGTTGTGACGTGATCGAGGTGTCCACTTCGATATGCACGATCTCCCGGTTGAAGTCGTCGATGATGTTGAAGGTGCGGAAGCTGCGGCCGCAGGCCAGTGCATCCAGCATGAAGTCGGCGGACCAGACTGTGTCAGGGTGCTCCGGCACGTACAGCGGCACGCGCTCGCGCTTGGGCAGGCGGCGCGAGGCCGCCCGGCGCAAGTTGAGCTTCATCGCGCAGTACACCCGGTAAATGCGCTTGTCGTTCCAATGCGGATGGCTTCTCTCCAAGCGTTGGCAACACTTTCCGTACCCGCGGCTGGGCCGCTCCTCCACCAGCTTCGCCAGGGCAGCGATCAACTCGGCATCACGCACCGTCCAATCCAATGGCGGCGCATACCAAGCCGAGCGCGACAGGCCGACACAGCCGCAGGCTCGGCGAAGCGGGCGTCCCTGCGTCTCCATCAGGAAGCGAACCGCCTCGCGCTTCTGCGCCGGCCCTACAATTTTTTTGCGATCAACTCCTTCATCGCCGCGTTGTCCAGCGCCAGCTCGGCGTACATCCGCTTGAGCTTGGCGTTCTCGGCTTCCAGATCCTTGACCCGCCGCAGATCCGACGCCTCCATGCCGCCGTACTTCGACTTCCACTGGTAGTACGTGGCGGTGCTGATTCCGGCCTGTCGGCACAGATCCTTGATCGGCACGCCGGCATCGCCTTGCTTCAGGGTCGAGACGATCTGCGCCTCGGTGAACTTCGATTTCTTCATGGAACCTCCTGGCGGAAAGATGCCAGAAAGTTCTACTTCTCAGGTGTTCGCGATAAGGGGAAGCTTACGGGAGCATCGGAGGAGTTGGTGCTGCATCGCGCACAGGAAGCTTCAGTCTCTGCGACAGATGACAGTTGAAAGTAGAGGCGGGGAGTAATTCCGTTCGGCAAGGCTTGCTGATTGAGCTACATCAACAGGAAAATGGTGTCAGGGACAATTTTGGGGAAAACAGAAAATAGTGTCATGGACAATTTTTAGAGCTAATCTCTGACCGACGGCTGCTGGTTTCCCTGATTGCCCGGTACCGTACAAGGCGGCACGCTGCAGGTATGGCCCGCCATCCTCGCTCCGACCTTCCCGGCATCCCGCAGCACATTGTGCAGCGGGGCAACAATCGGTTGCCCTGTTTTCTCGACGACGAGGATCGCCAGCATTACCTGCAGTGTCTGTTGGAGGCATTGGCCCGATTCGGATGCCAACTGCATGCCTATGTGTTGATGGACAATCATGTCCATTTGTTGATGACGCCGGGCGAGGTGGGGGCGATGTCGCGGCTGATGCACACGTTCGCGCGCAACTACGCCGGATTGTTCAACCACCGGCATGGGCGCACCGGCACGTTGTGGGAAGGGCGGTACAAGGCTTGTCTGGTGGCTTCGGACGCCTATTTCCTCGCCTGCAGCCGCTACATCGAACTCAATCCGGTGCGCGCCTGGATCGCGGCGCAGCCGGCGGACTACCTATGGTCGAGCCATCGTGCGAACGTCGGCCGCACTCGCGATCCACTGCTGAGCCCGCACGCCTGCTACCTGGCGCTCGGTCCCGACCCGGAGTCACGCGCGATGGCCTATCGCAGCTTCTTCGATGAGGCTCTAGCGGATGACATGGTTGCGGAAATCCGGTGCTACCTGAGGCAACAGCGGGCGTTGGGGTCGGATCGCTTCCGGGAATGGGTCGAGGCGCGCACCGGGCGATTCGCGACGGCACGGCCACCCGGGCGACCGCCGCAAAGTTCGAATTGTCCCTGACACCGTTTATCGGCCGTGCCGGTTCAGGAAGAATCGCCCGTCTCCACCCGCTGCACGCGCTTGCGGTACTCCTTCACGTTGTCGCCTTCGATGCGCGGATTCCGGGTGCCTTCGGTCTTGCCGACCTTGTGATCGAACTCGGTGCCGGTGATGGGCTGCGCTTCGACCGCGGTCTCGTGCTCGAAGTCGTGGGATTTGTCGGTGTTGCGGTAGAACCGGTACAGGTACCAGTACAGGCCGGCGCCACCGGCCGGGCCAAGCAGGAGCAGGGCCAAACCGCCGTCGTCGCTCATGTCAGGATCCAGATGGCAAAGGTTTCGAGGATGGTGCCAACCGTGAGCGCGGCCAGCAGCAGCTTCCACTGCTGGACCGGGACGCTGCCCATGGTTTCGCCGGTGCGGCCGTTGACTGCGATGTAGTGCAGCATGCCGCGACCGCTGCCGCTTTTTTGCTGGTAGGAATACAACCACACCGGCAAATACATCGATACCCAGCGCGAGCCGTGCACGCTCAGGCCTTCCTGCTCCCAGCGCACGCCGCGGTCGTAGCGTTTCACCGTGGCCTGCACCTGGGCACGGGCCACCGACATCAACTGGTCTTCCAGATGCGGGAGCAGTTGTTCCACGTTCTGGTCGCGCTTTTCCGAGCTGTAGCCGGACAGGTAGGACGCGTTCCACTTGACCGCGTTCTTGGTGTCGAACGGCAGGATGGTGTTGATGATGTTGTTGGTGTTGACGCTGGTGTTGAGGTTGCCGCGACTGGCCGAGGACTCCATTTGCAGGTCGTCCACGGTGAAATCCACGTGCCGCTGGATCTGGTAGATGTCGGCGTCGTAGTAGGTCTGCTTGTTGTTGTTGCTGCCGCGGGTGTAGCGCCGGGTCTCGATTTCGCCATGCCCGGCGACGTCGGAGCTGGCCTTGGCATCGACGATCATGTACGGCAAATACACGCCGATGACGTTCTCGGGCGTGAATTCCTGCTTGAACGCCTTGAGCGCGAACAGCTGCCGCTTGGCCACGAACTGGCGGATGCGGGCGACCGCGTTGTCTTTCTTGATGTGGAAGGGCAGCACCGCATCGGGCACGGCGCCGTTGGAGACCTGTTCGTTGACGCCGAACACGTGGCGACACCAGTGGCAGCGCGCGGTCATCGCGTTTTCGGTGTTGACCGTCACCTCGGCGCCGCAGCCGGTGCATTTGAAGCTGACCAGGCTGGAGCTGTCGGCGGCGATGTCCTGCGCGCCGGAGGCGATGATCGTGCCTTCGAGGTTGTCGAGGCCCTCGCCCAGCCCGAATTCCTCTTCCACCCGGGCGCCGTCCCACTCGTGGCGGCAGTACATGCAGATCAGCAGGTCGCTGCCGGGCTTCTGGCGGATTTCGGTCGCGCCGCATTTCGGGCAGCGGTTGGCGCCGTCCTTGAGCTCGGGCGCGGCGGTGTCGATGGCAACCGGATCGGGGGCCAGGATTTCGTCGCGGATGGGTTTGGGCAGGGTGTTCGGGTCGATCGCCGAACTTCCCGGCGCGGGCGGTACGTCGCGCGGCGAGCCGGGGCCGGTGGGGAGCGGAGGCGGTCCTCCCGCGCCGGCGCCGGAGGGCGGCGGCGGGGAGGACGGCAGCGGTGGCGGAGGGGTGCCGTTGGCCATGGAGAGTCCGCGCTGGAGGGTTTACAGGCCGAGTGCCTTGGCCTTGAGGGCGTCGTAATCGCTTTGCGTGATCAGGCCGAGGTCGAGCATGTCCTTGGCCTTCTTGAGCTTGGCGACCGGATCGTCCGCGGCCGGTGCCGCGGCCTGCGGCGCCGCCACCGCCGCGGCGGCGACCGGCTGCTGCAAACCGCCCAGGCCCACCGCGCCAGCCGCGATGCCCAGCCCCATGACGCCGCCGGCACCGCCGGTTTCACCGGCGGACTGGAAGCCAGAGGCCACGCTGGCCTGCAGGTTGGAGTTGCCGCGCGCGCCCATGAGCGCATCGGCGCGCTGCACGGTCTTGAGCAGTTCCCTGGTGTTCTCGTCGTACTCGATCGAGACGATCGCGGTCTTGACGATGCTCAGGCCGCGTTCGGTGCGCCACTGGTAGCCGGCTTCGACCGCGTCCGAGAGGCTCTTGGCGAAGCCCAGCGAATCCTGCTGGAGCTTGGTGATGCGGTTGCCCTTGCTCGGATCGTTGGTGTAGGCGCTGAAGGCGGGCGCCAGCGAGCCGACCACCTCGTTGAAGAGCTGGCTGGCGGCGGCGTTGTCCAGATCGGTGAAGTCGAAGATCTGGCCGGGCTGCATGTAGGTGGCCGGCACGAAGTTCTTCACGAACAGGATCGGATCGACGATCTTCATCGTGTAGGAGCCGCGCGTCACCGCGCCGACCTGGGCGTTGAGGTAGCCGTCGTCCCAGTAGATTTCCGACTGGGTGCCGAAGCGGTTGTCGGGCAGCTCCTTGAGCGAGACGAAGATGGCGATCTGCTGGGCGCCGGGCTGGCCGCCGAACTTGAAGCGCTCCCAGCTTTGCATCAGCAGCGGGTCGAGGATGCCGTCGCCGGCGAAGATCGACTTCGAATTGATGTCATCCGAATGCCATTCGTAGCCACCGGCCTCGGCGGCCAGGCCGGTGATCTTGCCGTCCTGGAAGGTCAGCAGGCCATAGCCTTCGGGCACCAGGATCTTCGAGCCATTGGTGATGATGTTGGAAGATGCCGAGGTGTTCGAACCGCGCCCGGCGTTGGTGCCACGCGGCACGGCGCTGAACAGCGCGGCCGTTGGCGGCAGGTTGTCGGGGACCGTAAGGAAGTCCTTCCACTGGTCAGCCAGCATGCCGCCAACCGCACCTTTCACCGCCTGAATAAGACCCATTGCACTCGTCTCCGTGGTTCGTGGCTGGGCACCGTGCCCGCCGTTGACAAACGACACATTACATCAACGCGCAAAGCCTTCGCGACCGGACAGGCCGGGGCTGGGCTCCGACCGCGGTCGGGTTGCGGGGCGCGTCTCCACGCGAAGCTGGAACCATCGCCCAAGCCCATGATTTGACGGTATGATCAGACCACTGTGCAGGGGGCACAGTGGACCCTGCGCGCGCCTCGAGCCCGGCCGTCATGACCCCGCCCGTCGCCTGCGCGTCAGGCGAATTGCTGACCGTCGCTTGAACGAGGAGGCAAGGCCATGATCCTGCAAGACATCATCTGGACGATCGCGCTCTCCGGCATCGCGGTCGTGGCGTTGGTGTTCATCTACATCCTGCTGGGCACCGGCAAGGCGGCCGACGAAGCCGCGATGTCGAAAGCGGCGCGCACTGCACGCAAGCTGCAGGGCGGGCTGTTCGTGCTGCTGCTGCTGGGCTTCGCGTTCGGCACCTGGGCCACCCTGCACAAGTTCCCGATCCCGAAACAGGACGGCGCGCTGCAGGCCGACCAGGTGGTCGACGTGACGGCGCGGATGTGGAGCTGGACGATGCGGCCGGCGTCGGTGGCGGCGGGCAAGACGGTCGAATTCCGCGTCACCAGCGCCGACGTCAACCACGGCTTCGCCCTGTACGCGCCGGATGGCCATATCGTGATCCAGACCCAGGCCATGCCGGAATTCACCAACCGGATCCTGTACCGGTTCGATGCCCCCGGGGTTTACACGGTGCAGTGCCTCGAATACTGCGGGATCGGGCATGCACCGATGAAGGCCACGTTCAACGTGGTCGCGGCGAAGGGAGAATGACGATGGCCTCGCTCACCCTCTACCCCGAAGACGAACGCCTGAGCGGCAGCGCCCGCACCGCGTTCAACCTCTACATGGTGACCGCGATCCTGCTGTTCGTGGTGATCATGAGCGTCGGCCTGACCATGCGCCTGTCCCAGGCCACCTGGCTCAAGGTCGCGCCCAACCTGTTCTATGAACTGCTCTCGCTGCACGGCGCCGGGATGATCGGCACCATGTCGCTGGCCAGCACCGCGGCGATGTGGTTTTTCGTGCGCAAGTACGTGCAGCTGCGGATGTGGGCTTTCGTCACCAACTACGTGCTGTTCATGCTGGGCGTGGTGTCGATCCTGCTGTCGATCTTCATCGGCCACTACGGCGCGCTGTGGACCTTCCTGTATCCGCTGCCGGTGCAGGGCATGGGGCTGTGGACGCCGCAATGGTCGGCGCTGTTCATGCTCGGCTACCTGTTCATCGGCGTTGGCCAGCTGCTGTTCTATCTCGACGTCGCCCGCGGCATGACCGCCAGGTTCGGCAACCTGGCGCGGGCGATGGGGATGCAGTGGCTGTTCGGCGGAACCGTCGATCCCGACCATCCGAAGGCGATCGTGGCCGGTGCCGGCGTGCTGATCGCCAACTCGATCGGCATCGTGGTCGGCTCGGTGGCGCTGGTGATGAGCCTGGTCAACGTCTTCTATCCGGAGGTCAAGCTCAACCCGCTGGTGATCAAGAACCTGATCTACTGGTTCGGCCACATGTATGCCAACGCGACCATGTACATGGCGGTGATCACCGTCTATGAGCTGCTGCCGCGCTACACCCAGAAGCCCTACCACATCGGCCGGCCGTTCCTGTGGGCGTGGCTGGTGACCGCGCTGTACGTGATCGTGGTGTTCCCGCATCACCTGCTGATGGACTACGCGCAGCCGCGCTGGGTGTCGGTGATGGGGCAGGTGGCCTCCTGGGTCGGCGGCTTCCCGGTGTTCCTGGTGACGGCCTTTGGCGCGCTGAACAACCTGCACCATTCGCGGATCCGCTGGAACATGCCGGCGCGGCTGCTGGTGCTGTCGATGTTCGGCTTCGCGGCCGGCGTGGTGCCGGCGATCCTGGATGGCACGATCCGGGTGAATCTGGTCATGCACAACACCCAGTGGGTGCCCGGGCATTTCCACTTCTACATGCTGCTAGGGACGATGGCGATGGTGCTGGCGCTGATGTACCACGTCGTCGGCAGCCTGAAGTGGACACCGCCCAACAGCGGCATGGATCGGCTGGGCTTCCCGGTGTTTTTCATCGGCGGACTGATCTTCGTGTTCGGCTTCCTCGCCGGCGGCCATGCCAGCGTGCCGCGGCGAATGGCCCAGCACATGGTCGAGGCGTGGACCGTTTCCGACAAGTTCGGCGCGGTTGGCGGCAGCTTGGTCGTGCTGGCGATGCTCTACTTCGCGCTGCGGCTGGTGACCGGCCTGCTGGCCGCGCCGGCACCTGCGCCAACGGCCGGGCAAGGCCATGTCGCGACCGCGGACGCTGCTGGCTAGCCTGCTGATCGCCGCGGCGGGCGTTGCCACGCTCGCCGCGGCCAGCGACGGATTCCGCGCCTACACCAGCCAGACCGCGCTGCGCCTGAGCGTGGCGCGGCAGCCCCGGTCGCTGCCCGCGGTGGTGCTGGAAACCGCCGACGGCCAGCGGATCGCCGCATCCGCGCTGCGCGGGCGCTGGCTGCTGGTGGATTTCGTCTACACCCGCTGCACCACCTGGTGCCTGGCGCAGGGCGGCACCTTTGCGCGGTTGCAGCGTGAACTGGCCGGGCCGATCGCGCAGGGCCGGGTGGCGCTGCTGAGCCTGAGCTTCGATCCTGCCCGCGACGATCCCGAGGCGCTGGCAGCCTATCGCCGGCGCATGGGCGGACGCGCGGGCGGCTGGGTGGTGGCGCGCCCGGCCGATGCGGACGGTCTGCAGGCGCTGCTGCGCACGTTCGGCGTGGTCGTGCTTCCCGATGGACTGGGCGGCTATGTGCACAACGCCGCGATCAACGTGGTCGACCCGCAGGGCCGGCTGGTCGCCGTCACCGATTGGCAGTCGCCCGACGCGGCATTGGCGGTCGTTCGACAAGGGCTGGCGGAATGAACGGTGACGCCCGCCGCGCGCTCGCGTTCGCTCTGGGCCTGTGGCTCTTGCTGGCGCTGCCGCCGCTGCGGCGAGCGCTGGAAGCCACGATGACCTTGCAGATGCTGGTGCAGATGCCGCTGCTGGCGCTGGCAGGATGGTGGCTCGGCCGGGCGCTGCCGCCGCGCATCCAGGCCGTGCTGGCGCCCTGGGACCGCTGGGGCGTCAGTGGCCTGCTGCTGGCTTCGCTGGCTTCGATGCCGTGGATGCTGCCGCGGGCGGTCGATGCGGCCCTGCAACTGCCCTGGGTGGAAGCGGCGAAGTTCGCCAGTGTCCCGCTGCTGGTGGGCCTGCCGGTGGCCCTGAGCTGGCCGCGCGCGGGTTTCGTGCTGCGCGGGATGGTCTTGCTGGAAGTCGTGGCCACCGCGTTCCGGCTTGGTTGGCTCTATCTCGCTTCGCCGCTGCAGGTGTGCAGCAACTATCTGGTCGATGACCAGCAGCTGGCCGGTCGCTGGCTGCTGGCGGTCGGCGTGGCGATCAACCTGGTGTTGGTCTGGAGGCTGATCTTCGGGCGTCTGCAAGGGGCGACCGCGCCGCGCGATTGAGCACGGCGGCGGGACGCAGGCGTTCAAGGCGCGTTGCCGCTGAAGCGTTAAGCTGGCGGGATTACCCAGAACATCGCTTGCCTATGTCCGACAACCGCCAATCCCTTGCCCGCCAGGTCCTCGGCCTGCTCGACCTGACCCGCCTCGGCGAGGACGACACGCCCGCGCAGATCGAGGCGCTGTGTGCGCGTGCGGTCGGCCCGCAGGGTCAGGTGGCGGCGGTGTGCGTGTATCCCGAGCACGTCACCACGGCGCGACGGGCGCTGACCGGCAGCGGCGTGAAAATCGCCAGCGTGGTCAATTTTCCCGACGGCGGCGAGGATCCGGGGCGGGTTGAACGCGAGACCCGACGTGCCATTGCCGCCGGCGCTGACGAAATCGACATGGTGCTGGCCTGGCGCGCCCTGCAGCGCGGGGAGGCGGCGATCGCCCGCGCCGGCGTGGATGCCTGCCGCGCCGCCTGTGGCCCGGGCATCGCGCTCAAGCTGATTCTGGAAACCGGCGAACTGGCCACACCCGAACTGATCCGCACGGCGGCCGAACTCGGGCTGGAAGCCGGTGTGGATTTCCTCAAGACCTCGACCGGCAAGGTGCCGGTCAATGCCACGCTGGATGCCGCGGAAATTTTGCTCGATGCCATCGCTGCTCGGGGCGGGCAGTGCGGCTTCAAGGCCGCGGGCGGGGTGCGCACGCTGGACGAAGCCTCGGCCTACGTGGCGCTGGCCGAACGTCGGCTCGGCGCGGACTGGGTGACGGCGGCGCATTTCCGGATCGGGGCCAGTGCGCTGCTGGACGCGATCACTACCGAACTTGGAGGCTGAACGATGGCGCGGGCGGTATGGCTGGTCATGGATTCCTTCGGCATCGGCAATGCCCCCGACGCCGCCGCCTACGGCGATGCCGGCGCCGACACCTTCGGCCACATCGCCGCTGCCTGCGCCCGCGCGCCGCGCGGACCGCTGCGCCTGCCGAACCTGACCCGCCTGGGCCTGCCGCAGGCGCACGCGCTGGCGACCGGTGCGCCCGCGGCCGGGTTCGAGCAAGTGCCCGCGCCGGAAGCACTGTGGGGTTGCATGGCCGAGCGCGCCAGCGGCAAGGACACGCCTTCCGGCCACTGGGAAACCGCCGGCGTGGTGCTGGAACAACCTTTCGGCCTGTTCGATACGCCCGAGCACAGCTTCCCGCCGGAACTGCTGGCCGCGCTGATTGATCAAGCGCGGCTGCCCGGCGTGCTGGGCAACTGCCACGCCTCCGGCACCGAGATCATCCAGCGGCTGGGCGCCGAACACATCGCCAGCGGCAAACCCATCGTCTATACCTCGGCCGATTCGGTGTTCCAGATCGCCGCCCACGAACAACACTTCGGGCTGGAACGGCTGTATGAAATCTGCCTGATCGCACGCCGGCTGCTGGAACCGTGGAACATCGGCCGGGTGATCGCGCGACCCTTCGTCGGCACCGCGGAAGCCGGGTTCACCCGCACCGGCAATCGCCACGACTACGCGCTGGAACCGCCCGGGCACACCCTGCTCGATGCCGTCTGCGCGGCCGGTCACGCTGTTCACGCGATCGGCAAGATCAGCGACATCTTCGCCGCCCGCGGCGTCACCCGCAAACGGCTGGCCAGCGGCCACGATGCGCTGTTCGAAGCCACCTTCGCGGCGCTGGCCGAAGCGGCTGACGGCGATCTCATCGCCACCAATTTCGTCGATTTCGACAGCGTTTACGGCCACCGCCGCGATGTCCCCGGCTATGCCGCCGCGCTGGAACATTTCGACGCCCGCCTGCCGGCGCTGCTGGACGCCTTGCGCCCCGGCGATCTGCTGGCGATCAGCGCCGACCACGGCTGCGACCCCACGTTCCCGGGCAGCGATCACACCCGCGAACAGGTGCCGCTGCTGGCGTTCGGCCCCGGCCTGCCGGCGCGCGCGCTGGGCCGGCGCACGAGTTTTGCCGACCTCGGCCAGGGCCTGGCCACCCATCTTGGCCTGCCGCCGCTGGCGGCGGGCCGCTGCTTCCTCACGGAGTGATTCGATGGCGACCACGCATATCGATGCAGAACCCGCCGACATCGCGCCCACCGTCCTGCTGCCCGGCGATCCGCTGCGCGCCCGCCACATCGCCCAGACCGTGCTGGACGATGCTCGCCAGGTGACGGCGCGCCGCAACATGCTCGGCTACACCGGCCACTGGCAGGGCCAGCCGGTCACGGTAATGGGCGGCGGCATGGGCATTCCCTCCACCGCGATCTACGTGACGGAGCTGGCGCGGACCTACGGTGTGCGCCGGATCATCCGGATTGGTACCTGCGGCGGGCTGGGCGCGGCCAATCTGGGCGACGTGCTGCTGGCGCAGTCGGCCAGCACCGATTCACGCTTCAATCGCATGCAGTTCGGCGGCCACGACCTGTCGGCGGGCGCCGATTTCGGCCTGCTGCGGGCGGCGGTCGATGCCGCCACCGCCATGGGCCTGCCCGTGCGGGTGGCGCCGGTGTTCAGCAGCGACTGCTTCTACGACGGTGCGCCGGATCTGCTCGACCACCTGCGTCGGCACCACATCGCCGGCATCGAAATGGAAGCCGCCGGCTTGTACGGACTGGCGATGCGCGAAGGCTTCGCCGCATTGGCGATCCTGACCGTGAGCGACCAGCTCGACCGCGGGCAGCACATGCCTGCCGAACAACGCGAGCAAGGGCTGGAACGCATGGCGCGGCTGGCGCTGGCGAGTGCGGCATCGGCGTAAGCCGGTTCGCGGGCGTCCGCTGGCGCCGCTGCCCTGGCGCCGGTTTTCGGGGACGGCTTTTCATTGCTTCGCCCAGGACAGCCGTGTACAATGGCCGACTCTGCTGCGGGGTGGAGCAGTCTGGCAGCTCGTCGGGCTCATAACCCGAAGGTCGCAGGTTCAAATCCTGCCCCCGCTACCAAGTTTCAATGTTGGATGTTCAACATCGGACTCGGGCTCGTGAAGGCGTCTGCTGGCCTTCACATCCAGCGTCATCGGAAAAGGGCCCATCGGGTCCTTTTTTGTTTTCCGGGGCGGCGCTGGCGCCGCACCATTGCAGGACGCTACAGGCAAGACGCATCAAGGCGGGATGGATCGCGACGTGACCGACAAGGCCGATGAAATCGCAGCATTGCTTGCGCCCACGGTGGCGGCCCTCGGGCTGGAACTGCTGGGCGCGGAGTACCTGACCGCCCCCGGTGGGGCGGTGCTGCGGCTGTACATCGACGTGCCCGAAGCCGAGGCGGCGTCGCGCTCGGTGGGCATCGACGAATGCGAGGCGGTCAGCCGCGAGGTGTCGGCGCAGCTGGATGTCGAAGATCCGATCAGCGGCAATTACACGCTGGAGGTGTCCTCGCCGGGGCTGGATCGGCCGCTGTTCTCGGCGCCGCAGTTCGCGCGCTTCGTCGGGGAGAGCGCCAAAGTCACGCTGAAGCTGCCGCAGGACGGTCGCCGCCGGTTGCAAGGCGCGATCCTGCGTGTGGATGGCGAGCGCATCGTGTTCGATCTCGATGGCGCCGAGTTCGCGACCGCGGCGGAGAACATCGAGAAAGCCAGGCTCGTTCCCGATTGGGTGGCGCTGGGCCTGGCGCCGGCGCAGGACAAATCCGGGCGCGATGCGCGGCCGGGCAAGCAGAAGTCGAGCAAGAAGAAGGACGTTGCGGGCAAGGCGCCTGCGGCGAAGAAAAATTCAACCAACCACCCGGCGGCCAGCGGGCCGCTTGACGCGGAGTAAGCGGGCATGAGCAAGGAACTGTTGATGGTCATCGACGCGGTGGCGGCCGAGAAGGGCGTGCCGGAGGCGGTGATCCTCGAAGCGATGGAAGCGGCGCTGGCCTCGGCGGCCAAGAAGCGCTACGCCGAGCAGGACGTGCTGATCCGGGTCCAGATCGACCCCAAGGACGGCAGCTACGAGACCTTCCGGCGCTGGGAGGTGGTGGCCGATGACGTGGTGATGGAATCGCCCGACCGCCAGCTGCGGCTGATGGACGCGCTCGACGAGAGCGAGGACGTCGATGTCGGCGACTACATCGAGGAGCAGATCGACAACCCCGAGTTCGGCCGCATCGCCGCGCAGGCCGCCAAGCAGGTGATCGTGCAGCGCGTGCGCGAAGCCGAGCGGGCGCAGGTGGTGGATGCGTGGAAGGACCGCATCGGCGAGCTCGTCACCGGCGTGGTCAAGCGCGTCGAGCGCGGCAATGTCTATGTGGACCTGGGCGGCAATGCCGAAGCGATCATTCCCAAGGACAAGGGCATCCCGCGTGACGTGCTGCGCACCGGCGACCGCGTCCGCGGCTACCTGTTCGACGTGCGCAGCGAGCCGCGCGGGCCGCAGCTGTTCATCAGCCGCGCCGCGCCCGAGTTCATGATGGAGCTGTTCAAGCTGGAAGTGCCGGAAGTCGGCCAGGGTCTGGTGTCGATCAAGGCCTGCGCGCGCGACCCGGGCGACCGCGCCAAGATCGCGGTGCTGGCGCACGACAATCGCACCGATCCGATCGGCGCCTGCATCGGCATGCGCGGTTCACGCGTGCAGGCGGTCACCAACGAGCTCAACGGCGAGCGCGTGGACATCATCCTGTGGAGCGACAACCCGGCGCAGTTCGTGATCAACGCGATGGCGCCGGCCGAGGTGCAGTCGATCGTGGTCGATGAAGACAAGCATTCGATGGACCTGGCGGTGGCCGAGGAAAACCTCGCCAAGGCCATTGGCCGCGGAGGCCAGAACGTGCGCCTCGCCAGTCGCCTGACCGGCTGGCAGCTCAACGTGATGACTGCCGACCAGGTGCGCGAGAAGTCCGAAGCCGAACAGGCGACGGCCAAGGCGCTGTTCATGGAGAAGCTCGAGGTCGATGAGGAAATCGCCAGCATTCTGGTCGGCGAGGGCTTCAGCACGGTCGAGGAAGTGGCGTATATCCCGGTGGGCGAACTGCTGGCGGTCGAGGATTTCGACGAGGACATCGTCGAGGAGCTGCGCTCGCGCGCCCGCGACGCGCTGCTGCACGACGCGCTGGCGGTGGAGGAAGGGCTGGATGAAAACCAGCCGGCGCAAGACCTGCTTGACCTGCCCGGCATGGACGAAGCCACCGCCTACGCCTTGGCCGAGCGCGGCGTGCGCACGCGCGAGGATCTGGCCGAGATGGCGACCGATGAAATCGCCGATGTCGAAGGCCTGGACGAGGAACGCGCGGCCGCGCTGATCATGGAGGCGCGCCGGCACTGGTTCGAATGAACGCAGCGCGCCGTCACCGACGGCGCGGGGCCTGAGTCATCAGGAACGCGATAAAATCGCCCATTCATGCCGGATCGGTTCGCCGATCCAGGCAAACACCCCGGAAACCGAATGTCGCAGCAAACCACCATCCGCAAGTTGGCCGAACTGGTGAACACGCCGGTCGATAAATTGCTGGAGCAGCTGGCCGAAGCCGGCATGAAGTTCAGCGATCCCGACCAGGCCATCACCAGCGTCGAAAAGCTCAAACTGCACAATTTCCTCCGCCGCGCGCATGGCAAGACCGCGTCCGTTGCGGAGGAGCCTGCGGCGCCGGGCAAGATCACCCTGAGCCGCACCCGCAAACAGGAAATCACCGTCACCGGCGGCGCCAAGGGCAGCCGCAGCGCCAGCACGGTCGAAGTCGTCACCCGCAAGAAAATCACCCTGCGAACCGGCGCCAAGGGCGGCGACGGCGCGACGAAGGTCGATCCGGCGCTGGATCCGGAGCGCGCCGAGGCGCTGCGCAAGCTGGAGGAATCGCGTGCGCGCAACCTGGCCGAGCAGCAGGCGCTGGTCGAGCGGGATCGCCAGCGCGCTGAGGAGCTGGCCGAGATCCAGCGTCTGGAGCGCGAGGCCGCCGAACGGGCCGCGGCCGAGGCAGCGGCGGCGGCGCTGGACGCGGACACCGGCGCCGGGCGCGAGGACGCCGGCAAGTCCAAGCACCACGGGCATGCCAAGCCCGCGCCGGCGACGCCGCGCGCCGGCGACAAGGCCGGCCCCGCCAAGGGCAAGGCCCATCGCGGTTCGCATGCGATGGTCTCCGGTGTCGAGGACGACGACAGCACGGCGCGGTTTGCCGGCAAGCTGCACCTGTCGGCCGGCGACCGGGCGCGCCGCACCAGCGTACGCACCAAGGGCCGGTTGCAGAAGCGCGGTCCCGATCCTTCGCGTACCGGCACCGGCTTCAACAAGCCGACCGCGCCGGTGGTGCGGGAAGTCGCCATCGGCGAGGCGATCACCGTGGCCGATCTGGCCCAGAAGCTGGCGCTGAAGGGCGGCGACGTCGTCAAGATGCTGTTCAAGATGGGCGTGATGGCAACCATCACCCAAACCATCGACCACGACACCGCGGTGCTGGTGACGGAAGAACTCGGCCACAAGGCGGTGGCGGCAGTGGCCGACGACGCTGAATCCGAACTGCTGGCGCGGGTCGGGGGCGACCAGCGCGAGCTGGCGCCGCGTCCGCCGGTGGTGACGATCATGGGTCACGTCGACCACGGCAAGACTTCGCTGCTCGACTACATCCGCCGGACCAAGGTGGCCACCGGCGAGGCCGGCGGCATCACCCAGCACATCGGCGCCTACCACGTCGAGACGGACAAGGGCACGATCAGCTTCCTCGACACCCCCGGCCACGCCGCCTTCACCCAGATGCGCCAGCGCGGCGCCCGTCTGACCGACCTGGTGGTGCTGGTGGTGGCTGCCGACGACGGCGTGATGCCGCAGACGATCGAGGCGATCCACCACGCCAAGGCCGGCAACGTGCCGCTGATCGTGGCGATCAACAAGATCGACAAGTCCGACGCCGATCCCTCAAGGGTCAAGAACGACCTGCTGGCGCACGAGATCGTGGCCGAGGAATTCGGCGGCGACGTGCAGATGGTCGAACTGTCGGCCAAGACCGGCCTCGGGGTTGACGACCTGCTCGACGCGATCATCCTGCAGTCGGAGGTGCTCGACCTCAAGGCTGCGCCGGAGGGCCGCGCCTCGGGCGTGGTGATCGAATCCGCGCTCGACAAGGGCCGCGGCCCGGTGGCCACGGTGCTGGTCCAGCAGGGCCGGTTGTCCAAGGGCGATTACCTGGTCTGCGGCATCCAGTACGGCCGCGTGCGTGCGCTGTTCGACGAGACCGGACGCCAAGTGGCGGATGCCGGCCCGTCGATCCCGGTGCAGGTGCTCGGCCTCTCGGGCGTGCCGGATGCGGGGGATGACTTCGTCGTCGTCGCCGACGAACGCCTGGCCAAGGACGTGGCCCAGCAGCGCGAATCCAGGCGTCGCGAGCTGCGGCTGGTGGCGTCCGCCGGCAACCGCATGGAAGACATCATGGCCCAGATGGGCGATGGTGCTGCCCAGCAGACCCTGAACCTGGTGGTCAAGGCCGACGTGCACGGCACCATGCAGGCGCTGCGCGAGGCGCTGGAAGGCCTGTCCAACGACCAGATCCGGATCAACGTCATTGGCTCCGGCGTGGGCGGCATCACCGAGTCCGACGCCCAGCTGGCGGTGACGTCGAAGGCCACCGTCATCGGCTTCAACGTGCGCGCCGATGCTTCCGCGCGCAAGGTGATCGAAGCCAACGGCGTCGACCTGCGCTACTTCTCGATCATCTATGACGTGATCGACCAGGTGAAGCAGGTGGCCTCGAACGTGCTGGGCAAGGAAGTGCGCGAGGAGATCATCGGCACCGCCGAGGTGCGCGACGTGTTCCGCAGTTCCAAGTTCGGCGCGGTGGCCGGCTGCATGGTGACCGAAGGCGTGGTCAAGAAGTCCAAGCCGATCCGCGTGCTGCGCGACAATACCGTGATCTTCGAAGGCGAACTGGAATCGCTGCGGCGCTTCAAGGACGCGGTCGACGAGGTGCGCGTCAACACCGAATGCGGCATCGGCGTGAAGGCCTACAACGACGTGCAGCCGGGCGACGTGATCGAGTGCTTCGAACGCGTCGAGGTGCAGCGCACGTTGTGATTGCGCCTTGGGCGCAAGAAGAGCGCGTGATTGGTGATTCGTGATTGGTGATTCGAAAGAGCACTGTTTCCCTTCCATCACCAGTCCCGGTCACCCGACTACCCCCACCAGCCCTCAGCTTCTGCCAATCACCAATCACGAATCACCAATCACCACTGCAATGAAATCCTTCTCCCGCACCGACCGCGTTTCCGCCTTGCTCCGGCGTGAGCTGGGGACGCTGGTGCATGAGGCGGTGCGCGAGCATGGGCTGGATTCGTCGAGCGTGTCCGATGTCGAGGTGACCCGTGACATGGCCCACGCCAAGGTGTTTGTCACCGTGTTGATGACCGAGCGTGCGGCGGACACCGTGAAGGCACTGAACGCGCTGGCTCCGGAGATTCGCCACCAGCTGGCGCGGGCGGTGCGGATGCGCCACGTGCCGGAGCTGCGCTTCCATTACGACAGCTCGGTCGAGCGCGGCGAGCGCATTGACCAATTGCTGCGCGGCGGCTGAGCCCGTGCTCGCCGCGACGGCGCTTGTCCGCTGCGGCGCCCCCGCCTACAGTCGCAACCATGACGCCCGCGCGCATCGTCTTCCGCAAACTCGACGGCATCCTGCTGCTGGACAAGCCGCAGGGGCTGTCGTCGAACCAGGCCTTGCAGCGCGTGCGGCGCCTGTTCCGCGCGGAGAAAGGCGGGCACACCGGCAGCCTCGATCCGCTGGCCACCGGGTTGCTGCCGGTCTGCTTCGGCGAGGCCACCAAGATTGCCGGCGGACTGCTGGGCGCGCGCAAGGCCTATGAAACGGCGGCGCGGCTGGGGATCACCACCGACAGCGACGATGCCGACGGCCAGGTGCTGCGCGAGCGCCCGGTGCCCGCGCTGACCGTGGATCGGATCGATGCGGCGCTGGGGCAATTGACCGGGCGCATCGCCCAGAAGCCGCCGATCTACTCGGCGCTCAAGCGCGGCGGCGAGCCGCTGTACGCGCGCGCGCGACGCGGCGAAATCATCGAAGTCGAAGCACGCGAGGTGGACGTGCACGCCTTCGATCTGCTCAACGCCGCCGACCTGCTCGATGCCGGCACGCCGCAGCTGCGCCTGCACGTGGAATGCGGTTCGGGAACCTACGTGCGCAGCCTGGTGCGCGATCTCGGTGAGCTGCTCGGCTGCGGCGCCCACGTCGCCGCGCTGCGGCGGCTGTGGGTCGATCCCTTCCGCGAGCCGCGGATGTGGACGCTCGATGAGCTTGAACGGCTGCTGGAACAGGCCGGTGAGCGCGTGCTCGACGCCTGCCTGCTGCCGGTCGAGGCGGGGATGACGTCCTGGCCCTGCGTGCGGGTCAACGCGGCGCAGGCGCAGCGGCTGGCGCACGGGCAGGGCCTGCACGGGCCTTACCAGCCGCGCCAGCGGCAGGTGGCCCTGCTCGACGAACGCGGCCGCGGGCTTGGGCTGGGCGAGGTGAATGCAGAAGGCGCGCTGCGCCCGAGCCGGCTGTTCACCTGGGCGGTCGGCGCGCCGGCCGCCTGAAGCGCGGTCAATCCCGAGCGAGTGGCCTGCTAAACTGCGCGATTGTCATCACCTTCGCGGTTTCCCCATGCTGGAACTCAATCCCATCCGAGCCCGCATCGCCGACCTCACCGGGCGGCTGGACGCGCTCCGGGGGTATCTTTGACTACGATTCCAAGCGCGAGCGGCTCGAGGAAGTCGAACGTGAACTGGAACATCCCGATGTCTGGAACGACCCGGCGCGCGCGCAGGCGCTGGGCCGCGAGCGTTCGCTGCTCGACAAGGTCGTCAACGGCATCCGCGAACTGAAGGACGGCCTGTCCGGCTCCGACGAACTGCTCGAGCTGGCCGAGATGGAAGACGACGAGGCCACCGCGCTGGCAGTGGAAGCCGACGTCGACCGCTACCAGAAGGGTGTCGAACAGATCGAATTCCAGCGCATGTTCTCCGGCAAGATGGACAGCGCCAACGCCTTCGTCGACATCCAGGCCGGCGCCGGCGGCACCGAGGCGCAGGACTGGGCCGAGATGCTGCTGCGCATGTACCTGCGCTGGGCCGAATCGCGCGGCTGGAAGACCGAGCTGCTGGAAGCCTCCGGCGGCGACGTGGCCGGGATCAAGTCGGCCAGCTTCCGGGTCGAGGGCGAATACGCCTACGGCTGGCTGAAGACCGAAATCGGCGTGCACCGGCTGGTGCGCAAGTCGCCGTTCGATTCCGACAACCGCCGTCACACCAGCTTTACCTCGGTGTTCGTGGCGCCGGAAGTCGATGACGACATCGACATCGAGATCAATCCGGCCGACCTGAAGACCGACGTCTATCGTTCATCGGGCGCCGGCGGTCAGCACGTCAACAAGACCGAATCGGCGGTGCGCATCCACCATGCGCCATCGGGCGTGGTGGTGGCCTGCCAGACCGAGCGCAGCCAGCACGCCAATCGCGACCGCGCGATGAAGATGCTCAAGGCCAAGCTCTACGAGCTGGAGATCCAGAAGCGCAACGCCGAGCGCGATGCGGTGGAAGCCACCAAGTCGGACATCGGCTGGGGCAGCCAGATCCGCAACTACGTGCTCGACCAGTCGCGGATCAAGGACCTGCGCACCGGCATCGAGCGCAGCGATACCCAGAAGGTGCTGGACGGCGACCTGGACGAGTTCATCGAGGCCAGCCTGAAAGCCGGCCTGGAGGCGGGTGCCAAACGCAGCGACGCGGCGTGATGGATCGCCGTTCATGGTTCGACAGGCTCACCATGAACGGTCTTGCGGCGAACGGTTTTCCGTTTGTCCCGAGCTTGTCGATGGATCGCCGTTCATGGTTCGACAGGCTCACCACGAACGGTCTTGCGGCGAACGATTTTCCGTTCGTCCCGAGCTTGTCGATGGATCGCCGTTCATGGTTCGACAGGCTCACCATGAACGGTCTTGCGGCGAACGATTTTCCGTTCGTCCTGAGCCTGTCGAAGGATGAACGGAACCCATGAACAATTCGCAGGACACCACGCAGCAACCCGCCCGGGACGAAAATCACCTGATCGCCGAGCGCCGCGCCAAGCTGGCGGCGCTGCGCGGGCAGGGCGTCGCTTTCCCCAATGATTTCCGGCGCGCGGACTACGCCGGCGACCTGCAGGCCGAGTACGCCGATGCGGACAAATGGACCGGTGAGGCGCTGGAAGCCGATGGCCGCTGCGTTGCCATCGCCGGCCGCCTGCTGGCCAAGCGGGTCATGGGCAAGGCCGCGTTCGCCACCGTGCAGGACATGAGCGGGCGGATCCAGCTGTTCCTGCAAAGCACCGCGCTGGGCGAGACCTACGAAGCCTTCAAGGGCTGGGACATCGGCGACATCGTCGCCGCCGAAGGCGGGCTGATGCGCACCAGAACCGGCGAGCTGTCGGTGCGTGCGGAATCGCTGCGCTTGCTGGTGAAATCGCTGCGGCCGCTGCCGGACAAGTTCCACGGCCTGAGCAACGTCGAACAGCGCTACCGCCAGCGCTACGTCGACCTGATCGTGACGCCGGAAGCGCGCGAGGTGTTCGTCGCGCGTTCGAGGATCGTCGCCGGCATCCGCCGCTGGCTGGATGCGCGACGCTTCCTAGAGGTGGAAACGCCGATGATGCACTACCTCGCCGGTGGTGCCACGGCCAAGCCGTTCACCACCCACCACAACGCGCTCGACCTCGATCTGTTCCTGCGCGTGGCGCCGGAGCTGTACCTCAAGCGTCTTGTGGTCGGCGGGCTGGAGCGGGTCTACGAGATCAATCGCAACTTCCGCAACGAAGGGGTGAGCACCCGCCACAATCCCGAGTTCACCATGCTGGAGCTGTACGAGGCCTACGCCACCTACACCGAAGTGATGGACCTGACCGAAGGCATGATGCGCGATGTCGCCTTTGATGCGATGGGCGCCACCGTGTTCGAATGGGATGGCAACAGCATCGACCTCGGCCCCGCGTTCCGTCGCTGGAAGCTGGAAGAAGCGGTGCTCGAATTGAATCCGGAGATTTCCGTCGCCGACTGCCGTGATCGCGACGCGCTGGCCGCGCATTGCGCACGCCTGGGCGTCCACGTGAAGCCGGGCTACGGCTGGGGCAAGCTGCTGCTGGAAATCTTCGAGAAGACGGTCGAGGGCGGCCTGATCCAGCCCACCTTCATCACCCATTATCCGGTGGAAGTCAGTCCGCTGGCGCGCGAATCCGACAGTGAGCCGGGGATCACCGACCGCTTCGAGCTGTTCATCGGCGGCAAGGAGCTGGCAAACGGGTTCTCCGAATTGAACGATCCGGAAGATCAGGCGGCGCGGTTCAAGGCGCAGGTTGCGGCCAAGGATGCCGGAGACGACGAGGCCATGCACTTCGACGCCGATTACATTCGCGCGCTTGAAATCGGTTTGGCCCCGACCGGCGGCCTGGGCGTGGGCATCGATCGCTTCGTGATGCTGCTGACCGGCTCCAGTTCAATCCGCGACGTGCTGCTGTTCCCGTACATGCGGCCGGAGGGCTGAGCGCGGGGCCGGGCGTTGCCCAGCCCGGGCTGATTGTCGTCAGTCGAATCTTCGGCAGTCGAATCGTCCTCAGTCGAAAATCCGCAGCGGGCTGGCGGCGTGCATCGGGGTGCCAACCGGGCAGCCCCAGGCGCTGGCAAAGCCCTGCGACTGCATCAGTGGCACGTTGGCGCGCCACTCGCCAGGCGCGCGCACGTCCTGCTGGACGCGGGTCTGCGCTTCGTTGAGGGTGACACGCTGTGCCCAGACCTGGGCCCAGCCGGTGAAGAAGGCCTTGCGCGTGGTCGTGTTGGCATTGGGCTGCGCGGCGTTGAGTGCCGCAAAGGCCAGTTCAACGCCGGCCAGATCGGCAAGGTTCTCACTGCGGGTCAGCGTGCCGTTGACCTTGGCGCCGGCCAGACCGGGGTAGGTGAGGCCGCCGTACAGGGCCACCACCTTGTTGCTGATGGCATCCCAGGCGCTGGCGTCGCTGGCACTCCACCAGTCGCGGACGTTGCCGTCGGCGTCAACGTGGCGGCCGCGGTCGTCGATGGCGTGGCTGAGCTCATGCCCGACCAGCGCGCCGAACGCGCCGTAGCGGTTGCCTTCCGGCATGGCCATGTCCAGCACCGGCATCTGCAGCATGGCGGCGGTGATGATCAGGCGATTGTGCGCCAGGTCGTAGGCCAGCGCCGGCTGCTGCGGCAGCACGTCCCAGCGGCGGACGGCATTCTTGCGTCCGATCCGGCGCATTTCCTGGGCATGGCGCCAGGTCGAGGCGATCAGCATGTTGCTGCCGAAGCTGCCGCGGCCCATCGGCTGGATGGTGTAGTCGATATCGTAGGCCGGCACCCCGATTTCGATGCGCAGACGCTCCAGCTTCTTCACCGCTTCGGCCTTGGCAGTCTCACTCATGCGGTGGCTGCCTGCGACCGCCTGCTTGAGAGCGTCGCGCACCTGCAATGCGATCTGCTCGGCCTGGCGGCGGCTGGCGTCGCTCAGGTTGGCGGCCGCGTATTCGCGGCCCAGCATCGGCCCGGCGGCAAGGTTGATGGCGTCGAGCACCTGCTGCCAGCGCGGTGCCGGCGCGGCCAGTCCGTGCAGGACCTTGCCGCGGAACTCGAAGTTCGCGCTGCGCCAGGGTTGTGACAGGTACGGTGCCATCGCATCGCCGACCCGGAACCGCAGGTAGGCCTGCCACTGGGCCGGGCGCTGCGTGCCGACCAGCTTGTCGATCTGGGCGAACAGCTCCGGGTTGGCCAGCGATACCGTGTCGTCACTGACGCCCTGGGCCTTGAGGAAAGCGTCGAGCTGCAAGTTGCGGAATTGCTTGCCGAGGCCGGATGTGGCCACCGGCACGAAGTTGCTGCGCGGATCGCGCAGTTCCGGAAGCGGGCGCGCGGCCTGCGCGAGCTTGCGCTCCAGGTCGAGCACCAGCGCGGTCTGGTTCTCGATGTCAGCCTGAGGTACCCCGGTCAGGGCGAGGACCTTGCGGATGTAATCGGCGTAGCGCGCCACCAGCGCCTGGGTGTCGGGATCGATGCGGGTGTAATAAGCCGGGTCGGGCAGGCCGAGGCCGCCCTGGCTGAAATAGCCCAGATGACGGCCGAGGTCGCGCAGATCGACATCGGCACCGAACTGGAACGCCACCGGGATGCCGACCTGATGCAGCGCCGCGATGGCGGGGGCGATGTCCTTGCTGGACTTGATGCCGTTGATGCGGCCCAGCAGCGGCGCCAGCGGCTTGGCGCCGTCGGCTTCCACCGCCGCTTCATCGAGGCCGCTGGCCCAGAAATCGCCGAGCAGCTTCTGCACGTCGTTCTGCGGCGACTGCATCGCCGCATCGAGCAAATTGCGCTGCTGCAGCTGCGCCCGCGCCGCCAGCTCGCCCAGCGCCGAGGTCGCTCCTGCCGCCGGCATCGGGTTGGCGGCCAGCCAGCCCTTGTTGGCTTCAAGGTAGAAATCGTGGCAGGCGGCCGCGGGCTTTCTGGCGGGAGCCGGACGCTTGGCCGCCTGGCTGGCGGGTGCGGCCAGGGCAGCGGCGAGGGTGACGGCAAGGGCGAGGGCAAGCGGGCGCTGGTTCGGCATGCGGCATGACTCGACGGGATCAAAGGACCGAGTTTAGCAGCAGCCCACGCCCCGATTGGCAGCCGCGGTTCAGCCTCACTTCACCCCGTGCATCATCCGCCGCAGCAGCGGCGCGACCAGGAACGCGAGCACCGCGCAGCCGATCCCGATCCACATCAGCAGCCAGAACAGGTGGGCGTATTTTGCCGCGGCGTCGGCGAGATTCAGGGCCTCGCCCTCGGGCACGTCGATGGCGGCCAGCTTGCCGAACAGCGCGGCCAGCGTTTCCGAAAACGCGGTGGCGAGGAACCAGGTGCCCATCATCAGGCTGACCACGCGCGGCACCGCCAGCTGCGTCACCGCCGACAGCCCCACCGGCGACAGGCACATCTCGCCGATTTCCAGAATCAGGTAAGCCAGCACCAGCCACCACACGCTGGCGATCGCGCCGGTGGCGCCCACCTGCTGCGCCGCCAGCGCCATCGGCACGAACGACAGTCCGCCGAACAGCAGCCCGATGGCCGATTTGGTCGGCTTGGACGGATCCAGCCTGCGCTTGTCCAGCCAGCCCCACAGCGCGGTGAAGATCGGTGCCAGCGCCACCAGGAAGAACGCGCCCAGATAGGTCAGCGAACCGGCGGTTTGCGGCAGCGCCACGCAGTCGCGGATCAGCAGCACCAGGATGACCGCGCTGGCGGTGAGGAACAGCGTGCGCGGTGCGGTCGAGTCCGGCTTGCGGTCGGACATCCGCGCCGCGAGGAAGAACGCCAGCGGCGCCAGCAGCAGCGACACCGTGGACCACGGCCAGGGCGTGCCGTCGCGCACCACCATCGCCGGCACGATGTCCTTGGTCAGCAGCCGATCGGTGAAGGTCACCCACGAACCGTAGGTCTGCTCGTAAAGGGTGAAAAACACCAGCGCCATGAAGATCATCGCCATCATCGCCAGCATCTGCTCGCGCTGGACCTTGCTGCAGCGGGCGCCGATGAACCAGCCAAACCAGACCAGCACCGCGCCCAGCACCACGATCATCAACAGCAGTGCCAGCGAGATTTCGCCGCCCAGCGCAAACGCGCCGTTGGCGGTGGCCCACATCAACCAGCCCACCGGCAGCACGCCCAGCAGCGCCAGCGCATAGATCAGCCACTCGCGCGGAATCCCGCCCAGCCGCTGGCGCAGCGCGGCCGGATTCGCTGGCTCGGCGTGGCCGTGCAGGTACTTCTGCCCCCACAAAAACATCGCCAGCCCGATCACCATGCCGATGCCGGCGGCGCCGAACCCGTACTTCCAGCCCCAGGTTTCGCCGACGTAGCCGCACACCAGCGAGGCAAACAGCGCGCCAAGATTGATCCCGGCATAAAACAGCGAAAACCCGGAATCGCGGCGCGGATCGTTGTCCGCGTAGAGCTTGCCGACGATGGTGGAAATGTTCGGCTTCAAGAAGCCCACGCCCATGATGATCAGCGCCAGCGACAGATACATCACCCGCAGCGCGCCCTCATCGCGCACCACCGCCCCGTTCACGACACTGGCCGCATGGCCTTCCACCGCCATGCCCAGATGCCCCAGTACCAGCAAGATGCCGCCAAACGTCACCGCCTTGCGCATCCCCAGCCAGCGGTCCGCCAGCAACCCGCCGATCACCGGCAGGCAGTACACCAGCCCGCCATAAGCCCCCAGCAGATCCAGCCCCGACGCATCCCCGAACCGGTGATATTTGATCAAATACAACAACAACAGCGCCTTCATCCCGTAAAACGAGAAGCGCTCCCACATCTCGGTGAAGAAGCAGACGTAAACCCCCTTGGGATGGCCAAGGAAATCCTCGCGGGCGGGCAGGGCGCTGGCGGCTGCGGTCAAAGGCGTGGCCTGGATGGGGTGGAGGGGGGATTGTAGGGGTGATTGTTGGCAGGGCGGGGTTTGGTTGCTGCAGCCGCGTGGCGAAGTGCGTTCAGTGGTCAAATGGCAGCGGACAGCTGTGCATTGTTGCCGCTTGACATGCTATATTTAGCCTAGCCACAATAAGCAATGTGGAAGATACTGGAACATCGCCAGGCGGACAAGGAACTCTCTTCCGGGCGTGTTCCCGTCGAAATCCTCAAGCGCTATGAAAAATGGAAGGACATTGCCATGCTTTCCGGCCCGCAAGGGCTTCGCGCCATCAAGGGCTTCCGGGATGAGGCACTCTCGGGCGACTGGAAAGGTTGCAGATCCTCCCGGCTGAACGAACAATGGCGTGTCATCTATTCCGTCGAGGCGGATGTGATGATTGTCCAGGTCGTTCGGGTGACTCCACATGACTATCGGAAACGCTGAATATGCGCAGACTCATTCCCGCCAAAAAGCGCATCGACGTCACGCCCGGTGAATCGGTGCGCATCATCCGCGAACTGCAGGGGCTCAGCCAGACGCAGCTCTCCGCCCTGTGCGGCATTCCTCAGACCACCATTTCCAGCATTGAAAATGGCCGGGTCAATCTGGGTGTGGAACGTGCCAAGGCGCTGGGTACGGCCTTGCGCTGCCATCCTGCCGTTCTCGTGTTTCCCGGCTGGCAGATCAAATCTGCCGCCTGACAATTCAGTCAGGTTTCCTCGACTTTGCGCGTCGGCAAGCAGCCGTTGAAGCCGGCCGGCGGGAACAGGCTACCGCGTCTACTACACATTCAAGGGCAAGACCTTGATTCTTCTGCTCTGTGGCGGAGACAAATCCTCGCAAAGCGAAAGACATACGGCTCGCCACTGAAATTGCCGCATCTTGGGAGACATGAACATGGCCAAATCCAAAGAGACCTTCACTCGCTTCGACACCGCCGACTACCTCGAGACCGAAGAAGACATTGCCGCTTATCTGACCGCTTGTGCGGATGAAGACGACCCTGCTCTCTTCCTCGCAGCTCTCGGTGACGTGGCTCGCGCGCGCAACATCACTCAACTCGCTGCGCAAACTGGCCTGACCCGCATGGGGCTATACAAGGCATTGTCAGGCACAGGAAATCCGAGCTTCGCCACCGTCAGCAAAGTTGCACATGCTCTTGGCCTGAAGATCACGGTAGCCGCCGCCTAACAATTCGTTCACGTCGAATGCACTTCAAGGCATCGGCTGCGTGTCTGCGCTACGCTAGCACGCAGCCGCTGCCACGACGCGAGTCGGCTCAACTCAAGCGTTAGCCATCACAAGGCGGGCACGCAGGACGGCCAAGCGCTCGGGTTGTTGGAGCAGCCGACTGCACTTGCTGGCCCGTTCGGCCTCGGAGTCGATGCGGGGCGGGAACAACCGAACCCAGCGTTTCGCGATGTCGGCATCTGTCCATGCCGCCAGCCAGGCCGGATCCATGTGCAGGACAAGATGCAGGTGGTTGCTCATTACCGCGTAGGCGTGGATGGCAACGGCAAAGCACTCGGCCAGCAGGTGAAGTCACTGTTCGACCCAGTGCTTGCGGTGTTCGAAGGATTGCCCGGAGTACCGATCCACCCCGCACAGGAAGGCGCGGCGCACGCAGCGCTGGACGCAGTGGTAGGCTCCCGGGGTGCCGGGTGCAATCAGCGTGGAGCGTGCGGTCGTCATGGTGCAATCGTGGCTTGCACGAGGCCATGACGGAATCGGAATTGGCTGGTTGCGGGGTCAGGGAAGTGCTGAATGGTGGGTGTTCTTGTTCTTGCTCCATCGACGTGATGACGGGATGGCTGCGCCAGCGAAGGAGCCAGTCAAGTTTCGGGCGCTGTTGTCTTTGTGTGCGTGGGTGAGAAGTGTGGAAAAAACCTTAGCCAAATGATGCGCTTGACGACGTGTGGGTGGCGTAGCAGTATCGGCGGATAGCTCCTTTTGGGAGTGTAGACAGATGTTATGTTGCAGATGAGACTACATGGCTAGCCAAGAACTGCTCCGTTATACCGAATTGCCATCCCTAATTCACATGCTCACCAACCGTGAGCTGACGCTTCTTGACCCGCTATCTTGGGACGACAAAAACGATTCGAGCTATATCACGCTGTATCGTGAAAAGTGCAAGCTAAAGTCCGTCCTAGCACTTTGTTTCGCCAGAGCGGAGGAAACCTATCATCACTGGCGAGTCTTTGCGCCCGGAGCATCCGGGGTACGCGTACAGTTTGATGAGAATAGACTCGAAGGGTCATTTGCCAACGTGCAAGGATTAAAATTCCAAAACGTCGAGTACCTGACCATCAAAGAGCTAAAAGATCAGGCTGTAGCTAAAGAGCGACTTCCTTTTCTAAAGCGTTACCCGTTCCGCCCAGAGCAGGAGTCAAGGCTTCTGTGGGAGTCAAAAACGGAAGAAAGGGCATCTCTTGCAGTTGCAATTGATCTAGCCGCAATCTCTAGAGTCACTCTCAGCCCATGGCTACATCCGTCGCTAGTTAAGGACGTCAAGTCGCTTATCAAAAGCATTAAGGGATGCTCCAACATCAATATCTATCAATCCACACTCATAAGCAATGCAGACTGGCTTAAGCATGGCGAGTCTGCAACATAACAATTCGTTCAAGCCGAACCCGCTTCACGGCGGCAAATTTTTTAGGCATGTTCGTGCTCTATTGCCGCCGTGCAGCGGGTCGGCTTAACTCAGGCGTTAGGCAACAGAGGGTTGTTCAATGGCTACTGCAACCAACAGCCTCATCTCATGCAACAGCGTATTTGCCTGGATTGCGGCAATTGCATGTGCACTGCTACTCATTCCGCTAATCGCAATGCAATTGAAAGATTCTGTCAATTGGAGCACCGCAGACTTCGCCGTCATGGGCGCACTCATTTTTGTTGCTGGATCTTCCTTTGTTCTCATCGCAAGAAAGGTCAATCCAAGCCGTAGGCTCGCGGTCGGCGCCTTAGTCCTAGCGCTGTTCCTGTACGTGTGGGCAGAACTTGCTGTTGGCGTCTTCACAAGCTTGGGCAGCTAGTTCATGCACTCAAGGTGCCCGGCCTGTTTTGTCCGCGCTCTATTGCCGCCGTGCAGCGGGGCGGATTAACTCAGGCGTTAGAGCTCACAGGAAAGATTATGACAATTGACCTTAAAAGCATGCACTTTGGCGCGCCCGCTGCGGAACGCGACATCAATGTTGGACTCGCCGAGTATTTTTTTGAGTCTGAAGCCTTTAAAAGAATCTCCGATCGGAAAAGAACCATTCTTCTTGGAAATCGCGGAACAGGGAAAAGCGCGATCTTCAAAATATTGGGCGAGAGAGCCCGTGCAAGCGGCGAACTTGTACTAGAGCTCAATCCGGAAACATATTCGTATGAAATGCTTTCATCCATCCTCAGGTCGGAGAGCGAAGGTGCTTGGGCAAAGCACGGCGCTTTCTCATCCGCCTGGAAATACTTGATTCTCGTAAAAACGATGCAGGCACTTTCGAAGGTCGGTAAAAAGCTAAAAACTGGGCCTTCCGCAAAAATATATGAATATCTTCGCGACAAACACGCGGAGTCGCAGGATAACCCCATTTCTGTGCTAATTTCCTACCTCAAGCGGATAGAGGGACTGAAAGTCGGCACTTACGAGGCCAGTGTAAAGACCAGACAGCTGGCAAACTTATATCAACTTCAGGAGTTGGAACCCTTTTATGACCCTCTACGAGAGCTCCTCAAGTCCCAAAAAATTGTCATCATCATCGATGAGCTGGACAAGGGATGGGACAACTCAGAGGACGCCCGCGCTTTCGTCTCCGGTTTGTTTCAAGCCTCAATATGGTTAAACGAACAATTCTCAGGCCTAACTACATACATCTCATTGCGGCAAGAGTTGTACGACAGCATCCCGTCGCTTTACGACGATGCCCAGAAATATCGCGACCTAATTGAGACCATTCGCTGGAACGAGGAGTCCTTATTGACCGTCGCAGCGAACAGAATCAGACATTCGTTTCCAGAGCTGAAGGGCCGAACAGACCAAGAAGCTTGGAACGAGGTCTTTGCTGAAACGCTTGCTTACCGCAAAACGAAGTCATTCAATTACCTGGTTGACCGGACACTTTACCGCCCTCGTGAGCTAATTCAATTCTGCTCTGACGCAGTAGACGACGCCCGCAGTGGCGGCGCGGCGCCTATTGATTACAGCACCATATCGAGGGTGGAACTTGACTACTCGGCGTCGCGCAACAAAGACATCGCCTCAGAGTATAGATTCCAAACACCTGGGCTAGAAAACATATTCGAAGTTTTTCGCGGAAGAGTATATCTGTTTGACCGCTCCGAGTTAGAGTATCTTTGCCTACAAATTTGCGAGGGCGAGATCAAAACATCTTCTAGCTCGTCATGGATTCAAGAGCAGAGTTACGATTACCTAATAGACCTTCTGTGGAACATTGGTTTTCTTCGGGCGAAAGCGATTGGCGGCCTCAAAGCGCAGAGACGCAGCGGTAGTTCCTATGTAGGTCCCCATCAAGTTTCAACATTAAATTTGAACTCAATCAACAGCTTCCAAGTGCACCCTATGTTCAGGGCGGCATTGGGCATGAAAGAGCCCAAGAACGATCCCTCAGGCGAGCTCTAACAATTTATTCAAGTCGAAGCTGCTTCGCGGCTCGGCTTGATTCAAGAGTTAGGTGCCACAAGAGAATTCAAGCATGTCTATACACCTGGAAGAGGTCTTCGCCCAGTGCGGCGCCTTCTATCGCGACACTTCGATCCCTTGGCCAACCATCTTGTCTTATGAGGTCGGGATGCTGTTTCGTGAGCCTACATTTTGTGATGCAACTTACAAATTCGGCGGCTTAGCCGCCCCGCATAGATATTTAATCATTTCAGCTAACGCTCGGTGTGTGGACAGCTTTTCCGCTTACCCAGAGTGGGGTCTATGCATGTGGAAATCCGGGCGAATTTTTAAAGTCATCGCAAGGCACCGTACCGATGCATTTACGCAAATTACACTATTGGAAGTTCCAGACGATCTGCGTGAAGAGCTTACAACTGCCCAATTGAGTGAAATCGAACATGAGTTTGCTGAACGTGCCGGCGAGCAATTCCTGATTGCAGCAACTCTACCGCCTTTGCCGGAACATACGGATGCCTCGTGGCTTAGTCGCCTTGAATTTCCGCTAGGCATTAACGACAGTGGTGAGTTCTTTGAAAAATGGCAATATTGTGGCACCTAACAATTCGTTCAAGCCGACCCTGCTTCACGGACACTTGGCTAAGCGATTCAATATCGCAACCCGAGTGGAGACAGATGAGCAGGGAGAAGTCAGAGACCAACCCTTCCGCACTGGACTTGCCCGCCCGCAGCGGCTAGCGTTGCGCGGTTGCCTGTCTGAAAGGATCGCTGATGTCGAACCCGGGTGAGAAGGTGCCGCAGTTGACGCTGCGTGCGGTGGTGCTGGCAATCGTGCTGGCGGTGATCCTGTCGGCGGCCAATGCCTACCTGGGGTTGTTCGCGGGCTTGACCATCGCCACTGCCATCCCGGCGGCGGTGGTGTCGATGGGGGTGCTGCGGCTGCTTGGCGGCGGCAGCATCCTGGAGAACAACATCGTCCAGACCGGCGCGTCGGCGGGGTCGTCGATCGCGGCGGGGGTGATCTTCACCATCCCGGCGCTGATCATCCTGGGCTACTGGCAGGACTTCAAATATCTGTGGGTTCTGGCGATCGCGGGCCTGGGCGGGTTGCTGGGCGTGCTGTTCTCGGTGCCGCTGCGGCGTTCGATGATCGTGGAAGAGCCGCTGCCGTTCCCGGAGGGCAAGGCGGCGGCCGAGGTGCTCAAGGCCGGCGAGAATCCGGGGCCGGGGCTGAAGATCCTGGCGTTTTCGGCGACGCTGGGCGGGCTGATCAAGGCGGCCGCGGCCAGCGGCATGCGGCTGATCCCCGACACCGCCGCCGGGGCCGGGTTCTTCGGCAAGTACCTGGGCTACATGGGCACCAACCTGTCGCCGGCGCTGCTGGGGGTGGGCTACATCGTCGGGCTGAACATCGGGATTGTGGTCGTCTCCGGTTCGATCCTGTCCTGGCACATCGCGATCCCGATTTACCACGCCTTCTTCCTCGATGCCGATCCGGCGCTGGCGCAGTCGATCGTGGGCGCCAGCCCGGCCGATGTCGCCGGGGCGATCTGGTCGGCCAAGATCCGCTATTTGGGCGTCGGGGCGATGCTGATCGGCGGGGTGTGGACGCTGTTTTCGCTGCGCAAGTCGCTGCTGTCGGGCGTGAAGAGCGGGATTGCCGCCGCGCGCAAGGGCAGCGGTGAATTGGTGGCGGAAACCGAACGCGATCTGCCGATGAAGTGGATGCTGATCGCGCTGGTGGTGTTCGTGCTGCCGCTGCTGGGGCTGTACCAGGCCATCGTCGGCCTGTGGCACGTCAGCATCCCGATGGCGATCATCATGATCGTCGCCGGCTTCCTGTTCGTCTCGGTGTCGGCCTACCTGGCCGGGCTGGTGGGCAGTTCCAACAACCCGGTGTCAGGCATCACGATTGCCACCATCCTGTTCGCCTCGGCGGTGCTGCTGGTGCTGTTGGGCGAGGCCGGCAAGCAGGCGGTGGGGGTGAACGGCGCGCCGTTGGGAGCGGTGGCGGCGATCATGATCGGCGCGGTGGTGTGCTGCGCGGCGGCGGTGGGCGGCGACAACCTGCAGGATTTGAAGGCCGGTTACATCGTCGGCGCCACGCCGTGGAAGCAGCAGTTGATGCTCGGCATCGGCGCGTTTTCCTGCGCCCTGATCATGGCCCCGGTGCTGAGCCTGCTGGCGCAGGCCTACGGCATCGGCGCGCCCACGCCGGAGCACCCGAATGCGCTGTCGGCGCCGCAGGCCACGCTGATGGCCTCGGTGGCCAAGGGCATGTTCGGTGGCGAGTTGCCGTGGACGATCATCGCGATCGGCTGCGGGATCGGCGCGGTCATCATCGCGCTGGACGAATGGCTCAAGGCCAAAGGCAGCAGCTTCCGCGTGCCGGTACTGGCCGCCGCCATCGGCATCTACCTGCCGCTGGAACTGATGGTGCCGATCTTCCTTGGCGGCCTGCTGGCGTATCTGGTCGAAAAGCGCCACGGCATGGTCGGCACGAAGGACGAATCCGCGCGCGATCGTCTGCATCGTCCGGGCACCCTGTTCGCGGCCGGCCTGATCACCGGCGAGGCGCTGATGGGTATCCTCATCGCGATCCCGATCGTGGTCTCCGGCCGTGCTGACGTCATCGCCTTGCCTGAATTCCTGCAGCAAGGGCAGTGGGTGGGCCTGGCGGTGCTGGCCGTGGTCGGCTGGCTGCTCTACCGCACCGGCGCCAAGGCCAATCCGAACGCGACTTGATCGTCGTTCCTGCGAAAGCAGGAACCCATGGACGTTTGTTGCATGCATCGAACGACCATGGATACTCGGACATTCGTATGTGAAACGATGCCCGCCTGCGTGGGGATGGACGAGCGAATGCCGCTCGTATCGGCGAGGTATCAGAGGTATCAAAGAATCCGCCATGAAACTTAGCAAGGACACCGCCATGAAACTCCATCACGCCGTTCTCCCGCTTGCCCTCGCCCTGGCGCTGCCGACGCTGGCCAACGCCGCGCCGGCCCGCCACGGCCTCAGCCCGCAGGAGATGATCCAGCTCGACCGCTATTCCTCGCCCACGCTGTCACCGGACGGGCGTTTCCTGGTGTTTTCCAAGCGCGTACTCGACCCGGCCACCGGCAAGGCCAGCAGTTCGCTGTGGCTGCGCAATCTCGTGACGCGCGACAACGTGCCGCCGCACCAGATCAGCCCGGAAGGGTGGAACGTCAATTCGCCGGCGTTTTCGCCGGATGGCCGCACGCTCTACTTCCTGAGCGGCAAATCCGGATCGAGCCAGCTGTATGCGATGCCGACCGAGGGCGGTGAGCCGCGCCAGCTCAGCAACTTCCCGCTCGACGTCGACGGCTACAAGCTTTCGCCCAATGGCAATCAGGCGGCGCTGGCGTTTGCGGTGTTTCCGGAGTGCGCGGCGGATCTGGCCTGCACGAAGAAGAAGCTGGATGAGGTCGCGGCGCGCAAGGCCAGCGGCGTCACCTTCGACCGCATGTTCATCCGCCACTGGGACACCTGGAACGATGGTCGCTTGAACCGCGTGTTCGCGGCGCCGCTGGGCGGCGAGGGCCAGCTGACCACCGCCACCCTGCTCAGTGGCGGCATCCACGGCGACATCCCCTCCAAGCCCTTCGGCGATCTGTCGGATTTCGCCTGGTCGCCGGACGGCAAGCAGGTGGCGATGAGCGTGCGCCAGGCCAACCGCGAGGAGCCGTGGAGCACCAATTTCGACATCTGGCTGGTCAATGCCGACGGCAGCGGCGCGCGCAACCTGACCGCCGCCAACCCCGCCTGGGATGCCGGCCCGGTGTTTTCCGCCGACGGCAAGACGCTGTACTACCGGGCGATGAAGCGCCCCGGCTTCGAGGCCGATCGGTTCGGGCTGATGGCGATGAACCTGGCCGACGGAAAGATTCGCGAAATCGATCCGCAGTGGGACCGCAGCGCCGATGGCATCACCCTGTCGGCCGATGGCGGGACGATCTATACCACCGCCTCCGACATGGGCCAGCATCCGTTGTTCGCGGTGGACGTGACCACCGGCGCGACGCGCAAGGTCGTCGGTGACGGCAGCGTGTCCAGCGTCGCCCTCGCTGGCGACACGCTGGCGATTTCACGCAACTCGATGCGCAGCGGCGACGTGATCTACACCACCGGCACCGATGGCCATTCCTCATTGCGCCAGATCACCCCGAGCGCGCAGGACATGCTGCCGAACGTGGCCTGGGGCGAGTACGAGCAGTTCAGCTTCACCGGCTGGAACAACGAAACCGTGCACGGCTACGTAGTCAAGCCGTGGAACTACGAGGCCGGCAAGCAATACCCGGTCGCCTTCCTGATCCACGGCGGTCCGCAGGGCAGCTTCGGTGATGGCTGGAGCTACCGCTGGAATCCGCAGACCTACGCCGGCCAGGGCTATGCGGTGGTGATGATCGATTTCCACGGCAGCACCGGCTATGGCCAGGCCTTCACCGATGCGATCAGCCAGCACTGGGGCGACCGCCCGCTGGAAGACCTGAAAGCCGGCTGGGCCGCCGCGCAGGCGAAGTATTCCTTCCTCGACGGCAACCGCGCCTGCGCGCTGGGCGCCAGCTACGGCGGTTTCATGGCCTACTGGATCGCCGGCAACTGGAACCAACCGTGGAAGTGCATCGTCTCCCACGACGGCGTGTTCGACAATTTCCTGATGGGCTATGCGACCGAAGAGCTGTGGTTTTCGGAATGGGAAAACGGCGGCACGCCGTATGACAACCCGGAAAGCTACCAGCGCTTCAACCCGGCCAACTACGTCAAGAACTGGCGCGCGCCGATCCTGATCATCCACGGCCAGCAGGATTTCCGGATCCCGGTGGAGCAGGGCATCGCCGCCTTCACCGCCGCCCAGCGCCGCGGGGTCGAATCGAAGTTCCTGTACTTCCCGGACGAGAACCATTGGGTGCTCAAGCCCGCCAACAGCCTGCTCTGGCACACCACCGTCAACGACTGGCTGCGCGCGCATATCGGGAAGTAAGGCAGCGGTCGCGGGCAGGGCCCGCTCCTGCATGAGAATTTGCAGGAGCGCCCCTGCGCTCGACATGGACATTGTGGGAGCGCGCCCTGCGCGCGACGCGGTGTGCTACAGCCAGTCGATCTTCTTGAGGTAGTAGTACAAGGTCAGGCAAGCCAGGATCACGACGCCGATCAGAATGGCGTAGCTGTAGCGGCCTGGCAGTTCCGGCATGTGTTCGAAGTTCATGCCGTACCAGCTGGTGATCAGGGTCGGCGCGGCCAGCAGAGCGGCCCAGCCGGCCAGCTTCTTGACGATCTCGCCCTGTGCCACCGTCACCAGCGACAGGTTCACGTTCATCGCCGCGGCGACCATTTCACGCAGGGTGTCGATGGTGTCGCCGACGCGTCGCGCGTGGTCGTGGACGTCGCGGAAATACGGCCGCACTTCCTCGGGGATGGCAAATGCCGGGGTGCGGGTGATCTGCGACAGGATGTCCTGCATCGGTGCGGCCGCCAGCCGCATCCGGGTCAGTTCCTTGCGCAGTTCGTACAGGCGCTGGATGGTGCCTCGCTTGTAGCTTTCGGCGAACACGTCCTGTTCCAGCGCATCGAGTTCGTTCTCGAAATCGGAGGCGATCGGCTGGTAATTGTCGACCACGAAATCCAGCACCGCGTGCAACGCCGCACTCGGGCCCAGCGCCAGCGCTTCCGGTTCGCGTTCCATCCGTTGGCGGACGCTGGCATAGCTCAGCGATGCCCCGTGCCGGACCGTGATCAGGAAACGCGGGCCGACGAAGATCTGGGTTTCGCCGAAAGCGACGTGGCCATTGACTTTCTGCGCAGTGTGCACGGCGACGAACAGGCTGTTGCCGTAGGCCTCGATCTTGGGACGCTGGTGCGCGCTCTGGGCGTCCTCGATGGCAAGGTCGTGCAGGCCGAACTCTTCCTGCAATTTGACCAGCAGGTGGGCGTCGGGCTCGTACAGGCCGACCCAGACAAAGCTGCCGTCGTCCACGGCCAGCACGTCGCTGATGGCGTCGAGGCTGATGTCGCGGCGTTGGCCGTGACGATCGTAGGCGGCGCAGTTGACCACGCATTGGGTCAGGGCGAGGGTGTCATTCATCGGCGAATCCTGCGCTGCTTGAATCGCCTGATCAAGTCGCGGCGGCGGTGCTGCGTCCCCAGCGCCAGGCCAGCGCCGCGTGCAGGGGCAGCAGCAGGGCGATCCAGTGGCCATTGCGCTGCGGGAAAACCTGCAGCCACAGCGGCAGGCAGGCCAGCGCGGCGAGAACGGCGACGGCCAGAAGCAGGAAACGGAATCGCGCCGATGGCTGGCGCCCGCGCAGCAGTGCCAGCGCCCCCGGCAGCAGCAGCAGGCACAGCGGATCCAGCAGCAACAGATTGCGATTGGCCCAGAGCGCGCGGTGTTCGGTGAAGCCCCAGGCCAGCGCCAGCGTCAGCCCAAGCACGCCGCACAGCAGCCAGAAACCGGCGGCCAATGCCGCCAGCGGACGAGTACTGCGCGTTCCGGCATTGCCGATCAGCAGCGCCAGCGCAATGCCTGCCAACAGCCACGGCCACAGCGGCACGCTGCCGTCTTCGGGTTCTGCGGCCAGCCGCTGCGGCAACAGCTCCACCTCCTGGGTGACCAGCGGGCGGCCATCGTCGAGGCGGATCTGGCGCAAGTCATCGGCGAGGCGACGCGGCAGGAAATCCTGCTGCCAGCGGGTCAGGGCGCGATCGTTCGACGGCCCCAGCGCGATGTCGAAACCGACCCAAAGCCACGGTGCCGGCGCGGCCAGCCGCAGCGATTCGCTGCGGTAGCTGTCGCCGCTGGAGCGGTTTTCGGTCTGGCGCCGCAGCCGTCCATCCAGCGCACGGTCGAGCGCGTCGCGCACCTTGGTGGTGCAGTTGCTGGTGAAGTAGTCGTAGTGGTAGCGGGCGTTCTCGGGACGGGCGTTTTCCGCCAGCGCGGCCGCCAGCGCGCGCGCCTGGGCGGGGCTCAGGTCCAGCCACTGCACACGCACGCCGCGGCCGACCCGGCGGTAGTAGTCCAGGTCCTCGGACAGCGGCAGGGCCACCAGCATGTATTGCATCCGTCCTTCGATGAAGCGACGCATGAATCCGGCCTCGTGCAGGTCGAAGAAGCCGAAGTTGTAGCTGGTCGGTTCGACCAGGGTGGGATCGGCGACCACGATCGAGTCGTGGCCGAAGCGTTCCCAGAAGATATCCCCCGGGCCCATGGTGAGCACGCCGATCCGCGGCGGCTCCGCGGCAGCCGGCGCAGCGGGTTCAGGCGCGGAAACCGGGGCCGATGCCGGCACCGCCGCAACCGCCAGCCGCAGTGCGCCCAGGGCCAGCAGGAGCAATGGAAGCAGGATGCAGAGCAGGCGCCGGGCGGTGCTGTCGCTGCCGCCGCGCCGGCGCTCACTGCTCGGCATCGACGCTCACCAGCAGCGCGATCAGGCGCCGGGCATCGGCGCGGGCGACCCGGAAGGCGAAGCGACCGAGGGTGAGTTCTTCGCCAGCCTCGGGCAGATGGCCGATGGCATCGGTGATGACGCCGCCGATGGTGTCGTATTCGTCGTCGGGGAAGTCCGCGCCGAAGCGCTCGTTGAAATCGGCGATCGGGGTCAGGGCGTCGACCACGAACTGGCCGTCGGCCTGCGCGGCGATCAGGGTGCCTTCGTCGCCGGCCTCGTCGTGCTCGTCGTCGATTTCACCGACGATCTGCTCCAGCACGTCCTCGATGGTCAACAGGCCGGAGACGCCGCCGTATTCGTCGATGACGATCGCCATGTGGTTGCGCGACTGCCGGAACTCGCGCAGCAGCACGTTGAGGTTCTTGGACTCCGGGATCAGCACCGCCGGGCGCAGCAGGGAATGGATGGTGGCCTGGCCGTGCTCGGTGGCGACGGCGCGCAGCAGGTCCTTGGCCAGCAGGATGCCGAGGATCTCGTCCTTGTCCTCGCCATGCACCGGGAAACGCGAATGGCCGGATTCGACGACCTGGGCGATCAGCTCCGGCAGGCTGGCGTCGGCGGGCAGGGTGACCATCTGGGCACGCGCGACCATCACGTCGCCGACGGTCATGTCGGCCACGCCGATGGCTCCTTCCAGCATGCGCAGGGTGTCCGCGCCGATCACGCCGTCGGTCTGCACGTCACGCAGCAGTTCGATCAGGTCTTCGGGGGTGGTGGGTTCGCCGGACAGCGCGGAGCTGATCCGGTCCAGCCAGGAGCGGTGGCCTTTGTCCGACGATTTCTCTTCGGGTTCGGCGGCGGTTCGACTGTCGTCCTCGGGCATTGGGTGCATTGGCGGATGTCTGAAACGCCGCCAGTCTAGCGAATCACGGCGCCCCGCGCCGGGTGGGCATGGTGCGAACGCCGGATTCCACGAATAATTGGCGCGTTGCTGCGGGAGGACCCCATGCGTCATTTGTCCGAAATCGGAGATGCAACAGCGGTGCGCAAGGCGCTTGCGGCGGTTGCGCTGCTGCTGGTCTTCGTGCTGACCGCCTGTTCGAAGCCCGCCGCACCGCCGCCGGCGAGCGCCCAGGCCACGGCGTCGCAATCCTCGCGGGCCGCGCCGACCGGGCAATTCCTGATCGGGGTCCTGCCGCTGGCCACCGCAGCCGACACCCCGGCCTATCTGGGCGATGGCATTGCCCGCCACCTGTCCGATGCGCTCGCCCGCACGCCGGCGCTGGCGACCATCGCGCCGGCATCGGCGTTCCGATTGCGCGATTCGGCGGAACTCACCCCGCAGATCGGGCAGCGGCTGGGTGCGACCCACCTGCTGCGCGGCAAGCTCACCCAACGCGGCGATCGTCTGCTGCTGGATCTGGACTTCGTCCGCGCCGGCGATGGCCAGAGCCTGTGGCACGAAACGCTGGACCGCTCTGCCGCGGAGCTGCCGGGTTTGGCGGAGCTGATCGCGGCGCGGATCGCCGCGGTGCTGAAAGTGTCGAGGGCGGCACTGGCCACCGCGCCGGACCTGCCGCCCGGCGGCAGCGCGCTGGCGTTCGACGCCTTGCTGAAAGGCGAGTGGGCCATGCAGCGCGGCGATCCGGCAGCGCAGCAGGCAGCGCTCGGGTTTTTCGCCAATGCAATCGCCATCGATCCGCGCTGGGGACGGCCGCACGCCATGCAGGCGCTGGTGCGGTTGCGACAGCTGGCGCTGCGCGATGCGGCGGCCGGCCCGGTGGAAGCGCTGCGCGAGCAGGCGCGGCTGGATACCGAAGCGGCGCTCAGGCTCGATCCCTCCGATCCGCTCGCGCACCGCGTCCGCGCGCTGTGGCTGGGCGACGTGGCCCTCGATGCGGTCAGCGCGGAGCAGGAGATCCGCAGCGGGCTGGCCTTGCAGCCGGATGACCCGGCCCTGCTCGGGATGCTGGCCGTGCGCCAGACCGGCTTCGGGCAGATGGAGGCGGCCGCGGCCACGCTGCGGCAGGCGCTGCGCCGAGATCCACTGTCCGCGTCGATGCTCTACCAGATGGGCTATGTCGAATTGGCGCTGGTCGATTACAGCCAGGCCGAGACGGCGCTGCGGCGCGCGCGTGACCTGGAACCGCGTCTGCCGCTGGTGCATGCGTTCCTTGCCGTGGCCCTGTTTCAGCAAAACCGGACCCGGGAGGCGATTGATGCGGCGCGCAGCGAGCCGCTGCCGCTGTGGCGGGAGTATGCGCTGGCGATGGCGTACTGGGCGGCCGGCGATCGCGCCAATTCTGAAGCCGCCCTGCAGGCGCTGATCCGTGATCACGGCCGGGATGCGCCCACCCAGATCGCCGGTATTTATGCCCAGCGCGACGATCGCGAGGCCTTGTTCCACTGGCTGGACGTGGCCCGCCGCAGCGGCGACCCGGGAATCGTGGAAATCCGCTACATGCCGTTCCTGGCGCGCTATGCCGACGATCCGCGTTTCAAGGCGATCCTGCGGGACCTGGATATCGCCGGCTCGGGGGCATCGCCCGACAATTGAAGCGGCAATGACGGGGGCTCAATCCTCGCGGTAGGGGTCGGGCAAGCCCAACCCGGCCAGGATCTCGCGCTCCAGCTGCTCCATCGCCTCGGCTTCGCGCGGGTCTTCGTGGTCCCAGCCGAGCAGATGCAGGCAGCCGTGCACGATCAGGTGGGCGTAGTGGGCGGCCAGTGGCTTGCCTTGTTCCTTCGCCTCGCGTGCCACCACCGGCGCGCACAGCACCAGGTCGCCCAGCAGCGGCAGCGTCACGCCCTTGGGCAGACCCTCGGGCAGCTCGGCGGGGAAGCTCAGCACATTGGTGGCGTAATCCTTGCCGCGGTAATGGCGATTGAGCGCGCGCCCCTCGCGCGCACCGACCAGCCGGATCGCCAAGTCTGCTTCACGAATCCGCCCGTTCAGCGCCGCCGCCACCCATTTGCGAAAACTCGTCGCTGCCGGGATTCCCTTGCGCGGCAGCGCATAGCCGACGGCGACTTCGAGATGGACGGGCCCTTGGGTCATTCGGGAGACCTCTGGCAGCTTGATGAAGATTCCTGATGCGGTTTGGCGTCGAAACAGCGAATTTCAGGATTCCGCGTTTCGTCCGTCGCGCGCATCGTAAGCGTTGACGATACGCGCCACCAGCGGATGCCGCACCACGTCGCGGGCTTCGAAGAAGGTGAAGCTGACGCCTTCCACGCCGCGCAGCACTTCGACCGCGTCCTTGAGGCCGGATTTCTGGTGCTTGGGCAGATCAATCTGGGTGAGGTCGCCGGTGATGACCGCGGTGCTGCCGAAGCCGAGCCGGGTCAGGAACATCTTCATCTGCTCGATGCTGGTGTTCTGCGCTTCGTCGAGGATCACGAAAGCATCGTTCAGGGTGCGCCCGCGCATGTAGGCCAGCGGGGCAATCTCGATGACGTTGCGTTCCAGCAGCCGCATTACCTTGTCCAGGCCGAGCATTTCGTACAGCGCGTCGTAGAGCGGGCGCAGGTAGGGGTCGACCTTCTGGGTGAGATCGCCGGGCAGGAAGCCCAACTTCTCGCCAGCTTCGACCGCTGGTCGCACCAGGATCAGGCGTTGCACCCGCGACTGGTTCAGCGCCTCGACCGCCATCGCCACCGCGAGGAAGGTCTTGCCGGTGCCGGCCGGGCCGACGCCGAAATTGATGTCGTGGCGGGTGATCGCCTGCAGGTAATGGCGCTGGTTGTCGCCGCGCCCGCGCAGGGTGCCGCGCTTGACCCGGATCGCCACGTCTTGCGAAGTGTGGTCGCCGGCTGGGCCGGGCGTCGGGGTATCGCCGGCGAACGCACCCAGGCGCAGGTGCACCGCTTGTTCGTCCAGCACTTCGCCGGCGGTTTCGTCCCAGAGCAGGCGCAGCAGGCGTTCGGCCTGCGCGGTGGCCTTGTCGTCTTCGCCGCTGACGCGGAACACGCAGCCACGATTGGCGATTTCCACCCCCAGCCGCAGTTCTATCAGGCGCAGATGGGCGTCGAACGGGCCGCACAGGTTGGCGAGCCGCTCGAGGTCGTCGGGTTCCAGGCTGAAGTCGTGCTGTGGCATGCAGCGTGCAGATTAGCGCGGCGCTGGCTCTGTCGTCACGCGCGGGCATCCACAGCCACCCGTGCGCTTGCTGTTGTGTATGGTTTGTCGCATCGTTCGCACGGTACCCCCGGGGCAATCACCATGCACAGATTCTTTCTTGCCGTGCTGCTGGCGCTCGCCGCCGGGCCGCTGGCAGCGGTTGATGTCACCATCCTGACGGCGCATCGCATCCACACCATGGACACGAACCAGCCGCAGGCGCAGGCGATGGCCTATGACGCATCCGGCAAGATCCTGGCGCTGGGCGATGCCGCCAGCTTGTTGCAACGCTATCCGGCTGCGCGCCGGCTCGATGTGGGCGCCGCCACGGTTGTGCCGGGGCTGATCGATGCGCATGGACACCTGCCCTCGTTGGGAATGAGTTTCCTGCAGGTCGATCTCAACGGCACCCGCAGCAAGGCGGAAATCCTTGCCCGGCTGAAGACATTCGCGGCGACGCTGCCCAAGGGCGCGTGGTTGACCGGACGCGGCTGGGACCAGAACGACTGGCCCGAGCAGGCGTTTCCCACGGCGGCCGATCTGGATGCGGCGTTCCCGGATCGCCCGATCTGGCTGCGCCGGGTCGATGGCCATGCCGGCTGGGCCAATTCCGCGGCGCTGCGCGCGGTCAAGCGTGACCTCAGCGGCAGCTGGCAGCCGGATGGCGGGGTGATCCGGCGCGACGCGCAGGGTCGTCCCGATGGCGTGTTCATCGACAACGCGATGGACCTGATGGACGCGACCGTCCCGGCGCCGGATGCGGCGACGCTGGAGCACGCGCTGGAATTGGCGATGCACGCTGCCGTCGCCGACGGACTGACCGGCGTGCACGACGCCGGTATCACCCTCGAAGAGCTGCGCGCTTACCAGCACCTGGCCGACCAAGGGAAGCTGCCGCTGCGGGTTTACGCGATGGCCTTTGGCGATGGTCCGGCGCTGGACTGGCTGTGCGCCAACGGGCTGTATCGGCACCCCTCCGGGCGCCTGCAGATGCGCACGGTGAAGCTGTTTGCCGACGGCGCGCTCGGCAGCCGCGGCGCGGCCCTGTTGCAGGATTACAGCGATGACCACGGCAACCGCGGGCTGTACGTCACCAGTCCCGAGGCGATGGCGGCGGCGACCGTGAAGGCCAGGCGCTGCGGCGTGCAGGTCGCCACCCACGCGATTGGCGATCGCGGCATCCGCATGACCCTCGATGCCTACGCGCATGCGCTCGGCACTGACAGCGGCAGCGACCACCGCTGGCGCATCGAGCATGTGCAGGTGCTGGCGCCCGAGGACTTGCCGCGCTTGGTGCAGCTGCATCTGGTCGCTTCGATGCAGCCCACCCATGCGACCTCCGACATGCCGTGGGCGCAAGCCCGGCTGGGGCCGCAGCGCGTGGTGTGGGCTTACGCCTGGCGCAAGGTGCGCGATGCCGGCGTGCCACTGGCGCTGGGGTCGGATTTCCCGGTCGAATCACCGGATCCGCGTCTGGGCCTGTATGCCGCCGTGACCCGCGAAGATGCACAAGGCAATCCGCCGGGAGGCTGGTATCCGGATGAAAAGCTGACCGCGTTCGAAGCCCTGCGTGGCTTTACCCTCGGCGCTGCCTACGCCGGTTTTGCCGAAATCGAGATCGGCAGCCTCGCGATCGGCAAGCGCGCCGATTTCGTGGTGCTGGCACAGGATCCGCTGGCGGTACCGGAGGCGCAGCTGCGTACGCTTGCCGTCAAGGCGACTTACGTGGACGGCAAGCCGGTGTTCGAAGCGCCCTGATCGCGGCAAGGCGCAGGCTCTGGTGCCCTCAGCCTGGTGCCCTCAGTCCGGTGCCCTCAGGCCGAGGATTGCAGCTTGAACAGCCGCCGTGCATTGGCGCAGGTGGCCTCGGCGATCCGCTCGCGCGGCGCATCGCGCAGCACGGCTACCACGTCCAGCACCTCGACCAGGTGCGCCGGTTCGTTGCGCTGGCCGCGCTGGGCGACGCCGGGCTGGTCCGGGCTGTCGGTTTCCAGCAACAGCTGTTCCAGCGGCATCGTTGCCACGACGCTCCGCAGGCGGTGCGCGCGTTCGTAGGTGACGGGCCCGCCGATGCCGAGCAGGAAGCCGAGTTTGTGCAGCTGCGCCGCCTGTTCGGCGCTGCCGGGAAAACTGTGCACCGCCCCGCGCAGGCCACCGATCTTGCGGATCGCGGTGATCACCGCGTCCACCGCGCGGCGTGCGTGCACGATCACCGGCAGATCGAACTCGCGCGCCAGCCGCAGTTGTCCATCGAAATAATCATGCTGCACATCGACATCGAGGCCTTCGACAAAAAAATCCAGTCCGCATTCGCCGATCGCGACCGGACGTTCCCGCGCGATCCAGTCGCGCAGTGCATGCAGGTGTTCCGGTCGGTGATCGGCCAGGAACATCGGATGCAGGCCGTAGGCAGGATACAGGCCGGGATGGCTTGCGCAGACCTGCCTGAGTTTTAGCCAGCCGTCGGCAGATATGGCGGGAACGATCTGAACGTCAATGCCCGCAGCCTGCGCACGGGCGAGCGCGGCGTCGCGGTCGGTGTCGAAGTCCGCAGCGTCGAAGTGGCTGTGACTGTCGATCAGGCGCATCTCAGCGCCGGACTTCGCCGTCGATCGGGGGGCGCGGGTCGGGTTCGGCCGCATCCGGTTTCTTCAACCGGGCCAGCAGCAGTGTTCCAAGCCCCAGCAGGATTTCATCGGCAAACGGTATGAAGTCCGGGATCGCGACGTCGAACAGGAACAGCGCAGCGGCGATGACGAACAGGCGCGGGAAGCTCAGCTTGCCCAGCCACTGCAACAGCCGTTGGGTGAAGGGATTGACCATGTGGAAAAACTAGCACGCACGGCGGCAAGGTGAGCGCTGCGCTTGATTCGGTCCGGATCGTCCGTTCAGGTGGGCAGGGCCGGGGTGGTTTGCGAATCGTGCGCCGGGATCGGCGGGATCGTCGATTTGCATGGCATCGTGGGCGAATTGCACGTACCGGCTGGGCGCTGTGCACGGGTAAAATGGCGGTTTCACCAAAACGAGTGCGGCCATGGCCCTCAATCCCGTTGATCTGTTCGATGTCCGCTCCCTCCTGACCGATGACGAACGCGCGGTGCAGGACACCGTGGCGCGCTTTACCGATGCGCGCGTGATCCCGATCATCGGTGAGGCCTTCGACCAGGGCCGCTTCCCGAAGGAACTGGTACCGGAAATCGCCGAACTCGGCCTGCTCGGCTCCTCGCTGCCGGAGAAATACGGCTGCGCCGGTTTGAACGGCGTCAGCTATGGCCTGATCTGCCAGGAACTGGAACGCGGTGATTCCGGCATCCGCAGCTTCGTGTCGGTGCAGAGCTCGCTGTGCATGTACCCCATTTATGCCTACGGCAGCGAAGAACAGCGCCAGCGCTGGCTGCCGGACATGGCGGCAGGCAAGGTGATCGGCTGCTTTGGCCTGACCGAACCGCACGGCGGTTCCGACCCGGCCAACATGAAGACCCATGCCAAGCGCGATGGCGGTGACTGGGTGATCAACGGCAGCAAGATGTGGATCACCAATGGCAACCTCGCCGATATCGCGATCGTGTGGTCGCAGACCGACGACGGCATCCAGGGCTTCCTGCTGGAAAAGGGCATGCCCGGTTTCACTGCGCAAGAGATCAAGCACAAGATGAGCCTGCGCGCCTCGGTGACGAGCGCGCTGTTCTTCGACAACGTACGCGTGCCCGATTCCAGCCGCCTGCCCAATGTGAAGGGCCTGAAGGGTCCACTGGGCTGCCTCACGCAAGCGCGCTATGGCATCACTTGGGGCCCGATCGGCGCGGCGATTGCCTGCCTGCAGGAAGTGCTGGGCTATACCAAGGAGCGCATCCTGTTCGACCGTCCGGTGGCCGCCACACAGAGCGCACAGATCAAGATGGCCGACATGGCGCGCCGGATTACCCTCGCGCAATTGCTGGTGTTGCAGCTGGGTCGCCTGAAGGACGCCGGCACGATGGCACCGCAGCAGGTGAGCCTGGCCAAGTGGAACAACTGCCGCATGGCGATTGATATCGCCCGCCAATGCCGCGACCTGCTTGGCGGCGCCGGCATCACCACCGAGCACGCCGCGATCCGCCACGCGCTGAACCTCGAATCCGTGATCACCTACGAAGGCACCGAGACTGTGCACCAGCTGGTGATCGGCCGCGAACTGACCGGCATCAACGCGTTCTGAGTGCCTGTTTTCCTTCTCCCGCCGGGAGACAAATCGGCAGGACTGCCGATTTGCACGGCGTAAGCCGCCCGAAGGGCGAGGCACAAGGATGTGCCGAGTGTATGTGACCCGCAGTGCCGGATGAGGGTTCACTGCATCGAACCTTTGTCATTGCTCGCGTGCCAGTCCTCACCCCAACCCCTTTCCCGGCAGGAGAGGGACCAGGATCTCCATCACAACACCATGTTCAACACCGTCCCGAACCCCATTCCTGCCCGCATGAAGGGCCTCAACCGCGCTGAAATCTGCGACGTCAATTTCAGCGAATTCGTGAAGAACTGGGCCGGGTCGCCACGTCCAAAGCCGGCGCCAGGCGAGGCCATTCTCGACGGCAGCGCGCTCAACGCGCAGGGCTTTCGCGAGTTGTTCGAATCGCAATTGATCTCGCGCCACCTCGACTTGATGGCGCGGGTGCTGCGGGTGCAGAACAAGGTCTTCTACACCATTGGTTCGTCCGGCCACGAAGGCAATGCGATGGTGGCACGGGCGGCGCGGCATACGGATCCGGCCTTCTTGCACTACCGTTCCGGCGGCTTTATGGCAGAAAGGTTCAGGAAGTTGCCGGGGATGGATCCGATCATGGATTCGGCGCTGTCGTTTGCGGCGAGTGCGGAAGATCCGGCGTCGGGCGGCCGCCACAAGGTTTGGGGTAGCAAGCCGTTGTGGGTATTGCCGCAGACCTCGACGATTGCCTCGCACTTGCCGAAGGCGCTGGGTACGGCGGTGGCGATCGAAGCGGCCAAGCGCATCGGTCATGCCCTTCCGATTCCGGATGACAGCATCGCGATTTGCAGTTTTGGCGATGCCTCCAGCAACCATGCTACCGCGCAGACCGCGTTCAATGCGGCTTCGTGGACGGCCTATCAAAAGCTGCCCGCGCCGGTGTTGTACGTGTGCGAGGACAACGGTATCGGCATCTCGGTGAAAACCCCGGGCGGCTGGATTGCGGAAAACTTCAGGAACCGCCCCGACCTCGATTACTTCTTCGCCGATGGCCTGGACCTGGCCGCAGGCTATGGCGATGTGCTGCGGGCGGTGGAGCACTGCCGCAAGACCCGTCGCCCGACCTTCCTGCACCTGCGCACCAACCGCATCATGGGCCACGCCGGCACCGATTTCGAAATCGAATGGCGTTCGATCGAGGAATTGTGTGCGGTGGAAGCCGCCGATCCATTGCTGCGCAGTGCCGCCATCGCGCTGGAATCCGGCGCGATGAGCAAGGATGACATCCTCGCCTTGTACGAAGCCACCCGACAGAAGTGTTTTGCCGCTGCCGAAGACGCCGACCGGCGTCCGCGCATCGCAACGCTGGAACAGGTGATGGCGCCGCTGGCCCCGTACACGCCGGACAAGGTGGCCGCGGAAGCGGTGCGAATGCCGTCGCTGGAAGCACGCATCAAAGCCTTCGGCAGTGAAGACAAGTTGCCGGAGAAGCAAGTTCCCAGGCATCTGGCGATCCAGATCAATCAAGCGTTGCACGATTTGTTTGCGAAATATCCCGAGACGCTGCTGTTCGGCGAGGATGTGGCGCAGAAGGGCGGCGTGTACACCGTCACCAAGGGCCTGCACAAGGCGTTCGGCAACAAGCGCGTGTTCAACACGTTGCTGGATGAAACCATGATCCTCGGCATGGCGCAGGGCTTTGCCAATGTGGGCCTGCTGCCGATTCCCGAGATTCAATATCTGGCCTATCTGCACAACGCGATCGACCAGATTCGCGGCGAGGCCTGCTCGTTGCAGTTCTTCAGCAACAACCAGTTTGCCAACCCGATGCTGGTGCGCATTGCGGGTCTTGGCTACCAGCGCGGCTTCGGCGGGCATTTCCACAACGACAACTCGGTGACGGCGCTGCGCGATATTCCTGGCCTGGTCGTCGGCTGCCCCTCACGTGGCGATGACGCCGCGATGATGCTGCGCACGCTGGCTGCGCTGGCGAAAGTGGATGGCCGGGTGTGCGCCATCCTCGAACCGATCGCGCTGTACATGACCAAGGATCTGTACGAGGCCGGCGATGGCGGGTGGCTGACCGACTACCCTGCGCCTGACAAAGCCCTGACCTTGGGCGAGGAGCGCGTCTACAACCCCAAGGCGAAGGACTGCGTGATCTTCAGCTTCGGCAACGGCGTGCCGATGAGCCTGCGCGCCGCGCGCCAGATCGAAGCCAAACACGGCTGGAAGGTGCGCGTGGTGGATCTGCGCTGGTTGGTACCGCTGAACCACGCGGCGATTGCCAAACACGCGAGCGAATGCAAGCGCATCCTGGTGGTGGATGAAGGCCGTCACAGCGCCGGGATTGGCGAGGGCGTGATTACCGCGATTACCGAAGCCGGCCACGGCGGCAAGCCGCTGCAACGCGTCGTCGGTGCGGATACCTACACCCCGCTGGCGGGCGCGGCGTTCCTGGTCATTCCGAAGGATGAGGACATCGTGGCGGCGGCGAATGCGTTGGCGGGATGATTGATTTGCGGAATGAATAGGGGTACGTTGTGGGTACAAACGCGGCTATATTCGCCATGAATGCCTCCATCAAGACCCGTATCGAACCCGAACTGAAGGATCAAGCCGAGGCCACCCTGAGCGCCTTGGGCTTGGATCTGTCGTCGGGCATCCGTCTGTTCCTCAAGCAGGTGGTGCTGACGCAGGGCTTGCCATTCCCGGTGACCTTGCCCACGCCCAACACCGCGACGCAGAAGGCCATTGCGGATTCTTTCGCGGGACGCACCCGGCGTGCATCCTCGGTGAAGGCGCTGTTTGACGAGGCGGCAAAGGGCTGATCGCAAGATGGCGGCATCGGTGAGCAAGCGCGTTGTCCATGCCACCAGCCAGTTCCGCAAGGACCTCAAGCGTGCGCTCAAGCATCGCAAATGCGACGTTGGGGAATTGCGGGCCGTGATGCAGGCGATCGAGACCCGCAAGCCTCTGGACGCAAAATATCTGGATCATCTGCTGACCGGACGCTACCCGGATCAGAAAGGTGGCCACACCGATTGCCGTGAATGCCACACCAGCAACGATTGGCTGCTGGTGTATCGATTGCCCGATGACGGCAGCGTACATTTCATTCGCTGCGGCACGCATTCGGATTTGTTTTGAGACGACAGATCGACACCCAAGCGGGCGATACGTTGAAGCCTCGAAGTCTCCCTACGGCGCAAGCTTGCGCTTGAGCGCCAGTGCCAGCGGTTTCGGCAGGTTGGGCAGGCTGCGCAGCAGCCACGGCAGTACCTTGCGCTTGGCCCCGCCGAGCGATTCCGGGATCACTGCCTCGATCAGGCGCGGGCCGGGGTGGGCGAGGGCGTGTTCCAGCGCCTTGCAGAAATCACCGGCGCGGTCTGTGCGGACGGCGGGCACGCCCATGCCGCGCGCCAGTGCGGAAAAATCCAGCGTCGGTCCGTGCAGATCGAGCTGCGCGCGCGCCTTGGGCCCGCCGCCGCTGCCGGCGCCGACGCGATCCAGCTCGACATTGAGCACCGAGTAGCTGGCGTTGTTGAAGATGATCGCGACCACGTCGAGGCGTTCGCGGGCCATCGTCCACAGCGCCTGCAAGGTGTACATCGCGCTGCCATCGCCGACCAGGGCAATGACCTTGCGGTCCGGGCAGGCGATCGCGGCGCCGACCGCATTCGGCAGCGCTTGCCCGATCGCGCCTCCGGTCAATGTCAGCAGATCGTGACGGGTCGCACCGGCCGTCATCACGCCGAGCATCAGGCCGGAGGTGATCGCTTCGTCGATCACGATCGCGCGCTCGGGCAGCAGGTGGCCCAGCGCCTTGCAGACCTTGGGCGCGGTCAGCCGTCCGCGCGGGCGCGACGGACGCTGCGCCGGTTGCAGTGCGGGCGTTGCGGCGGCCGCGCCCAGTGCTTCGACCAAGCGTTGCAGACTGGCTATGGCGTCTTGATCGGGACGGGCGAGCGTGTGCACGGTACAGCCTGCCGGCACCAGCTCGCTGGCCTTGCCGGGATAGGCGAAAAACGACACCGGCGATTTCGCATCGACGAGGATCAGGTGTGCGATGCCGGAAAGTTGCAATGTCGCCATTTCGGCCAGATAGGCGATCCGCTCGACCGCCGGCAGGCCCGCGCCGCGTTCCAGCCGGGTCGGGAAGACCTCGCAGAACAGCTTCACGCCGCTGTGCGCGGCGAGCTTTGCGGCCGCCAGCAATCCCGGTTCGCACAGCGCCTGCCCGCCCAGCAGCAGCGCGCAGTTTTCGCCGCTGCCAATCGCCGCGGCGATGGCCGCAACCGTGGCGGCATCGGCGGGCGGCGGCACCGGCGGCGCGGGTGGCGGGCAGGGAATCCCACCTTCGCCCCAGGATACGTCGGCGGGCAGAATGAGTGTTGCGACCTGGCCAGGAAGCCCGCGCGCGGCGACGATCGCATCCACCGCATCGGCACACAGCGCGGCGGTGTTTTGCGAGGTGCGCACGAACCCAGGCGAGACGTTGCGCGCCACGGTTCCGATATCGGACTGCAACTGCGCGTCCAGCGGGACGTGGAAGGTCGCGTGGTCGCCGACGATATTGACCACCGGCACCTTGCCCTTGCGCGCGTTGTGCAGGTTGGCGAGGCCGTTGCCGAGGCCGCAACCCAGGTGCAGCAAGGTCGCGGCCGGCTTGCCGGCCATCCGCGCGTAACCGTCGGCGGCGCCGGTGGCCACGCCTTCGAACAGACACAGCACCGCCCGCATGCGCGGCTCGGAATCGAGCGCGGCAACGAAGTGCATTTCGCTGGTGCCGGGATTGCTGAAACAGACCTCGATGCCGGCATCGGCCAGCGTCTGCAGCAGGGCTTGGGCACCGTTGGGCATGGCCTCAGCCGGCTTTGATCGAACGTGCGGCGGCGCGCGCGGTGAGGATGCAGCCGGGCAGGAAGGTGCCTTCCAGCGAACGCTTGCCGCAGGAGCCGCCGCCGCCGAAGCCGGCGGCTTCGCCGACGCAGTAGAGCCCGTCGATCGGCTGGTCATTGCCGTCCAGCACGCGGCTGTCGAGATCGGTGCGCAGGCCACCGAGGCTCTTGCGGGTGATCAGCTGGGTCTGGATCGCGATGTAGGGGCCGGCGCCCAGCTGCTGCAATGGTGCCGGCTTGCAGGTGCGCAGGCGGTCCGGGCGCCATTGGCGCGCGTGCAGAATGGCGCGGATCTGGGCGTCGTTCTCGAGCGTCTTGCCATCGATGAAATTGGCATCGAAGGCGTCGACGGTGGCCTGCAGGATGTCCGGGTCGATGTGCTCGTGGCCGGTCAGCGCGTTCATCCGCGCCGCCAATCCCGCCAAGCTGTCATCGACCAGGAATTGCGGCACTTCGCGCTGCATCTGGTCCACCAGCCGCGCGTTGCCCAGCAGGGTTTCGCGCAGGAAGTGCAGGAACTGACGGTCGCGGATGCGCGGGTTGTGCTCGGCGCCGGAGATTGCGAATTCCTTGAGGGCAATGCGGCGATTGAGCAGGTGCCAGGTCCAGTGCGCGTCCTGCTCGGCAACGCGCCGACACAGCCAATTCGTGTCGAAGCCCGTCACCAGCGGTTCCGGGCCGATGCGGCGACCGCGGTGGTCCAGCCACAGCGCGGACTTGCAGGGAATCAGCGACAGGCCGTGGCCGGGGAAGTGCGGCTTGGGATGCGGGATGCCGGCGGCGTAGTTCCACATTTCGCCGGCGTGGGTGATCTGGGCGCCGAAACCGGTGGCGATCTGGTGCAGCTTGCCGTCGGAGAGCGGGCTGGCGCCGTTGAGCATCTGCGTTGGCAGCGGCTGCTGGATCGGCCAGTTGCGGCGCGCCTGGGCGTGGCTGCCGTTGATGCCGCCGGTGGCGATCACCACAACCGGCGCGTCCAGCCGCACTTCGGCGCCGGTGTCGTCATTGCGGGCGGTGGCACCGGCCATCCGCCCCAGTCCGTATTCCAGCCCGATCACGCTGTGCCGATGCAGCAGGGTGAGCTTGCCGCCGGCGCCGGCGGTGCGCAGGGCATCGGCGAGCGTGCGGACCATGCGCTGTGCGGTGCCCCAGATGACGTGGTAGCGCGGCAGGCTGTTGCCCTCGCCGAAGCGCCCGCGTTCGACCCAATTGACCGCCGGCAGAAAACCGATCCCGTGGGCTTCGAGCCAGTCGTGGACGTCGTTGCGCGAGCGCTCGACGTAGTGCTGCGCCCACAGGTAGGGCCAGGTGTCGTTGGGATCGAGTTCGCCGAAGCGCACCCAGTCGCGCAGCGCGCGCTCGGCGCTGTCCGGAATGCCGGCGCGTTCCTGCAGCGGGGTGCCGACCAGCGTCATGCCGCCGAACGCCCACAGCGCCAGCCCGCCGAAACGCTCGCGGGTGTCGCGGTCGACCAGGGCGACGCGATTGCCCGCGCGCAGGCATTCCAGCGCCGCCACGATCCCGGCCAGGCCGCCACCGATGACCAGAGCGTCGGATTGAACGTGCGATACCTCTGGCGTCATCCGCCACCTCCCGCGTCCATCATCGCCCGGGACGCGGCCGTGCGCCAGTCGGGAATCCGGGAGCGCGGAAACCGTGCGACAGTTCACGTTCCGCGCCCGCATTCATGGTCCGCCAGTCGCACGGGATCAACGTGATGCCTCGTGCATCACGGCGCGCGCTTGTCCCGACCGGCTGTCGCGACGTAGACTTTACCGGCAATGAACGCATCGACAGCAGACCAGCCTGAAATCGTGAAGATCCCGAACGAGGCGCCTCAGGCGGGGCCCGAGCTGGCCCCGAAGCCGCCGCAAACCCCCGCGCTGCCGCCGGAGTATGGTGGTCGCAAGAGCGGGCTGGAGCCCACGCGCTATGGCGACTGGGAGAAGGACGGCCGCTGCATCGATTTTTGATCCACGCTCACGCGGCCTCTGCCGCCACTACGGAGAAGCGACCGCCCATGGCGACCCGCGAACGACCCTTATCGCCGCATCTGCAGATCTACAAATGGCAGGTGCAGATGCAGACTTCCATCTACCACCGTGCGACCGGCATCATCCTGTCGTTCGGCGCGCTGCTGATGGCCTGCGGTCTGGTGGCGCTGGCCGCTGGTCCCGAGAGCTGGATCGAATTCACCCGCTACGCCGGCTCGATCCCGGGCCTCGTGGTACTGCTCGGGTTCACCTGGGCGCTGAGCTACCACCTGATCAACGGTATCCGCCACCTGCTGCAGGACGGCGGCCTGGGCTACAGGATCCCGCAGTTCGTGCGCAGCAGCCTGATCTCGATGATCGGCAGCGTGGTCCTGACCGCGATCATCTGGGGCGTCGTCCTGACGCGTTGGGGGCAGTGATGGCCAATCGCATCGACGACCTGCGCGAGCCGCTGAAAACCGCCCGCAACTGGGGCTCCGGCCGGGACGGCGTGCACCACTTCATCTGGCAGCGGGTGACGGCCATCCTGATCGGCCTGTGCGCGCTGTGGCTGCTGGGCATCGCCCTGACCCTGCGCAGCGCCAGCTATGAAATCATCCACGGGCTGGTCGCCGACCCGCTCAACGCCACGGTGCTGATCCTGTTTCTGGTGTCGGTGTTCTGGCACGCCAAGCTGGGGCTGCAGGTGGTGATCGAAGACTACGTGCATACGCCGATCAATGGCGTGGTCCTGCACCTCCTCACGATTCTTGTCTGCGCGCTGGCCGGAATCGCCAGCGTGCTTGCGGTGCTGCGCATCGCGCTTGGGAGCTGATTGCCGATGCCTGCCTACAAGATCCAGGAACACAAGTACGACATGCTGGTGGTCGGGGCCGGCGGCTCCGGCCTGCGCGCCACCTTCGGACTGGCTGAAAAAGGCCTGAAAACCGCCTGCATCAGCAAGGTGTTTCCGACCCGCAGCCACACCGTGGCCGCCCAAGGCGGCATTGCCGCCGCGCTGGGCAACATGGGCGAGGACGACTGGCGCTTCCACTTCTACGACACCGTCAAGGGCGGCGACTGGCTGGGCGACCAGGACGCGATCGAATACATGTGCAAGAACGCGCCGCGCGCGGTGATCGAGCTCGAGCACTACGGCGTGCCGTTCTCGCGCACCGAAAGCGGCCATATCTACCAGCGCCCGTTCGGCGGCATGACCACGCACTACGGCAAGGGCACCGCCCAGCGCACCTGCGCCGCCGCCGACCGCACCGGCCACGCCATGCTGCACACGCTCTACCAGCAGGCGCTGGCGCACGGCGCGACCGTGTTCGTCGAATATTTCGCCACCGACCTGATCTTCGATACCGACGGTACCTGCGTCGGCGTGCTCGCGCTCGACATGAACGAAGGCACGCTGCACTTCTTCCGCGCCCACGGCGTGGTGCTGGCCACCGGCGGCTATGGCCGCGCCTATTTCAGCTGCACCTCGGCGCATACCTGCACCGGCGATGGCGGCGGCATGGCGCTGCGCGCCGGGCTGGCGCTGCAGGACATGGAATTCGTGCAGTTCCATCCCACCGGCATCTACGGCGCCGGCTGCCTGATCACCGAGGGCGTGCGCGGCGAGGGTGGCTACCTCACCAATTCCGCCGGCGAGCGTTTCATGGAGCGCTACGCGCCCAGCGCCAAGGATCTGGCCTCGCGCGACGTGGTCAGCCGCGCGATCACGATCGAAATCCGCGAAGGCCGCGGCGTCGGCGAGCACAAGGACCACGCCTTCCTCAACCTGATGCAGCTCGGTCCCGAGGTCATCCACGAACGCCTGCCCGGCATCGCCGAATCCGCGCGCATTTTCGCCGGCGTGGATGTCACCAGGGAACCCATCCCGGTGCTGCCGACCGTGCACTATTGCATGGGCGGCATCCCGACCAATTACCACGGCGAGGTGATGCAGAAAGTGGGCGACGACAATGACGTCCACGTGCGCGGGCTGTACAGCATCGGCGAGGCCGCCTGCGTCTCGGTGCACGGTGGCAATCGCCTCGGCTCCAACTCGCTGCTCGACCTGGTGGTGTTCGGCCGTGCGGTTGCCGAGCGTTGCGCCGAAACCCACAAGCCGAACGCGCCGCACAAGGACCTGCCGGGCGATATCCTCGACAAGGCCCTGGACCGCTTCGACCGGATCCGCCACGCCAACGGCGAGTTGTCCACGGCGCAGATCCGCCTGAACATGCAGCGCACCATGCAAGCGGACGCGGCGGTGTTCCGCACCGCCGCATCGCTCAAGGAAGGCTGCGAAAAAATCGATGTCGTGTACAAGTCGTTCGAGCAGGTGCGCGTCACCGACCGCTCGATGATCTGGAATTCGGATCTGATCGAAACCCTGGAGCTGGCCAACCTGCTGGAACAGGCCGTCGTCACCATGCACTCGGCGGAGCAGCGCCCCGAGAGCCGCGGCGCGCATGCGCGCGAGGACTTCCCCGACCGCGAGGACGAGCACTGGATGAAGCACACGCTGGCAACGATCGATGGCGACGGCAAGGTGGCCTTCGACTACCGCCCCGTCCACACCCAGACCTTGACCGACGACGTCAAATCGGTGCCGCCGGCGAAACGGGTGTATTGATTGGGGATTGGTGATTGGTGATTGGTGATTCGCAAAAGCTTGTTGACTCATCTCTCGCCACGAACCACGAACCTCGAATCACGAATCACGAATCACGAATCACGAATCACGAATCACGAATCACGAATCACGAATCACGAATCACGAATCACGAGTAAAACCAATGGGCGAATTCACGCTTCCGAAAAACTCGAAGATCCAGAAGGGCAAGCACTGGCCCACGCCCAATGCAAAGAAGCCGCGCCTGTTCCACATCTATCGCTGGTCACCGGATGATGACCAGAACCCGCGGATGGACACCTACGAGGTGGACATGGCCGCCTGCGGGCCGATGGTGCTGGACGCGCTGATCAAGATCAAGAACGAGATCGACCCGACCTTGACCTTCCGCCGTTCCTGCCGCGAGGCGGTCTGCGGGTCGTGCGCGATGAACATCGATGGCACCAATACGCTTGCCTGCATTTGCGCGGTCGACAAGATCGACAAGGGTGACGTCAAGGTCCACCCGCTGCCGCACATGCCGGTGGTCAAGGACCTGGTGCCCGATATGACCCATTTCTACGCCCAGTACGCCAGCATCCGGCCGTGGATCCGCACCCAGTCGCCGGCGCCGGCCGATCGCGAACGGCTGCAAACGCCCGACGACCGCAAGAAGCTCGACGGCCTGTACGAGTGCATCCTGTGCGCCTGCTGCTCCACCGCCTGCCCGAGCTACTGGTGGAACGGCGACCGCTACCTCGGCCCGGCGATCCTGCTGCAGGCCTACCGCTGGATCATCGACAGTCGCGACGAGGACACCGGTACCCGTCTGGACGAATTGGAAGATCCGTTCAAGCTGTACCGCTGCCACACCATCATGAACTGCACCCGCACCTGCCCGAAAGGCCTGAACCCGGCCAAGGCCATTGCGGAAATCAAGAAGCTGATGCTGGCGCGCAAGATGTAGTCGGCAGTCGGCTCTTCATCAGGTTTGAGGGTTTCATCTTGCCTACATCGAATGCGGGTGCGCTTGTCCATGGCGGTCGTGCCACGACCGGTTTCACCGCCACCCATGGCTGTTTGCGGCTTGGCGCCGGGCTCCTGCCACTGCTTGCCGTGCTGGTGTTTGCGGGTTGCACGCGCGCGCCGGCGGCCGATGCACCCATTGCCGCAATGGCATCTCCGCCGGCGGCAACGGTATCGGCAACTGCGCCGGCAACGGCAACGGCAACGGCAACGGCTGTCACGCGGCCGCGGATGATCGTCCACAAGGACCCCAATTGCGGCTGCTGCGAAAAGTGGATCGAGCACGTGCGCGCCGCGGGATTCACGGTGGACGTGCGCAACGAATCGGACATGAATCCGATCAAGGAACGCCTGGGCGTCCCGTATGGAAAAGGCTCATGCCATACGGCCGAGGTGGGGGGCTATGTCATCGAGGGCCACGTGCCGGCCGAAGACATCCTGCGCCTGCTGGCTGAAAAGCCCGACGCGCGCGGGCTGACGGTTCCGGGGATGCCCGCCGGCTCGCCGGGCATGGAGCTTCCCGATGGGCGCGTGCAAGCCTATGCCGTCGAGCTGATCGCCCGCGATGGCAGCGTGACGACGTTTGCCCACCATGGACCGGGCGCGCAGTGAATGCGGCAGCCGTCACTTGCCGTGTCGGCGCGCTGAAGCAGCCCCGCGATGAGGCGGCGATGGCGCGGCCAACGGCTCGCCCAACGGCCCGCCGCGTGCCGATGCTTGGCTTTGATGAGCGTGCGAAGGAAGGCCCGCGCCGCGCGGCCACGGTGCCGGTTGCGTGAACGAAGAACGGATCGAACTGAACAAGCTCCGCTGGCGCTGTCGGCGCGGCATGCTGGAGCTGGACGTGCTGCTGGCGCGCTGGCTGGAGCGCCGGTGGCGGCAAAGTCCGATGCCGCAACGGGCGGTTTTCCTGCGGCTTCTGGACTGCGAAGACGACAGACTCTGGCGCTGGCTTTCCGGATTGGACCGCCCCGATGACCCAGAGTTTGCCGCCCTCGTCGACGAAATCCGCAATCTTCCCGTCCGCGCCTGAGCAGGCTCCGGTGAATGGCAGTTTTCTCTGGCGGCCTTCGCGCGTCTGTGCGCGGCTGCTGTGGGTGTTGGCGCTGCTGGCGCCGCTGTCGGTGCTGGCCAGCGAATTGCCGGCGGCGCTGGCATGGCCGCTGGCGCTGCTGGCCGGCGTGTTGGGAGCACGCAGCGCGCGCATCAGCCTGCGCGTCCCGGCACGGCATCTGGTCATTTCCGGTCCGGAGCGCGCCGCCAGCTGCGAGGGAGCGCCGATGGACGAACTTCGCCTGCGCTGGCGCGGTCCGCTGGCCTTCCTGGATTGGGGCTCACCGGCGGGTGGGCCCAGACAGCGCCTCGTGTTCTGGCCGGATGTCCTCGACGCCGCGGCCCGACGTGAACTGCGGCTGGCCGTACGCCGGTACGAGGCTGCATCCGGCAAGCCATCGGTGGCAGGATAAGCGGTCACAGCAAGGGCAACCGATGTACAAACCCCTCCCCGTCGCCATCGGCCTGCGCTACCTGCGCGCCAAACGTCGCAACGGCTTCATCTCCTTCATCTCGCTGGCGTCGATCCTCGGCATCGCGCTGGGCGTGACCGCGCTGATCACCACGTTGGCGGTGATGAGCGGCTTCCAGAAGGAAATCCGCGACCGCATGCTCGGCATGGCGGCGCATGCCACGGTCAGCGGTTATGGCGAACCGCTGCAGGACTGGCGGCATGCCGTGCAGGTAGCGCTCAAGGATGCGCGGGTGGCCGGCGCCGCGCCCTACATCGAAAAGGAGGCGCTGATTTCCGGCGCCAACAATCAGCCGGCGATGGTGCGCGGGGTGCTGCCGGCCGAAGAGGCCAAGGTCTCGGTCCTTGCCGACAAGATGGTCCAGGGCAAGCTGTCCGAACTGACCCCCGGCAGCTTCAACATCGTGCTCGGGCGGGAACTGGCGCTGTGGCTGGGCGTGCGGGTGGGCGATGACGTCATCGTCACCCTGGCCGAGTTCCGCAGCACTCCGGTGGGCGGCGTACAGACCATGAAGCGGTTCCGGGTCAGCGGCATCTTCGAGGCCGGCTACAACGAATTCGACAAAGGCCTGGCCGTGGTCAACCTGGAGGATTTGCAGCGGGTGTTGCGGATGGGGCAGGGCGTCACCGGCGTGCGGCTGAGGATGCACGACATGGACCTCGCCTTTGACGTGGCGCGCGATCTGGCGCTGGCGCTGAAAGGACCGTACCGGGTCAGTGACTGGACCCAGGACAACGCCAACCTGTTCCGCGCGCTGAAGATGGAGAAGACGGTGATGGCGATCCTGCTGTCGCTGCTGGTGGCGATGGGCGCGTTCAACCTGGTGTCCTCGCAGGTGATGCTGGTGACCGACAAGCAGGCCGACATCGCCATCCTGCGCACGCTGGGCCTGACGCCGGGCAAGGTGATGCAGGTGTTCATGGTGCAAGGCAGCCTGATCGGCCTGATCGGCACCGTCAGCGGCGTGGTCGGCGGCATCCTGCTGACCCTGAACCTGGATGCCATCCTGCACGGCATCGAGCTGCTGCTGCACGTCAAGCTGCTGCCCGAGGACGTGTACTACATCACCGGGCTGCCGACCGATTTGCAGGCGTCCGACGTGGTGACGATTGCCTGCGTCGCGCTCGGCATGGCCTTTCTCGCCACCCTGTACCCGGCCTGGCGCGCGGCGCGCACGGCGCCGGCGGAGGCGCTGCGCTATGAGTGAGGTCGGGGATTCGGGATTCGTGATTGGTGATTCGAAAAAGCGTGCTCTGGACGCTGCGGGTGCCGTGATCCGTGCCGATGGGCTGGGCAAGACATATTCCGAGGGTGCGCTGCGCACGCCGGTTTTCGACGGCCTGGACTTCAGCGTTGCGCGCGGGGAGACCGTGGCCATCGTCGGCGCCTCGGGTGCCGGCAAGAGCACCCTGCTGCACCTGTTGGGCGGATTGGATGTTCCGAGCGCAGGTGAGGTCTATGTCGCGGGCCAGAAAATGAGCGCGTTGTCCGATGCCGCCCGCGGGCGGCTGCGCAACAGCGCGCTCGGTTTCATTTACCAATTCCACCATCTGCTGCCGGAGTTCACCGCGCTGGAAAACGTGATGATGCCGGTGCTGCTGGCCGGCCGCGCCACCGCCGCCGCGCGCCAGCGGGCGCAGGGGTTGCTGGAATCGGTTGGCCTCGGCCAGCGGCTGCTGCACAAGCCTGGCGAGCTTTCCGGTGGCGAGCGCCAGCGTGCCGCGGTGGCGCGCGCCTTGGCCAACAATCCGGCCTGCGTGCTCGGCGACGAGCCGACCGGCAACCTCGATGACAAAACGGCAGCGGCCGTGTTCGAAATGATGCTTGAACTCAACCGGGCCCATGCCACCAGTCTCGTGGTGGTGACCCACGATCGCCGCCTCGCCCGCCGTCTGGATCGCGTGCTGGAACTGCGCGAAGGTCGGCTGCACCCGCTGGCAACGGCCGAGGTCTGACCTTCCCGGGAGTGCATTCTCCCCGCGTCTCCGGTCAGCTTCCTCGATTTCCGTCACCCCGGCGGAGGCGGCAGCCCGATTTCGGAAAATCCTGAGGCTGTGACAGGGACTGCGCTGATCGTGCCCGACGGCGGCGGTTGGCAGGATTCCCCCATGGCCATCGTCGCTCAGCGCTGGAGCTTTGCATCCGGATTCCTCGCGAGCGGAGCGACCGCCGCGGGCGAAGCTGGTGCCTACACCTGGCCGTTGTTCGGGCCACACTGTGCCGTCGCCCTGCTGGCAGGCGCGGGGTGTTGCCTGTTGTTGCCGGTGTTTCCGCCGCACTGGCTGCTGCTGGTGCTGCTGGTTCCAGGCGCAGCCTGCGTCTGGCGCTGGACGGCGCTGCGGCCACTGGGCGTGTTTTTGCTGGGCGTGGCCTTTGCTGGTTTGCAGGCCACGGCGGTGTTGGCGGCGCAGTTGCCGAACTCCCTGCAAGGCAAACCGCTCACCCTCAGCGGCCAGATCCGGGATCTGCCAGTGAGCGAGCCCAGGCGCACCCGGTTCGAGTTCGTGGTCGATGCCGACGTCCGTCAGCCGGAGGCGCTGCGCGGCAAGACGCTGCGTTTGAGCTGGTACGACGACGATCCGCAGCCGCGCGCGGCGCTGCGGGCGGGCAGCCGCTGGGAACTGCCGGTGCGGTTGCGTGCGCCGCGCGGATTGCGCAACCCCGGCGGCAGCGATGCCGAACGCTACGCACTCGCGGCGCGCATTGCCGCCACTGGCCATGTGGTCAAGCCGTTGCGTGCGCACAGGCGGGCCGGCCCGGTGGGAATCGACGCCTGGCGCGAGGACATGAGCGCGCACATCGGCAGGGCGGTGTCCAGCGATTCCGCGCGCTACGTGCGTGCGCTGGCGCTGGGCGATACCCGCTTTCTCGATCAGACCGATTGGGCGCGCCTGCGGGCGGCGGGCCTGACCCACCTGATCGCCATTTCCGGCTTCCACGTCGGACTGGTGGCCGGTGTCTGTGCGCTGCTCGTGGCCGGGCTGTGGTGGCTGTTCCCGTCCCTGTGCCACGGGCTGCCGCGCCAGTTTGCCGCCGGTGGCGGGGCGATCTGCGGGGCATTCGGCTATGCCGTGCTGACCGGGATGGCGGTGCCGACCCTGCGCACTGCGGTGATGATCGCGGCCCTGGTGGCCACGCGCTGGTTGCGGCGTCGCCAGCGTCTTGCCGATGTGCTGGCCCTGGGCTGCATTGTCCTGTTGCTGCTGGATCCGCTGGCGCTGCTGGGCGCCGGCTTCTGGCTGAGCTTTGCTGGCGTGGCCTGGCTGCTGTGGTGCCTGCCGGAAGGCGATGCGGCCGGCCTGCGCGGGCGGCTGCGCGGCCTGGTGGCGGCACAAGCGGTGGCCAGCCTCGGGCTGTTGCCGCTGGGCGTGGTCCTGTTCGGGCAGGCTTCGACCGCCGGGCCGCTGGCCAATCTGGTGGCGGTGCCGTGGTGGAGCCTGGTCGTGGTGCCGCTGAGCCTGCTGGGCGTGCTGGCCGAGGCTCTCCACGCCGGCTGGGGCGGCTGGCTCTGGCAGGCGTCGGCCTGGTGCTTCGATCTGCTCTGGCCGGCATTGGCGTGGATCGCGGACAGTCCGCTGGCGCTGCTGTGGCTGCCGGAGTCGCGCTGGTATGCGCTGCCGCTGGCGCTGCTGTCGGCGTTCTGGCTGCTGCTTCCGCGCGGTCTGCCGGGGCGCTGGCTGGCGCTGCTGCTGTGGCTGCCGCTGTTGCACCCGCCCCAGGAACTGCCGGGACCGGGCGAGCTGGACTTGACCACGGTGGATGTCGGCCAGGGACTGTCGGTGCTGGTGCGAACCCATCGCCATGCGCTGTTGTTCGACATGGGTCCAGCGGTTCCGGACGGCTACGATGCGGGCGAGCGCGCCGTTGTTCCCGCCCTGCATGGGCTCGGGGTGCGACGCCTGGATGCCGGCATCGTCAGCCACGGCGACATGGATCACGCCGGTGGCCGCGCTGCGGTGGCGGCCGTCTTCCCGATGCCGATCGTGCTGGCCCCGGCCGGAAGTCCGTCGCCTGGCAGCATGGACTGCATTGCCGGCCGCAGTTGGACCTGGGACGGGGTCCGATTCACGATTCTGCATCCGGGTGAGGGCTTTCCCTATCTCGGCAACGAAGCCAGCTGCGTGCTGCATATCGAAACCGCCTACGGCAATGTCCTGCTGCCGGGCGATATCGGCGGCTATGCCGAACGCAAGCTGGTCCGGGAAGGCGCGTCCACGCTGCGCAGCGACGTCGTGCTGGTCCCGCACCACGGCAGCGATGGATCGTCGGACCCGGCCTTCATCACCGCCGTTGGCGCGCGGCTGGCGCTGGTGTCGTCCGGCGCCGACAACCGTTTCCGCCACCCCCGCCCGCCGGTCGTGCGCCGCTGGTGCGGCGCCGGAGCCGAAGTGCTGGACACCGCGCGCTCCGGCGCGCTGCGGGTCTGGCTGGGTCAGGGCGGGCTGCGCGTGCGTGAATACCGCAGTTTCCGGGAACGCGCCTGGGACGCCGTGCGGCGGCGCGGGCAGTCGGCTGGGCTATGCTACGCGCCTGAGCGATGACGGCCATGAGGGCCAAAGGTTCGATCCGTGCTGGAATTGATCAAGGCTGGAGGCTGGCCGATGATCCCGCTGCTGCTGCTGACCGTGGCGGCATTTGCAATCGTGGTGGAGCGGTTCTGGAGCCTGCGCCGGGAACGCATCCTGCCCCCCGGTTTGGGTGCCGAGGTGCGCGATTGGGTGGCGCGCGGGCATGCGCTCGACCCGACGCACATCGATTCGCTGCGCGCCACCTCACCGTTGGGTGCGCTGCTGGCGGCCGAACTCGACGTGCGCCAACGCAGTCGCGAAATCATCCGCGAGCGGGTCGAGGACGTGGGTCGCCACCTCGTTCACCGGATGGAGCGCTTCCTCAATTCATTGGGCACGATCGCCGCAGCCGGGCCGCTGCTGGGCCTGTTCGGGACCGTGGTCGGCATGATCCAGCTGTTCCTCGGAATCCTCGATCACGGCATCGGTGATGCCACCCTGCTGGCCGGTGGTATCGGCAAGGCCCTGGTCTGCACCGCCACCGGGATGATCGTGGCGATCCCGGCGCTGGCGTTCCACCGCTATTTCCGCGGCCGCATCGCCAGCTACATCGTGGACATGGAGCACGAGGCGATGCAGTTGCAGGACGTGCTGGATGCCACGGCCCAGGCCGCCGGCCGGCCGGTTGACTGAAAGGCGCGCGCGTGCGGATCGTCGACCACCGCGAAGACGACAGCCCCGAGATCAACCTGATCCCGTTGATCGACGTGGTGCTGTGCCTGCTGATCTTCTTCGTCGTCACCACCACCTTCGACGCCCGCTCGGTGCTCAAGATCGAGCTGCCCAAGGCCGGCGGCGAGCCCGCCACTTCGGCCAACCAGCCGCTGGGCATCCTGATCAATGCCGATGGCCGCTACTTCGTCGGCGATCGCGAAGTGCTGCGCACCGACGTCGATGCGCTCAAACAGGCGCTGGCGGAGGTGGCCGGCGACGATCGTGACCGGGTGGTGTTGATCCGCGCCGATGCCCGCACCCCGTGGCAGGCAGTCGTCACCGCTTACGAGGCGTTGGCACAACTGGGCTTCCGGCGGGTCGCCAATGCCACCGCGCCGCAGGTCACGGCGCAGGGCCCGTCGCGATGAGCGCAGGCGGTTCGGCCTGGGCGGTGTACCGGCGCCTGCTCGGGCTGGCGCGCCAGTACCGGCTGGTGCTGCTGATCGCGGCCATGAGCATGATCGTGGAAGCGGCGGCGGCGGGCGCGTTTGCCTGGCTGACCAAGCCCATGGTCGATGAAACCTTCGTGCTGAAAAACCAGCAGTTCAGCCTGCTGCTGCCGCTGGCGATCATCGCGATCTTCGTCGTTCGCGGCGCGGCCGGCTACGTCACCGACCTGAACATGGCCAAGGCCGCGCGCGGCATCGCCCGCGACATGCGGGTGACGGCGCTGGACAAATACCTGCGCCTGCCGGGCCTGCGCTTCGACGCCGAACCGGTGCCGTCGATGCTGGTGCGCCTGAGCTCGGACAGCGACCAGCTGGCGCAGGCGGTGATCGATTCCGGCAAGGTCATGGTCCAGCAAAGCCTGCAGGCAGCGGCCATGATCGCGGTGATGCTCTACGCCAGCTGGCGGGTGACCGTGGCGGTACTGCTGCTGGGCCCACTGGTGGCGTGGCTGATGGACAAGGTCGGGCGCCGCTATCGCCGCTACGGGCACCGCGTCCAGGAGACTTCGGCCGAACTGATGCTGGCCGCCGACCAGGCCCTGGCCGGACAGCAGGAGGTCAAGGTCTACGGCGCCCGCGCGGCGGAAATGGAGCGCTACACCGCGCTGGCCAACAAGAATCTCAAGCTGAACCTGCGCGTGGAAAGCACCCGCGGGCTGTTTTCGGCCGTCGTCCAGCTCACCGGGGCCACCGGACTGGCCGTGCTGCTGCTGCTGGCCGGACGCGAGGCGCTGGCCGGGCGCCTGAGCGCGGGTGGATTCGTGCAGTTGATGATGTCGATGATGGCGATCATCCCGGCGCTCAAGCAGCTGACCAATGTGCAGGGCATGCTCCACCGCGGCATTGCTTCGGCCGAGCGCCTGTTCACGGTGCTCGACGCCCCCGATGAGGAAGACACCGGCACCCGCCCGCTGCAGCGCTGCAAGGGTCTGATCGAATTCCGCGACGTGCGGATGCACTACGAGGGCCGCGAGGGGCCGGCGCTGGACGGCGTCAGCTTCACCGCGCGTCCGGGGACGGTCACCGCCCTGGTCGGTCGCTCGGGCAGCGGCAAGTCCACCCTGATCAAGCTGATCCCGCGCTTCTACCAGCCGGACGCAGGCCAGATCCTGCTCGACGGACATCCGCTGACCGAATATCGATTGGCGGATCTGCGCCGTCAAATCGCGATGGTCAGCCAGCAGGTCATGTTGTTCGACGGCAGCGTGGCGGACAACGTGGCCTACGGCGAATTGCGGGCAGCGGATCCAGTGGCGGTAGACAAGGCCGTGCGCGCTGCCAACGCGATGGAGTTCGTCGAGCAGATGCCGCTGGGCCTGCAATCGCCGGTCGGGCCCAAGGGCGGCGCGCTCTCCGGCGGCCAGCGCCAGCGTCTTGCGATCGCCCGCGCGGTGCTCAAGGATGCGCCGATCCTGATTCTCGACGAGGCGACTGCGGCGCTCGACAACGCGTCCGAACGGCTGGTGCAGGACGCGCTTTCCCAGCTGATGCCGGATCGAACGACCCTGGTGGTGGCCCATCGGCTGTCGACCGTGGAGCGCGCCGACCAGATCCTCGTGCTCGACGAGGGCCGGATCGTCGAACGCGGTACCCACGCCGAACTGGTGGCGCAGGGCGGCATCTACGCGCAACTGCATCGCATGCAGTTTCGTGAGGCCGGGGCGTGAGTGGACAACGCACGCCACACTGGTGGTTTGATGGCAGCACCCCCCCGTTATGGGCCCGCCTGCTGACGCCGATCTATGCGGCCGTCACCGCCTTGCGGCGGTTCTGCTACCGGCGCGGCCTGCGGGCGCAGGTGCATCCGGGCGTGCCGGTGATCGTGGTCGGCAACCTGGTTGGCGGCGGCACCGGCAAGACGCCGCTGACCGTTGCGTTGGTCGAACACCTGCAGCGTGCGGGCTTCACCCCCGGGGTTGCCAGCCGGGGATACGGGCGTGCGGACGCGAAGACGGCGCGCTGGGTCGAGCCACAGTCGGGCCCGGCCATGGTCGGTGACGAACCCATGCTGATCGCGGCGCGCACGGGCGCCAGAGTGCGGGTCGATGCCGATCGCGTGGCCGCCGCGCAAGCGCTGGCGGCAGCCGGCTGCGATGTCGTGGTCTGTGACGACGGGCTCCAGCACTACCGGCTGGCGCGGGATGTCGAAATCGAGGTGCAGGATGTGCGCCGGCGCTACGGAAATGGCCGCCTGCTTCCGGCCGGCCCGCTGCGCGAACCGCTCGAACGCGCCGCCGACTGCACCTTCCGGGTGCTCAACCTCGGCCAGCCGGCGGGGACCGAGGTCGTGGATCCGAGCGTGGTCACGGCGGCGGCAGGTCAGGAATGGCCGATGTGGTTGGATGTTGGAAACGCCTGGCCGCTGGCAGGCGGGCGCGGGGTGCCGCTGGCGGCCTTTGCCGGCCAGCGCGTCCATGCCGTGGCCGGAATCGGAGAGCCCGAGCGCTTTTTCGTGACGCTGCGCGCCGCCGGGATTGCCGTGGTCCCGCACGTGTTCGCCGACCATCACGGCTATCGCCTGGACGACTTCGACTTCGGCAGCGCGCTGCCGGTGCTGATGACCGAGAAGGATGCGGTGAAATGCCGCGCGTTCGCGCAACCGGGCTGGCACGCGGTGCCGATTTCGGCACGGTTGCCGGAGGCCTTCTGGAACGCACTGCTGGAGCGGTTCAGGCCCGCGGCATGACGGTGGCCCCGGGTTGGGGCTTGCGGCGCAGCTGCGGTGCAAGCCCGGCTTGCCCGATTGCGGCACGCACGGGCGGCCGTGGCCGGGCAGGCTGCCGGAACGGTTCATCGGAATGGCTGCGGCATCGGCGATAATCGCGGCGTGGACGCACCTGATTTCATCGTTGCCATTCCCGCCCGGCATGCTTCGACCAGACTGCCGGGCAAGCCGTTGCGCCTGATCGGCGGCGTGCCGATGGTGCTGCAGGTCGCCCGCCGGGCGCTGGCCGCGGGCGCGCGCGAGGTCTGGGTGGCCACCGATGATGCGCGGATTGCCGAGGCGCTGGCCGTCAGCGGGGTGCAGGTGGCAATGACCTCGCCCGATCATGCATCGGGTACCGATCGCCTGGCCGAGTGTGCCCGCATCGCCGGTTGGGACGATCAAGCCATCGTTGTCAACCTGCAGGGTGATGAACCCTTCGCCCCGGTCGATGGCATCAACTGCGTGGCGCGCACCGTGGCCACCAGCGGCGCCGGAATCGCCACCCTCGCTGCGCCCATCGATACGGTCGAAACCTTGCTGGATCCGAACGCGGTGAAGGTGGTCCGTGCCGGCAACGGGGATGCCCTGTATTTCAGCCGCGCCCCGGTTCCGTGGCCGCGCGACGCCTTTGCCCGCGATCCCAGGGTGCTGCCGGAAGGGCAGTGGTTGCGCCATATCGGCATCTACGGCTATCGCGTGCATGCGCTGCGGGCGTTTGCCGGGTTGGCGCCGGGGCGGCTGGAGCAGGTTGAATCGCTGGAACAGCTGCGCGCCCTCGAAGCCGGTTGGCGAATCGCGGTGGCGCTGGCGCCCTCGCCATTCCCGCCCGGCGTCGATACCGAAGCCGATCTCGAGCGTGCGCAGCGCACCTTCGAACTGCAGCACGGACACGCATGACGCGAACGTATTCAATCCTGATCGTGTGCCTGGGCAATATCTGCCGCTCGCCGACGGCCGAAGGCGTGCTGCGGGCGCGGCTTGCGGAAGCAGGCCTGCTGTCCGCGGTGCATCTGGACTCCGCCGCGACCGGGGATTCCCACATCGGCAGTGCGCCTGATCCGCGCGCGATCGACTGCGCCCTGCGCCACGGCGTCGACATCTCCGGCCTGCGCGCGCGGCGCCTGGTTTACGACGATTTCGAGAATTTCGATCTGCTGCTGTGCGCGGACCGGACCATCCTGCATGAAACCCGCATTCGCAAGCCACGCACGGCCCACGTCGATGTCGCGCTGATGCTCGATTGGGCGGGAATCGGCAACAAGGATATTCCCGACCCGTATTACGGCGGCGCACGTGATTTCGATCGCGCTTTCAAGCTGATCGATGCGGCCGCCGCCGGCATCGTGGCGCGCCTGCACGAGGGCCGGCACTGACCGGCCCCGGAGCAGCCCCGTGGCCAGGACCCAGCCCGAACCGCCCGCCTTCGACGGCCACGCCTTCGCCGCCGGGTTGCCGCTGGCGCCGGGCGTCTACCGGATGATCGACGCTGCCGATGCCGTGCTCTACGTGGGCAAGGCGCGCGCGCTGCGCAACCGCGTCGGCAGTTATTTCAACGCCACCCCCAAGCCGGCCCGGATCATGGCCATGCTGGCCCAGGTGGCACGCATCGAAGTGGCGGTCACCCGCAGCGAAGCCGATGCGCTGGTGCTGGAAAACGAGCTGATCAAGTCGCTGCGGCCCCGCTACAACGTGCTGCTGCGCGACGACAAGAGCTATCCCTACGTGCTGATCACCCGGGACGAATATCCGCGGCTGACCCTGCACCGCGGCCCGCAGACCGTTCCGGGGCGCTACTTCGGCCCGTATCCGAACGTCACCGCCGTGCGCGAGACGTTGAACCTGATGCACAAGCTGTTTCGCCTGCGCAACTGCGAGAACAGCTTTTTCAGGAACCGCAGCCGGCCCTGCCTGCAATACCAGATTGGCCGCTGCAGCGCGCCTTGCGTGGCGCTGATCGACCGTGCCGCCTACATGGAATCGGTCCGCCGCGCCGAGCTGTTCCTCGAAGGCCGCAATGACGATCTGGGTGCCGAATTGACCGCGGCCATGCAGGCCGCCAGCGATGCGCTGGAATTCGAAAAGGCCGCGCAGCTGCGTGACACGATCGCCTCGATCCGCCGGTTGCAGTCGCGCCAGACCATGGATGGCCGCAGCGCCGATCTCGACGTGCTGGGCGTGGCGTTGCAGGGGGGAATGGCCTGCGTGCTGCTGCTGGCGTTCCGCGACGGCCGCAACCTCGGCACCCACGCGTTCTTTCCGAAGACCAACGGCGAGGACAGCGCCGCGGAAGTGCTGGGTGCATTCGTCTCGCAGTATTACAACGAACACACCGCGCCCGGCGAGATCGTGCTCGATCGCGAGATTCCGGAACGCGAATTGATCGAGCAGGCGCTGGGCGAGCGTGCCGGCCACCGGGTTGCGTTGCGGACCAGCGTGCGCGGTGAGCGCGCGGCCCAGCTCGACATGGTGCGCCGCAACGCCGCGCTGGCGCTGGCCACGGAGTTGACCAGCAACAGCGCGCAACAGGCGCGCAGCGAGGCCTTGCGCGATCTGCTCGGGTTGCCGGAGTTGCCCGGGCGGATCGAGTGCTTCGACATCAGCCACACCATGGGCGAGGCCACGGTGGCCTCCTGCGTGGTGTTCGATGGTCAGGGGCCGGTGCGCAAGCAGTACCGGCGCTACAACATCACCGGCATCCAGCCCGGCGACGACTACGCGGCGATGCACCAGGCCTTGCAGCGGCGCTTTCGTCCGGTCGCGGAAGCCGCGCCGGATGCGGTCGTCCCTGACGTCTTGTTGATCGATGGCGGGGAAGGGCAGGTGGCGCAGGCGCGCGCAGTGTTGCTGGAGGCCAGCGTCGACGGGGTGGTGCTGGTGGGCGTGGCCAAGGGGCCGGAGCGCAAGCCCGGCGCGGAAACCCTGTTGCTGCCGGACGGTCGCGAGGTGCAACCCGGACCGGCCTCACCGGCGCTGCAGCTGATCCAGCAGGTGCGCGACGAAGCCCATCGTTTCGCCATCACCGGGCATCGCCAGCGTCGCTTGAAGGCCCGCGTCACCAGTCGCCTGGAAGACATCCCCGGCATCGGCCCGAGCCGGCGCGCCGCACTGCTCAAGCACTTCGGCGGGCTGCCCGGGTTGAAAGCGGCGGCGGTCGATGAAATCGCCCGCGTCGAAGGCGTCAACAGCGCGCTCGCCCGGCGCATCTGGGAGCACCTGCACGGGCTGGGCTGAACCGCGGATGCGGTTCTCCACGGTCTCGCCTCCGTGTTGCTTCGACATGGCCCCACCGTCGGCTGCAAAGGCGTTTCGGGCTGCCGGTAGAATGGGCGGATGAAGCTGACGTTTCCCACCTGGCTGACCCTCGGCCGGATCGCGCTGATCCCGGTGCTGGTGGCGGTGTACTACCTCGGCGGGCGCTGGTCCAACCCAGGCGCCACGGCGGTGTTCGTGCTGGCCTCGCTGACCGATTGGCTGGATGGCTGGATCGCGCGCCGCTACGGCCTGTCGTCACGCTTCGGCGCGTTCCTGGATCCCGTGGCCGACAAATTGATGGTCGCCACCGCGCTGGTGGTCACCGTCCAGCACCACCACACCGTCTGGATGGCGCTGTGGGCCAGCGTCATCATCGGTCGCGAGATCGCGGTGTCGGCGTTGCGCGAATGGATGGCCGAAGTGGGCCAGCATGCCAAGGTCGCGGTCGCCATGATCGGCAAGGTCAAGACCGTGGTGCAGATGATTGCGCTGGGTTTCCTGCTCTATCGCGACCCGCTCCTTGGCCTGCCGATTTTCCTGATCGGGGAATGGCTGCTGGCAGCCGCGGCGGTACTGACCCTGTGGTCCGGGTTCGAATACCTGCGTGCGGCCTGGCCCGCGCTGCGCGATGAGGCGCCGGAAGTTGTTGACAGCAGCAAGTGAGCCCGTAAAATAGCGGGCTCATTGCGGGAATAGCTCAGTTGGTAGAGCACGACCTTGCCAAGGTCGGGGTCGCGAGTTCGAGTCTCGTTTCCCGCTCCAGATTCCAAAGCCCCGTTCGCGGGGCTTTGTTGTTCTGGATGTACTGATACGATATGTGCGCCATCGGCCGGGTGGCAGAGTGGTCATGCAGCGGACTGCAAATCCGCGTACGCCGGTTCAATTCCGACCTCGGCCTCCAATCTCGAAGGGCCCCGCAGCGCGGGGCCCTTTTCCTTGGAGCACGGCATGGCTGCGGCTTCCGCACGCAGGACGGCTCTTGGCCGGGCGCCTTCGCGTAAGCTTGGCGGGGGCCCGGGTGGCGAAACCGGTAGACGCAAGGGACTTAAAATCCCTCGGCCGCAAGGTCATGTGGGTTCGATCCCCACTCCGGGCACCAGTACCAGCATCACGCAGGAGTCGCCATGTCCCGCTATACGGCATACGTTGCCAGTATTGTCCTTGCCCTGGTCATGCTGGCGCTTGCGCTGCGCTTTCCGCAGGCGTGGTGGGGCGTGGCGGTGTTCGGCGGTCTGGCGCTGCTGGGGACGCTTGACATGCTCCAGCGCAAGAGCACCCTGCGTCGCAACTACCCGCTGTTGGCGCATTTCCGCTACGGGCTGGAGACCATCGGCCCCGAGATCCGGCAGTATTTCATCCAGGCCGATACCGACAAGGTGCCGTTCTCGCGCGAACAGCGTGCGCTGGTCTACCAGCGCGCCAAGCATGTCAACGACGTGCGCCCGTTCGGCACCCTGCGCAATGTCTACGACACCGATTACGAATGGATCAATCATTCGATCGCGCCGGTCGAGGTGGCTGATCACGATTTCCGGATCACGATCGGCGCCGGAACCAGGCAGCCGTACTCGGCCAGCGTGTTCAACATTTCCGCAATGAGCTTCGGCGCGCTGTCGGCCGCCGCGATCCGCGCCCTCAATGGCGGTGCCAAGCGCGGCGGGTTCTACCATGACACCGGCGAGGGCTCGATCTCGCCCTATCACCGCGAAGGTGGCGGCGATCTGGTCTGGGAATTGGGCTCGGGCTACTTCGGCTGCCGCAACCACGATGGCAGTTTCAATGAAAAGCGCTTTGCCGAACAGGCCGCTGATCCACAGGTGAAGATGATCGAGATCAAGCTCTCGCAGGGCGCCAAGCCGGGCCATGGCGGGGTGCTGCCGGCGGCCAAGGTCAGTCCGGAGATCGCGGCCACCCGCGATGTGCCGATGGGACAGGATTGCGTGTCGCCGGCCAAGCACTCGGCGTTCTCGACCCCGCTTGGCCTGCTGCAGTTCGTCGCCCACCTGCGCGAGCGCTCCGGCGGCAAGCCGACCGGGTTCAAGCTTGCGATCGGGCATCCGTGGGAATGGCTGGGCATTGCCAAGGCGATGGAGGAGTGTGCGGCTTCAAGGCCCGAACTCCTGCCCGACTTCATCGTGGTCGATGGTGCCGAAGGCGGCACCGGGGCGGCGCCATCGGAATTCGTCAACCATGTTGGCGTGCCGATGCACGAAGGCCTGCTGTTGGTCCACAACACCCTGGTCGGGTTGAACCTGCGCGATCGCATCAAGATCGGTGCTGCCGGCAAGATCATCAGCGCCTTCGACCTCGCACGCGCGATCGCGATGGGCGCGGACTGGTGCAATGCCGCGCGTGGCTTCATGTTTTCGCTGGGCTGCATCCAGTCGCTGAGTTGCCACACCAACCGCTGCCCGACCGGGATTGCCACCCAGGACCCGAAGCGCTGGAAGCACCTCGACGTGCCCGACAAGACCACCCGCGTTGCCGAATACCACGACAACACCGTGCGCGCGCTGCGTGACCTGCTGTGCGCGGCCGGCTTGCGGCATCCCGACGAACTCGGCCCCGAACACATCCTGCGGCGGGTGTCGCAAACCCAGGTACGTTCACTGGCGTCGCTCTACCATTTCCTCGAACCGGGCGAATTGCTGGGCGGGAATCTGCCGGACCATGCGGTGTTCCGTGATTACTGGCGGGAATCACGCAGTGACACATTCGCAGCACCGGAGCGGCTGCTGCGCCTGCGGACGAGCAAGGCAACCTGATAAAATCCCGCCTTTCGCATCTCCACGGCGCGCGCCTTGAACAACGGACTGTCACACCTCGACCAGCTCGAAGCCGAGAGCATCCACATCATGCGGGAGGTCGCCGCGGAGTTCAGCAACCCGGTCATGCTGTATTCGGTGGGCAAGGACAGCTCGGTGCTGCTGCACCTGCTGCTGAAGGCGTTCCATCCGGCCAGGCCGCCGATCCCGCTGCTGCACGTGGACACGACCTGGAAATTCAGCGAGATGATCGCCTTCCGCGACCGCCGCGCCGCGGAGACTGGTGTCACCCTGCACGTGTACACCAATCCGGACGGGCTGGCGCGGGGAATCAATCCGATCACCCACGGTGCCACCGTCCACACCGACGTGATGAAGACCCAGGCGCTCAAGCAGGCGCTGGACAAATTCGGCTTCGATGCGGCCATCGGCGGCGCCCGCCGCGATGAAGAGAAGTCGCGCGCCAAGGAGCGCGTCTTCAGCTTCCGCAACGCCCAGCACCGCTGGGACCCGAAGAACCAGCGCCCGGAACTATGGAACCTGTACAACGCGCGCATCCACAAGGGCGAATCGGTGCGCGCGTTCCCGCTGTCGAACTGGACCGAACTGGACATCTGGCTGTACATCTTCCGCGAGCGGATCGAGGTGCCATCGCTGTACTTCGCCAGGCAGCGGCCGGTGGTCGAACGCGACGGCGCCCTGATCATGGTCGACGACGAGCGCCTGCCGCTGCACGTCGGCGAAGTTCCGATGCAAAAGCAGGTGCGTTTCCGCACCCTGGGCTGTTATCCGTTGACCGGCGCGATCGAATCCGAGGCCGACACGCTG
>NZ_JAMLIW010000016.1 GCF_023953935.1 Thermomonas sp. | reverse complement strand
CCAGTCGAACTGCTCCGACAGGCGCGTGGCGCGGATCTCGCCGGAGCGGGCCAGGCTGGCCGTCAGGCTGGCGTGGGTGGCCTCGTGCGAGAAGAGCACGCGGCCGGTGTCGGCGTCCTCCTTGCCTTCCTTGGCGCCGCTGGCCAGGCGGTAGACGCCCTGGCGGCCGAATTCGCCGCGGTAGCGCAATGCCGCCAGCGCATTGGACTCGGGCCGCGGCGACAGCGCCAGCATCTGGCCGATGCCGATCAGGTCGAGCATGCGGTCGGCCTCTTCCGACACCGGGTTGACGAAGCGCGCCTCGAGGCCGTCCATGCGCGCGGCGCGCACGTTGTCCCAGTAGGTGTCGCACAGCAGCACGCGGAAGCCGGCATCCTTGAGCGCCTTGCCGAGCCGGCGCGCCACGCCCGTGCCGCCGAGGACCAGCACGCCGTGCGGCTCCGGTTCCGCCACGCCGAGCAGGCGCGCTAGAAAGCCGGCCGTCGCGCTCTGCAGCACCACCGTGCCGATGATGATGACGAAGGTCATCGGCACCAGCAGTTCCGCCTGCGCGTAGCCGAGTTGCTCCAGGCGCGGCGCGAAGATCGCCGAGACGGCGGCGGCGACGATGCCGCGCGGTGCGATCCACGCCAGCAGCGCCTTCTCCTGCCACTTCAGCGACGAGCCCCAGGTCGTGGCGAGTATCTTCAGCGGACGCGCGACGAACTGCGCCACCAGCAGCACGCCCAGCGCGCCCCAGCCGAGCGGGATGAGATCGGAGAAGCGCAGGCGCGCCGCCAGCACGATGAACAGCACCGAGATCAGCAGCACCGTCAGGGTTTCCTTGAAGTCGATCACCTCGTCGAGCGGCACGCGCTTCATGTTGGCCAGCCACATGCCCATGACCGTCACCGCCAGCAGGCCGGATTCCGACTCGACGGCATTGGCCAGCGCGAAGGCGGCCCACACCACGGCCAGCGTCGTCACGTTGCGCAGGTATTCCGGCACCCGGTGGCCGCGCAGCAGCAGGCCGAGCAGCCAGCCGGCGAGCGCACCCAGCACGATGCCCGTGCCGAGTATCTTCGCGAAAGTGGCCAGGGTGTGCAGCAACGCCTGGCCCGCGCCGCTGGCGACGATGAACTCGAACACCAGCACCGCCAGCAGGGCGCCGATCGGATCGATGACGATGCCCTCCCAGCGCAGCAGTTCGGCGATGCGCGCCGTCGGCCGCACGGTGCGCAGCATCGGCACGATCACGGTGGGGCCGGTCACCACCACCAGCGCGCCGAACAGCAGGGCCACCTCCCAGCCGAAGCCGACGAGGAAATGAGCCGCCAGCGCCAGAATCAGCCAGGTCACGAGCAGACCGCTGCTGACCATGCGCCGCACCACGCGCTCGAGGCCGCGGATGTCGGAAAAGCGCAGGGTCAGCGCGCCCTCGAAGAGGATCACCGCCACCGCCAGCGAGACGATCGGCAGCAGCACCGGGCCGAACACCGCGTCCGGATCCAGCCAGCCGATGCCCGGCCCGATGACGAGGCCGGTCAGCAGCAGGAAAAGAATGGCCGGCAGCTTGGTCCACCAGGCGACCCACTGGCAGGTAATGCCGAGCAGGACCACCGCGGCGATCTGAAAGACGTTATGTTCCATAAGTGGGGGGCGATTGTACCCCACCCCTCCGCGCGGCCCGCCCGCAAATCAGGGCAGCTCTTCGACCTTCAGCTGCACCGTGCGGCCGCTGCCGCCGCGGCGCGTGGAATGGCGCAGGGCGCCGTCGCGGTCCGCGCTTTCCTCCTGCACGCTGCCGCCGATCTGCATCCACTCGCCCAGCCGCGCCGACACCGTGGTGGACAGGCGCTGCACGTTGGCGCTGCCCGGGCCGGCGCTGCCCGGCGTGTCGTGCGTCGGGCTGATGGTCAGCGTCACCAGGTCGCCGGAGAGCTGCGGCTCGGCGGTGAAGCTGGTGCCCAGGTCGCGATAGACGACCGTGTCGGAGACGATGGCCCCGCCGGGCGTCAGCACCACCTGGCGCAGCGGCACCGGCACCGACGTGCCGACATTGATGTAGGCCCTGCCGCCCTCCACCACCTGCACCTGCTGCGAGACGCGCTCGCTGCCCGCGCTGCGCGAATCGTAGACCTGGCCGCGCAGCACGTCGTCCCCGCTGCGCACCGTTACCCCTGCGCCGCCAACGACGGTGCGGCGGCTTTCGATGCGCACGCGGTCCGAGCCGACGCTGCCAGACACCTCGCCGCCGCGCGCCGAGGCCGTGCTGTCGGCATCCTGCCGCACCGAGATCAGCAGCCGGCGCGGCGGCCGGTCGAGGGCGGCGAGCAGTTCCCTGATCTGGCGCCGGTTGGCGTCCGAGGCGCGGATGAATATCTGGTTGTTCATGCCGGAGAGCGCCCCGCCCGGCTCGATGAAGGGCCGCAACTGCGGCAGCACCTGGTCCGCCGTGCGGCTCTTCAGGTTGATGATCTCCAACTGCTGGGCCTGGGCCGCGCCAGCCAGCAGCAGGAAAACAAAAGCCAAAGCAAACTGTCTCATGGTCACTCCTCCAACAGCGTCATCTTCCCGCTATAACGTCTTGATGGCAATGGCGTGGTCCCAACAGCCTCAACATTGCAGAACCATAGTCAGCACTGAAATTGCACGGTAAAGTACATCAAAACTCAACTTGATATATTGAGGTTGTGTGCCACATGACTTGGGTTGTCATTCCCGCGCAAGCGGGAATCCATAAGACGTATGGATTCCGGGTCGCGCTACACTTGCCCGGAATGACGTGTTTAAGTTTCGGAGATCGATAATTTTCAGATGCTTCTTCTTGCGATGCGTAAATTGAAGCCAATCACGCCCGGCGAGCTGCTGCTGGAGGAATTCCTGAAGCCGATGGGCATCAGCCAGTACCGGCTGGCCAAGGAAATCAGCGTGCCGGCGCAGCGCATCAGCGACATCGTGGCCGGCAAGCGCACCATCACCGCTGACACCGATTTGCGCCTGTGCCGCTTTTTCGGTCTGTCCAACGGCTACTGGCTGCGCGCGCAGGCTGCCCACGACACGGAAGTCGCTGAACGCGCCCTTGGCGCCAAACTGGCGAAGATCGAACCGTGGTCCAGCACGACAGCGCAAGGCAATCGCGCCCTGTCTCGGGCGTAAACCAACATAATTGTCGCCGTCCTCTGCAAGCTGACTTTCAGGACGGTAGCAACGCAGAGCGTCCTGAATCAATCTAGCGGGCTCTTCACCCCGCGGCCGCCCTTGTTCAGCACATGCGTGTAGATCATGGTGGTCGACACGTCCGCATGCCCGAGCAGCTCCTGCACCGTGCGGATGTCGTAACCGCCTTCGAGCAGGTGCGTGGCGAAGGAATGGCGCAGCGTGTGCGGCGAGACCGGCTTGACGATGCCCGCCCGCGCCGCCGCCTGCTTCACGGCGCGCTGCACGCGCTTCTCATCGACATGGTGGCGGCGAACTTCGCCGGAGCGGGGATCGGTTGAAAACCCGGCGGCGGGGAATACGTACTGCCAACCCAGGGCACGTGCGGCATTCGGGTACTTGACGGCCAGCGCATCAGGCAGCCAGACCTCGCCCTTTCCGCGCGCCAGATCCGCCTCATGCACCGCCTTCGTCCGCGCGATCTGCGCGCGCAGCGGCTCGACCAGTTGCAGCGGAATCATGGTGACCCGGTCCTTGCCGCCCTTGCCCTCGCGCACGACGATCTCGTTGCGCGCCAGATCGACATCCTTCACCCGCAGGCGCAGCCCTTCGAGCAGGCGCAGGCCGCTGCCGTAGAGCAGGCTGACGATCAAATGCAGTTCCGCGTTCTCGATCTTCTCCAGCAGGGCAAGCGTTTCGGCCCGTGTCAGGACTGTCGGCAGGCGCACCGGCTTCTTGGCCCGCGTGACGTCGTCGAGCCAGGGCAATTCAAGCGCCAGCACCTCGCGGTAGAGGAACAGCAAGGCAGACAGCGCCTGGCTCTGCGTGGACGCACTGACGTTGCGCTCCACCGCCAGGCTGGACAAGAAAGCCTCCGCTTCGGCCTTGCCCATGTCCGCCGGATGGCGCTTGCCATGAAAAAGAATGTAGCGTTTAATCCAGCCTAAATATGCCGTTTCAGTACGCAGGCTGTAGTGCTTGAGCCTCAGTCGATCGCGCACCCGATCGAGCAATCGGGGTGCCTCGGTGGCAGAATCAGGCTTTACTTGCTGTTCAGGTTTATTGGACATGAGCTTGTATGGAAGTTACAAGAATCAGCATGATAACAACACATTACATATTATGTCGACAATACCGGTCAGTCCAATAAGCAGTTTACTGTCAATTTTGATATCTACTTAACGTTGAACTAAACCGCTGACGCGGTAGTAGCGAGGGCTGCTGCCGCGTTTTGCATTTCAGTAGGAGTGTTGTTCGATCTCGTTTGCGGGGATGTCCCCGCGTTTGACGAGGAGAATGACATGACTGAACTGCGCAAGCGGATGAGTGAAGCGATGGTACTGCGCGGCTTTGCCGCGCGCACGCAGCAGAGCTATCTGGCGTGTGTGGCGGGGCTGGCGCGCCATTACGGGCGTTCGCCGGAGCGGATCGACACGGCCCAGATCCAGGCCTACCTGCTGCACCTGATCACGGAGCGCAAACTTGCCTACGCCAGCGTCAATCAGGCGGTGTGCGCCCTGCGTTTCTTCCACCGCGCCGTGCTCAAGCGCGAAGCGGCCGACTACGACATTCCGATGGCCAAGGTGCCCAAGCGGCTGCCGCGGGTGTTCTCGCGCGAGGAAGTGGGCCGCCTGCTGGATTCGGCGCGCGACCTGCGCGCCCGCGCGCTGCTGGCGACGACCTACGCGGCGGGGCTGCGCGTCTCGGAGGTCTGTGCGCTGCGGCTTGCCGACGTCGAGAGCGCGCCCGACCGCATGTGCCTGAAGGTTCGCCAGGCGAAGGGGGCCAAGGAGCGCTACACGCTGCTCTCGCCGCGCCTGCTGGAGAGCCTGCGCCAATACTGGCGGGTGTGCCGGCCCCGGATATGGCTGTTCCCCATCCGCGGCGGCGAACGGCCAATCGACCCGAAACAGGCGCAGCGCTGGTTCTGGGCGGCACGCGATGCGGCCGGCCTGGGCTGCGAGGGCGGCATCCACACCCTGCGCCATTCCTTCGCCACCCACCTGCTGGAAGCCGGCGTCGATATCCACACCATCCAGCGCCTGCTCGGCCACGGCCATGTCGGCACGACCATGCGCTACTTCCACCTCACCCGCGCCCGTCTGACCGGCACCGCCTCGCCGCTGGAACTGCTCGATACGCTGTCGAACCGGTAAGCCGGCCCCGTGACCAAACGCATCGGCCTGGCCGAGGTGCTGCGTCGCTTCGGCGCGGCCTATCTGGCCGGCCATCGGTTGAGCTTCTCCCAGGCAAGCGCCTGGCGCGCCATCGTCGCCTGCCGCACCGCCGCCTTGGGCGGGCATGTGGAATGCTGTGATCGGTGCGGCGCCAGCCGCCACGTCTATCACTCCTGCCGCAACCGGCATTGCCCGCTGTGCCAGACACGGGCCAAGGAAGCGTGGATTGCGGCACGCGGCCGCGAGCTGTTGCCGGTGCCGTACTTCCACCTGGTGTTCACCCTGCCGCATGCGCTCAATGGCCTCGTCGCCAGCCATCCCCGCACGCTCTATGAACTGCTCTTCGAGGCCAGCGCCGCCACGCTCAGCGGGTTTGCCGCCGACCGGCGCCATTTGGGCGGAGCGGCCGCCTTCACGCTCGTGCTGCACACCTGGAAACAGGATATGGGCCGCCACATCCATGTGCACGCCCTGGTCGCCGGCGGCGCACTCACGCCGGCCGGGGCGTGGGTTGCGCCGCGCCGCGGCTTCCTCTTCCCGGTCAAGGCGCTCTCGCGGGTGTTTCGTGGCAAGTTCATCGCCGCACTCGAACGGGAACGCACCGCGGGAAGGCTGCGCGAAGAGACCAGCCTCACCGGGTACGCCTGGCGGCCGCTGTTGGCGAAGCTCTATCGTCACGAGTGGGTGGTCTATGCCAAACAGCCCCTCGGCGGCCCGGCCCAGGTGCTGGAATATCTGGGCCGCTACACCCATCGGGTGGCGATCTCCAACGAGCGCATCGTCGGCATCGAGCAGGATGCGGTGGCCTTCCGCGTCCGCGACAACGGCGCCGGCGGCAAGCGGCGAACGTTGCGCCTGCCCGGCGCGGCGTTCGTCGGGCGCTTCCTGTTGCATGTGCTGCCGCGCGGCTTCAAGCGCATCCGCCACTACGGCCTGCTCGGCCCGGCGCACAAGCGCGCTCGCCTGGCGGCCGCGCGCGAAGCCTTGCGGGCGCCCGCGCCCAAACCCGCCGTAATCGAGTCGGTCGATGCCTTCATGCGCCGCGTGGCGCGCCGCGAGTGGTCTTGCTGTCCGCAGTGCCGCCGCGGACGCCTCATGCCGGTCGCGGCAATCGCGCCGCAGCGGCCCTGGCAGCCATCGCATGGCCCGCCTTGAAGCCACGCGCAAACCATCCCTGCCGCCACCCCCAAAGCCTTGGCGCATCGGCCTGCCAGAACAGCACTCGCCCATCCCGACCCCAATGCGCGGCACGCCTCGCCGATGCCGCGCCCGCCGTGCTCCACACCATCCATATGCGCCCCATCGGCCCTCGCAGTGCCCGCAGCACAACCCGCCGCCTTATGCCATTCGATTGACTTCGGCACGCGCCGCCTTACAATCCCCATAGCCACCGCCCGCACGGCGGTCCAGTCCAACAAGGTTTATCCGCCGATATGACGCCTCGCCTTACCCTCACGCAGCCGCGTCGGCGGATAAACGCTATTCGTTAGAGGTTCCATGTCTGTGACCGACATCCTTATTGTTGGCGGCTTGGTTGTACTAGTGGTCGCCTTGCTGCGCGCCAGTGAAATACTGAGCAAGAATCCCCATCAACAACTAAAAGCCCATGAAGATTTGGCTGGTCAATTTCCAGCCAACATGAGCACCTCTGAAAAGTTCAGACTCATTAATCTATTTGGTTTATCGCCATCCAATCCAATTCGCCCGTGGCTCCTTGTGATCGCGGTAGTGGTGTTATTCCTATTTGTGGCATGGCTACAATAATCACCTCTAACATTCCGGTTGAGAGGGGCCGCCCCAAAGCTGCGCTTTGGGGTTCCCTCCGCGGCTTTGCCGCTCCGGCGGCCCCTCACCTACAACGTCAGGCAGCCGAAATCTAGCAGCCGTGCGAATCTGGAGCCTGCATCCGAAGTACCTCGACGCACGCGGACTCGTTGCTTTGTGGCGGGAAGGATTGCTTGCCCAGGCCGTGCTCCGGGGAAAGACGAATGGCTACGTTCATCACCCGCAACTGCTCCGGTTTCGGGAGCACGCTCCCGTTGGATTCATTGCCGAGTACTTGCGAGGCGTGCGCAAAGAGGCCGTGAATCGCGGTTACCAATTTGATCGCGCGAAGATCAGTCGTTCCCGGGCGCCCGGCTGCCTGACGGTTTCGCGCGGCCAGCTCGAGTTCGAATGGCATCACCTGAAGGGAAAACTGGAGGTGCGCGATCCGAAATGGCTGGCACGAATAGCAACGGTCAAGAGTCTGGAGCCGCACCCGCTGTTTCGGCTAGTGCGTGGCGGCGTTGCGCAGTGGGAAAAGGGTGCGACACCGCCCGGAAAACCGTTGTAGAGGATGCCCGCGTGCGGGGCGGCGCTGAGCGCCGACCCCTGCTGCGAACCGCAATTCCCGCTCACCGTATCGCCGGGGCTGACTTTCACCCATGAGCCCGCCCTCTCCCCTTGCCCCTCTCCCGCACGCGGGAGAGGGGAGTGAAATTCAACTGCGGCTGGCGCGCTCCACGCCGCCGATCTCCCCGATCAGCTTCAATGCG
>NZ_JAMLIW010000015.1 GCF_023953935.1 Thermomonas sp. | reverse complement strand
CGAATCACGAATCCCGAATCCCGAATCCCGAATCACGAATCACGAATCACGAATCACGAATCACGCCCCCCATGACCGACTCCTCCTCCATGACCCCGCGCGAGATCGTTGCCGAGCTCGATCGCCACATCATCGGCCAGCAGGCCGCCAAGCGCGCCGTGGCCATCGCCCTGCGCAACCGCTGGCGGCGCGCGCAGTTGCCGGCCGAGCTGCGCAACGAGGTGATGCCGAAGAACATCCTGATGATCGGCCCCACCGGCGTCGGCAAGACGGAGATCGCGCGGCGGCTGGCAACGCTGGCCAACGCGCCATTCGTGAAGGTGGAGGCAACCCGCTTCACCGAAGTCGGCTATGTCGGCAAGGACGTCGAACAGATCATCCGCGACCTCGCCGATACCGCGGTCAAGCTGTACCGCAGCCAGGCCAAGCAGCGCGTGCGCACCCAGGCCGAGGAGCGCGCCGAGGAGCGCATCCTCGATGCCCTGCTGCCGCGCCGCGAGATGAAATCGGGGTTCGGCCTGCAACAGAGCGTGACCACGGTGGACATCGCCGCCGAGCCATCGTCGCAGGAATCGGCCACCCGCCAGAAACTGCGCAAGCAATTGCGCGCCGGCGAGCTCGATGAACGCGAGATCGAGCTCGATCTGAGCGTGAACATCGGCGTGGACATCATGGCGCCTCCGGGCATGGAGGAAATGGGCCAGCAGCTGCGGCAGATGTTCTCCCAGCTCTCGGGCAGCCAAACCCACAAGAAGACCCTGAGCATCCGCGCCGCCCGCCCGCTGCTGATCGAGGAAGAGGCCGGCAAGCTGGTCAATGAAGACGACGTGCGCGAGCAGGCGATCGAGGCCTGCGAACAGCACGGCATCGTCTTCATCGACGAGATCGACAAGGTCGCCAAGCGCAGCGAGGGCTATGGCGCGGATGTTTCCCGCGAAGGCGTGCAGCGCGACCTGCTGCCGCTGGTCGAAGGCAGCACCGTGAGCACCAAGTACGGGCCGGTGCGCACCGACCACATCCTGTTCATTGCCTCCGGCGCCTTCCACCTCGCCAAGCCGTCGGACCTGATCCCGGAGATGCAGGGCCGCTTCCCGATCCGGGTGGAGCTGTCGGCGCTGGGCAAGGACGACTTCGTGCGCATCCTGACCGAACCCAAGGCCGCGCTGACCCGGCAATACGTCGAACTGATGCAGACCGAGGGCGTGGCGCTCAGCTTCGCGACGGAGGCGGTGGATCGCCTGGCCGAGATCGCGGCGCATGTGAACGAACGCCAGGAAAACATCGGCGCCCGGCGCCTGCATACGGTGCTGGAACGGCTGCTGGAATCGCTGAGTTTCGACGCCCCGGACAAGGGCGGCACACTCACCATCGACCGCGCCTACGTCGATGCCCACCTCGGTGAACTGGCGCAGGATCCGGATTTGAGTCGCTACATTCTTTGATGGGGATGGTCCGTCCGTGGTTCGATCGGCTCACCACGAACGGGGGCAGATTTCCCGACCACCGTTCGTCCTGAGCCAGTCGAAGCCTGTCCTGAACATCGTCGAAGGAGATGAACAGATCGCCCGCGGTGGCCGTAGTCCGGCTTACCGTCCGTGGTTCGACAGGCTCACCACGAACGGATACCGCATCGGGCTCAGCCCTGCCCCGAAGCCGCATTGAGGCTGTAGGTCCCGTGGATCGCCGTCTCGGCCAGCACGTGGCCGTGCATCGCGCGCAGGACATCGCCGGTGGTGAACGTGTCGGGCAGGGCCAGCTGCGCGCAATCCAGTGCGAACAGGCGGAAGAAATAGCGGTGCACACGCAGGTCGTGCGGCGGCGGGTAGGGGCCGTCGTAGCCGTGGTACTGGCCGGCCATGGCCGGATCGCCGGCGAACCAGCCGGTGTAGTCGTTGAGGCCGCGCGCGCCGCCGGCGTCCTGACCGGCCGGCTTGCCGTGCACGGTCAAGCCATCACTGCAACTGCCGGCCGCGATCTCGCGCACGCCGGCCGGGATGTTGGCGATGGCCCAATGCACGAAATCCCCGCGCGGATGTTCCACCGGAATGGGCGTTGCGGCATCGGCCACCAGCGCGCCGTCGGTGGGCGCATCGGTGTCGATGCACAGCAGGGCGAAGGAACGCGTGCCCTCCGGCACGTCCTCCCAGGCCAGATGCGGGTTGCGGTTGCCACCGAGCCCGTCCTTGCCATCCCGTGCCCCGAGGGCGAATTCGGGCGGAATCGACTGGCGGTTCTGGAAGCTGTGGCTATGGATCTGCATGGCGTACTCCGGAAGCGCGTGCAAAACGGCTTGAGCGCAAAGCGTACACGCACGACCGTCGCTGCCAAAGCGACGGGGCTCAGTCCGCCGTCAACGCCGCGATCACCCGTGCCTGCGCCATTTCGGCCATCCCGCGGCGCCCGTCGAACTGTCCCGGCAGCACCTGTTCGAGGAAACACACGCGTACCGGGCGCGTCGGCTCTGCGAGCACGCGGAAAAAATTGCCGAGGAAACGCTCGCGCGGCCTGAACGCCATGATCGCCTGCGCGCTGGCCTTCGGCCCATACGCCACCGCCACCGGCTGCACCGGCGCCTCTGCCTCCACCGCCGCCGCGAAGATCCGGGCGTGGAAGACGATCACACCCCTGCCGCTGCGGGTACCGCCTTCCGGAAACGCGCCGACCGCGCGACCGGCGCGCAGCCGCTGCGCCATCTCGCCCACGACCTGCCCCAGCGAATCACCGTTGCCGCGCTGCAGGAAGATGCTTTCACCCTGCATCGCCAGCCATCCGACCAGCGGCCAGCCGCGAATTTCCGATTTGGCGATGAACCCCATCATCTGCTGCGAATGCAGCACCACGATATCCATCCAGCTGACGTGATTGGCGACGAACAGCACGCCACCTTGCTGCGGCACGCCTTCACGCCGCACCCGCAATCCGAACACCCAGGCCAGACCGCCCATGAAACCACGCACCGCCGCGTGCGACAGCCGCCCGCCGCGGCCCAGTGCAATCAGGATCAGCGTGATCGGCAACCCGATCAGCAGATGCAGCAGCAGCAGCGGCAGACGGTAGGCGTAGCGCAGGCTGCGCAACAGGGATTCGACGGCGGGGGACGTCGTGCTCATGATCGGAAGTGTGCCGGATCGCGCTGGAGCAGGTGGCCTAAAGCAATGCCGACTTGATCAGCCCTGCCCGAATTCAAGCGCCGGAACCCGGCGGCTTGGGCAGCACCGCAAGGGTGATCCGGCCGATGCAGACCGCGCGGTCGTCCGCGTCGGCGATCCGGTATTCCCAGACCTGGGTGCTGCGGCCGATGTGGATGGGCCGGGTGGTGCCGGTGACGATGCCGCTGCGCACGGCGCGCAGATGGTTGGCGTTGATTTCCAGGCCCACGACCGCGGCATCACGGCCGGCCACCAACCCGCCGGCGCTGCTGCCGAGGGTTTCGCCCAGCACCACCGAGGCGCCGCCGTGCAGCAAACCATAGGGTTGGTGGGTGCGTGGCTCCACCGGCATGGTCGCGCGCAGATAGCCATCGCCCAGCTCGGTGAAAACGATCCCGAGCGTCTCCATCAGGGTCCCGGCCGACAGCGCATTGAGCAGCTCGACCGAGGCGCCCTCCGGCCAGCGGAAACCCGCGGCGATCACGCGCTCGTCAGCCGACCCGGAACGAACCCGGACGCCAGGCGCGCACATACGACTGCCGGCGGTCGGCATAACCGCTGCTGCGGCCGTAACCGGTCCCGACGTCCCGCTCGCGGCGTTCGTGCATGCGTTCCTGCAGTTCCTGGCGGCGTCCGTCCATCCACTCGGCGCGGCCCAGCGTGCTGGGATCCACGCCGCGCCGCTTGGCTTCGCGCTCGCGGTATTCGCAGAATTCGTCGTAGGCGTCGATCTCGTGGGTCAGCTGGTGGACGGCCAGTTCGACCATCACCGCATCATCGAAGAAGCCCAGCGGGCCGGCGTTATCCGGGATGATGTCGTTGGGGTCGGCGAAGTAGGACAGGGTGTCGATCACCCGCTGGCGGTCAGCGTCCGGCAGGCTCCAGCCCTGGTCGCGCACCATCGCGATCATGTCGTCGAGGCGCAGCAGGCGATGCAGGATGAACTCCGGCACCCCGGCTTTCTGCGCATTTTCGAGCACGCTGGTGGCAGCCGCGATGATGTCCTCGCCGCTCTTGCCTTCGGCCGCCTTGCGCGCACGCTCTGCCGCAGCATTGAAATGCTCGAGATCCTTGTCGTTGAGCTCGAAAGTCAGGGTGATCGGCATGGCGGGTTTCCGTTGGCGAGGGCTTTGCAAACCGCCAGACTAGGCGGGTCGACGCTGCGCGTCAATCACGCCCGATCGGCGGCCCGCCCTGCCGGCGCGGTTCCCGTCTCGGCCGGGTTTGGTCGCCGCCCCCGGCCAGGCAAACCGAACAGGCCCGCGGGCGCTGGCCGGCCCCACGCGATCCGTCACGGCGCCCGGCCGCGAATGATTCGCATCCGCAAAATACTGATAAACTGCCCGACTCCCGATTCCGAGGCCTGTTCATGGCCCAGTCTTTCCTGCGTCGATTCGCTTTCATCCTGCTGCTGCTGGCCAGCGGTCTTGCCGCGGCGGCGGCACCCGGCCCCGAGGCCGAAGTCCGCCAGGCCTGGCAGCTGCTCGACTACATCGCCGTCGATTACGCCGGCGCGGTACAAGGCGGCAAGGTCATCAGTGCGGGCGAATATGCCGAAATGCGGGAGTTCTCCGCGACCGCGCGGGAACGGATCGCGGCCTTGCCGGGCAATTCGAAACAAGCAGACCTGCTGGGCCAGGCCGATGCGCTGATCGCGCTGGTCGAGCGCAAGGCGGCCGATGCCGACGTGGCGCGCAACGCGCACGCCCTGGCGACGGATTTGCTGGCCGCCTACGGGGTGGCCGCGGCGCCGGCCCAGACCCCTGACGTGGCCGCCGGCAAGGCGCTGTACGCGCAGCAGTGCGCGGCCTGCCACGGCGCCAGTGGCCACGGGGACGGACCCGCCGGGGCCCAACTCGATCCACCGCCGATCGCCTTCACCGACGCCGATCGCGCCTCCCAGCGCAGCCCGTTGGCGCTGTACGAGGCAATCAGCCGCGGCGTTCCAGGCACCTCGATGCCGGCTTATTCACAGCTCACCGACGCCCAGCGCTGGGCCTTGGCGTTTTACGTCGGCGGGCTGGCCTTCAGCGATGCCCAGCGCGCCCAGGGCGAGCAACTGTGGAAGCACGGCGCCCCGGATCTGCGCGCCGCGCTGCCGTCACTGCCGACACTGGTACAGGCCAGCGAGCAGCAACTGGCGCAGCGCCTGGACCCGCAGCAGGCGCAGGCCGTGCTGGCCTTCCTGCGCGCGCAGCCGCAGGCGTTGACTGCGGCCGCCGGGAAGCAGGCAGCCTCGCTGGAGCTGGCCCGCACCAAGCTCAGGCAAGCGGTGGACGCCTATGCGCAAAACGACGCCAAGCAGGCAGCGACGCTGGCGCTGTCGGCTTATCTCGACGGTGTGGAGCCGGTCGAGCCGCAGATCAGCGCGCGCGACGCCGAGCTGCTGCGCGCGATCGAAACCGCGATGGGCAAGCTGCGCTCGGACATCGGCAAGGGCGTGCCGCCGGCGCAGGTCGAAGCCGACGCGGCGCAGGCACTGGCGCTGTTCGAACGCGCCGACGCCGCCCTGCAAGGCAGCAGCGGCAGCTGGATGGCCGCCTTCCTCGGCAGCCTCACCATCCTGCTGCGGGAAGGACTGGAAGCGCTGTTGATCGTGGTCGGCATCATCGCCTTCCTGCGCAAGGCCGAACGCCGCGAAGCGCTGAAGTGGGTGCACGCCGGCTGGATCGGCGCGCTGGTGGCCGGTGGTTTGACCTGGGTGGTGGCAACCTGGCTGATCGACATCAGCGGTGCCAACCGCGAGCTGACCGAGGGCCTGTCCTCGCTGTTCGCCGCGGCGGTGCTGCTGAGCGTGGGCATCTGGATGCACCAGAAGAGCCTGGCCGGGCGCTGGCAGCAATATCTCAATGAACGGCTGTCGGCGGCGCTCGGGCGTGGCTCGATGATCTTCCTGTTCGTGCTGTCGTTCGTCGCGGTCTACCGCGAAGTATTCGAGACCATCCTGTTCTACGCGGCGATGTGGAATCCGCGCGATGCCGGCGCGATTGTTTCCGGCCTCGTCGTCGGTTCAGCGGGATTGGCGTTGATCACCTTCGCCCTGCTGCGGCTGGGCATGCGGCTGCCGATCGGCAAATTCTTTGCCTTCAGCTCGGCGCTGATCGCGGTGCTGGCGGTGGTGCTGGTGGGCAAGGGCGTGGCCGCCCTGCAGGAGGCCGGCTGGATTGGCCTGGGCCTGGTGCAGGCGCCGCGGATCGACCTGCTCGGCGTCTACCCCACCTGGCAAACCCTGCTGGCGCAGCTGGTCATCGCCGTGGCGGCGCTGCTGGGCTTCTGGATCAACCTGCGTGGCGGCAAGCCGGTACCGCACCGCGCCTGAGGCGGGCCGGCCATCGGTGCGATCCGGTGCCGGCGCGTGTACCCTGCTGGAAGCAATTGCGGAGCGCGGTAATGAAGATCTGGCTCGTTGCCTGCGCCAAGGGCGGTGTCGGCAAAACCACGCTGGCGGTCAACCTCGCTGCGGCAGAGGCTGCGGCGGGCCATGCCGTCACCTTGGTGGATGCCGATCCGCAGGGTTCGGCGACGCGCTGGAGCGCACGCCGGGCCGAGCTCGGCAGCCCGCTGCCCACCCTCGACGGGCGCAGCCGGAGCGAGGTGCGGCGCTTGCCGGCGGGCGCCGGGGTTGCCGTCGTGGATACGCCGGCCGGTGCCGGCGAGCGCGAGCTGGAACCGTTCCTCGACGTCGCCAGCGCGGTGCTGGTGCCGGTGCAACCGTCCGCCTTCGACATCGAGGCCAGCGCGCGGTTTCTCGAAACCCTGGCCACGCACCCGCGGGTCCGCCGCGGCACCTTGCCGGTCGCGCTGGTCGTCAACCGGATCAAGCCGCAGACCAACGCGGCGCAGCAGGCGCTGGAATTGCTGCGTGGCTGGAACTTCCCGGTGGTCGCGCAATTGCGCGACAGCCAGGCCTATACCGTGTTGACCGGCCTGGGTCGCAGCCTGTTCGACTACCATTCGGCGCAGGTGCGCGCCCATCAGGACGACTGGAAACCGCTGTTCCACTGGCTGCAGCAGGTGGATTGAGCGCAACGAAGGAAACGAGAACCCATGCGCGAACTGATCCTGCTGCGCCACGCCCACGCCGAATCCACGCATCCCGGACAAGCGGACGTCGAGCGTCCGCTCTCCACCACCGGGCGCGCTGAGGCCGCGGCGGCCGGTGACTGGCTGCGCGAACACGCCCTGCAACCCGGCCGCGTGCTGTGCTCGCCGGCCGCGCGCGCGCGCCAGACGCTGGACGCGCTGGGCCCGCTGGATTGCGCCGACGTGCGCGAGGAAGCCGCGATTTTCGAGGCCACGCCGGGCACCTTGATCGAACTGGCCGACGCCCACCGCGACGTTTCCCGACTGCTGTTGGTCGGCCACAATCCGGGCCTGGAGCAGTTGGTGGCCCTGCTCCACAGCGGCCGCTCCGGCCACTATCGCGGAATGCCGCCGGCCGCCATCGCGGTGCTGGAATTCGACGATGACGCCGCCATGGAGCCGGGAGCGGCGCGGCTGTCCTGGTTCTGGTGGCCTTGAGGCGATGGCGGGAGGCGTTGCGGCGCGCCTGACGGGTGGCCTGCTTGCCCTGCTGCTGGCAGGTTGCGCCAGCCTGCCCACCGCCCGGCACGATGCCGCCGCCGCGATTGCCGCCTCGGCCCGCGCCACCACGGTCGACTGCGCCCGTGACGACGCCTGCGCGCTGGATTCACCGCTGCTGGCGATGGCCCGCGACGCGCTGGCCCAGTCGCGCCCGCAGGCGCCCAGGCATCGCGCCCTGATTCTCGACGACGGCCCGGACGCGCTGCTGGCGCGGGTGCACCTGATCCGCAGCGCCCGCCGCAGCATCGAATTGCAGACTTACATCTTCGACGAGGACGATGCCGCCCAGCTGGTGCTCGACGAGCTGCAGGCGGCAGCGTTTCGCGGGGTCAAGGTGCGGCTGTTGATCGACCAGCTCGCCGCGCTGCGCAAGGTGGAGACCCTGGCCGCGCTGTCGGCACTGCATTCCAACTTCGAAATCCGCGTCTACAACCCGGTGCTGGACCGCGCCCGGCTTTCCGGCCCGATGTACGCGGTGGCGGCGCTGTGCTGCCTGCGCCGGCTCAACCGCCGCATGCACAACAAGCTGCTGGTGATCGACGATGAACTCGGCATCATCGGCGGCCGCAATTACCAGGACGACTATTACGACTGGGGCGAGGACTTCAATTTCCGCGATCGCGACCTGCTGATCGCCGGCCCGGTCGCGGCCAGCATGCGGGCCAACTTCGACGCGTTCTGGAACGATCGCCGCAGCGTGCCCGCCGAACGGATCGGCGACGTCGCCCGCTATCTGCGCAGCCACGGACCGCCGCCGGCGCCGCACCACCCCTACCGGCGCCCGCAGCGGGTGCGCGCGCTGCTGGCCGACGTCGCCGATCCGCTGGTCATGCGCATGCGCTTCGTCGATCCGGCGCTGGAGGTGCGCGGGGTGCGTTTTCTCGGCGACCTGCCGGGCAAACATCGTGGCGAAGACGCCGATGGCGGCGCCGCAACCGCGTCCGCTGCCACCGGCACCGGGGACAGCCTGCTCGGCCTGATTGAAGGTGCGCAGCGGGAAATCCTGCTGCAAACGCCCTATCTCGTCCTGTCCAAACCGGCCCAGCACCTGTTCCGGGCGCTGCATCGCCGGGACGAGCCGCCGCAGGTGTTGGTCTCCACCAACAGCCTGGCCTCGACCGATGCCTTCATCGCCTACGCGGTGTCCTACAAATACAAGCGCCGCTACCTGCGCGACTTCGGTTTCCGCATCCACGAATTCAAGCCGTTTCCCGCCGATGCGCCGTTCGAGATCGGTGCCACCGGCGCCGGCCTGGAGACGGGGGACGATTCCGCCGCGCTCGCGCCCGAAGCGACCCTGGACGCGACCACCGCCGGCACCACCCGGCGCGAGCGCCGGCTGGCCGCGCGCGGCCTGACCACCGAACCGGGCAGCGAAGCCGGGCGCCCGTCGCCGTTCGCCTCCTCCGGCGGCCTGCCGGTGCGGCTGAAGAGCGCCGGGCTGCGGATCGGCCTGCACGCCAAGTCGCTGGTGATCGATGCGCGCATCGGGGTGGTGGGCACCCACAACTTCGACCCCCGCGGCGAGGCCCTCAACACCGAAAGCGCGGTGGTAATCGAGGACCCGGCCTTTGCCGCGGCGCTGGCGGCCAGCATCCGCCGCGACATGGCGCCCGGCAATGCCTGGACCATCGCCCGGCGCGAGCCGTCCCCGATCCTGCCGCGGATCGAATACCACCTGGCGCGACTGTCCGAACGCATGCCGATCTTCGACCTGTGGCCGGTGAAGTACGCCACCAGCTATGACTACAGCGTCGGTCCGGGCTGCCCGGCGACCGACCAACCGCAGGATCCCTTCGCCCCCGAATTTCGCCGCTGCAATCGCCCGGTCGGCGATTTTCCCGAGGTCGACCTCGGCTTGAAGTGGCTGGGCGTGCGCGTGTTCACCGCCTTCGGCTCCGGGCTGGCGCCGATCCTGTAGCCCGGCCGGCGGCGCGGAGGAAAGGTGTTAGTGACAAAAAATCAATGACTCCGACCCCATTGATTTATGGGCGTCGGCTAATTGTCCCTGACACCATTATTACGGCTGATTGGCCGGTTGACGCAGGCTCTACGGGCGGTCAACGCAAATTGTGCGTGTCCTTGTTTTTCTTTGGTCAACGCAAATTGTGAATTGTGCGTGTCCTTGTTTCCGGTCGAAGATCCGCAAACACAACTGATTGGCCGGTTGACGCGGGCTCTACGGGCGGTCAACGCAAATTGTGCGTGTCCTTGTTTTTCGTTTCGGTTCTTGTTTTTCGGTTTTTACGAGTCTCGCTGAGGCGCCGCCGTAGCAGCTTGATATGTCCGCCACCAATTTCTGAGATCCGCTTTTTGCGAATCTGTAAGCGGCTTCGAATAAAGGCTGGGCGGATATAGGCGCGTCCTGAATCCTTCTACCAGAAAGGCCGCCTGATCACCTACTGTCGATCGTCCAGGAACACTTCCGCTCGCTTCGTACATAACACCCGCGCATGGCTCTTTCGAATCAAGGAGTGCCAAAAGCCCCGGGACATCTTCCTCAGTTACCCAATTCTTGAGGTGGTGACTGAATATGTACGTATGGAGGCGATTGTCAAAGGTTTTTAGGCTCTCTAGGAACATCATCGGCGCCTTCGCCGCGACATCCCTGGAATCGCGCGCAGAACCCTGCGCCACAAACAAAGCGAAAAAAAACAAGGCTGCAACTCGAATAGTTGCCATTATTTTCTCCTGAACCACTCAATCAATTGTCCATATGCCGGATTCTGATCGAATGGATGATGGTCCACCAATGGACCTGTCGGACCTTCCTTGCTTAAGACGCGCGTTGTATTTCCTTCCTCATCAACTGCGATGACACGAGCAGAGTGATCGATCTCGTTCTCTTCGAGTCTTCCATTGCCGTTTGCATCGTGGCCATAGACCAGTACGTCATTAACCTGATTTGGCTCGTTGGTGTCGAGTTGTTGTGCCTCAAGCATATCGTCGTACGGGCTTTGATCAACTTTTCCATCGGTTCCGCCTTGGCGGTTACCGGAATCCGTAGGGTCACCTTGGCGGTCGTGCCAAGCTTCCGAGTGGCAATTGTAAACATTCGGATCCTCTGGGTCCTGACGACTTCCTTCATGCTCGTTGCGTGGTTTGTCATCTTCCGTTTTGGCTTTTGCTTTGCGCCCATCCGGATCCACAAACCGATACGGATTCCCGCTGGCATACCAGTACCGATTAAACGCCCCCACCGGATTGCTGTAAGCCGTGACAGGATCGACGCTCAGGAACGCCCCAATCCCCGGATCGTAATAGCGCTGCTGCATATAAGTCAGCCCGGAGGCAGCATCCATCACATGCCCGGTATACCCCGCCCGGTTGTCGTTGCCCCGGTTGAGCAACCTCCCGTACGGCTCGTATTCGCTGGTCTCGATGATAGCGCCGGTCGCGCTGGTTTTGGCAATAGGACTGCCCAGTGCATCGGTGTGCAGGTAGCGGATGGTGGTCGTGTTGCCGGTCAGCGGGCGGCTGATCTCCGCCAGCAGGCTGCCGGCCAGATACGCGTTGGCGATGCGCTGGTTGGTGGTTTCGTCGCGCTGCCAGACCAGCCGACCGTCTTGGGCGTACTGGCTGTATTGCAGTTGGCCGCCGCCACGTCCTGCCGCACCCGCCGGCCTTGGGCGTCATAGCGGTAGTTCTGGTTCGCGGTGGCCCGCAGCCGGTTGCCGTAGTCGAAGGCGTAGCTGGCGTTGTTCTTGAAGCTCAGGTTGCCCTGCAGGTCATAGCCCAGCGCGATCACCGCCGGGCTGGCGTTGCCGCTGCAGTTGGGGCCGCTGCGCACGAATTCCAGCCGGTTGGCTGCGCTGTAGCAGTAGGTGTGGTCGCGCGGCTGGCTGCCGCCGGTGATCTGAACCCTTGTCAGGTTGTCCTGCTGGTCATAGGCATAGCTGGCGGTGCCGAACATCGGCGAGGTGGTCTGGGTGAGCCGGTCCAGCGCGTCGTAGCTCATGCTGCGGGTTTGTCTGCCGCTGGCAGTGTTGTCGGTGATGGCGGCGACGTTGCCGTTCGCATCGAACACGGTGGCCAGATCCAGTACGCTGCCGTCCACGCTGTGGCTGGGCAGCTGACGGGCGTTCTGGCTCATCGTGTGAACGATGCCGTTGCTGTAGGTGAACTGCGCCAGCGCGCCATTGGGGTAATAGCTGGCGTTGCTGGCCAGAGTGGTGACGCCGGACTTGATCTGGGTGACTTGGCCGGCTAATTGCCCCGGCTAATTGTCCCTGACACCTTATTGATTCACCGGCGGCGCGGAATTTGATTGTTGACTCTAGTCGTTTCCGGCGACGGTCGATGGCGTGCGCCGCACTCGCGACGCCACGCCGTCTGTACCACCCGCCCAGCGCCCATCGCTGAAAGGATGCCCCGTCGTGCCCCTGCCTTCCCGCGCCGATTTCCTGCAACGCCTGCGCCGGCGCGATCCCAACAACAAACAAGGACACCCACCATTCAGGCATTCTCCTACGCCAGCAGCAGGAATCGTCCGATCGCCTGTCACCGCACGCGCCGTGATCATGGCCTCATGACCACGGCCCGCACCTTGTGGATTCCACCCGGCTCCGCCGGAGCGTATCACTGCGTCCAGCGCTGTGTCCGTCGCGCCTTCTTGTGCGGCGAGGATCGTACCAGTGGGCAATCCTTTGAACACCGCAAGGACTGGGTGGAAGCCCGTCTGCTGTTGCTGGCCGAGTGCTTCGCCGTTGCCATCCACGCCTATGCAGCGATGAGCAACCACCTGCATGTCGTCCTGCAGATCGATCCGGCATGGCAGGCGGCATGGTCCGATCGTAAGCTC
>NZ_JAMLIW010000014.1 GCF_023953935.1 Thermomonas sp. | reverse complement strand
TTGATTTCGCGCCGAAGGGCATCCGCCGCCGCCGTCTAGTCATCCGACAAGCAAAAAGGGCGCCCCGTGGCGCCCTTCTGCATTCCTGCGATGGGTGATCGTCAGTTGCGCGATTGCAGCTTCGACAGCAGCCGCAGCATTTCCAGGTACAGCCACACCAGGGTCACCAGCAGGCCGAAGGCGGCGTACCACTCCATGAACTTCGGCGCGCCGCGCTCGACGCCCTGTTCGATGAAGTCGAAGTCCAGCACCAGATTCAGCGCCGCCACGATCACCACGACCACGCTGAAGCCGATCCCCAGCGCGCTGCTGCCGTTGATGAAGCTCATGCCGTGGAAGCCGAACAGGTTCATGCCGATCTGGGCCAGATACATCAGCGCAATGCCGCCGGTGGCGGCGACCACGCCGAGCTTGAAGTTCTCGGTCGCCTTGATCAGGCCGCTGCGGTAGGCCATCAGCAGCGCGGCGAGGGTGCCGAAGGTGGCCAGCACCGCCTGGGTCACGATGCCGGGGTAGCGCAGCTCGAACATCGCCGAGATCGCGCCGAGGAACAGGCCTTCAAGGCCCGCGTACAGCGGCGCGGTCACCGGCGACCAGGTTTTCTTGAACACGGTGATCAAGGCGACGATGAAGCCGCCGATCGCGCCGCCCCAGACGTAGGGCATGATCGCGCCGGGGTTGCCGGCGGCCATCGCCGCCGAGAACTGCGACCAGCTGAACAGGGCGCCGGCGAGGGTGATCACCAGCAGCAGCGCGGTCTTGTTGACGGTGCCGTTGAGGGTCATTGCCCCGCTGTCGCTGCGGACCACGGTGCCGCTGCCAAGATCGAGGAAAGTCTTGTCGGAAAGTGCGGGGTTGCCGCTGCGCATGATGGCCATGATGTGTTCGTCGTACTCGGGTTGGGGTGCGGGAAGACCGCCTGCAGGGGAGCATACCCTGCCTGCGCGCGCTTGGGCGAAGCCCCGCTGAACGCGGCGCTGAACGCGGGCGTGGTGCGAAAGGCGGGACTCGAACCCGCACGCCTTGCGGCACTGGAACCTAAATCCAGGGCGTCTGCCAATTCCGCCACTTTCGCGTGGCGGGAATTGTAGCGGTTTGCCGTCGTGAACCCGCCCGCTTGCGGCGATTGCGGGCATTGCGCGGCCGGGCCCGCGCAGCGGGCGAACCGGAGGTTCGAATCCGGATGTTGGTCTGGTCGAAAAGAAAACGCCCGGCGTTGGGCCGGGCGCTTCGGGGAGTGGTGGGCCGTCAAGGGTGAGCGGGGCTTTCGAGCCGCGCAGCGGCGAGCCCGCGAACGCCCGTCGCGCTGCATCGCGGCGGGCCGGGCCCGCGCAGCGGGCGAACCGGAGGTTCGAATCCGGATGTTGGTCTGGTCGAAAAGAAAACGCCCGGCTTTGGCCGGGCGCTTCGGGGAGTGGTGGGCCGTCAAGGATTCGAACCTTGGACCTACTGATTAAGAGTCAGCTGCTCTACCAACTGAGCTAACGGCCCCGAAAGGATGCGGATTGTAGCAAGCCTCCGCAGTCCTGCAAATGCGCAGTCCGCGGCAGCGGGAAGATGGGGTGGCTGATGGGACTCGAACCCACGACATCTGGAATCACAATCCAGGACTCTAACCAACTGAGCTACAGCCACCATTGTTTGCAATATTCGACACGTCCATCCATGGAGCCTTCGCCGCTCGGCATCCCTGCCTCGCCCTCACGGCGCCGGAAGGCGCCGTTCGACCAACTGAGCTACAGCCACCATATTTGCAAAAACTTACACGTCCATCCATGGAGCGCCAGCCGCTCGGCATCCTTGCCTCGCCCTCACGGCGCCGGAAGGCGCCGTTCGACCAACTGAGCTACAGCCACCATATTTGCAAAAGCTTACACGTCCCTCCTGAACCTGACGGCGCCGTGATGGCGCGCCCGGCAGGAATCGAACCTGCAACCCCCGGCTTAGAAGGCCGGTGCTCTATCCGGTTGAGCTACGGGCGCACAGTCCGGACCCTTGCGATGCGATGCCGGAATGGTCGGGGTAGAGGGATTCGAACCCCCGACATCCTGCTCCCAAAGCAGGCGCGCTACCAGACTGCGCTATACCCCGCCGGCGGCACCGCCCCGCCGCTGCACGCAACGATCCGGGTTGCGTCCGGGCGGCGAAGGGTCGGGCATTGTCGGCCGTGCCCCCGCCGCCTGTCAACGCAAGTGCGGGCGAATGCGTGACAGGAGGGGGCGAAATAAGCGAAACTTGCACGTTCCGCACCGCCGATCGCCGGCTGCCCCGCCACGGGCGCGCCCGATCCGCTGCAACCCATCCCGTCACCGTGGATTCCCGAGAATCCATCCCGAGAATTCATCCAGGAGTCATCGCATCATGCAAGTTTCGGTCGAGTCCAACGGCTCCCTCGAGCGCCGCGTCATTTTCAGCCTGCCCGCAGGCGACATCGATGCCGAGGTTGGCAGCCGCCTGCGCGAAATCGCGCGTACCGTGCGCATCAAGGGGTTCCGCCCCGGCAAGGTGCCGTCCAAGGTGGTTGAACAGCGCTACGGCGGCCAGGTCCGCGCCGAGATCGTCGACGGGCTGGTGCGCGAGGGCCTGGACAAGGCGGTCCGCGAGAATGAGCTGAAGGTGGCCGGCCTGCCGCAGGTGACCCTCGACGACAGCGCCGCCGAGGGTGAGATCAAGTACGTGGCTTCGGTCGAGCTGGTGCCGGATTTCGGCGAACTCGACATGGAGAAACTCGAGGTCGTCCGCAACACCGCCGAAGTGACCGACGCCGACATCGACCGGATGCTGGAAAACCTGCGCGTGCAGCGTGCGACCTGGGTCAGGGTGGAGCGTGAAGCCAAGCCGGGCGATCTGGCCAACCTGGAAATTTCCAGCACCGTCGATGGCATGCGCACGCCGGTCGAAGGCATGGAAAAGACCAGCACCGTGCTGGGCTCGGCGGCCATCTACACCGAAGTCGAAGCGGCCATCGTCGGGATGCGCCCGGGGGAAGAGAAGACAATCGATGTCACCTTGCCGGTGGACTGGCACATTCCGCAGTTCGCAGGCAAGACCGTCACCTCGACGTTCCACCTGGTGGACATCTCCGAGCAGGTGCTGCCCGAGGTCAACGCCGCGTTCATCCGCAGCTTCGGCATCAAGAGCGGCGAGGAGGAGCAGTTCCGCAGCGAGATCCGCAGCAATCTCGAACGCGAGCTCAAGGGTGCGCTGATGGCGCGCCTGCGCACCGCGGTCGGTGACCAGCTGGTGGCCACTTACAAGGACGTCGAACTGCCGCCGCGTCTGGTCGAGACCGAAGCGCGCAATCTGCAGGCCAATGCCGCCGAAGATGCGCGTCGCCGTGGACAGACCGTCACCGCGACCCCGGAAGCGTTCCAGGACGCCGCCCGCAAGCGCGTGCTGGTCGGTCTGCTGGTCGGTGAAATCGCCCGTCGCAACAACCTGCAGCTCGAACGCGAGCGGTTGGAAGAGATGCTGCGCCTGATCGCCTCGACCTACGAGCAGCCCGAGCAGGTGTTCGCGCTGTATCGCAACGACCCGCGGATGATGCAGAACCTGCAGAATCGGGTGATGGAAGAGCAGGTGATCGACTGGATCGCCGAGCGCGCCAGGCACACCGAGGTCGCGCTCAGCTTCCAGCAGGCGCTGGAGGGGTGATCGCCTTGGCGGCGGGAACTTTCCAGCCGCCGCGCAGCTCCATCCAGTGATCGATTTGAACGCGCAACCCGTCCGCACGAATTGACCGAGCAATGCCCATGGATCCGATCAAAGCCCTGAACCTGGTGCCGATGGTGGTCGAACAGACCAGCCGGGGCGAGCGCGCCTACGACATCTACTCGCGCCTGCTGAAGGAGCGGGTGATCTTCCTGGTGGGCGGGATCGATGACCACGTGGCCAACGTGATCGTCGCCCAGATGCTGTTTCTGGAAGCGGAAAACCCGGAAAAGGACATCAGCCTGTACATCAACTCGCCGGGCGGGATCGTGACGGCGGGCATGGCGATCTACGACACCATGCAGTACATCCGCCCCGACGTGAGCACCATCTGCGTCGGCCAGGCAGCCTCGATGGGCGCGGTGCTGCTGGCGGCCGGCGCGCCCGGCAAGCGCTACGCGCTGCCCAATTCGCGGGTGATGATCCACCAGCCGCTGGGCGGTGCCCAGGGACAGGCCACCGACATCGACATCCAGGCACGTGAAATCCTCTCGATGCGCGAGCGCCTGAACGAGATCCTGGCCCGCCACACCGGCCAGCCGATCGAGACCATCGCGCGGGACACCGACCGCGACAATTTCAAGAGCGCGCAGGCGGCGCGCGACTACGGGCTGGTGGACGAAGTCCTCAACCGGCGGCCGGATGAGTCGATCCAGGCCAACTGACGCCGGCGGGAGCGGATGGGTGGCGGCGCGGCGACAGGTGGTGCCGTCGGCGTGGCCGTGTAGTATTCTCGGGCCGGCTCGGTACCGAATGCGAGCGAGTGGCGAATGAGCGAAGATCGATCGGGACGCAACAGCGGTGACAGCGGCAAGATCCTGTACTGCTCTTTCTGCGGAAAGAGCCAGCACGAGGTACGCAAGCTGATTGCCGGCCCCAGCGTGTTCATCTGCGATGAATGTGTGGACCTGTGCAACGACATCATCCGCGAGGAGCTCGAGGACAAGACCCAGTCCACCCGCAGTTCGCTGCCCAAGCCGCGTGAAATCCTCGATGTGCTCGATCAGTACGTGATCGGCCAGCAGCGCGCCAAGCGCACGCTGGCGGTGGCGGTCTACAACCACTACAAGCGCATTGAAAGCCGGCAGAAGTCCGACGATGTCGAACTGGCCAAGTCCAACATCCTGCTGATCGGGCCGACCGGTTCGGGCAAGACGCTGCTGGCGGAAACGCTGGCGCGCATGCTCAACGTGCCCTTCACCATGGCCGATGCCACCACGCTGACCGAAGCCGGCTACGTCGGCGAGGACGTGGAAAACATCATCCAGAAGCTGCTGCAGAAGTGCGATTACGATGTCGACAAGGCCCAGCACGGCATCGTCTACATCGACGAAATCGACAAGATCTCGCGCAAGAGCGAGAACCCGTCGATCACCCGCGACGTCTCCGGCGAAGGCGTGCAGCAGGCGCTGCTGAAGCTGATCGAAGGCACCCTGGCCAGCGTGCCGCCGCAGGGCGGGCGCAAGCACCCGCAGCAGGAGTTCCTGCAGGTCGACACCCGCAACATCCTGTTCATCGTCGGCGGCGCGTTTGCCGGGCTGGACAAGGTGATCCAGCAGCGCAGCACCGAAGCCGGCGGGATCGGCTTCGGCGCCAAGGTCAAGAGCAGCGAGCGCAAGGCCGACATCGGCCAGGTGCTGGCGCAGGTCGAGCCGGAAGACCTGATCAAGTACGGCCTGATCCCCGAATTCGTCGGCCGCCTGCCGGTGGTCGCCACTCTGGAAGAGCTCGACGAGTCCGCGCTGGTCAAGATCCTCACCGAGCCCAAGAACGCCATCACCAAGCAGTTCAAGAAGCTGTTCGAGATGGAAGGCGTGGAGCTGGAAATCCGCCCGGATGCGCTGGCGGCAATCGCCAAGAAAGCACTCAAGCGCAAGACCGGCGCGCGCGGCCTGCGCACGATCGTCGAATCCACACTGCTCGACACCATGTTCGAGCTGCCCTCGCTGGAGAACGTCAGCAAGGTGGTGGTCGATGAGTCGGTGATCGAGCACAAGTCCGATCCCTACCTGATCTACCAGAACCCGCCGGCACCCGCGAAGGCGGCGTCGGCCGACTGAGCCGGTCCGGCCCGGGTCGAGGCGCCGGAAGGTCTTTTCGGCGCGAATTGCAAATGATTGAATTCACGGGCGATTCCGCGCGCGTCGCGGTGCGCGCTTGCAACCTGCGCCCGGCAACCCCATAACGCTGGCAGGACGACGCACGTCGTTTCGCTGCCCTTGGAGAGTTCATGGCCAACACGCCCACCGCCGAGTCCGTCGTGCTTCCGGTCCTGCCGCTGCGCGACGTCGTGGTGTTCCCGCACATGGTGATCCCGCTGTTCGTGGGCCGCGAGAAGTCGATCCGCGCGCTCGACATGGCCGTGGAAGGCGACAAGCGCATCCTGCTGGTGGCCCAGAAATCCGCCGAAACCGACGACCCGGCGGCGGCGGATCTGCATGCCGTGGGCACGGTGGCGCAGGTGCTGCAATTGCTCAAGCTGCCCGACGGCACCATCAAGGTGCTGGTGGAAGGACTGGAACGCGCCAGGGTCGCTTCCATGCACGCCGAGAGCGGTGCGCTGCTGGCGAATGCGACCGTGATCGCCCCGCTGTTGAACCGCGAGCCGCGCGAGATCGAGGCGATCGGCCGCACCCTGCTGGGCCAATTCGAAACCTACGTCAAGTCCAACCGCAAGCTGCCGCCGGAACTGCTGCAGACGCTGGCGGGGATCGAAGATGCCGGCAAGCTGGCCGACACCGTGGCCGCGCATCTGGGCGTGCGCCTGATCGACAAGCAGAAGTTGCTGGAAACCCTGGACGCCGGCGACCGGCTGGAACTGCTGGTGGGTCTGGTCGATGGCGAACTCGACGTGCAGCAGATGGAAAAGCGCATCCGCGGCCGGGTCAAGTCGCAGATGGAGCGCGGCCAGCGCGAGTACTACCTCAACGAGCAGATGAAGGCGATCCAGAAGGAGCTGGGCGAGCTCGACGACGTGCCCAACGACCTCGACCAGCTGGCCAAGCGGATCGCCGCGGCCGGCATGCCGAAGGTGGTCGAAACCAAGGCCAAGGCCGAACTCGCCAAGCTCAAGCAGATGTCGCCGATGTCGGCGGAAGCCGGCGTGGTGCGCAATTACCTCGACTGGCTGCTGGGCGTGCCGTGGAAGAAGCGCAGCAAGATCCGCAAGGACCTCAAGGCCGCGCAGACCACGCTCGATGCCGATCACTACGGGCTGGAAAAGGTCAAGGAACGCATCCTCGAATACCTCGCGGTGCAGTCGCGGGTATCACGGATGAAGGGACCGATCCTGTGCCTGGTCGGCCCGCCCGGCGTCGGCAAGACCTCGCTCGGCCAAAGCATCGCGCGGGTCACCAACCGCAAGTTCGTGCGCATGGCGCTGGGCGGCGTGCGCGACGAGGCCGAGATCCGCGGCCACCGCCGCACCTACGTCGGCTCGATGCCGGGCCGGATCGTGCAGAACCTCAACAAGGCGGGGACGAAGAACCCGCTGTTCATGCTCGACGAGATCGACAAGATGTCGATGGACTTCCGCGGCGATCCTTCCTCGGCGCTGCTGGAGGTGCTCGATCCCGAGCAGAACCACGCCTTCAACGACCATTACCTCGAAGTCGACCTCGACCTGTCCGAAGTGATGTTCATCGCCACCTCCAACTCGCTGAACATTCCCGGCCCGCTGCTCGATCGCATGGAAGTGATCCGCATTCCCGGCTATACCGAGGAAGAAAAGCTCAACATCGCCACCCGCTATCTTGTGCCAAAACAGCTCAAGGCCAACGGCCTGCGCGAGGGTGAGCTGGAGATCGCCGAATCGGCCATCGTTGACATCATCCGCTACTACACGCGTGAATCCGGCGTGCGCAATCTTGAACGCGAGATCGCCCGGATCGCGCGCAAGGTGGTCAAGGAAATCGCGCTCAAGGGGCCGCAGCCAAAGCCAGCGAAGGGCAAGGCTCGCAAGGCCAAGCCGGTTGTGGTCAGTGCGAAGAACCTCGACAAGTACCTCGGCGTGCAGCGCTTCGATTTCGGTCGCGCCGAAGCCGAGAACGAGATCGGTCTGGTGACCGGATTGGCGTGGACCGAGGTCGGCGGCGACCTGCTGCAGATCGAATCCACGCTGGTGCCGGGCAAGGGCGCCGTGATCCTGACCGGGCAGCTGGGTGACGTGATGAAGGAGTCGGCTTCGGCGGCGCTGTCGGTGGTGCGCGCGCGCACCGAGCAGCTCGGCATCGAACTGGATTTCCTGCAGAAGCACGATCTCCACATCCACGTGCCGGACGGCGCCACGCCGAAGGACGGGCCCAGCGCGGGCATTGCGATGGCCACCTCGCTGGTGTCGATGTTGACGAAGATCCCGGTGCGGCACGATGTGGCGATGACCGGCGAGATCACGCTGCGCGGCAAGGTCAGTGCGATTGGCGGGCTGAAGGAAAAGCTGCTGGCCGCGCTGCGCGGCGGCATCAGGACGGTGCTGATTCCGGAGGAGAATCGCAAGGATCTTGCCGACATTCCCGCGACCGTGCGCGAGAAGCTGGAGATCGTGCCGGTGAAGTGGATCGACGAGGTGCTGGACCTGGCCCTCGAGCGCCCGATCGTCGCCCGCGCCGGCAACGGGACGCCGGCGAAGCTGCCGGCGACGAAGGGACGCGCCCGCGGCAAGGCCGGGTCGCGCCCCGCGATCAAGCATTGACTGCGCGCAATTTCAAGCACTTCCCGCTGAAACCCGCGCCAATGCTTGCTTTCGTGTTGCGCGCCGGCATTGGCGCTGGTATAAGGTCGATGACCGCAGTGCGCTTGCAGGGTGCTGCGGTGAACCCGGGCCTGTGACAGGGGAGCGTCATCGGGCCCGGCCAATGCATTCCGGTCGTACTTCCTCCAACGGAGCCATCAATCCAATGAACAAAGCCGATTTCATCGAAGCCGTGGCCGATGCCGCGGAACTCTCCAAGGCCGATGCCGGCCGTGCCGTCGACGGGATGATCCACGCGATCACCAAGGCCCTGAAGAAGGGCGATACGGTCACCTTGGTGGGCTTCGGCACCTTCTCGGTCCGCAAGCGCGGTGCCCGCACCGGCCGCAATCCGCGCACCGGCGACACCATCAAGATCAAGGCCTCGAAGAACCCGGCGTTCAAGGCCGGCAAGGCGCTCAAGGACGCGGTCAACTGACCTCACGCCTTCCGTGTCATCGTCAAAGCCCGGCCCTGCGCCGGGCTTTTTCGTTGTGGCGAGCGGATGCCGGAGGTGATGCCGAAGGTTTCGCTTGCGGCCTTGCGCTGCGATAATCCCGCCTGCGGGCACTTAGCTCAGCGGTAGAGCGGCTCCTTTACACGGAGCGGGTCGGGGGTTCGATCCCCTCAGTGCCCACCAGGCTGCATTCACGGGCCTGCGTGTCCGCGCAGGGATGGATGCGCAGGGGTGGATGTTGCATGCGGCGGAAGCGTCCGATAAACTTGTCGGTCTCTGCGGAGTGGTAGTTCAGTCGGTTAGAATGCTGGCCTGTCACGCCGGAGGTCGCGGGTTCGAGTCCCGTCCACTCCGCCAGTTGCAAAGCCGAGCCCCGCCGCAATGCGGGGCTTTTCTTTGCCCGCGATCCGCAGCGGAAGATTCTGGCGGCGCAGCGCGCTAAACTAGGCGGCTCGACCCGAACGCTGGCCCGCCATGCTGCAAGCTCTTCGCGACAAGACCACCGGCTGGATCGCCGGCATCATTCTCACGATCGTGACGGTTCCATTCGCCTTCTTCGGCATGGAGTCGTACATGCAGCAGAGCGTGGAAACCTACGTGGCGCGGATCGCGCAGCCGCCGACCTGGTGGCCTTCGGCACCGAACGTGTGGCCGATCACCTATCTGTGGACCAGCGCCGACATCGAGGCCGACGCCTTCCGCCAGCGGGTGGACCTGGTACGCGAGAACATGCGCCAGCGTCAGGGCGACAACTTCGACCCCAAGCAGTTCGAGTCGAAGGACAACAAGCGGCGCATCCTCGATGGCCTGATCGATGATCAGGTCCTGCAGTTCGCCGCCGAACAGGACGACCTCGCGATCAGTGACGAAGAGGTGCGCAAGGCGATTCAGGCCATGCCGGATTTCCAGGTGGACGGCGTGTTCAACGCGGACCGCTACCAGCTGATTCTGGCTTCGCAGAATCCGCCGCTGACGCCGACCGCGTTCCAGGACAAGATCCGCGAAGGCCTGAAGAATGACCTGATCCCGGCCGGCATTGCCGATTCGGCTTTCGTCACCGCGGCCGAAATCGACCGTTTGGCGCGCCTGCTGTCCGAGACCCGCGACGTCAACTGGGTGATGTTGCCGCTGCCGCCGGCGGACACCGCGCCGGTGACCGATGCGCAGATCACCGCGTGGTACGACGCCCACCGCAGCGAGTTCCGCAAGCCCGAATCGGTGCGTCTGGAATACGTCGTGGTCGATGGCAGCACCCTGCCCAAGCCCGCCAGCGATGACGCCGCGCTGCGCCAGCTGTACCAGCAGCAGATCGCCAAGTACTCCACCCCCGAGCAACGAGAGGTGTCGCACATCCTCGTGCAGGTGGCCGCCAATGCCAGCGAGTCCGAGAAGAAGGCGGCCGAGGCCAAGGCCAGGCGGCTGGCGGCCGAAGCGCGCGCGCCGGGCGCCGATTTCGCGGCGCTGGCACGCGCCAACTCCGACGATGCCGGCTCCAAGAACAAGGGCGGCGACCTCGGCTGGATCCGCAAGGAAGACATGGTGCCCGCGTTCGGCACCGCCGCCTTCGCCCTGCCGGCGGGCCAGATCAGTGCGCCGGTGAAAAGCGAATTCGGCTGGCACATCATCAAGGTCAGTGAAGTACGCCCGGCGGTCCAGCGCCCGTTCGAGGAGGTGCGCGCCGATCTCGAACGCGAGCTTGCGCAGGGGTCGCAGGAGCGCGAGTTCAACGACCTGATCGGCAAGCTGGTGGACGAAGTGCTGAAATCGCCGACCTCGCTGGAGCCGGCGGCCAAGGCAATGGGCCTGACCGTGCAGACCACGCCGGCATTCACCCGCGCGGGTGGGCCGGGGATCGCCGGTGACCAGAAGGTCCTGCGCGCCGCGTTCTCCGACACCCTGATCCAGGACGGCACCGCCAGCGACCCGATCGAGATCGGGCCGGACAAGACGGTCCTGATCCGGGTCTTCGACCACGAACCGGAGCGTGCGCTGCCGCTGGCGCAGGTGCGTGATGCCGTGATCGCGGCGATCCGCGCGGATCGCCAGCGGAAGGCCGCCGCCGCCGCCGCCGACGCGCTGCTCAAGGAGGCCGAGAGCAAGGGCCTGGCGGATGCCGCCAACGCGGCCAAGCTGGCGATGGGCGGGCTGGATGGCATGCAGCGCGGCATGCCGATACCGTCCCAGCAGGCGGCGGACGTGCTGTTCAACCAGCCGCGGCCGGAGAACGATCGCCCGCGTCTGGGCAAGGCGCTGGTGGGGGGCGCCTACATGGTGTACGCCATCCGCGCGGTCCACGATGGCAACCTTGCGCAAGTGACCGCGCAAGACCGCAACACCCTGCGTGAGCAGATGACGATGGCCAACGGCGAGCGCGCGCGCGAGGCGTTCATCCGGGCGCTGCGGGCGCGCTATCAGATCAAGGTGGCGGAAGACCGCTTGTAAACCCGATCGGCGGCAGGTGTGGAAACGAAAACGCCCGGGCAGCCCGGGCGTTTTCATTGCGCGTCGCGAAAGCGTTTCGGTCAGTCGATCCCGCTCATGCCCATGATGTTGTACCCGGCATCGACATAGGTCACCTCGCCGGTGATGCCGGCGGCCAGATCCGAGCACAGGAAGGCGGCGGTATTGCCCACGTCCTCGATGGTGACCACCCGGCGCAGCGGCGCCACTGCTTCGAACTGGCTGAGCATCTTGCGGAAGTTCGCCACGCCGCTGGCCGCCAGGGTGCGGATCGGGCCGGCCGAAATGGCATTCACGCGGGTGCCTTCCGGGCCCAGGGCCATCGCCATGTAGCGCACCGTGGCTTCCAGCGAGGCCTTGGCCACGCCCATCGTGTTGTAGTTGGCCAGCGCGCGCTCGGCGCCGAGGTAGGTCAGAGTGAGGATGCTGCCGTTGCGGCCCTTCATCAGCGGCCGCGCGGCCTTGCCGATTGCCGCCAGCGAGTAGGCGCTGATGTCGTGGGCGATGTGGTAGGCCTCGCGGCTGATGCCGTCGAGGAAGTCGCCTTCGATCGCCTCGCGCGGCGCGAAGGCGATGCAGTGCACGAGGATGTCGAAGCCGTCCGTCCAGTGCTTGCCCAGTTCGCTGAAGCAGGCATCGATCTGGGCATCGTCGGCCACGTCCAGCGGCAGCACGATATCGCTGCCGTATTCGGCCGCGGCAGCCTCCACCCGCGACTTCAGTTTTTCATTCTGGTAGGTCAGCGCCAGCTGCGCGCCCTCGCGGTGGAAGGCGTCGGCAATGCCGGTGGCGATCGAACGCTGGCTGGCGATGCCTGTCACCAGCGCACGCTTGCCTTGCAGGAATCCCATGGTCTCTCCTCGTGTTGGATGGGTGGCGGTGGGCAGACGGTGCGACACGGCAGCATCTGGACGTTGCAAGTTTGACGCCTGCGGTCGATGGCGTGAAGTGCAGGGGCATCCGCCGCGTCAGGGCTCAGGCGCGGAAAACGTCCTTCCAGCCGCGCAGGATGGCGAAGGTATCGGTGGCATCAACCGGCGTCCGGCCGGCGCGGCGCGCGGCGGCGGCGCGGACGGCCGGATCGTCACAGCGCAGGAACGGGTTGCAGGCGCGCTCGCTGCGCAGGGTGGTGGGCAGAGTCGGCTGGCCGGCGTCGTGGGCTGAACAGGCCTGGCCGATGCGCGCGCGCAGTGCGGGATTGTCCGGATCGACCGTCAGCGCGAATGCCGCGTTGGCCAGCGTGTATTCGTGCGCGCAGCACACCAGCGGGGCATCGGGCAGGTGCGCCAGCCGCTGCAGCGAAGCGTGCATCTGCTCCGGCGTGCCTTCGAACATCCGCCCGCAGCCGAGGCTGAACAGGGTATCGCCGCAGAACAGCAGGCCCTCGCCATGCCAGGCGATGTGGCTGCGGGTGTGGCCGGGAACCGCCAGCGCGGTGAAGCGCCACGGGCCGACCTGAATGGAATCACCGTCAGCGACGCGCCGGGTGGCCCGCGGGATGCGTGCGTCCTCGGGTGCGAACACCGGCGTGTCCGGCCAGCGCTCCAGCAGTTCGGGGACGCCGCCGATATGGTCATCGTGGTGATGGGTCAACAGGATTGCGTGCGGCGGCATTGGCCCGAGTTCGGCCAGCACGGGCGCAGCCTCGCCGGGATCGACCACCAGCGCGCGGCCGCCGCGATCGCGCAGCAGCCAGATGTAGTTGTCGGTGAAGGCGGGAACAGCGTGCAAGTCCATCGATGTCGCGGGTTCTCCGTTCCGGGTGACCATCATCGCATTGCCGGCGGCCGGATGAGCCATTGCAGTGAAGCACGGTGACGTTCGCGCGGCTTTCCCGCAAAATCCACGCATGCTGCCTGCATTCCACCGCCCGATCGATACCGCCGCAGCGGCCGCCTGGTTCGCTGGCGCCAGCGGGATGGCGCTGCTCGCCAGCGAAGCGGCCTGCGTGCGTGCGGCGATCCAGCAGTTCCCGCGCCAGCGAAGCCTGTGGCTGGGGCCGGCGGCAGCCGTTGCCGGGGAAGTGGAGGCGCAGATGCCCTCGTTGCGGTTGCAGCCGGAGCCAGCGCAGGGGTTTGCCGGCGATCTGCGCTGCGGGCCATCGCTGCCACTGGCCAGCGAGTGCTTCGCCGTCGTCATCATCCAGCATGCGCAGGAGATGACGGATGCGCCAGAAGCCCTGCTCGAAGAATGCGCGCGGGTGCTGATCCCCGGCGGCTGGCTGTGGCTGCTGGCGCTCAATCCGCTGGCCCCTTACCGATGGCGATGGAGTGGCCATGGCCTGCGCGGCCGCGAGCCGGTGGCATGGCGGCATCGGCTGCGTGCCGTGGGCCTGCTGCCCGAGCCGGTCTCGCAAGGCCTCGGCCCGGGCTGGCGTGCGGGCTCTGATCCGCATCCGCGCCCCGGCGTCGGCCTGCGTCCGGCGTTCCTGCTGCGCTGCGAAAAACGCACCCTGCCGTTGATGCCGATTCGCAAACCGCGCGCGATCGGCCTGCAGGCAGGCACTCCGGCATGATGGCTGCACGCAAGCAGGTGAGCATCCACACCGACGGCGCCTGTCTGGGCAATCCGGGGCCGGGCGGCTGGGCGGCGCTGCTGCGCTGGCAGGGCCACGAACGTGAACTTTCCGGCGGTGATGCGCAGACCACCAACAATCGCATGGAGCTGATGGCTACGATCGTCGCGCTCGAGACCCTGCGTGGCCCCTGTGCGGTGATTTTGACCACCGACTCGCAATACGTGCGCCAAGGCATTACCGAGTGGATGCCGGGCTGGGTGCGGCGCGGCTGGAAAACCTCCGGTGGCAGCGCGGTCAAGAACCGCGACCTGTGGGAGCGGCTGGCCCAGGCCGCTGCCCGGCATGCGGTGGACTGGCGCTGGGTCAAGGGTCATTCCGGCGATCCCGACAACGAACGGGTGGACCAGCTGGCCCGCGCGCAGGCCGAACAATTCAAGGAGCAGGCAGGCTGATGCGACAGGTCGTACTGGATACGGAAACCACCGGGCTGGAATGGAAGTCGGGCAACCGGGTGGTGGAAATCGGCTGCGTGGAGCTGCTGGAGCGACGGCCGACCGGGCGCACCTTCCAGCGCTATCTCAACCCGGATCGCGATTTCGAGCCGGGCGCACAGGAAGTGACGGGCCTGAGCCGCGAGTTCCTCGCCGACAAACCCGGTTTTGCCGAAGTGGCCGATGAGTTTCTCGCGTTCATCGAGGGCGCCGAACTCATCATCCACAACGCGGCCTTCGACCTCGGTTTCCTCGACGCCGAGCTGGCGCGCCTGGAGGGTCGCGGGAAGGTGCTGGACCGCTGTACGGTGGAAGACACCCTGCTGCTGGCGCGCGAACGCTATCCGGGCCAGCGCAACTCGCTGGACGCGTTGTGCAAACGCCTGGGCGTGGACAACTCGCAGCGCCAGCTGCACGGCGCATTGCTCGATGCCCAGATTCTGGCGGATGTCTACATCGCGCTGACCTCGGGACAGGGCGAAATCACGTTCGCCGATGCGTCGGGCTCCGCGACGACGGCCACCGAGGCCGCGACCATCGGGATGTCGGCTGCCGATGCCGCCCGGCGCCCGCGGGTGCGGGTGACGCCGGAAGACGCCGCCGCGCACGCCCGGCGACTTGCGCTGCTGGCGAAGAAATCCGGCCGCTGTCTGTGGCAGGAATCCGAGGCCCGGGCCGGGGCTGGGGTGGACGCGGGCGATTGAGCCTGAGGTCGGGCCGCGCCGGCGTCAATGGCTCCGTACCAGAATCGCGGTGATGTTGTCCGAGCCGCCGCCATCCAGCGCCGCGGCAATCAGGCCATCGACGCATTCCTGCGCGCTGCAGTCGACGTGCGCGAGCACCTGCGCAATCTGGCCGTCGTCCACCTCTTCGGTCAGCCCGTCGCTGCACAGCAGCAGTTGCATGCCGGGACGCAGCTCGCCGCTCAGGGTTTCGACGTTGAGCTGGTCGGGCGTCGTGACTCCCAGCGCCTGGGTGACGACGTTGCGGTGCGGGTGGCTGCGCGCCTGGGCCGGGCTGATGGCGCCCGTCGCGATCAATTCCTGCACGTAGCTGTGGTCCTGGGACAGCTGGGTCAGCGCACCGTCGCGCCACAGGTACACCCGGCTGTCGCCGACCCAGGCCACCTCGAAGCGGTTGCCATCGATCCGCGCAGCCACGATCGTGGTGCCCATGGGCAGGCTGTCGCCGCGCCGCTTCGAACAGCGGATGATGTCCTCGTCGGCAGTCCGGATTGCCTCTGACAGGCTGCTGCCGGCACGCACCGTACGCACCACGGCCTCACGCGCCAACGCGCTGGCCACCTCGCCGTAAGCGTGGCCGCCCATGCCATCGGCCACCAGCCAGAGGCCGAGTTCGGTGTCCCCGTAATACGTGTCTTCGTTCAGCTCGCGCCGAAGGCCGACATGCGTCAGGTGTCCGAATTCGATCATGCGGTCGGCAAGTTCAAGGGAATCAAATACAGGCAACGTAATCGGGCAATGAAACCGGACCGCGGACGCGATCCTTGCTTTTGTGCCGAACCGGGATGATCGCATCGTCGCGTGAATTCACGCGAAAATTCCGTCACAAACCGTGATGGCGTTCCGCTGTGCATGACTTCCAGCAGGGTGGGTTGCCGCGGACGGCCTTCGCCCGGCAAAGTGCCGAGCCCGGTCGGGATAGACGCGGGCCATCCATGGCCCGCGCCCTGCGGGCAGCCTGCGGCTGTCCCGATATACAGGCAATGCGCTCCTGGCGAATCAGTCGAACCCTGCGAGGGACTACGCCCTTCGTCCCTCTCCGCCAGATACGCAAAACGCCCCTTTCGGGGCGCTTTGCGTGACAAGGTGCGGTCGGGATAGACGCGGGCCATCCATGGCCCGCGCCCTGCGGGCAGCCTGCGGCTGTCCTGATTCGCTCCAGGCGAATCAGTCGAACCCTGCGAGGGACTACGCCTTCGTCCCTCTCCGCCAGATACGCAAAACGCCCCTTTCGGGGCGCTTTGCGTATCTGGCGGAGAGGGAGGGATTCGAACCCTCGGTAGGCTATAAACCTACGCCTGATTTCGAGTCAGGTACATTCAACCGCTCTGCCACCTCTCCGGAAGCGGGCCGCAAATGATACGGGGACGGCGGTTGCCGGGCAAGGCTGAGCCTCTTCCAACGACAAGTGAGCCCGGGAGAGACGGCACGGTTCCGACGACAAGTGAGCCCGGAAGTCGCTGACGGGGCGTCGTTCAACGCCAGTAATCGGCGATCCAGGGCGTGGGGCGGACCTTGCGGAACCACTTGCCGCTGCGACCGGCCAGCGCTTCGTCGGGGTGCGGATGGCCGTGGAAGGCGATCACGGCGGCGCCTTTGGGGATTTTCGGGGTGCCAAACCAACCCAGTGGCGCGGGGATGCAGTGCCGCTTGAAGCTGCGCACCCACTCGGCCGGCCAGTATTGCAGCTTGCCTGCGGAGGCCAAGGTGCCGGTGACGAATTCCTGCTCGTTGCGCACCTCGCGCAGGACCTTGGCTTGATCGTTCCGCAGGACGTCGAGCAGGCCCGACTGGGCGCCGGCCTCGAAGCGATACACCGAGGTGTTGCCGGTGCCGTCGCGCTTGTCCCATTCGCGAATGACCAGGAATTCGCCGGGCGGTTCGAAGAAGCGGTCGAGCGAATCGACGATCACCACGTCCAGGTCGATGAACAGTGTCGGCCCGGTGAGGTCATGGAGCGGACTGGCGAAGCTGGTCACCTTGAGCCAACCGTGCCCGCGCACCCACGGCACATGGTTGTCGAAGTCGGCGATGCCGATCGCCGGGATGTCGAACACCTCGATGTCAGGATCGATCCCGAGGCGGTCGTCGGTCAGGCAGACGAAGCGATGCTCGCGCGCCAGGTTGCGCTTGACCATCGAGCGCAGGCGGTTGACGTATTCGGGCCCGTACTTGGTGCCCCATTTGATGCAAAGCACATTGACCATCCATGAAGGATAGAGCAATGCCCGCGGGGAAGGTAGACTCGCAGGGATGGCCCATCTGGACCCCAATGAGCATCTGACGCCGTTCCATGACGCGCATGGCTACGGTGCGGTGCTTTTCGACCGTTCGAAGGTCCGCCAGCCCGACCCGGCCTGGTTCGATCCGGCCCACTGGGGCGAGGCCGCACAGCCGGTGGCGGGGAGCGGGCGCGGGGGAGCGTGGTTTCTCGATCTTGGTGAAGGCGAGGCTTTCCTGCGCCACTACCTGCGCGGCGGGCTGATCGCCCGGTTCAACCGCGACAAGCACCTCTGGCGCGGCATCCAGTACGCCCGCAGCTTTTCCGAATTCCGCCTGCTGCGCCAGCTGCGCGCGAAAAAACTGCCGGTCCCGATGGCGTATGCCGCATGGTATCGCCGCGAGGGCTTGCAGTATCGCGCCGCGATCCTGATGCAGCGGCTCCCGGACGTGCGCTCGCTGGCCGAGCTGGCCGGCAGCGAAGACGTGCCGTGGGAAGCCGTTGGCCAGCTTGTCGCCCGCTTCCACCGCGCCGGCGTGGACCACGCCGACCTCAACGCCCACAACCTGCTGTTCGATGCACGCTGGCACGGCTGGATGATTGATTTTGACCGCTCGCGGGTGCGCATCATTGCCTCAGGCTGGCGCGAGGCCAACCTGCTGCGCCTGCGTCGCTCGCTGCGCAAAGTGCGGGGCAGGCGCTCGGTGGCCGCGGTCGACGCCGATTTCGCGCGGCTGCGGGAAGGCTACGAGAAGGCTTGGGAAAAGGGAATCTGAGCTGCACCGGGCCGGGTTGCCAGCGAGATCAGGATGATCGAGCGCGGCAACGGCCCAGGGGCGGAAGGCAGCAACAGCTGTTGAAAAGGCGGTAGCCCCGCCGGCTGACCTCGGCACCCGCATCAGTCGATACCGTTGCTGCCTTCCGGCCCTGGCGGGGTTTTCGACCTGGCGTCGCGAGGGGCCGACGGGGCCACCATGGATGTGAAGCTGCTCGAGAAACGCTGCTCCGGCATGCGCGCGAGGCCACAAAGGGTCCCTGCGCTCTGCAAGTGCGAAAGTTTACATGGTTGCGCGGTCTTGCGGCAGTGCCTTGCGGCAAGTGACGCGCCGATGTGTCGGAATCGACGGTCTATTCATCGAAATAATCGCTGTCGATCTTCGGGATGCGGATCTGGCGGACGCTGACGCCGACGCCATGGTCGATCATCAGTGCTGCCAGTCGTTGCCCGTCCACCAGCACGATACCCTCGACGGAAGCCGCGAACTGGACGGCTTGCGTGCTGAATGAAGAGGTGGTGATGACAACGCCCTTGTTCGCGCGCAGGCCCCGGAGGGCGCCGAAGAATGCCTGGATTTCCGGCCTGCCGACACTGCCCTGCCAGCGTTTGGCTTGGATGTAAACCTTCTCCAACCCGAGCTTGTCCAGCGAGATGATGCCGTCGATGCCGCCGTCGTTGCTGCCGCCCACGCGCTGCAGCGATGCTTTGCTGGCGCCATAACCCATGTTGTGGAGGACATCGAGGACGATGGCTTCAAAGAAGGTTGGTGAGGCGGAGAGCAGAAGATCCAGCAGATCGCCGATCACCGAGGCACGAATTTCGCGGATGGCATCGTCCAGCTGTTCGTCGGGACTTTGCGGCGAAGAACTCTGGACTGCGCGCGCTTCCGTGGGCTCCGATGCGTTGTTGCCATCGTCCTTGATCGGCCCGAGTCGGACGTCGAGTGAAGTGGTCGCGATGCGGCGGACCTCACTTGCCGGCAGTGGCGAAGACATGGAATTCGCGTACTTCAGCCCGGCTTGGGTGAGCTGCCAGTAACCACGTTTCTGGCTGGTCGAGTAGCCGCAGCGTTTGAGCCGGTCATGTGCCCAACCGCAGCGGTTCTGGTAGGTGGACTGACCGGCGGCCACGGTTTCCTGCCGTTGTTCCGCGGTCAGGCCCAACAACTCTGCAACGCCTTCGTGAGCATCTCGGGCGCGAATGGGATCTTTCTGTATTGCCAGCAATCGCAGAAGAGGATCGATGAACTGGTCGTAGGTTGGAATGGACACAGCGGGCTCCATCAACAGGTAATAATCAGTCTATTCGAGTCGAAGCAAGCCCAGTGGCGGTGGGGTGATTTCGGGCAGTTTCGATTCGCTCCGGGGGATAGACGCGGGCCATCCCTGGCCCGCGCCCTGCGGGCAACCTGCGGCTGTCCTGATTCGGTCCGGCGAATCAGTCGAACCCCGACGGGGGACACCTCGTCCGCTTCTCTCCGCCAGACACGAAAACGCCCGGCCTGGGGGCGAATCTTGCAAGTCAGACTTCGGGGGATAGACGCGGGCCATCCATGGCCCGCGCCCTTCGGGCAGCCTGCGGCTGTCC
>NZ_JAMLIW010000013.1 GCF_023953935.1 Thermomonas sp. | reverse complement strand
GGGGGTCGGCAGGGGCCGCGGATCGCCGTTGACGACGATGGTTTCCATGCGGCGATTGTCGCATGCGCGCCGGTCGCGCCATTCCGTTCCGGCGTGCTGTGCGTTCCGCGGGGGACTTCCGGATCGCCCTAGAGCAGTTCGTCGGGCGCGAACGGCGAAAGCAGCATCAGTAGCCACTGCAGCCCCACGCCGGCATCGGGTTCCGAGCCTTCGACCGTCGGTGCGCCCGGCGCCTGCCCGACCCAGCGAAGGCGGCCGTCGGCAAGTGCTTCGACCCGGTAGCTGCTGCTGGCGGCGACGTCCTCGAAGAGCTGGACCACCTGGCCGGCGAGCGCCGGACTGCGCATGACGAGCGCGATCTCGGTGTTCAGCCGCGCCGAGCGCGGGTCCATGTTCATCGATCCGATCAGCAATAGCCGGCGGTCGATCACCAGCGCCTTCGCGTGCAGGCTCGCGAGCGACGAGCCGAACGACCCGAGCCGGCTGCGCGGCGCGCCGAGCCGGCTGCGCAGCTCGTAGAGCTCGGCGCCGGCCTCGAGCATGTCGCGACGGTAGCGGGCGTACCCGATGTGGACGATCGGCGCATCGGTGGCGGCGAGCGAGTTCGTCAGTACGCGAAGCTGCACGCCGCGCGCGTGCAATTCGCGGGCGAGCGCGACGCCACGCTTGCCGGGGACGAAGTACGGCGAGATCAGGACCACTTCGCGCCTGGCCGCGCGGGTCAGCGTGACGATGTCGTCGGCGATCGTCTCGCTGCGGTCGGGGTCGCCCTCGCTGGCGATCTTCGACGGCGCGTCGGCGAGCACGGTGGCAGGCACCCAGGCGAGCTGCAGCCGGCCCGCCCCGAGGTCCTGAGCGAAGGCGCTGTCGGGAATCTCGACGCTGGTTCGCTCCTGCGGCGAGTCGGCGGGCGGCAGTCCGGACGGCGAGTCGGGCGACGAGACGGGCTGCGGGCCCGCAACGACCCGCTGCCCGTTCGGCGACGGCGGCGCCGCGGCGAGTGGCCCGGCGCAGTCCGGGTCCTTCGTGACCAGCGTCCGCAACGGGTACGCGAGTTCGCTGTTCCAGAAGCGGTCGAACGAGGCCGACAGGTCGCGCACGACCGGGCCCGCGGCGATCACGTCGAGGTCGACGAAGTTGCTCGCCAGGCTCTGTACGAAGTAGGCGTCGCCGAGGTTGCGTCCGCCGGTGACCGCGATCGCGTTGTCGGCGACGAACATCTTGTTGTGCATCCGCTGGTTGACGCGCCGGACGTCGCGGATCGACGCGAGCACGCGCGTGAGCGTCGAGCCGCGGCCGGCCGGAAACGGGTTGTACAGCCGCAACTCGATGTTCGGGTGCCGGGTCAGGCAGAGGAGCGCGTCGTCGGCGCCCGCGGTGTTCAGGTCGTCGAGCAGCACGCGCACGCGCACGCCGCGCCGCGCGGCCGCATCCACGCGGCCGAGCAGCGCGCGGGTGGAGGCGTCGTCGCGCATCAGGTAGTACTGCAGGTCTAGCGTGTGACGTGCGTGGTCGGCGAGCGCCGCCAGCGCGGCGAGCGCGTCTTCGCCGGAGGCGAGCAGCCGGAAGCCCGAGAAGCGCAGGTTGGGCGCGGCGGCGGCCGCCAGCGCGCCGAGCGCGGTGGCCTCGGGCTGCGCCCACGCGCGGGCGACCGGGCAGGCTCGCGCAGGCGGCGCACAGCGCCACCGCCGCCCACGCCACGCATCGCACCGCCGTCGCGATCAATCGGTTCATTCGATCGTCGTCCCCGCCGTGACCCGGGCGGCGGCTCCACGGTACACTACGCACCGCGCGCGGGTGTAGTTCAATGGTAGAACGGCAGCTTCCCAAGCTGCATACGAGGGTTCGATTCCCTTCACCCGCTCCACTCCATGGTTCCGGGGACTTCCAGAATAGGCCAAGGTGGTTTTTAAGTCGTTGTCACGCAACGATTTTTCCGCCTTCGATCTTCCAGCGTGGTCCACTGCGATCCGCCGACAGCCAGGGCTTTTAAGTCCACTTTTAAGTCCATTTTGCGGGTCGTGCGGCTTCCGGATTGTTGATGGAGGGCTGCGGCTGAGATGAACAGCATCTGCTACCTGACGCGTTCAGGAGCAAGGGCATGGCACTCTCAGACTTGGTGGTCAGGCAAGCCAAGGCCACCGGAAAGGCGTACACCCTCCCCGACATCAACGGCCTCAGCCTCGCCGTCACGCCCACGGGCAACAAGAGCTGGCACTTCCGCTACTATTGGCTGGGCAAGCAAAAGCGGATGTCGCTGGGCAACTACCCGGAGGTGTCCCTGCGACTGAGCAACGTCACGCCTAGAGTTGTCTCCAGCTTACGGATCGTGCGTGATAGAGGAGATTGTTCTATGTGCAGCCGCCGAGCGGCTCGGCCGAAGTGCAGTTCCTCGGCTACAGCAATGAAGCAGCGAAGATGACTGCCCGGCGATCAATATCGTGACCGTTGACTAGTATCGCCGGCCAGATGACGTAAGTTCATGCGCAGTCCCTCGTGACGTGACCAGTCCTTATGATCTTAGGGAGGCCACGTGAGTGTGGAGAAGAGACCGGCATGTCTTGCAGCGCCTGCCATCGCCGGCTCGCTGCGCGCGAGGGATGGTGTCCGGATTTATTGCAACGCTGCTTGAACCCGGGCGGCGGCCATGGCGGATGGCTGGAGGTTGTCGAGACTAGAGCACTCGCGCCAGCGCGCCTCGCCTAGTCTTCGGTGGCCGCAGCGACCCGCGGAGGACAGTCGCGGCGTCTTACGCCACTCCCCGACGGCAAGCGATTTGGTCATTTGGTCTGTCGATACGGGCGACAGCCCGGCGTCTGAAGTTCGCGCCAGCGGGCATCGCGCTGGATGAACTTCGACGGGCATGTCCAGCGACTTCGAGATCGCCACCTGTAACCGCGCTACTGAAGCACTGCGGCCGGAGCAGCCGCAGCAAGCGGCTGACGCGGGCAAGCTATTCTCGGAACATGTGCCGCGTATCTTCACTGCTTTGCAGCAGGCCCGCGACAGCGTGAAGGCAGCGGCCAACGGCTTTCACGGGCAGCGGCGCATGCGCTGTCCGATGGCATCACCCCGTTGCGCTTGCCGATCTTTCTGGCGCTATGCCGGCAGGAGGAGCCCGAAATCGAGTTGCGCCTGTTCGAGGTGCCACTGTCACAGCAGATCAAGGGGCTGCATGACGATCTGTATGCATGTCAGATCCACCAACGAGTGCTGCGGCGGGTGAAGCACGAACCCGTGATCGCCGAACGGGTGGCTTCCTGGGAACTCGGAATTCGTCGAGGTATATCTATTAGATAGAGGCTAGTCTTCCGTCAACAGGTGTAGCCATCCCTTGCTAGCGGCTTCCATAGAACTTTTCCACGAACGAGCGACGGTAACTCTGGTGGCAGCCTAGGCAGCTTTGCTGGGTCTTGGAGAAAGCCGCGATGACTGCTTGGCCGTCATTCCGCTGTGCAGCCTCGCCCATGGCGGTCGCGGCGTCATGCACCTCTCCATCAAGACCCCGAAACTTTCCAGCGTCCGCTCCAAGCCAGGCAAGGATGCGCATCTTTTCCGACATGGGTGGCTCGGCATGCGTGGCGATTCTCGGTGTCAACTCGGCGACCCGTGGCCAGTCTTCTTTGGAGATTGCGCCCGTGACGGCTTGCATGTCGCGACCGAGTCTTTCCATGACGGTACGAAGCGCCATTGGCTTTGCCGCCTCTACGGACTGCGCACTGAGTGCCGTGGCGAAGGTTGCCAAGATCACGGACAGCGAGACGGTGAAGAACGATCTGGGTTTCAAGGGCTGGCTCACGAATTTCTCCATTGATGTTGTGACGAATGCTTTGGGTCTGACGAATGGTTGCAGTTGTCTTCAAAATTCCAGGCTCAGCGCGATCGATCCGAATGCGTGATGGCCCGCCTGCTGGTCGAACTCGCGGGTTCTCCAAACGCGCATCACGGCGAGCCGCACGCCACGTCCGGCAACGATCCATTGGCTACTGATGCCGAGAGCTGCTTGCGCGACCCAAGGCCGCCGGCTGACATGATGGCTATGCCGGAACATGTTTCCGTCGAGTGAGAAGTCCCAGGCGACGGCTTTACCCTCCAGGTTCAGGAAGACATGTACCCCAGGTTTGGGCGCCAGGACCGATTGCGGCGTTGTCGTGCGCAGATCGGCAACACCCGATGGCGGGCGGTTCTCCGCGCCAGGGCGGATCGGATAGCTGCCGAAGTCGTTCGGTATGTTCCAGCCCGCGCGAAACTCCACGCCGGTACTGGCGGCGGTTTCGATGTTTCCGACCCGCAGGCATAGCTGCCGATCACGTCGCTGCCCATCCAGGGCGGACCGCACCCTCCGTGTACGGCTTGAACTTGCGTTCCATGGCCATCTGAAACGCCGGCTCGTTGCGCAACTGGTTGTTCCAGCCGCCAAAGCGCTCAATGCCGCGTGCCCGATGCACCAGATCCTGAGATTGCTCGGCCAGCGACCAGGGGCCGATCACGCCCAGGGTCAGCTCACGCACGTCAAGCACTTCGTAGCTGGCGGCTTGTGGGTGGATGCGGCGATTCCACGCCAAACCCAGGTAGAGCAATCCAGCGTACGGTCGGTCATCTGGAATCACATCGGTGCGCGTCTTGTTCTCGGGCGTGTACATGGACTGGCCAAAGCGCACGACGAGGTTTTGCGACGATGTCTGGGCGCCGGAATCGCGCCAGAACCCGGGATCGGCCCAGCCGATGAAGCGGGCGTACAAACCAATCGGCTGGGGCAGGCACTCGGGACGGAGCCCGCCTTGCAGATCGCGTGAGACTGCTGTTAGCGCGACACCGTTGGTGTAGTTGCGATCGGAGCCGGTGAACAAATCGTTCTCCAGACGCAGGGTGCCGCCCCGCCAGCGCAGGGATTGCTCTGGCGAGCAGGAGGGAGGATTTGCAGAGAGCGATACTTCGGAACCGAAAGCAGCAATTGGGTTGAACAACACCCGCAATCAACAAGGTGACGCACTGCATCGGCTGCCGCACCTTGGTGCCGCGCACGCTCCAGCGATACCCGTCGATGCCAATCATGTTGCCCCATCGCCTGCCGCCCTGTTGACGTAAAAGCGTTCGAGGGCACTGACGATTTCCTCCGCTTCGTCTACGCAGGTGAACAAGTCGAGATCGGATGGAGAGACATAGCCTTCGTCGAGCAGAAGATCGAAATCAACTACGCGACGCCAGAATGCACGGCCGACGGCACCACCGGAATCCGCGGCATCTTTCCGGTCTGGATCAAGGTGAGCACCTCGAACAGCTCATCGAGCGTTCCATAGCCACCGGGGAAGGCCACCAAGCCCTTGGCGTGCAACAAGAAGTGCATCTTGCGCAGCGCGAAATAGTGGAATCGGAACGCCAAATCCGGGCACATGTAGGGGTTGGGTGCCTGTTCGTGGGGCAGCGTGATGTTGAGGCCAATCGAACGTGCGCCGACCTCGAAAGCACCGCGGTTGGCTGCTTGGCTCTTCACGGTTTTCCTCCGGGTCCGTCGCCCATCCCGCGCCCTCCGCCCCCGGCCTGTATTGATGCCTGCGCGGCCTCCTGGCTTCCCGCAGGTCGTCGCTGGCCTTGGAGTTGAGGAGCCGGTCATGATCCGGACTGGGCGGCGATGCAGGCGCACTCCGATCTCTAAGACGCTGATACAGCGCCCAGTGAGCCGCATCAGCCGACCCGTATTGCGATTCCGCGTCACTGATCGCCGGAGCCGCGGATAGATTTCCATCCTCCTGCGCCTCCCCCTTGACGAGGCTCGTGACGACACCGCCGTCATGATCTTGCGCCGGGGAAGGCGGCGCGGCCATGGCGCTGGCGGCCAATGCCAAACCGAACCACAGCACGGTGGCGAGATGCTTCTTCAGGTTCATTTCATATCTCTCGCCGTTATGGCGGCTTTCCCGCGCGACAGGCCGTTCCAGGAAATGGCTGCGATCGCCACCCACACCAGCGTTCGGAAGCTCATCGCGATGACCGTGCGCGTTTCATAGGCCCCGCCGGCATACACGTGTGCGCCGAATGCCGCAAAGGCAAACGCAGTCGCTGCGGCAATGACGACGGCCAGCCACACTGCCCAGCGATGCCGCATCCACAGTCCAGCGCCAGCGATAACGTAGGCGAAGCCGGCCAGAAATTTGAACCAGAGCACGAACGGCACGTAGTTCCCGGCAGACGCTTGCGCCGCCTCGCCACCGAACAGGATCGCGCCACCTTTCTTGATGGTCAGCAAGCCAAAGCCGACAGCGACCAGTGAAATTGCCCAGATACGGAATCCTTTCTTTGCATGGGTACCCTCACGTTTTTCCCCTGCCCAGGAATCTCCCGACTGCTTTCATTTCGAAGGAACAGCCAGTGCAGCCCGATAAAGGGCGAAAGCCTCGGCGGCCTCCCGCAAGAACCACTCCCTCGGATGCGGCGCGGCGTGGGTTCTGAGCACCAGTCCTTGAATGACGCCAACAAGGGAAATTGCCGCCGCATGTGGTTTGATGTCGGCTCTGACTAGGCACTGCTGTTTGGCGCGAGCGATGATTTGGGCCAGGCGAGCGGCGTAGTAATCGATGAGCATCCGCACCCGCCGCTGAAGACGGGGATCCCCCTCTTTTGTTAACCATGACAACAGGCGCCTGGGGACGTCGGGGTGCCTGGCGATGAACGTGATCTGCTGTTGGAATGCGCTCTCCAGTTCCCGTAGGGGGTCGTCTTTCCCCCCGCGCTTGATTGAGCGCAAGAGCCGACCTCTCACCCTGTATCTGCTTTTCCGGCCACCGTGGCTGTCCGTTTGCGGAGGCGACCATCCATCCTCGGCCGCGACGGCGGCTCCAGACAGATTTACCGAATCCGCGAACAGGTAGCAGCGCGTGATTTCCCACCATCGTTTGAGGTGCTCCTGCTCGAACCGATTCATGCTGTCGCTCGTCATGGTGCCTGCTCCTTTTCCTTTCAAAGTCAATCAAACCCTCGCCCTTCACCGGTCTCTTCATCGGTTTCGCCATCGCGGATGTGATAGATGCGCTTGAACGTGGGGACGATTTTTTCGTCGTGGGTGACGACGATGATGGCGGTCTCGAACTTCCAGGCCATGAGGTTGAGCATGCGGATCACAGCCATGTCGCGCTCACTGCCGAGGGACACGGTGTCGGCTCATCGGCCAGGATCAACGGCGGGCGATTTACCAATCCGCGCGCAATGGCGACCCGTTGCTGCTCGCGATCGGAGAGTTGCGAGGGCATGGCGCGAGCCCGGTGTTGCACATCAAGCAACGTGAGCAGTTCCAGTGCCTTCACGCGCGACTCCCCATTCGCGACGGGTGCCGGATCGAACTCGAATGGCCTGCGGTTGCGCGCCGCCACCGTACGCCCACCCGCAGAAAACTCAGCTTCATGGGATCTTCACTCCGGCTTTTTCTCTTGCATCGGGCAGGTGCTCAGGCCGAATAGGCGATAGCCAGGACAGCGGCCTGTCAGGCCGGTGAGGAGTGGCATGATTCCAATGAGTCCCAGCCAACGCCAGGATGAGTCCAGCCACAATGGGAGACTGAGGAGAATCAGTCCGATGACGATGCGGACAATGCGATCGAGACTTCCAACGTTGATTTGCATGACGGTCTCCTTGTGTTGAGTCAGCGGCTTGAAAACGCGACGGGGGCGGCAGTGCCCCGCAGCGGATGGGTTGCGCTGGATGCCGCCGTGGATACGTCCCAGCCACCACCAAGGGCCTTGTACAGCGCCACCAGTTGCACGGCGGCGTTGGTATGCGCGCGTGCGGCTGCGGTTTCGGCCTCGTGCAGGCTGCGCTGGGCAGCCAGCAGTTCGACCAGCGCAATGTCGCCGGCCGCGTAGCGCGCTCTTGGCGTGGCCGTAGCTTGTGCGCGCGGCATCCAACGCCATACCACGGCGCTCCAGTGTGTCCAGCCCGCCGTGGTAGTCGCCCAGCGCGCGCTCGGCGTCGCCCAGCGCCGTCAGCACCGCCTGCTCATAGGCCAGCGCGGCCTGCCGCTCGGCCGCCTCGCGTGCCCGAATTTCGGCTCGCACACGGCCACCGTCGAACAGGCGCCAGGAAATCAGCGGCAGGATGGAAAAACGCGAGCTGGATGCATCGAACCAATCGCCCGTGCTGAGCGCTTGGAACCCGCCGCCGACACCGATGGAGAGTTTGGGGAACAGTTCGGCCGTGGCCACGCCGATGTCGGCGGAACTCGCTGCCAGGCGCGTTCCGCAGCCAGCACGTCAGGGCGTCGGCGCAGCATCTCTGCGCGCTCGCCCACCGGCAGCGCCCGCAGCGTGCTCGGCGTCAAGGGGCCATCAAGCAGTGCCAGCTCCCGCTCCGGCGGTGCGCCCAGCAGCACGCCCAGGCTGAGTACCGCGGCGCGCTGGCGCGCCTGGATATCCGGGATGAGCGCGTTGACCGCTGTCCATTGGGCGTACGCCGCCTCCACGTCGGCGGCCGACGCGTCGCCCAGCGCATGCCGCAGGCGCACCAATTCCAAGGTCTGCTGCAGCGTATCCAGCGTGGCCTGTTGTGCGTGCAACTCGTAGCGGGCGCCGACGGCGGTGAACCAGGTGCGCGCGACCTCGGCCACGATGCGCATGCGTACTCCCTGTGCCTCTGCTTCGGTCGCCTGCAGGCGGGCGCTGGCGCCTTCCAGGGCGCGCCGCCTGGCCCCGAACAAGTCGGCCTCCCAGGCCGCGTCGAAGCCCGCGTCGTAGATGGTCTGCGTGGCGTCAAGGCCGGGGATCGAACCTACGGGCAGGGGTCCGTTCTCGCTTTGACGGCGCCGGTTGACGCTCGCGCCAGCGGCGGCGGTGGGCAATGCCTCGCCGGCCACACGATCGCGCAGGGCGCGTGCCTCATCGATGCGTGCCGCAGCCTGGCGCAGATCCAGGTTCTGTGCCAGCGCCGTGGCCATCAGGCGATCGAGGATGGGATCGTCCAGTGCAGACCACCATTGGCTCAAGTCTGCGGACTGGGATTCGCTTGCCAACGGCAAGCTCCAGCCGCTGCCGACGTCGACCGGCGGCGGCTCGCGGTAGTCGGGGCCCACGCTTGCGCAGGCAGTCAGCAGCACGCAGGACAGGGCCAGCGCGAGCGGACGCGCGCGCCCAGGGGTCAGGCCGGTGACGGTTGCGCGAAGAAAGGGAGTGCGGGGCTTGGATTTCATTGCAGGCGTCCTCGGACGAATACGGTGGCCATCGTCAGCGTGGCCAGGGCGATGACCGCCAGCGGCCACAGGCTGGCGAGAATGTCACCGGGCGGCATGGCCTTGAGAAAGCTGCCTTCGACGATGATGAGGAAGTGGGTCAGCGGAATGGCCTGAGCCAGCCATTGCAGGACGACAGGCATGTTTTCCACAGGCGTCGCAAAGCCGGACATCAGCACCGCCGGCACGCCGACGGCGAACGCCCCCAGGATGGCCTGCTGCTGCGTCATGCTGACCGCGGAAATCATCAGACCGATGCCGACCACCGAGGCGATGAACAGCACCAGGCTGGCAAGCAGGAGTGCAAACGAGCCCGTAAACGGGATGCCGAACAGGAAGACGCCCGCGCTGATCATGAACAGGCCCAGCCCGGTGCCAATTGCGAGTGCCGGCAGCGACTTGGAGATGATGATCTCGGGCGTCGAGGTGGGCGACACCAGCAACTGGTCGAAGGTGCCCAGCTCGCGCTCGCGCGCGATCGACAACGAGGTGATCAAGAGCGAGCTGAACAGCGCCAGGATGCCCGTCAGCCCGGGCACGATGAACCAGCGGTAGACCAGATTCGGGTTGAACCAGTGGCGCACGACCACGGGCGTTGGTGCCTGGGCGTCGGGCACGACCTCGGCGCCGACATCGGCGGCGATGGTGGACAGATAGGCCACGGTGATCTGCCCGGAGTTGCTGCGCCGGCCATCGACCAGTACCTGCGCGCGGCCACTTTCGCCGGCAGCGATGGAGCGCGAGAAATCCACCGGGATGGCGAGCGCGGCGATCACCTCGCCACGGTCGATCAGCTCGTGCAGTTGCTGCTGGCTGTCGACATGCCGGATGTGGGTGATGAAGCGGGCGCTGTCCAGGCGCTGTACCAGCTCGTGCGACCAGCGCCCCGTATCCTGGTCGTAGACGGCGATATCGACGTTGCGCACTTCCAGCGTCGCGGCAAAGGCGAACACCAGCAACTGCAGGATCGGCGGCACGAACACCACCATGCGGCTGCGCGGGTCGCGCAGGACGCTGAGCACCTCCTTGATGAACTGGGCGCGCAGGCGGGTCAACGAGAATGCGGACGTCAACATCGCTTCACTCCAGGTTCTTGCGCGTGGCGCGCTTGGCGATCACGAAGAACAGCACCCCGATCGCCGCCATGGCCGCCAGGTTGGGCAGGAACACGGCCCAGATGTCGCCGGCCAGGAACACCGTCTTCAGCGAATCGACGAAGTAGCGCGCCGGAACCACCAAGGTGATGGCGCGGATCGGTGCCGGCATGGCGTCGATCTCGTACAGAAAGCCCGACAACATGAAGGCCGGCAGAAAACCCGTGAACAGCGCGATCTGCGCGGCCAGGAACTGGTTGCGTGCCAATGAGGAAATCAGCAGACCCTGACCCAGCGCCGGCACCATGAACACCGCCGACAAGAGCAACAGGGACAGCAAGGAGCCGCGCATCGGGACGCCGAACACGAACACCGCCAGCGCCGCTGCGCCCAGCGTGGACAGCATGCCGAGCACGAAGTACGGCAGCAGCTTGCCGATCAGGATTTCGGCCACCGAGGCCGGCGTGGACAGCACTGCCTCCATGGTGCCGCGCTCCCATTCACGCGCCACCACCAGTGCAGTCAGCATGGTGCCGATGATGGTCATGACGATGGCGATGGCGCCGGGAATCAGTGCGCGGCGGCTTTCCAGCTCGGGGTTGAACCAGTAGCGCGGCTCCAGCATGACGGCCTGCGCGGGCGCCGCGACATCGAGCCCGGCGCGCCAGGACTGGACCACGCCGCGGGCGTAGTTCTCGACGTAGTTGGCGGTATTGGGGTAGGAGCCATCGGTGACGATCTGCACCAGCGGCTCGCTGCCACGCTGGGCCAGCCGCTGCTCGAAATCCTGCGGAATCACCACGTAGCCGCGCAGGTCGCCTGAGACCAGTTGGTCGGCCACTTCGCGCCGGTCATGGGCGAAGTGCGTATTCAGGAAGCGGGTGCCCGAAAACGCTGCGGCCAGCGAGTGTGCCGATGCGCCGGGCGACTCCAGGACCACGCCGACACGGACATCCTTCGCATCCAGCGACACCGCATAGGCGAACAGCAGCAGCAACACCACCGGCAGCACGAACGCGATCAGCAGCGTCGAGGGGTCGCGCAGCGCCTGGTAGCTTTCCTTGGTCACCAGGGCGATCAAGCGCCGTAGATCAAAACGGCGCAAGTCGGTCTGCAGGGGGCCACTTCCGTCTTTGTGCATTGTGGCGCCGTTCATGTGGCGGCCTCCAGCTCGCGGTCTGACGACTCCACCAGGTGAATGAAGGCGTCCTCCATCGTCGGGTCGGGTTGTTCGGGGCTGACCGCCGAACGTTTGAGCGCGTCGGGCGTATCCAGCGCGATCAGTTGCGCACGCGAGAGCATGGCCACGCGGTCGCAGTATTCGGCCTCGTCCATGAAGTGGGTGGTGACCATGATGGTCACGCCCTTGCGGGCCAGTCCGTTGATGTGGGTCCAGAATTCGCGCCGGGTGATCGGGTCCACGCCCGAAGTGGGTTCATCCAGGAACAGCACGGGCGGCCGGTGCATCAGCGAACAAGCCAATGCCAGGCGCTGCTTGTGGCCCAGCGGCAGGGAATCGGGCGTGGCGGACAGCCAGTCGCCCAGATCGAAGGTTTCGATCATCTCGGCAATGCGCTCGCGCCGGGTGTTGCCTTCCAGTCCGTAGACGCCGGCCGAGAATTCCAGGTTCTGCTGCACCGAGAGCAGGCCGTAGAGCGAAAACTTCTGCGCCATGTAGCCGAGCCGGCTCTTGGCCGCGCCGGTGGCGCGGCGCAGATCATGGCCCACCACATGCGATTCGCCAGCAGTGGGTTTCAACAGGCCGCACAACATCTTGAAGGTGGTGGACTTGCCGGCGCCGTTGGGGCCGAGCAGGCCGAAGATTTCGCCCTTTTGCACCTCGAAGCTGACGTTGTCGGTGGCGGTGAACTCGCCGAAGCGCTTGGTGAGGTTTCGGCACGACACGGCAATGGCGGAACCCAGCTCAACCGGCGGCAGACGCTCGGCCAGCGTCGACGTGCCGCCGGGGCCGCCACCGAGCAGATCGATGAAGGCGTCTTCGAAGCGCGCAGGCACCTGGGCCAGCTCTACCCGCGCCTGATCGGACAGGGCCTGGAGCTGCTCCCCTGCGTCCGCGCCCTCGCGCAACACCACGCGCACGCCGGCGCCCTGGATTACGCCATCGCTCACGCTGGGCAGGTCGAGTGCCTGGGTCAGGACCGCGCGGCGCTTGGTACCGACGTCTTCCAGACGGAAACTGCGGCCTTCGAGCTGCGCGGTGAGTTGCTGCGGCGGGCCATCGAACAGGAGCTGCCCTTGGTTCAGCAGCAGCACGCTCTCGCAGCGCTCGGCTTCGTCGAGATAGGCGGTGGACCAGACCACGGCCATGCCTTCATCGGTCAGCGCCTGCACCATGCGCCACAAATCCTGGCGGCTGACCGGGTCGACACCCACGCCCGGCTCGTCCAGCAGCAGCACCTTGGGCCGCGCCATGAGTGCACAGGCAAGGCCCAGCTTCTGCTTCATGCCGCCGGAGAGCTTGCCGGCCAGGCGTTTGGTGAAGGGGCCTAGCCGCGTGAAGTCCAGCAGCTCGGCAAACAGATCGGCGTTGCGGTCCGCATCCATGCCGCGCAACTGCGCATACAGGCGCATGTTCTCCATCACCGACAGGTCTTCGTACAGGCCAAAGCGTTGCGGCATGTAGCCGCTGGCGACATGAATGGCGTCGTTGTCCTTGACCACGTCATAGCCTGCCAAGGTGACGTGGCCGGCGTTCGGCACCAGGAGGCCGGTCAGAATCCGCATCAGCGTCGTCTTGCCAGCGCCGTCCGGGCCGACCAGACCCGTCAGCCGCCCATAGTGAATGCGTGCGCTTAAACTGCGCAGGGCTTGCACCTTGCCAAAATGTTTGTCCACGCCTTCGATGACGACGGCAGGGGCATCGGCGTTCGCGCTGGTCGGCGTGGCGGCCATGGCGGCGTTTGCCTGCATCTCAACGCTCCCCCGCGCGCGCGCCGGCGGCTGGCTGGGCATCGACCGCTATCGTCACCGGCATACCCTGACGCAAGGCGGCGTCGCTGTCGGCCTCGTCGATGACGATGCGCAGGCGATACACCAGATCTGTGCGCAAGTCCGTCGTCTCCACTGTCTTGGGCGTGAATTCGGCGCGCGGCGAGATGAAACCGATCTGGCCGCGATAGACCTTTTCCCCGGAATCGCTCTTGACGTGCACCGCGGTGCCCGGTGCGATCCGGCCCAGATCCCGCTCGCCCACGTAGGCGCGCACGTACACGGGCTTGTCCAGGCTCAGGCTGTAGACCGTGCTCTGGCTGGCTACCATGCTGCCGGGCTCGCGCACCCGCGCGATGATGGTTCCATCGCTGGGTGCCGTGAGTTCGGTGTCCGTCAGAGACGTAGCGGCTTGCGCTGCGGCTGCCTGCGCGGCTGCAAGGCGCGCCTGCGCTGCCTCAATGTCTTCCTTGCGAAAGCCCTCGGATGCTTGCGACAGGGCGGCCTTGGCGGATTCGACGCCCGCAGCCGCCTGATCTCTTGCGGTGCGGGCAGCATCGACCGTGCGCTGGCTGCTGGCACCCGACGCCAGCAGGCCGTTCTGGCGCTGAAAGTTGCGCTCGGCATCAAGCGCAAGCGCCTGCGCCTGTCTGAGCGCCTCACGTGCCTGGGTGATTTCCTGCGGCCGCAGACCCCGGCGCAGCTTGGCCAGTTCCGCTTGCGCCACCTGCACCTGGGCCTGCGCTGCTGCAAGGGCGTCCCGATACGGCTGTGCGTCGAGCGTGGCCAGGCGCGCGCCGGCGGTGACGGAATCGCCCTCATCGAAAGCCATTTGCGTCACACGCCCAGGCTGGCGGAAAGCCAGTTGCACCTCGCGGATGTCGACGTTGCCGTAGAGGCGCAATGCATCTTGCTTGTCCATGGCTGCGCGTGAACCAGAACGCCAGTGCACCGCCAAGAACGAGCAGGGCAACGATGATCACGACCCAACGGGTTTTTCCGAAGAGGAGGTTTGGAGTTGTCATGGATGGGTTTCCATCAAAAGAGATGCTCAGTGCTCGCGTGCGACCGGTGCATTCGCTGCCGACCCGCGCCACGCCATGGCTGCAATGCCAGTCCACACCAACGTGCGCAGCGTCATGGCAATGACCGTGCGCCGCTCCCAGGCGCCGTCCAGCGCCACATGCACTCCGAACGCCAGGAACACGAGTGCCGTCGTAACCGCGATGGCCATGGCCAGCCATGCGGCCCAGCGCCGGCGCATCCACAAGCCGACGCCGGCGACGATGTAGGCGAACCCGGCCAGAAAATTGAACCAGAGCACGAAAGGCACATAGTGGCCGGCGGCTTGGCGCGCCGCGCCGTCGACAAACAGAACGGCGCCACCCTCCCGAAGAGTGAGCAGGCCGAAGCCGATCGCGAGCAGGGAGATCAGCCAGTGCCAGATGCTGCGTTGTGGATGAGTGGTCATCTTCATGGCCTTTACTTGATCGGGGAAACTCCCAGGCCTTCGCCGTCGTCGCGGCGTGCGTGTGCATTCCGCCGGGCGGTCGGGCTGAGTGTTGAATGACGCGGATTCGCGCTGGAGGCGCAACGCGATCGCATGACCGTGGTGTGCCTCTCGGCTGACCGAGCAACTGCGTGGCGGCAGGATGGAAGGCGTTTCATCGGGTGTGCGTGATGCCACGGAGATAGATGGCAAACACGGCTGGCGCATCACGACGGATGCGACTGACCTTGCCGGCCAACAGCGACTGCATGACCAGTCCCTGGATCGTGCCGATGAACAACACGGCGGCGGCATCTACGTCCAGTTCCGCATCCAGGTCGCCCTGCGCCTTGCCTGCTTCCATCAGGCGGCGCAGGCGCTGTTCGTATTGACGGAGCAAGGTCTGCACCATCCGCTTGGCGAGCGTCTCGCCAGAGCGCTGCAGTTCTCCGAACAGCATGCGCGGCACGCCGGGATGCTTGGCCACGAAGTCGATGTGCGTCATGAACATGGCTTCGAGCGCCGCGGCAGGCGACGCGGCGCCTTCGGCCGCCTTGTCCACGCGCACCAGCAGACGCTCACCGACCCAGGTCATCGTTGCCTCCAGGATCGCGTCCTTGGTGGGGAAGTGGCGAAACAGCGCGCCCTGCGTCAAACCCATTCGATCGGCGATGGCCGTGGTCGTGATTTCGGCCGGGTTTTGCTCCGCGGCCAAGTCCACCACGGCTTGCACTGTGGCAGCGCGCCGCTCTTCGGCGGACAGATATTGAGGGCGTTCGCTCACCGTACCGACTCCCTAAAGTAAGTGACCTATTACTATCCTAACATGCAAAACATCCGCGTCGCAAGATCGGACATACGGTTCATTGGTACGGGGGATAGCTCCTGCCACATCCATAGGCCGTGGCCAGGTGAGCTTGATGAGACCCAAGAAGCGAACACGCCCTTCAGGCGGTTCATGAGTCATCGGTCGGCAAGTCGGCCGCCCCAGTCAGAACAAGAGAAGCGATTTCGTTCGAGCGAAGGCGGAAGCTCCCCCCAGACGTTCAGCAAGGCTTGGCGCCATGCCTGAGAAGTCCGCGCCGGCACCGTCCGACCGGGAGCCCGCCGCCGCGGACCGCCTTTTCACGCGTGTCCACCCTATGCGCCGCCCGAGCGTCGCCACTGCGCCGGCGTCTGCCCGGTCCAGCGCCGGAACGCGCGCGTGAATGAGGTCTGCTCGCGGTAGCCCAGGCGCGCGGTGATCTCTACCAGTGGCGTCGGGCCGGCCAGCAGGCGGACCGCCTCGTCACGCCGGAAGGCCTCGACGACATCGCTCCAGCTGCGGCCGCTCGACGCCAGCCGGCGCTGCAGCGTGCGCACCGACAAGCCGAGCAGGCGCGCCACGCGATGCATCTCGGCGCCGCGGTCGGCCAGCGCGTCGCGCAGCCGGGCACGGATCGCCAGTTCCAGCTCATCGGCTGCGCTGCGCAGCAGGCCCAGTCCCTCGACACTGTGCCCGAGCGTCCCGTGCAGATACGGATCGGCGCGACGCAGCGGCAGGCTCCACATCGACTCCGGCAGGACCAGGGCGGCCACCGGGCTGCGATGGCGCACCGGCACGCCAAGCAGCCGTGCCTGCGGCGAGTCGCCCGGCGGCGCGTCGCCACGCAGGCACGCGAAGGCTGGTCGGAACGCCCCTTCGGTGCCGTCGCGGAAGCGCCCGACGAACAGCGCCACTGTCATCTCGGTGGCGACGAAGGGCGGGTCTTCGCCCCCCGGAGTGTGCAGCCGGACCCAGCGCAATCCGTCCGCCGCGTCGAGTTCGAGCTGGATGCCGCCAGCGACGAGCCGCAAATGCTGCGTCAGCGACTCGAAGCCGCCTCCCAGCGTGTAGCTGCTGCCCGTCAGGTAGTCGGTGAACCCGAAGGCCCCGAAGGGAATGGCAAGGCCGAGCGCCGTCGCCAAAGCCGGGTCGGGGCGTTGTTGCATGGCCGCTCGCCACAACCGCCCAAGCGCATCGCTGCCGACCCGGGCTGCTGCGGGTGGGGGATCGCCCAAATCGACGCCGATCGCCCGTGTCAAGGTCGTGCGATTCAGGCCCAGCCGCACCAGCCCTTCGAGCATCGCGTGCACCGTGATCGCGGCAACCTGGCCCTGCATGGCGCGAAAGGCTCAAAGGACGGCGCGTGCGGGCAAGCCCGGATCGGCCGGCGCGAAGACGATGACGAAGTTCATTGCCCACAGGATAAACGCATGACGACGAGCCTCGAGAGCGGCATCCGCAACGCTCGCTGGCGTGGCGGACCAGGCAAGTCGGCGCCATGAAGAGCTTTCGTCACGCAGGCCTGCTGCTCGCGCCGCTCATTGTCTTCTGGGAAGTGGCCGGCTTCGGCCAGCCGCTGGCCGGTGCTGCCGCCGGCACACTGGCGGCGATCGCACTGGTCGCCTGGACGTATCGCCGGCATGACGACCTGTTGCTGCCCGCGGGCCTTGGCCTGATCTTCGGCATGGCCGCGGCGATTCTGGCTGCCGGCCCTGAGCCGTGGACGGCCCGGGTTCCGGCGGGGGTGTCGATCGCCGCAGGGCTGCTGATGGTGGTCGGCGTGGCGATCGGCCGGCCGTGGACGGCCGTGACCTCGGCCCCCGACTGGCCCGGCATGACGGCCGACCCGGTGTTCCTGCGCGTCAACCGCGGCATGTCGCTGCTGTGGGCCGCGGTGGTGATCTGGGTCGGCGTGGCCGGATCCACCGGTTTCGGCCCGATGGCGCGCTGGGTGCCGCTGGCGGCGGCGATCGGGCTGTCACTGTGGCTGCCGCGGCGCTGGGTGCATGCCGCGCTGCGCCGCCGCCTGGCGCAGGCCGACCCGAACCCCTGGCCTTCGCCGTTGCGGGCCGCGCGCCGGCGCACCGACGATGCCGACGTGGTGGTGGTGGGCTCGGGCATCGGCGGGTTGACGGCGGCGGCCTTGCTGGCGCGCGCCGGCGTCCGCGTGCTGGTGTTCGAGCAGCACGACAAGCCGGGTGGCTTCTGCCATCACTGGGAAGGCCGGGTCGGCACCCCGGACCGCCCGCTGGTGTTCCGCTTCGATGCCGGTGTGCACGACGTGTCAGGCTGCCACCCGGGCGGGACGGTGTACGCCCTGCTGCAGCGGCTGGATCTCGAGCAGGCCATCGAGTGGCGGCCGCTGGACCATTGCTTCGTCGACGATCGTGGGGCGTGGACAGTGCCTCGCGGCTGGGACGCTTACGTCGCCGCGCTGACACGGCGCTACCCGGCCGACGCGCCGGCGCTGCGCGCAGCGTTGGCACTGGTGCGAAGCATCCACACCGGCATGTACGCCACCGCGCCCAGCCGTGGCGGCGTGCCGGGGCAGCCGGGCACGGTGCCCGGCCTGCTGGCGTTCGCCCGCGCGTTTCCCGAGACAGTGCGCTGGCTCGACGCACGGATGGCCGAGCTGCTGGCCGCGCATGGCGTCGGCGAGCGCGCGCAGGACGCGGTGCTCGGCCTGGCGGGCTACGTCACGCACCAGGCGCGCGACTTGCGCGTGCGCGACTACGTGCCGATCCTGGGCTATTTCATGCACGGCGGCATGTACCCGGTGGGCGGCTCGGGCCAGCTCGCACAGGCGTTGGTCGGCAGCATCGAGCTCGACGGCGGGCGGGTGCACTTGGGGTGCCCCGTCGCGCAGGTGCTGCTGCAGGGCACGCGCGGCAATAGCGTGGTCCAGGGCGTGCGCCTGGCCGACGGCAGCGAGCGGCGCGCGGCGACCGTGGTGCTGAATGCCGAGTTGCTCGGTGCCGCACGCACGCTGTTCGCGCCCGGCGCGCTGCCGCACGGTTGGGCGCAGCAATTGCGCGCGCTGGAGACCTCGGCGTCGATGTTCTCGGTGCACCTTGGCATCCGCGGCGACCTGCATAGACTGGTACCGGTGAACCACCTGCACGCCGAAGGCCGTTGGCTCGAAGTGGTGTTGCCCAGCCTGGTCGACCCGTCTGCGGCACCGCCGGGGCATCACACGGTCGAGCTGATGCAGTTGCTGGACCCGGCGTCGGCGCGCGGCTGGTTCGAGCAGCCCGAGCTCACCGATCCCCTGGCGCAGCGCCGCAGCGCGGCCTACGCGGCGCGCAAGGCCGCGTTCGCCGAACCGCTGATCGACGCAGCGGCGCGCCTGATTCCCGACTTGCGCGAGCGCATCGTCTGGCGCAGCGAGGCCAGCCCGGTGAGCTTCAGGCGCTACGGCTGGAGCAGCTTCGGCGCGGTCTACGGCAGCCGTGATGCCCATGGGGCGGTGGCGCGGCGCAGCCCGGTGCCCGGTCTGGTGATCGCCGGCGCCGCCACGCACGGGCCGGGGGTCGAAGCGGTCGCGATCTCCGGCGCCGAGGCGGCCGATGCGCTGTGGCCGGGCCTGCTGCAGGGGTCGCCGGACCGGGCCGTGGCGGCGTGATCGCGACGCAGGCTTCGACCCGTGTCGCCCTGGTCACTGGCGGATCGTCGGGGCTCGGCGCGGCGATCTGCGCCGAGCTCGCGAAGCGCCAATGGCATGTGGTGGCCGCCAGTCGACGAGGCACGCCGCCGACCGCGGCGTCCGTGGACGCCGGCATGATCGAACCCGCGGCGCTCGACGTGTGCCACCCGGAGTCGATCGCCGATCTGGCTTCACACCTTGCGCGACGCGGACAGATGCCCGAACTGCTCGTCAACGGCGCGGGCATCAACATCCACGGCGTGTTCGAGGAGGTCTCGGCAGCGCAAGGCCGCGCGATCATCGACACCAACCTGCACGGCGTGGCCGACACCATCCGGGCGTTCCTGCCGGCGATGCGGGCACGCCGCCGTGGCACCATCCTGACCATCGGATCGCTGGCCGGGCTGCTGGCGCCACCCGGTGAGGCCTACTACGCGGCCAGCAAGCATGCGCTGGAAGGGCTGCACGAAGCGCTGCAGCATGAGCTGCAGCGCTTCGGCATCCGTGTGTGCCTGGCCGAACCCGGCTTCATCCGCACCGATCTGGCGCGATCGGCGGCCGAGCCGGCAGCGCAGATCGCCGACTACACTCCGGTGCGCCAGAGCTTGCGCGAACACTGGACGGCGTCGGTCGCGACCGGGATGCCTGCCGAACGTGCCGCACGCGACATCGTCCAGTGGGCACTCGGAGGGCGAGGACTGCGTCGACGCTTCGGAGCCGACGCGTGCTGGTTGCCCTGGCTGAAAGCCGTTCTGCCGCAACGGGCCTATGCCGCAGGGCTGCGACGCCGGTTTCGTATTTGATCCGACCGTCGGCCGGACCGCCATGCGGTGCGCGACCCGATCGGCGCGCGACCCGATCTGCGGGTCGCTGCGACGCTGCTGCCTCGGGGCCCGCCCGGCTCGGAACGCGCCATCGCGCCGGCCGCGGATCGGTGCTGCACGCTCGGGGCGGTGCACTCGATTCGGTCAGCGGCAACGCGCACATGGCGCCACTTCAGCCCGCCTCGCACACCAGGCGCATCACCTCGGCGCCGACCGTCAGGTCATCGAGCCGCCCGAAGTGTTGGCGGCGGATGCGCCCGGCGCGGTCGATCAGCACCAGTGTCGGCGTGCCCTGCATGCCGTAGGCCTGCATCGTCGCCGGGACGCGTTGGCCGGGTATCGACGCGTCCACGCCGACGGGATGCGTGACGCGGAATTCATGCAGGAACGCCTGCAGCGACACGGGCTGCATCGCGTCGTGATGCTCGAACACGGTGTGCAAACCGACCACGGCGACCCCTTCGCCGGCGAACTCCTGATGCAGGCGCTCGGCCTGCGGCACGCCGTGCAGGACACTACCGGGGCAGAGCATCTGGAAGGCATGAAGCGCGATCACCCGACCGCGCAGGCCGAGCAGATCCGGTGGCGACTCCGCGTTGAACCACTGACTCACCTGCCAGGCTGGCGCGGCCGGATGATGGCTCACGTCGAATCCTCAATCGCGGGTGGCGCT
>NZ_JAMLIW010000012.1 GCF_023953935.1 Thermomonas sp. | reverse complement strand
GAGTTAAGCCGACCCGCTGCACGGCGGCAATAGAGCACGAACATACCTGAAAAATTTGCCGCCGTGAAGCGGGTTCGGCTTGAACGAACTGTTAGGCGCGGACTGGCCGGTGTATTGCTGCACCACCGTTTGCCGGAACCCGCCGCCACGGTGGTTGGATGGCGCTGACCTGCTGCATGGCGTGCAGCACAAGCATGGTTGTCGCATGTGCGTGCTTGGCCGCCAAAGTGCTGACTGAGCGAGCCTGAAGCAAGGCGTGCGGCGCAAGCGTGTTGAGCGCGCCTGGACTGAGCGACAGGCAAGATGTTGCGTGCGCGGTACTGGCCGCGCAAGAGGAACAGGCGCTTGCTGGGGCGAAGCAGAAATCCGGGTGCAAAAACAACGCCCATGCAGAATTATCTGGCGCTTTACTCTGCAAGTTTTTGAACACCAGCCGAGCCTAACGCCTGAGTTAAGCCGACTTGCGTAGCGGAGCCAAACACATGGCAAGCTTTTTCTGCCATGTGTTTGGTGTAGCGAAGCAAGTTCGGCTTGAACGAATTGTTAGGTGCCAACCCGGACTTCCACGGACACGGGCTCTACTGCCGCCAAGAACTGAGCCCGTACATCTTGCGGTGAGTATGCCGCCTTAGCTGGAACCGTGAGAAGCGGCAAGTCAATGACGCGGCAAACATTGGCCAGCAGCTCGTCACGAGACTGCGCCTTGCGGCTAGCGTGCGACTTGTCGTTGAGCTCAACGGCGCAGATCACCGAAAGATCCCCGGAGCGGCAAATAACGAAATCAAAGTGTTTGGAAGCGATGCGATTGAGTGCTCCTTGCCGCGCAGAGTTGCTTAAGCCCGGTTTGACCGCAGCGACATCTGCGACCCGGACCTTGCCAAAGACCCTATGATCTGGCCCAACAGCCTGATCCAACACGCCGAGAAATGATCGCTCTGCGGCTGAAAAGAGCGGCTTGCCGCGCTGGTACGGGAAGTCGATGGAGCCGGTGCCACCGGACTTGCCTTTGAGCGCGGCCAGAACGACAAAGACGGCGAGTACGAGAAGAAATAACCAGATCCATGACATGCGAAGTGCTCCCCTCGGCACCTAACGCCTGAGTTAAGCCGCGCCGATTTGCGGCGGCGGCAGAGTCACAATCTTAGCGGGACTTTGCCGACGCCGCGAAGCGGTGTCGGCTTGAACGAATTGTTAGGCCTCTCGCCTTTTGATGACAGCGAACATCCAATAGGCACATGCCGTCAATGCCGCAGGGGTGGCTAACAGCCAAAGGCCTAGGATTCCCAAATCTCCGTCGCCGAGATGCCTCCACTTAAGCCATTGGTATGGAAGCGTAGCAATCGGAGGAACTAGAGAAAGAACCGCTTGAGATGTTGGCCTCGCATCCAAGATATTGCAGAGAACCAAGGTGGTCACGACCGCAAAGAGTATTGGAGGAAAGACAAACCAGAAGGTCGCGACTAGTGGTCCGCAGAAAACAAACACCGCCCATAAGACAGTCGCTCCTACGACATACACGATGTTTGCGCGATCCTGTTTCATGAGGCCTAACGCCTGAGTTAAGCCGACCCGCTGCACGGCGGCAATAGAGCACGAACATACCTTAAAATTTTGCCGCCGTGAAGCGGGTTCGGCTTGAACGAACTGTTAGGCGCGGACTGGCCGGTGTATTGCTGCACCACCGTTTGCCGGAACCCGCCGCCACGGTGCTTGGATGGCGCAGACCTGCTGCATGGCGTGCAGTGCAAGCATGGTTGTCGCATGTGCGTGCTTGGCCGCCAAAGTGCTGACTGAGCGAGCCTGAAGCAAGACGTGCGGCGCAAGCGTGTTGAGCGCGCCTGGACTGAGCGACAAGCTGGACGGCGCGTGCGCGGTACTGGCCGCGCAAGAGGAACAGGCGCTTGCCGGGGCGAAGCAGAAGGCCGAGTGCAGAAGCAGTGCCCATGCAGAATTATCCGGCTCTTTACTCTGCAAGTTTTTGAACACCAGCCGAGCCTAACGCCTGAGTTAAGCCGACCTGCGTAGTGGCGGCGGCGGAGTGCTAGCGTACCGCAAGCACGCAGGCGCCGCCACGAAGCGGGGTCGGCTTGAACGAATTGTTAGGCGGTGCCACTACCTGTGACCAAGAAAATAAGAATTAGGCTAAGCTGAAGAGCTAAATACAGGACGGCTGCGAAGCGTGCACCTGATCGCAAGCCTGGAGCGACGTGAGTAGACGAGCGCCATACCAGAAACCCGACAACGAGCGCGTGCGCGAGACCGATGATGAATGGGGCGAAGAATAAGGTCAGGCGTCCCGAATCGGTGAGGTTGGGCCGAGTTGCCCAATAAAAAAACGCGGACGACAGGAAAATGAGGGGGGTTCTACCCCGAAATCACGGACGGTTTGGAAAGAGCTGAAAACTTCTGATCTTGTCTGATGACTCTGCGTCGCATCCTTGGGTTATGGCGTCGCTCGATGTATTCGAACACATCCGCCCGGGCGGCAGCGAGCGTTGGATACTTGGATCGGTATACACGCTCACGCTTGAGCAGGCCGAAGAACCCCTCGCAGGCGGCGTTGTCGCCACAATGGCCCACGGCACTCATCGAGCACACGAGCTTGTTTGCCGCCAGATAGTTCTGGTAGTCGCCGCTTCGGAACTGGCTGCCGCGGTCGGAGTGCAGGATGACCGGATGGTTGTCCTGACGCTGCCAGACCGCCATTTGCACGGCCCGGATCACCATCTGTCGGTCCTGCCGGTGATGCATCGACCAGCCCACGACGCGCTGGTCGAACAGGTCCAGCACGATGCACAGGTACAGCTTGCCTTGGCCGGTCTTGAGTTCGGTGATGTCGGTGACCCATTTGGTCTCCGGTTCCAGCGCAGTGAAGTCCCGTTCTAGGTGGTTGCGCACACCCAGAGGCGCTGCAGCGCGGGCTCCCGCGCTGACCACGCCGCTTCGGACGCGGCCAGCCTTGCAGTCCGTCAGCAGCCATGATCCGTGCCACCCGGTTCAGGCTTGCCGTCTCGCCTTCCTCGGCAAGATCTTCCTGCATCCGACCGGCACCCAAGGTGCCTCGGCTGTCCGTGTGCAACTCCCGAATGCGCCTGAGCAAGCGTGCGTTGTCATGCTGGCGGGCACTAGGCAAGCGCTTGCTCCAGTCGTAGTAGCCGCTGGCCGATACCTTCAGGCAGCGGCACATCAGTCGAATCGGAAACTCGTCGCGGCAACGTTCGATCACCCGATACCTCGGGAGGATCCCTTGGCAAAGAACGTCGCCGCTTCTCGCAAAAAATCCCGCTCCTTCTGCACCCGGGCCAGTTCGCGTTTGAGACGCGCCACTTCCTCGTCCCGCGGCGTGCCGGCGCCGCCAAACGCCGCCTTGCCCTGGCTCTGGGCTTCCCGCTTCCAGCGCGTCAGCAGGTTGTCCCGAATCCCCAGCTCCCGCGCCACTTGGGCACAACTGACGCCAGGCCGGCTGGCCTGCTCAACCGCGCCACGCTTGAACTCCTCGCTGAACTTCCTTCGCATTGACATGAACACTCCTCATGGCCTCGATCGGCCTTCTCGTAAGTGTCCGTGAAAACGGGGGTGAACCCGGGCGACGAAGCCACCGAGCAGCACGAAGCCCAGCGTAATGAAAAGCGGGCGAGTGCTGCGTGCGTGCTCGTCCTTTGACGGATGGACTTCTGAAGTACTCACATTGCCGCCTAACGCCTGAATTAAGCCGCGCCGCGAAGCGGCGTCGGCTTGAATGAATTGTTAGACCGATGCGTCGCGAAACGCACGAAGAACGGCATTGATTCTGGTTTGATAGCCAGGGCCTTGAGTCTTGAACCACTCCAGCACGTCCTGATCTACACGAAGCGAAATTGCAGACTTTGGCGCTTGCAGTTGCAGCCCGCGGCGGACGACGCCACGCACAATGTGGCGCACCTCTGCCTCAGGGTGGTCGGACGCAGGTGCGCCCTTGCTGGAGCGGAGGCGAGCGAAGTCAGTCTTGGACTTGGCTGAAGTAGATGCGCGCTTCACGTTGGGTTGCTTTTCTGAACGAGATGATGCGGATTTCATGGGCAGTCTCCGTATGAACCACTGAGACGGGAATCCCAGCGAGCAGACCGAGGGTGACGAAGCGCTGTTCTTGGTAGGAAAAGCGATCGTCCTCGAAGGTGAAGGTCAGCCCGGCAAAGACGGAAGGCGCGTCAACGAAGTCCAGCCCATGCTGGTTCAAGTTGAGGGAGCGCTTGCGCTCTGACCAAGTGAACTTCATGGCCAGAGTGTATATACAAAGCGCAGAGACTGCAAGTGCTCTGTCTCAGCAGCGGTCTAACGCCTGAGTTAAGCCGACCGGCGTAGCGGCGGCAAATAAGAACGAACCAACCTTAGCACATTGCCGCCGCGAAGCTGGGTCGGCTTGAACGAATTGTTAGACCGCGCCAACCTCATTGGAGTATTTGAATGACAGCACAAATTGCACTCACGATCGCGGCAACAGCAGCCGCAATTGCTGCGACGCTCGCAGCTTTGGCCGCTTTCTGGGCAGCCAGGGCATTGGCGGCTTCGAGCTCCAGCTTTTTGAGGGCAAGCGAATTGGCATCTTCAGCAGCCGAAGCAGCCCGCGCAGACGCGCGAGCAGCAGCGCGCTCGGGGTGTGACACGGTCTCGATTATTTCGATAAACGATTTGTCTGACATTGAGCGGTCTAACGCCTGAATTAAGCCGCGCCGCGAAGCGGCGTCGGCTTGAATGAATTGTTAGGGCGCAACCGATCCACGGGCAGACTCTCCGCAGGCATCAATGATCCACTGCCGTTGGAATGCCTCGGCGTAATAGGCCGAAATGTTGTCCCCGCGATTTTCGTTGCGCCTTACCGACTCCTCAAAGTCACAAGTGAGAGCGACTACGTCAACTAAGTAGCCGGCAGCTTCTAGCGTCTCGATGAGCTCAAATGTTGGATCTTGATCAGCACCAATAATCTCAGTAACGATGTTGCGCCGTTCTGAAATTGCGCGTTGCGAAACAAGCGGGCCAATAAGGTTAAGCGGCTCTAAGAATGCGTCAGGAAAATCTAGCATTGCATCGCCGCGACTCAGGTGGTGGAACATTTCCGCTGCATCAATTAGCACGAAACCTTGTGAGTAATTCTTGATTCGAAGGTGCGTCTTGCCCGTTGCCACGCCGCCCATGAGGATGACGGCCTTGGGGTGGTCATTGTGTGCGAGCGAAGAGTCGTCGAATAACCGATCGATTTCGCTGCCGATGTTGATCTGGAAGATGCGGTTATTTTCCATTTGCGCCCTAACGCCTGAGTTAAGCCGGACCGATTTGCGGCCGCGGCGGTGTGACAATTACAGCACAACGCCGAGGCCGCGAAGCGGTCTCGGCTTGAACGAATTGTTAGGCCTATGAGCCGACGACCGCATGATCCTGCTCTCGGTAGCAGCCCAGCAGCGTGTGCTCGAAGGCTACGATTGATACGGTTTTGTAGTCTACGCGCCGGATTCTCGAGGCGGCCAGCTCGACAAGCGCTGCATCTGCTCTCCTCAGCCGCGCCATAACGCCTGGTTGCATGTCGAGAAGCGGAAATACCCAGCGGGGATCGGCAACCTCGAGGAAGTGATGCGACGGCCCGAGTCCAGTGCACTCGAACGGTGTTAGCCAGAGATGGTGCAAATCACGGGCTTGCCGAAGTTCCTTGCCGCAATAGCTGCAGTATCTGGGCATAGGCCTAACGCCTGAGTTAAGCCGACCTGCGTAGTGGCGGCGGCTGAGTGCTAGCGTATCGCAAGCACGCAGGCGCCGCCACGAAGCGGGGTCGGCTTGAACGAATTGTTAGGCCACAAGTTTGCACAAGAATAACCAGACAAGCAAGCTCCCGCCGGCGGCGGCCAAAAGTACTGACGGAATAAAAAAACAAGCCCAAAAGCGAAAGAATCGCTTGCCCTCGGCGCCAGATTTGCGCTGGAACAAAGCGAGCTTGATATTGTTGATTAGCTCGAAGGCTACAAAGATTGAGGCTGATAGTGCAACGAAAAGGCCAGCCCAGAACAGCAGCTGGCTATGAACTTTGTCCTGAAGAAAGAACAGTAGGCCGAAAAAAGTTGCGTAGCCAACCGTAATAACCGTGGTGTTGTACGACTGGACATCACGGAAGTAGTCCTGAATGTCCTTGAGCCACTGTTCGCGAGACTGGTCGTTCATTGGGGCCTAAAATCTGAGTGAAGCGGGGTGGATTAGCCAAATTTAAGGCTTGAAGCCGCGCTTGATCCACGCAATAGCTGGAACAAGTGCGTAAATTCCGGCCCATGTTGCGGCGACAGGGATGAACATAGTTGGCCAAAATATTGAGTGGTTTAATGAAAGGACGATATAATTCGAGTGGGCTGGTTGTTTCCAGGTTAGAAAATAGAGGTCATAGTTGAGGTATCCGAATGCATCCGAAATGAAATACTCAAACAGTGTGTATCCGAGGACAATAATGATCCAGCTGACACTAATAACTATGGCGATGCGTGTCCACCCCGAAATGTTGCTAAGACGCATTGCGGTTCCTCGTCATGGCCTAACGCCTGAGTTAAGCCGACCCGCTGCACGGCGGCAATAGAGCACGAACATACCTGAAAAATTTGCCGCCGTGAAGCGGGTTCGGCTTGAACGAATTGTTAGGCGCCAGACGACGCACTCCCGCAGGTTGATGAAAGCAATACCTTGCGTGAGTCATCTCGTTGAATGCCAGGAACAAGGAAGGTGATTCGTGTTGCGACCGGTGGCTCGCCCACGGGCTGACCGGAGCGATGGACCACCGAATAGCAAACAAGAATTGTGTCGTTGCTCTCTCGAATAACAACCGAGCTGCGCGGCACCCAGTCTGATGGGCTGATCCTGGTGATCGTTGAAACAGCCATGGTTCCGCTGTGAGCGAGCCAGCCAATACTGACCTTGTCCAGTTTGTCCTGTGGATAGGTGTCAAAGGCAGGATCTCTCGTTGCCGTAAAAACACTGCCGCGACTCGCGGCGCATCCCGTGAGAAGCAGCAGGGTAACGATGAGCGAATTCCTGATCTGCATGGCGCCTAACGCCTAGTTGAGCCGCGCCGCACGCGGTGCCCGCGTGCCGGCGCGGCCGGAAGTACGAAGATAGCACGATGCCACGAAGCGGCGTCGGCTTGAACGACGTGTTAGACCTCTGCGGGCGAGGATGCGTGCCATGCGCGGGGTGTGTGGGTGCCTTGCTGCCGCAACGTGCCGGGCGGGAAGCCTTGACGTGCTGCGGTGTGGGGCCCCACGGGCGCCAGCCCTGCCGCAACGGCCCGGAAAAGCGCCAGGGCAACGCGTCAAAGCAAGCTTTGCCTCGTTGCCATGACGCTTTTCTAGCAGACGGGAGCGCATTCAGTCGATACGGACAATGCCGCGTTGTTGGCTAGGAAAGCCCGGAGTGAGTATCAGAAGCGGACAAGCCAACAGGCCCCTTCATATAACGCTTTATTCCTGATCCGCTGAGGTCTAACGCCTAGTAGACCCCAAGAGCGGGGTGTGGGACCGATGGTGGCGCTTTGATGGGCGGAGGTCAAGGCAAATTCCTACCTCGGATCAGTCATTTGCCTGATGCCGGGACATGTTCAAATGCTTAACATGGCCAAGTATGGGGCGTGATGCGAGTGCGTATGACGTATACACCTGAAAACGCGGTTGTAATCGGCGAGGTGAAACCTGCGCGACATCCCGGCCTGTTGGAGGTGGTTCGCTGCAAGTTGCGAGCAAAACGCTACAGTTTGCGGACGGAACAGGCCTATTTGGGATGGATCCGTCGGTTCATCTTGGCCAACGGACGGCGACATCCGCGGGAGATGGGTGGGCCTGAGGTGGAGGCATTTCTCAGCAGTCTGGCGGTTGTCGGCGGGGTGTCGGCCAGTACGCAGAATCAGGCGCTGTCGGCCTTGCTTTTCCTGTACCGGGAGGTGTTGCTGGTCGAGTTGCCGTGGATGGAGACGGTGCTTCGGGCCAAGCGATCGCGACGGTTGCCGACGGTGCTGTCCCACTCGGAGGTGCGGCAGTTGCTGTCGATGATGTCAGGACGGCCCTGGCTGATGGCCAGTTTGCTGTATGGCACGGGGATGCGGTTGATGGAGTGTTTGCGGTTGCGGGTCAAGGATGTGGATTTTGCGCGCAATGAAATCCTGATCCGCAATGGCAAGGGGGCGAAGGACCGGCGCACGATGTTGCCGCGCACATTGGAGGAGCCGTTGCGCCGCGAGATCGAGCGGGCGCGGGTGTTGCACGTCCGGGATCTCGCCGAAGGGTTCGGGGAGACGCCGCTGCCGGATGCGCTGGCGCGCAAGTATCCGAATGCGAGCAAGGACTTTGGCTGGCAGTTCGTGTTTCCCTCGGACCAGCGTTCGGTCAATCCACGGACGGGGCGCACGCATCGTCATCATGTCGATGACGCCGTGTTGTCACGTGCGATCAAACGGGCGCGGGAGCAGGCGGGTATCGACAAGTTGGTGAGCGCGCACACGCTGCGGCATACCTTCGCCACCCATTTGCTGGAATCCGGCTATGACATCCGGACGATTCAGGAATTGCTCGGTCACAAGGATGTGGCGACGACGCAGATTTATACCCACGTCCTGAACCGGGGTGGGCGCGGGGTGCGGAGTCCGCTCGATTCCGGGTGATGGCTCGGCTCAAGCACCGACGGAATCGGTGCCAGTGACAGGGATCCAGCGTTCGTTCGCCGGATGGGATCCGCATCGCCCGGCATTCCTGATGGTTATTCAGCGCACCGGCTTGATCTCGAGCGTAGCCGCAGGCGCGACACCACGTTCCAGCGCTTGCAGGCGGATTTCGAATTCGCCCAAAGTGGCTGAGGTGGCTTTGCCGCCGACGGGGCTGGTGTTGAGGGTGAAGTCCCTGCTGTCGTTGCGGGTCGACGTCCAGCGCAGGCGGATTTCGGCGTTGCCGGCCCAGACGCATCGCACGTCCGGCGGGCAGCGGGAGTCGTTGACCAGTTCCAGGTAGGCAAGTTGGCTGCCATCGGGCAGGCTGGCGCGAGCACCGAGATCGAGCTTCAGGGTGTGCGATTCCTGTGCAGGCGGGTTCGCGTGGTCGTTTGCCATGGCATTCTCTGCGGGGGCCGTGGTGGTCGGGGCTGAAGGGTTCGGAGCGTTGTGCGCTGCACTGGTCTCAGACCCTGGTTGCGGGCGCGGGACGGCGTTGCTGCAGCCGGCAAGCATTGCCGCGCCGAGGGCGAGCGTGATCGGAAGTGCGTGGCGGTGCATCTGCGGTCACCTGTTCGTTGTCGAGCTTCTTTCATACTGCGCCATGGCTGAACGCAGCGCGACAGATTTCGTTGCGGTGAAGGGAGCCGGGGCTGCTCAAGCCTGCTGCGAGGCAAGTCGGTCGGCGAGCCGGATCGGTTCAGGCAAGCGATCGCGGGAGGTGAACTGCATGGCCAGCCCCGGCGCGGAGGCCATGGCGACGCGGTGGCCGGGGGAGATGACGATGGGGTCGACGCCGGGTTGGCTGCGCAGCAGCCAGCCGATCTGTTCGGCGCCGTCGCGCAGGGGCGTGAAGGCGCCGCGGATGGCGTGCAGTTCCAGCCGCGTGCTGCCGATCAGGACGGATGTTCCGATGCCGATCGTGGGCAGGTTGGCGGCGAGGCCGAAATGGCAGGCGCTGCCGAACCGGCGCGGATGGGCGATGCCTTGGCCATCGATCAAGGCGAGGTCGGGTCGCTGCTTCAGGGCAGCGAGTGCGGCCAGCAAGGCCGGCACGCCGCGAAATCCTGACAGTCCCGGAATGTCGGGCATGCGCGTGGGCAGGTGGACGAGCTGTTGGTCGATGACCTCCAACGTCGCCGCATCCATCAGCACTGCCGCAGCGCGGGTGATGCCGCTTTCGTTGTCGAAGCCGACACTGAAGCCGGCCACGCTGCGCAGGGTTTTCGCGAAGTCGTCACGCAGCAGGACGCGTCGGGCCAGTTGAGCTTGCAGGTCGCGCAGGGGGGCCTCGTTGCCGGTCCATGTCGGGAACAGGTCGAGCGCGTCTTGCACGGGGCGGGATCCTTCGCTGATGTGAGGCATTACTGTGCCACGCACGCGGCGATCGGGCGGATGACGCCACAGCCTGCGCCGGACGCGACGCCGGCTGACAACGCCGGGATGGCGTTGTTCAGACCTTCCCGATACTCGGTGCCAACGCGGTCAGCAGGCCGCGTGCTGCGCTGAAGCGGGCGGCGGCGTCGGGCAGGTCGAGGCTGATCCGCAACTTGTCCGGGCCATCCATGCGGTAGTGCCGGGGTTGGCCCTGGATCAACTGGATCACCGCCATCGGGTCGACCGCGGGCTTTTCGACGAAGTGGATGCGGCCACCGGTGGCGGCGAGGTCGAGTTTGCGGATGCCCAGGCGGGTGGCGTCGAGTTTGAGTTCGGCGGTGGCGAACAGGTGTTTGGCCGGCTCCGGCAGCAGGCCGAAGCGGTCGATCATCTCGATCTGCAAGTCGCGCAGGGCCTCGCTGTCCGGGGCAGCGCTGATGCGCTTGTACAGGGTCAGGCGCAGGTGCGGATCGGGCAGATAATCATCGGGAATCAGCGCGGGGACGTGCAGGTCGACGTTGGCGCCGTGCCGGTCTGGCGCATCGACATCGGGCAGCTTGCCTTGCTTGATCGAGCGCACCGCGCGCGCCAGCAGGTCGGTGTAGAGGCTGAAGCCGACTTCGGCCATCTGCCCGCTCTGTTCTTCGCCCAGCAGTTCGCCGGCACCGCGGATTTCCAGGTCGTGGGTGGCGAGGGTGAAGCCGGCGCCGAGTTCGTCCATCGAGGCGATCGCATCGAGGCGCTTGCGCGCATCGGCGGTGATACTGCGGCGGTCGGGGATCAGCAGGTAGGCGTAGGCGCGGTGGTGACTGCGGCCGACCCGGCCGCGCAGCTGGTGCAACTGTGCCAGCCCGAATTTGTCGGCGCGGTTGATCAGGATGGTATTGGCATTGGGAATATCGATGCCGGATTCAATGATCGTCGAACACAGCAGCACGTTGCTGCGCTGCTTGTGGAAGTCGAGCATCACCCGTTCCAGCTCGCGTTCGGGCAGTTGCCCATGGGCAATCCCGATCCGCGCCTCCGGCACCAGCGCCTGCAATTCTTCGCGCATGCGCTGGATGCTCTCGACGTCGTTGTGCAGGAAATACACCTGACCGCCGCGCGCCAGTTCGCGCTGGAAGGCTTCGCGCAGCAGCGCCGCATCCCAGGCGTGCACGAAGGTCTGCACCGCGAGCCGGTTGGCCGGCGGTGTGGCAATGATCGAGAGATCGCGCAGGCCGCCCATCGCCATGTTCAAGGTACGCGGGATGGGAGTTGCGGTGAGCGTAAGCAGATGGACGTTGGCGCGCAGTTTTTTCAGCGCTTCTTTCTGGCGCACGCCGAAGCGTTGTTCTTCATCGACGATGACCAGGCCAAGGTCGGCGAATTTCACGTCCGGTTGCAGCAGGCGGTGGGTGCCGACGATCACGTCGAGCTTGCCGTCGGCCAGTTTCTGCAATTCGGCCTCGATCTCCTTCTTCGACTTGAAACGCGAGAGCACTTCCACCCGCAGCGGCCAGTCGGCGAAGCGATCGCGCAGTGTCTGGTAGTGCTGTTCGGCCAGCAGGGTGGTGGGCACCAGCAGGGCGACTTGCTTGCCGGCGCTGGCGCAGGCGAAGGCGGCGCGCACCGCCACCTCGGTCTTGCCGAAACCGACGTCGCCGCAGACCACCCGATCCATCGGCTGGCTGCTGGCGAGATCGCGCAGGACCGCTTCGATGGCGGCATGCTGGTCGGGGGTTTCCTCGAACGGGAAGCTCGCTGCAAAAGGTTCGTACAGGATGCGATCGACGTCGATCGCCATGCCGCGCCGCGCCTGCCGCTTGGCCTGGATCTCCAGCAGTTCGGCGGCGACGTCACGGACCTTGTCGGCGGCTTTCTTCTTCGCCTTGGCCCATTGTTCGCCGCCGAGGTTGTGCAACGGCGCGGTGTCGGGATTGGCGCCGGAATAGCGGCTGATGCGGTCGAGCTGGGCCACCGGCACGTACAGGCGGTCGCCCTTGGCGTACTCGATGTCGAGGAATTCGCCAGGCAGACCACCGACCTGCATCGCGACCAAGCCTCGGTAGCGGCCGACGCCGTGATCTTCGTGGACGATGGGCGCGCCGAGGCTGAGCTCGCCGAGGTCGCGGATGATGGCCTCGGGTTCGCGTCCGGCGCGCTTGCGGCTGCGCGGCTGCGCGGCGCGTTCCGGGAACAGCTGGCGCTCGGTGAGTACGCACAGGCGCGGGGCGTCGAGCGCGAAGCCGTCATCGAAGGGCGCGACCGCGATGGCGAAGGCAGGCCCCTCTCCCTCCGGGGCGTGGGTCGGGTGCGCCAATGCGCCCTCATCCGGCGCTTCGCGCCACCTTCTCCCGGAGGGAGAAGGAAACGCGAACGCTGCCCAGCTATCGGCAATGGTGGGCGCCAGCTTGGCCGCGTCCAGCAGCTCGCGCAGTGCTTCGCGGCGCCCGGCCGTTTCGCTGGCGATCAGCACGCGGCCGGGGTAGTTGCGCAGGAACTCATGCAGGGCTTGTGCCGGCGCGTGGTCCTTGGCCACTAACGGCAGGTTGGGCGCGGGTTGCACCGGCAGCGGCTTGGCCTCGCCGTGGCGAGGGTGCTGGGTGTCGCAGACTTCGATGCGTGGGCCGCGATTGAGCTGTTCACGCAGCGCATCCGGCGCCAGCCACAGTTCGGATGGCGGCAGGATCGGGCGTTCGATGTCGTGGCGCAATTGCTCATGGCGCTCGCCGATGCGCTGCCAGGCGGCGTCCATCGCCGCGCCGACGCCGGTGCCCAGCAGCGGCAGGGTGTTCGGGGCGAGGTAGTCGAACAGGGTTTCGGTGCCGGTGCTGGCGCCACGCGGGGGCTGGAAGAACAGCGGCAGGTAATACTCGATCCCGGCCGGTGCCAGCCCGGCCTTGAGGTCCTGCACCAGCGGGCTGCGCCGCAGATCGATGTCGAAGCGCTCGCGCAGCGTGGCCAACGCACGTTGCACCGGCGCGTCCTCGAGCGGGATCTCGCGCCCCGGCAGCAATTCGATTGCAGGCACTTTTTCCAGAGAACGCTGGCTGTCGGGGTCGAAGAGGCGGATGGCCTCGATCTCATCGTCGAGCATCTCGATCCGGAACGGCGCCTTGGCGCCCATCGGGAAGACGTCGAGCAAGCCACCGCGCACCGCGAAATCGCCGGGATCGTTGACCTGCGGGACGTGGCGGTAGCCGGCGGATTCCAGCCGGCGTTTTTCCGCATCGAGATCGAGCCGCTGGCCTGTGCGCAGGTCGAAGCGGCTGCCGATGATGTGGCTGCGCGGGGCCAGCCGCTGCATCAGGGTGGCCACCGGCACCACCACCGCGCCACGGCGCAGGTCGGGCAGCGCGGCCAGGGTCGAGAGCCGGCGATTGACGATGTCCGGGTGCGGGCTGAAACGATCGTAGGGCAGGGTTTCCCAATCCGGCAGGCCGTGGACGTCCAGCCCGCTGCCGGCGGCCAGCAGGCGCAGGTCGGATTCGAGCTGGTGGGCGGCGGCGTTGTCGGCGGCGATCACCAGCACCGGCCCGTCGTGCTGCCGGCAGGCCGCCAGGATCGCGCAGGCAAGCCCGGTGTAGCTGCCGGGCAGGCGCCACCAGGCGCGGCGATGGCCGGCGCGGGGCAGCGGTACGGTGAAGGTCAATCCGGAAGACGGCATCGAAACGGTTCAAGCGCACGCCAGCGGCCGCGACTCGGGGTGGCGTGAGGGGGTTGGAGGCCGGTCATTCTACCGGCCTGCGCTCAGGCAGTCGGAGCCAGCGGCGAGCGTGGAATCTTCGGTTTGGGCGGCGGCAGGTCCAGCACCATCCGCACCAGCCCGGCTTCGCTGGAGGCCTCGCGATGGAAACCCAGCGAGCCGGCGAGCGATTGCATCGGCTGGTTGCTTTCCAGCACGTCTCCGTAGATGCGCTGCACCTTGCGCCCGCGCGCCCAGCGCACCAATTTGCGCATCATCCGCCGGCCCAGCCCCATGCCGTTGACATAGTGGCTGACCAAAATGGCGAATTCGGCGTCCTTGCCGTTGGGTTCGACCGATACCCGCGCCACTGCCCCGACCAAGGCCTCGCCCGGCGGCAGCGGTTCGGCGGCCACCAGCGCGAAATCGCGGCGTGGATCCGGACGCACCAGTTGTTCGATCTGCGCGGCGCCCAATTCCTTCATCGGATGCAGGAAGCGCTGGCGGACTTCGTCGGGCTTGAGCAGGGTAAACGCGGCCCGCATCGGTTCGGCGTCCTCGGGGCGGATCGGACGAATCAGGACTTCACGCCCGTTCGGCAAACGGACGTGTTCGTGCCAGGGGGGCATGCGGTTGCGTGCGGCCATCCCGCCATCCTCGCGCAAATTTCGTTAACAACGGGAGATTTGATCACAGGGCCATTCAGGAAGCCGTCAGGACGCGGGTTGGCGCCGGCGCTTGCGCAGCCGGGTCAGCGCCGAAACCGCGACCAGCAGCAGCAGCCCGGTGGCCATTCCGACCCCGATATTGAACAGGGCCACCCCGAACCAGCCCGGCATGTCGTCGGCGTGGGCCTGCGCGAAGTGGTGCAGCACCGGGATGCCATGCACGAGGATGCCGCCGCCGACCAGGAACATCGCCACCGTGCCGGCCACCGACAGGAACTGCATCATCCGCGGGGCCAGCGCCAGCAAACCGCGTCCGAACGCCTTGGCTCCCCGGTTCTTGTCGGGGCGGGTGAGGTAGAGGCCGAAATCGTCGAGTTTGACGATTCCCGCGACCAGCCCGTAGACGCCCACGGTCATCAACACGGCGATCACGATCAGGACCCCGAGCTTGGTCAGCAGCGGCTCCATGGCGACGGTGCCCAGCGAGATCACGATGATTTCGGCGGACAGCACGAAGTCGGTGCGGATCGCGCCCTTGATTTTTCCCCGCTCGAAGGCGGCCAGGTCCTCCGGCAGTTCCTCGATTTCTTCCACCACCGCGGTGCCGTTGCGGCGACGGTGCCGCTTGACCGCCTCGTGGGCGAGTTTTTCCACGCCTTCATAGCACAGGTAGCAGCCGCCGATGGTGAGCAGGGACAGGATCAGCGGGATGGAGAACCCGCGGCCGTGCAGCCAGGTTTCCAGCAGCGAGATGCCCATTGCCGCCGGCACCAGGATGGCTTTGTTGACCATCGAACCCTTGGCGACCGCCCACACCACCGGCAGCTCGCGATCGGCGGCCGAGCCGCTGACCTGCTCGGCGTTCACCGCCAGATCGTCGCCGACCACGCCGGCGGTTTTGCCGGCGGCGACCTTGGTCATCGCGGAGATGTCGTCCAGCAGCGAGGCAATGTCGTCGAACAGGGCGAAGAAGCTGGAGGGCATGGGCGTCTGGCGGGCGGTGGATCGGGAATTTTGCCATGCCCGGGTCGGGGCGATGCATGCGACAGGTCAAGCCGGGCTGCGCAGCCAGTCGATCGAGGCGGAGGCGCCGGCTTCGCCCAAGCCCGCTTGCAGGGCCTCCAGCGCCGGAGCGAGGGCGCGATCGAGCTGCCACGGCGGGTTGAGCAGCAGCATGCCGCTGCCGTTCATGCGCAGCGGCGAATCGTCGGGCCGCACCCGCAGTTCGACCTGCAGCACGGCGCGCGCCGGTAGCTGTGCGGCGGCGCGACGGAACGGCTGCAGCGCTCGCCCCAGCTTGATCGGGTACCACAGGGCGAATGCGCCCTGCGGCCAGCGGGTGAGCCCTTCGCGCAGCGCGGCCAGCGCCTGCCCGAATTCCGCCAGCTGCGCCTCGTAGGGCGGGTCGATCAACACCAGGCCGCGCGCCAGCGCCTGCCCGCGATCGTGCGGCGGCAGCAGGGCCTTGACCGCGGCGTAGCCGTCGCGGACGTGAATGGCGATGCGCGGGTCGTGCGGGAGGGCCACGCGCAGCGCCTGGGCTTCCTCGTCCTGGAGTTCGCACAGCGCGATCCGGTCCTGTGCCCGCAGCGCGTGGGCCAGCAGCCAGGGCGAGCCGGGGTAGGCGGACTCGCCATGCTGCTGGCGGCAGGCGCGCACGGCGGCCAGCAGCGGTTGCAGCGCGTGCGGCGGGGCCGCGAGGGCGAGCAGGCGGGCGATGCCGCCCTGCGCCTCACCGGTTTTCCGCGCGGTGTCATCGTCGAGGCGATACAGGCCGCGCCCGGCGTGGGTGTCCAGCGCGAAGCAGGGCGCCGGCTTGACGGTGAGGGCCTGGCACAGCGCCAGCAGGACCACGTGCTTGAGGACGTCGCCGTGGTTGCCGGCGTGGAAGGCGTGGCGGTAATTCACCGGCAGGATTCTAGCGGCAGGATTCCAGAGCGCGCATCTGCTTCAGTGCCGGCCGCGGAGTCCTGGGCGGCAAACCCGGACTGGCAACCGCGTGCACGCCGGCACAGCTGCGGCAGTCAAGCCTGGTCAACCGTGACCGATGGCCCAGGTACGCACGCACAGGCGGTCGCTAGACTCTAGCGTCGCATCTTCACCGGGAACCATGATGAAACATCTGCTGTGGACGGCGGCCCTGCTCGCCGGCGGAGTGGCAGGCCTGTCGGGCGCGTCGGCGCAGGAACGGGTCGATCTCGACATGACCGCGCGGATCCGCGCGGAGGCCTTCCACCGCTCCCAGGTGATGGCCACCTTGAGCCACCTGACCGACACCATCGGCCCGCGCCTGACCAATTCGCCGGGCATGAGCGAGGCCAACCGCTGGACCCGCCAGCAGATGACCGAGTGGGGGCTGTCCAACGTCCGCGACGAGGCCGTGGATGACCTTGGTCGCGGTTGGGCGTTCACCGATGCGCAAGTGGAAATGCTCAGCCCGCGGACGATGCCGCTGCACGCCCTGCCCAAGGCGTGGACGCCGGGCACCAGCGGCACGGTCGAAGGCGACGCGATTTTCGTCAAGCTCGAGTCGAAGCAGGATCTGGAGCAGTGGAAGGGCAAACTGCGCGGCAAGATCGTGTTCGTCGACGACGCGCGCGCCTACAAGTCCGCCGACAAGCCGGATACCCAGCGCTACACCGATTCCGAACTGGATGAAATGCTGTCCTTCCCGATGCCGAAGGATCGCGGGTTCGATCCGGCGATGATGGCGCGCTTCCGCGCACGCATGGAGCTGGCGCCTTTGCTCAACCAGTACCTGATCGACGAGGGCGTGCTGGCGACGGTGTCGATCAGCAGTTGGAACGACGGCATCGTGCGGGTGACGGGTGGCGGATCGCGCAAGGCCGGCGAAGCGGTCGGCGTGCCGGCGCTGGTGATGGCGGCCGAGCACTACAACACCGTCATGCGCGCGCTCAAGGACAAGCGGCCGGTGCGGCTGCGGCTGAAGGTGGATGCGCAGTTCCTCGATGCGGCCAACCAGCCCGGCTACAACACCATTGCCGAAATCCCCGGCAGTGGCCCGCAGCGCAATGAAATCGTGATGCTCGGCGCGCACATGGATTCCTGGCATGCCGGCAGCGGCGCCAATGACAACGGCGCCGGGGTGGCGGTGATGATGGAGGCGATGCGCATCCTGAAGGCGATCGGTGCCCGCCCCAATCGCACCATCCGGATTGCCCTGTGGACCGGCGAAGAGCAGGGTCTGATCGGCTCGCAGGCTTACGTGGCGCGCCACGTTGCCCATTTTCCGGAGCCGACCGACCCCGAGCAGAAGGCCATCCCGGCGTTCTTCCGCCAAAACAAGGGCAAGCCGATCCCCGGTACCGAGTTCGAACGCATCTCGGCCTACTACAACCTCGACAACGGCAGCGGCCGGATCCGCGGGATCTACGCGCAGGAAAACCTGGCCGCGGCGCCGATCTTCGAGGAATGGCTGCGGCCGTGGCATGACGTCGGCGCCACCATCGTCACCCAGCGCAACACCGGCAGCACCGACCACGTCAGTTTCGATGCGGTCGGCGTGCCCGGCTTCCAGTTCGTGCAGGACCCGCTGGATTACTTCACCCACGCCCACCACAGCGATCTGGACACCCTCGACCATGCGGTCGAAGACGACCTCAAGCAGGCGGCGGCGATCGTCGCGGCGTTCGCGTACAACACCGCGATGCGCCCGCAGCGGATGCCGCGCAAGCCGGTGCAATAAGGCCTGGCGTTGGCCGGCCCGGCGGATACGGCGGGCCGGCGCGACAACCGGGCAACGGCTCAGCCGAGCGCCAGTTCCAGCGCGACGCCGAGCCCGCGCATGCCGGTGAGTTCGCTTTCCAGATCGGCGCGCAGCAGCGGATGCGCGCTCAGCCAGCGGGCGTCGATCCGCAGCCGCAGCTGCTCGCCTTCGGCGCGCAGGGACAGCGCCGGCAGCGCCGCGTCGCTGCGCGCGCGCCGCAGCAGCACCGCCAGCCGCAGCAGGGCCGCGGTATGCCGGGTGTCGGCCAGCAGGCGCTCCGGGATCATTTCGAACAGTGTTTTCCCGATCTTGCGGCGCTGCGCCAGCACCAGCGCCGCGAGCAGGCGCTGCTCCTGTTGCGAGAAGCCGGCGATGTCGGAGTTGAGCAACACATAGGCGCCGTGCCGGTGGTAGCCGCTGTGCGCGATCGCCAGCCCGATCTCGTGCAAGCGGGCGGCGTGCGCCAGCAGCTGACGCGCGTCCTCGCCCAGCGCCCAGTCGGCGGCGAGCAGGTCGAACAGCTGCAACGCCGTGGTTTCGACCCGCGCGGCCTGCGCGACGTCAACGCCGTAGCGCTGCATCAGCGCGGCCACCGACTGCGCGCGCGGATCGTCGGCGCCGCCGCGGCCGAGCAGTTCGAACAGCACGCCTTCGCGCAGCGCGGCCTGGCTGACCTGCATCCGCTGCAGGCCGAGGGCGGCGAACGCGGCTTCGAGGATGAGCACGCCGCCGGCGATGATCGGGCGGCGTTCGTCGGCCAGTCCCGGCAGGTCGATGGCATCGATCCGGCCAGCCGTGAGCAGGCGGTCGCGGATCACCGGCAGCGCGGCGGCGGTGATCGCGCCCTTGGTCAACTGCAGCTTCGCGCAGATTTCCCCGATCGCCTTGTGGGTGCCGGACGAGCCGATGGCCTCGTCCCAGCCGAGGTCGCGGTAGGTGGCGGCGAACTGCTGGAACTCGGCGCCGATTTCGGTTTGCGCCATGCGCCAGCGGGCCGCGGTCAGGCGGCCGTCGGGAAAGAAGCGCAGGGTGCTGGCGATGCAGCCGACTTGCAGGCTCTCGCGCTCCAGCGGCTGCATCCCGAGGCCGATGATGCATTCGGTGGAACCGCCGCCGATGTCGATCACCAGCCGCTTGCGGCCGGGCGGCGGCGGCTGCGCGTGGGCGACGCCGAGGTAGATCAGGCGGGCTTCCTCGCGTCCGGAGATGACGTCGATGGCGTGTCCCAGCGCGGCCTCGGCCGGGCCCAGGAAGTCTTCCGGATGACGCAGCTGGCGGACGCTGTGGGTGGCCACGGCGCGAACCTGGCGGGCATCGAAGCCGGCGATGCGCTGGCCGAAGCGGGCCAGGCAGGCCAGCGCGCGCGCCTGCACCGCGGGTGCCAGCCGGCCGGTCTTGTCCAGGCCTTCGGCCAGCCGCACGGTTTCGCGCAGGCGGTCGACCACCCGCAGCTGGCCGAGCACGCGTTGCGCCACCACCATGTGGAAACTGTTCGAGCCAAGGTCGATCGCGGCCAGCAGGTCGCCCTCGTGCGGTGGATCCAGCGGGCGTGGTCGGCGGGAGGTGGCGGGCGTCATCGGGGCAGGGGTTCCAGTCGCGCAAGCTGGGCCGAGAACGGCGGGTCGCCGTCGGCCCGGCATTTTTCGTAGCGCCCGTCCGGGCCGAGCAACCAGGCATCGCGGTTGTCGGCCAGATAGTCGAGCAGGCCTTCCTGCAGCACGCGTCGGGCCAGCGCGGGGTCGAGGATGGGGAAGGCGATTTCGATCCGGCGCAGCAGGTTGCGTTCCAGCCAATCCGCGGACGAGCAGAACAGCTCGGGCGCGCCGTCGTTGCCGAACCACCAGATGCGGTGGTGTTCGAGGAAGCGGCCGACGATCGAGCGCACCCGGACAGTGTCCGAAACGCCGGCGATGCCGGGGCGCAGGGCGCAGGCGCCGCGCACGATCAAATCGATTTCCACGCCGGCCCGCGAAGCTTCGTAGAGTGCGCGCACCACCTCGGGTTCGTTGATCGCGTTCATCTTGGCGAGGATCCGCCCCTTGCGCCCGTGGCGGGCGTGTGCGGTCTCGCGCCGGATCTTTTCCAGCACGCCGCGGTGCAGGGTGAACGGCGATTCCAGCAGGCGCGCCAGCCGCGGCGGTGCCGCCAGCCCGGACAGCTGCTGGAAGATCAGGTGGACGTCGTTGCCGATGTCCGGATCGGCGCTCAGCAGCCCGAAGTCGGTGTAGGCGCGGGCGGTGTCGCTGTGGTAGTTGCCGGTGGACAGGTGCACGTAGCGCCGCAGCGCGCCGTCCTCGCGCCGGACGATCAGCAGCATCTTGGCGTGCGCCTTGTGCCCGACCACGCCGTAGACGACCTGGACCCCGGCTTCCTGCAGGCGGTCGGCGAGCCGCAGGTTGGCCTCCTCGTCGAAGCGGGCCCGCAGTTCCACCACCACCGTCACGTCCTTGCCGCCGCGTGCGGCGCGCACCAGGTGTTCGACGATCGGCGACTCGCGGGCGGTGCGGTACAGGGTCTGCTTGATCGCCAGCACGTCCGGATCATCAGCGGCCTGGCGCACCAGTTCCAGCACCGGCGCGAAGCTGTCGCCGGGATGGTGCAGCAACAGGTCGCCCTCGCGCAGGCGTTCGAACAGGGAGTCCGTGCCCGGCGGCAGGCGCGGCTGGAACGGCGGAAACTTGAGGTCCGGGCGTTCCACCATGCGGCAGACCCGGGCCACGCGGCTGAGATTGACGGGCCCGTGGATCCGGTACAGCGCGCGCGCCGTCAGGCCGAAGTTGTCCAGCAACAGCGCCACCACGGCGTCCGGGCAGGCGGTGTCGATTTCCAGCCGTTCGGCGCGCAGGTAGCCACGCCCCGCCAGTTCATCGCGCAGCGCCAGCGCGAGGTTGTCCACAGCGTCCTCGATCACGGTCAGCTCGGCGTTGCGCGTCACCCGGAACTGGTGGGCACCGAGTACGCGCATGCCCGGGAACAGGTCCTGGGCGAACGCCGATAGCACCGAGCTGAGGAACACGAAGCTTTCGCCCTGACCGGCCTTCGGGTCCAATTCGGGCAGGCGGATGATCCGCGGCAGCGAGCGCGGCGCGCGCACGATGGCCAGATGCCCCTCGCGGCCGAAGGCATCGCGCCCTTCCAGCACCACCACCACGTTCAGGGACTTGTTGAGGATCTTCGGGAACGGGTGGGCCGGGTCCAGCGCCAGCGGCGAGAGCACCGGCATGATGTCGGACTGGAAGTGGGCGCGCAGCCAGTCGGCCTGCTGTGGCGTCCATTCGTGGCGCTCGGGCAGATGGATTCCCTGCGCGGCGAGCGCGGGTTTGAGCTCGTCGTGGAAGCAGTGATACTGGCCTTCGACCAGGCGCGCGGCGCGGGAATGGATTTCGTCGAGCAGGGTTGCCGGGGCGAGGCCGTCGCGGCCGGCCGGCAGGCCCAGTTCGGCGGCCTGGCGCACCGCGCCGCAGCGGATTTCGAAGAACTCGTCGAGATTGGTGCAGGAGATGCACAGGTAGCGCAAACGCTCCAGCAGCGGCAGGGTGGGATCGCGCGCCTGTTCGAGCACGCGCCGGTTGAAGTCGATCTGGCCCAGCTCGCGGTTAGCGTACAGGGACGGGTCGTCGAGCGAGGGCGCCGGGACAGCGGTGTTCACGGGCCGGCCTCCGAGGTTGCCGAGGCGGCGGCGCGGGCGAGGGTGCGTTCGGCGGGGAAGCAACAGCTGAAGACGCTGCCGGTGCCCGGCGTGCTGTCGATCACCAGACGGGCGCCGTGCTGGCCCAGCACGTGCTTGACGATCGCCAGCCCCAGCCCGGTGCCGCCGGTGTCGCGCGAGCGGCTGGTGGAGACGCGGTAGAAGCGTTCGGTCAGGCGCGGCAGGTGCTCGGGCGGAATCCCCGGCCCGGTGTCGCAAACGCTCAGCGCGGCGCCGCCGTGGGCGCCGCGGGCGAAGCGCAACGTGATTTCACCGCCAGCCGGGGTGTAGCGCACCGCGTTGCTGAGCAGGTTCGAGAACGCGCTGTGCAGGTCCCGCGCCGCGCCGCGCAGATCGAGGTCGGCGGTGTCTTCCACGCGGATGCGATGCCGACCGGCGCTGAGCGCCTCGGCTTCGCCAGCGAGGTGGGCGAGCAGGGGCGGCATCGGGACGCGCTGGTCTGGCGGCTCCTCGTTGCCTTCCAGCCGCGACAGGGTCAGCAGATCCTCGACCAGCCGGGTCATGCGCTCGGACTGCCGGCGCATTTCCGCCAGCAGGGGCGCCGATTCCGCTGATTCCTGCCCGTCCAGCAGTTCGAGGTAGCCGTGGATCACGGTCAGCGGCGTGCGCAGCTCGTGGGAGACGTTGGCAACGAAGTCGCGGCGCATGTGCTCCAGGTGCAGAAGGCGGCTGACGTCGTGCACCAGCAGCAGCCACAGGTCATCCGAATAGGGCAGCAGGCGCAGGTCCAGGCGCAGCGCGGGGTCGACCGGCGAGGGCACGTCGCGCAGCGTCTCGGCGTTGCGTCCGCCCGCCAGCCAGCGCGCCATCGGCAGCGGGGCCAGTGCCTTGGCCAGCGGCACGTCGCGGTCGTGCGGGTAATGCAGGCCGAGCAGCCGGGTGGCTGCCTCGTTGAACCAGAGCAGGCGCTGGCTGTTGCGTTCGACCACAAGGATCGCGTCGGGGAGGGTCGCGGCGGCGGTGCGGTAGGCGCGCAGCAGGCCCAGCAGCCGGCGCCGGCGGGCGCGGGTTTCGGCATGGCCGCGATCGAGCAGGCTCGCGAGCGCGCCCCAGACGCCGCGTCGGGACGTTGCCGCGCTGCGCTGGCGTGCCTCCAGGCGGAGCAGCACGCCGCGCAGGATCCAGGCGTGCCAGAGCAGTGCGGCCAGCGCGGCCAGCGCCAGCCCCGGCCATGGCTGGCCGATCAGAAAACCCAGCGCGAGGCCGGCCGCCAGCACGGCCAGCAGCCGAAGCAGGGTGGTGGTCCAGGCGGCGCTCAGGAGGTCGGACATGCACGCAGTCTACGGATTCCGGGCGCGGGGCTGGCGGCTGGGGCGGGTCGGCGGTGCGTTTCGACGACGCGGGCGGCGTCATTCCAACGCGGACAGGCGATAGCCGGCCCCGCGCACGGTCTGCACCATCGCCTCCAGTCCGCAGGGCTCCAGCGCCCGGCGCAGGCGCAGGACGTGGGCGTCGACGGTGCGCTCCTCGATATGGACGCTGCTGCCCCAGACGTGGTCCAGCAGCTTGGCGCGGCTGTGGACGCGCTCGCACTGGCGCATCAGGAATTGCAGCAGGCGCAGTTCGGTCGGGCCGATGGCAATCGCCTGGGCGCCCGTGTCGGTGTCCTTGAAAACGCGCATCGACGCCGTGTCCAGGCGCAGCGTCCCGACCCGCAGCTGGCCATCCTCGCTGCCGTCGCCGGCGCGGCGCAGCACGGCGCGCACCCGCGCCAGCAATTCGCGGGTGGAAAACGGCTTGACCACGTAGTCATCGACGCCGGCTTCCAGCCCGCGCACCCGGTCGTCTTCCTCGCCGCGCGCGGTCAGCATGATGATCGGCACATCGCGGGTCGCGTCCTCGCGCCGCCAGCGCCGCGCCAGCTCGAGCCCGCTGCTGCCGGGCAGCATCCAGTCGAGCAGGATCAGGTCGGGGACGCGCTCGGCGATCAACGCCTGGGCCGCCACCGGATGGGCGGCGATGACCGGCGCATGGCCGTCGCGCTGCAGCGCGTAGGCCAGCATCGCGCTGATTGCGGGCTCGTCTTCGACGATCAGGAGGCGTTTTTGCATGGCCAGAGCGTGCGTTGCCGCCGCGGTTTGTGCAAGCGCTGCGGCCGCCCGTCAGTGCGCCTGCACGCCGAAGCTCAAACGACCACCCGTCACCTCCTCGTCGCGGATGCCCTGCCGCCGCAGTTCCATCACGATCGGCGTGAGCACGGCGATGCGCGCATCGATCCGGCTGCGTGCGTAGTAGTCGAGATCGGGGCGTTTCTTCAGGTTGTTGAGCTGGACCAGCGCCTGCTCGGGGCGACCGCCGAGCCAGGCGACTTCGGCCCAGGCCTCACCGGCGCGAACCGGGTCACCGGCGATCTCGTTGGCGCGCGCATAGGCCTGCTGGAACAGCGGATTGTCGGCATTGCTGGCCAGCAGCGGCCGCAGCACCGCGACCGCGCGGGTGCCGGCGGCGGGAGTCGCGCGGTCGGCAAGCACGCGCGCATAGCTCAGCGCGACCGCGGCGCGGGTCGGCATCCGCGCCAGCAGCGTTTCGAAGCGGCGGTCGGCTTCCGCGGTGCGGCCGCTGGCCGATTCGAGCTCGGCGGCCGTTACCTGGACCCACAGGTTGTCCGGATGTGCTTGCAGCAGCGGTTGCAGCTCCTGCAATGCCTGCGGGGTCTGGCCGGCCTGCTGGCGGGCCACGGCCAGGCCATAGCGGCGCGCATCGTCCAGTGGCTTGGTCGCCTGCATCTGCTGGTATTCGCGGATGGCCTGCATCGCCGTGGCGGCGCTGAGCACGCGCATGCGCTCGCGGGCATAGCCGAAGCGCACGCCGTCGGGACGGGTGGCGGCGGCGGGCGGCACCGGTGCCAGCTGCAGGCCCGGCGGCAACAGCGGGTTGGGCGCCGGGGTCAGGGCCGTGAAGCTCGCCGGCTGCGATTCCAGCTTGGCGGCGCGCTGGCGCGCTTCGCTGATCCGGATCAGGGTCAGCGGATGGGTTTGCAGGTAATCCGGCACCTGGCCGCGCACATCGCCCTGGTTCATCTGCACCCAGGCCTGCAAGGTCTGGAAGAAATCGGCCATTGCTCCCGGCCGATAACCGGCGCGTGCCAGGGTGCGGATGCCGATCCGGTCGGCTTCGGCTTCGTTGTCGCGGGTGTAGGTGATCTGGCGCTGCTGCAACATGCCCAGCCCGGTCATGATCGCCGCCGAAGTGGCGTCGCCGCGGTTGGTGCTGCCCCCGGACTGCTGCGCGGCGATGATGGCGCCCAGGGTGGCCAGCAGAATCGGGATGCTCTCGCGCTGGGCCTTTTCCGCCCCGCGCAGCACGTGCTCCTGGGTGACGTGCGAAATTTCGTGCGCCAGCACGCCGGCCACTTCGTCCTCGGTATCGGCCGCCAGCACCAGCCCCGCGTTGACCGCGACATACCCGCCGAGGGTGGCGAACGCGTTGATTTCGCGCACCTTCAGCAGAAAGAAGGTGTAGTGCTGCTGCGGCTTGGCGCTGGCGGCGCCGAGGCGCTGGCCAACGTCGTCCAGCCAATCGTCCAGCAGCGGATCGTCGAGCACGTAGCCGGCGTGCCGGAGCTGGGCCAGCACCATGGCGCCGTACTGGTCCTGCTGCGCGGGAGAGAGCAGGGTGCCGGCGGATGACCCCATGTCCGGCAGCCGGCTGTCCTGGGCCGCAGCAACGCCGACGGTCAAGAGCAGGGCCAGGGCGAGGGGCGACAGGCGTCGTTTCATCGGCACAGGATGCCGTGGCAGCGTTCGCGGCGGGTGAACGGAGCTTGAGCGACTGGAAATTCACGCCAGCGCCCCGATACTGGCAGCCGTCCCACCGTTGCGGAGCGTTTCGTGAGTGCCGACCAGACTCCGACCATCACCATCTACAGCACGGCGCAGTGCCCGTACTGCGTGATGGCCAAGAATTTCCTCAAGAGCAAGAACAAGGTCTGGACCGAGATCCGGATCGATACCGACCCGGCCGAGCGTGAAAAGATGGTTGCGTTGACCAAGCGCACCAGCGTGCCGCAGATCTTCATTGGTCAGGCCCACGTGGGTGGCTATGACGACATGATGGCCCTGCACCGCGCCGGCAAGCTGGATGCGCTGCTGGACGGAGAGTCACCGGCCTGAGCCTGGCTGCATTCCCGCGCGGCCACACAGCGGCCGGCTGAACGCTGGCGTATTCATTGCATGCCGGTACTTGCCGCGTCTGCGATAATGGCGGGCTTCAATCCTCCGTGACGCCACGCCCCGCGCGTGGCGTCGAACTGTCTGGAATCCCCGCAAATGACCACGATCACGATCATCCCCGGCGATGGCATCGGCCCGGAAATCATGGACGCCGCGCTGCATGTGCTCGACGTGCTCAAGCCCGGCTTCGAATACGAGTTTGCCGACGCCGGCGTCGCGGCGCTGGAAAAACACGGCGAACTGCTGCCGGCCGCGACTCTGGACTCGATTCGCCGCAATCAGGTGGCGCTGAAGTCGCCCTTGACTACCCCGGTTGGCGGTGGTTTCAGTTCGATCAACGTCGCCCTGCGCAAGCACTTCGACCTGTACGCCAACGTGCGCCCGGCCAAGAGCTTCCCGAACACGCGTTCGCGCTTCCCGACCGGGGTGGACCTGATCACCGTCCGCGAAAACACCGAAGGCATGTACATCGGCGAAGGTCAGGAAGTGTCGACCGACGGCGAGACCGCGGTGCTGACTTCGCGGGTGACCCATCAGGGCGCGGAGCGGATCGTGCGCTACGCCTTCGAGCTGGCGCGCAAGACCGGGCGCAGGAAGGTGACCGTGGTCCACAAGGCCAATATCCTCAAGTCCACCTCGGGGCTGTTCCTGAAGACCGCGCGCGAAGTCGCCGTGCGCTATGCCGACATCGAGTGCAACGAGCTGATCGTCGACAACACCTGCATGCAGCTGGTGATGCGACCGGAGCAGTTCGACATCATCGTCACTACCAACCTGTTCGGCGACATCATTTCCGACCTGTGCGCCGGTCTGGTCGGCGGCCTCGGGCTGGCGCCGGGCGCCAATATCGGCGAAGAGGTGGCGATCTTCGAGGCGGTCCACGGCTCGGCGCCGGACATTGCCGGCAAGGGCATCGCCAATCCCTGCGCGCTGCTGCTGGGCGTGGGCCAGATGCTTGACCACGTGGGCAAGCCGGAGCTGGCCAATCGCCTGCGCGACGCCATCGTCGCCACCCTGGAAGCCAGGGATTCGCTGACGCCGGACCTGGGCGGCAATGGCAACACCATGGGCTTTGCCAAGGCGATCGCGGCGCGGGTTTGATTGGGTTTTTTGGTGGGCTGTGGCAGCGGACGTCCTTCGGCGCGAATGTCCTCCGGCGCCGCCCTGCGGCCGACGCCTCCCCCTTGATTTCGCACCGAAGGGCATCCACTGCCGCAGCCTTCGTGTTTCCTTGGTCGGGAGCAGGGCAAGAAAAAAGGGCGCCCCAAGGCGCCCTTTTGCATTCCTGCGATTGGTGATCGTCAGTTGCGCGATTGCAGCTTCGACAGCAGCCGCAGCATCTCCAGATACAGCCACACCAACGTCACCAGCAGGCCGAAGGCGGCGTACCATTCCATGAACTTCGGCGCGCCGCGTTCGACGCCCTGTTCGATGAAGTCGAAATCCAGCACCAGGTTCAGCGCCGCCACGATCACCACGACCACGCTGAAGCCGATCCCCAGCGCGCTGCTGCCGTTGATGAAGCTCATGCCCTGGAAGCCGAACAGGTTCATGCCGATCTGGGCCAGAT
>NZ_JAMLIW010000011.1 GCF_023953935.1 Thermomonas sp. | reverse complement strand
CAGTTTGGACGGTTCGCAGAGAATCTCACGCAATTGGGTCCGGCGGAGGGCGCGACGGCGGGTCCGGCAGCGGCGGATCTGATTCCGGGCGACCTGGCGTTGGGGGAAAAGACGGGATACCGCTTCACTTTGGCGGCAGCGGCGGAGGGCTACACCGTGACCGCCGTCCCGGTGGCTTTCAATTCGAGCGGGCGGCGTACGTTTTACTCCGATCAGACCCTGGTGATCCGGCAGGAGTGGAGCGCCGAGGTGGCGAACGCGCAAAGCGAAGAAATCAAATAGTTTTCGAGCCACAACGGGCCGGATGAGCGCCGCCTGGGGAGATCCCCGGCGGCGCTCTCTGCGTTGAAGGAGGACCCGGCAGGAGGAGAACCACAACGGCAAACTGTATTATGTTGATAGGGAATGGGCAGATGGGGTATCCTGTCGGAAGTGTTGCCCGTACTGTCTCACTTGCGAGCGCTGGAAGCCGAAAGTCTTCACATTTTGCGCGAAACTGCGGCTCAGTTCCGGAAGCCGGTGCTGTTGTACTCGATTGGGAAGGACAGCTCCGTGCTGGTTCATCTGGCAAGGAAGGCCTTCCATCCGGGACGGATTCCCTTCCCTCTGCTCCACATCGACACGACGTACGAATACCCGGAGATGATCGAGTTCCGCGACCGCTTCACCCGCGAGATTGGGGCGGAACTGCGGGTGTATACGAATCAAGAGGCGATCGCGGGCGGCGCGAACCCCTACGACCTGGGGACGGCGAAGTGTTGCGGGCTTCTGCGGACGCGCGCCCTCGTCGATGGCTTGCGGCAGGGCGGTTACGACGCCGCACTCGGCGGAGCGCGGCGCGACGAGGAGAAGTCGCGGGCCAAGGAGCGGGTGTTCTCGTTCCGCAACGACCACCACCGCTGGGATCCGAAGAACCAGCGCCCGGAACTGTGGAACCTGTACAACGCGCGCATCCACAAGGGCGAATCGGTGCGCGCGTTCCCGCTGTCGAACTGGACCGAGCTGGACATCTGGCTGTACATCTTCCGCGAGCGGATCGAGGTGCCCTCGCTGTATTTCGCACGCACTCGGCCGGTGGTCGAACGCGACGGCGCCCTGATCATGGTCGACGACGCGCGCCTGCCGCTGCACGCCGGCGAAGTCCCGATGCAAAAGCAGGTGCGTTTCCGCACCCTGGGCTGTTATCCACTGACCGGCGCGATCGAATCCGAGGCCGACACGCTGGAGAAGATCATCGCCGAGATGCTCGTCGCCACCACCTCCGAACGCCAGGGCCGGGTGATTGACCAGGACCCGTCCGCTTCGATGGAGAAGAAGAAGCAGGAGGGGTATTTCTGATGACGATCCGTGATTCGAGAGACGTGATTCGTGATTCGAAAGAGCAAGGTGCTGCCGCGCCGTCTTCTTCCAATCACCAATCACCAATCCCCAATCCCGAGGCCGCGACGGCCGTCGCGGCCTATCTCCAGCAACACGAAACCAAGGGCCTGTTGCGTTTCATCACCTGTGGCAGCGTGGATGACGGCAAGAGCACCTTGATCGGGCGGCTGTTGCACGACACCAAATTGCTGCTGGACGATCAGGTCAGCGCGCTGGAGGCCGACAGCCGGCGCTTCGGCACCCAGAACGGCGAAATCGATTTCGCCCTGCTGGTCGATGGCCTCGCCGCCGAGCGCGAGCAGGGCATCACGATCGATGTCGCTTACCGTTTCTTCGGCACCGAGCGGCGCAAGTTCATTGTCGCCGACTGCCCCGGCCACGAGCAGTACACCCGCAACATGGCCACCGGCGCCTCCACCGCCGATGTCGCCGTGGTCCTGGTCGATGCGCGCAAGGGCCTGCTGACCCAGACCCGTCGCCACAGCTACATCGTCAAGTTGCTGGGCATCAATCGGGTCGTGCTCGCGGTCAACAAGATGGACCTGGTCGACTTCGACCAGACCGCGTTCGACGCCATCTGCGGCCAGTACCGCGCGCTGGCCGCGCACCTTGGCATCGCCCACGTCGACTGCCTGCCGCTGTCGGCGCTGCTGGGTGACAACATGATCGCCCGCTCCGGGCGCACGCCCTGGTACACCGGTCCCACGCTGCTGGAGTTGCTGGAAACGGTGCCGATCGACCGCCACGACACCGAGGCGGCGTTCCGCCTGCCGGTGCAGTGGGTATGCCGTCCGAATCAGGATTTCCGCGGCTTTGCCGGCACGGTGGTGTCCGGAGCCGTGGCGCCCGGTGATGCGATCTTGGTGCAACCCTCGGGTCGCCGCTCGCAGATCTCGCGGATCGTCACCGCCGATGGCGACTTGCCATCCGCGGGCCCCGGGCAAGCCGTCACCCTGACCTTGGCCGATGAAATCGACGCCAGTCGCGGTGATGTCATCGCGGCCGCCGCCAGCCCGCTGGAAGTGGCCGACCAGTTCGCCGCGCATGTGTTGTGGATGGGCGACGAGCGCCTGCTGCCGGGCCGCCCGTACCTGCTGAAGATCGGCACCCGCACGATTGGCGCTTCGGTGACGGAGATCAAGCACAAAGTCGACGTCAACACCCAGGAGCAACTGGCCGCCAAGCACCTTGAGCTCAACGAAGTCGGCCTGTGCAATCTGCACCTGGACCAGCCGATCCCGTTCGAGGCCTATGCCGACAGCCGCGCGCTGGGCGGTTTCATCCTGATCGACCGCCAGAGCTTCGCCACGGTGGCGGCGGGCACGCTGGAATTCGCGCTGCGCCGTGCCGGCAACATCCACTGGCAGCACCTCGACGTCGACAAGGGCGAGCGCGCCGCGATCAAGCACCAGCCGCCGCGTTGCCTGTGGTTCACCGGCCTGTCCGGCGCGGGCAAATCGACGATTGCCAACCTGGTCGAAAAGAAGCTGCTGGCGCTGGGCAAGCACACCTACCTGCTTGATGGCGACAACGTGCGCCACGGTCTCAACAAGGACCTGGGTTTCACCGACGAGGATCGCGTCGAGAACATCCGCCGCGTGGCCGAGGTGGCCAGGCTCATGACCGACGCCGGCCTGATTGTGCTGGTCAGCTTCATCAGCCCGTTCCGCGCCGAACGGGCGATGGCGCGTGCGCTGTTCGATCCGGGCGAGTTTCTCGAAGTCTACGTCGACACCTCGCTGGCGGAAGCCGAGCGCCGAGACGTCAAGGGTCTCTACGCCAAGGCGCGACGTGGTGAACTGGCCAACTTCACCGGCATCGATTCGCCGTATGAAGTGCCGGAGTCACCGGAGCTGCACCTGCATACCGGGGATGCCGATGCGGCAACCCTGGCCGATCACGTGCTGGCGACGCTGGGTTATCAGGCGCTCTGAGGACTGGCCGCCGGGCGCACCGGCAGCCACAGCCGCGCCACGAACCGCCCGTCCTCGACCCCGGCGTCGATCCGCCCGCGGCCGTCGGTCAGGGCCACGACGCGTTGGCGCGCGGACGTCAATCCGACCGCGTGCCCGCCGCTGCCGCTGCCGGTGGCCGGCAGGTCGTTGCGCACGATCACTTCCACGCCCTCCGGCGCACACCGCGCCTCCACCTCCACGCAACCGCCGTCGGCCAGACGTTCGATGCCGTGCCGGATCGCGTTTTCCGCCAGCGGCTGGATCGACAGTGAAGGCACCGTGATGTCGGGCAGATCGTCGGCCACTTTCCAGTCCAGTTGCAGCCGCGGACCGAAACGCAGCGCCTCGATTTCGAGGTAGCGGTGGGTCAAGGCCAGTTCTTCGGCCAGCGGAATCTGCCGCGGGCCGCGCAGCGCGCTGCGGAACAGGTCGGCCAGATCCAGCAGCACCCGTTCGGCCTCGTCCGGGCGCTGGTGCACCAATGCTGCGCCGGTGTTGAGGGTGTTGAACAGGAAATGCGGGCGAATCCGCGCTTGCAGGGCTTCCAGTTCCAACTGTTTTGCGCGGATCACCAGCTGCCGCGATTGCCAGTAATTCTGGTAGGTCAGCAGGCCCACCAGCCCGACCACCAAGGCAATCCCCAGCATTCGCAGCACGAAACTCAGGCGGCTGCCTGCGGGCGTGCCGCTCAACTCGATCACGCTCCACGCCGCACCGGCGACCAGCAGGCTCATTCCCAGCAGCAGCATCAGGCAGACCCAGGCCAGCCGCAGCGGCGGCAGCCGGCCCAGCGGGCGGCGCAGCAGATACAGCGCGCACAGGGTGCCGATCGCCACCCACTGCACGCACAGCGAGGCCAGGCCAAAGTGCACCAGGCGATCGCCATCCTGTGCCGCCGCCAGCGCGACGATCGCAGCCAGCGCCTCGCCGCCGAGGACCACGCTCAGCAGCGCCGGCGGGCGCCAGAGGGCAGCGAGCGGATTGGTGGACGTGTTCACGAGGGCAGGGTCGGTTGGACGCAACGGGCGTGGCTGGACTGGAATTGAAGCACGCGGCGGCGCTGTCTGCGCTGTGGCGACGGGTTCCCGACGCTGAAGGTGCTCGGTCATCCACGCATTCGGGAGCGCCGCGCGACGCTCAAGGGTCGAGCAATGGCGCCAGCCGAGGTTCCAGCAGGCGGCGCCGCCAGCCGGCCAACGCGCCGGCCCAGCCCGCGCCGTTGAGCAAGGGTTCGAGCATCCGGCGCGAGGCGAGCACGCCCTCAGGCAGCTGCAATTCGGCCGCCAGCGTGGCCACGGCCTCCTGCAGCGCGCGCAAGCGCTTGCGGTCGGATTCGTCGTCCTTCGCCAGCGGTGCCGCGGCCTCGTCGGGAAGAGGCGTGGCCAGCGCATGCCACAGGGCCTCGCGCAGGCCGCGCGGGGCTTTGGGCGCGGCGTCCAGCAGCGCATCGCAGGCGCTGCGATCGGCCGGATTGCGGCGGGCGAGGGTGACCGCCAATTCGTTGTCGAGGATCCAGCCGCGCGGGCGGTCGCTGGCGCGGGCTTGCAGTTCGCGCCAGCGCAGCAGTCGCAGCAGGCGGTGCTGGCCGTCGGCATCGAGAAAGCGCGCGCTGCGCAGGCCGAGGTGGGGCCACGGGTCCGGATCCGGGTCGGCCGCGGCGTCCAGCTGGCGCGTGCTGTCTTCGTCCAGCCAGCTGCTGCGGCCGCTGGCATCGAGTGTGGCTTGCAGCTGCGCGTGCAGGACGTGCAGATGGCGAACATCATCGGCGGCATAGTCGAGCTGGGCCGGTGAGAGCGGGCGACGCAGCCAGTCCGACCGGGTCTCGCCCTTGGCCAATTCGGTTCCGGTGAGTGCGTGCACCAGCTTCTGGTAGCTCATCCCGGCGCCGATTCCGGCCAGCGCGGCGGCGGCCTGGGTGTCGAACAGGGGCGTGGGCAAGGCGCCGCAGGCGTGCTGGAAGGCCACCAGATCCTCGCTGGGGCTGTGCATCACCTTCACCACGTCCGGGTTGGTCAGCAGCGGCGCCAGCGCGGCGGCCATGTCATCGATACAGGCATCGACCAGCAGGATCTCGTCGGCTGCGGCCGCGGTGCCATCCTGGCCAAGCGCGATCTGCACCAGCGCCAGCTGAGGCCAATAGGTGCGTTCGCGGATGAATTCGGTATCCAGACCAACCGTCCGGGGCGGATTGGCAAGGCGCTCGCGCAGGGTGTCGGGGCTGTTGATCCAGTGCGTCATCCGCACATTATGCGGGCGTCGCGGTTGCCGATGACGGGTCCATGCCCTAACGTCACCCAGTGCACCGGTCAGCGGTGCGTCGTTGCCGGAGTGGACGTTTGCGCACACGCGTGCCGTTGATTGCGATGGTCGCCTTGCTTGTCGCCTGCGGGCGCGATCCGGCGCCGCCGGCCAAGCCGGCGGCCAAGCCGGTGGCCGCAGCGCCTGCCGGCGTGGTGGCACCGGCGCCGCGCAGCGAAGGCGAGGTCAGCATCCAGGGCGATGATGCGCTGGCCGGCGTGCTCAGCTGGAGCTTGCCGGAGGTGAAGATCGAGCACCCGGCGCGGGCGCGGGCCGAGGCGCGCCGCGCGCTGGCCAACGGCGACCTGTTCGAAACTGAACATTCGGCCATCCCGCTGCTGCTGGCGCTGCGCAAGCTGCAGCCGGACAACCCGGATGACGGGCCGCTGTTGGCCAAGGCGCGCAGCGCGCTGCTGGCCCAGGCCAACGCCGCGCTGGGCGCCAGCGAAGATCCTGCCTCGCTGCGCTACGCCCAGCGCATGGGCACCGTGCTGCGCTTGCTGTGGCCTGCGGATCACGACGTCCAGGAGTATCTGGAGCGGGTCGATCGAGCCGAGCGCGCGTTCGACATGATTGCCAGGGGCTTTGCCCTGCTGCGCGCCGGACGGTTGGATGATCCGGGCGGGGCGCTGGCGAGTTTCCGCGCTGCGCAGGCGCTGTGGCCGGCCCAAATCGGCGCCGGCCAGGGGATGGCCGCGGTGGAGGCGGTACTGATTGCGCGTGCGCAAACGCAGGCGCTGGCGGGTGATTTCGACACCGCTGGCATGACCTTGGAACGCGCCAGGCGGGTGCGCGATGACGCGCGGACGCTGGCGGTGGCCAAGGCCCGGGTCGAGGCAACGCGGGCTGACAGCATCCGCCGCCTGGGCGATGCCGGCATGATGGCCTTGGCCGATCCGGCGGGCCTGCAATTTGCGCGCGAACGGCTGGTCGACATGCTGCGCATTGCCCGTCCCGGCGACCGCGCCGCCGTCGTCCTGCGCGAGCGGATCGACGTGGTCAGCCATTACGGCCTGTTTTATCCGGGCGAAGTATTCAGTGATCAAATGCCGGACGGCAGCCGTGCCCCATCGTTGGTGGTGCTTCGCCATGGCAGCTTCATGATGGGTGCCGCTGCCGATGAACCGGGTGCGTCGGCAGATGAACAGCCCCGGCATCGCATCGAATTCGAACGTGGTTTCGCGATGACGCGGCACGAGATCACGGTGGCGGAATTCCGTCGATTCGTGCAGGCAACCGGCTATGCAACCCGCGCCAGCCAGCGCGGCCATTCGATGATCTATGACGTCCGCAGCGGCAACTTCGCCAGGGTCAGCGGGGTGGATTGGCGCTCCGGCTACGATGGCCAGCCCGCAGCCGGCAACCTGCCGGTGGTCCACGTGACGGCCTGGGATGCCGAGGCCTATGCGGCCTGGCTGTCGGCGCAGACCGACGCCCACTACCGCCTGCCCAGCGAGGCCGAATTCGAATATGCGCTGCGATCCGGCGGGCAGGGGCGCTTTCCCTGGGGCAATGGCGGTCCGCCGGCAGGCGTCGACAACTTCGCCGGTGGCAAGGATGCGTCCCCGCGCGGGCTGCATTGGAACAATTCCTTCCCGAGCTACGGCGATGGCTGGTGGGGTCCGGCGCCGGTCGGCAGCTTCGCGCGCAATGCCTTCGGCCTGTTCGACATGGGCGGCAACGTCAGCGAGTGGGTGGCCGATTGCTGGCACAAAGGCTACCGACGCGCGCCTGCCAACGGCGCCGCCTGGGTCAACCCCGGCTGCCGCACCCGCATGTACCGCGGTGGCTCCTGGGCCAGCGGACCGGACCAGCTGCGCTCGGCCTGGCGGGTGTCCGGTGGGGTCGACATCACCAATTCGCGGATCGGGTTCCGGCTGGTGCGCCAGCTTTGACGCATCGCGCCCGCTGCGGCACTCTGCGTCCATTCACTGGAGGATGCGATGAACCAGATTCCAACCGGACGCCGTCGCGGCGGACTGCGCATTTGGGTGCTCGTGCTGTTCGCGCTGTACGCGGGCTGGTACTGGTACTCCAACCGCAGCGTCGACCCCTTGACCGGGCAGACGGTGATGATCGACCGCAGCATCTCGCCCGAACAGGAAAAAGCGCTGGGATTGCAGGCCTGGCGCGAGCTCTTGCAGCAGGAGCGCCCCTTGCCCGCGGACGCGCAGGCGTCGCGGCAGGTACGCGCCATCGCCGAGCGGCTGATAACGGTGATCCCCGAGGTGTCCGACGCGCTGGCCGCCGAGCACCAGATGCAGGCCAGCCACATCGAAAAATCGTTCGATTGGGACGTCAACGTGCTGCAATCGGACCAGGTCAACGCCTTCTGTCTGCCCGGCGGCAAGATGGCGGTCTATACCGGCCTGCTGCCGGTGGCGCAAAACGATGACGCCATCGCGGTGGTGATGGGCCATGAGATTTCGCACGCGCTGCTGCGCCACGGCGCCCAGCGCATGACCCGCGAGCGCCTGGAGCAGATCGGCCAGGCCGCCGGTGCGGCCAGTGGCATGGATCAGGGCACGCTGCGGACGGTGATGTCGGCCTATGGCCTCGGCAGCGCGCTGCCCTATGCGCGTTCGCAGGAAACCCAGGCCGATGAACTGGGCCTGATGCTGGCCGCCGCCGCCTGCTTCGATCCGCACGAAGCCATCCCGCTGTGGCAGCGGATGGACCAGACGTCCGGCGGCGGCGCGCCGCCGGAGTTCGCGTCCACCCACCCCAGCGCCGGCACCCGGATCCAGCACCTGGAGGAACTGATGCCCAAGGCCGAGCAGTACCGCGCCAGGTTCTGCAAGCAGCCAACGCCGACGCCGGCGTTGCCGAACTGACGCCGCGCATTGCGGCGCTTCAGGCGCATGGATATCCAGCGACTGTTTGCGGAATTGCGGCGCCGGAACGTGCTGCGGGCGGTCGTGTTCTATGCGGGGGCCGTCTGGGCGCTGGCGCAGGGGATCGCGCAACTGGCACCGGCACTGGGCGGCTCGGACGCGATCGTGCGCTGGTTCCTGCTGGCAGCGGCGCTCGGGTTTCCGGTCTGGGTCGTGCTGGCGTGGGTGTATGAACTGACGCCGCTTGGTTTGAAACGAGAGAGCGAGATCGCCGCCGATGCGTCGATTCCCCGCACCAGCACGCGGAAACAGGATCTGGCGATCATCGTGGTTCTGGCCATCGCGGTGGTCCTGCTTGCATCGCGGCAGATTCTCCAGCCCCGCGCACCGGATGCGTCGCCGGCCCCGGTGGCCGCGCTCGATCACTCGGTGGCGGTATTGCCGTTCCGCAACCTGTCGGGGAATGCGGACAATGCGTACTTTGCCGCGGGCATGCAGGACCTGATCCTGACCAAGCTGGCCGGAATCCACGGTCTGCGGGTCATTTCGAGAACTTCGGTCGAGGGCTATCAGAGCAATCCATCCAGCGTCAGGGCGATCGCGGCCGAGCTTGGCGTGGCCGCCGTTCTCGAGGGCAGCGTGCAGCGCAGCGGTGACCGGGTGCTCATCAACGTGCAGCTTGTCAGTGGCAGGGACGACAGCCACCTTTGGGCGGAAAGCTACCAGCGCACCCTCGACGATGTCTTCGGGGTTGAAGGCGAGGTCGCCGGGAAGATTGCCGATGCCCTGCAAACGCGGCTTTCCCCCGGCGAAACGGCGGCGCTGGCGCAAGCGCCGACCCGCAACAAGGCAGCGCTGGATCTGTACCTGCGCGCCGAATCCTTCGCTTACCGTGGGCATCGTGATTACGACACGGGGCAGCTTGCCAAGGCTGCCGACCTGTATCGTCAAGCCATCGCGAACGACACCGGATTCGCCTTGGCGATCGCACGGCTGTCCTACGTGGAAAGTGAACTGGCGTGGTTCGGTGGCGGCGGCAGCGACGTGAATCAGCTGAACATGCGGGCGCGGCTGGATGCGGAGCGCGCCGCGCAACTGGCGCCGGAACTGCCGGCCGCCCAGCTTGCGCAGGGCTACAGCGCCTACTGGGGACGCGGCGATCTTGCGACGGCGCGTCAGGCCTTTGACCGCGCCCTTGCACTGCAACCGGGCAATGTCGATGCGCTGATGGCCAGCGCGTTCGTCCTGCGGCGTGGCGGCGACCCCGAGGCTGCCGCTGCGTTGCTGGAAAAAGTGCGCCTGCGGGATCCCCGCAACAGCGTCGCGTTGTTCGAACTCGGCAACACCTATCTGATCGCCGGGAACTTCACGCAAGCAGTGAAGTGGCTCGAACAGGCGCTGCGCATCGATCCCGACAACCTCAACGCGCGGTTTTTCCTTTCCAACGCCATATTGTTCAGTACCGGCGATCCGAAGGCGGCGATGGATCCGTTGCGCGGCAACGATCCCTACATGCAGCTCCAGCGTGGCACCCTGCTGGTGTATCAGCGGCGTTACCGGGAAGCGCAGGCAGAAGTCGAGGGCGTTCCCGATACCCCGGAAAACTTCCAGCCGGGGCTCAATCCACCCAAATCCCTGCAGTTGGCGGATCTGCATCGGCTGCAGGGCGACCTCGCCGGGGCGGCCCCGCTGTACGCCCAAGCGCTGGAGGAACTGCATGCCCAGTTGACCGGCCAACGCGGGGTCAATCTGGCGTTCGTGTGGAGCAACCTCGCCGGGGCCGATGTCGGGCTGGGACACCGCGAGGCTGCGCTGGCGGCGATTGCCAAGTCACAGGCAATCATCAGCACCAGCCAGGATCAATTGGCGGCAACTGCGCCCTTGTTGCTCAATGCGGTCGGCTACGCGCAGCTCGGCCGCGCCGATCTGGCCGTGCCGCTGCTCACGCGATTGTTCGCCGTGCCCGGAGTCAATCTCAATTACGCGCCGATCATGCTGAAGCTCGATCCGGCCTGGGATCCGATCCGTACCGATGCGAGCTTCCAGCAACTCCTCTTGCACGCAACCGCGGGCAAACCGCAGGCACCGGGTGCCGGCGTGAACGGCGACTGACGGGAAGCTCGCAGCCACATGATTCGCGCAACCAGACAGCCAAGCCGGCTCAGCGCGGTTTGCGGCCTTCCTTGCCGGCGTGCGCGTCGCGACCGTGCCCGGGATGGGTGGCGCTGCCCATGCCGCTGCCGAGGTTCTGCTGGAAATCCTTCCACAGCGCCATGTTGCGCTCGGTGAGCTGGTTGAGCAGGGTCCAGGGCGTCTGCCCGAGCAGGCCACCCATTTGCTGGCGGAACTGCTGCTGCTGCTCGAGGAATACCTGCATCGAGCGTTCCAGGTAATTGCCCATGAAGCCCTGCAGCGAGTCGCCGTAGAAGCGGATCAGCTGGCTCAGCAGCTGGGTGGAGAGCATCGGCTGCCCTTCCTGCTCGTGCTCGGTGATGATCTGCAGCAGCACCTGCCGGGTCAGGTCCTCGCCGGTCTTGGCGTCGCGCACTTCCAACGTTTCGCCATCGACGATCAGCTGGCGCACGTCCTCGATCGTGATGTAGCTGGAAATTTCCGTGTCATACAGACGTCGGTTCGGATATTTCTTGATGACGCGGGTCGCGGGCATGGAGCAAAGACTCTAGTTTGCGCTGGACGCAGCATGGCGCAGTGCAGCACGGGTTGCAACCGGGATCCGCGTATCCACTACCCGCACAGGGGTGCCAGCGTCAGCCGCCTTGTGGATGTTGCAGGTCGGTGCGCAGGCGTCGATGGAATGCGCGTGCGAATTCCAGGGCATTGTCGCCGTAGGGCGTCAGCCGGCGCAGGCTGTCCGCCTCCAGCGCGTTCACCGCGTCGATGGGGGCGCCGCGGAAGCGCTCCAGGTAGAGCTGCTCAAGCAGCACGGTCAGCGTGGTCAGCCGATCCTGCTGGGTGTTGAGATTGACGGCAGGCACGGCGGCTCCGGGTTCAGTGGTTGGCGTAGTAGTGGATCACGCGCTTGCATTCGAGCAGGCCGAGATCGGTTTCGAGCTTGTACATCCGGGCCGCCTCGAGGGTGTCTCCGGCCCGGATCCGCGCCAGCACCTTGTCCGAGGGTCGCGGCAGGTTTTGCGGCGCGTAGGGATCGTCGACGTTCGCGGTTGCCGCCGTTCCCGGATCGCGCGCAGGCCCGGGAACGCTGCCGCGCTTTCGGTTCAGGTGGCGGACGTAGAAGACCAGTCCGAGCATCAGCGATACGGGAATCAGCACGCCCAGCAGCGCGGGCAACAGCACAAGCAGACTATTGACAGGCCATTGATGGATGATGATGGCGCTGGACACGGCATGGTCTCCAGTAAAATGCGTCCTGGTCGAGGCGACATCGAAACTCGACGTTGCCCGCAGGTTCGGCGGGATCGGCTCGGGGCCGCCTGCTGGTGATCGATCGTCTCCCCGTGGAGTACGCATGACTGTGCATGAACCGGACAGTTTCCGGCAACCTGAGATGGCTGTCGCAGGTACTGTGACCGCACCGGCTGCGGGCATGAGCGAACGCTTCAGCGGCATCGATCGCCTGTACGGTCGCGGCGCGCTGGCGCGACTGGCGGCTTGCCGGGTGACGGTGGTCGGCGTCGGTGGAGTGGGCTCGTGGGCGGTGGAGGCGCTGGCGCGCAGCGGCATCGGCAAGCTCACCTTGATCGATGCCGACGAGCTGTGCGTGTCCAACACCAACCGCCAGCTGCCGGCGCTGGAAGGGCAGTACGGGCGCCGCAAGATCGAGGCGATGGCCGAGCGCTGCCGCGGCATCCAGCCGGACATCGCGCTGTCGCTGGTGCCCAAGTTCCTGACGCCGTCCAACCTCGAAGAACTGCTGGGCGACCCGGTGGATCTGGTGCTGGACGCCTGCGACAGCTTCCGCAGCAAGGTTGAAATGATCGCGTACTGCCGGCGGCGCAAGCAGCCCGTCATCACGGTGGGCTCGGCCGGTGGTCGCAGCGATGTCACGCAGATCCGCGTGCGCGACCTCTCTCGCACCGAGCACGATGCGATGCTCTCGCTGATCCGCAAAAAACTGCGCGGCGAATTCAATTTTCCGAAAAACCACGACCGCTATTTCGGCGTGCCGGCGGTGTATTCGCTGGAAAACGTGCGCTATCCGCAGGCCGATGGCCGCGTCTGCGGGACCCGCCCGGCCTTGGCCAAGGACGAAGCGCTCAAGCTTGACTGCGGGGCCGGTCTCGGCGCGGCCACCCATGTGACGGGCGCGTTCGCCTTCGCCGCAGTGGGCAAGGCGATCGAGATGCTGCTGCGGCCGAAGCCCCGTGCTTGAACGAGGTCGCTGAGTGACGCTGCCGAAGGCGCCGACGGCTTTCCGGCTACTTCGTCACCACTTCGCCGCGCAGCGAATTGCTCATCGCCGCGGTGATGCGCACATCCACGAACTGTCCGATCAGCCGCTTTGGGGCCGGGAAATTCACCGAGCGCATGTTCTCAGTTTTGCCGGTCAGCTCGTCGGGATCCTTTTTCGACGGGCCTTCCACCAGCACGTTCTGGATGCTGCCGACCATGGCCTGCGAAATCGCCGCGCCGCGTGCGGTCAGGTCCTGTTGCAGACGGTCGAGCCGGGCGTGCTTTTCCGCGCCGGACACGTCATCGGCCAGATCGGCGGCGGGCGTGCCGGGTCGGCGCGAGTAGATGAAGGAAAAGCTCTGGTCGAAGCCGACGTCGGCGATCAGCTTCATGGTCTTTTCGAAATCGACCGCGGTTTCACCGGGGAAGCCGACGATGAAGTCCGAGCTGATGCAGATGTCGGGCCGCGCCGCGCGCAGCTTGCGGATCTTCTGCTTGTATTCCAGCGCGGTGTAGCCGCGCTTCATTGCCGCCAGGATGCGGTCGCTGCCCGACTGCACCGGCAGGTGCAGGTAGTTGGCCAGCTTGGGCACGTCGCGGTAGGCCGCAACCAGTGAATCGGAAAAATCCAGCGGGTGCGAGGTGGTGAAGCGGATCCGGCCGATGCCCTCGATTTGCGCGATGGTGCGGATCAACAGGCCCAGGTCGGCGGTGTCGGCGCCATCGCCCAGCCGACCGCGGTAGCCGTTGACGTTCTGGCCCAGCAGGTTGACCTCGCGCACGCCCTGCGCGGCCAGCTCGGCCACCTCGTCGAGCACGCTGGCGAACGGCCGGCTCATTTCCTCGCCGCGGGTGTAGGGCACCACGCAGTAGGAACAGTATTTCGAGCAGCCTTCCATGATCGAAACGAAGGCGGTCGGCCCCTCGGCGCGCGGTTCCGGCAGGCGGTCGAATTTCTCGATTTCCGGAAAACTGATGTCCACCTGCGACTGGCCGGTGGCCTGGCGCCGGTGCAGCATTTCCGGCAGCCGGTGCAGGGTTTGCGGGCCGAACACCAGATCGACGTAGGGCGCGCGGTCGAGGATGGCGGCACCTTCCTGCGAAGCCACGCAGCCGGCCACCCCGATCACCACCGGGCGGTCGGCCTGCTTGAGGTGCTTCCAGCGGCCGAGCTGGCTGAAGACCTTTTCCTGCGCCTTCTCCCGCACCGAGCAGGTATTGACCAGGATCAGGTCGGCCTCCTCGACGTGCTTCGTTTCCTCCATGCCTTCCTGGATGACCAGCAGATCGGCGATCCGCGCCGAGTCGTATTCGTTCATCTGGCAGCCGTAGGTCTGGATGAAGAATTTCTTTGCGCCGGGGGTGGACGGGCGGGCGGCGGGCAGGGCGGGGAGCGGAAGCAGGTCGGTCATGGGGATTTTCCGGGGCGCGGTGGACAGTCCGGGCCGGTGTGAACGGGTATTTTAGCGGCTGTGGCCGAGGCTGGCGGGCACTGTGTCGAAAAAACAAGGACTTGCCATTCCGCGTCCAAGGGCAGACACTCAGCCGCATGTTGGGGAAGCTTGCCACTGCCGGGGTGCTGCTTGCGCTGGTCATGCCGGCGTGGGCGGGGCAGGTGTACCGCTGCGTCGGGGCGGACGGTGGCGTCAGCTACGTCAGCAAGCGGGTGTCCGGGGCACAGTGCAAGGTGGTCAGCAGATTCCGTGCAGAACGGAGCCCGCGGCACCGACCCGCGGCCGCCCGGGCGACGGCCGTTCCCGTCAACCTGAACAACCCCGCGCCCAGCCCGATGTCGGCCTCTGCCGGTGGCGTGGCGCCGGTGTCCGGCGTGACTGCCACGACGGCGCCCGCGGCCGCCGCCCCGCCGCCAGCAGCAGCCGTTGCAACAACGCCCGCCCCGACGCCTGCCAGCTCCGGCCCACGGGTGGTGCGTGGCCAGGTCTATTCCTTCGTCGGCGCCGACGGCGTGCGCAACTACACCAGCGTGCGCCCGCGCGGGGTACCGGCGGCGGCAGTGCGCACCATTGCCTACAGCTACATCCAGACTTGCTATGCCTGCGGCAGCCTGCCGGGGGTGAATTTCGGCAGCCTGCGCCTGAATACCAGCGCCTACGATGCCGAAATCAGCGCCGCCGCGGCGGCCAACGGGGTTGAAGAGGCGGTCGTGCGCGCGATCATTCATGCGGAATCGGCCTTCAACCCGCTGGCGCTCTCACGCGCCGGGGCCCAGGGCCTGATGCAGCTGATGCCGGGCACGGCACGCCGTTTCGGTGTGACGGATGCCTTCAACGCCGGCCAGAACATCGCCGGCGGGGTGCAGTATCTGGCCTGGCTGCTCAAGCGCTACAACAACGACCTGACCCTGGCCGCCGCCGGCTACAACGCCGGCGAGGGCGCGGTGGATCGCTATGGCGGGGTGCCGCCCTACAGCGAGACCCAGCGCTACGTCCAGCGGGTGGCCGTTTTGGCACAGCGCTACCGCAGCGCGCTGGCCCCGGCGGCGGCTTCGGCAACGGGCGGATTGTCGGTTCGCTGAACGTTCCGTTAAACTTGCGTGTCTTTGATCGAGATTGCGTACCGGCGCGATGGTGCCGGTTGCGTCCAGGCTACAACGGAGTACAGGATGGCCAACGAAGAGGTCGACAGCGGTCGGCGCCGATTCCTCACTGCGACCACTTCGGTCGTGGGGGCGGTTGGCGTGGGGTTCGCGGCGGTGCCTTTCATCAAGTCGTGGAGCCCGAGCGCGCGCGCGCGCTTTGCCGGCGCGCCGGTGACCCAGGACATCAGCGCCCTGACCGAGGGCCAGCAGCTGGTCCTCGGCTGGCGCGGCCAGCCCATCTTCATCGCCAAGCGCAGCAAGGCCATGCTGGACGTCCTGCCGCAGATGGACGCGCTGGTGGCCGATCCCAAGTCGGATGCGTCCGAGCAGCCGGACTACGCCAAGAACGAGAACCGCTCGATCAAGCCGGACATCCTGGTATTGATCGGCGTGTGCACGCACCTGGGCTGCGCGCCCGAGCTGCACGCCGAGATCAAGCCCGAGCCGTTCGACCCGAACTGGAAGGGCGGCTATTTCTGCCCCTGCCACAAGTCGCGCTATGACATCTCCGGGCGCGTGTTCAAGGCGCAGCCGGCGCCGCTGAACCTGCCGGTGCCGCCGTATTACTTCGCGGACGACAATACGGTCGTGGTCGGCGTCGATCACAAGGGAGCCGCGTAAGCCATGACCAACAAGATCACGCAGCTCGCCTGCGACGCCGCCAACGGCGTCATGGATTGGGTCAACGCGCGCGCGCCGGGCATGATGCCGGCCTACCGCAAGCACATGTCCGAGTACTACGCGCCGAAGAATTTCAACATCTGGTACATCTTCGGCGTGCTGTCGCTGGTGGTGCTGGTCAACCAGATCGTCACCGGCATCTTCCTGACGATGCACTTCAAGCCGAGCGCGGCGGAAGCCTTCGACTCGGTCGAATACATCATGCGTGACGTCGACTGGGGCTGGCTGATCCGCTACATGCACTCAACCGGCGCGTCGATGTTCTTCATCGTCATCTACCTGCACATGTTCCGCGGGATGATGTACGGCAGCTACAAGAAGCCGCGCGAGCTGGTCTGGCTGCTGGGCATGGTGATCTACCTGGTGCTGATGGCCGAAGCCTTCATGGGCTACGTGCTGCCCTGGGGCCAGATGTCGTACTGGGGCGCCAAGGTCATCATCTCGCTGTTCGGCGCCATCCCGGTGATCGGCGGCGGCCTGACCGAATGGATCATGGGCGACTTCAACCCCGGCGATGCGACCTTGAATCGCTTCTTCGCCCTGCACGTGGTCGCGCTGCCGCTGGTGCTGCTGCTGCTGGTGGTGCTGCACATCTTCGCCCTGCACGAAGTCGGCTCGAACAATCCCGACGGCGTGGAAATCAAGAAGGGCCCGAAGGGCAACCGCTGGTCGCCCACCGCGCCGGCCGACGGCATCCCCTTCCATCCGTACTACACGGTCAAGGATCTGTTCTTCGTTGCCTGCTTCCTCGGCATCTCGGCGTTCATCATCTTCTTCGCGCCGACCTTCGGTGGCTGGTTCCTCGAGCACGACAACTTCACCGCGGCCAACCAGCTGGTGACGCCGGCGCACATCAAGCCGGTCTGGTACTTCACCCCGTACTACGCGATGTTGCGCGTGATCCCCTCGTTCTTCGGGATCAAGCTGTGGGGCGTGCTGGTGATGTTCGGCGCGATCGTCTGCCTGTTCCTGGTGCCGTGGCTGGACAAGTCGCCGGTCAAGTCCTACCGCTATCGCGGCTGGCTGAGCTGGACGATGCTGATGGTGTTCGTGGTCTGCTTCCTGTGGCTGGGCAAGATCGGCGCCGGCCCGGGCACCGACCCGGTCGAGGCCATCATCGGCCGGGTGCTGACCTTCCTGTATTTCGCCTTCTTCATCACCATGCCGGTGTGGTCCAAGCTCGACAAGACCAAGCCGGTGCCGGAACGGGTGACCACGCATGACTAACAACTTCCTGTCCCGCATGGCGGTCGTGGCCGCCGGGCTGCTGCTCAGCGTCGCCGCGCTGGCCAACGAGGGCGGCAACCTGCAGCAATCGGGCACCGATCTCGACGACCGCGCGTCCTTGCAGCGCGGCGCGGCGCTGTACATGAACAACTGCAGCGGCTGCCATTCGCTCAAATACGTGCGCTATGCCCGGATTGCCGAGGATCTCGGCCTGAGCGAGCAGCAGGTGATGCAGAACCTGAACTTCACCGGCGGCAAGTTCGGCGACCACGTGATCTCGGCGATGACCCCGGAGATGGGCGTGGCCGCGTTCGGCAAGGCGCCGCCGGACCTCAGCCTGATCGCGCGCGTGCGCGGCCCGGACTGGATCTACACCTACCTCAAGTCCTTCTACCTGGATGAAAGCCGTCCGGTCGGCTGGAACAACACCCAGTTCCCGAACGTGTCGATGCCCAATCCGCTGTGGCAGCTGCAGGGGTTGCAGCAGCCCAAGTACGGACCGAAGGACGCGGCCGGCGACCGGCCGGTCGAGGGCTTCACGATCAGCCAGCCCGGCAGCCAGACGCCGCAGCAGTTCGACCAGACGGCGCGCGACATCGCTGCCTTCCTCGAATATGCCGGCGAGCCGGCGGCGCTCAAGCGCCACTCGATCGGAGTCTGGACGGTGCTGTTCCTGGCATTTTTCGCCTTCCTCGCCATGCTGCTGAAGAAGGAGTATTGGCGCGACGTACATTGACGCGGCGCGTCCCGGCGCGCCCGCGTTGCAGACATGGTCACCCGCGTCGTGCGGGTGACGCGGGTGCGTTCGGACAAGCCGGGCGCGGGAGTGGTTTCCGATGATGGCCGTGAGTCCTCGCATGCGCAATGCCCTGACCCTGTTTTCCGCCGTCGATGACGTCGTCTGCCACCGCGTGCGCCTGGTGCTGGCGGCCAAGGGCGTCACCTACGACTTCATCGCCGTGGACCCGCAGGACCCACCCGAGGACCTGATCGACCTCAATCCCTATCACTCGGTGCCGACGCTGGTCGAGCGCGATCTGGTCCTGTACGCGGCCAGCGTGGTCAGCGAATACCTCGACGAGCGGTATCCGCATCCGCCGCTGATGCCGGTGGAACCGCTGGCGCGCGCCCGGCTGCGGCTGGCGATGCTGCGGATCGAACACGACTGGGTGCCGCAGGTGCAGGCCATCCAGCTCGGCAACAAGCAGCAGGTCGACGCCGGGCGCAAGCGCCTGAAGGAGCTGCTGGCGCAGTCGGTGCCGCTGTTCAAGGCCTACAAGTTCTTCCTGAACCCGGAAATGAGCCTGGCCGATTGCGCGATGGCCCCGATCATCTGGCGCCTCGACGCGCTGGGCGTGGGCCTGCCCAAGGACGGCAAGGTGATCGAGGACTACGGCAATCGCATCTTCCGCAACCCCGGCTTCGTGCGCAGCCTGACCGAGCAGGAAAAGAAGCTGCGCGAACTGGTGCTCTGAGCGCGGTGTTGCGCCAACGATGAGCGAATCCTCCGCCCCCGCGATGACCAGCCAGCGCCCGTACCTGCTGCGCGCGCTGTATGAGTGGGTGGTCGACAACGGCATGACCCCGCACGTGCTGGTCAACGCGCGCATGCCCGGCGTGCGCGTGCCGGCGCATACGATCAAGGACGGCCAGGTGGTGCTCAACATTGCCGACCGCGCCGTGGCCAAGCTGACGATGGACAACGACGCGCTGCGCTTTTCCGCCCGTTTCGGCGGCGTCTCGCAGAACGTGGTGATCCCGATGGCGGCGGTGATCGCGATTTACGCGCGGGAATCGGGGCAGGGGATGGCGCTGCCTGAAGAACTGCCGGCCGCCACCCCGTCGGCGGATGCGGAAACGGACACCACGCCCGAAACAACGCAACCGCAGCCTGCCGACGACGGGCCGCCCGAAGAGGCCCCCGAGCCGCCGAAGCGCGGCGGACATTTGCGCATCGTCAAATAGACGAGTACCTGCCAAGGCCGCGCCGGCAGCCATTTCGAGCTTCGAAATCGGAGCGGCCCGCAGGGCCCGCAGGCGCGAACGGTCAGGGCACCAGCCCTGAATACAAATCATCGGCCAACGCCTCGTAGCCCTCGCGGCTGAAATGCACGCCGTCGCGTCGGGCCAGGCCGCGCGCCACCCAGCCGGCCATGCTGCAGCGCCCGCCCATGGCCTGCTGCCAGTCCCAATACAGCGTGTGCCGCTGCCGGGCGACGGCTTGCTGGACGGCTTGCACGATGTCCAGCCCGGCGGCGCGGGTGCCGCAGCGTCCGCCGGCCAGGCTTTTCAGGGATTCCGGGGCGCCGAGGATCAGGATGACGCTGCCCGGGAAGCGCTGGCGCAGATGGCCGATGGCGGTGACCAAGGTCGTGCGCAGGGCTTCCGGGTCCAGCGTGATCCGGAACGCTTCGTTGGTGCCATAGGCCAGGGCGATGAGGTCGGGGTTGGCGGCGGCCAGATCCTCCATCCAGCCGCTGCGCCAGCGGCTCCACTGTTCGAGTTCGGAACCGTTGATGCCGACCGCCGAAACAATCGCGCCGGGACGGTCGAGGTTCTGCATCCACCAGCCGCCGATCGCGGTTTGTGGGCTGAGGGTGGCGGTGACGGTGATCGGCAGCTGCGCTTCGAACCGGACCGGGTGCCACTGGTTGTCGATGCTCGGGCTCTTGATCGACAGCTGCACCCCGTTGGCGTCGGTGATGCTCAGCGGCGCGTCCAGCGGGCCCTGCCGGAGCAGCACCGTCACCGACTGGCGGGCGGTCTGGTAGCGCGGCGTCAGGGTCAGGGAGGCGAACGGCCCGCTGACCTGCGCGATGAAGCCGCCGAACGGGTAGTCGTAGCCGGGGCCGGTGCTGCGGCTGCTGATGAGCTGCCAGCCGGTCTGGGTAAACTTGACGCGGGCCAAGCGCTGGCCGGGGATCTGCATCGGTGTCGCCCAGCCGAGGCCGCCGTCGCCGAGCCGCTGCTGCAGGCGCAGGCGCAGGCGTTCGGTCAGGAAGTCGCCGGCGGTGTGCGAATCTCCGATTTGCAGGAAGCGAAACGCGGTGCCCGGGCCGGCGCGCAGCCTGGCCAGCACGGTGGCCGCATTGGGGTCGCCGAAATCCTGCAGGCTGGCGCTGGTACCGTTGGCAGGTGGCAGGGCGTCCGGCGTGGCGGTGGGTGCAGGCGGCGCGGTCTGCGGTACCCCGGCGGGTGTCTGGGCCGGCGGCAGGCCTGCGGGGCTGGCGACCTCGGGTTGATAGTCGGCGGCCTTGGTCCAGCCGCTTGGACAGCGCGGGAAATTCCGGTATTCGGTGGTGCCGTCGGCGCCGACGCGCTTGCACACCACGCTGGCCTGGGCGCTGAGCACGGGCAACAAAGCCAGCAGCGCACAGGCCAGACCCGCGCCAACGGCGCGCTGGACGGCCCGGGCGGCGGGCGTCACGGGGCGGGATGAGGGGAAGGCATGGCTCATTTTATCGTGAGCATCGCCTGCACGCGGCGGGCGAGGTAATTCTGACCTGCCGGGGTGAAGTGGATGCCGTCGCCGCTGCGCATCTTGGTCATGACGCCGGCCACCGGGATCGCATCGCTCCACGGCTGGCCGGGGACGGACAGCAGCGGGCGGGTATCGACGAACACGCCACCGTGACGGCTGACTTCATCCTGGATGACCGGCATCAGCCAGGCCATTTGCGCATCGAGCTGTGCGCGCTTCATGCCTGGCGCGCCGATCCACAGCACGCTGACGTCGTGTGCCTTGGCGGCGTCGAGAATGCGCGCCACGCGCGATCGGTAGACCGCTTCCCACGCGGGACTCTCGAACTTCAGATAGGTGCGGCCCGGATGCGCGGGGTCGGCCATGTCCCAGGGATCATTCGGGCCCAGCATCACCACCAGCAGGCGGATCGTGTCATCGCCGGCAAGTGTGTCCTCGATGGTCTGCGGCCAGTCGAAGGCGGACGGGTAGGCCAGCCCGGTGCTCTGCTTGCTCAGGTTGATGCTGTCGATGCCGTGGTCGACGCGCAGGCTGCGTTGCAGCGGCGGGGCAACCCCCTGCATCAGCGAATCACCGGCGAACAATACTTTCGCGGGCGCGACGATGGTCAGATAATTGCGCACCCGGATCTGCTCGGCCAGCGCCGCGTCGCGGGCCAGCGCCAGGCGGTACTGGCGCTCCTGCTCGGCTTTTTCGCGGGCAATGCGCGCGCGTTCCTGCTGCTGTTGTTCCCGATAGTGCGGTGACAGCACCACATCGTCGTTGAGGTGTTCGCGCAGCGCAGCGGATGCCTTGCCGGTCCCGTTGCGAATGCCGGCATGGAGGCGCTCGAGCACGCCCCAGACCTGCGCGCCGGACGCCCAGGCGTCGGTCGCACGCAAGGCCGGCAGTGGGGCAGGGCGATGGTATTGCTGCTGGATGTAGGTCGTGATCGAGGCCTGCATCAGCCACAGCATGCCGATGGCGAGCGTCACCAGCAGCAGGCCGGTCGTCAGTGCGCCCGGCCGGGCCGGCGCTGCGGAAGCCGGCAGGGCGTCAGAAGTTGGCATAGATGAATCCCGGCACGCCGGAGGGCGCCAATACCGCGATCACGGCCAGCGTTGCCAGCAGCGGTGCCGGCCGCAGCCAGGCAGGCAACTTGCCCAGCGCACTGGCGTAGCGCGCCGGTGCGCGGGTCAACCACGGGTAGGCGAGCAGGGCCGCCAGCATGGCCAGCAGCAGCAGCGGCGCGTCGGTGGCGATCGGCACGTCGAGAAGATTTCCGCCGAGCGCGCGGAACACCGCGATGGCATCAGCCAGGTGAGTGGCACGGAAGAACACGAAGGCGAAGCAGACGAAGTTGACGGTGACAAACACCCCCAGCGCCTTGCCCGCCCAGCCCAGCGCCGCCAGTTTTTCACGTCCGCCCAGCAGCCGATCGCCGATGTTCAGTAGCACCAATGCCGAAGCGTGCAGGAAGCCCCACAGGGCGAAGTTCCAGCCCTGTCCGTGCCACAGGCCGGACAGCACGAGGGCGATGAACAGGTTGAGCTGGGTGCGGCTGAACCCGTCGCGGCTGCCGCCCAGCGGGATATACAGATAATCACGGATCCACACCGACAGGCTGATGTGCCAACGATCCCAGAACTGGCGGATGTTGAATGCCAGCAGCGGCGCGCGGAAATTGACCGGGATGCGCAGGCCCAGCAGCATGCCCAGACCGACCACCAGGTCGCTGTAGCCGGAAAAATCGAAAAACAGTTGCAAGGTGTAGCCGTAGATCGCGGCCAGCACGTCCAGCGACTGGAACTGTGCCGGGTTGGCGAACACCGGATCGACGATGGTCTCCGCCAGCCAGCCGGCCAGCCACCACTTCTTCGCCAGCGCCAGCAGCACCAGGGTCAGCGCCAGCGTCGGCGCCAGCACCATGCGCGGCGTGGCTTGGCGGATCTGGTCGAGCGCGTTGCATTCGCGGCCTTCGAAATCGGTCAAATGCCTGGCATTGCGGGCGCGCAGGATCGGGCCGGAGGTGATGGTCAGGAACAGGCCGAAATGGCCGAGCAGGTCGAACAGGGAGAACCGCTGCGCGGCGTCGATCTCCTTCCGGTAGCGGGCGTGCAGATAGCTGATGCCCTGGAAGGTGTAGTAGGACACGCCCAGCGGCAGCAGCCAGGTCGATTCCAGCCAGCCCGTGCCGAGCCCATGCGCGGCCAATGATTCGCGCAGCGGCACCCGGAAGAATTCCGCGTATTTCCAGAACGCCAGGTGCGCCACGCCGCCGGCAATCCCGACCCACAGCCAGGCCTTGCGCGGGATGCGCGGCTGCGCGTCCATGGCCCGCGACACCAGCCACGCGAACACCGTGAAACCGACGAAGGCGGCGCAGGCCACCGGCGAGGCGTAGTGCCACAACAGGCCCAGGCTGGTGAGGGTGAGCAGCGCGTACTGCGCCCTGGGGTGCTGCCAAAAGGCCCAGTACAGGGCAAAGAAGGCCACGAAAAACAGGCCGAATTCGACGGATACCAAGCCCACGCGCAGCCCCCCTGCCGCGCGTTCCGTTGCGTCGCCGTCCGGCGAGGGAATGATAGCGGGATTGGGGATTGGGGATTGGGGATTGGGGGGACGGGAGACGGGAGACGGGAGACGGGAGACGGGAGATGGGAGATGGGAGATGGGAGATGGGAGATGGGAGATGGGAGACGGGAGATGGGAGATGGGAGATGGGGGGCAGTGATGGACTGTTTGTGCCGTGAAATTGACTGCCGTTCGTGGTGAGCCTGTCGAACCACGGGCGGCAGGACTGGAATCCGTTCATGGTTCGACAAGCTCACCACGAACGGATTGCAGCTCACCACGAACGGATTGCAGCTCACCACGAACGGATTGCGGCTCATCACGAACGGATTTCGGTTCATCACGAACGGATTGCGGCTCATCACGAACGGATTTCGGTTCATCACGAACGGATTGCGGTTCATCACGAACGGATTGCGGTTCATCACGAACGGGGCAAATCCCCAAAATGCCTCATCCGTAGCTATCGGCTCTGATCCGCGTCAAAGGGCTCTTGCAGCCAACGAGCAACGCCGCTCAGTCGGGCAGGCTCTGCACGACGCTTTGCGCGGCGCGGGACGGGCCGCTGAAGCCGACCAGGCGGCCATCCAGCAGCACCAGCTGGCCGACATGACGGTCGTGGCCATCTTCTGAATACTCGAACCGGAACCGGCGCTCCAGGCCCAGCCAGCCGTTGTCCTTGCGGCGCAGGCGCAGGCCGGAGGCATGCACCGATTGGTCAAGCCACTGCACGCCGGCGGCCGTGCAGGCGTCGCGGCCGATTTCGGTGGCGCGTTCGGCGGCGGCGCGGGCGGCGGTGAAGTAGAAAAACGCCACCGCGGCAATGATCATCAGGATGAGCAGGCTCGGCATGCGGCTACTGTGGTGGCGAGGTCGCCGTCTTGCAAGCGGCGCCAAGGTGGCTGGCGCCGTCTGGATTGGCTCAACCCAGCTTCAGCGAAAAATCGATTGCGTGGACGTGCTTGGTCAGCGCGCCGATCGAGATGCAATCCACTCCATCTTCGGCGATTGCGCGCACCTGCCGCAGATCAACGCCGCCGGAGACTTCCAGCGGAATGCGGCCGTCGAACGGAGCGGCCTTGGCGATCCGCACCGCCTCGCGGCGCGCGTCGGCATCGAAATCATCGATCAGGATGCGGGTGCAGCCGGTTTCCAGCGCGGCGCGCAGTTCGTCCAGGGTTTCCACTTCGACGATCAGCGGCAGCGCCGGATGCAGGCGACGTGCCTGCGCGATGGCCGCAGCCACCGAGCCGAACGCGCGGATATGGTTTTCCTTCAGCATCACCGCGTCGAACAGTCCCATGCGGTGGTTGTCGCCGCCGCCGATGCGGACCGCGTATTTCTGCGCGACGCGCAGGCCCGGCAGGGTCTTGCGGGTGTCGAGGATGCGCGTGCCGCTGCCGCGCACCGCGTCCACGTAGCGGGCGGTGATGGTGGCGGTGCCGGACAGGGTTTGCAGGAAATTGAGCGCGGCGCGTTCGGCGCTGACCAGGGCGCGACGCTGGCCTTCCAGGATGGCAACCACCCTGCCTGCCGAAGTCGCATCGCCCTCGGCGCAGCGCCAGTCGATCCGCACCTGCGGATCGAGCATGCGCAGGCAGGCGTCGAACCACGGCCGCCCGGCGATGATGCAAGCCTCCTTGCACAGCAGACGGGCGCGCTCCGGCGCATCGTCCAGCAGCGCGGCGGTGACGTCGCCGCTGCCGAGATCCTCGGCCAGCGCGGCGGCAACGTCGCTGGCGATGACTGCTTCGGAAGGCGTTGGAGCGCTGCTCACGCCGCGGGGAAACCGTCGGCCTGGGCGGTGGCCAGCGCGTCTTCGACCAGCAGCACCGGGATGCCGTCGTCGATCCGGTACACGGTCCTGCGGTCGCGGGTCACCAGCGCTTCACGCAGGACTTCGGCCTGCGGGCTGCCGTCACTGCGCTTGACCGCGCCGGCCTGGATCGCGTGGTTGAGCGCTTCCAGTCCGGCCGGTTCCAGCAGCGCCAGCGGTTGGCGGGTGGCGGGACAGACCAGGATGTCGAGCAGTTTGCGATCCATGGGCAGGGACAACCGGTGTGGATTGCGGGCAAGGGTAGCACTCGCCGCGAGCCGAAAAGCGGGCGCAGTGACGGCCGTGCGCGGTTCATTCGCAGCGCTCCATCGCAATGGCGGACCGAACTGCCGCCGGCATGTCGTCGTGTCGGCATGCGCCGGTGCGCGAGAGCAAAATGGCGACACGACGAGCCCGGCTGCCATCCAGCTGTCTGGGCGTCCCGGCTTGCGCGATACTGTGGGCATGAATGCAGCCAGCGCACCGGTCCTGACCATCGACGGCCCGTCCGGATCGGGCAAGGGCACCATCAGTCGTCTCGTGGCGGGCCGACTGGGGTGGCATTACCTCGATTCCGGCGCTCTCTATCGCGCCGTGGCGGTGGCGGCGGGCTGGGCGGTGCTGGATCTGTCCGACCACGCGGCGCTGGTGCGCTGCACGCAGGCGACGGAAGTCGCTTTCCGCGACACGCCCGGCGGCGAGCCGCGGGTGCTGGTGAACGGGGTCGATGCCACGGATGAATTGCGCACCGAAACCGCCGGTGCGGCCGCCTCGGCCATCGCCGCGATTCCCGAGGTCCGCGCCGCCCTGACCGCGCGCCAGCGCGCATTCAGCCGCCCCCCGGGGCTGGTCGCCGATGGCCGCGACATGGGTACGGTGATCTTCCCCGAGGCCACGTTCAAGGTGTTTTTGACCGCCAGCGCCGAAGAGCGTGCCCACAGGCGCTATAAACAGTTGAAAGACAAAGGGGTTTCCGTCACAATTGACGGTCTGCTGCAAGAGATCGTCGCCCGCGACGCCCGCGATGCCAATCGCGCGGTAGCGCCGCTGCGGCCCGCCCCGGATGCCGTCCTCATCGACACCACCGGGCTTGCCGTCGAGGCCGTGGTCGCGCGGGTGCTGGAACTGATGCCTGCATCGCGCCCCTGACGGTCGGCGATTCTCGCGCGGCAGATCCGTTCCGCGTGCCCACCGGCGCGCGGTGTCTTTTCATCCACACATGGCAAGGCAACCGCCGCGCCAGACCCAAGGTGGGTCGTCCGCACGCAACCGGCCGGATGACCTGTGTATCCACTCGAGATTTTTCATGAACTCCGCAGCAACCGAATCTTTCGCAGAACTGTTCGAAAACAGCCAGATCAACTTTGCCAAGCTCAAGCCAGGCGCCATCGTCAAGGGCATCGTGGTCGACGTCCGCAACGACGTGGTGGTGATCAACACCGGCCTGAAGTCCGAGGGCATCGTCCCGATCGAACAGTTCCGCAATGACGCCGGCGAAATCGACGTCGGCATCGGCGATGAAGTCAAGGTCGCCCTCGAATCGCTCGAAAACGGCTATGGCGAAACCCAGGTCTCCCGCGACAAGGCCAAGAAGGCCATGGTGTGGGATGAGCTGGAAGAAGCGCTGGAAGCCAATGCCACGATCGTTGGCCGCATCAGCGGCAAGGTCAAGGGCGGTTTCACCGTCGACATCAAGGACGTGCGCGCCTTCCTGCCCGGTTCGCTGGTCGATGTGCGCCCGGTGCGCGACCCGGCCTACCTCGAAGGCAAGGAGCTGGAGTTCAAGCTCATCAAGCTCGACCGCAAGCGCAACAACGTGGTCGTCTCCCGCCGCGCGGTGGTCGAGACCGAGCATTCGGAAGAGCGCGAGCAGCTGCTCGAGAAGCTGGTCGAAGGTGCCGTGCTCAAGGGCGTGGTCAAGAACCTCACCGACTATGGCGCGTTCGTCGACCTCGGCGGCATCGATGGCCTGCTGCACATCACCGACATGGCCTGGAAGCGCGTGCGCCATCCGTCCGAAGTGGTGGAAGTGGGCCAGGAGCTCGACGTGCGCGTGCTCAAGTACGACCGCGAGCGCAACCGCGTCAGCCTCGGCCTGAAGCAGATGGGCGAGGATCCGTGGGACAACATCGCCCGCCGCTATCCGTCGCAGAGCCGCGTGTTCGGCAAGGTCAGCAACGTCACCGATTACGGCGCGTTCGTCGAGATCGAGCCGGGCGTCGAAGGCCTGGTGCACGTCTCCGAAATGGACTGGACCAACAAGAACGTCAACCCGGCCAAGGTGGTGCAGGTCGGCGACGAGGTCGAGGTCATGGTGCTGGACGTGGACGAAGAGCGTCGCCGCATTTCGCTCGGCATCAAGCAGGTGACGAGCAATCCGTGGGAAACCTTCGCCGCGATCCACAAGAAGAACGACAAGGTGTCCGGCCAGATCAAGTCGATCACCGATTTCGGCATCTTCATCGGCCTGGACGGCGGCATCGACGGGCTGATCCACCTGTCCGACATGAGCTGGAACTCCACCGGCGAAGACATCGCCCGCAACTACAAGAAGGGCGACACCCTGGAAGCGGTGGTGCTGGCGGTCGATCCGGAGCGCGAGCGCATCAGCCTCGGCGTCAAGCAGATGGAACAGGATCCGCTGGGCCAGTTCATGGCCGCCCATCCGAAGGGCACCAAGGTCACCGGCACGGTCAAGGAAGTCGACGCCAAGGGTGCGACGATCGATCTGGGCGAGGGCGTCGAAGGCTACGTCTCGGTGCGCGACATCAGCCACGATCGGATCGAGGACGCCAGCCAGGCGCTCAAGGTCGGTCAGGAAGTCGAGGCCAAGTTCGTGGGCATGGACCGCAAGGGCCGCAGCCTGCAGTTGTCGATCAAGGACAAGGATGCCGCCGAAGCTGCCGAAGCCATGGCCGAGTACAACAAGGCCAATGCCGAAGCCGCCAGCGGCACCACCAAGCTGGGCGCGCTGCTGCGCGAGCAGCTCAACAGCCGCGCCGACTGACGCAGTGCTTGATCGGTGAAATGGGTGGCCGGCACCGGCGTGCAGCCGGGTCGGCCACCTCGTTCGCGTCATCCAACGAGTTGAAATGACCAAGTCCGAACTCATCGAATTGCTGGCGCGACGCCAGCCGCACCTGAAGACCGACGACGTCGATCTTTCGGTGCGCGCACTCCTGCAAATGATGGGCGGCGCGCTGGCGTCCGGCCAACGCATCGAGATTCGCGGCTTCGGCAGTTTTTCCCTGCACTATCGCCCGCCGCGCACCGGCCGCAACCCGCGTACCGGTGAAACCGTGGCGCTGCCGGGGCGGCACGTGCCGCACTTCAAGCCCGGCAAGGAGCTGCGCGAACGGGTGTCTGAAGTGGTGCCTCTTCACGACGAGGATTGAGTTCAACAGGCCGGCTTCTCCGGCCTGTTTCATGTTGCAACCCGGCAGTGCGGCAGACCCGACAAGACGATGGTCGGCCGGCCGTGGCTTGCGTCACCGCCGGCGGACGTATTCACGCTGGCGCGCCGTTGTGATGAAAACACGCATACATTCACGGTCCGGTTCGCTAAGCTTGCGCGTGGGCCGCGAGCGTGCGGATGCAGTGAACCAGTCCGGAGTGCAATGTGAGCTTTCTTGACCAGTGGATCTGGTTCGTCATCTTCGTCCCGCTGGCCGGGTTGTTCGGCTGGGTGCTCGGGCGGCGCGGCGGTGAGCAGCACGGCGGCAATCAGGTCAGCAAGCTGTCCACCACCTATTTCCGCGGCTTGAATTACCTGCTCGACGAACAGCCGGACAAGGCGATCGAGCTGTTCCTGCATGTCTCCGAGCTGGACAAGGACACCTTCGAGACCCAGATCGCGCTCGGCCACCTGTTCCGCCGCCGTGGCGAGGTGGACCGTGCCATCAAGCTGCACGTGGCGCTGGCGCAGCGCCCGGATCTGAGCGATGCGCAGAAAGTGCAGGCGCTGTCGGCGCTGGGCGAGGACTACATGCGCGCCGGTTTGCTGGATCGCGCCGAAACCGTGTTCAACGACCTGACCACGCTGGACAAGAAGGCCCCGCAGGCGTTCAAGCACCTGATCGCGATCTACCAGTCCGAGCGCGACTGGCCACACGCGATCGAAAGCGCAAACCGTTTCGAGGCCGCCAGCGGCCAGCCCATGGGCAAGCTGATCGCGCAGTTCGAGTGCGAGCTCGCCGAGCGCCATCGCGCCAACGGTGAACTGGATGCCGCGCGTGACGCGATCGTGCGGGCCTACGCCGCCGACCCCACGGCGGTGCGCGCCGGCATCATCGAAGGTCATCTGGAGACCGATGCTGGCAATGCGCTGGGCGCGATCCGCGCGTTCGAGCGCGCCGCCCAGCACGATCCCGATTTCCTGCCGGTCATCCTGCCCACCTTGCTGGAAAACTACGCCAAGGTCGGCGAGCGCACCGGCGCGCGCGCGTTCCTGTCGGGGATGTGCGAGCACTATCGCGGGATCGCCCCGGTGCTGGCGCTGACCAGGATAATCGAGGCCGACGAGGGTGCGGCCGCGGCCCGCCGCTTCCTGGCCGAGCAACTGCGCGACCGGCCCTCGGTGCGCGGCGAGGCGGCGCTGATCGACCTGAGCCTGGCCAGTGGCACCGACACGACGACCACCTTGTCCGATCTGAAGCATGTGACGGAGCAGCTGCTGGCGCGCAATCCCAGCTATCGCTGCAATCGCTGCGGCTTCGGCGCGCGCAGCCACCACTGGCAGTGCCCGAGCTGCAAGGAATGGGGCACGGTCAAGCCGCTGCTCAATTACGCGGTGGTGTGAATGTACGGATGGGCGCACGGATTCCGTAGAATGTGCGGATGACTTCCAGCACTCCGCGCCGCATCCGCAAAGCCGTGTTTCCCGTCGCCGGGCTCGGCACCCGCTTCCTTCCGGCCACCAAGACCGTTCCGAAAGAGATGCTGCCGATCGTCGATCGACCGCTGATCCAGTATGCGGTGGACGAGGCGATTGCCGCCGGCTGCGACACCCTCGTGTTCGTCACCAACCGCTACAAGCACGCGGTTGCGGATTATTTCGACAAGGCCTACGAGCTGGAACAGAAGCTTGAAAAAGCCGGCAAGCAGCAACAGCTCGACCTGATCCGCAACGTGCTGCCGGAGGGCGTGCGCGCCGTGTTCGTCACCCAGGCCGAGGCGCTGGGGCTGGGCCACGCGGTGCTGTGCGCCAAACCCGTGGTTGGCGATGAGCCCTTTGCGGTACTGCTGCCGGATGACCTGATCTGGAGTCGGGGCGATGGTGCGCTCAAGCAGATGGCCGACCACGCGCATGCCACCGGCAGCAGCGCGGTGGCGGTGCAGGACGTGCCGCGCGCGCAGACCGCCAGCTATGGCATCGTCGCCACCGAAGCCTTCGACGGGCAGGCAGGACGCATCCACCAGATCGTCGAAAAACCCAAGCCCGAGGTCGCACCCAGCACGCTGGCCGTGGTCGGGCGCTATGTCCTGTCGCCGCGCATTTTCGACCTGCTGGAAACCACCCCGCGCGGCGCCGGCGGCGAGATCCAGCTCACCGACGCGATTGCCGCCCTGCTGGACGAGCAGCGCGTGGACGCCTTCCGCTTCCGCGGCACCCGCTTCGACTGCGGCACCCACATCGGCCTGATCGAAGCCACGATCCGGTTTGCGCTGGACAACGAAACCCTCAGCGATTCCGCCCGCGAACTGATGCACCGCGCGCTCGGCGAGATGGGTGTGGCGGAAAGCTGACTGCCCCTTGTGGCAACGATGCCTTGCCCTGCGTTGCCTTGGCCGATGTAGCATTCGGCTTTCGGCCGCGCGGAGGGGGAGGACATGAATTGGGATGCACTTGCAGCGGTTTCCCAATTGTTTGCCGCCATCGGCATGATGCTTTCGGTGGCCTATCTAGCCATCCAGGTGCGGGCCGGCAACACGCTGGCCAAGGCGCAGTCCCGACACAGCCTGTCCGAATTCATCCTGACCATCGCTGCCTTCCGGGCCGAGCACGCCGACCGTTTTGCGCGCATTGAACACGGAGAGGACCTCAGCGAGGGCGATCTGCTGTTCCGGCATTGGAGCAATGTGCAGGTGCTGCTGCATGCGGAAACCTATTTTCATTCGCATGCGCTCGGCCTCATGCCCGACTCGCACTGGCGCGGCTATGCGCGCTACATGAGCGCGCACGTCGTGTCTTCGGGCTTTGCCGAAGACTGGGCGAATCTCGGCGCCAGTTTTTCCGAAGACTTCGGGAAATGGATCGATGCCCTGGTTGCCCGATTGCCGCCTGTCGAACCACGACCAGGCGTGGATCCGCCCGCGGCCACGCCCGAAACCGCGGTTTGAGACTGCCGCCGCGAGAGACCTCAGGTCGCGGGTTGCCCGGTCGGGCTCGAGCAGGCCAAGGATGGCCTGCGGCCGCGAATCGAAGCTGGACGCGGAGTGTTGAGCGGCGAACCCGACCGGGCGACCCGCGACGCGTTACAGGTTGCGACGCGCGATTCCCGATCGGGAAATCCGTGACGTATCGCAGCTACGTCCAGCCAAGTTGTTCGAATCTAAAGAACCCGAATGGCATCGTCTGCTGCGTGTAACAACCGAACCAGAAGAGATGGGCTTGCGTCCGCGCCGGCCGCCTGCCTGCGTGATCGGCCCGCCGCGCAGGCTACGCTTCCTG
>NZ_JAMLIW010000010.1 GCF_023953935.1 Thermomonas sp. | reverse complement strand
TCTAATCGATGAACTTGAAGTGCCCGGCATCGGCACGATGCAGTCAACCATGATCACCGCCGGCATCCCCACAGTATTCGTCAACGCCGACGCGCTGGGTTATGACGGCACCGAATTGCAGCCGGCGATCAATGACGACAAAACCGCGCTGGCCAAGCTCGAAGCCATCCGCGTGGCCGGTGCGCTGCGCATGGGCTTGATCAGGACGCCGGAAAAGGCGGCCACACGCCAGCACACGCCGAAAGTCGCCTTCGTCGCGCCACCGCAAGCCTACGTGTCCTCCAGCGGCAAAGCCATCGCCGCCGACGCCATCGACCTCAACGTGCGCGCGCTGTCGATGGGCAAACTGCACCACGCGATGATGGGCACCGCCTCGGTGGCGATTGCCACGGCGGCTGCGGTTCCGGGCACGCTGGTGAACCTGGCCGCCGGCGGCGGCCAGCGCGATGCGGTGCGTTTCGGGCATCCGTCCGGCACCCTGCGCGTGGGCGCATCGGTGCAGCACGTCGATGGTCAGTGGATGGTCACGCGTGCGGTGATGAGCCGCAGCGCGCGGGTGTTGATGGAAGGCTGGGTGCGGGTGCCGCAGGACTGACCACACGCAAGCGCTGCGTCAGTGGGCTTCCCCCTGTAGCGAAATCAAGGGGGAGGCAGCGGGCGCAAGCACGCTGCCGGAGGCGTCGCGTAAGGGGGAAGCCCGCTGGCGCAGCGCCACATTGCTGCCATGGCTTCAACCGTGGCTTCACGCGCCGCAGCAATAAAACCCGCACGCTACAGGCTTGGTCGAAGCTCCCGGCCTGCCACCGGCACGCGTTTGCAGTTGACCTGAATCAACGCAACCCAACACGACTGTCGGCTTCACGCATCTTTCCGGCCTCCGGCGTAGCGTTGCCGGCGACAATGCAATTCGGTGCTGCTGGAACGTCCGCATGGCTTCCCATCTCGACAACGCCCGCCCCGACTGGGACGAACTGCTGGTCCGCATCGTCGATTACGTTCGCGACTACCAGCCACGCTCCGAACTGGCGTGGACCACGGCGCGCAACGTGCTGATCGATTCGATCGGCTGCGCGCTGGAAGCGCTGGACTACCCGGCCTGCACCAAGCTGCTGGGGCCGTGGGTGGAAGGCGCTGCGCTGCCGGGCGGGGCGCGGGTGCCGGGCACGGCCTTCGAGCTGGATCCGGTCAAGGCCGCGTTCGACATCGGCGCGACCATTCGCTGGCTGGACTACAACGACACCTGGCTGGCCGCCGAATGGGGCCACCCGTCCGACAACCTCGGCGCGATCCTGGCGGTAGCCGACTGGCGGGCCCGCCGCGGCGCGCCGTTGACCATGCGCCAGGTGCTGGAGTGCGCGATCAAGGCGCACGAAATCCAGGGCGTGATCGCGCTGAAGAATTCCTTCAATCAGGTCGGGTTGGACCACGTGGCGCTGGTCAAGCTGGCCTCGACCGCGGTGGTGTGCAAGCTGCTGGGGCTGGACCGCGAACAAACGCTGGCGGCGCTGTCGCAGGTGTTCGTGGACGGCCAGAGCCTGCGCACTTACCGGCATGCGCCCAATACCGGCTCGCGCAAGAGTTGGGCCGCCGGCGATGCGTGCAGTCGCGCGGTGCGGCTGGCGCTGATCGCGCAGACCGGCGAGATGGGCTATCCGGGCGCGCTGACCGCGCCGGCCTGGGGCTTTTACGACGTGTCCTTCCAGGGCCGCGAATTCCGCTTCGAGCGCGAGTTCGGCAGCTACGTGATGGAAAACGTGCTGTTCAAGATCAGCTATCCGGCCGAATTCCATGCGCAAAGCGCGGTGGAGGCCGCGATGGCCCTGCACAGCCAACTCAAGGCGCAGGGCCGCCGCGCCGATGACATCGAGAAAATCATCATCCGCACCCAGGCCGCCTGCATGCGCATCATCGACAAGCAGGGGCCGCTCGACAACCCGGCCGACCGCGACCACTGCATCCAGTACATGGTGGCGGTGCCACTGATCTTCGGCCGGCTGACCGCCGCAGACTACGAGGATGACGTGGCCAGCGATCCGCGCATCGACGCGCTGCGCGCGAAGATCCACTGCGTCGAAGACCCGGCCTTCACCGCCGACTACCACGATCCGGACAAGCGCTCGATCGCCAATGGCCTGACCGTCACCTTCACCGACGGCAGCAAACTCGACGAGGTCCTGGTCGAATATCCGATCGGCCACCGCCGCCGCCGCGCCGAGGGCATCCCGCTGCTGGAAGCCAAGTTCCGCCGCAACCTTGCCCGCCGCTTCGACCCCGCCCGCCAGCAGGCCATCCTCGACGTCGCGCTGGATCAGGCCAGGCTGGAAGCGCTGCCGGTGCAGGACTTCATGGCGCTGCTGGTGGCCTGAGCCACCGCGCGCCGGCAGCGGCCGCGCCTGCGCCCGCGGCCGTGGGGAAGCGTGCTCAGGCCGCGTCTTGTGCGAGCGCGAAACCGCCTTTGCGCAGCTCGTGGCGGGCCTGGTCGAAGCCCTGCGCCGGCACGAAGCTGTCGCTGCGGTCGCTCAGTTCGCCCCAGCGCGCGAGGATGGCTTCGGCGCTGGCGGTTTCGCCCAGTTCGATCCCCTGCGTCATCGCCACCTGCACCAGCTCATAGCCGCCGGCACCAGCGCTGAGGATGGCGCGGTTGGGCGCGCCTTCGGCCACCAGCGCCAGCACCGCCGGGCTGACCAGCTCAGGGCTGAACTTCGACAATTGCTCCGGCGGCAGGATGCCTTCCATCATCCGCGTCGCGCCGGTCGGGGCCAGGCAGTTGACGCGGATGCCGTGCTTTTCGCCCTCGATGCCCAGCGTCTGCATCAGCCCGACCAGCCCCATCTTGGCGGCGGCGTAGTTGGCCTGGCCGAAGTTGCCGAACAGCCCGCTGCACGAGGTGGTCATCACGATGCGGCCGTAGTTCTGCGCGCGCATCGCGTTCCACACCGCCTTGGTGCAGTTGGCCGCGCCCATCAGGTGCACGTCGACGACCAGGCGAAAATCGTCCAGCGCCATCTTGCCGAAGCTCTTGTCGCGCAGGATGCCGGCGTTGTTGACCAGGATGTCGATGCGGCCGAATTCCGCCAGCACCGCATCCACCATCGCCTGCACCGCCCCGGCGTCGGCCACCGAGCACTTGGCCGCACGCGCCTTGCCGCCCGTTGCGATGATTTCCGCCACCACCACATCGGCGGCATCGCCCAGATCATTGACGATGACCTGCGCGCCGCGACTGGCCAGCAGCAGCGCGTGGGCACGCCCCAGGCCGCCGCCCGCGCCGGTGATGATGGCCGTGCGGCCGTGGAGGTCGATGCGGGAAGTCATGCGATCCATTCTCCTAGGGTGCGGGTTGCAGGCGCGATTGGATGTCCAATTCCTGCAGGGTTTGCGGCAATGCCGCCAGTGAATCAATCGTGCGTATTCGACCTTGGCCTTGGCCAAGCTCGGCCTCGGTTTCGTGCGCCCAGGTGGTGTGATAGGGCACGTGTACGCCCCAGCCGCCCAGCTCCAGCACCGGCGCGATGTCCGAGCGCAGCGAATTCCCGACCATCAGGAATTGCGCCGCGGTGATGCCGAATTCCTCGAACAGGCGCGCATAGGTCGCCGGGTCTTTTTCGCTGACGACCTCGATCCGGCGGAACAGATCCGACAAACCGCTGTCACGCACCTTGGTTTCCTGATGGAACAGATCGCCCTTGGTGATCAGCACCAGCGGATGCTGCGCCGCCACCGCCGCCACCGCTTCGCGCACATCGGGCAGCAATTCCACCGGATGCCGCAGCAGGTCCTTGGCCAGGGTCACGATGCGCTTGATGTCGGAGCCGCTGATGCGCGCCTCGGTGATGTCCACCGCCGCTTCCACCATCGACAGCGCCATGCCCTTGGCGCCATAGCCGAAGAAGGCGATGTTGTGTTTTTCGTAGGCATACAGGCGCTGGCCGACGTCGCCCAGGTCGACGTACTGGGCGATGATCCGCTCGAAGCTCGCCTGCGCGTCGTCGAAGTAATCCTGGCTGCGCCAGAGGGTGTCGTCGGCATCGAACGCCACCAGGGCGATGCCGGAACGTGGGTCGTTGGAGTTCATCACCGCCATTTTACGGCTTCGCGCCAGGCATGGCCGTTTCCGGTGACCGACGGGCACAATGGGTCGATTCCGGAAGGAGCCGCGCCATGCCCGAGTGGACCCAGCTGATCCGCGACGTGCCGGATTTCCCCAAGCCGGGCGTCGTGTTCAAGGACATCATGCCGGTGCTGGGGGAGGCGTCGGCATTCGCTGCGGCCATCGAGGCGATGGCCCGACCGTGGCAGGGGGTGCCCATCGATGCCGTGCTGGCGATCGAGGCGCGCGGCTTCCTGCTCGGCGCGCCGCTGGCACGCACACTCGGCGTTGGTCTGGTGCCGCTGCGCAAACCGGGCAAGCTGCCGGGCGCCACGCTCGAACAGTCCTACGCGCTGGAATACGGCAGCGACGCGCTGGTGGTGCAGGCCGGCGCGCTGGCGCCGGGCAAGCGCGTGCTGCTGGTGGACGACGTGTTGGCCACCGGTGGAACCCTGCTGGCCGCGCGTGCGCTGGCGCAGCAACTGGGCGCGCAGATCGCCGGCGCCAGCGTGCTGATGGAGCTGACCTTCCTCAACGGCCGCGCCCGCTGGACGGACGCGGCGCCGCTGCACGCGGCGCTGGTGGTGTAGCGGGCGGCGCGTGCCCGCGTCCGGACGCGGACCGTCGCCACGTCGGTTGCGAACGCCGCCGCTGGCGGCAGCCCTCACGGCATCTCGAGCGCGTCGGTCTTGTAGATCGCCACGTGCGGCACGCCGTCACTGCCGATCCAGCCGCGGTACATGCCGCCGCTGTTGAACGGGAACGCGACGACGCCGTCGGCACCCAGCGCGATCGCCCCGCCGTCGCCGCCGGCGCGCGGGATGTCGACGTTGATCACGTCATTGGCGGCATTGGGCAGGGGCACGCCGGCCAGCCGCACGCGGGCGCAGATTTCGTGGGCGGCGGCAGCGCGGATGTAGAACTCGCCCCAGCCGGTGCCGGAGACGGCGCAGCGGGCGTCGGCCCAGGTGCCGGCGCCGATGATCGGCGAATCGCCGACCCGGCCATAGCGCTTGTTGGTCATGCCGCCAGTCGAGGTACCCGCCGCGAGGTTGCCGCTCGCGTCCAGTGCCAACGCGCCGACGGTGCCGAAGTAGGCGCGGCCGGGCAGCACCAGCGGTCGCTTCTCCAGCTGCGCCTGCTTTTCTTTCTGCAGGGCGCGCTGCAGCGCCCTCCAGCGCGATTCGGTGCGGAAATACGCCGGATCGACCAAGGTGATCCCCTGCTCGCGGGCAAAGGCTTCGGCGCCATCGCCCACCATCATCACGTGGTTGGAGTGTTCCAGAATCGCGCGCGCCAGCAGGATGGGATTCCTGACCCGATGCAGGCCGGCCGCCGCGCCGGCGCGTCCGGTCGCGCCGTCCATGATCGAGGTGTCAAGCTCGTTCCTGCCGTCGTGGGTGAACACCGCGCCACGCCCGGCGTTGAAGTGCGGATCGTCCTCCAGCACGGTGATCGCGGCCGTCACGGCATCCAGCGCCGGCGCGCCGCCCTGCAGCTTGGCGTAGCCGGCGCGCAGGGCGGCTGACAACGCGGCTTTGATGTCGGCCTCCTGCTGCGGGTTGAGATCACCCGGTTCGACCCCGGCGCCGCCGTGGATCACCAGCAGCGGCGCATCCAGCGCCACCAGCACGCCGTTGCGGACGGCATAGCGGCGCGTAAAGCTGGGGCGATCGACGGTGCCGGACGGCAGGTGCAGCACCGAATCGCGGCCGGCGCCGAGGGTTTCCAGGCGATCGAGGTGCATCGGACGTTCTTCGGCCTGCCGGGCCGCAAACCCGCCGCGCACCACCGTCGCCCCCGCGCCTGCCGCCGTCGCGTAGACGCGGCCGGTGCCATCGCCTTCCACCGCGACTGCCGCATCCTCGTCCACGCCCAGCCCAATCAGCGCCCGGCCGGCCATGTCTTCACTCTTGGCGAGGAAGGCCACCAGACGGCCGAGCCTGGCCCGCTCGCTGAAGTGGGTATCGGTGACGACGCCCTTGAGCAGGGCGAGGTCGAGGAAACCGGTTTCGATGGTATTGGCGTCACCCAGCGGATCGGCCAGCGCGGCCGGGCTGACCAGGCTGCCGCCGTCCATCGCGCCATACAGATATTCGCCGAGGATCGCCAGCCCGGCGCTGGTGCCGCCCAGCGGCTTGCCGGCGCGCACGTGCGCATCCAGCGCGCGGGCAATGGGCGTGCCGCGCCAGTAGCGCACGTAACGCGACTGGTCGCCGCCGGCGATGAAAATGCCGTCGGCATGCTGCAGGGCCTTGAGGATGCGGGGGTCGCTGGCGGCCTGGCGATCCTTGAACACGAAGGTTTCGACCGACGCGATGCCGCCGATCCGATGGAAGAACTCCTCGCCTATCTCGCCACCCTGCGAGGCGCGCAGGATCACGATGTGGCCGTTGCCCGCCTTCTGCATGAACCAGCGCAGGGCGTCGTCATTGCGATCGCCACCGCCCATCAACAGCAGGCCCGGTTGCACCGGTCCCGGCGTACGGGCGGCGGTGTTGCCGAGCACGAAGTGGCCGACGTCGGCGGCCAGCGCGGACAGCGGCAGTGCCAGTGCCAGCCATGCCGCCAACAGGATTGCCCGGCAGGAAACTTGCTTCATCCTCGCACTCCATCCATCAAAGGCCACACCCGGTAGACGTGCCAACGTGGAACATCCCCCACCGCCGCCGAACCCGGCGCAGCACGCCTGCGTTCGGCTATGGTACGCGGGTGCGCAGCCCGCTCGACCAGTGGTTCGTCCAGGAAATCCTGATCCACGAGGAGGCCTTGCTGCGCTACCTGCAGCGCCACTGGCCGCACCGGGACGAGATCCACGACCTGCGCCAGGAGCTCTACGTGCGCCTCTACGAAGCCGCCGGCAAGGCCCTGCCCGCCCAGCCGAAGGCCTTCCTGTTCGCCAGCGCACGCCACCTGATGACCGACCGGATTCGGCGCAACAAGGTGGTTTCGATCGAACCGATGGGTGATTTCGAGCCTTCGCACGTCTTGATGGACGAAGTGACGCCCGAACGCTGGAGTGGCGGTCGGCAGACCCTGCATCGGCTTTCCGACGCACTCGACCGATTGCCGGCGCGCTGCCGCGAGGTGGTGTGGTTGCGTCGGGTGGAGGATCTTTCGCAGAAGGAAGTGGCCTTGCGGCTGGGGATCAGCGAGAAGACCGTGGAGAAGCAAATCGCCAAGGGCATGCGCCTGCTCGCCGACGCGCTGTATACCGGCGCGGTGCCTGCGGCCGTGCCGAAACCGCCGCGCCGCGACAATGCGTCCGCAACCGGCGCGCAGGACTGAAGGCCGATGCGCCCGTCCAGCCGCGACATTGAACAAACCGCCGCCGATTGGCTGGCACGCTGCGACGCAGGCGCCTGCACGGATGCGGAGCGGGCCGCACTGGACGCCTGGCTCGCGCAGGACAGCGCCCACAAGGTGGCTTGGCTGCGACTGCAGGCGGCGTGGTCCGAAGCCGGACGGCTGCGAGCGCTGGCCGCGGGTCGTCCGGAAGGTGCCACCGTGCGCCCCGCACCGGCCCCGGGCGACGACCGCCGCGCCCGGATGCTGGCCGCCCTGCAACCGCGGCCACGGCCAAGACGCGATTCGCGCCGCCGCTGGCTCCACTTCACCGCCGCCGCCGCGCTGGCCGCTTGCGCGCTGCTGATTGGCTGGACCCTGCGGCCGGCCCCACCGGTCGCCGCCAGCGTCTACGCCTCCAGCCTCGGCCAAGTGCGCAATTTCACCCTGGCCGATGGCTCGCACGCCATCCTGTCCAGCGACAGCCGGATCGAGGTGCGCCTGCAGCCGCACGCCCGCGACATCACCTTGGTCCGCGGCGAAGCCATCTTCGAAGTCGCCAAGGATCCCGGCCGGCCGTTCACGGTTGCCGCCGCCGGCTACCGCGCCATCGCGGTGGGCACCCGCTATGGCGTACGCCGTGACGCTGCGAACCTGCGGGTGGTCGTCACCGAAGGCACGGTCCGCCTGGAATCCACCGCACCCGGCCCGTCCGCGCATCCGGCGCTGCTGCTGCCGGCCGGCAGCGTGGCCCTGGTGCGCGGAGGCGGCGTGCTGGTGCGCAGCCTGGCGCTCGCGCAGGCCCAGGATCTGCTCGATTGGCCCAGCGGGATGCTGGCGTTCCGCGATGCGCCGCTGTCCGAGGTGGCCGCGGAGTTCAACCGCTACAACGCCCGCAAGCTGGTGGTGGCCGACGACGCCGCGGCTGCGCTGCGGATCGGCGGCAGTTTCCGCTGGGACAACGAAGATGGTTTCGTGCGCCTGCTCGAAGCCGGTTTCCCGGTCCGCGCCGAAGCCAGCGCCGACCGCATCGTCCTGCATTCGCGCTGATTTCACCTCGACTGGGGGATTTTCCGCACCCGTTCGTCATGAACGCTGAACGGCGCAGCGCGCGCCTACCGGGGAAACCACAATGCTCGCGTCCCGATCACTCCGCCGACTGGTGCTGGCGCTGGCCTGCTCCGCCGCCCTTGCCGCACAGGCGCAAACCGCCACCCGCATCAACGTCCCGGCCGGCGATCTGGCCGCGGCGCTGGCGGCCTATGCCAGCCAGACCGGCACCCAGCTGATCTATCGCGCCGACCAGCTGCGCGGCGCCCACAGCAATGGCCTGCGCGGCCAGGCTGCTTCGCCGCAGGCGCTCGACGCGCTGCTGGCGGGCAGTGGTTTTCGCGCCCAGCACGATGCCTCGGGGGCGGTGCTGATCGTGCCAGCCGCCAGCTCTCCGGCCGCACCCGCGCGCACCGCGCCCGCCGCACGTCCACCCCAGGCCCAGTCCGAAGGTCCCGTCACCGAACTGGAGACGGTGCAGGTGACCGGCTCCCGCATTCCGCGTGCGCAGGTGGAAGGCCCGGCCCCGATCACGGTGGTTACCTCCGAGCAGATCCAGGCCGCCGGCTTCACCTCGGTCCCCGAAGTGCTGCGCTCGCTCAGCCAGAACAGCGGCAGCGTGCAGGGCCAGCAGAACACCACCGGCGCGCAGTCCACCCCCGGCGCGCAGGCGGTCGACCTGCGCGGCATCGGTCCCAACCACACCCTGGTGCTGATCAACGGGCGCCGGGTCGCCGACTTTCCGCTGCCGCTGGGCGGCAAGAGCAACTTCACCGACATCGGCAACATCCCGCTGGGGATGATCGACCGCATCGAAGTGCTGACCGGCAGTGCATCGGCGGTCTACGGCTCGGACGCGATGGCCGGGGTGATCAACTTCATCCTGAAAAAGACCGCCGACGGCACCACCATTGACTACCGCTTCGGCGACACCAGCCACGGCGGCGGCCAGTCCCATGACCTGACCCTGACCACCGGCTTCGAGCGCGGCAACTTTACCGGCCTGATCGGTCTGGAATTGCAGGACAAGCGCCCGCTCTGGGGCTTCCAGCGCAACATCCAGGATTCCACCCTCGACGCCCCGACCGCGCGCCGCCGCCTGCCGCGCCTGACCGCGCAGATCTACGACTGGGACGACGACATCAACATCGCCCCGGCCGACAACTGCGCGGCACTGGCGGGGCTGAACCAGGGCACCACCGAACTGGCCTTCGACCGCTGGGGTGAACCCTATTGCGGCAGTACCCGCGCGATCGCCAACCGGACGATCCAGAACGAACGCAAGGGCGTCAATTTCTACGGCGCGTTCGAATATCGCTTCTCCGGCACCCTGTCCTGGTTCGCCGACGTGCAGGCCGGCCGGCAGACGGTGCGCCTGCTGACCGGCACCAACGGCAACGACGTCAACAGTGACCACATGGGCTGGCAGTTCCAGGACCCCAATGCCACCGACAGCAACGACGGCATGTTCTACAACGCCAATACCGGCCACTACGAAGTCTGGACCCGGGAGTTCACCCCGGAGGAAGTCGGCGGCCTGCGCAACCGCATGAACACCACGGTCGAGAAGACCTTTGCGCTGACCACCGGCTTCAAGGGCATGATCGGCGAGAACTGGGATTGGGAGCTGTCCTGGAACCATTCCCAGTACAGCGCCAGCGTGGGCATGCCGCGCATCAATGCCGAGGCCGCCAACACCTGGTTCCTCGGCCCGCGCCTGGGCTACGACGCCGACGGTTATGCGATCTATGCGCCGGACCCGAACAAGCTGTTCACTCCGCTCACTCCCGACCAGTTCGCCGCCATCGGCGCCATGTCGGTGTTCCATCCCAAGGCGCAGAACGACAACCTCAGTTTCATGGTCAACACCCCCGCCCTGTTCACCCTGCCGGCCGGCGACGTCGGCTTTGCCGGCGTGATCGAATACGGCTCGCAGTCCTACCGCATCAACCCCGATCCGCTGGCATTGACCGATACCGCCTACTACGGCCCGCGCTACGGTGATGGCCACGGCAACCGCGACCACTGGGACGTGGCCGGCGAGCTGCGCCTGCCCCTGTTCTCCTCCCTCCAGGCCAGTCTCGCCGGCCGCTACGACCAGTACAGCTACGGCGGCAAGAACCCCGGCAAGTTCACCTGGAGCGTCGGCATGGAATGGCGCCCGGTCGACAGCTTGCTGCTGCGCGGCTCCTACGGCACCGGCTTCCGCGCCCCCGACATGCACTATCTGTTCGCCGGCAACGACTACTACCGGCGGACCTCCACCGACTATTTCCAGTGCCGCACCGACGATCCGAGCCTGAGCAACGACGAATGCTGGGATGACGGCAGCTGGGACATCGCCACCCGCGACGTCTATTCCGGCAACCGCAACCTGGAGGTGGAGACCAGCCGCTCCGGCACCGTCGGCTTCGTGTGGTCGCCGACCCCGAATTTCGACCTCGCCATCGACTACTACAACATCCACATCGCCAACCAGGTCCAGACCCAGAGCCGTGACCTGCTGCTGATCACCGACGCCGACTGCCGGCTGGGCGTGACCGACACCGGCGCGCCGGTCGACATCACCACCCCGACCTGCGTCGATGCGATGGCGCGGGTTGTCCGCAACGGCGCCGGTGAAATCACCAGCGTGTTGTTCGGGCCGATCAACATCGCCCGCGAGCAGACTTCCGGCATCGACCTGACCGCCAACTACCGGCTGGAAACCGCCAGCATCGGCACGTTCCGCTTCAGCGGCAACTACAACTGGACCCGCCGCCACACCCGCGTCATCTACCCGGGCGACCCCACCGAGGACATGCTCGATGTCACCTTCAGCGACACCACCCTGCCGCGCAGCAAGGGCAACCTCGGCGTGAACTGGGACAACGGACCGTGGGGCGCCAGCCTGTTCGGCAACTACCTCGGCAAGGTCGCCAACTATGCCAACGACGCCTGGACGCGCTCGACCTGGCGCTTCAACGCCGCCGCCCGCTATGACATCAACGACCATTTCCGGGTGGCGCTGACGGTCAACAACCTGTTCGACCAGATGCCGCCGAAGGACCCGACCTGGGCGAACTATCCCTACTACGACACCTCGTGGTTCGACAGCTTCGGCCGCAGCTTCTTCCTGCAGCTGACCTACAAGATCGGCGGCGCGCCGCTGCAGTGACCGCACACGCGCCCGGGGATTCCAGCCCGGGCCAGGCGGTCGCACCGACGCCCCGGCGCCGGCTCAGTCCGGCTGCCGCACGTCGTGGTTGCGACCGTGGAAGGGCGCATACCAGCGCTGGATGCGGGCGATGTCGGCCTCCATGTCGTCGGTCAAGGCCAGCGCCGCACCGATGACGATGCGCCGGTTCTGGTAATCGAACGCCGCCGGCACCACCGGCACGCCGGCGCCGTGGGCAATCTTCCAGAACCCGGTCTTCCAGTGCGGCACGCGCCGACGCGTGCCTTCCGGCGCGATGGCGTACCAGATCGCCTCATGGGCGCGGATCGTGGCGATCGCCTGCTCGATCACGCCCAGCGGCATGGCGCGGTCCACCGGGATCACGCCCTGCCAGCGCAGCACCTGCGCCAGCACCGGAATCCGGAACAGGCTGTGCTTGCCCAGCACCGACAGGCGGATGCCGACCGCAACCTTGGCCGCAAATCCCCAGATGCCGTCCCAGTTGGACGAGTGCGGCGCGGCAATCAGCACCGCCTTGGGCAGGTCGGGAAACTCGCCCACCAGCGTCCACCCGCCGCTGCGCAGGAGCGAACGCGCCAGCCATTGCGCAAACGCGTTGCGCGGCATCCGCGGCACCGCCGCAGGCAAGCTTGGCACCCGGTCTTGCCCCTGCGCCTGGCTCAATCCCAGCTCCGTCCGCTGCGCCCCTGCTTGATCGTCGCACGTTCACGCTTGTCCCCCAAGCGGCGCTCCTTCGCGGCGCGCGACGGTTTGGTGGCGATGCGCGGTTTGGGCACGTGCAGGCCGCTTTCGATGAAGGTCGCCAACCGCGCGCGCGCATCCTCGCGGTTGCGCTCCTGGGTGCGAAAACGCTGCGCGGAAATCACCAGCACGCCCTCGGCGGTCAGGCGCCGGTCGCGCCTGGCCAGCAGACGCGCGCGCACGGATTCCGGCAGCGACGGCGAGCGCGCCACGTCGAAACGCAGCTCGACCGCCGTGGCCACCTTGTTGACGTTCTGCCCACCCGGCCCCGACGCCCGCACGAAGCGTTCTTCGAGCTCGGTTTCATCGAGGGTGATTCGGCCAATGCGCATGGGAAGAATCTTAAGGCAATGCGGAACAAATACCGTCATCCCCGCGAAAGCGGGGATCCATGGACATCAATCACTTGAATGGCAAAGTCCATGAATTGGACAAACATTCGTTTGTGAGACGCGGCCCGCTTTCGCGGGCATCATCTCGCAGGCGAATGTCTGCGCATGACCGACACGAATGACTTGATTGGCGCTGCACCGCTCGGGCGTCAGCCAGTTGCCGTTTGCTCGAACAGCGCCAGCGCTCTGGCAAATTCCGCATCCACCGGCGCCACTGCTTCGATGAGCGCGTCGGTGTGGGGGTGCGCGAACGCCAGTCGGCGCGCGTGCAGCAGCATCCGGTGCACGCCCAGCATCCGGAATGTGCGGTTGTGGCGACCATCGCCGTGGCTGGTATCACCAATCAGGTGGTGCGAGACATGCTTGAGATGGCGGCGGATCTGGCGAAAGCGGCCGGTTTGCGGGCTGGCGCGCAACCACGCGTAGCGCGAAGTGGCAAAGGCGGCGGACGCCAGCGCCAACTCGCAGCTGGCCAGCACCTCGAACTCGGTGCGCGCCGGTTTCTTCAGCGGCTTGCCGGGGCCGCCGTCCAGCGCGTGGTCGACGATGAACGCACGCTCCGCCGGCCAGCCGCGGCAGACCGCCCAATAGTCCTTTTCGACGCCGCCCATCATCAGCACCTTGCCCAGCGCGGACGCAGTATCGCGGTCGAAGGCCAACAGCAGGCAGCCGCTGGTGGCACGATCCAGCCGGTGCACGAGGAAAATGGGTTTGCCGAACTGTGCGCGCAGGCGATCGGCGGCAAACTCGGTTTCGCCGCGCGCCAGCGCGCTGTCGTGCACCATCAGCCCGGCCGGCTTGTCGACCACCGCCAGCGCGGCGTCGGCGTACAGCACCTCCAGCGCCGGCTCAGTCATGCACACCCTCACCACCGCAGTGGCGGGCTTCAACCTGCAAGGTGGCGTGGCCAATGTCGAATTTTTCGTGCAGCACCTGTGCCACCTGCGCACGCACGGCATCCGGCTCACCGTGGCCTTCGCACAGCACCACATGGGCGGTCAGGATCGGCTCCCGCGAACCCAGCGCCCACACGTGCAGATCGTGCACCGCGCCCACGCCGGGCACCGCCCGCATGGCCGCGCGCACGGCCTCGACGTCCAGCCCGGCCGGAACGCCCTGCATCAGCACGTGGATCGCCTGCCGCAGCAGGATCCAGGTGCGCGGCAGCACCCACAGCCCCAGCAGCACCGCGACCACCGGATCGACCCAGGACCAGCCGGTGAAATGGATCAACAGGGCGGCCACGATCACCCCCAGCGAGCCGAGCATGTCGCTCCAGACTTCGAGGTAGGCGCCCTTGACGTTCAGGCTCTCGCCGGAGCCGGCCGCCAGCAGTTTCATCGACACCAGATTGGCCACCAGGCCCACGCATGCGACCACCAGCATGAAGGTCGACGCCACCGCCTCCGGGCTGCGAAACCGCTGCACCGCCTCCCACAGGATGTAGCCGGCGACGAGGAACAGCAGGCCGCCGTTGACCAGCGCACCGATCGCCTCCATCCGCGCATAGCCGTAGCTGCGCCGCGCGTCGGCCGGGCGTCGGCTCAGGCGCACCGCAAACAGCGACACCCCCAGCGCCGCCACGTCGGTCAGCATGTGCGCCGCGTCCGACAGCAGGGCGAGGCTGTTGCTGAGCAGCGCACCCGCCAGCTCCACGCCCAACACCACCAAGGTCAGCCCGAACGCTATCCACAGCGGACGCTCGTGCTTGATCACCGCCGGCACGTGGCTGTGGGCGTGAGCGTGCGCGTGGGCGTGGACATGGCTGGCGCCGGCGGTCCGCGTATCGTCGCCGGCTTCCCGCGTGTCGTCGTGATCGTGGCCTGCGGCCATCGCGGCATTCCGGACAATTGCAATGGCGCCACCCTAGCGAGCATGGCGGCGGTTACACAATTTCAGCGCGCCCGCGGGGATTCAGCGCGGGTCAACCCGTTCGTCATGCGCCGCAAGGCAGTCTTCACAGAGAAACGCGTGCGACACCTCGCTGCCGGCCGGACCTTCGAACGTGCAGGCGATCAGGTCATCACTTTCCGTGCCGCACTCGTGGCAGCCGCTGACCCCCGCCGCCTGCTGGAGGGTCAGGCCAGGCGCCAGGTCTTCGACCCGGTCACCGCAGTGCGGACACCGACGGGTCGGCAGCAGGCCCGGCAGCGGGTCCATCCGTTCCGCCGCGTGCGCGACCGCCTTCTGGCCACCGCAGTCGCGGCAGAGGCGGTCGGCAGTCGGCAGGTAGACGACGTTCCCCACGGCCGCGCTCCACGGAACCCGCCCCAACATAGCAGATCAATCCCCCGCAGACGGGGCGGGCCGCGCCTCAGCCGGCGTGCAGCGAGGCGCGCAATCGCGCCAGCCCCTGCGCCATCGTCAGCCGGGGCCGATAGCCGAAATCACGGGTCGCCGGTGCCATCGAATACCAGTGCGGGGTGCTCAGCTGTTCGGCCAGAAAACGCGTCAGCGGCGGGTCATCGCGCAGCGGCAGCAGCGTCCACAGCGCCTCGCACACCGCGCCGATGGCGTAAGCGGCCGGGAAGGAAATGGATTTGCGCACCTCGGGCGCGTCGGCCGCTCGCAGCAGGGCGTTGAGCACGTCGCGCAGCGGCCAGGGCTCGCCGTTGCTGATGAAGTAGGCCTGGCCGGCGCAGGCGGCGCCGGCGTGCAGGTGCTCCAGCGCATCGACGTGGGCCTGCGCGGCATTGTCGAGATAGGTGGTATCGACGAGGTTGTCGCCGCCGCCGACCAGCCGCACCCGGCCGCTGCGCGCACGCGCCACCAGCCGCGGCAGGATCTGGGTGTCGTTCGGCCCCCAGATCAGGCGCGGGCGCAGCGCCACCGTGGCCAACCGATCGTCGTTGGCCGCCAGCACCGCGCGTTCGGCAATCGCCTTGGTGGCGGCATAGTGCGACTTGAACGGCTCGCCGTAAGGCACCTCATCGGCACCCACCCCTTCGACCGGGCGCGTGGCGCGATGCGTCACGCTGGGCGTGGAGGTGTAGACCAGCTTGCCGATGCCGTGGGCACGACAGGCCGCCAGCACGTTTTCGGTGCCAAGGACATTGGCCGCGTGGAAGTCGGCGCGGCGCCCCCAGACCCCGGCCTTGGCGGCGTTGTGGAGCACCGCATCGAAGCCGCCGTCCAGCGCCCGCAGCACCGCCGTGCGGTCGGCCAGATCGCCCCGCAATTGCGGCACACCCATTGTTTCGAGCGCGGCATGCGCGCTGCGGCTGAAGCTGGTGACGGCATGACCCCGTTCGCGCAGTGCACGGCACAGCGCCAGCCCGAGGAAACCGCCGCCGCCGGTCACCAGGACCTGCATCGCTCAGCCGCCGCCCGCCGCCGCCATCCGCGCCGCCGCCCAGCGCGCCAGCTGTTCACGTCCGATCTTGGCGTTGTGGCGAATGTCCACCGGGAACGGCTTTGGATGATGCAGGAACACATCCACCTTGGCGGTATGCACGAAGCCATCGGCAATATGCCGCAGTTCGTCGGCGATTTCCTTCGGGTCGGCGCCGCTGCCCGGCTTGAGTTCGAAGCACAGCACCGCCGTCTGCGCGCCGCGCGGCCCTACCCCGACCAGCGCCGTGCGCGCCAGCGCCGGGTGGGTGTTGAACACCGGCTCGACCTGTTCGGTGTACAGGGTCGTCAAGGCATCGACAGTCACCCGCTGCGACTTGCGCCCGCAGAACCACAGCCGCCCGTCTTCATCGAACCAACCCAGATCGCCCATCCGGTGCACGCTGCGCTCGCTGCCATCGGGCAGGGGTTCGCGGATCTTGGCCAGCGCGGTCTGGTCTTCGCGTCCGAAATACGCATCGGTTGCGCTGGGGCCGGCGACGACAATTTCACCGACCTCGCCCTTGGGTACCGACAGCGCGTCATCCCAGTCGGCAATGGCATTGTCATCGATGGCAATGATCCGCACCGTGTTCCCGGCCACCGGATGGCCGACGCAGGTGCCGGCGCCGGTTTCGGTGCGCGCGCGCAGGCCCAGCAGTTCGCGGCCTTCGATCACCGCCACCGGCAGGCATTCGGTGGCGCCATACGGCGTCCAGAATCGCGCCTCCGGCGGCAACAGTTCCAGCATCCGCTGCACGATCTCCGGCGGCACCGGCGCGCCGGCGCTGGTCACCCGACGCAGGGTCGGCAGCGCCTCGCCGTATTCGGCCAGCACCCGCATCAGCGCCGGCGAGCCGAACAGTTGATCCGCCTTGAAGCGGGTGATCGCTGCGTGCAGCTTGCGCGGCTTGGCCTTGGCCGGGCGGGTGGGGTCCATGTCCGGGATCACGCTGGTCAGGCCCAGCGCGGGATCGAACAGGGCAAACGGCGGGAAGGTCGGGAAATCCACGCCACCGGCTTCGATCCCGAATGCGCTGCGCAGCATCTCGACCTGGGCAACGAAATGCCGGTGCCGGTAGACCACGCCCTTGGGCACGCCGGTGCTGCCGCTGGTGAACAGGATTGCCGCCACGTCATCGGGCGCGGTGTCCGCCAGCTGCGGGCCGGCGCCACGTCCCGCCGCCTCGACCTGCGCCAGGGTCGCATCCGACAACAGGGCGACGCGTCCGGTCGTCACGCGCAGGGTCGTCATCGGCGCCCAGCCCAGCAGCGCCTTGGCCAGCAGGGCCAGCGGGACGCCGATGAAGGCGGACGGCTGCGCCTGTGCCAGGCATTGCCTGAGCGCGCGCTTGTCGATGCCAGGATCGATCAATACCGGCACAGCGCCCAGCTTGAACAGCGCGAACATCAGCAGGAAGAAGTCCGGGGTGGGCCGCACCATCACCACGCAGCGGCTGCCGCGGGCCACCCCGCGCCCGGCCAAGCCCGCCGCGATCGCATCACTGCGCGCATCGAGCTGGGCATAGCTCAGCGACTCGCCATAGTCGCCGCTGCGGCCGGGGCAACGGATCGCCGCCCGCTCCGGGCTTTCAAGCGCCAGCTTCGGCAGCGCCGCGGCGATGTTGCAGTTCGACTCCATGGGGGGATTATCGCCCATCAACCGTCGCAGTCCCCGGCATCGGTCGTCGATTCAATTCGGGAATTGACGCCGATCAAATCCCGGTTCCTCCGGCACGCGCAGGCTGGAGTCCCCGACCCGGAGAATCCCGGATGAACGACAAACTGGAAGGCAAGGTTGCTCTGGTGACCGGCGGCGCACGCGGCATCGGCGCAGCCATCGCCCGCAGGCTGCATGCGGAAGGCGCAGCCGTGGCCATCACCGACATACTCTCCGACGCCGGCCAGGCACTGGCTGCAGAACTGGGCCCACGGGCGGCGTTTTTCCACCACGACGTCGGCGACGAGACGGCGTGGATCGATGCCATGGCCGCAGTCACCGCCACCTTCGGTCGGCTGGACATCCTGGTCAACAATGCCGGCATCTTTCACCCCGGCGAAATCGCCCAGACGGCAGCTGCCGACGTCGAGCACCAGTTCCGGATCAATCAGCTCGGCGTCTTCCTTGGCATGAAACACGGCCAGGTCCCACTGCGTGCAGCCGGAGGCGGCTGCATCATCAACATCAGTTCGATCGCCGGTCAACTGGGCTTCCCGGGCGCCGCGGCCTATGTGGGCACCAAGTGGGCGGTACGCGGAATGACCAAGACCGCCGCGCTGGAACTGGCGCCACTGCACATCCGTGTCAATTCGGTCCACCCCGGCTTCATCGACACGCCGATGCTGGAAAACAACCCGCCCGAAGCCAATCAGGCCGGCCTCGAAGCCACGCCACTCAAGCGCATCGGCAAGCCGGAGGAAATCGCCGCTGCCGTGGCGTTTCTGTCGGGTCCGGATGCCGGCTTCATCACCGGCGCCGAGCTGACCGTGGACGGCGGCTGGATCCTGTAGCGAAGCAACGCGGCGCGCTGTCCCACCCGGATCAAGGTGCCCTTGCAACCAAGCGAGCACCGGGGAGCAACCTGCGATGGCAGCTTGATCCGGATGGCATCGCAAACACATCTAACCTGGCGCCGAACTACTCCGGATTGCGCTCCAGGAACGCCCGAATCAGTGGCACCAATTCTTCGTGCTTGTCTTCCAAGGCATAGTGGCCTGCGTCGACATAGGCATGCACTTGCGCGTTCGTCAGCGCGGCACGGAAGCCGTCGAGGAAGTGCTGGTCGAACACGAAATCGCGCAAGCCCCAGCCGATGACCGCCGGCCGATCGGCATAGCCCGGCAACGCCTGCGCGCTGGCTTCGACCAGCGCCATCGCGCGATCGCCGGGTTGCAGCGGGATGTCCTGCATGAAGCGCAAGGTGCTGATCGCATTGGTCCAGCCGTCGTACACGCCCGTATAGGCCTGTCGCACGTCCTTCGGCAGTCGGCGCACGGTGCCGAAGCGTGCCGCGCCGCGCGCGAACAGGTTGCAGCGGCGGATCAGCCAGCCACCCACCTTCGAATCGCGGCCCATCGCCAGGCGCAGCGGGAAGCGCTTGCGCCGCGGCAACGGGAAGGCGGCGGTATTGGTGATGACCAGCCGACGCACTCGTTCCGGGTCACGCAGCGCCCAGCCGAAACCAATCATCCCGCCCCAGTCATGCACCGCCAGCGTCAGCGGGCCGCTGATGCCGAGATGGTTCAGCAACGCAGCGACGTCATCGATTCGCGATTGCAGGGTGTAATCGTAGCGAGGCGAGGCGTTGGGCGCATCGTCGGGCTTGTCGGACAGGCCCATGCCGACATGGTCGGGCACGATGCAGCGGTAGCGATCGCGCAGGCCCAGCACCAAGTGCCGCCAGTAATAGCTCCACGAAGGATTGCCGTGCAGCATCAGCACCATCTCGCCGTCACGCGGCCCTTCATCCAGATACGACATGGCGATGCCGGGTCGCACCTCGAATCGACGCGGGGTGAAGGGATAGTCAGGAAAAGAAGGCGTGGTCATCCTTGCCATTGTCGCAGGCAACGCCCGTTCGAACATGCACAACGCCCTCATCGCCGATGACGCCGCCGCACGAAGTCAGCAGCAAGGCACAACGCTGCCGTCCAAGGAAGCCACAGGGCCGCCTGCCTGCGCGATCGGTCCGAGCGGGCCAAGGATGGCCCGCGGCTGCGCATCGAAGCTGGATGCGTCGCCTGCGCGGCGGGCCGAGCACGCAGGCAGGCGGCCGGCGCGGACGCAAGCGATACTCCGGTTGTTTCACGCCGCAGACGTTTCAGCCCAAGTTCGGTGGCTTCGGGCAACTCGACTAGAAGCGGTTGCGATTCGTCGCGGGTCGCCCGGTCGGGTTCGCCGCTCAACACTCCGCGTCCAGCCTCGTGCCCGTCATTCGCTGACCCGTGTCAGCTCCTTGCCGTCCACCGTCATTTTCCATTCGCCATTGTCCTGGTGCGGCGGCGCCGACACCGTGTAGGTCGTCTTCATCGGCCCGAGCCCGATGGTGAAATCGTTGCCGGTGAAGCCCTGCAGCGGCGCTTCGACCTTGGTTCGGCCATTCGCCCCTTCCTTCACGACGATGACCTTCCCGTTCGCGGCGATGTTGACGGCCATGCCGTCCGACTGCCATTCGCCAATGTAAGCCTGCTTGTCCGGCGGGACGGATTGGCCACAACCGACCAATCCAAGCAGGGTAAGCAATAACGCAATGATCGCAATACGTCGCATGTCGGCTTCCTCGGTTGGGCCATGACTCACGATGCGGAATGCGGCGGCAACAGCGGACATCCACACATTTGACCGGGCACCCTGGTGGCAGCGGATTTCGGTCCCTCCGCCAACGGAGCAACGCAGAACACCCCGCCAACCGGCCAGCGCACCGCTTGCTACGGCACCGCCTACAGCGAGGTGTAGACCAGCAGGACCCCGCCGGCAAGAATCGCGATCAGCGATGCCGAGAAACACCATTCGGAAATCGAAACGAACTTCCGCGCCCGGGCCCGGTCCGGGTGCTTGGTGGACCAGTAGCCCAGCGACACCGTCGTTAGGAACCCCAGTGAGGCGAACAGGAAAAAATCGTCGGTGATCGAATCGATGTGGGTGACGGCATCCTTGGCCGAAATGATGGCTACCACGGCCAGGCACACGGTGGCCATGGTGGCGCTGACCGTGATCAGCACGTCGATCGATCTGTTTTCGTCCGTCATGCGCGTCTCCGGCCTGCAACCGAATCATGCCCGAGATTCCCGCGAAATCGAAACCCGCCGTCTGGCCGCGCGCTTCACTGCCGCGCTGGCATCATGCCCAACCATGACCGAATCCTTCGACGCGCTGCTGGCGCGCATCCGCGCCTGCCGGATCTGCGAGGCCTTCCTGCCGCTCGGGCCACGCCCGGTGGTGCAGGCCTCGCCCACGGCGCGGTTGCTGATCGTCAGTCAGGCGCCGGGCCGCAAGGTGCACGAGACCGGCATTCCCTTCAACGACCCCAGCGGCGATCGCCTGCGCAACTGGCTGGGGATCGACAGGCCAGTCTTCTACGACCCCGACCGGATCGCCATCATCCCGATGGGCTTCTGCTTTCCCGGCACCGGCAAGGGCGGCGATCTGCCGCCGCGCCCGGAATGCGCGCCGCAGTGGCATCCACGGCTGCTGCCGCACTTGCAGCAGGTCCGGCTGACCCTGGCAATTGGCCAGTACGCGCAAGTCGGGCTGCTGGGCGCTGACCGCGGCAACACCCTGACCGACAGCGTGCGCGCCTGGCGCCGCCATCTGGACGGGCGCGGCATCCTGCCCCTGCCGCACCCCAGCCCGCGCAACCGGCTGTGGCTGACGCGCAATCCGTGGTTCGAGGCCGAGCTGCTGCCGGAGCTGCGGCAGCGGGTGGCCGAGGCGCTGGCGCCTTGAAACGTCGCGCCGGCCGACGGGTCAGCGCACGTCGGTGACCACCACGGCATCACCCTGGCGAGTCAATTCAACTCGCATCGCCTCGCCCGCCTTTTTTTCGACGTTCCAGGTCCTGGGCACCTGGACGAAGTTCAGATGGTAGGTGGTGATGTGGCTGGACACGGTCTTGCCCTGCGCATCCTTGCACCAGACCACCAGGCCCCCACGCTCGGAAAACTGCACGTCATAGGCGCCCGAGCAGTCGTCGTAGCCGCCTTTGGGCACATAGCTGAAGGTGTGGGCCGCCACCCCGGAGTCCCGCAGTTGGCCGGCCTCGGATTCCAGCCGAAACGCAATCCGGGTGGCACCATCACCCTGGAACAGGCCGCAGGCGGACAGAGCCACCAGCGGCGGCAGCAGCAGCGCCAGCCGGCCAGGATTCATGCTTCGGTTCATGCGGCACCCGGAGATTGGACCCGCCACCAGTATGCCGTCAATGCGGGCGGGCTGTGCGGCGCCGCCCCTCCCGGACTACCACTCCACTTCGGCCATCGAGCAGTTCAGGCCCGAACCAATCCCCAGCAGGGCGACCCGGCTGCCTTTCTTGAAGCGGCCCATTTCGCGCAATTTTGACAGCACGATCGGCACAGATGCCGGGCCGATATTGCCATGTTCGCCGAAGATCGTCATTACCTTCTTGGGGTCGATGCCCATCGCCCGGGTGAAGGCAGCGGTGTGGACCTTGCTGACCTGGTGGATCACGAACTCGTCCATCTCGCCGACCACCCAGCCCAGCTTGGTCTTGGCCACGTCGAAGGTCTTGGTGGCCAGCTTGATGCCCTCGATCAGCAGGGTGCGGGTGTCGGTGATCATGCCGTCGAGGTTGCCGCGGCACAGCTTGTTCCACTGGGTCGCCGCGCGCGTCACGCCACCCTTGTAGCGCGGCGCGCCGGGCGCCAGTTCGGCACGCGCCAGCACCATTCCGGCGGCTCCGGAACCCAGGGTCAGGGTGGCCAGTTCATTGCGGAAGTCGGCCTCGGTGACGTCGGCGCGGGTCATGCGCTCGAGGGTTTTCTCGTAAGCCTTGTTGGCGGTTTCACCATCGACCACCAGCGCATACTCGATCTCACCGCGCTCGATCATCCGGCCGGCGATGTCCATGCCGTTGATGAAGGCCAGGCAGGCGTTGGCAATGTCGAAGTTCTGGCAGGTCTCGGGCAGGCCGAGGTTGCCGCTGACGATCGAGGCGGTGGACGGCTCCAGATAGTCGCGGCTGACCGACGTATTGACCAGCAGACCGATCTTGTCCGGGTCGATGCCGGCGTCGGCCAGCGCCTTGACGCCGGCCAGGGTGGCGGCATCGGAGGCCTGCACGTTGTCGTCCCACAGACGGCGCGCATGGATGCCGGCGATGTCACCGAGCACGTCAGTCCGGATGCCCAGCCGGTCCAGCGTCGGCTTCAGCCGCGCATTGATTTCCTCGGACGTCAGGCGCCGGGGCGCATCGATATGGGCCAGACCGGCAATGGCAACGCGTTGAAACAACATGATCTTGACTCGAGACTGGCGCAAACGGCGCCCCGGACCGTGCAGGATAGCGCGATTCGCGCCCCATGCGCAGGCGTATGGAAATTTCGGATCGGCGGGCCCCGTTCGCCTTCAGGGGCAGCGCCACATCGCCGAAGTTGGCGGCCGTGGTCTGGCGCCTGCATCGGACTGATCCGATTGGCGCCCACTCGACGGCCTGGTTGCGCGCCAGGATTCCAGTTCGTCGCGTAGCCGCAGCGCGTCGCGCTCGTAGAAGCGACCTCGGTGGGTCATGGTCACCACCACCTCGCCGCGGTTTCACAGCCGGACGGCGCGCTGGCCAGCACCTGCACCTGTGCCGCGCTCGGGCGCAGGTCACGAAAGCGCAGCCTGAAAGGATCAGGCATCCGCACGCCAGCAGGAAAACGTCGCATTCGCATGCCTCGGTGTCCGAAAATTCACTCGCCCGACCGGGCCGGCCGGCACCGCCTGGGCGCACACGTCGCTGCCTCGCATGGGCGACCGCGCCGCGCCCACGCCGGGAGTGTGGCCGGTTTGAATCCGGCTGGATGAACGCGGGGTGGCTTGGCGCCTGCGTGACGGCCTGCCGCAGGTGCCACCAGGCAAGCCTGGCCCCGCCCGCTGCCGGCCGGCCGGCATGTCTGCCTCGCCCAGCAGCGCCGCCACCAGCGCGGCATGATGCGCGGCCTGGACCGCCCGGCGCAGGCGGCTGGCGGTGAGGATGCAGCAGATCCGCTGACCGCGGTTTCGAACACGTCATTGATGACGACGTAGTCGAACTCGTCGTAATGGCGCATCTCTTCACGCGCACCGGCCAGTCGGCGCCGGATGACGTCCTCGGAATCCTGGGCGCGTTTGCGCATGCGCTCTTCCAGCGCGGGCGCGGGTCGGCGGCAGGATGAAGATACCACCGGCCTCCGGCACTTTCGCCGCACCAGCCGCGCGCCCTGCCAGTCGATCTCCAGCATTGCCGCGCCCGGCCGCCAGCAGCGGCCTGACCGCCTGCCGGCCGGTGCCCTTCCAGTCGCCGGACGGCGCGGGCGTATTCGAAGAAACTGGCCGCCACCAGCACGCCCCCTGAATTCGTCCGCGCTGATGAAGTGGTAATCCCGCCTCCATCCACCTCGCCCGGCCGCGCCGCCCGCGAGGTGTACGACACCGACAGGGAAAGCCCGGCATCCCGAGTCAGCAGCGCCCGTACGATGCTGGATTTTCCTGCACCGGAGGGCGCCGCGATGATGTAGAGGGTGCCTTTGCAGTGGTGATTGGTGATTGGTGACAGGTGATTGGTGATTGTGATTCGTGATTCGTGATTGGTGATTCGTGATTGGTGATTCGTGATTGGCAAAGGCGGGGAACTCTATCTGCCGTAAACTCAGCATTATAGGGCTGCCGTTTATCCAATCACGAATCACGAATCACCAATCACGGTTCTTTTCCAATCACTCGATGTTCTGTATCCGCTCATGGATCTGATCGATCAGCAATTTCAACTCCACTGCGGCAGTGCTGGTGCGGGCGTCAACCGACTTGCTGCCCAGGGTGTTGGCCTCGCGGTTGAATTCCTGCAGCAGGAAATCCAGCCGGCGGCCGATCAGCCGGGCTGCGTGAGCACGCGCTGGAGTTCGTCCAGATGGCTGGTCAGACGGTCGAGTTCTTCATCGACGTCGAGTTTTTTGCAGCCACAGCACCAGTTCCTGCTCCAGCCGCCCGGGATCGACCGCCGTTCCCCAGTTCGGCCAGGCGGGCCTCCCAGCTTGCCGCTGGCCGGCGCGGATCGCCGGGATCAGGCCGCGCACATCGGTCACGATCGTCGCGATGCGCCGGGCGTTCGCGATCGCCGCCGCCAGCGCTTCACCTCACGTTCTCGGGCCGCGACGAAGGCGGCCAAGGTCGCCTCCAGCACTGCCAGCGCCTCGGCTCGCAGCGCCCTGACATCGACGCCGGCCACCTGCAAGACCCCGGATACTGCAACAGCTTCGGTGAACCTCGACGTGCAGCTGCGGGAAATGCGGCATCCAGCGTGCGCGCCAGTTCGCCCAGCCGCGCCACCACCGCCTCATCCAGCCCCAGGCCGGTGCCGGCCGGCGCGCGCAGGCGCAGGACGAGGTCGAGCTTGCCGCGCGACACCCGCGCGGCCACCCGCTCGGCAGCGCCGCCTCGCAGCCGCGCACCCTTCCTGGCAGGCGCACGCCCAGTTCCAGAAATCGATGGTTGACCGCGCGCACGCTCGCAGCTGAGCGCGCCCTACGCGGTTGCGCGCTCGGCGGTGGTACTGGCGGTCAGTGCTGCGAATCGACATGGGTGGGTCAGGTTGCGGGAATCGTGAATGGCAGTCTAGTGCCCTGTCGTTTTCCGTTGCAGCGATGACATCGCTCGTCCCAGCGGCCGCCAGCCCGGCGAGCCGCGCACCGTGGAGATCGTCCGCGGCTACACCCGACATGTGCCGAAGGTTCGGTGCTGGTGAGCTTCGGCGACACCCGGGTATTTCGCACCGCCAGCGTCGACAACAAGGTCCCGCTTTCCTGCGCGGCAGCGAGGAAGGCTGGGTCACGGCCGAATACGGATGCTGCCAGCGTCAATTTATACACGCAGCGACCGCGAGGCCGCGCGCGGCAAGCAGGCGGGCGCATCGCTCGAAACCAGCGCCTGATCGAAGCCGCTGCGCGCCTGCATCGACCGCAAGCTGCTCGGCGAGCGCACCATCACTCGACTGCGACGTGCTCCAGGCCGACGGCGGCACCCGCACCGTGGCAGTGATCACCGGCGCCTATGTGGCGCTGGTGGATGCGATCGACGGCCTGATCGCTTCCGGTGCCATCCGTCCGAAACCGCAGCGCCGCTCGCCGGTCACCCGCGCGGTCGCGGCGATTTCGGTCGGCATCTACGCCGGCGTGCCGGTGCTCGATCTCGATTATGCCGAGGACAGCGCCTGCGACACCGACATGAACGTGGTGACGAACGACGGCGGCGGCTTCATCGAATTGCAGGGCACCGGTTGAAGGCCAAAGCGTTCCGCTGGCGACGAACTCGATGCCCTGCTGGTGCTGGCCGAGCAAGGCTGTGCCCGCTGTTCGCCGCGCAGCAGGCCGCGCTGGTTCTGTAGGCGCACCACAGGGGCGCGATCGGGGCCGCCAAACGCCAGCGCGTCTCTGTGGCGCGCTCCCTGTAATCGACATGACATGGGCGCTTCATGCAGCTGGTCCTCGCCTCTTCCAATCAAGGGAAATCTGGTCGAATTGCGCCGAGCCAGTTGGGCGACGGGTCTTACCCTGCACGCGCAGTCCGAATTCGGGATTGCCGATGCCGAGGAAACCGGGCTGAGCTTTGTCGAAAACGCCCTGATCAAGGCCCGCCGCCACCTGCGCCAGCGGGCTGCCGGCGCTGGCCGACGATTCCGGGCTGTGCGTGGACGCGCTGGGCGGCGCGCCCGGCCTGCATTCGGCGCGCTACGCCGGCGGCCACGGCGACAGCGCGGCCAACATCGATCGCCTGTTGCGCGAACTGGACGCGGTGCCCGACGCTGCGCGCACGGCACGCTTCGTCTGCGTGCTGGCGTTGCTGCGCAGGCCCGACGATCCGCTGCCGCTGATCGCCCAAGGCGTCTGGGAGGGCCGCATCCTGCGCCAGCGCACCGGCGCCGGCGGCTTCGGCTACGACCCGGTGTTCTTCTCGCCCGCGCATGGCTGCAGCGCGGCGGAATTGCCGGCGGCGGTCAAGAATCGGGATTCCCATCGCGGGATTGCACTGGCGCAATTGCGCTTCAGGCTCTCGTAGGAGCGCACCTTCAGGGGTGCGATGACGGTGTGTGATCGGTCGCGCCCCTGCGGTGCGCTCCTACAATAGGCCATGCTCACCACACCACCGCTGTCGCTCTACGTCCACCTGCCGTGGTGCGTGCGCAAATGCCCGTATTGCGATTTCAACTCGCACCAGCAACGCGGCGCGCTGCCGTTCGATGCCTATGTCGATGCGCTGATCGCGGATCTGGAACACGATCTGCCGCTGGTCTGGGGCCGCATCGTGCACAGCGTGTTCTTCGGTGGCGGCACGCCCTCGCTGTTTCCGCCGGAGGCGATCGATCGCTTCCTGCAACAGGCCAGCGCACGGCTGCGGATTGCGCCCAACGCGGAAATCACCCTCGAAGCCAACCCCGGAACGCTGGAACATGGCCCCTTTCCGGGCTACCGCAAGGCGGGCGTCAATCGCCTGAGCATCGGCGTGCAGAGTTTCGATGACGCCAGCCTGCAGCGTTTGGGGCGCATCCATTCCAGCGGCGACGCCGAGCGTGCGGTCAAGGCGGCGCAGGATGCCGGTTTCGACAACATCAACCTCGATCTGGACGCTGCCGCAGCAGACGCTGGCGAGCGCCGTGGCCGACTCCTCGAGCAGGCCCTCGCCCTGCACCCGACCCACCTCAGCCACTACCAGCTCACCCTCGAAGCCGGCACCGCCTTCGGCGCCCGCCCGCCCAAGGGCATTCCGACATCGACAGCGCCTGGGACATGCAGGAAGCCCGCTGGCCGGCTGGCGCAGGCCGGTTTCGCGCAGTACGAGGTCAGCGCCTGGGCGCGCGCAGGCCACCGCTGCGCGCACAACCTCAACTACTGACCTTCGGCGACTACCTGGGGCATCGCAGCGCTGGCGCTCACGGCAAGCTCACCCTGCCGGCCGAAAACCGCGTGCTGCGGCGCTGGAAGACCAAGCTGCCCAATGCCTACATGGCGGCCGCCGACCGCTGGACGCCATCGAAGGCGAGGAAACCCTCGATCCGAAGCGACTGCCGTTCGACTTCATGCTCAATGCCCTGCGCCTGGAACGACGGGTGCCGATGACCACGTTCGAAGCCTCCGCACCGGCCTGTCGCGGCAGGCGATCGCCGGGCAGCTTCGATCGCGCCCGCGCCAACGGCTGGCTGGACGATGATCCGACTGGCTGCGGCCAACGCCGCTGGGCCTGCGTTTTGCCAATGATGCGATCGCGCTGTTCCTGGACTGAGCCAGTCCCGGCAGCCGGCATCGCCGCGATCAATCGCCGGAGCCGATTGCACGGTGGCCGCCAATGCGCTTGATGGCCACCTGTTTCTGCTGGCGGCGTTGCCGAGGGCAACGGTGTTGCTGAAGCCGAAGCAACATCCGGGACCAGGGAAGGCGGGGATGCATCCGGCCAGCGTGTCGCCGCGCGCGCCGCGTGCTCGATCGCGTGCTGGCCGACGTCCGCGCGGAATTCGAGCACCGGTTGCCGCGGATGGTCGAAGCCACCGGAGCCTGGCCCTGACCGAACCCTTGCCGGTCGGCAATCCCGCTTTGGAAACCATCCGCATCGACTCGCTGCGCAACCTCGGCAGCGGCAGCCCGTTGTTCATCCGGCGCTTCCTTCTGCACGTGGAGGAAAGCTTCAAGTCCCCCGACAGCAACACCACGCCGGCCTTGACCGTTACTGCCGCCGATCCACTGCCGCAGACGCTGAGCCTGGTGGTCGACGATGAATTGGACAACGACGGCACCTTGCTCGACAACATCGCCAGCCGACTCAGCGCGCGCAATAGCCTGGCGCTGCAGCTGCTGGGCCAGCGTTTCGGCGTGTTGACGCGCGCGCCGGCGTATGAAGCGGAAACCCTGCCGCTGGGCCTGAACGTGCTGTGCGCAGGCCTGGCCAAGGCTTCCGACGCTGGTTTTCGTCGCGGCAGGCCCGACTGCAATTGTTCCAGCAGTTCGAACGGGCGCTGGTCGATGCCTATCCGGCGTTGCTGGACGCCTGCAACGCCAGCCTGGCGCGGCTGGGCATCCTGCCGCACCTGAGCTTCGTGCCGGTGCGGCGAGCGCCAGGGTCGTACGCCGGCGACGTGGTGCGGACGCCGGCTTTGACCCGGACTCCGCCGGCACGGGCAGCCCGCAAAACGCCCGAAGCCCTGGCCAGCGTGTGATCCGTGCGCGGCGCAGCGGGCACTGATCGATGCCAGCTTCGCCACCTTGAAAGTCGCTGCCGTAATGCCGCTGCGCGGTGTTTCGCCAAGCCGCTCGGCGGCGGCCGGCGGCAGCGGCGGCGAGCGTCGCCGAAACGCCGCCAACGCTCGCCCACGACGATTGCTGGAAGCGCCGCAGCGGCTGCGCGCCAACAACACCCGCGCTGGGAAAGTGCAGGAATACCGCCAATCCTGCTGGCCCAGGCCTGCCAGCAGCACGGCCACGGGATGGCGCTGTCGGAAACCGATGAAGACAGTTTGAGCCCGCTGGCGCTGTTCCTGGCTCCAGCCCAGCGCGCCCTGCGGCGCTCCAGCCCGGGCCATTCGCTGATCGACAAACTGTTCCTGCCGATGGTGCTGTCCGCCCTGCGCGACAGTGATTTCTTCCACCCGCCACGATCATCCGGCGCGTGGTTTCGATCGACGCGTCCCGCCTGCCGGCGCGCTGGCTGGGTGAAGACGACCTCGACCCGCGTGGCTGGGGCTGCTGGCAACGCGCCGTCAATTCGGTGCAGCGCGACGGCAACGGCGGTCCGGAAGCCTTTGCTGAGGCCAACTGCACGCTGCAATCGGGCCTGCAAACCCTGATGCGCAAGGCCGAGAGATGGCCGAACGCCGGCAGGTGGAAGGCCCGCGGGCGCGAGCGGTTCGCGATCGCGCGGATGCGCGCCGGCGAGGAAATCACCCGGCTGCTCGGATGGGCAAACGCTGCCGCAGTTCCACGACGTGTTCGTCCATCACGTCTGGGTCGACGTGCTGTCGCTGGCCTACCTGCGCAGCGGCGATGACAGCGACGCCTGGCGGCAAGCTGGTGGAGACCACGCAACACATCGTTGCCGCCGGCGCCGGAGGATGTCGTCGGCACGCTCCCGGAAGCCAGTCTCGAACGCATCCACGACGCGCTGGAACAGGTGGGCTACCACCGGGAAGATGCGGCTGCGATCGCCAGCGCGCTCAACGATGTGCGCACCGTGCCCGCCGCCGAGCGTCACCGTACCGCTGGACAGCTCGGCGCGCGCGCCCGCCCGGCGAAGACGCGCTGTGCTCCGGGTACGGATCCCCGGCGGAGCCCAGCACCTGGACGAACTGGAAGCCTACGAACAGCTGCGCAACACCCTCGTTCCCACCTGGATCGAATTCAACGTCGATCCCGAGCATCCGCTGCGCTGCCGCCTGGCGTGGGAAGGGCGAAGCTTCGGGCTGGCCTCGCTGGATGCACCTGTCGCGGCCTGCGCGCGGAGGAAGAAACCCTGGTCGTGACTGGCGCGCAAGCTTGCGGCCGGCAATGCCTACTGCTGGGCGCGGACGCCACACCGGCAAGATCGGCATGGAAGCCACCCTCGACAGCCTGATGCCACTGGCGTCCGGCGCGCCGGCAAGAGACGACGATGGGCATTGAACAGCGCCGCCATCCGCGCCGCGCGGTGGTCGGGCGCGTCGAGGTTCGACACCATCGCCGAGACGGTGGAATCCTCGGTGACGTCCGCCGGCGGCCTGCTCCTGATCGCCAGCGCCCCGCTGCCCGATGACGCGCTGTTCCAATTCCGTTTCTGCCTGAATGACGACGGCCGCCCATTGCCGACGGTCGAGGTCGGCGCCCACGTGCTCTGGCAGGCCCCTGCCGGCGCTCCGGGGCAGCATTACGTGGGCATGCGCTTCATCGGCCTGGCCCCGGAAACTGCCCTCCTGGCTTCGACAGTGGTCCGAAGCACCCACCAGGCCGCCTGGATGACGGCTCGCCTCGATGACGACAGGCCGACGCCTGACGGCCAACAAACATTCCGGATGGAGCCCGTGGCTGTCTTCAATCGGTCCCGCTATCACTCCCGACATTCAAATCCGCCACCTCGCCACGACGCGTGGCCCAGATCGTGGACCACGTCACCCGGACCGCGGCCACCGCGCTGACGCCCCTGCTGCAAGCGGTCATTGCGGACCTGGAAGACGTTGCCGTTCAAGCTGGCTGACCAGGCCCCGACCACCAGCCTGCAATCGTGGAATGCCTGATGGCGGCGCTGCGCGATGTGCGCGGATGCAGCGCTTTGTTCAGACGGATTTTCCTCGCCACCCCCTATGGACAGCTCCTCGGCGCAAAGCGCCTGCGCCCTCCGGCACCACCGGGGCTTCGGCGTGGCCCGGCGACCAAGCCTTGTCCTTGGTCGGCAACATCGCCATGGATGAGACCGTCCTGCTCAATGGACATCGCCACTCATGGCAGCGCGACGAACACCGGCCTGCGTCAGCCCGGCCAGCGCTTCGCCGTCTTGATTGTATCGCCGGTATTCGACGCGGAACAGGTGTTCTACGGCCCGCACGCCCTGTGCTCGGTGCTGCGTGAGGTCGCCGGCCGGATGCCCCTGTCGGCCGAGACCTGGCAGCATCTCTACCGCAGTTTCGACCGCGAACCTGCTGGCGCAGCACGCATCTGGTCGACCTGATCAACACCACGATGGAAGAGCATGGCGTCTTGCGCAATCTCCGCTAATCCTGGCTGCGCATGAAATCCTCAAGGCAGTCCGCAGGCGGCGAATGACAGGCGGCCCAGGCCCAGCAAGCAGGCAGCGGAACAGTCCGCTGACGCGCCTGCGCAGCGGGAGAACTGTCCGGCCCGCACCCCGGTTCCGGCTTCGGCGCCAGCCCCGGTTCCGGTTCCGGTTCCGCTTTTCCCGACAGCCCCGTCGAACCGCCTGGCTGGGCGCTCCATGCCGACGCCGCCGCCGCAGACACCATCGACAGCGCCATTGACCTCACTTCGACACGCTGCGCTGCTTCGCTGGCCAATCGGCGCGAGTCGCAGCATGCCGCGGGCAATCGCAGTGCCAACGGCTGCGCTGGTCACCGTGACCCGTGAACTACTGGCGCGCTGCCGGCGTTTGCCGCGGGATGACGCCCGCCCGCTGTCCATGAACATCGCGCAGCATCCAGCAGGACACCCTTTGCCCGTCTTCGCCATCAGCACGGGCAATCGACCGATCCGGCCAGCGAGGACAGCGACACCTTCGAACTGCTCGATCTGCTGTACGGAAACATCGAGGGCGAAATCCGGCCCAGCAGCACCGCCGCAACGCTGCTCAAGCAGTTGCAGGTGCCCACGATCAAGCTGGCGCTGCGCGATCGCGCGTTTCTCGAACGTCCTGACCATCCCGGCCGGCAAGCTGATCAACGCCGCCGCCGAAGCGGCGCCCGCTGGCTGACGGAAGACGACGTGGATCCTGACGTCATCGCCGCGCTGATCGAGGCCGTCAGGCAGGTGGTCGAGACCCACCAGCGTGACGCGGACGCCTTCAGCAAGGCCAACACGACGTACCAGGCACGCGCCCGCAACCTGAAACGCAAGGTTAAACCGGCCGAGCGCCGTCAGGTTGATGCGGCGCGGCAAAAGAAAACTCGAGGTCGCCAGGCAGCTTGCGCTTGCCACGATTACCGCTGCCGTCGGGAACACGCCGCTGCCGCACGATGCCGCCACGTTGTTCCAGCAGGTCTGGCTGGACGCCCTGACACTGACTTTGCGGCATGGCGAAGCCTCGCCGGAGTGACCGGGCAACTTGCGACAACTCGGCACATCGTCACCCGGCTCCAGTCACGGGACGCCTCCGCCCCCGATGCCGCGCTGGCCGATACGGCACAGGCTTCACTCGTCGCAGATCGGCTACCACGCGGACGATGCGGCGGCCGTTGCCCAACGCCTGACCGGCAACATCGAGGCTACCGAAGAACCATCGTCCGCCGATGCGCATCCCGAAGCCAGCCCCAACGCACACACCCGCCTGCGCAGGAAGTGCTGCGAGGCCACGCCCTTCGAGCACGTGCCGCGCACCGACGCAGAAGAAGCGCGCCACCGCTACCTGCTGCGACTGCCGTTCGGGACCCTGGCTGGAGTTCACCATCAACCAGCAGGGCGATACTGCACGCCGTCGTCTGGCGTGGTTCGTTTCCGTCACCGACAACGCGCTGTTCGTGAACCAGCGCGGGCAGCGCTTGGGCGAGCAGTCGCTGGACAGCCTGGCCAGGCTGATGGTCAACAGGGGCAGGTGCGCGTCGTCGACATGACCCGCCCGCGCCTGATCGACCGCGCATGGGACGCCACGTTGTCCGCCCTGCGCAACTTCTCCGGGCGCCCGGCAACTGCAGGAGATCCCGCATGAACGAAGAAGCCCGCCGACGCCGCGGCGCACCCTCGATATCACTGCCCAAGTCATCGACATGATGACCGACAAGCCGATGGGGCGTACTGTGCAACATCTCCGCAACCGGCATGCTCCCGATCACCCGCACGCCCACCAACGACAATGCGCTGTACCAGCTTCGCTTCGCCTGCCCGAAGGGAGGGACGCACGAGGCTGGATTGCGAAGTCGGCGTGAATCAGGTCTGGCAGCAACCGGCGTGGAAACGCCGGGGATGTATTGGGTATACTCACTTCATCGCTATCTCGGAGCAGGACATCGCGTGCCTGCAGCAGTGGATCGGTGCCGGCGTGACGGCCGACCGGTCACGCCCACCTGCGGCAAAATGAAGCTCCCCGCTTTCGCAAGGCACCTTCGATGCGCACCCAGGACCATCGCCACGCATTACGCCGACCACCTCCAGGTGCTCCAGCAGCGCCGCCGAAGCGCCGCGACGCTGCCAGCGCGACCATCGGTGATCCCCAGTGGCACGCTGCACCTGCGGGCATTCGACGATCTTGACTACCCCTACGCGGTCAATCCCCAGTTCAAGGCCTGGCTGCCGTTGACCAACGCGCCGGGCAGCCTGGCTGGGCATCACCCTCGGCCAGCGGCCCAGGCTCATCTTCCTGCAGCCGCACGACTACCGCACACACGGTGCCGCGTGAACCCGACGGTTATTGGGCCGAGCAGTTCGACATCACCATCATCCGCACTCCCGAAGACGCGCTGGCGCAGCTTCCACCCGATGCGTCGCGCTGCGCGATCCTGGGTGAACTGCAAGCGCGCTGGGCGAGTTCACGCCTGACAACCGCCAGCGGCGGTCGCGTATTTTCGGAATACTACCACAGCGCGCGTTCAAGACGCCCTACGAATCGCGATGATGGCGGCCGCCAACCGCACCGCCGCGCGCGGCCACCGCGCCGCCGAACGCGCGTTCCGCGCCGGCTCCAGCGAGTTCGGCATCCTGTCTGGCCTACTGCCAGGCCACCGGCCAGGACGCCAATGACCTGCCCTACGGCAACATCATCGTGCTCAACCAGCACGCCGCGATCCTGCACTACATGACCCAGGATCGGCTGCCGCCGGCCGCTGCACAGCTTCCTGATCGATGCCGAGGCCGACCACGGCGGCTGCCGACGTCACCCGCACCTATTCGGCACACGAGGACGATTTCGCCGCGCTGATCACCGCCGTGGACGCGGCCCAGCAGGCGCTGGCGGCGCGGGTGCGCCTCGGGCTCGACTATCGCCAGCCGCATCTGGACGCGCATCTGGCGCTGGCCGGGGTGCTGCACGAGGCCGGCGTGCTGCGCGTGGGTGCCGAAGAAGCGGTGGCGCGCGCGTTCCCGCGCGCGTTCTTCCTGCACGGCTGCTCACGGCACGGCCTGCAGGTGCACGACGGCCGGCTTGCCGCCTCGGCCGAAGGCGGCACGATCGCCAAGCCCGATGGTCACCCTTCCTGCGCCTGACCCGCACGCTGCAGCCGGGGATGACGGTCACCATCGAACCTGGCATCTATTTCATCGACATGCTGCTGGATGAACTCAAGGCCGCCGGCAATGCCGATGCGGTGGACTGGAAACGTGTCGATGCCTTCAAGCCCCGCGGCGATCCGGATCGAGGACGACGTGGTCTGCACCGACGGTGCGCCGATCAATCTCACCCGCGAGGCGTTTGCCGAAGCTTGAGGGCCACAGGTCGCGGGTTGCCCGGGCTGGGGTTCGCCGCTCAGGACTCCGCTCCAGCTTCGATTCGCGGGCGCAGGCCATCCATGGCCTGCTCGAACCCCAGCGGGCAACCCGCGACCTGTGGCCACTCGCAGCTCGTGGCCTCACAATCGCAAGTCGATTCGTCGGGTTTCGCGGGCCTTTTGGGCAAAGTAAAGGAGGAGGCATCCGCCGCGGGCGGATGCCGGGGGACATTTGCCCAAAAGGGCTGCGGAACCCGGCGAACTGCCGGGAAGCCTCGCAAAGAGATCCGGAAAAGTTCCGAGCGCGGAGGCAGGCAACCGGCGCTGGCGCTCGACTGTTGCTCCCATCGGCTCTTTGCAAGAGCGGGCACTGCCCGCGACCCTTCACGTTTCAGGCGCGCGCCATCAGCGTTTCGACCTCCTCCGCGCGGCGCTCCAGCGCGGCACTGAGCACGCGGTGCCCGCCGCGCGTCACCACCACGTCATCTTCGATGCGGATGCCGATGCCGCGCCACTTGGCCGGCACTTCGGCGGCGTCGGCCGGCACGTACAGCCCCGGCTCGACGGTGAACACCATGCCCGGCTCGAGCAGGCGCGAGGCACCGTCGATCCGGTATTCGCCCACGTCGTGCACGTCCAGCCCCAGCCAGTGCCCGGTCTTGTGCGGATAGAAGCGCTTGCAGGTTTCGTCGGCCACCACGTCCTCCACCCGGCCCTTGAGCAGTCCCAGCCGCAGCAGACCTTCACTCAGGGTGCGCACCGCCGCTTCGTGCATCGCGGCAAACGCCGCGCCGGGTCGCGCCTGCGCCAGCGCAGCATCCTGCGCAGCGCAGACCAGGTCGTGCAAGGCGCGCTGTTCGCGGGTAAAACGCCCATTGGCCGGGAAGGTGCGGGTGATGTCGGCCGCGTAGCCCCGGTATTCAGCGCCGGCGTCGATCAGGACCAGATCGCCCGCCCGCACCCGGCTGGCATTGGCGCCGTAGTGCAGGATGCAGGCATTGGCACCGGCGCCGACGATGCTGGCGTAAGCCGGCTGCGCGTCATGGCGACGGAACTCGCGCTCCAACTCCGCCTGCAACACGTATTCGTGGGTCGCGCCAGGCGCCGCACCCATCGCCGCGCGGTGGGCATCGATCGTGATGTCCACGGCGCGCTGCATCAGCCGCAGCTCCGGTTCGGTCTTGAACAGCCGCATCTCGTCGAGCAGGTGACCGAGTTGCAGGAATTCCTGCGGCGCGCGCCCGTCCCCGCGCCCGCGCATGCGGTTGACCCAGCCGATCAGCTTGAGATCGAAGCCGGCATCCAGCCCCAGCGGGTAATAGGCGCGCGCGCGCCCTTCCATCAGACCGGGCAGGATGTCATCGATGTCGGAAATCGGATACGCGTCATCGACGCCCAGCGCCGCGCCGGCGCGCTCCGGCCCGAGCCGCGGCCCGTCCCAGCCCTCGCGCTCGCGGTCGCGCTCACGACAGAACAGGATCACCTCGCCGTGGCGACGGCCCGGCACCAGCGCCAGCACGGCGTCGGGTTCGAGAAAGCCGGTCAGATACAGGAAGTTCGAATCCTGGCGATACGGGTACAGGGTGTCGCGACTGCGCACCCGCTCGGGCGCGGCAGCCAGCACCACGATGGCCTCGGTTCCAACCATCTCCATCAGCCGCTTGCGGCGCGCGGCGTGGAGCCTGCGCCATTCGGCGGTCAGCAGCGCCATCGCGTCACCCCGCGCTCAGTGCAAACGCCGGTCGGGGCGCGGCGTCAGGCTGCGGTCGGCGTGCAGGAGCAGCACCGCAACCCGCAGGTACTCCTCGATCTCGGCCAGCGCCGCCTCGTCTTCGCTGTCCCCCTCGTCGTCCAGCTGCGCGGCCGCCAGATTGGCAAGATCACGCAGCGCTTCCTGGCCCTCGTCCGACAGCGCAGGACCGTCCGCAACCAGGCCGAATCCGCCCAGGAACCCGCGGCACCAGGCAAATACCGCTTCGGCGCGCACGGCCACGCCGTCCTGCTCGGGCAGCAGCAGCTGGAAGCCGAACTGCGGATCTTCGAGCTGGGCGAGACTGGCGGCGTGCATCCGATCCAGCGCATCCTCACCCTGCGGCAGCGCCAGATCCGGATCGACCATCACCTGGCGCAGCCAATCCGGCGCATCCGCAGCGCCCCCCGCCAGCCATCCGCACAGCGCGCCGTGCAGCTCGGCGGGCGAGCAGGCAAGCATGTGCTGGCCAATGGCCAAAGCGACTTCAGACCAGTCAGGCAACGCCAGATCGCGCACGGTCGGGACTCGGGCTCGCGGAAGGTCCAAGTCTATCAATCGCGGCCGGTCGCTTGTTGTTCTGGCAGGGCTGCGCCTAAACTCGAAGGGTTTTCAGGGTCGCCTGACCCATCGCTGCTGCCGCCTTCGCCAGCCCGCACCGACGACCGCCTCGACCCCGACCTTGAATACGCCCATCGATACGCCGCTGGTTTTGCTGCTGTCGGCCCTCGTGCTGGCACTGGCCGGGCTTGCGCTGGCGAGCTTCCGCCGCCGCGAGCGCGACCAGCAGCGGTTCCGCCAGGAGCTCGACGAACGCGACCAGCAGCTGCGGCTGGCGCTGTGGGCGTCGGACGAGATGTATTGGCAGTACGACCTGCGCACCCAGCACCTGGAGCGCGTCCGGATCGTGGCCGACGCCGACAATGATCTGGCGGTGCGTCTGGATCAGGATCGTGACACCCAGATCCATCCCGACGACTTGCCGCGCGTGCTCGACGCCCTGCGCGCCCACCTGCGCGGCGACATGCCGATGTTGCAGATCGAACTGCGTTTTCGCAGCGAAGGGGACACGTGGGTATGGATGCGCGCGCACGGGCGCACGACGCGACGCGACGCCGGCGGCCGCGCGACCCTGGTGGCGGGCACGGCCCGCAACATCGAAGCCCTGCGCGAGCTGGAGGGCCAGCACGAAGTCGCCATCGAGGTCATGCGCAACATGGCCGAGTCGGTGGCCGTGCTGGATTCCGACTTCGCCTTCATCGCCGTCAACCAGGCGTTCTGCCGGATGAGCGGGCACGAGGCCAAGGACGTGATCGGCAAGGACGCCGCGCTGCTCAACGGCAAGCAGCACGAACCAGAATTCCACGCCGCCGCGCGCGCGGCCATCCGCACCCAGGACCATTGGACCGGGGAAATGTGGCAGCAGCGCAAGGATGGCGTCGATTTCCTGTGCGCGATGCAGTGCACGAGCATCGAAGACCCGCGCACGCACCAGCGCCGCTACGTGATCGTCGCCAGCGACATCACCGAACAGCGCCGACTTGAACACGAACTGCGCTTTCTCGCCAACTACGATCCGCTGACCAACCTGCCGAACCGGACCCAGCTGTCCGACCGGCTGGCGCGCGCGATCATGCAGGCCCGCCAGCACGCCACCAAGGTCGGCGTGCTGTTTCTCGATCTGGACAATTTCAAGGACGTCAACGACACCCTGGGCCACGCCATCGGCGACCGCGTGCTGCGCGCCGCCGCCCAGCGCCTGCTGGAAGCGGTCGGGGCCGAGCGCACCGTGGCGCGGATCGGTGGCGACGAATTCACCGCCGTCATCGAGGACATCCACAGCGGGGAAGAGGCGGACGCATACGCGCGGCGCATCGTCGAGGCCTTCGATGCCCCGCTGCGCCTGGACGACCGCTACGAGTTCACCATTTCGCCCTCGGTCGGGGTCAGCCTGTTCCCGGACCACGCCCAGGTGCCCAGCGACCTGCTCAAGCACGCCGATACCGCGATGTACCAGGCCAAGGCCGCCGGCAAACGCACCTTCGTGCGCTACGCCGAAGCGATGGACAACGACATTCGCCATCGCGCCAACCTCATGACCGCCCTGCGCCGGGTGCTCGAGCGCAACGAATTGCAGCTGGTCTATCAGCCGCAGTCCGACCTCAGGAACGGTCGAATCGGCTGCGTTGAAGCCCTGCTGCGCTGGCACAGCCCGGAGTTCGGCTGGATTCCCCCCGGGCAGTTCATCCCGCTGGCGGAAGAAAGCGGCCTGATCGTCCCGATCGGTGAATGGGTGATCGGTGAAGCCTGCCGGACCCTGGCCGCGTGGCGGGCTGCCGGCGTCGATCAACGCCTGGTGATGGCTGTCAATGTGTCGGCGCTGCAGCTGCTGCGCAGCGATCTGGCCGGCAGCGTCCACCGTGCGCTGGTGGACAACGACCTGCCGGCCAGCGTGCTCGAACTGGAGCTGACCGAAAGCGTGCTGATGAGCAACGCCGAGCTCGCCAGCGAGCGCCTGCAGGCATTCCAGCGCATGGGCATCTCGATTGCGGTCGACGATTTCGGCACCGGCTATTCCTCGCTGGCCTATCTGCACCGGCTGCCGATCAATACCCTGAAGATCGACAAGGCCTTCATCGACGGCCTGGCCTCGAGTGAAGACAGCGAAGACACCACCATCACCACGACCATCATCGCGATGGCGCGCACGCTCGGCCTGCTGGTCGTGGCCGAAGGCGTGGAAACGCCCGAACAGCTCGCCTTCCTCGAACAGCACCACTGCGATCTTGCGCAGGGCTACTGGATCTCGCGGCCGCTACCGGCCGAAGCCTGCCTGCGCTACCTGCAAGGCGACCCGGTGCCGACCCCGACCGATGCCAATCCGCTTGACCCCAACCCAACCCCTGCCTAAGGTGCGTCCATGAACGCCCGCAACCTCGACGCCGAATTGCATGCGCTGCTGGCGCGGATCGACCTGCTGGCCGAACGCATGCGCCGGCTGCAGGAGGAGAACCGCGGGCTGCGCGCCCAGGTCGAGCAGATGGGCAGCGAGCGCGCCCAGCTGCTGGCGCGGCAGGAGCAGGCGCGCAGCCGGGTCGAGGCGATGATCGGGCGGCTCAAGTCGCTGGAGCAGCACACATGAGCGAGCCGGTCAGCGTCCACATCCTCGACCGCGAGTACACCTTCGGCACCAGCGACGCCGAACGCGCCGGTTTGATCGCGGCGGCACGCATGCTCGACGCGCGCATGCGCGAACTGCGCGGCGGCGACAAGCTGGTGGCCCCCGATCGCTTGGCGGTGCTGGCGGCGCTCAACCTCGCCCACGAGTTGCAGCAGGCCCGGAACGGCCCGGAGGCGCGGCCTGATTCCGCGTTCGTGCTCATCGACGAAGCCAACCGCAAGCTTGACGCGCTGCTGGCACAGGCCGGCTGAACGCGGCCCGTGCGCCGTTCGCCGGCGGCATGCGCCAGCTCGGCCACAGTGGGGTATATTGGTCTCGCCCTCTGCCGTGTGCGACGGCGTGCGCAACATTTGCCTTGTCCCTAGATGACGACCACGGGGTGGCATCGGTTGCCGGGAGTGCAGGTCCGCCCACGAGCGGAAAGCCCGAAGGCCACCGCGCTTCCCCACTTGAACCGCTGGTTCAAGGTCGTTACGCACGCATCGGCACGGTGGAGGCATTCTCTTCTCCTTCCCCATTCCCGCAGGACGCGCCCCGCGTGAACCCGTCCTCCGACCGTGTGGCGCTGCGCGCCACGCTGCGCGAACGTCGCCGCGTCCTGCCCGCGACGCAGCGCATCGCCGCCGCCGAAGCGCTGGCCGAGCGCCTGCTGGCACTGCCGTTTTTCCCGCGGGCCGGCCGCGTGGCCGGCTACTGGGCGGTGGATGGTGAAATCGGCCTGCACGCCTTCCAGCTGCGCCTGCCGCCCAGCATCCGCTATTGCCTGCCGGTGCTGCATGCGGACCGCCGCCTGCGCTTCGCCGAATGGCGCAGCGGCGCGCCGCTGGTGAGCAACCGCTACGGCATCCCCGAACCGGATGTCGCGCCTGGGCAGACGTTTGCGGCCTCCGACCTGGCGCTGCTGGTGGTGCCGCTGACCGGCTTCGATGCCGCCGGCAACCGGCTGGGCATGGGCGGCGGCTGGTACGACCGCAGCCTCGCCTTTCGCCGCGCGCAGGCGCCGCCGCCGTGGCTGGTCGGCGCCGCATTCTCGGTCCAGCGCGCCGAACGGGTGCCGACCGAAGCCTGGGATGTGCGGCTGGACGCGATTTGCAGTGAAACCGACACATGGCTCGCCGGAGGCGAACGATGAGCGCGCGCCGCCGCTACTGGATGATGAAATCCGAACCGGACGCCTTTTCCATCGACGACCTCGCCCGCGCCGGCACCGAACCATGGAACGGCGTGCGCAACTACCAGGCGCGCAATTTCATGCGCGACGGCATGCGGGTGGGCGACGGCGTGCTGTTCTACCACTCCAACTGCGCGGTGCCCGGCATCGCCGGAATTGCCCGCATCGCCAGTCCGTCCTATCCCGACGAGACCCAGTTCGACCCGGCTTCCCACTACCACGACCCCAAGGCCAGCCGCGAGCAGCCGCGCTGGTACCTGGTCGATGTCGCCTTCGAACGCAAGCTGCGGCGCCTGATCCCGCTGGCGGAAATCCGCGAACATGCCGAAGAACTGGGCGAAGGCTTCGCCCTGACCGCCCGCGGCAACCGGCTGTCGGTGTTTCCGGTCACTGCCCCCCAGTGGCAACTGCTGCTCTCCCTCGAATAGCCCGTCTCCCGTCTCCCGTCTCCCCAATCCCCAATCCCATGACAGAAGCCAAACGCCAAGCCGCCGAACGCGCCCTCGCCTACGTCGAAGACGACATGATCGTCGGCATCGGCACCGGCTCCACCGTTGCCTGTTTCATCGACGCGCTGGCCGCGTGGAAAGGCCGCATTCGCGGCGCGGTCTCCAGCTCCGAGCAAAGCACGGCCCAGCTCAAGGCGCATGGGATCGACGTCATCGACCTCAACAGCGCCGGGCCGTTGTCGCTCTACGTCGATGGCGCCGACGAATGCGACCCGCACAAGCGCCTGATCAAGGGCGGCGGCGGCGCGCTGACCCGCGAGAAGATCATCGCCCAGGCCAGCCAGCGCTTCGTGTGCATCATCGATGCCAGCAAACAGGTGCCGATCCTCGGCCATTTCCCGCTGCCCGTCGAAGTGATCCCGATGGCGCGCAGCCTGGTCGCGCGCGCCATCCTCGCCGACACTGGCGGCCAGCCGGTCTGGCGCGAAGGCACCGTCACCGACAATGGCAACTGGATCCTCGATATCCACAACCTGCGGATCATCGACCCGGTCAAACTGGAAACCGAGCTCAACCAGATCCCCGGCGTGGTCAGCGTCGGCCTGTTCGCCCGCCGTCCGGCCGACGTGGTGATCGTCGGCGGGGAGCCGGTGCAGGTGCTGTAGGGCAGCCGGCGGCCGGCCCGAATGCCGGGCTGGCACACCCAACTAATTGCACCGCAAGGAAAAACGCCGCATAATGCGCGGCTCGCTGCAAGCTGCAGCGCCTTCCCGTTGCGATCAGCGGGGCCGCCGTCACCCGGGCTACGGGCGACAACCGTTTGCGGATCCTTCCGCAAAAGCCTGGCCATCCGTGGCCGGACTTTCAACTTATCGAGGTGCCCAGTGTCCAAAGTCTGCCAAGTGACCGGCAAGCGCACGACGACCGGCAACAACGTCTCGCATTCCAACCGCAAGACGCGTCGTCGCTTCCAGCCCAACCTCCACGAGCGCCGTTTCTGGGTCGCCTCGGAGAACCGTTGGGTCAAGCTCCGTGTTTCCAATGCCGCGCTGCGCACCATCGACAAGAACGGCATCGACGCCGTCCTCGCCGACCTGCGCAAGCAGGGCGAGAAGGTCTGAGGAGAGATAAACCATGGCTACCAAGCGCGACAAGATCCGCCTGATCTCTTCGGCCGGCACCGGTCATTTCTACACGACCGACAAGAACAAGAAGAACACCCCGAACAAGATGGAGGTCAGCAAGTACGACCCCGTCGTTCGCAAGCACGTGATGTACAAGGAAGGCAAGATCAAGTGATGTGACGGCCCATTCGCGCCCGCGCGAATGGCTCTGCCGGAACATCATCCCCGCGCAAGCGGGGATCCAGCTTTGTCAGTACGTCATCCCCGAGTGCTCTCGTCGGGTATCCAGCCTCATGCAAAAGCCCGCAGCAATGCGGGCTTTTGCGTTTCTGTGCGGCCGGATGAACGAAAGGAAGCCCCGAAAATCCTCATATCCCTGACCGGAGCCCCCAAAATGGATTCCCGCTTGCGCGGGAATGACGAGCAATACTCCGGTTTTCGAGGTTCCCGAAAGCTTCTGACGCGGTTCAACCCGAATGCGCGCGGAGAACCAGCTTCAAAGCATCCTGCGCTTTTCGCATCCATCCGCGTCAAGAATCAGCGTAATCACTGCCCGCGATCAACTTCCCACCGGCAGCCAACACAGCAGCGCCGCGCCCAGCGCGATGCGGTAGAACGCGAACGGCGTGAAGCGGTGGCTCTGGATGTAATGCAGCAGCCACTTCACCGCCACGAAGGCGGTGACAAGCGCAGCCACGAAGGCTACGCCCAGCGACGCCCAATCCTCGTGGCCGACCTGGCCGTGGCGCACCAGCGACAGAAACTCGTAGCCGGTCGCCGCGAACATGGTCGGGATGCCGACCAGGAACGCGAACTCGGTGGCCGCCACCCGGCTGGTGGTGCCGGCCAGCAGGGCGATGAAGATGGTGGTGGCGCTGCGCGAGGTGCCGGGGAACACGCCGGCCACCACCTGCGCGATGCCGACCAGAATGGCGACGGTCCAGGTGATCGCGGCGCGCTCACCGACGCTGGCCGCGCGCCGCGCCGCGAAATACTCCGCCGCCAGCATCCACAGCGCGCCGATGACCAGCGCCCAGGCGATCGGCCGCACCTGGGTCGGCAGTTCCCAACCCAGCGCCTTCACCATCAGGCCCAGCACGGCCGTGGTGACGAATGCCGCGATCAACTTCCATGCGTAGCCGCGTGCGTGGGCCGGCGTGTCCAATGCGGGTGAGGCGACACCGACAGCGCTTGCCGGTGCGGTGCGGCCAAGGAAGGCCAGCAGCATCGCCCACAGCCGTTGCCGGTAAATCAGTACCACCGCGACGATGGCGCCGGCCTGGATCGCGATGTTGAACAATTCACTGCGCGCGCCCAACCAGCGCTCGGCGATCAGCAGATGGCCGGTACTGGAAATCGGCAGGAATTCGGTGATGCCTTCGATGATGCCCAGCAGCAGGGCGGCGAGGAGGTCGGACATGGAGCTGTGATTGGTGATTGGGAAGGGTCGTGATTGGTGATTGGTGATTGGTGATTGGGAAGGGCAGTGATTGGTGATTGGTGATTCGTGATTCGTGATTGGGAAGAGCAGTCGCGCAGGATAGCGGATAATCGAACGCTTTATATTTGTGCATTTTGCCGATTGTTTGCACTTTCCTTGTGCATAAAAGTGATTACTATCAGATTGCATCCATGTAAATCAATGGGTTGCCAGTATCTGTGCGTTGGCACGTTTTCTGCAAGAACCCTGCAACATCAACCCGCTGCAACTGTCCCCGCTCTTCCGAATCACGAATCACGAATCACGAATTCCCAATCACCAATCACCAATCACGGAACCCCCCCATGTCCATCGACCACATCGAAACCCTGCTCAAGACCCACAAGATCGAATTCGTCGACCTGCGCTTTGCCGACATGCGCGGCGTCCAGCACCACGTGACGTTCCCGGCTTCGATCGTCGATGCCAGCCTGTTCGAGGACGGACGCATGTTCGACGGCAGTTCCATCAACGGCTGGCGTGGTATCCAGAATTCGGACATGGTGCTGCTGCCCGACCCGACCACCGCCTACGTCGATCCGTTCACCGCCGACCCCACCCTGGTGCTCAGCTGCGACATCCTCGACCCGGCCACCATGCAGGCCTACACCCGCGATCCGCGTGGCGTGGCGCGGCGCGCCGAGGCCTACCTCAAGGCCAGCGGCATCGCCGACCAGGCCTTCTTCGGCCCGGAGCCCGAGTTCTTCATTTTCGACTCGGTGCGCTTTGCCAACGAGATGGGCCACACCTTCTACCAGATCGATTCGGAAGAGGCGCACTGGAACTCGGCGCGCGACTACGCCGGCGGCAACAGCGGCTATCGGCCGATGGTCAAGGGCGGCTATTTCCCGGTCGCGCCGCTGGATTCGCTGCACGACCTGCGTGCGGAAATGTGCAAGACGCTGGGCAAGGTGGGCATCGAAGTCGAAGTGCACCACCACGAAGTGGCCAATGCCGGCCAGTGCGAGATCGGCACCCGTTTCAACACCCTCGTGAAGAAGGGCGACGACCTGCTGGCGATGAAGTACATCATCAAGAACGTCGCCCATCGCAGCGGCAAGACCGCCACCTTCATGCCCAAGCCCATCGTCGGCGACAACGGCAGCGGCATGCACGTGCACATGTCGCTGGCCAAGAGCGGCGTGAATCTGTTTTCCGGCGACGGCTACGGCGGCCTGTCGCAAACAGCGCTGTGGTACATCGGCGGCATCTTCAAGCACGCGCGCGCCATCAACGCCTTCGCCAACTCGACCACCAACAGCTACAAGCGCCTGGTTCCGGGCTTCGAAGCGCCGGTGATGCTGGCCTACTCGGCCTCGAACCGCTCGGCCTCCTGCCGCATTCCCTACGTCTCCAACCCGAAGGCGCGCCGCATCGAGATCCGCTTCCCCGATCCGATGAACAGCGGCTACCTGATCTTCGCCGCGCTGCTGATGGCCGGCCTCGACGGCATCAAGAACCGGATCGACCCGGGCGCGGCCAGCGACAAGGACCTGTATGACCTGCCGCCTGAAGAGGAAAAGAATTATCCAACCGTCTGCCATTCGCTCGACCAGGCGCTGGAAGCGCTGGACGCCGATCGCGACTTCCTCAAGGCCGGCGGGGTGTTCAGCGACGACTTCATCGACGCCTACATCGCGCTGAAGATGAAGGAGGTCACCGCGTTCCGCGCCGCCACCCATCCGCTGGAGTACCAGCTGTACTACACGATCTGAAGCAGGAACCGCGCAACGCCGGAAGGGTGCCTGCACCTCTCCCGGCGCTTGCCCGCGCTACGGATGGAACGGCCAGAATTGCGGGATCAGCCACATCGAGATCGCGCAGAAGATGGCGATCAGCGGGATGCCCACCTTCATGAAGTCGGTGAATCGGTAGCCACCCGCGTAATAGACCATGGTGTTGGTGGGATACCCGACCGGCGTGGCGAACGAGGTGGCGGCGGCGAACGCCACCGCCACGATGAACGGGCGCGGATCGGCCTGCACCGACTGCGCCACCGAGATGGCGATCCCCACCATCAGCACCACCGACGGGTTGTGGCCCATGAATTCGGTCAGCACCGCGGTCAGCAGGTAGACCAGCAGCAGGGCCGCCAGCGGGCCATGATCGCCGAGCAACTGCATGCTCGCCGCCACCAGCTCATGCGCCACCCCGGTCTTTTCGATCGCGATCCCCAGCGGCAGGATCGCGCCGAGCAGGACGATGATCTTCCAGTCCATCGCCTCGTAAACGTCCTTGTGCCCGTAGCAGCCGAAGGCCGCCATCGCGACCGCGCCGCAAATGGCCGCGGCGGGAATCGGCATCCAGTGCATCCCCGAGGCCACCACCACCGCGACCATGGTGCCCACCGCCAGCCAGGCCTTGCGCCATGACCGGTGCCGCCGGCTGCTGCGCTGGCCCAGCACGATGAAGCGGTCATCCGCGCGCAGTACCGGCAGGCGATCTTCTTCGGTCAACAGCAGCAGGACGTCGCCGACCGCCAGCTCCACCTCGCCCAGCGAGTCGTGCAGAAGGTGGCCGCGGCGGTGGATGGCCAGCACGCCGCCGTCGTAGCGCCAGCCCAGGTCGAGGTCGGACAGGTGCCGACTTTCCGCCGCGCTGGCCGGCGCCACCATCATCTCCACCAGCACCCGCGGGCGGTCATCCGGGCCGGCGTAGTGCGGCTCGCGCGGATACACCAGCTTCATGTTCTGGCGAAACGCCTCGATCTTCTCCCAATCCCCGCGCACCAGCAGCACGTCGTGACGCTCCAGCTTCTGGAAGCGCGGCGACCACATCTTTTCGTTGCCGCGCAGCAACTCCAGCGGGAAGACCCCGTGCAATTCAATGATCCGGGCATCGGCAATCGTGGTTCCGCGCAGCGGCGAATCGGCGGTGATGCGCAATTCCGTCACGTATTTCCCGATGCCCTCGCCATCACCGACCGCGCCCAGCAGGGTGTTCGCCTGCTTCGGCAGCAGCCAGCGCCCGAGCAACATCAGGTAGGCGATGCCGACCACAGCGAGGATGGCGCCGAGCTTGGTGAACTCGAACACGCCGAACTCCGGCAGGCCGCTCTTCACCGCCAGGCTGTTGGTCAACAGGTTGGACGAGGTACCGATCAGGGTGCACACCCCGCCCATCTGCGCGGCAAACGCCATCGGCATCAGCACCCGCGCCGGCGAAGTGCCTGAGCGCGTGCAGACCCGCAGCGCCAGCGGCAGGAAGGTGGCCACCAGCGCGATGTTCTTCACGAACGCCCCCATCGGCGCGATCGTCACCATCAGCGCCAGGGTGAGCAGCCACGGTTTGCGGATGCGCGAGAGCATTTGCCCCAGCGGTTCCAGCGCGCCGGAGCGCTCGATGCCCAGGCTGAGCGCGAACATCGCCGCCACCGTCACCGTGGCCTCGTTGGAAAACCCGCTGAGCGCTTCGTCGATGTCGACGATCCCCAGCGCCACCAGCAGCGCCAGCACCACCAGCGCCACCATGTCGATGCGGATTTTCTCGCTGGCGAATGCCACCATCGCCATGGCGATGATCGCGAGCGTTGCCCAAGCCTGCCAATGCATGTGGTGTGCGGGTCCCCGGATCCAAAGGCGCCATTCGCGGCGCCCGGATGGCGCCACTGTGGCGATCGGCAGGCACGTGCCGACCATGGCCACATCCCCGTGCTGCTGACGCATAATCGCACGATGGACCGCTATGAGCGCATCATCGCGATGCACCGCACGTTTCAGGCCGCGCGCCGGCCGGTGACGGTGGCTCACCTGCAGGACGAACTGGGCTGCTCGCGCGCCACCGTCTACCGTGACCTCGCCTTCCTGCGCGATGGGCTGATGGCGCCCGTCATCGGCGACGGCGACGCCGGCTTCAGCTACGACCGGGCCGAAGCCGAACGTTTCGAACTGCCGGGGCTGTGGCTCACCTCGGAGGAATTGCACGCGCTGGTGGCCGCGCAGCAACTGCTGGCGCGCAGCGGCGGCGGCATGCTCGCGGAGGTGCTGGCCCCGCTGCAGCAGCGCATCGACAGACTGCTCGATGAACATTCCGGCGGCAAGCGCTGGCCGCTGGAACGGATCCGGGTGATCCCGCACCGCACCCGAAAACTCGACGAGCACGTATTCCGCCTGGTTGCCTCGGCGGTGCTCGAACGCCACACCCTCGGCTTCGACTATCGCGCCCGTTCCACCGACGAGAAAACCCGGCGCAGCGTCAGCCCGCAGCGTCTGACCCACTACCGCGACAACTGGTACCTCGACGCCTGGGACGATGATCGCGAAGCGCTGCGCAGCTTCTCGCTCGATCGAATCACGGCTCCCAAGCCCGGCGAGGGCCGCGCCCGCGACCTCGATGCCGCCGAACTCAATGCCCATCTTGCGTCCAGCTACGGCATCTTCTCGGGCGCGCCCAAGGGCTGGGCGACCATTCGCTTTTCCGCCAAGGCCGCGCGCTGGGTCGCCGAGGAACACTGGCATTCGCAGCAGCAGGGCCAGTTCCTGCCCGACGGGCGCTACGAGCTGAAGGTTCCGTATTCGGTCCCGCGTGAACTGCTGATGGACGTGCTGCACTACGGTGCCGACGCCGAACTGGTCGAACCAAAGGCACTGCGCATGCAGCTGCGCACCCTGCTGCAGCTGGCGATCAGCAACTACGAAGACGCGCCATGAACGCCACCGACGCACCTGCCATGGACAATGCCCAGGACCGCAGCATCGTACTCGCGCTGGGCGCCGGCGGTGCCCGCGGGCTGGCGCAGATTGGCGTGATCGAAGTGCTGCAGGAACGCGGGATGCAGATCCGGGCGATTGCCGGCACCTCCTGCGGCGCGCTGGTCGGCGGCGCCTGCGCTGCAGGAAAGCTGCCCGAGTTGATGCACTGGATGCAGACGACCAGCCGCGCCGAGATGCTGCGCCTGCTCGATCCCGGGTTCGGTCGCCCGGCCATGTTCACCGGCGAGAAGCTGGTGCGCACCCTGCGCAAGGTGGTGGGCGAACCGCGGATCGAGGAATTGCCCATCGACTTCACCGCCGTGGCGGTGGACCTGATGCACCAGCGCGAGGTCTGGCTGCGCCGCGGCGATCTCTGGGATGCCATCCGCGCCTCGTTCGCCATCCCCGGCATCTTCACGCCGATGGTCATCGGCGACATGGAACTGGTCGATGGCGGCCTGCTGGCGCCGCTGCCGATCACCGCCACCCGGCTGGCCGGGCCGCACCGGGTGATCGCGGTCGACATCCACTCACGGCCGCCGCAGCTGGCCGCCGATCCGGTGCGCGAGCTGGTTGCGGAAAATGCCAAGGAATCTCCCGGCATCCTCGGGCGTTGGGTGGAGCGCCATTTCAGCGACGACGAAGCCAAGCCGCCGCAGCACCACTTCAAATTGATGGAAGTGATGTCGCGCGCGCTGGACACCATGCAAGAGCGCATCGGCCGGGTGCAGCTGGCGCTGGAACCGCCCGACCTGCTGATCCGCATCCCGCGCGACGCCTGCGAGTTCTACGAATTCTGGCGCGCCTCGGAACTGATCGAGATCGGCCGCCGCGAAGCGGAAAAGGCGCTGGACGCGGCGGGGTTCTGAGCGTCTCAATCCGTGCGACGCGGGCGCGGCAAGCTGGCTTTCCCAGCATCGGAGCACCGCCATGTCCCGCCGCTCGCTTGAACTGTTCCTGCGCCAGTGTGTTCTGCTTGGCGCAACCCTCGTCATCCTGATCCCCGCCGCGCGCGGCAGCAGTGCCTGGATCGGTTGGCTGCCGCTGTGGCTGGTCGGAATGCCGCTGGCGGCGTGGCTGAGCTTGCTGCGGCTGGCGAAACCGCAGATTGCATGGGCACTGCCGCGCCGCCGCCGCCCGCAGGCGCGCCGTCAGCGCGTTCGGCGGACGGCCATCCCGCGGCCTTCAGCACGTCGCGCCTGAACCACGGGCGCGGCGTTCCCGGCCTTCGGCCAACCTTCAGGACATCCGCGGTTCCGCCGCTGCGTGCTAGCGTTCCCGGTTTGACGCCTTTGCCACGGAGCCCGCCATGTCCCAATTCTCCAGCGCCTGCCTGATCGCCAGCCTCGCCATCGCCGCCTCGGCAGCCGCGCAAACGGCGCCGCCCACCGACGATCCCTATGCCTGGCTGGAGGACGTGTCCGGCCAGCGTGCGCTGGACTGGGTGCGCGCACGCAATGCGCGAACCGAGGCCGACATTGCCGCATCGCCTGAGTTCAAGCGACTGGAAGGCGAGATCCGCGCCATTCTCGATTCCGACGCCAAGATCCCGGGGGTCGAGAAGATCGGCGACTACTACTACAATTTCTGGAAGGACGCCCAGCACCAGCGCGGCCTGTGGCGGCGCACCACGCTGGCCGAATACCGCAAGCCCGAGCCGCAGTGGGAAACCGTGCTCGACCTTGATGCGCTCAACGCCGCCGAAGGCAAGCAGTGGGTCTGGCACGGCGCCGATTGCCTGAAGCCCGCCTACCAGCGCTGCCTGATCGCGCTTTCGCCCGGCGGCTCGGATGCCGACGTCACGCGCGAGTTCGACCTCACCAGCAAGCAGTTCGTCGAAGGCGGTTTCTTCCGTCCCGAGGCCAAGGGCGGGCTGGCATGGATCGACGAAAACACGGTGTACGTGTTCACCGATTTCGGGCCGGGCACGATGACCAGCTCGGGCTATCCCAACATCGTCAAGGTCTGGAAGCGCGGCACGCCGATGGCAAGCGCCAGCACCGTCTACACCGGTCAACCCGGCGACATGTACATCGCCGCCTTCCACGATTTCACCCCCGGCTACGCCCGCGACTTCGTCAGCCGCACGCTGGCCTTCTACAACGATGAGCTCTACCTGCGCAGCGCAGACGGTGCGCTGACCCGGATCGATGCGCCCAACTCGGCGCAAAAGAGCGTGCACAAGGACTGGCTGCTGCTGGAGCTGCGCGAGCCGTACACGGCGGACGGCAGGACCTATCCGGCCGGCGCACTGATCGCCACGAACTTCAACGATTTCATGGCCGGCAAGCGCGAATTCTCCGCGCTGTTCACGCCCACCGATCGCGCCGCGCTGGCGGGCTACAGCTGGACCCGCGATCATCTTGTCCTGAACGTGATGGAAGACGTCAAGAACCGACTCTCCGTGCTCACCCCCGGCGCCGGCGCCTGGAGCAAATCGGACTTCATCGGCGCGCCGCCGATCGGTGCGGTGACGGTTTCGTCCGTCGATCCGGATAACAGCAACGCAGTGTGGATGACCACCACCGATTTCCTCTCCCCGACGACGCTGTCGCTGGTGGAGGTCGGCCAGGCCCCGGAGAAGCTCAAGTCCAACCCCGAGTTCTTCAATGCCTGGAAGGAAGTGATCGAACAGCACTTCGCCACGTCGAAAGACGGCACCCGGGTGCCGTACTTCGTGGTGCGGCCCAAGGATCGGAAGTTCGACGGGACCGCGCCGACCCTGCTGTACGGCTACGGTGGCTTTGAAATCTCGATGACGCCGTCCTACTCGGGCGCGATCGGCAAGGCCTGGCTGGAGCGCGGCGGCGTCTATGTGCTGGCCAATATCCGCGGCGGTGGCGAATACGGCCCGCGCTGGCACCAGGCCGCGCTCAAGGCCAATCGTCACAAGGCCTATGAAGACTTTGCCGCGATCGCCGACGACCTGGTCGCGCGCCGGATCACCTCACCCGCGCACCTGGGCGCCATGGGCGGCAGCAACGGCGGCCTGCTGATGGGCAATATGCTCACCCAATACCCGGAAAAATTCGGCGCGATTGTGGTGCAGGTGCCGCTGCTGGACATGAAGCGCTACAGCCACCTGCTGGCCGGCGCCTCGTGGATGGCCGAATACGGCGATCCCGATACCAGCGACTGGGACTTCATCAAGACCTTCTCGCCCTACCACCTGTTCGACGCCAGCCGGGCCTATCCACCGACGCTGTTCCTGACCTCGACCAAGGACGACCGCGTCCACCCGGCGCATGCCCGCAAGATGATGGCGAAGATGGAAGCGGCCGGGAAGGACGTGCATTACTACGAGAACATCGAAGGCGGCCACGGCGGCGCCGCCGACAACGCCCAGGCCGCGCACATGAGCGCGCTGGCCTGGACCTTCCTGTGGGATCGGTTGGCGCGACAAGGAAGGCAATGACTGCTTCCGGGCAAGCCGAGCCTGACTCGGTATCGGAGGGCTCGTCCGTTCGTGGCCCCCACCTCCCGTTCGTGGTGAGCCTGTCGAACCATGAACGGCACCGGCCAAGGCCCGAGTCCGTTGGCTCTGCCGTTCATCCTTCGACAGGCCTGTCCTGAGCCTGTCGAAGGGCTCAGGACGGACGGATTACGATACCGGGCACGATGCAAATGGTTCCGTTCGTGGTGAGCTTGTCGAACCATGAACGGAACAGCCATGATCCGTCACATACACCACCCCACCATTGCAATTCCCGCAACAGGCGCCATCCATGAAGCCTCTCCTTGCCATTGCCCTTGCCAGCCTCTTGTTCATGAGCCCAACTGCCCACGCCCAAACCCTGCCCACGCCGCCCGACGCCGCGCAGCACCCGCACGTCGTCACCGCGCCGCACGGCGCGCAGCGGCAGGATCCGTACTACTGGCTGCGCGACGACGAACGCAAGAACCCGGCGATGCTGGCCTATCTCAACGCCGAAAATGCCTACGCCGACGCCGTGCTGGCGCCAACCAAACCGCTGCAAGACAAGCTCTACGACGAAACCGTCGCCCGCATCCGCCAGGACGACGCCAGCGTGCCCTTCCGCGAACGCGGGTACTGGTATTACGCCCGTTTCGAAACCGGCAAGGATTACCCGATCCATGCGCGCCGCAAGGACGGCCCCGGCGTCGATGCGGCTTCCCTGCTGGCCGCCAACGCCGCCGGCAATTTCACGGGCGAAGAAATCCTGCTGGACGTCAACGCGCTGGCCGCCGGCAAGGACTACTACAACGTCGGTGACTACGAGGTGTCCCCTGACAACACGACCCTGGCCTGGGCCGAGGACAGCAACGGCCGCCGCCAGCACGTGATCCGCTTCCGCAACCTCGCCACCGGCGTCGATTATCCGGAAACGATCCCCGGCGTTTCCGGCGATCTGGTCTGGGCCGACGACAACCGCACCCTGTTCTACATCGAAAACGATCCGGACACCCTGCTCACCGTGCGGGTGAAGAAACACGTCCTCGGCACCGATCCGAAGGACGACCCCGTCGTCTATGAGGAGACCGACGACAACTATTATCTGGCGATCGACCGCACCCGCGACGAGCGCTACATCGTCATCGCGATGAGCAGCACGCTGTCTTCCGAGCTGCGCTACGCCCCGGCCGCAAACCCCGTGCAGTTTTCCGTACTCGCTCCGCGCGCGCGCGACGTGGAATATGACGCCGACCACTTCGGCGGGCGCTGGGTGATCCGCACCAATGCCGACGGCGCGACCAACTTCAAGCTCGTCACTGCCGCCGACGGTGCGACATCGCGCACGGACTGGCAAGACTGGATCGGCCACCGCGACGACGTGCTGATCGAGGATTTCGAACTGTTCGACGGCTTCACGGCGATTGCCGAACGCAGCGGCGGGCTGGAGCGCGTGCGCCTGCTGCGCGCCGACGGCAGCGAGGAATTCGTCCGCGCCGACGAGCCGGCCTATTCGATGGGACTGGCCACCAACAGCGAGCCTGGCACCGCCTGGGTGCGCTACAGCTACACCTCGATGACCACCCCGGGCACGGTGTACGAGCTCAACGTGGCCACCGGCGAACGCCGCCTGCTCAAGCGCCAGCCGGTGCTGGGTGATTTCGACCCGGCCAACTACGTCACCGAACGGCTGTGGGCGACGGCGCGCGACGGCACCCGCCTCCCCGTCTCGCTAGTCTATCGCAAGGGCTTTGAAAAGAACGGTCAAGCCGCGCTGCTGCTGTACGGCTACGGCAGCTATGGCGCATCGATGGATCCGGGCTTTTCGATCAGCACGCTCAGCCTGCTCGATCGCGGCATGGTCTATGCCATCGCCCACGTCCGCGGCGGCCAGGAACTGGGCCGGCGCTGGTACGAGGACGGCAAGCTGCTCAAGAAGGTCAACACCTTCACCGATTTCATCGACGTCCGCGATTTTCTGGTGCGCGAAGGCTACGCCGCACCGAACCGTATCGCCGCCCACGGCGGCAGCGCCGGTGGCCTGCTGATGGGCGCGGTGGCCAACATGGCGCCGGACAAGTTCCGGGTGATCCTCTCGCAGGTGCCGTTCGTCGATGTGGTGACGACGATGCTGGACCCGTCGATCCCGCTGACCACCAACGAATACGACGAATGGGGCAACCCCGAGGACAAGACCTACTACGACTACATCCTCGGCTATTCGCCCTACGACAACCTGCGCGCGCAGGCCTACCCGGCGATGTTCGTCGGCACCGGGCTGTGGGATTCGCAGGTGCAATACTGGGAGCCGGCGAAATACGTGGCGCGGCTGCGCGATGTGAACACCTCTGCCGCACCTGTCGTCTTCCGCACCAACATGGACGCCGGCCACGGCGGCAAATCCGGCCGCTTCCGCCGCTACCGCGAGCAGGCCGAGATGTACGCCTTCATGCTGGAACAACTGGGGGTCGATTGAGCTTCGCGGCGCGCACCGCTTTCATCACGGGACCACATCCCGTTCGTGGTGAGCCTGTCGAACCATGAACGGACCAGAACCCTCGATGCCAGTCATCACACCGCGACTCGGACAGCCCGCCGCATGACCCGCCACCTCTGGGCAGCACTGGCCTGGATCAGCTTGATCCTCGGCATCATCGGCGCGTTCCTGCCGATCATGCCGACCGTGCCCTTCATCCTGCTGGCCGCCTTCGCCGCCGCGCGCGGCTCGCAGCGGCTGCGCCACTGGCTGGTCACCCACCCGAAATTCGGCCAGAGCATCATCGACTGGGAACGTGACGGCACCGTCGCCCGCCGCGCCAAATGGCTGGCGACCGGAATGATGTCCGCCTCGGCGGTCTCCATGCTGGTGTTCTCGCCGGTCTGGTGGGTGCCGGCGCTGGGCATCGCGATCATGGGTTCGGTGACGCTGTGGCTTTGGCGGCGGCCGGAACCGAAAGGCTGATCTGCGCGCCTGACCGCGACGGCGGCGCGGGGCACGGGTACACTTCCGCCATGATCAAACGCGCCATCTTCCTGCTGCTCCTGTCCTGCCTGCTGGCCGCCTGCGGCAACAAGGGGCCACTGGTGCTGCCGGACAAGCCGCAGGCAGCGGCTGCGCCTGAGCCGATCGTGCCTGTGCCGGCACCCGCCGCGCCTGCATCCACCCAGGCGGCCCCGGAAAGCGCGCCCCAGCCCGATCCCGTCCGCTGAGCCGGCCATGCGTTTTTCCAAGATGCACGGTGCCGGCAACGATTTCGTGGTGCTGGACCTGCGCGACGGCACGCCCGCACCGACGCCGGCACTGTGCGAACAGCTGGCCGATCGCCATTTCGGCATCGGCTGCGACCAGATCCTCACCATCGAACCTCCACAACACGCCGCGGCGGTCGCGTCGTATCGCATCTGGAATGCCGATGGCTCGGCCTCCGGCCAATGCGGCAATGGCGCGCGCTGCATCGCGGCCTGGCTGGTGCGCGACGGCAGTGCGCCGGCGGCGGAAGGATTCGTGATCGAAAGTCCGGCCGGCCAGCACGCCGTGACCCGCGCCAGCAACGGCGACTTCGTGATCGACATGGGCGCGGCGCGCTTTGCCCCGGCCGACATTCCGCTGGCCGGCGTTGCCGCCGCGCAGGACGAATACGCGCTCGACATCGACGGGCAAACCCTGCGCTTCGGCGCCGTGTCGATGGGCAATCCGCACGCCGTCATCGAGGTGGACGCCGTGGCCGGCGCGCCGGTGGCGACGCTGGGCGCGGCGCTCCAGCGCAGCAGCATGTTTCCGGAATCCTGCAATGTCGGCTTTGCCGAGGTGCGCGCACCGGATCACATCCGCCTGCGCGTCAACGAGCGCGGCGCGGGCGAGACCCTGGCCTGCGGCAGCGGCGCCTGCGCGGCGGTGGCGGTGCTGGCCGCGCGCGGCCGCGTCGATGCCGCGCGCGGCGTGACGGTTGAACTGCCCGGTGGCTGCCTGCACATCCGGCAGGCAAGCGATTCCGGCACCATCTTCATGGGCGGCCCGGCCGCCTTCGTCTTCGAGGGAGAATGGCCTTGAGCGTGGATTACGACGACAGCACCGAAAAACTCGGCGCGCACGAAGTGGCGGCCTGGTTGCGCCGACACCCGAACTTCCTCCTGCAGTTCCCCGATCTGGCGCAATCGCTGGTGCTGCCGCGCGACAACGGGCAGACCGCCTCGCTGGCCAGCTACCAGCTGGAAATCCTGCGCGAAAAGAACCGCGAGCTCGGCCGCCGCCTGCACACGCTGGCCGCCAACGCGCAGGACAACGAACGCTTGGCGGTGCGCACGCACCAGCTCGCGCTGGCGCTGATGAAGCAGGGCAGCGCCGCCGACACCCTGCGGGCGATGGCCGCCAGCCTGACCGAGGATTTCCAGGGCGATCTGGTCCGGATCGTCAGCTTCCGCGACCTGCCCGAACTGGACGCCGCCGAGTGGTACCAGCATCTTCCGCCCGACAGCCCGCGCCTGGCCGGTTTTCAGGATTTGCTGGCCAGCGGTGAGCCGGTCTGCGGCCGCCTGCACCCGGACAAGAACGCGCTGCTTTACGGCGTCCGCGCCGAGGACGTGCAAAGCTCGGCGCTGCTGAGCCTTGCCGGTGTCGGACTGGTTGCAGTCGGCAGTTTCGACGGCAACCGCTTCTTCCCGGGCATGGGCACGATGTTCCTGAGCATGATGGGCGAAGCGCTGGCGGTGGCGTTGCAGCGGGAGTCGGCGGCGGGCTGAGTCGCGGGCAGAGCGCCAGGTTTCCCCCGCCTCGCGGAACGAGGATGATGGAAGAATGCCGGTTGCCGCCTTCCTCGAACACCTGCGCGTCGAACGCCAAAGCTCGCTGCACACGCTGGACGCCTATCGCCGCGACTTGGCCGCGCTTGCCGACTTCGCGCAAGGCCGCGACCTGCTCGAACTGCATGCTGACGACATTCGCGCCTTCATCGCCCGCGAACACCGCCGTGGACTGACCCCGAAGTCGCTCCAGCGCCGGCTCTCGGCCTGCCGCAGCCTGTACCGCTGGTTGCTCAAGCAAGGCCGCATCACCGCGCTGCCGACCGCCGGCGTGCGCGCGCCGAAAGCGCCGCGCAAGCTGCCGCAGGTGCTCGATGTCGATGAAGCCTCCCGATTGGTCGAAGTGGCCACCGACGCGCCGCTGGGACTGCGCGACCGCGCCTTGCTGGAATTGCTGTATTCCTCCGGACTGCGCCTGTCCGAGCTGTGCGCGCTGCGCTGGCGTGATCTCGATTTCGAACAGGGCCTGGTCAGCGTGCTCGGCAAGGGCAGCAAGCAGCGGATCGTGCCGGTCGGCTCGCACGCACGCACCGCCCTGCACGAATGGCGGGCAGAGTCCGCGGGCACACCGGAGAGCTTCGTCTTCCCCGGCCGCAGCGGCAAACAGATCAGCGCGCGCGCGATCCAGCTGCGGATGAAGCAGCTGGCGCTGCGCCAGGGCGTGCTCAAGCGCATCCACCCGCACCTGCTGCGCCACAGCTTCGCCAGCCACGTACTGGAATCTTCCGGCGATCTGCGCGGGGTGCAGGAATTGCTCGGCCACGCCGACATCGCCACCACCCAGATCTACACCCATCTGGATTTCCAGCACCTGGCCAAGGTCTACGACAGCGCGCACCCGCGCGCGCACCGCAAGCGCACGGACAAGGGCGAGTGAGCGCGCAGCGGGTTCCCGCTGCGCACCCACGCTCCATCGCAACCCCACCGGTTGCCGCGCTTGAAGCCGTGCCCGCGCGCCCCCACCTTGCAGGTTCAAGCGGAGACAACGATGGATCCCAGCCAGAACCCGACCGTGTTCCACGCCACCACCATTTGCTCGGTGCGCCGAAACGGCCAAGTCGTGATCGCCGGCGACGGCCAGGTGACGCTGGGCCACACGGTGATGAAGGCCAACGCGCGCAAGGTGCGCCGGCTCGGCAAGGACGGCCGGGTGCTGGCCGGCTTCGCCGGTGCCGCCGCCGACGCCTTCACCCTGTTCGAATTGTTCGAAGCCAAGCTCGAAAAGCACGGCCAGCTGCAGCGCGCGGCGGTGGAGATGGCCAAGGACTGGCGCACCGAGCGCCGCTTCGGCAAGCTCGAAGCCCTGCTGGCGGTGGCCGATGCCGACACCTCGCTGGTGATCTCCGGCACCGGCGACGTGATCGAACCGGAAGACGGCCTGATCGCGATCGGCTCCGGCGGCATGTACGCGCTGTCGGCGGCGCGCGCGCTGCTGGCGCATACCGATCTGGACGCCCGCACCATCGCCACGGAAGCACTCAAGATCGCCGGTGATATTTGCATCTACACCAACCAGAACATCGTGGTTGAAGCGTTGTGATTGGGGATTCGGGATTGGGGATTTGATAAAACCAAAGCATTTGGCTCCGTTCCGCACCTCCCGTCTCCCGTCTCCCGTCTCCCGTCTCCCGTCTCCCGTCTCCCGTCTCCCGTCTCCCGTCTCCCGTCTCCCGCCTCCCGTCTCCCGAATCCCGAATCCCGAATCCCGAATCCCGAATCCCGCCTCCCGTCTCCCGAATCCCGAATCCCGAATCCCGAATCCCGAATCCCGAATCCCGAATCCCGAATCACGAATCACGAATCACGAATCACGAATCCCGAATCCCGAATCCCGAATCACGAATCACGAATCACGAATCACGAATCACGCCCCCCATGACCGACTCCTCCTCCATGACCCCGCGCGAGATCGTTGCCGAGCTCGATCGCCACATCATCGGCCAGCAGGCCGCCAAGCGCGCCGTGGCCATCGCCCTGCGCAACCGCTGGCGGCGCGCGCAGTTGCCGGCCGAGCTGCGCAACGAGGTGATGCCGAAGAACATCCTGATGATCGGCCCCACCGGCGTCGGCAAGACGGAGATCGCGCGGCGGCTGGCAACGCTGGCCAACGCGCCATTCGTGAAGGTGGAGGCAACCCGCTTCACCGAAGTCGGCTATGTCGGCAAGGACGTCGAACAGATCATCCGCGACCTCGCCGATACCGCGGTCAAGCTGTACCGCAGCCAGGCCAAGCAGCGCGTGCGCACCCAGGCCGAGGAGCGCGCCGAGGAGCGCATCCTCGATGCCCTGCTGCCGCGCCGCGAGATGAAATCGGGGTTCGGCCTGCAACAGAGCGTGACCACGGTGGACATCGCCGCCGAGCCATCGTCGCAGGAATCGGCCACCCGCCAGAAACTGCGCAAGCAATTGCGCGCCGGCGAGCTCGATGAACGCGAGATCGAGCTCGATCTGAGCGTGAACATCGGCGTGGACATCATGGCGCCTCCGGGCATGGAGGAAATGGGCCAGCAGCTGCGGCAGATGTTCTCCCAGCTCTCGGGGCAGCCAAACCCACAAGAAGACCCTGAGCATCCGCGCCGCCCGCCCGCTGCTGATCGAGGAAGAGGCCGGCAAGCTGGTCAATGAAGACGACGTGCGCGAGCAGGCGATCGAGGCCTGCGAACAGCACGGCATCGTCTTCATCGACGAGATCGACAAGGTCGCCAAGCGCAGCGAGGGGCTATGGCGCGGATGTTTCCCGCGAAGGCGTGCAGCGCGACCTGCTGCCGCTGGTCGAAGGCAGCACCGTGAGCACCAAGTACGGGCCGGTGCGCACCGACCACATCCTGTTCATTGCCTCCGGCGCCTTCCACCTCGCCAAGCCGTCGGACCTGATCCCGGAGATGCAGGGCCGCTTCCCGATCCGGGTGGAGCTGTCGGCGCTGGGCAAGGACGACTTCGTGCGCATCCTGACCGAACCCAAGGCCGCGCTGACCCGGCAATACGTCGAACTGATGCAGACCGAGGGCGTGGCGCTCAGCTTCGCGACGGAGGCGGTGGATCGCCTGGCCGAGATCGCGGCGCATGTGAACGAACGCCAGGAAAACATCGGCGCCCGGCGCCTGCATACGGTGCTGGAACGGCTGCTGGAATCGCTGAGTTTCGACGCCCCGGACAAGGGCGGCACACTCACCATCGACCGCGCCTACGTCGATGCCCACCTCGGTGAACTGGCGCAGGATCCGGATTTGAGTCGCTACATTCTTTGATGGGGATGGTCCGTCCGTGGTTCGACCGGCTCACCACGAACGGATACCGCATCGGGCTCAGCCCTGCCCCGAAGCCGCATTGAGGCTGTAGGTCCCGTGGATCGCCGTCTCGGCCAGCACGTGGCCGTGCATCGCGCGCAGGACATCGCCGGCGGTGAACGTGTCGGGCAGGGCCAGCTGCGCGCAATCCAGCGCGAACAGGCGGAAGAAATAGCGGTGCACACGCAGGTCGTGCGGCGGCGGGTAGGGGCCGTCGTAGCCGTGGTACTGGCCGGCCATCGCCGGATCGCCGGCGAACCAGCCGGTGTAGTCGTTGAGGCCGCGCGCGCCGCCGGCGTCCTGACCGGCCGGCTTGCCGTGCACGGTCAAGCCATCACTGCAACTGCCGGCCGCGATCCCGCGCACGCCGGCCGGGATGTTGGCGATGGCCCAATGCACGAAATCCCCGCGCGGATGTTCCACCGGAATGGGCGTCGCCGCATCGGCCACCAGCGCGCCGTCGGTGGGCGCATCGGTGTCGATGCACAGCAGGGCGAACGAATGCGTGCCCTCCGGCACGTCCTCCCAGGCCAGATGCGGGTTGCGGTTGCCACCGAGCCCGTCCTTGCCATCCCGTGCCCCGAGGGCGAATTCGGGCGGAATCGACTGGCGGTTCTGGAAACTGTGGCTATGGATCTGCATGGCGTACTCCAAAAGCGCGTGCAAAACGGCTTGCACGCAAAGCGTACACGCACGACCGTCGCCGCCAAAGCGGCGCGACTCAGTCCGCCGTCAACGCCGCGATCACCCGTGCCTGCGCCGTTTCGGCCATCCCGCGCCGCCCGTCGAACTGTCCGGGAAGCACGGGTTCGAGGAAGCAGACCCGTACCGGGCGCGTCGGCTCTGCGAGCACGCGGAAAAAATTGCCGAGGAAACGCTCGCGCGGCCTGAACGCCATGATCGCCTGCGCGCTGGCCTTCGGCCCATACGCCACCGCCACCGGCTGCACCGGCGCCTCTGCCTCCACCGCCGCCGCGAAGATCCGCGCGTGGAAGACGATCACACCCCTGCCGCTGCGGGTACCGCCTTCCGGAAACGCGCCGACCGCGCGACCGGCGCGCAGCCGCTGCGCCATCTCGCCCACGACCTGCCCCAGCGAATCACCGTTGCCGCGCTGCAGGAAGATGCTTTCACCCTGCATCGCCAGCCATCCGACCAGCGGCCAGCCGCGAATTTCCGATTTGGCGATGAACCCCATCATCTGCTGCGAATGCAGCACCACGATATCCATCCAGCTGACGTGATTGGCGACGAACAGCACGCCACCTTGCCGCGGCACGCCTTCACGCCGCACCCGCAACCCGAACACCCAGGCCAGACCGCCCATGAAACCACGCACCGCCGCGTGCGACAGCCGCCCGCCGCGGCCCAGTGCAATCAGGACCAGCGTGATCGGCAACCCGATCAGCAGATGCAGCAGCAGCAGCGGCAGACGGTAGGCGTAGCGCAGGCTGCGCATCAGGGATTCGACGGCGGGGGGCGTCGTGCTCATGATCGGAAGTGTGCCGCGTCGCGCTGGAGCAGGTGGCCTAAAGCAATGGTGACTTGATCAGCCCTGCCCGAATTCAGGCGCCGGAACCCGGCGGCTTGGGCAGCACCGCAAGGGTGATCCGGCCGATGCAGACCGCGCGGTCGTCCGCGTCGGCGATCCGGTATTCCCAGACCTGGGTGCTGCGGCCGATGTGGATGGGCCGGGTGGTGCCGGTGACGATGCCGCTGCGTACGGCGCGCAGATGGTTGGCGTTGATTTCCAGGCCAACGACCGCGGCATCACGGCCGGCCACCAACCCGCCGGCGCTGCTGCCGAGGGGTTTCGCCCAGCACCACCGAGGCGCCGCCGTGCAGCAAACCATAGGGTTGGTGGGTGCGTGGCTCCACCGGCATGGTCGCGCGCAGATAGCCATCGCCCAGCTCGGTGAAAACGATCCCGAGCGTCTCCATCAGGGTCCCGGCCGACAGCGCATTGAGCAGCTCGACCGAGGCGCCCTCCGGCCAGCGGAAACCCGCGGCGATCACGCGCCCGTCAGCCGACCCGGAACGAACCCGGACGCCAGGCGCGCACATACGACTGACGGCGGTCGGCATAACCGCTGCTGCGGCCGTAACCGGTCCCGACGTCCCGCTCGCGGCGTTCGTGCATGCGTTCCTGCAGTTCCTGGCGGCGTCCGTCCATCCACTCGGCGCGGCCCAGCGTGCTGGGATCCACGCCGCGCCGCTTGGCTTCGCGCTCGCGGTATTCGCAGAACTCGTCGTAGGCGTCGATCTCGTGGGTCAGCTGGTGGACGGCCAGTTCGACCATCACCGCATCATCGAAGAAGCCCAGCGGGCCGGCGTTATCCGGGATGATGTCGTTGGGGTCGGCGAAGTAGGACAGGGTGTCGATCACCCGCTGGCGGTCGGCGTCCGGCAGGCTCCAGCCCTGGTCGCGCACCATCGCGATCATGTCGTCGAGGCGCAGCAGGCGATGCAGGATGAACTCCGGCACCCCGGCTTTCTGCGCATTTTCGAGCACGCTGGTGGCCGCCGCGATGATGTCCTCGCCGCTCTTGCCTTCGGCCGCCTTGCGCGCACGCTCTGCCGCAGCATTGAAATGCTCGAGATCCTTGTCGTTGAGCTCGAAAGTCAGGGTGATCGGCATGGCGGGTTTCCGTTGGCGAGGGCTTTGCAAACCGCCAGACTAGGCGGGTCGACGCTGCTCGTCAATCACGCCCGATCGGCGGCCCGCCCTGCCGGCAGCGGTTCCCGTCTCGGCCGGGTTTGGTCGCCGCCCCCGGCCAGGCGAAGCGAACAGGCCCGCGGGCGCTGGCCGGCCCCACGCGATCCGTCACGGCGCCCGGCCGCGAATGATTCGCATCCGCAAAATCCTGATAAACTGCCCGACTCCCGATTCCGAGGCCTGTTCATGGCCCAGTCTTTCCTGCGTCGCCTCGCTTTCATCCTGCTGCTGCTAGCCAGCGGTCTTGCCGCGGCGGCGGCACCCGGCCCCGAGGCCGAAGTCCGCCAGGCTTGGCAACTGCTCGACTACATCGCCGTCGATTACGCCGGCGCGGTACAAGGCGGCAAGGTCATCAGTGCGGGCGAATATGCCGAAATGCGGGAGTTCTCCGCGACCGCGCGGGAACGGATCGCGGCCTTGCCGGGCAATTCGAAACAAGCAGACCTGCTGGGCCAGGCCGATGCGCTGATCGCGCTGGTCGAGCGCAAGGCGGCCGATGCCGACGTGGCGCGCAACGCGCACGCCCTGGCGACGGATTTGCTGGCCGCCTACGGGGTGGCCGCGGCGCCGGCCCAGACCCCTGACGTGGCCGCCGGCAAGGCGCTGTACGCGCAGCAGTGCGCGGCCTGCCACGGCGCCAGTGGCCACGGGGACGGACCCGCCGGGGCCCAACTCGATCCGCCGCCGATCGCCTTCACCGACGCCGATCGCGCCTCCCAGCGCAGCCCGTTGGCACTGTACGAGGCAATCAGCCGCGGCGTTCCCGGCACCTCGATGCCGGCTTATTCACAGCTCACCGACGCCCAGCGCTGGGCCTTGGCGTTTTACGTCGGCGGGCTGGCCTTCAGCGATGCCCAGCGCGCCCAGGGCGAGCAACTGTGGAAGCACGGCACCCCGGATCTGCGCGCCGCGCTGCCGTCACTGCCGACACTGGTACAGGCCAGCGAGCAGCAACTGGCGCAGCGCCTGGATCCGCAGCAGGCGCAGGCCGTGCTGGCCTTCCTGCGCGCGCAGCCGCAGGCGCTGACTGCGGCCGCCGGGAAGCAGGCAACCTCGCTGGAGCTGGCCCGCACCAAGCTCAGGCAAGCGGTGGACGCCTATGCGCAAAACGACGCCAAGCAGGCGGCGACGCTGGCGCTGTCGGCTTATCTCGACGGTGTGGAGCCGGTCGAGCCGCAGATCAGCGCGCGCGACGCCGAGCTGCTGCGCGCGATCGAAACCGCGATGGGCAAGCTGCGCTCGGACATCGGCAAGGGTATGCCGCCGGCGCAGGTCGAAGCCGACGCGGCGCAGGCACTGGCGCTGTTCGAACGCGCCGACGCCGCCCTGCAAGGCAGCAGCGGCAGCTGGATGGCCGCCTTCCTCGGCAGCCTCACCATCCTGCTGCGGGAAGGACTGGAAGCGCTGTTGATCCGATCGTGGTCGGCATCATCGCCTTCCTGCGCAAGGCCGAACGCCGCGAAGCGCTGAAGTGGGTGCACGCCGGCTGGATCGGCGCGCTGGTGGCCGGTGGTTTGACCTGGGTGGTGGCAACCTGGCTGATCGACATCAGCGGTGCCAACCGCGAGCTGACCGAGGGCCTGTCCTCGCTGTTCGCCGCGGCGGTGCTGCTGAGCGTGGGCATCTGGATGCACCAGAAGAGCCTGGCCGGGCGCTGGCAGCAATATCTCAATGAACGGCTGTCGGCGGCGCTCGGGCGTGGCTCGATGATCTTCCTGTTCGTGCTGTCGTTCGTCGCGGTCTACCGCGAAGTATTCGAGACCATCCTGTTCTACGCGGCGATGTGGAATCCGCGCGATGCCGGCGCGATTGTTTCCGGCCTCGTCGTCGGTTCAGCGGGATTGGCGTTGATCACCTTCGCCCTGCTGCGGCTGGGCATGCGGCTGCCGATCGGCAAATTCTTTGCCTTCAGCTCGGCGCGCTGATCGCGGTGCTGGCGGTGGTGCTGGTGGGCAAGGGCGTGGCCGCCCTGCAGGAGGCCGGCTGGATTGGCCTGGGCCTGGTGCAGGCGCCGCGGATCGACCTGCTCGGCGTCTACCCCACCTGGCAAACCCTGCTGGCGCAGCTGGTCATCGCCGTGGCGGCGCTGCTGGGCTTCTGGATCAACCTGCGTGGCGGCAAGCCGGTACCGCACCGCGCCTGAGGCGGGCCGGCCATCGGTGCGATCCGGTGCCGGCGCGTGTACCCTGCTGGAAGCAATTGCGGAGCGCGGTAATGAAGATCTGGCTCGTTGCCTGCGCCAAGGGCGGTGTCGGCAAAACCACGCTGGCGGTCAACCTCGCTGCGGCAGAGGCTGCGGCGGGCCATGCCGTCACCTTGGTGGATGCCGATCCGCAGGGTTCGGCGACGCGCTGGAGCGCACGCCGGGCCGAGCTCGGCAACCCGCTGCCCACCCTCGACGGGCGCAGCCGGAGCGAGGTGCGGCGTTGCCGGCGGGCGCCGGGGTTGCCGTCGTGGATACGCCGGCCGGTGCCGGCGAGCGCGAGCTGGAACCGTTCCTCGACGTCGCCAGCGCGGTGCTGGTGCCGGTGCAACCGTCCGCCTTCGACATCGAGGCCAGCGCGCGGTTTCTCGAAACCCTGGCCACGCACCCGCGGGTCCGCCGCGGCACCTTGCCGGTCGCGCTGGTCGTCAACCGGATCAAGCCGCAGACCAACGCGGCGCAGCAGGCGCTGGAATTGCTGCGTGGCTGGAACTTCCCGGTGGTCGCGCAATTGCGCGACAGCCAGGCCTATACCGTGTTGACCGGCCTGGGTCGCAGCCTGTTCGACTACCATTCGGCGCAGGTGCGCGCCCATCAGGACGACTGGAAACCGCTGTTCCACTGGCTGCAGCAGGTGGATTGAGCGCAACGAAGGAAACGAGAACCCATGCGCGAACTGATCCTGCTGCGCCACGCCCACGCCGAATCCACGCATCCCGGACAAGCGGACGTCGAGCGTCCGCTCTCCACCACCGGGCGCGCTGAGGCCGCGGCGGCCGGTGACTGGCTGCGCGAACACGCCCTGCAACCCGGCCGCGTGCTGTGCTCGCCGGCCGCGCGCGCGCCAGACGCTGGACGCGCTGGCCCGCTGGATTGCGCCGACGTGCGCGAGGAAGCCGCGATTTTCGAGGCCACGCCGGGCACCTTGATCGAACTGGCCGACGCCCACCGCGACGTTTCCCGACTGCTGTTGGTCGGCCACAATCCGGGCCTGGAGCAGTTGGTGGCCCTGCTCCACAGCGGCCGCTCCGGCCACTATCGCGGAATGCCGCCGGCCGCCATCGCGGTGCTGGAATTCGACGATGACGCCGCCATGGAGCCGGGAGCGGCGCGGCTGTCCTGGTTCTGGTGGCCTTGAGGCGATGGCGGGAGGCGTTGCGGCGCGCCTGACGGGTGGCCTGCTTGCCCTGCTGCTGGCAGGTTGCGCCAGCCTGCCCACCGCCCGGCACGATGCCGCCGCCGCGATTGCCGCCTCGGCCCGCGCCACCACGGTCGACTGCGCCCGTGACGACGCCTGCGCGCTGGATTCACCGCTGCTGGCGATGGCCCGCGACGCGCTGGCCCAGTCGCGCCCGCAGGCGCCCAGGCATCGCGCACTGATTCTCGACGACGGCCCGGACGCGCTGCTGGCGCGGGTGCACCTGATCCGCAGCGCTCGCCGCAGCATCGAATTGCAGACCTACATCTTCGACGAGGACGACGCCGCCCAGCTGGTGCTCGACGAGCTGCAGGCGGCGGCCTTCCGCGGGGTCAAGGTGCGGCTGTTGATCGACCAGCTCGCGGCACTGCGCAAGGTGGAGACTCTGGCCGCGCTGTCGGCACTGCATTCCAACTTCGAAATCCGCGTCTACAACCCGGTGCTGGACCGCGCCCGGCTTTCCGGCCCGATGTACGCAGTGGCAGCGCTGTGCTGCCTGCGCCGGCTCAACCGCCGCATGCACAACAAGCTGCTGGTGATCGACGATGAACTCGGCATCATCGGCGGCCGCAATTACCAGGACGACTATTACGACTGGGGCGAGGACTTCAATTTTCGCGATCGCGACCTGCTGATCGCCGGCCCGGTCGCGGCCAGCATGCGGGCCAACTTCGACGCCTTCTGGAACGATCGCCGCAGCGTGCCCGCCGAACGGATCGGCGACGTCGCCCGCTATCTGCGCAGCCACGGACCGCCGCCGGCGCCGCACCACCCTACCGGCGCCCGCAGCGGGTGCGCGCGCTGCTGGCCGACGTCGCCGATCCGCTGGTCATGCGCATGCGCTTCGTCGATCCGGCGCTGGAGGTGCGCGGGGTGCGTTTTCTCGGCGACCTGCCGGGCAAACATCGTGGCGAAGACGCCGATGGCGGCGCCGCAACCGCGTCCGCTGCCACCGGCACCGGGGACAGCCTGCTCGGCCTGATTGAAGGTGCGCAGCGGGAAATCCTGCTGCAAACGCCCTATCTCGTCCTGTCCAAACCGGCCCAGCACCTGTTCCGGGCGCTGCATCGCCGGGACGAGCCGCCGCAGGTGTTGGTCTCCACCAACAGCCTGGCCTCGACCGATGCCTTCATCGCCTACGCGGTGTCCTACAAATACAAGCGCCGCTACCTGCGCGACTTCGGTTTCCGCATCCACGAATTCAAGCCGTTTCCGGCCGATGCGCCGTTCGAGATCGGTGCCACCGGCGCCGGTCTGGAGACGGGGGACGATTCCGCCGCGCTCGCGCCCGAAGCGACCCTGGACGCGACCACTGCCGGCACCACCCGGCGCGAGCGCCGGCTGGCCGCGCGCGGTCTGACCACCGAACCGGGCAGCGAAGCCGGGCGCCCGTCACCGTTCGCCTCTTCCGGTGGCCTGCCGGTGCGGCTGAAGAGCGCCGGGCTGCGGATCGGGCTGCACGCCAAGTCGCTGGTGATCGATGCCCGCATCGGGGTGGTGGGCACCCACAACTTCGACCCCCGCGGCGAGGCCCTCAACACCGAAAGCGCGGTGGTAATCGAGGACCCGGCCTTTGCCGCGGCGCTGGCGGCCAGCATCCGCCGCGACATGGCGCCCGGCAATGCCTGGACCATCGCCCGGCGCGAGCCGTCCCCGATCCTGCCGCGGATCGAATACCACCTGGCGCGACTGTCCGAACGCATGCCGATCTTCGACCTGTGGCCGGTGAAGTACGCCACCAGCTATGACTACAGCGTCGGTCCGGGCTGCCCGGCGACCGACCAACCGCAGGATCCCTTCGCCCCCGAATTTCGCCGCTGCAATCGCCCGGTCGGCGATTTTCCCGAGGTCGACCTCGGCTTGAAGTGGCTGGGCGTGCGCGTGTTCACCGCCTTCGGCTCCGGGCTGGCGCCGATCCTGTAGCCCGGCCGGCGGCGCGGAGGAAAGGTGTTAGTGACAAAAAATCAATGACTCCGACCCCATTGATTTATGGGCGTCGGCTAATTGTCCCTGACACCATTATTACGGCTGATTGGCCGGTTGACGCAGGCTCTACAAGCGGTTTTCGCAAATTGTGCGTGTTTGTTTTTTCTTTGGTCAACGCAAATTGTGAATTGTGCGTGTCCTTGTTTCCGGTCGAAGATCCGCAAACACAACTGATTGGCCGGTTGACGCGGGCTCTACGGGCGGTCAACGCAAATTGTGCGTGTCCTTGTTTTTCGTTTCGGTTCTTGTTTTTCGCTTTTTACGAGTCTCGCTGAGGCGCCGCCGCAGCAGGGAACTACTTAGATATGTCCGCCACCAATTTCTGAGATCCGCTTTTTGCGAATCTGTAAGTCGGCTTCGAATAAAGGCTGGGCGGATATAGGCGCGTCCTGAATCCTTCTACCAGAAAGGCCGCCTGATCACCTACTGTCGATCGTCCAGGAACACTTCCGCTCGCTTCGTACATAACACCCGCGCATGGCTCTTTCGAATGCAAGGAGTGCCAAAAGCCCCGGGACATCTTCCTCATTAATGATTCTTGAGGTGGTGACTGAATATGTACGTATGGAGGCGATTGTCAAAGGTTTTTAGGCTCTCTAGGAACATCATCGGCGCCTTCGCCGCGACATCCCTGGTTGATCGCGCGCAGAATCAATGCGCCACAAACAAAGCGAAAAAAAACAAGGCTGCAACTATCAATAGTTGCCATTATTTTCTCCTGAACCACTCAATCAATTGTCCATATGCCGGATTCTGATCGCCATGATGGTCCACCAATGGACCTGTCGGACCTTCCTTGCTTAAGACGCGCGTTGTATTTCCTTCCTCATCAACTGCGATGACACGAGCAGAGTGATCGATCTCGTTCTCTTCGAATTCTTCCATTGCCGTTTGCATCGTGGCCATAGACCAGTACGTCATTAACCAAATTTGCGCTCGTTGGTGTCGAGTTGTTGTGCCTCAAGCATATCGTTGTGTACTTCGGCTTTGATCAACTTTTCAACCTTCCAAGTTCCGCCATGGCGGTTACCGGAATCCGTAGGGTCACCTCGTCGCCAAGCTTCCGGTGGCAATTGTAAACATTCGGATCCTTAATAAGATCCTGACGACTTCCTTCATGCTCGATTGCGTGGTTTGTCATCTTCCGTTTTGCTTTTGCTTTGCGCCCATCCGGATCCACAAAACCGATACGGATTCCCGCTGGCATACCAGTACCGATTAAACGCCCCCACCGGATTGCTGTAAGCCGTGACAGGATCGACGCTCAGGAACGCCCCAATCCCCGGATCGTAATAGCGCTGCTGCATATAAGTCAGCCCGGAGGCAGCATCCATCACATGCCCGGTATACCCCGCCCGGTTGTCGTTGCCCCGGTTGAGCAACCTCCCGTACGGCTCGTATTCGCTGGTCTCGATGATAGCGCCGGTCGCGCTGGTTTTGGCAATAGGACTGCCCAGTGCATCGGTGTGCAGGTAGCGGATGGTGGTCGTGTTGCCGGTCAGCGGGCGGCTGATCTCCGCCAGCAGGCTGCCGGCCAGATACGCGTTGGCGATGCGCTGGTTGGTGGTTTCGTCGCGCTGCCAGACCAGCCGACCGTCTTGGGCGTACTGGCTGTATTGCAGTTGGCCGCCGCCACGTCCTGCCGCACCCGCCGGCCTTGGGCGTCATAGCGGTAGTTCTGGTTCGCGGTGGCCCGCAGCCGGTTGCCGTAGTCGAAGGCGTAGCTGGCGTTGTTCTTGAAGCTCAGGTTGCCCTGCAGGTCATAGCCCAGCGCGATCACCGCCGGGCTGGCGTTGCCGCTGCAGTTGGGGCCGCTGCGCACGAATTCCAGCCGGTTGGCTGCGCTGTAGCAGTAGGTGTGGTCGCGCGGCTGGCTGCCGCCGGTGATCTGAACCCTTGTCAGGTTGTCCTGCTGGTCATAGGCATAGCTGGCGGTGCCGAACATCGGCGAGGTGGTCTGGGTGAGCCGGTCCAGCGCGTCGTAGCTCATGCTGCGGGTTTGTCTGCCGCTGGCAGTGTTGTCGGTGATGGCGGCGACGTTGCCGTTCGCATCGAACACGGTGGCCAGATCCAGTACGCTGCCGTCCACGCTGTGGCTGGGCAGCTGACGGGCGTTCTGGCTCATCGTGTGGGCGATGCCGTTGCCGTAGGTGAACTGCGCCAGCGCGCCATTGGGGTAGTAGCTGGCATTGCTTGCCAGGGTGGTGGCGCCGGTCTTGGCTTGGGTGACTTGGCCGGCTAATTGTCCCTGACACCTTAATTGGCCCGGCCGGCGGCGCGGAATTTGATTGTTGACTCTAGTCGTTTCCGGCGACGGTCGATGGCGTGCGCCGCACTCGCGACGCCACGCCGTCTGTACCACCCGCCCAGCGCCCACCGCTGAAAGGATGCCCCGTCGTGCCCCTGCCTTCCCGCGCCGATTTCCTGCAACGCCTGCGCCGGCGCGATCCCGAGCAGCCTGAGTTCCTGCAGGCGGTCAGCGAAGTGACGGCCAGCCTGTGGCCGTTTCTCGAAGTCCACCCGCACTACGCCCGCGCCGGATTGCTGGAACGCCTGGTGGAGCCCGAGCGCGTGCTGCAATTCCGCGTGGCCTGGACCGACGATGCCGGCAACGTGCAGGTCAACCGCGGCTTCCGCGTGCAGCACAGCAGCGCCATCGGGCCGTTCAAGGGCGGGATGCGTTTTCACCCCTCGGTCAACCTGTCGATCCTGAAGTTCCTCGCCTTCGAGCAAACCTTCAAGAATGCGCTGACCACGCTGCCGATGGGCGGTGGCAAGGGCGGCTCGGACTTCGACCCCAAGGGCCGCAGCGAAGGCGAAGTGATGCGGTTCTGTCAGGCGCTGATGCTGGAGCTGCACCGCCACCTCGGCGCCGATACCGATGTCCCCGCCGGCGACATCGGCGTGGGCGAACGTGAGGTCGGCTACATGGCCGGCATGATGAAGAAGCTCGGCAATAGCGCCGCCTGCGCCTTCACCGGCAAGGGCATTGCCTACGGCGGCAGCCTGATGCGGCCCGAGGCAACCGGCTACGGCACGGTCTACTTCGTCGAGCAGATGCTGCACCACGCCCATTGCGAAACCCACGGCGCCCGGGTGCTGATCTCCGGTTCGGGCAATGTTGCCCAGTACGCCTCGCTCAAGGCCTGCGAACTCGGTGGCAGGGTGCTCACTTTCAGCGATTCCAACGGCACCCTGCACGCGCGCGACGGCTTCGATGCAGAGGCCATTGCCACCGTCATGGCGCTGAAGAACCAGCGCCGCGGCCGGCTCGCCGAACTGGGTGAAGACCCGCGTTTCGACTATTTGCCGGGCCGCCGTCCCTGGCAAATCCCCGCCGAGATCGCCCTGCCTTGTGCCACCCAGAACGAGCTGGACGCCGGCGATGCCCGCACCCTGGTGGGCAACGGCGTGCTGTGCGTGGCCGAGGGCGCCAACATGCCCTGTACCCTGGACGCGGTCGATGTGTTCCAGCAGGCCGGCACGCTGTACGCGCCGGGCAAGGCCTCCAACGCCGGCGGCGTCGCCACCTCGGGGCTGGAAATGAGCCAGAACGCGATGCGGCAATCCTGGACCCACGCCGAAGTTGACGAACGCCTGCATCTGATCATGAAGGAGATCCACTTCAACTGCGTCCGCCACGGCACCGGCCGCGACGGGCGCGTGAACTACGTCGATGGCGCCAACATCAGCGGCTTCGTGAAGGTGGCCGACGCGATGCTGGCGCAGGGCGTGACTTGACCGCACCGGCATTGTCGGAACCGCCACGGGCGGTAATTGAACCGATCAGTATGGTATAGTGGGCGCATCGGATAGGCCGGTTCAGTCGATCGTAGAAATGCCCCAAGCCCCGCGCCCCAAGCCCGGCACGCCCGGACGCCCCAAGGACATGCAGAAGCGCGCCGCGATCCTCGCGGCCGCCACCCGGCTGTTCCTGCAGGACGGCTTCGAGCGGGTCAACATGGACCAGATCGCCGCCGATGCCGGGGTCTCCAAACTCACCGTCTACAGCCACTTCGGCGACAAGGACCGGCTGTTCATCGAAGCGGTCCGCGCCCACTGCGAGCAAAGCGTGCCGGATCGGTTGTTCCAGCCGCGGCCCGACCTGCCGCTGCGCAAGCACCTGATCAACATCGGGACCGCCTTCTTCGCGATGGTGATGACGCCCGAAGCGATCGCCGGGTTCCGCATCCTGTGTTCACCGCAGGCGGTCGGCGGCGGGCTGCCGCTACTGGCCTGGGAGGCCGGCCCCAAGCATCTGCAGGAGGCGTTCACCGAACTGCTGCAGCGCCGGATCGCCACCGGCGAGTTGGAGATCGCCGACCCGGCGGCGGCGGCCGGGCACTTCTTCACCCTGCTCAAGGGCGAGCCGCACGCGCAGGCGGTGGTCGGCGTCTGTTGCGGCCCGCGTCCGCCGTCGCCGAAAGCGCACGTGGCCAGCGTCGTGGACCTGTTCCTGCGCGCCTATGGCAAACGCTGAACGCCAGCCACACGCGCGCCCGATGGCGGTGACTTCCGGCACTGCGTGCTGGTGTATCAGCACGGCCAGACTGCGCGGCAACAGGCGGGCTCCGACTACAATGGACGGTTCACCGCAGGAGTACTTCCGGACATGAACATCGACTTCGCCCGCGCCCGCGAAAACATGGTGGAACAGCAAGTTCGCCCCTGGGACGTGCTGAACGTGCGGGTACTCGACACCATCGCCAGCCTGCCGCGCGAGGCCTTCGTCGCGCCGGCACTGCGCGGCATGGCCTACGCCGACACCGAACTGCCGATCGGCCACGGCGAAACCATGATGAAGCCGGTGCTGGAAGGCCGTCTGCTGCAGGCGCTGCTGCCTGACCCGGAAGACAGCGTGCTGGAAATCGGCACCGGCAGTGGCTATCTCACCGCCTGCCTGGCCCGCCTGGCGCGTGAAGTGGTCAGCCTGGAACGCCACGCCGACCTTGCGGACGCCGCACGCGCGCGGCTGGCCGCGCAGGGCTTCGCCAACGTCAGCGTCCACGCCACCGACGTCTTCGCCGGCGCACCCGGTCGCCGCTTCGACGTGATTTGTGTCACTGGTGCGGTGGCCACGCTGCCGTCACAGTTCTGCGACTGGCTGGAGCCCGACGGTCGCATGTTCATCGTGCAGGGTGTTGCGCCGGTGATGGAAGCTTTGCTGGTGCGGCGCGATGTCAACGGTCTTCGCACTACGTCGTTGTTTGAAACCGATCTGCCATATCTCGCGGGTGCCCGGCCCGTTCCCGCGTTCAGTCTGTAACTCCCAAGGAATCGCGTCATGCTGCGTCGCTCCCTCGTCATTGCTCTCGCTCTTGCCCTCGCGCCGCTAGCGGCGCAGGCCGACGATCTGGTGCAGACCTACCAGAACGCGCGTGGCAGCGATCCGCAGTTCGCCCAGGCCGAATCGTCCCGGCTGGTCGCGGCCGAACGTCCGGTGCAGGCGCGCGCGGTCATGCTGCCCAACCTCAGTGGTTCGGTGGGGACCACCCGCATGAACACCGGCGCCGGCAGCAGCCGCACCGGCAGCTGGGGCGTCAATCTGAACCAGACCCTGTTCGACTACGGCAACATCACCGCGCTGCGCGGTGCCAAGGCGCAGGACCGCGCCGGCGGTTTCACCCTGGCCGCTGCCGGCCAGAACCTGATCACCCGCACCTCGGCCGCCTATTTCAACGTGCTGGTGCAGATGGAGACACTGGCCGCCGCCGAGGCCGCCGAATCGGCGGCCAAGAAGCAGTTCGACTACGCCAGCAAGCGGCTGGAAGTGGGCCTGGCGCCGATCACCGACGTCCACGAGGCACGCGCCCAGTACGACGGCGCCCGCGCCAATACCCTGCTGGCACGCAATGCGGTGCAGGACGCCTATCAGGCACTGGTGGAAATCACCAACGCGCCGGTGGCCACGCTCAAGGGACTGCCGGACGACTTCAAGCCCAGCTTGCCCTCCGAGCGCAGCGCCGCCGACTGGGTCAACGAGGCGCTGGCCTCCAATCCCACCCTGCAGGCGCAGCAGGCCAATCTGGAAGCCGCCGAGGCCAACGTGGCCACCGCGCGGTCCAATCACTACCCGACTCTGGGCCTGCATGCCAGCTACGGCAAGGCGCTCACCGGCCTGTACGACCCGCCCTTCATCGGCTCCAACCACGCCACCACCAGCGTCGGCCTGACCCTGAGCATCCCGATCTTCTCCGGCTTTTCCGTGCAGTCCGGCGTGCGTACCGCGCTGGCCCAGCGTGACAGCGCCGCCGACATGCTCGAGCAGACCCGGCGCTCGATCGAACGCAGCACCCGCAGCGCCTATCAGGCGGTCGTCACCGGCATCACCGAGGTTGAAGCACGGCGGCTGGAGGTGGTCTCGGCGCAAAGCGCCTACGATGCCTCGCAGGTCGGGCTGGAAGTGGGCACCCGCACCGTTCTCGACGTGCTCAACAACCAGCGCATCCTGTTCTCGGCGCAGCAGGCCTACGCGCAGGCCAAGTACAGCTTCCTGCAAAGTCGCCTGCTGCTGGAACAGTCCGCCGGTTCGCTCGACGTGGCCGATCTGGAAGACATCAACCGCCTGCTGACCGCCGACAAGCCGATCGACCCGGCGCTGTCCGCGCGCTGAGCCTCAGCCCGCCGTCGGCGCGGCCGGCAACACCGGCGCGATCAGCGCCAGCGTCCGATCCAGCGCGCCGCGCCCGCTTTCCAGCAAGCGCGCCGCATTGGCGGCCATCGTCTCGCGGGCATTGACGTTGTCGAACAGCGCGGCCAGCGCCTGGGCCAATGCCGCGGCATCCTCCACCACCCGCATCGCCTGCGCCTCGCGCAGGCGCTGGGCGATATCGACGAAGTTGTGCAGCTGCGGGCCGCTGAGGATCGCGGTGCCGGTGGCCGCCGGCTCCAGCAGATTGTGGCCACCGATCGGCTGCAGGCTGCCGCCGACGAAGGCGACGCTGGCGCAGGCGTAGAAACTGGTCAGCTCGCCCAGGGTGTCGATCACGAACACGTCGGTCTCCGGCTGCGGCCAGCGTTCGGTGCCGCGGCTGGCCACCCGGAACCCGGCCTCGCGCGCACGCTGGGCGACCGCGCGGAAACGCTCGGGATGGCGCGGCGCCCACAGCAGCAGCGCCGCCGGATGCCGCTCGCGTAGCAGGCGGTGCGCGTCCAGTACCGGCGCTTCCTCGTCTTCGTGGGTGCTGGCGGCGATCCAGACCGGGCGCGGCTGGCCCAGCGCCGCCGCAAACGCGTGCACGAAATCGCCGGTTTGCGGCGGCGGAATGTCGAACTTGAGGTTGCCGGTGACACGGGTGCGCTCGGGCGCCGCCCCCAGGCGCTCGAAGCGACGCGCATCGTCCACTGACTGCGCCGCCACCAGCCGCACCGTCGCCAGTGCGCGCCGGATCAGCGGCGCCAGCACCCGGTAGCCGCGCAGCGAACGTGCCGACAGGCGGGCGTTGAGGATGTGGGTGGGAATCCCGCGATCGCGGCAGCCGAACAGCAGGTTCGGCCACAGCTCGGTTTCCACGATCAGCGCCAGCGCCGGCTGGAATTGGTCGAGGAAGCGCGCCACCGCGCCCGGCAGGTCGTAGGGCAGATAGACGTGGGTGACCGCATCACCCCACAGCTTGCGCACGCGCTCCGAGCCGGTTGGGGTGATCGTCGTTACCACCACCCGCAGATCCGGGCGCAGCGTGCGCAGGCGATCGACCAGCGGCGCGGCGGCATTGACCTCGCCGACCGAGACCGCATGCAGCCACACCGGCGCCGGCGCGCCGGCCGGCGCATAGCTGGCATAGCGTTCGTCCCAGCGCTGGAAATAGGCACGCTGGCGGAACCCGCGCCAGATCAGGTGATACAGCGTGATCGGCACCAGCAGGTACAAGGTGGCCGAGTACAAGGCCCGCAGCACCCGTTCGAGAAAGGCGATCCGCATCCGCCAAGGATAGCGGAGCGGCGCCCGTTAGAATCCCCTTCGTGACCGCCACACCGCCACCGCGCCCCTCGTTCGCCCCGCGCCATTGGCCGGCCTGGCTGGGCGTGGGCCTGTGCGTGGCGCTGGCGCACCTGCCCTGGTCACTGCAACGCGCCCTCGGCGCCGCGCTGGGCCGGCTGGCGCTGCATCTGGCGCGCTCACGCCGCCGCGCGGCCGCGGTCAACCTGACATTGTGCTTCCCGGAATTGAACGAAGCCGAACGCGCCGCCCTGCTGCGTGCCAACTTTCGCGACCTCGGCATCGGCCTGTTCGAATTCGCCCGCGCCTGGTGGGGCCGGATCGCGCCGCTGCGCAACAGCGCGAACATCGAAGGGCTGGAGATCCTGCAACGCCTGCGCGATGAAGGCCGCGGCATCCTGCTGATCTCCGGCCATTTCATGACCCTGGAGACCTGCGGCCGGCTGCTGTGCGACCACATCCCGCTGGCCGGCATGTACCGCCCCTACCGCAACCCGGTGCTGGAATGGGCGGTGCTGCGCGGCCGCCTGCGCTACGCCTGCGCGATGTTCGGCAACCGCGACACCCGCGCCGCCCTGCGCCACCTGAAAAACGGCGGCGTGCTCTGGTACGCACCCGATCAGGACATGCTCGGCAAAGACACCGTGTTCGCCCCGTTCTTCGGCATCCCGGCCGCCACCATCACCGCCACCCACCAGTTCGCGCGCATGACCGGCTGCGCCGTGGTGCCGTTCTTCCATCGCCGCGAAGGCGGACGCTACGCGCTGAAAATCGGTGCGCCGCTGGAACCGTTCCCGACCGCCGACGCCAGCGCCGACACCGCCGCCGTCAACGCCGCCATCGAAGCCATGGTCCGCGAAGCGCCTTCGCAATACCTGTGGCTGCACCGCCGCTTCAAACGCCAGCCGGACGGGAAATCGCGGTATGCATGAGGCGGGGCGGCGGCCAGATCAATGGAATCCTTGCTTTTTCAACCGCCAACCTCGCCATCTTGCCCATCCGCGCTCAGACGCGCGCCACCCTCAGACGTCGCCGTCGGCCGGCCAGCCTTCGCCGCTGCCGCGCTGGAACACGTGGTCGCCGTCCTGCACGCTGCCGGCGGCCAGCAGCGGCTGCTGCGCCACCCGCGCATAGATCGGCGTGAAATCCGGCTGCGTGGCTTCGATCAGCTGTTCATAGCTGTCGATGACGAAATAGGTCTTCTGGTAGCTGTCGATCCGGTAGCGGGTGCGCATGATCCGCTCCAAGTCGAACTGGATCCGGTTCGGAGAGGCGCTTTCCACGCTGTAGACCGACTCGCCCGCCGAGCTGGCGATGCCGGCGCCGTAGATCCGCATCTGGCCGTGTTCGCACATCAGCCCGAATTCGACCGTGTACCAGTACAGCCGCGCCAGCTGCATCAATGCGTCTTGCCCGAGCCCGTGGGCCTTGACCCCGCCCTGGCCGTAGGCGACCAGATAATCGGCGAAGTCCTGGTCCATCAGCGGCGGCACGTGGCCGAACAGGTCGTGGAACAGGTCGGGTTCGGCGATGTAGTCGATCTGGTCCGGGCGGCGGATCCACCAGGTGACGGGAAAACGCCGATTGGCCAGATGGGTGAAGAAATCCAGCTCCGGCAGCAGGCCCTCGACGCCGACGATCTGCCAGCCGGTGGTATCCCCGAGGATCTTGTTCAACTCGGAAAACTTCGGAATCCGGTCCGGCGTCATCCGCATCGTGTCCTGCGCGCGCAGGAAAGCATCGCAGGCGCGGCCCGGCAGCACCGCGCGCTGGCGCGCGTACAGCTGGCGCCAGACGTCGTGGTCAATCGCGCTGTATTCGTCCCACGGCTGTTCGACGATGCCGGTGGTGTAGACCGGGACCGAACCGCGGTCGGTCTGGACGTTTTCGATGCGGCGGGGCTGGGCGTTCATGGGCGTGCCTTTGGCAAACGAGGGTGCACCGGCCAGCATAGTCGAGCGTTCGCGCAAATTGTGTGTGAAATTGCTCGATTTCGCGTGGTTGACGCAATAACATTGCGTGAACTGCGCGAGATGAGGTGGAAATGTCTGCTGCCGTGCTGGATCGCATCGACTTGCAGCTGCTGGCACTGCTGCAGCGAGAAGGACGGCACACCAATGCCGAGCTGGCCGAGAAAGTGCACCTGTCAGCCTCGGCCTGCCTGCGCCGGGTGCAGCGGCTGGAACGCGAGGGCGTGATCATCGGCTACCGCGCCGAGGTGGATCCGGAGCGATTGGGGCTGGGCCTGCAGGCCTTCGTGCGGGTGCAGCTGAAAAGCCACGATGCGGCGCGGGTGGAGGCGTTCGCGCGGCAGGTCAATCGCTGGCCCGAGGTGGTGGCTTGCCACGCCCTGACCGGCGACATGGATTACCTGCTGCACGTCGTCGTCAGCGGGCTGGAGCACTTCTCGCATTTTCTGCTCGACCACCTGCTGGCGCAGGGCGACGTTGGCGACGTCAATTCCAGCTTCGTCCTGCGCACGGTCAAACAGGCGCGGGCGCTGGGGCTGCCGTCGGCGTAAAGACGGCGCGGGCCAGCGCGGGCGGGGCTATTGCAGCTGCGCCTGCAATTCCAGCAACTGGCGGTCGCGGCCGATCGCGGCGGCGGCGATCAGCGCACCGTCGCGGTAATAGCGGGCGAGACAGTCGTTGTCGGCGGGCGCACCGTCGAGTTCCACCGAGGTCCAGCCGCGGCCGTGACCGAGATAGCGCAGGTCGGTGCCGTAGTGGTGGGTCCAGAAGAACGGCGGATCGTCGAAGGCGCGGGCAGCGCCCAGCAGGTTGTCGGCCACGCACTGGCCCATGCGCTCGGCGTGGACCCAATGCTCGACCCGCGCCCGACCACCGCCGTGCGGATAGCTGGCCACGTCGCCGGCGGCGTAGATGCCGGCTGCCGAGGTGCGCAGGAACGGATCGACGAGGATGCCGTTGTCCACCGCCAGCCCGGCCGCCTGCGCAAGCGCGGTGCGCGGCTTGACGCCGACGCCGACCAGCACCGCATCGGCGTCAATCGTGCTGCCGTCGGCCAGGGTCAGGGTCTTGCCGTCGAAGGATTGGGTCTGGGCCTGCAGATGGAATTGCACGCCCTGATCCTGATGGCGCTTGAGCAGATCGTGGGCCAGCGTATCGCCGACAATCCGCGCCAGCGGCAACGCCTCGGGCGCGATCACATGCACGGCCAGCCCACGCGAGCGCAACGCGCCGGCGGCCTCCAGGCCGATGAAGCCGGCGCCGACGATAGCCACCGATTTGGCGTGTTCGATCCCGGCCAGCAGCGCCCGTGAATCCGCCTGCGAGCGCAGTGCGTAGACATTGGGCAGGTCGAAGCCGGGCAGCGGCAGGTGGTTGGGCTCGGCGCCGGTGGCCAGCAGCAGGGCGTCGTAATCGAAGTGTTCGCCGGCGGCAGTCGTCACCCGGTGCGCGTCTGCGTCAATCGCTGTCACCTTGCAATTCAGGTGCAGGTCGATCCGGTTGTCGGTGTAGAACTCCGGTGCCTGCAACGGGATCCAGGCTTCGTCGGCGGTGCCCGCCAGATAATCCTTGGACAGGTTGGGGCGGTCGCAGGGCGGATCGGCGTCGGCGCTGAGCAGGGTGACGCTGCCCGGGAAACCGCGCTCGCGCAGCCGCTGCGCGCAGGCAAACGCGGCCGCGCCGCCGCCGACGATCAGCACGCGCCCCGGAACCGCCGTGGTCGGCGTCGGCGCAGGCGCTGGCGCCGGGTCCTGCGCGCTGCGCACATAGGCCCTGTCACCTTCGACCTCGACCGTCCAGCAGGCCAAGGGCGCGAACGCCGGCGCCTTCAGCGCTTGCCCGGTGCGCAGGCTGAAGCAGGCGTGGTGCCAGGGGCAGCGGATCTCGTCGCCCACCCGCAGCCCTTCACCCAGCGGGCCGCCGTAGTGGGTGCAGCTGGCGGAAACCGCGTGCAATTGGCCCTGGACGCGCGCCAGCAGCACCGGCGCGTCGCCGACGTGGCCGGACAGCACGCCGGTCTCGGGGATGGAGGACAGGGCCACGCCCTGGGTGAAATCGAGATCGCTGTTGGCCGCCATGGGGCCCTCCGGTTGCGATGGCTGAAGCTGAGGATGCACACAAGCTGGATGCAATCGGCGTGAAAACGGTTCCCGGGATCGCGCGTTCGCACGGGGTCCTTGCGCGGCGGGAACTTTTTTTGCCCGCGGTGCGTCAGCCGTGAAACCCCATCGGAACGAGGCTGCAATGTTCGAACAGGCTCCGCATAGCGTGACCATCCTTGCCCGGACTGCGATTGCAGAGCCGGAGAGCATCGAAACTCCGCAACCCACCCGCGCCGAAGCCGAAGCGGCGGTGCGCACGCTGATCCGCTGGGCCGGTGACGATCCAACCCGCGAAGGTCTGCGCGACACCCCGTCACGGGTGGTGCGGGCCTACGGCGAATGGTTCGAGGGCTATCGGCGTGATCCCGCCAAGCTCCTCGGCCGCCGCTTCGCTGCGTCCGGCTATGACGATCTGGTGGTGCTGCGCGACATCCCGGTACAGTCGGTGTGCGAGCACCATATGGCGGCGATCCAGGGCGTGGCGCAGGTGGCCTACCTGCCGGGCGACGAGGTGGTCGGCATTTCCAAGCTGGCGCGGCTGGTCGATGCCTATGCGCGGCGGCTGCAGATCCAGGAACGACTGACCGCGGAAATCGCCGACACTCTGCAACGCGAGCTCCGCCCACGCGGCGTGGCGGTGCTGATCCGGGCCAGCCATGGCTGCATGACCACACGCGGCGTGCACAGCCACGGCACCAGCATGGTGACGCGGCGCTTGCTGGGCGAATGTGCGCACGAGCCGCATCGCAGTGATGTCCTCAAGCTGCTGTCGGCGTGAAGGAGAGGCGATGAAAACCGGATCGGCAGGCACCGCGCGCGAGTACGCCGCGCTGGATGACGCGCAGCTGGCGGCGTGCGTGCGCAATGGGGAACGCGAGGCGTTCCGGCAGATCACCCAGCGCTGCAACCAGCGCCTGTTCCGGGTGGTGCGCGGGGTCATCCGCGACGAGGCCGAGGCCGAGGACGTGGTGCAGGAGGCGTACCTGCACGCCTATCAAAAGATCGGCAGCTTCCGCGGCGAGGCGTCACTGGCGACCTGGCTGACCCGGATTGCGCTCAACGAAGCCTACGGCCGCCTGCGGCAGAGGCACGAGACCTTGAATATCGATGACATGGAGCCGGTGGCCGAGATGGACAACGTGGTGGCATTTCCGGGCGCGAATGAAGACCCGCTCCGGATGGCTGAGAACGCGCAGCTGCGACGCTGGCTGGAAGGCGCGATCGACGCGCTGCCGGAGGGCTTCCGGCTGGTCTACCTGCTGCGCGACGTGGAGGGCTGTTCGGTCGCGGAAACCGCGACGACGCTGGAGCTGCGCGAGGAAACCGTGAAAACCCGCCTGCATCGCGCCCGCAAGCAGTTGCGCAGTGCATTGGAAGACAAGGTGACGGCCGCGCGCGGCGGCGTGTTCGAGTTCATGGGCGCGCGCTGCGCGCGCGTCACCGAGGCGGTGATGGCGCGGATCGCGGTCCTGCCCTGAGCCCCATCGTTTCGATACATCAGGCATAAGGAGTCTGAAGATGTTGCTGTATGCATTGCTGGTGTTTCTGGTCGGCGCCTGCGGCGGCCTGGTTCTGGCCTCGTTCGTCCTGCGTGGACGCTTCGCGCCGTGGGCGGTGTCGCTGCTGCACGCGCTGCTGGGCGCCACGGGCATCGTGCTGCTGATCCTGGCGGTGATGCTGGACAACCTCGGCGCCCTGCCGCTGGTGGCACTGGGGTTGTTCCTGATCACGGCCGGCTTCGGCTTCTTTCTCGCCACGCTGCATTTCGATCAAAAGGTGGCGATGAAAAGATACGTGCTCACCCACGCCGGTTTTGCCGTGACGTCGGTGATCGTGCTGCTGGTGGCGGTGCTGCTGGGATGAAACATCCCCTGCATCCGGCCCTGGTCCACATCCCGGTGGCCTGTTGGCTGCTGGCACCGCTGGCGGATTTCGGGGCGCTGCTGCGCTGGCCGGAGCAGTTGGCGCTGGCGTCTGCCGGGCTGGCGGGCATCGGCTGCGCCTTTGGTCTGCTGGCCGCAGGGGCGGGGATGTTCGAATTGGTGAAACTGGGGCCCGAGCACCCGGCCAGCAGGACGGCGATGCGGCACATGGGTTGCGCGCTGCTGACCTGGTGCCTGTTCGCCGCCAGCCTCGTGCTGCGCGCCCGCGACGGCGCGTGGGGCGTAGCGGGCCCCGCTGTGCTGGCGCTGGATGCGGCCGGCCTGCTGGGGGTGTTGATCACCGGCTGGCTGGGCGGGACGCTGGTGTACGTCTACGGTGTCGGGGTCCGCGAGCGCGCCTGAGCCGGCACCGCTTCAGTCGCTTTTGCAGCTTTGCCGCCAGGGGGAGAACCAGTGCCTTTGTGGCGTGCAGGCAACCGGCGATGCGGGCGCCGGCTGCGGTGGCCGGGCCTGCGCGGCCTGCGCGCGCGCCGCTTCCATGCGCGCCGTTTGCACGGCGGCCAGGCGGTCGCGGAGCTGCGGCAGCGCGGCCTGCAGCGCACGCTCGCCTTCGAGGATCGCGCGCTGCTTCTGGTCAAAATCGGTCGGGCCGATGTCGTTGACCGCCGGCCGAACCACCACGTCGGCGCGCTTGAGCTCCTCGGCGGCCAGGCGCTGGCCCATGATGCGGATGCTCTGGTTGACGTTGCCGAGCAGGCTGTAGGGCGTGGCGCTGGCGCCGGTGGCCTTGCTGCCGATGTCGACCGCGATCACGAAGTCGGCGCCGAGCGCGCGCGCCGCATCCACCGGCACCGGGCTGACCACGCCGCCATCGACGTAGTGCCAACGCCCGATCGTCACCGCCTCGAACACCCCGGGCACGGCGCTGGAAGCACGCACCGCCTGGCCGACATTGCCGCGCCGGAACACCGTCGGCTTGCCGTCCTCCAGCCGCGTCGCCACCGCCGCGAACGGGATCGGCAGGCGTTCGATCGGACGATTGCCGACCTGCGCATTGACGTAGTCCTCGAGTTTCTGCCCCTTGATCAGGCCGCCGGAAAACAGGCTGACGTCGCGGATCTGCGCTTCATCCAGCGCCACCGCATGTTCCTGCAGCGCGTAGGCGTCCATGCCGCTGGCATAGAGCGCGCCGACCACGCTGCCGGCGCTGGTGCCGGTGACGATCACCGGCTTGATGCCGTTGGCTTCCAGCATCTTGATCACGCCGATATGGGCAAAGCCCTTGGCCGCGCCGCCGCCGAGGGCCAGCGCAATGCGCAGCGGCGGCAGTGCGGGCGTGGCGATGGTGGCGGGAGCCGTCACGACCGCAGGCGCAGGCGGCGTCGACGCACAGCCGGCGAGCAAGGTGGCGAACAGGGCGAACAGGAGGTTGCGAATCATGATCGGATGCAGGCAAGTCGATGCAACGCCGGCATGCCGCATGCGGCACCGGGCAAGGGTCGCCAGCATACGCGTCGCACTCGCAACGCCAGCACAACCGCGATTCAGTCGCCCGTGCGCTTGAACGGCAGCACGTTGCCGGTGGTCTCGGTCCCGCCATCGCGATGCCAGATCACCGGCACGTCGTCGGGGGCGCGGGTTTCGAAGGTATCGAAGCCGGCCTGCGCCTGCTGGCGTTCCAGTTCTTCCTCGATTTCCCAGCTGTACTTCTTGCGTGCCGGCAGCGGATCGCTGCGGCGGAACAGGAAGGCCGCCAGGATCCCGGCCAGCGCGCCGCCCAGGTGCGATTCCCAGGACACCCCGACCTCGCGCGGGAAGATCGTCAACAGCATGCTGCCGTAGAGGAAGAACGCGATCATGCCGGCCGCGATCGAAGCACGGTCGCGGCGCAGCAGGCCGAGCACGAACACCAGGAACATCAAGCCGTGGCCGATCCCGCTGGCGCCCAGGTGATGGGAATCAGGTTCGCCCAGCAGCCAGGCGCCCAGCCCCGAGCCCAGCCACAGCAGCGGCAAGGCGCGCAGGGTGGCCTTCGGATAGACGATCCCGGACAGGGTTCCCAGCAGGAACAAGGCGCCGCTGTTGGCGAGGATGTGCTTGAACGAGCCGTGCAACAGCGGTGCGGTCAGCAGACCGAGCAAGCCCTCCGGCGACTGCGGCGTTACCGTCAAAAAGGTCCAGTCGAAGGTCTGCTGGAGCCCGAAGCACAGCCACAACAGCGCAACTCCCAGCCCGCTGGCGACCACCGCACGCCGCATCCGGCGGCGGTCGACCTGTTTCTGTGCGGCGGCGGTCAGTGGCGGCGACATGGCCTTGATGTGGGGCGGCGCGCGCGCGAATGCAAGCAAGTGACCGAACCTGCCTCGCGGCGTAGGCGCACCGCGATCCCGGCGTCAACGCCCTGCGGGCGCGGGCGCCGGTCGCAGCAGGCTCAGTGCAATCGTGCTGCCGATGATCACTGCCACCACCGCCAGCGCCAGCAGCACCGGCAGTTTGTAAACGTCGATCAGCAGCATCTTCGCGCCAATGAAGACCAGCACCAGCGCCAGGCCATAGGGCAGCAGATGGAATCGATCGGCCATGCCCTGCAGCAGGAAGAACATCGCACGCAGGCCGAGCACCGCGAACACGTTCGAGGTCAGTACGATGAACGGGTCGGTGGTGATCGCGAAAATCGCCGGGATCGAATCCACCGCGAAAATGACGTCGGTGACGCCCAGCATCACGATCACGATCAACAGCGGGGTGAACTTGCGGCGCGTGCCGTGGCCGATCCACAGCGCGCTGCCGTAGTAGCGGCGCAGGAATGGGACGTGGGCGGTCAGCCAGCGCAGCACCGGGTTGCTGTTCAGGTCCGGCCCCTGCCCGGAGGCGCGCCACATCTTGACGCCGGTCGCCAGCAGGAAGATGCCGAAGATGTACAACAGCCAGTGGAATTTCTGCAGCAGCAGCGCACCGGCGAAGATCAGGATCGCGCGCAGCACGATCGCGCCGAGGATGCCGATCACCAGCGCGCGCTGGCGCTGCAGCTCCGGAACCGCGAAATAATTGAACAACATCAGGAACACGAAGATGTTGTCGACCGCCAGCGCCTTTTCCACCAGATAGCCGGTCAGGAACTCCATCCCGATTTCGTTGCCGACTGCCGCGCCCAGACGTTGCCCGGTGTGCCACCACAGCCAGGCGTTGAAGCTCATTGCCAGCGCGACCCAGCCCACGCTCCACCACGCGGCTTCCTTGAACGAGACCTTGTGCGGCCCGCCGTGCCGCATCAGCGCAAAATCCGCGACCAGCGCCAGCAAGGTGACGCCGGCGAACACCAGCCACAGCAAGGGTGTCCCGATTGTTTGCATGCCAACTCCGCCTTCGTGAGTGACGGACGTGTCCATGCGGGAGGCAAGGAAGGGGCACGCTTCGCCAATCGGCGAAGGTCTCACCCACAGGCGGTCGGCCTGCCGCAGCGCCGGGGCTTATGGCCCGTCTTGACGACGTCTGCGCGTAGGGTTACTCCCCTTCTTGCGCGACAATACACGAAATCCAGCGAAAAAGATGAACGCCGCAATGGCCGACCTGCTGCCCCAGATCCACCTCAAGAACGCCTGGAATTCGACCCATCCGTGGATTTTCCAGCGGCTGGTGGAAAAGCCCGCGCAAAAGCCCAAGCCGGGCAGCATTGTCGACGTGGTCGGCGTGGATGGCGCATGGATCGGGCGCGGCTTCTACAACGGCCATTCGCGGATCGCGCTGCGGATGCTGGAAAAGGATCCGGATGTGGCCGTCGATGCCGACTGGTTCGTGCGCAAGATCGGCGAGGCGGTGCGGCTGCGCCGCGAGATCCTGAAGCTGGACGAGGTCGGCAATGCCTGGCGCGTCGTCCACAGCGAGGGCGATGGCATCAGCGGATTGGTGGTGGATCGCTACGACGACCTGCTGGTGGTCGAATTCTTCAGCGCCGGCGCGTGGCGGCAGCGTTCGATCATCTTCGATGCACTGCGCACGCACTTCCCCGGCTGCCGCTTCCACAGCTTTGCCGATGAACACGTGCAGAAGCAGGAAAGCTTCGATTACAAGGACACCCAAGGCACCGCGCCTGCCACCGTCAGCGAATACGGCATACAGTTCCGCGCCGATCCGGCCGGCGCGCACAAGACCGGGTTCTTCGCCGACCAGCGCGAGAACAGGCAATGGCTGAGCCAGCAATGCGCCGGCAAGCGCGTGCTCGACCTGTGCTGCAATACCGGCGGCTTCGGCGTGTATGCGGCGGCGCGCGGGGCCAGCGAGGTGGTTGGGATCGACATCGATCCGGCGGTGCTGGAGATCGCCAAGGACAACGCGCGCCTCAACCACGTGAAGCCGCGCTTCATCCAGGCCGACATCTTCCCGTGGCTGCGCGACGCAGCGATCAATGGCGAGCAGTTCGACGTGGTGATACTCGACCCGGCGAAGATGACCCGCGATCGTGAGCAGGTCATCAATGCGCTGAAGAAATACCTCGACATGAACAAGCTCGCGCTGGGCGTGGTCAAGCCGGGCGGGCTGTTCGCCACCTTCAGCTGCACGGGCCTCGTCAGCGAGGAACAGTTCCTCGACATGCTGCGCCGCGCCGCGTTCTACGCCGGCCGCACCGTGCAGATCTTGAAGGTCGCCGGCGCCGGCCCCGATCATCCGTGGCTGGCGCAGGTGCCCGAGTCACGCTATCTGAAGGCGGTGTTCTGCCGCGTGCTGGACTGAGCCGGGTCGGCCGCCGTGCGCGTGCTGATCGTCGAAGACTCCGCCACGCTGGCCGACACCCTGCAGGCCACGCTCACCGGCGAGGGCCATGTCTGTGACCATGCGGCCGATGGTGTGGTGGCCCTCCACCACCTGGCCGATCGCCGCTATGACCTGCTGGTGCTGGACTGGATGCTGCCGCGGCGTGACGGGCTGGACGTGCTGAAAGCGCTGCGCCAGTCGGGCGCACCGACCCGGGTGTTGATGCTGTCGGCGCGCGATACCGTGGCCGATCGCGTCGCGGCGCTGGACGCCGGTGCCGATGACTATCTGGTCAAGCCGTTTGCACTGGATGAACTGCTGGCTCGGGTGCGTGCGCTGGCGCGGCGGTCGCAGGAAGGCGGCGGCGAAGTCTTGCGTTGGCAAGCGTTGCAGGTGGACACGCCGGCCCGGCGCGCGCGCTGGCAGGGCCACGACTTGCAGCTGTCGCCCAAGGAATATGCCCTGCTGGAGCTGTTGCTGCGCGAGCGCGGGCGGGTGCTGTCGCGCGCCGCGATTTTCGATCGCCTGTATGACAGCCGCAGTGAATCGTCCGACAAGGTGGTCGAAGTGATCTTGAGTACGCTGCGCGCGAAACTTGCGAAAGCCGGTGCGGGCGACCCCATCCAGACCCGGCGCGGTTTTGGCTATGCCATCGACTGAGCCGCACGGATGGTCGCTGCGCACGCGGCTGCTGTGGCAGTTGGTGCTGGCGTTCGGCTTGCTGCTGGGGGGGCTGTTCCTCGCGCTGGACGTGCTGGTGGACCGGGCGATGCTGCACCAGCTGGATCAGGTGCTGGCTGCGCGTGCGGCTTCGCTGGCCCAGCAGCTGCAAGACGAAGCCGACCCGCACCGCGCGGTGCTGCCGGCTTGGGATATCGCCGGCCATACCGAGTTTTTCGCGGTCTTCGATGGCAACGGGACGCTGCGCATGGCCTCGCTCAACAGCGGCACCCATCCGCTGCGGATCCCCGCAGGCCAGCGGCGGGACGGGTTTGGCAACAGCCGTCTGCCCGATGGTCACAACGGGCGCTACCGGCAGGTGACGCTGCGCCACGGCGCGTTTGCCGGCGGACGGTTGCTGGTGGCGACCGAGCGCGAAAGCTGGGACAGCACCGGGCGCGAGATGCATCGGGTCCTGGTGACCGGGCTGGTGCTGGCGATCGTGGCGGCCGTGCTGTTGTGCCTGCTGCTGCTGCGGCAGGCGTTTGCGTACATGGCGCGTGAGGCCGAACGCCTGCCGCACGATGGGCCGCCGCAAGGGGCCCTGCCCGATACCCCGGTGGAGTTGCGGCCCTTCGTCCAGGCCGCGCACGATGCGCTGCGCACGTCCTGGGCAATGGCCGAACGCGAGCGCCGGTTTTCGCGCAGCGTGGCCCATGAGCTGCGCACGCCGGTGGCGGAGATTGGCGCTGCCAGTGAGCGCGCGTTGGCACAGAACGATCCGCAGGCCCTGCGGCACGGGCTGTTGCAGGCCCGGCAGGCGGGGGCGCGCATGCAGCGCGGCATCGAGGCCCTGCTGGCGTTGGCGCGATTCGAGTCGGGGCAGGAATTGCCGCAGTCCGACCCACTCGACCTGGCGGCGTTGCTGCGGCAGCAGGCGGCGACATTCGGGCCCGATCGCATCCACCTGCGCATCCCGGCCGAGGCGTGGGTGATCAGCGACGCCGGCATGCTGGAGCGCATCACCGCCAACCTGTTGCTCAACGCCCTCGAATACGGGGACGCCGGCGGTAGCGTGCAGGTGCAGTTGCATCAAGTCAACGCGGGTGTGGAGGTGGAGGTTTGCAATCGCGCCAGCCGGCTCACCCCGCAGGACATTGCCCACTTCGGCGAACGCCATTGGCGCGGTGAACGCGATGGCGACGTTCGCCACGCGGGGCTGGGACTGGCGCTGGTCAATGCGATGGCCCAAGCGCTGGGTCTGCAGGTCGGGTTCGTGCTGGAAGCCGGCGAACTGCGGGCCCGACTTGGCATTCTGCGCCAGGTCTAGGGATGAGCTGGCTGACGGCACCGGACTGACGGCGCCGGGCTGGCGATGCTCAGGGCCATCCAAAGGATGGCTTAAGTTTCGCCCGCCACACTGCGCGCACCCTGCCAGCACGATCCCCGCATGCGTCAAGTTTTCCTCCTGCTTCTTGCCGGCACGTTTCTTGTTTCCGGCTGTGGTGGTAACCCCGAACCCACGCCTGAAGCCGCGCCGCAGCCGGATGCCCAAGGGCGGATCCAGCTGAGCGCAGCGCAGCAAGGCAACCTTGGCATCACCGTGGCCAAGACCGTGGCTGCTGCCGAGGTGCCGGTGACCGGGCTGCCGGCGCAGGTCACTGCGCCGCTGTCGGCCAGCGCCGAGGTGACGTTGCCCTATGCCGGCGTCATCACCCGGGTGCTGGTGGATGAGGGGCAGCAGGTGCGGCGCGGGCAGCCGATGCTGCGCGTGCAAAGCCGCGAGCTGGTGGCGGTGCAGGCCGAATGGGTGCGCGCCAGCGCAGAGGCCGGACTGGCGCGCCAGCAGGCCGGGCGCGATGCGCAGCTGCTGCGCGAAGGATTGATTGCGCAGGCGCGGGCGCAGGAAAGTGCGGCGCGGGCTGCGATGGCCGCTGCCAGCGTGGCCCAGGCCCGCACCCAGTTGACCCAGCTGCGGCCGGCCCGGGGCGGCGTGCCGGGGGAATTCGAATTGCTGGCACCGCAAGACGGGCGGGTGTTGCATCGGGCGGTGAAACCCGGACAGGCGCTGGAGGCGCTGGCCTCGGTCTTCACCCTGCTGGAAGGCGATGCGCTCGACGTGGAGTTCAATGTCCCGCTGGCGTTGCGCGATGCGGTCGCGCCGGGGCTTTCGGTGCAGCTTCCCGGCGGTGCCCGGGCCAAGGTTGTCGCGGTGGGCGGTGATGCCGATGCCGGTGCGCAGGGCCTGCGGGTGCGGGCACAGCTCGATGCCGGTGCCGGCCTGCTGCCGGGCCAGCAGCTGGAAGCCAGTCTGCACCTGAAGGCACCGGCGGATGCGGTGGAGGTGCCGGCATCGGCGCTGCTGCAGCACGGCGAAGGCCATGTGCTCTATGTGCAGGAAGGACGCGCCTGGCGCGGCCTGCGCGTGCGGCTGCTGGGCGGCGATGGTCAGCGTGCGGTCGTTCAGGGCGTTGGCTTGAAAGCGGGCATGGGCGTGGCCGCCACCGGCGGCAATCTGCTCAAGACCTTGGCCCCGGTGCGCTGAGGCCATGTTCACCCGTCTGGTGGCGTTTTCCCTGCGCCAGCGCCTGCTGGTTCTGCTGGCCGCGCTGGTGCTGGCCGGCGCTGGCCTGCGTGCATACCTGCAATTGCCGATCGACGCCTATCCGGACATTTCACCCACCCAGGTGAAGCTGATCCTGAAAGCCCCGGGCATGACCCCGGAGGAAGTGGAAAGCCGGGTGGTGGCACCGCTGGAGCGGGAGCTGCTGGGCGTGCCCGGCGCGGTGATGCTGCGATCCACGGCCAAATACGCCATTGCCGACATCACCCTCGATTTCAAGGAGGGTACCGACATCTACTGGGCGCGGCAGCAGGTGACGGAGCGCTATGCCGGCGTGGCCGAGGCGCTGCCGGCCGGCGTGGACGGCGGGCTGGCACCGATCGCCACGCCGTTGTCGGACGTGTTCATGTTCACCGTCGAAGGTGCGGGCCTGAGCCTGCAGGAAAAACGCAGCCTGCTGGATTGGGTCATTCGTCCCGCCTTGCGCAGCCTGCCCGGCGTGGCCGATGTCAATGTGCTGGGCGGTGAAGCCAAAAGCTACGTGGTCATTCCCGACCGCGCGCGGCTGCTGGCCAACGGCCTGCATTTCCAGGATCTGGCGCAGGCGCTCGAGCGCAACAACCGCAACGATGGCGCGGGCCGCATCAACACGGGTGAAAACGCGCTGGTGATTCGCGTCGAGGGGGCACTGCAAAACGAAGCCGACATCGGCAACGTGGTGGTCAAGCCCGGGACGCCGCCGCTGCGGGTGCAGGACTTGGCCCAGGTTCGCGTTCAAGCCATGACCCGCTACGGCGCGGTCACCCGCGATGGCCGGGAGGAAGCCGTGCAGGGCATTGTCGTGGCGCTGCGCGGAGCCGACGCGTCGCAGCTGGTGCACGCCACCCAGGCCAGGTTGCAGGAACTCCAGCCCAGCCTGCCGCCGGGCGTGCAGGTGGTGCCGTTTTACAACCGCGGCCAGCTGATCGAACGGGCGGTTGCCACCGTGCAAGACGCGCTGCTGGAAGCCACGCTGCTGGTCATCGTGCTGTTGCTGCTGTTCCTGGGCGGGTTGCGCGCCGCGCTGGTGGTGGCGCTGATGCTGCCGTTTGCCGCGCTGTTCACCTTCCTGCTGATGTCCCTGACCGGCCAGAGCGCGAACCTGATGAGCCTGGGCGGGTTGGCCATTGCCATCGGCATGTTGGTGGATGCGGCCGTGGTGGTGGTGGAAAACACCGTCACCCGGCTGGATCCGGAGTCCGGCAGCGCGCATTTGCCACGCCTGCACCGGGTGTTTGCCGCCACCCGCGAAGTGGCGGTTCCGGTCGCGGCGGGCATGGGAATCATCGCCTTGACCTTCCTGCCGCTGCTGACGCTGGAGGGGCTGGAAGGCAAGCTGTTCGCGCCGGTGGCGCTGACGATTGTCTTTGCGCTGGGTGCTTCGCTGCTGCTGTCGCTGAGCTTCGTGCCGGTGCTCGCCTCGCTGTTGCTGGGGCAGCAGTCGCACCGCGAACCTTGGCTGATGCGACAGGTCCACCGGCTTTACCGACCTTTGCTGGAGGCGGTGCTGGAACGGCCCCGGCGTGCGCTGATTCCGGCCTTGGTCGCCCTTGCGCTGGGCGCGGTGGCGTACCTGCTGGTGGGCAAGAGCTTCATGCCAACCATGGACGAAGGCGATCTGGCCGTGCAGCTGGCCAAGGCTCCGGCGATCTCGTTGCAGCGCTCGCTGGCGCTGGATCTGGCGGTGGAGCGCGCGATCAAGGCCCAGCTGCCGGAAGTGGAGCACATCGTGGCGCGGGTGGGCTCGGACGAATTGGGCCTGGATCCGATGGGGCTGAATGAAACCGACATGGTCTTGCAGCTCAAGCCCAAATCGCAGTGGCGGCGGCCCGACAAGGACTGGCTGGCCGACCAGCTGCGCACGGTGCTGGCGGGGTTTCCGGGCATCGATTCGGGCCTGACCCAGCCGATCGAAATGCGCATCTCGGAAATGCTCACTGGCAGCCGAGGGGATCTGGCGATCAAGATCTTCGGGCCGGATCTGGCCACGCTGGGCACGCTGGCGCAGCAGACCGCAGGCGTGGTGGAACGCCTGCGCGGGGCGCAGGACGTGATCACCCAGGCCAGCGAGGGCGTGGATTACCTGCAAGTCGAAATCAACCCGATCGCCGCCGGCCGCAACGGTTTGGCGGTGGCCGACGTGCAGGATGAACTGCGCGCACAGATAGACGGTATCGCCGCGGGCAGCGTGCTGGAGACGGATCGGCGCACCCCCATCGTGGTGCGCGGCGATACCGACATCCGGATGTCCGAGCTGCGCTTTCGGCAGCTGCGGATCGCGCTGCCCGACGGCGGCGAGATTCCGCTGGCGGCCATTGCCACGCTCAAGGCCAGCACCGGCCCGGTCAGCGTGGAACGGGAGCAGGGTGCGCGCTACGCCAAGGTCCAGGCCAATGTGGATGGGCGCGACTTGGTGGGCTTCGTCGAAGAGGCCCGGGCGGCGGTGGGGCGCCAGGTTCGGCTGCCGCCCGGCTATCGGATGGAATGGGGGGGCGAGTTCGAAAACCAGCAGCGCGCGGCGGCGCGGCTGGGGCTGGTCATCCCGCTGGCGCTGGCGGCGATTTTCCTGGTGCTGTTCATGACCTTCGGTTCGCTGCGGCAGGCCACCTTGATCTTGTGCAACATCCCGTTCGCGTTGGTCGGCGGCATCCTCGCGCTGTGGGCGTCCGGGCAATACCTGTCGGTGCCTGCCGCAGTCGGCTTCATCGCCCTGCTCGGGATTGCCGTGCTCAACGGACTGGTGCTGGTGACCTGCTTCAACCAGCTGCACGCGGCTGGCCTGCCGATCACCGAGGTGGTGCGCCGCGGCGCGCTGCAGCGGGTGCGCCCGGTGCTGATGACCGCCAGCATCACCGCGCTCGGGCTGGTGCCACTGCTGCTGGCCAGCGGGCCGGGCTCGGAGATCCAGCGGCCGCTGGCCATCGTGGTGATCGGCGGGCTGGTGACGTCCACCGCGCTGACTTTGCTGCTGCTGCCGATCCTGTTCCAACGCTACGGCATCGATCCGCAGGAGAACGCATGAACATGCACGTGCGCCTGGTGCTGCTGTTTCCGCCGAGGCTGGAAGATGCCCTGACCGAGGCCATCGTGGCAGGTGCCGGGGTGCCTGGCTTCACCCTGCTGCACGCCGAGGGCCACGGCAGTGATTTTTCCCGCGCCTCGGCCGCCGAGAAAGTGCGCGGGCGGGTGCAGCGGCGCGTGCTGTGGATGCTGCTGCCGCAGGAGCAGGTGGAGTCGGTTTTGAATCTCCTGCGGCAGCAGGTGGATGGCCACGAGGTGCGCTGGTGGGTCGAGCCGGTGCTGGCAGTGGGGAAACTGGGATGAACAAACGCATGCTTGCCTGCGGGCTGTGGCTGCTGTCAGCAAGCGCGGCAGCGCAGCAGTGGTTGCCGCCGCACGCCGCGGTGCACGCGGCGATCGACGTCCAGCCCGATGTGGCCGCCGCGCGGGCGCGCCTGGACGCGGCCCAGGCCAACGCGCGGGCGCGCCGGGTGGGAGAGCACGAGTTCCAACTCGACATCGTCGCGCAGCGCCGCAATACTGATGAATTCGGCGGCCGGCAGCGGTTTTCGGAATCTGAAATCACTTTGAGCCGGGCGATCCGCCTGCCCGGCAAGGCGCGGCTGGATCGCCAGATCGGTGAGGCCGGCGTGGCGGCGGCGGAATTGCGGCTGGAGGACGCCCGGCATCAGGCGGCCCGGCTGCTGCTGGAGGATTGGATGGCGTGGCTGCGTGCCGCCGATGCGGTGCGGCGCAGCACCGAGCAATACGCGTTGTACGACCAGGAATATCGCGGTCTGGCGCGCCGGGTGGCGCTGGGCGACGCGGCGCGCAAGGACCTAGAATTGCTGGAAGTGGAGCGTGCCCAGGCGCAGGCCGTGCAGTTGTCCGCACAGGCCGCGCAGGCGGCGGCGCGGCTGGCGATGCAAAGCGATTTCCCCGGCCTGCCGATTCCCGAGCGCGCGCCCGACGTGGAGGCACCGCTTGGCCTGCCCGGGGCAGCGGAGGCGTGGATCGAGCGCATCATCACCCGCAGCCATGAAGTCGGCGCGCTGGAAGCCGATGCGCGCGGCGGCGATGCTTTGGCCGCACGTGCGCGCGCCGATCGGATTGCCGATCCCAGCCTGGGTCTGCGCCGTCTGAGCGAGCGCGGCGGCGCGGAACAGGTGACCGGGCTGGTGCTGAGCATTCCCTTGGGCGGCGGTCGCCGCGCCGCCTTGGCCGAGGCCGAAGCGGCCAACGCGGCGGCGCTGCATGGCGATGCCTCCACGATGCGGCGCGAGATCAGCCACGCGGCCGTGCTTGCCGTAACCCGCGCCAGCCATCTGGCCGAACAATGGCAGGCCCGGCACGCCGCGCTGCTGGCCAGCGCTTCGGCCACCCGCCGGGTCAAGCGCGGATGGGAGCTGGGCGAAACCGCCCTTGCCGAATGGCTGCTGGTGCAGCGCCAGCATGGCCAGATTGCCGGCGAGGAGGCCGCCGCCCGCGCCGATGCCGAGGAGGCACGGCTGCGCGTTCTCGTGGATGCCCACGACATCTGGCATGACGAGTAGGCGGATGTTCGGGGATGCTGTTTTTTTCGACGTTGCCTTGAATCAAGGCCGCATGGGTTCGCAGCGTTTACCATTCGATTGACGCGGGAGTCGGCCCGTGTCTCGACCCAGCGACCGGCAGCCATGAGTGACGACGACCATTCCCACCATCACGAACCCCACCGCAGCCAGAACAGCGGCTGGCTGCGGGCGGCGGTGCTGGGTGCCAACGATGGCCTGATTTCCACCAGCAGCCTGATGTTGGGCATGGCCGCTGCCCAGGCCCATCCGTCCACCATTTTGCTCAGCGGTCTGGCCGGGCTGGTGGCCGGGGCGCTGTCGATGGCGGCGGGCGAGTATGTGTCGGTCAGTTCGCAGGTGGACGCCGAACATGCGGACATGCGGATCGAATCACGCGCCCTGCGCGAGCATCCCGAGCTGGAGCTGGAGGAACTGACCGACATCTACATCCAGCGCGGCCTGACGCCGGAGCTGGCGCACGAGGTCGCGGTGCAGCTGACCGCCCACGATGACCTGGGCACGCATCTGCGCGACGAGGTCGGGATCAACGACACCCACCGGGCCCGGCCGATCCAGGCCGGGCTTGCTTCCGCTGCCGCGTTCACCGTCGGCGCGCTGCCGCCGGTGCTGTTGGGCTGGCTGTGGCGGGCGCCTGGCCTTGCCGTGGTGATGGTGGCCAGCTCCCTGCTGCTGCTGGCGGTATTGGGCTACGTGGCCGAACGGATTGCCGGCGGCGGCGGCTGGAGGGGTGCCGTGCGCGTGCTGCTGTGGGGCACGCTGGCGCAGGCGGGGACCGCACTGATTGGCTGGGTGTTCCGGGTCTCGGTGGCTTGGGCGCAGTTGTCGCGGGATTTGCGACGCGCTCTGGCTAAACTGCGGGGATGGAGATGCAAACCGTCCTGCTGATTGCGCTGTTGGTCGTGGCCGTGGCCATCGTCCTGATCCTGCTGCTGCGGCGGCCGGAGGAGCGGATTGGCGACAGCATCGGCGCGCTGCTGCGTCAGGAACAGCGCGGCGGCCGCGAGGAGCTGCGCGGGCAGTTGGACAGCTTCATGCTGCAGCAAAGCCAGCGCATCGACGGCTTCGGCGGCCAGTTGCAGGCGGTGGCCACGCGCACGGATTCGCGCCTTGATGAATTGACCACCGCCACCAACACACGCCTTGGCGAGCTGCGCGACGCCCTGACCGAAGATGCCCGCAAGGCCCGGCTGGAGCTGGCCGAACAGCAGCAGCGTCACGCCGATGTCCTGGGCACCAAGCTGGGCGAGCTGACCCAGCGCAATGAACAGCGCATTGGCGAAATGCGTGCCACGCTGGAAGCGCAGCTGGCGGCGCTGCAGGCCGACAACGCGCAAAAGCTGGAACAGATGCGCGCCACCGTGGACGAAAAGCTGCACGCCACGCTGGAAACCCGCCTGACCGAAAGCTTCGGCAACGTCACCCGGATGCTGGCCCAGGTGCATCAGGGCCTTGGCGACATGAACAAGCTGGCCGCCGACGTGGGCGGCCTGCAGCGGTTGCTGACCAACGTGAAGACCCGCGGCATCTTCGGGGAAGTGCAGCTGGCCGGCCTGCTGGAACAGGTGTTCGCCCCGGAGCAATACGCCGGCAACGTCGCCACCGTGCCCGGCAGCAGCGAGCGGGTGGAGTTTGCGGTCCGCTTTCCCGGCAGCGACGACGGCGGCATGGTCTGGCTGCCGATCGACGCCAAGTTCCCGCGCGAGGACTACGAGCGCCTGCTTGACGCCCAGGACCGCGCCGACGCCGAGGATGCCCGCAATGCCGGCGACGCGCTGGAGCGTCGCGTGCGCGAAGAGGCCAAGCGGATCCGCAGCAAGTACGTGGCGCCGCCGTACACCACCGAGTTCGCAGTGCTGTTCCTGCCCACCGAAGGCCTGTACGCCGAAGTGTTGCGCCGCCCCGGACTGTTTGAAAGCCTGCAGCGCGAGCAGCGCATCACCGTTGCCGGCCCCACCACCCTGCTGGCGCTGCTGACCAGCCTGCAGGTCGGCTTTCGCACCGTGGCCATCGAAAAACGCTCGGCGGAAGTCTGGCGCGTGCTGGAAAAGGCCAAGAGTGAATTCGGCAAGTTCGGCGATGTGCTGGACAAGGTGAAGGACAAGCTGGATCAGGCCAGCCGGCAGATCGAGCAGACCGGCGTGCGCACCCGCGCCATCGAACGCAGCCTGCGCGAGGTGCAAGATGTTCCGGAGGCGCCGGCGCCCGGCCTGCCCGAGCCGCCGGCCTGAGCCATCCGCCGCGCCGCCAGTGCACAATGCTCTGGATCGCAGGAGCTGCGCCATGTCCGAAGACCGCTTCCAGACCCACCACGTCGACAACCAGCCGCCGCCGTTTCCGGCGTGCAATCTCTGGGCCGACGATCCCGGCCTGCGCGAGGCGGTCGTGCGCGAAGGCGGTTTGGCGTTCAGCGGCCGGCTGGAAGCTTACGGCGCACTGGCCGGGGGCCGCCTGCTGCAATTGGCCGATGATGCCCACCGCGATCGTCCGCGGCTGATTGCCTACGATGCTTATGGCCGCCGCGAGGATCGCGTCGCGTTCAACGCCGCCTACCATGAAGTCATGGGTACGGCCATCGCCCACGGCGTCGCCGGGCTGTCTTGGGCGCAGCCCGAGCCCGGCGCGCACGTGGCCCGCGCCGCGCTGAGCTATCTGCACTACCAGGGCGAACCGGGCAGCAGCTGTCCGCTGACCATGACCCACGCGGCGGTGCCGGTGTTGCAGCGCGAGACGGCGCTGCACGAATGGACCGTCAAGGCCGCCGCGCCGCATTACGACGCCCGCTTCGTCCCGATCGATGCCAAGCAGGGCATCACCCTGGGCATGGGCATGACCGAGAAACAGGGCGGCAGCGACGTGCGCAGCAACAGCACCCTGGCCACGCCACTGGCGGCCGCAGGCGAATATGCACTGGTCGGGCATAAATGGTTCTTCTCGGCGCCGATGTCGGACGGCTTTCTGGTGCTGGCGCAGGCGCCGGGCGGGCTGAGCTGCTTCCTGCTGCCGCGCTGGCGGCCCGACGGCCGCGTCAACGCGCTGCGGCTGCTGCGCTTGAAGGACAAGCAGGGCGATTGGTCGAATGCGTCTTCGGAGGTCGAATTCGAAAACGCCTGGGCATTCCTGATCGGCGAGGAAGGCCGCGGCGTCGCCACCATCCTGGAAATGGTGATGCTGACCCGGCTCGACTGCATGCTCGGTTCGGCCGGATTGATCCGCATGGCGCTGCGGCGGGCGCTGCATCACACGCACCATCGCAGCGCATTCGGCAAACGACTGGTCGACCAGCCCTTGATGCGCAACGTGCTGGCCGATCTGGTGCTGGAATCGGAAGCCGCCACCGCGCTCGCCCTGCGGGTGGCCGGTGCGGTCGACCGCGCGCCGCGCGATGCCCACGACGCCGCGCTGGCGCGGGTGGCCACGGCAATCGGCAAGTTCTGGGTGTGCAAGCGCGCTTCGCTGGTGGCCGCCGAGGCGCAGGAGTGCTTTGGCGGCCTCGGCTACATCGAGGAATCGCAGATGCCGCGCCTGTTCCGGCAGTCGCCGCTCAACGCGATCTGGGAAGGCTGCAGCAACATCCAGTGCCTGGACGTGCTGCGCGCGCTGGGCCGCGAGCCGGAAACCCGCACCGCGCTGATGGCTGAACTTGGACAGGCCGCAGGCCACAGCGCGCACTTCAACGCCGCGCTGGCGGAAGCGGACGCGCGGCTGCAAGGCCCGCTGGAGCAGGCCGACGCGCGGCGATTGGTGGAAACGCTGGCGCTGCTGCTGCAAGGTGCCACCCTGCTGCGCGCCGGTCATCCGCTGGCCGAATCCTGGTGCGCCAGCCGGCTCGGCGGCGGGCGGCAGTCCTGCTTCGGCAGCCTGACGTCGGCGCCGGCCATCGAAGCGGCATTGGCGCGAACGGAGGGCTGACGACGCGCCAAATGCTCAGTGCGACGAGGTTCGCGAGAACAGGTTCAGCACCACCACGCCGCAGGCGATCAGGGCGATCCCGACCAGCGCCGGCCAGTCCAGTTTCTGCCCAAAGGCCAGCCAGGCAATCAGCGTGACCAGCACCACGCCGACGCCGGACCAGATCGCGTAGGCAACCCCGACCGGGATCGCGCGCAAGGTCAGCGACAGGAAGAAAAACGCGGCGCCATAGCCCACGATCACCGCAAGCGACGGCCACAGCCGGGTGAAACCTTCGCTGGATTTGAGCAGCGAGGTGGCGATGACTTCGGCCACGATGGCGAGCCCGAGATAGACCCAATTCATGGCGTGCGCATCGTTCCCGTCTCCAACCAGCGCTGGTGCCAGGACAGCGCTTCGCGCAGCAGATGCGGCGTGTGTTTGCCGCGGCTGTCCCGACAGGCGCGGTCGAAGTAGTCCCGCAGGGCATCGCGATAATCCGGGTGCGCGCAGCGGGCGATGATCTGGCGCGCGCGCTGCTTGGGCGACAACCCGCGCAGGTCGGCCAAGCCTTGTTCGGTCACCAGCACCGCGACGTCATGCTCGCAGTGATCGACATGGCTGACCATCGGCACCAGCGTGGAGATGCTGCCACCGCGTGCCGTGGAACGGCTCATGAAGATCGACAGAAAGCCATTGCGGGCGAAATCGCCGGAGCCGCCGATGCCGTTCATGATGCTCGAACCCATGACATGGGTGGAATTGACGTTGCCGTAGATGTCGGCTTCCAGCATCCCGTTCATGCAGATGCAGCCCAGCCGGCGAATCAGCTCGGGATGGTTGGAGATGCCCAGCGAACGCAGCACGATGCGGTTGCGAAGGGAGCCGAGGCGGTCGCGGAAGCGCGCTTCGGCCTGCGGGCTGAAGTTGAAGCCGGTGGCCGAGGCATAGCGCAGCACGCCCGCTTCCAGCAGATCGAGCATGCCGTCCTGGATCACTTCGGTGAACGCGCCCAGATCGTGGAACCCAGCCTGGGCCAGTCCGGCCAGCACCGCGTTGGGGATATTGCCCACGCCCGACTGGATCGGCAGCAGTGTCGCCGGCAGCCGTCCGCGCGCGACCTCGTGACGCAAAAACTCGATCAAGTGCCCGGCGATGCGGCGGCAGTCGTCGTCAATCGGGTCGAAGCGGTTGCTGCGGTCCGGCGCGTCGGTCAGGACGATGGCGGCGATGCGCTCCGGATCGCAGCGCAGCGTGGGCTGGCCGATGCGGTCGTCGCCGTGGATCAGCGGAATGGGCTGGCGCTGCGGCGGCAGCGCGGTGCCGTAATAGATGTCGTGCAACCCCTGCAATTCCAGCGGCTGCCAGGCGTTGACTTCCAGGATGATCCGCTGGCCCAGGTCCAGCCAGGTCTTGTTGTTGCCAACCGAGGTGGTGGGCAGCAAGCTGCCGTCTTCGAAAATCGCGGCAACTTCCACCACGGCAACGTCGATCGCGTTGTGAAACCCGAACCACACCTCCTGCGGCAGATGCGATAGGTGCATGTCGAGATATTCCATCTGGCCGGCATTGATCCGCCGCCGCGCCTCCGGATCGCTCTGGAACGGCAGCCGCAGGGCAATGCCGTCGGCATGGGCCAGCGCGCCGTCGAGTTCGGGCGCGGTCGAAGCGCCGGTAAACAGGTTGATCTTGAACGGCGTGCCGGCGGCGTGGGAAGCCTCGATCCGCCGCGCCAGCGCCTGCGGCACCGCCTTGGGATGGCCGGCGCCGGTGAAGCCGCTCATCGCCACCGTGGCGGCGGGTGCAATCAGCGCCGCGGCGCGGTCGGCATCCATCACGCGCGCGCGCAGGGATACCCGCTGGATTCGATCTTCGCCCATTTCGCCACGCGCTCTTGCCGGCACAGCGGGTATTGTCCACGCTGAAGGGGAAAGCGCGACCTGCGCGCTACCATGATCATTTGCGAGGACACCCATGACCGAAGAGATTCGCCACGACATCACCCGCAGCCAGGCCGAAGACGCCGTGCGCACGCTCTTGAAATGGGCTGGCGATGATCCCGCGCGCGAGGGCCTGCTGGACACGCCGCGGCGGGTGGTCGATGCCTACGGCGAGTGGTTCGCCGGCTATTCGCTCGACCCGGACGATTACCTGCAGCGCACCTTCGAGCACGTCGGCGGCTACGACGGCATGGTGGTGCTGCGCGACATCCAGTTCGAAAGCCACTGCGAGCACCACATGGCGCCGATCATCGGCAAGGTCCACATCGGCTACCTGCCCAACGGCAAGGTGGTCGGGATCAGCAAGCTGGCGCGGGTGGTCGAGGCTTATGCCAAGCGGTTCCAGGTGCAGGAAAAGATGACCGCGCAGATCGCCGACTGCATCCAGCGCGCGCTGCAGCCGTTGGGCGTGGGCGTGGTGGCGATCGGCGCGCACGAGTGCATGACCACCCGCGGCATCCACAAGCGGGGCGTTGGCATGGTGACATCGCGAATGCTCGGCAGCTTCCAGGAAGATGCCCGCACCCGCACCGAGTTCCTGCAGTTCATCGCGGTGGAATCCGGGCGTTGAGTTGATTTCATGATTTATCCGGGTAAAATGTGACGTCGTACTCTGGAGGCCGTCATGTTCAACCCCTCTCAGCGCAGCACCGCGTTTTCCAGTTCGGTTCGGATCGCCACCGGCGAACTTCGGCACGTGGCGATGAAGGCCAAACAGGCCTACGACGCTCACCCGGAGCGGCCGCTGCGGGTGTTCGAAGATGCCACCGGGCGCGCGCTGGAGCTGCCGCTGGAACTGCCGGCGGCCGATTTCCTGCGTCTGATCGAACAGCCCGAGGCGGCGCTCGCAGGCGCGGGCAAACCCGCGGAAAAGCGCCGACCCGGGCGCCCGAGGCTGGGCGTGGTGGCGCGCGAAGTGACCCTGCTGCCGCGACACTGGGACTGGCTGGCGGCGCAGCCCGGCGGCGCCTCGGTGGCGCTGCGGCGGCTGGTGGACGCGGCGCGCAAGGTCAGCGCCGGCAGCGACCGCCGGCGCGCCGCGCAGGAAGCGACGTACCGGTTCCTGCTGGAGATGGTCGGCGACGCTCCGGAGTTCGAGGAATCCGCTCGCGCCCTGTTCGCCGGCGAGGCCGGGCGTTTCGAAAGCCTGCTGCTGGCCTGGCCCGAAGACGTGCGCGAGCACGCCCTGTGGCTGGCAACGGACGCATTTGCGGCCTGAGACGCGCCGGCCCCGTGGCCGATCGGGCCAGATGTTCGAATTCAGCCGCCGCGCATCACCCGCAGCACATCACCCACAGCGCACTTGGGCAATCGCGCCAGCGGCGTCCTTGATGACGTTCAGGCGGTCACCGCGAAAATCCAGGGTCATCGGATCGGAGGGGCCAAGAGCGCGCACGCTGGCGGCACCGGCAGCAAGCCGGGCGGCTTCGACATTGGTCGGCGTGGCCGGCTGGCCCACCAGACCGCTGGCTGCTTCGGCGTTGCAGGCCTGCATCGTGGGGCTCGCGGCCGGCGCGTCCGCGGCGGGTTGGCCGGCGCAGGCCGACAGCAGGAGAACCGGGAGGCACAGCGACAGAGCGCGCATGGGGTATTCCTGAATGGGGTGACTCATCCTGCCAGAGCCTGCATGAACCGGGCTTGCATGGCTTTCGGCAGAGGAAGCCGCCAGCCGCGGCGACTAGGATGGTGGTTTGACCCGCGTACGGAGCCACCCATGATCCGCCAATGCCTGCTGCCGCTCGCCCTGCCGCTGTTGATGGCCACCAGCGCCGGCGTCCACGCCCAATACGCGTCGCCCGCGGTCCAGCCGCCGCAGGACGTGGCCTATCCCGGCACGATCCGGCTCGAAGTCGACGCCACCAATCTCAACCAGCGCATCTTCAAGGTGCGCGAAACCATTCCTGCCACGCCCGGTGAATTGACCCTGCTCTACCCGATGTGGATTCCCGGCGGGCACACGCCGCGGGGGTCACTGGACAAGCTGGCCGGCATCACCTTCAAGGCCAATGGCCAGACCCTGGCTTGGAAGCGCGACCCGCTGAACGTGGCCGCCTTCCACATCACCGTGCCGGAGGGCGCCACCGAGGTCGTGGTCGAGTTCGATTTCCTTACCGCCACCGGCCCCGGCCAGGGGCGGGTGGTGATGACGCCGAACATGCTCAACCTGCAATTCATTTCCACCGCGCTGTATCCGGCCGGGCACTACATGTCCCGGATCATGTTCGATACCCGGGTCACCTATCCGGCCGGCTGGACCGCGTTCACCGCGTTGCACGAAGAGGGCCGCAGCGGCAATACCGTCAATTACGAGGACGTGCCGTTCGACATCCTTGCCGACTCGCCGGTGTACGCCGGCCGCTACGCGCGCCAGATCGACCTGACCCCGACCGGCAGCGCGCGCCCGGTGCGGCTGGGCGTGGTGGCCGACGCGGCCAAGTATCTGGAGGCCAAGCCGGCGCAGGTGGACATCCACCGTGCCATGGTCGCGCAGGCGTTCAAGCTGTTCGGCGCCCAGCATTTCGATCACTACCAGTTCCTGTTCTCGCTGTCCGATCAGATGGGCGGCAACGGCCTGGAACACCAGCGTTCCAGTGAAAACGGGATGGGGACCGGCTATTTCACCGACTGGAAGGAGAAGGTCGGGTTCAGCGATCTGCTGGCGCACGAGTTCACCCATTCCTGGAATGGCAAATACCGCCGCCCGGCGGATCTGTGGACGCCGAACTTCAACGTGCCGATGCAGGACAGCCTGCTGTGGGTCTACGAAGGCCAGACCCAGTACTGGGGCAACGTGCTGGCCGCGCGCAGCGGCATGCGCCCGCTGCCGGCCTCGATCGACGCGCTGGCGCTGGTCGCCGCGACCTATGCGGAAAACCGCCCGGGCCTGAGCTGGCGCAATGTGCAGGACACCACCAACGACCCGATCATCGCCAGCCGCGCCCCGCTCGCCTATCGCAATTACCAGATGAGCGAGGACTACTACTCCGGCGGCCAGATGATCTGGCTGGAAGCCGATGCGCTGATCCGCGCTGGCAGCGGCGGCAAGAAGTCGCTGGATGACTTCGCCCGCGCCTTCTTCGGCGTCAACGACGGCGAGTGGAAGGTGCAGAACACCTACACTTTCGACGACGTGGTGGCGACGCTCAACGCGGTCTATCCGCACGACTGGAAGAGCTTCCTGCGCGAGCGTCTCGACGGCCGCGTCGGCCTGACCGGCGGCATCGAGGCGGCCGGCTGGCGGCTGGTGTTCAAGGACACCCCCAGCGCCTACGCCAAGGGCAGCGCCAGCCCGCGCTGGGGCGGCGCTGATTTCGTCTATTCGCTGGGATTGATGATCGGCAAGGACGGCGCCATTTCCGACGTGCGCTGGGACAGTCCGGCGTTCAATGTCGGGCTCGGCAGCGGCGCCAGCGTGATCGCCGTCAACGGCCAGGCGTATTCGCAGGACGTGCTGGAAGACGCGGTCAAGGCGGCCAAGGGCACGACCGCGCCGATCGAACTGCTGGTCAAGGAATTCGACCGCTACCGCACGGTGCGGATCGACTACCACGACGGCCTGCGCTACCCGCACCTGGAGCGCATCGAAGGCCGTCCCGACTACCTGACGCCGATCCTGACCGCGCGCAAGTAAACCGGAATTCGCCCATTTGCGGCCACGGCGGCGGGCCCGCCGCGGCCGCAATGAGGCACGGGTGTCACCGTTGTTCCGATCGGAATGATGGTGTTTGCGCGGGCGTTGCGGCACGCAGCTGCGGGTGAGCGCGCCCCGCATGCGATGCTATGCACATGCCTCCTTCTTCTGAAGTACCGCCGGCGCTGCTCCTGGCCAACCTCGGTACGCCGGCCGCGGCCACGCCGGCGGCGGTGTCTGCCTATCTGCGCGAATTTCTGTCCGACCCGCGGGTGGTCCAGATCCCGCGCTGGCTGTGGCGGCCGCTGTTGCGCTGGGTCATCCTGCCGCGCCGCAGCCCGAAGGTGGCACACAAGTACGCCAGCATCTGGCTGGACGGCGGTTCGCCGCTGGCGGTCCACACTGCCGCGCTGGCGCGGGCCGTGCAGGAGCGCTTGCCGGATCGGGAAGTGGGCTACGCGATGCGCTACGGCACACCGCCGCTGGCCGCGGCGCTGGCGTCACTGCGCGAGCGCGGCGTGCGCCGGGTGCGGGTGCTGCCGCTGTACCCGCAGTATTCCACCACCACCACGGCCAGCATGGCCGATGCGATTGCGATGCACGGGTCCGGAATGCGGGTGGAACTGCTGCACGACTACCACGCCGATCCGGACTGGGCCGCCGCCATCGCCGCGTCGATCCGCGCCTTCCACGCCGAGCACGGGCGTGGCCAGCGGCTGCTGCTGTCCTACCACGGCATTCCCGAGCGGCTGGTGCGCGCCGGCGACCCGTATGCGGCCCAGTGCGAGGCCAGCACCCAGGCCATTGCGCACGCGCTCGGGGTGGAGCGCGATGCCCTTCTGCTCACCTTCCAGTCGCGTTTCGGGCCGGAGCGCTGGCTGCAGCCCTACACCCTGCAAACGCTGCAGGAGCTGGCCCGGCAAGGCGTGCATACGGTCGACGTGGTGTGCCCGGGATTTGCCGCCGATTGCCTGGAAACGCTGGAGGAAATCGCGCTGCAAAACGCCGAAGCTTTCCGCGCGGCCGGCGGTGAAACGCTGCGCTATATCCGCTGCCTGAACGGTTCGCCGATGCACGCCGATGTGCTGGCGAAGCTGGCGCGCAGCGACGCGGGGTGGTCCTGATGCGCGCGTTTTCCCTGCGTACGCCGCTGGGCGAACTTGCCGCCCTGTCCAACGACCGGAAAGGGCCGCGCGTGCTGGCGCTGCACGGCTGGCTCGACAACGCCGCCAGCTTCCTGCCGCTGGCGCCGCATCTGGGCGCCGTCGAACTGGTGGCGATCGACCTGCCCGGCCACGGCCACAGCGCGCATCTGGGCGCCGGCGGCGACTATTCCTTTGCCGGCAGCATTGCCAGCGTGCTCGATGCGGCAGACGCGCTCGGCTGGGATCGCTTCCGCCTGCTCGGGCATTCGATGGGCGGGGCGATCGCCAGCCTGGTGGCCTGTGCCTGCCCGGAGCGGATCGAACGACTGGCGACGATCGAAGCGCTGGGCGTGCTGACCGAAGCACCGGAGCGCACCGGCGCCCGTCTGCACGAGGCGGTAGCCGCGCAGCGGGCGCTCAAGGGCAAGCATCTGCGCGTGTTTCCGGATATCGACAGCGCCGTGCAGGCGCGTTTTGCCGCCTTGCGCGCCCCCGGCGCCGGACTTGAACCGGAGTTGCTGCGGCTGCTGGTTGAACGCGGCGTGCGCTCCGTGGACGGCGGTTTCGTCTGGAGCAGCGATCCACGCCTGACGTTGCCGACGCTGGTGCGGATGACCCAGGCGCAGGCAGACGACCTGCTCGCCGGCATCGAATGTCCGACGCTGGTGCTGTTCGCCGATCCGCCGCAGCCCTATCTGCCGGACGCGGAACGCCGTCGGCGCGTGGCCGCGCTGCCGAAGGGGCGAATGGAAGTGCTGGCGGGCGGCCACCACCTGCACATGCAGCAGCCGGCACGGGTGGCCGCGGTGATCGCGCCGTTTCTTCGCCAGCAATGACCTGCGCCAGGAATGCGGATTCAGCAACGTTCAAAGCAGGCCATGCCGGCGGGCGATGCGCCTGTGGATCCAGACGCTGAGCGCGCAAGCAAGCGGAAATGGCCCGATCAGGAACAACACCTGGCGCAGGGGGACCTTCGCGGAACCCTGGACCCACAGCACGAGGCTGAAAAACACGAGCAGCAGCGTCATCACGCCGAAGATCATGATCAGCTGTTCGGACAGCCGATACCAGCGCGCGTCGCGCGGACTCACGGCAAGGATCTGCTCGTAACCGCCCTGAGACATCTTGAGCCTGCCGGTGTCAGGTCCCGCGGAACCGTCTTGCCGCCAGCGTCGGCCAGCCGACGCCGGCAGGCATCATTGCTGCGTGGTGGTCGTGGCGTTGACGTTCAAATCGGTGCTGCCGTTTTCGTTTTTCGCGATGTAATACACCACGTGGTGGTCGCCCTTGCTGAAGCCGAGCGTGCCGCCATCGTCGGTCTGCGCCGACAGTTCGCGGGTCCAGCCGCTGCGCTCCATCCCGCCGGACAGGCTGTTGAACAGCGAACCCATCGCTTCTTGCGTGGTCATCGACAACACCTGCGCCCCGCCCAATTCCATCACGCTGGACAGCTTGTATTGGGCGGGCAGCTGGATGTCCTTGGGGAAACTGGCCGGCAGCGCCAGATTGTCGCCGTCCTCGGAGGAAGCGATCCGCGCTTGGCCTTCGTCGGTCTGGACCGTGACGGTGTTGCCATCACGATCGACCTTGACCCCGGTGGCGCGCTCCAGCGCCGCATCGACGGCGGCATCCCGGGCCTTCTTGCACGCCGGCAAGGTGAGTACCAGGGCGGACAGGGCCAGCGCGAGCGCGCTGCGGGTCGAAATGTTCATCGGGGGACCTCGGCTTGGAACGACACTTCCAAGCAAACGCAAATGCTCTGCTCAACCGGCCAACAGAGCGCGCAGGCGGGATTTCAGGCCACGCCCCTCGTGGCGCAGATACTCGCGTTCATCGCGCCAGCCGGGGTATCTGGCTTCGACCTCGCGCCAGAAACGCGGCGAATGATTGGCCTGCAGCAAATGACACAATTCGTGCACCAGCACATATTCGAACGCCCTGGGACGCGCGAGCAGCAGGGCCAGATCCAGCGACAGGCTGCCGTCGTGCGCCAGTGAACCCCACTGGCCGGTGGTGCGCTTGAACGTGAAACGGCGCGGCACCCGCGGCAAGCCTGGGAGGTAGCGCGGCAGCCAGCGACCGAGATCGGCCCGGCCTTGGGCTTCGTAGAAGTCGCGCAGCGCCCGCTGCACGGCCGCCTGCCCGGCGCTGGCGGGAAACCGGAAACACAGCTGACCGGCGGCATCGAAATCGAGTCGCGCCGCGCGCGCGGTTCGCCAGGTCACGGGGGCGTCTTCCCCGCGCAGAGGCAGGGCCATCGTCTGCCCGACGATCAACGCCGGCGCGGCGTGTCTGACATGCAGGTCGAGCTGTTGTTGCAACCAATCGCCGTGATCGTGCACGAAGCGGTCGCCTGCGGCGAGACTGGCGCGCAGCGGCAACGTCAACCGCGCGCCGCGCTCGTCCACGCTGAGCTTGATCCGCCGCGCACGCGGGTCGCGGACGCGCAGCACATCGATGCGGCGGCCATCGGCCAGGGTGAATGCCACCTGCTCACGCTGCCGGACCACGGGACTGTGCGTGGGAGACAGCAGGCGGAACAGGGCGTGCATGGCGCGAGTGTATCGCGCTGGATTGGCCGATGGAGGGTCACCGTCGCTGGCTTGCGGGGTCACTGCGCCTGACTGAGCCGGAACGCGGCCTCCAGCACGCCGAACAGGCGCTTGAACTCGCCGGCCATCAGCGCGAAGCGGGTCTGGAGCTCGGCCACGATGTCATCGTCGCCGCTGGATTCCAGTTGATCCACTGCGCCGTCGAGCAGTTTGAACTTGCGCACGATCAGATCTTCGCCAAGCACGAAGCTGACGTGGTCATCCAGCACCAGCGCCAGCCGCGTGGCCTGCTTGCCGGCGTCCAAGTGCTTGGTGATTTCCTCACCGGACAGGTCCATTCGCTGGATCTTCACCACCGCGCCGGTGTCGGTGGGATCGCGCAGTTCGCATTCATCACCCAAGGTCAGGCCGTCGGGCAACGGGTCGCCGGCGATCCAGCTGGTCAAAATCGCACGCGGTGCGGTTTCGGCATTCAGCGGCAGCGCCGGGAAGCTGCCCAACGCGCGACGCACTTCCGAGACCACGGCCTCTGCCGCCTTGCGCGATGAGGTATCCACCGCGATCACGCCATGCTGGCGGTCGATCAGCGCATCGGTGCGCACCGGCCGCACGAACGCACGCGGCAGCAGTTCGGTGATGAGCTCATCCTTGATCCGCTTGCGGGTGCGCCCGCCGGGCTTGCGGCCGTCCTTTTCCTCGATCGCCGCCAATTTCTTTTGCAGCAGGTCATTCACCACCGCACCGGGCAGCAATTTGTCCTCGCCGCCGACGGTCAGCCACAGCGCGTCGTCACAAACGTGCTGAAAGGCGGCGTCGTGCTGGCCCATCGGCGGGATGAAGCCACGCGAGGACAGTTCCAGCGCGCCAACCGGCTTGAGCGCGCAGTCGTTGAGTTGTTGGTCGAGGTCGGTGAGGTCGAGCGTGGTGGGGAAGCGGAACAGGGTGAGGTTGCGAAAGAACATTCGGGATTCCAGTATCGAGGGAGGCGCTGCGGATGCCTGAGGCTTGCCGCGA
>NZ_JAMLIW010000001.1 GCF_023953935.1 Thermomonas sp. | reverse complement strand
GCCGCGCTGGCGCTGGCTCGTGGAACGTGTCCTGCGATGGTTGGCTTGCAAATCGCACTGCCAGAGCATCGCAGGGGCGGTAGTTTACATGGTTGCGGCGGGTTGCTGTAGCCTCACTGTCATGGTGATGCCGACGGCTGGCGACGCGAATGACTCCCTTGCGGAAGAGGGGGCGGACGCCATTCCTCGCGAGTCCCTGATGCGTTTGTTCCTGCGCTTCCTGCATTTCGGGGCGCTTGCCTGGGGTGGCCCGGTGGCCCAGCTCGCGATGATCCGCCAGCAACTCGTGGAGGAGGAGCGCTGGATCAGCAGTGCACGGTTCAATCGGGTGTTGGCGGTCTATCAGGTGTTGCCGGGCCCCGAAGCACATGAGTTGTGCGTGTACTTCGGCATGCGTTCGCGTGGTCGCTGGGGTGGCATCCTCGCCGGGCTCGGGTTCATGCTGCCTGGTTTTCTCCTGATGTTCGCGTTGTCTTGGGCGTATGTGCGTTTTGGCTTGAAGACGGATGCGTCGCAATCGGTGTTTGCCGCCGTGCAGGTGGCTGTTGCGGCCTTGATCGTTCGCGCCGTGGTCAGGATCGGCGGGCATGTAGTCACGGATCGCTGGCTGTGGTTCTTCGCGATCCTTGCAACTGTCGCGCAATTGGCGGGCGTGCACTTCTCCATCATCCTTGTCGTTGCCGGCACCTTGTATCTGCTGGCGCGACGCGGCTTTCGCGTGATGGCATTGGCAGTCACAGTGCTTGCCGTTGTTGGCGTCGTGTGGCTGATTGAGCGCCATGGATTGGTGGGTCTTGCCGCGCTGACGGCAAGTCCAGTCGCTGGCGAACCCAGCAATGCGGCGACAATGTCCTTGCCTGAATTGTTCTGGTCGGGATTGAAGGCGGGCCTCCTGACATTCGGCGGGGCTTATACCGTCATCCCTTTCCTGCAACGGGATGCCGTGTCCGGCGGTGCGTGGATGAGCAATGCCCAGTTCCTCGATGGCCTGGCCCTGTCCGGGCTGCTCCCGGCGCCATTGATCATCTTTTCCACGTTTGTCGGTTATCTCGGCGGTGGGCCATGGGGCGCCGTGGCAATGACCGTCGGCATCTTTCTTCCGGCGTTTGCATTCTCCCTGCTCGGGCATGACGCATTGGAGCGGTGGGTGCATCGGCCGCGCATACGGATCTTCCTGGAAGGTGTCACCGCAGGGGTGGTGGGCCTGATTTCCGGCACGACGACGGGATTGCTTCGGATCAGCCTGATCAACGCCGAGGCGCTCATGTTGTTTGCAATAGTTCTGGCGATCTTGTTTGCTTCCAAGGCAAAACTGACCATTCCCGCCTTGATAGCGGGAGCCGCCCTGTGGGGATGGGGCACTTCAAGCTGAGGAGGCCGCTGCGCTCCTGAGGCAGCCTGCGGCTGTCCCGATATACAGGCAAGACGCTCCCGGCGAATCAGTCGAACCCCGGCGGGGGACACCTCGTCCCCCTCTCTCCGCCAGATACGCAAAACGCCCCTGGCGGGGCGCAATCGGAACGTGCTGGAAACTCCGGGGGGATAGACGCGGGCCATCCCTGGCCCGCGCCCTGCGGGCAGCCTGCGGCTGTCCTGATTCGCTCCCGGCGAATCAGTCGAACCCCGACGGGGGACTACTCGTCCCCCTCTCTCCGCCAGATACGCAAAACGCCCCTGGCGGGGCGCTTGCGTATCTGGCGGAGAGAGGGGGATTCGAACCCCCGAGGCGGGGTTTAGCCGCCTACACACTTTCCAGGCGTGCTCCTTCAACCACTCGGACACCTCTCCTGAATCAGGACCGCGGGGCGGGCCGCCCCTTGGCTGTTGCCGTGCTTCGCCCCGGCGACCGTGGCGGACGCGCAGGCCGGTCGCGCCGGGCTGCGAATTCTAACGTTCGTGCGGCTTTGGCACAACGAGTCAAGTATCCCGAGTGCGTCGCGGCCACGGGTCGATGCATCCATCTGCCGCATCAACGGCCCGCATGGCGGCGTGGCATGATCGCGCGTCGTGGCTGGAAAGGCCGTCCGGTGGCGGCTACGGGAGGAGCGGGTTGCGTATTCGATTGCCCCGTCTCATTCCGCGAGACGCGGTTGGGGCAGGATGAGCCGTGGCCGACGGTGTGCGAGGAGGGACTGCGGGGAATGGCGAAACTGGTGGAACAGGCGGCGCTGTACGCGGATCCGTCGGAAAACGGTTTGATCCTGCTGCGCGCCAGCCGGCTGGAAGCGCTGCTGGATCCGCTGCTGGCGCTGCTGGCGCAAACCCGTCCGGACAACCCGCTGACGCCGCAGACGCTGATCGCGGCGCACCCGGGCATGAAACAGTGGATCACGACCGCGCTTGCACGGCGCGTTGGCGTGGCCGGGGTCGTGGCCAATCTGGATGTGCGTCTGCCCAGCGATTGGTTGGATGCGCTGTCCGTCGAGCGGCTGGGCAAACGTGCGGTGGCCTTGCCCAGGTATCGGCGCGGGCATTTGCGCTGGAGCCTGCACGCGTTGCTGGACGACCCGCAACGGCATGGCGTCACCGACCGGCGAGTGCTGGACTATCTGGACGCCGGTTCCGGGAAAAGCGCGGACGAGCTTGCACAGCGACGCTTCCAGCTGGCCGATCGGCTGGCGCGGGTGTTTTCGCAATATCTGGTCTATCGCAGCAACTGGCTGGAGGCGTGGCAGGCGGGCAAGTTTTCCTTTGCCACCGCAAGGCGGAACGATCCTGCACTGCGGGCGTTGGAGGAAAAGTGCCTGGCACCGCTGTGGAAGGTCGTATCGGGTGAACTGGGCGAGCACCGCGGGGCGCTGGTCGAGGCGTTGGTCAAGGCGCTGGGGGACTCGTGCGAGGCGCTGTCGCCATTGCACGTGGTGGGGTTGTCGCACCTGCCTCCGGTTGAACTGTCGGTGCTGCGTGCTTACGCCCAGCGGGCGCCGGTATTCCTGTATGTGCCCGACCCCTGTCGTGAATACTGGGGTGGGCTGCGGCCGGCGTCGGGGCAGGGTGGTTGGCGGTTTCCCGATGCGGCCGGATGGCGGGCATGGCGCGAAGAGGAGAGTCGCCTGCTGGAAAATCCCGACGCCCCGGACTGGCGCGAGCAGGCGCATCCACTGCTTGCGCGCTGGGGACGGTTGGGCCAGCACTTCTTCTCGGCGCTGGTGGCTGGCGAGGTGCGCGAAGACATTCGCCATTGGCAGGATGAAGCCCCGGCGCAGCCGTGCAACCGCCTGCAGCGCCTGCAGGAGAGCATTCGCCAGTTGCGGCCGGAACTGATGCACGAGGCGCCGCAGGCGAAGGAATCCATCGAGGATGCCAGCCTGCGCGTCCACGCCTGCCACACCCGCCAGCGCGAACTGGAGGTGCTGCGCGATGCGCTGCTCCACGCCATCGAGCATGAGCAGGTGCGCGCCGGCGACATCGTGGTGATGGCTCCCGACATCCAGGTCTGGTTGCCGCTGATCCGGGCGGTGTTCGGTGAACCCGGATCGGCGCACGAACGCTTGCTGCCATATCACCTGGCCGACGTTCCGGTGGCGCGCAGTCATCCGCTGCTGACCGTGTTCCAGACCCTGCTGGAATCGGGGGGCTCGCGCATCACCGCGCCGGAGGTGGCCGACTTGCTGGCGGTGGCCGAAGTGCGGCGCGCGCTGGCGCTGGATGAAAACGACGCCGGCGTGCTGGTGGAATGGCTGCGCGCCAGCGGCGTGGCGTGGGCGCTGGATGGTGACCACAAAGCGGCGCTGGGCCTGCCGGGGCGCCGCGAAAACAGCTTTGCCTGGGCGATGGACCGCATGCTTGCCGGCTATCTGATGGCGGATGTGGCGGGGGCGTCCGAACCACGGGCCGTTGCGTTGCCGGATGGTAGCGAACTGTTGCCCATGGCCGGCATCGACGGCCCGTCCGCCGCCGCGCTGGGCAGTCTGGACCGCCTGCTGTGTGAGCTGCAGGCATGGCGTGAGTTGGCGCAGGGCGAACGCAAGGCCAGCGACTGGGCCAAGGTGCTGCGCTTGCGCGTGGAGGCGCTGCTGCGCATCGATCACACGGATGCCGGCGCACGCGCAGCGCTTGCAACGTTGCATCGGGCCATCGAGCAGATCGCCGCCGAGCCAAACCACAACGGCCAGGATCCGGTCCTGCGGATGCCGGTGGTGCGCGAGGTGTTGCAGCAAGCGCTCGAGTCCGCTTCCGAGCGCCAGCGTTTCCTGATGGGCGGCATCACCTTCTGCGGGATGGTCCCGCAGCGCGCCATTCCGTTCGACGTGGTCTGCGTGCTTGGGCTGGGCGAAGGCACCTTCCCGCGCCGGCCTGCCGATGGCGGGATCGACTTGATGGCACGCATCCGCTGCATCGGCGATCGTGACGTGTCCGGCGATGATCGCTATCTGTTCCTGGAAACCGTGATGTCCGCGCGCAAGCGGCTGCACCTGTCCTTCGTGGGGCAGGGCGTCCGCGACGGCAAGCGCCGCAATCCGGCCGCACCGCTGGCGGAATTGCTGGCCGAACTGGACCGGTTTGCCGGCATCGCCCCGGACGATGAAAAAACGCCGCGGCCGTGGCGGGTGCAGCATCCGCTGCAACCGTTCGATGCGCGCTATTTCGATGGGGAAAACCCGGCGCTGTTTTCCTATTCCGCCGACTTCGCAGGCATGACCGGCCAAGGCAGCGAGCGGCCGTCACGACTGCACGATCCGACCCAGCCGCTGGCGGCAACGCTGCCCGATCCATTGCCCTTGGCGATGCTTGCGGCCTATTACAAAGACCCAGCCAAGGCATTGCTCAAGGATCACTTGCATCTGACGCTTGACGGGCTGGATGCGGGCACCGCCCTGCCCGAAGATGAGCCCATGGACGACATCGCGCGCATCCACACGCCGGCGCGTCGCGTATTCCTGGAACACGTGCTGCCGCGCAAGTGCGCAGACTCCGGGTGGACTTGGGATCGAAAACCGCCGGCCTGGCTTGGTCTGGGCGGGTTGCTGCCGCCGGGCACAGTCGGCGCGGTGGTCTGGGCGTTGGAGGCCAGTGCCGTGGATGCGTTGTGGGCCCGCGCCGAAGGTTGCGCGCGTTTCGGTACCCGTGGCGCAAGCGGCGGTCAGGTGTTGTGCGTGGATATCCCGCTGGTCATGGCGGGCGAAACCGAAACGCTGTCGGACATGCCCCAACGCATCACTGGTCGGGTGCGCAACGTCTACCCGTGGCCGGGTTCGGAGACCGGCGTGCAGGTGGTGTTCGCGGCACCGGATTCGAAAAACAAAAGGACGTGGCTCAAGACAACGGACAGCCTGGGTTTCAAGGAACTCGTTCCCGCTTTCCTGCACTGGGCGCTGCTGCGCCTGCAACGCGGAGGCGAGGAACCGCCAGCGCCGGTGCGCCTGACCTTTCTGGCCGAGGGCGAACCCGACATGGCCCAGCGGATCAACGATTGGGACGATGCCTATTGCGCCGCCGATCCGGCAAGCCGCAGCGCCATGGAAACCGATCTGCGCCGCCGCCTGCGTGGTCTGATCGCGTTCTGGCGCGAGGCGATGATGGGGAAGCTGTGGTTCTATCCGGCAACGGCGTGGGCTGCCTTGCGTGAAGCAGCCAAGCTCCGGGCAAGCGGCCAGCAGGCTGAATCGGGAGCCGGGGGAGCGAGTTCGGCAGTCGTATTGTCGGCAATCGCGGCCAGGATCAGTAGCCGCTGGGTCCAGGAGCATGGCGACGGCGTCGGTGAGCGCGATTACGCCCCCGGTTATGCCGCTGTCCTTGAAGGCGACCTGAGGTTCGGCGATCCGCAAACCGATCCGGAAACCCGTGCGCTGCAATCCTTGCTGGACAGCGCAATACGGGTCAACGCCTTGATTCTCCTGGAAGAAAGACAGGCGCCGGGTGCTGACGTTGCGCCCTCCGAAGTGACAGGAGGCGCCGCATGAGCGGGGCAAGCAGTTGGATGACGCTGCCGCTGGATGACGGTGGCCGCAGTCTGGTCGAGGCCAGCGCCGGCACCGGCAAGACCTGGACCATCGCCGCGCTGTACCTGCGCCTGCTGCTGGAACGTGAGCTGACGCCGCGGAGGATCGTGGTCAGCACTTTCACCAACGCCGCCGCAGCCGAGTTGTCCGAGCGGCTGCGCGGCAAACTGCTGTGGGCGCTGGCCGAGGCGGAGAGCATGGCGGCCGGCGGCACTGCCGATGACGAGTCGGCATCGGATCGGCAATGGCTTCTGCAGCGCTGGCTGGGCGATGCGAATCAATGCAACAAAGACGTGCAACGTCTGCAAGCCGCGTTGGCCGAATTTGATGCCGCCCCGATTTCCACCCTGCACGCGCTGTGCGCGCGCATCCTCGCCGAGCACCCGTTTGCCGCCGGGGCGCTGTTTCGCGAGCGCGACATGATCGACGGCAAGACGCTGGAGAAATCGCTGACCGACGATCTGTGGCGGGTCATCTCGCAAGGGAGCGAAGCGGACGAATTGGTCCAGCTGGCGCATGCCGCAGAAATCGATCGCAACAAGCTGAAAAAATATGTGCCGGTGCTGCTGCAGGCAAATGTGGAGGTAGGGCCACTGGATCCGCAGATCGTGGCGGCAGCGGTTTCCGAGGCCGTTGGAGGCTGGCAGGGCTGGGTTGCCAACGTGCGCGAGGTGGTGTCTGCGGAGGGGCTGCTGAATCGCGGTGGACGGCTTGGAAAGGCCTGGGCAGCGCTGGCGGATGCGTTCGAGACGTCTGATGAGGCCATCGCGGACATTCTTGAAGAGTATCGCAGGGATTTGCTCGATGCCTCATCGATGAGGGGCGTGAACAAGGCGGGCAAGACGGATTCGCAGGTGCGCAAACTCGTGGATCTGTCACCCGGAATCGCCGCCGCCATTTCGCCCTTGCAGCTTGAGTTGGCGGCCAACCGAGCCCTCCGAACCTTCCTCTCCGCCGCCCGGCGCTGGTGCCGACAGGCCATGCAATCGCGGCTGGATGCTGCCAACCAGTCCACGTTCGACCAGATTCTGGTCGCCGTGAGCGATGCGCTGCAACCGCACGCGGGCCAGCGTGCGCTGGCGGACGCCTTGTTCGCCGAATGGCCGGTGGCGCTGGTGGACGAATTCCAGGACACCGATCCGGTCCAGTTCGGCATCCTCGATGCGATTTATCGCGAAGGCGGCGCCGAAAAAACGCCGCGCGGCCGACTGGTGATGATCGGCGATCCCAAGCAGTCTATCTACCGCTTCCGCGGCGGCGACGTGCAGACCTACGAGCGCGCCAAATCCGAGGTGCCGCCCACGGATCGGTTGACCCTGAACACCAATCACCGTTCCAGCCGTGGCTATGTTGAAGCGATCAACCAGTTCTATGCGGCGACGGGACGCAAGTTGGGTGACGACAAATCAACAACCACGATCGCTTATGAGGACGTGCAGGCCAGTGGCCGCCAGGACGCCACGCCGCTGCGCTCGGCGCCGAATGGCGAGCCGGTTGCGCGGCTGCTGGTGTTGCACGAGCTGGCTGACCCGCCGGAAGGCGTCGATCTGGAAACCTTGGCGCTCAAGGCGTGCGCCGGGCAGATCGCGTGGGCGCTGTCCGCGCAGGGATATTGCATTGACAGGCTGTCGGAGCTGGATGAACTGACGCGAGGGCCACTAAAGCCTGGCGACATCGCCGTTCTGCTGCCAACCAACGGCCAGATCAGGAAACTCTCGGCGTTGCTCAAGATGCGCGGCGTGCCCTGCGTGGCAACGACGCCAAGCAGCGTGTTCGAGACCGACACCGCCCGCGACCTGCGGCTGATCCTGCACGCCTTGCTGCATCCGGACGATGCCGGCGCGCTGCGCGCGGCGCTGGCCACGCGCTTGTGCGGCCTCGGATTGCGGAAGCTGCAGGCGCTCGATTCGGATTCGGCCGCATGGGATCGGCAAGCCGCGAAGTTCCACGCGCTGCGCGCCCATCTGGTCAGCGGCGGACCGCTGGAAGTGGTGGCAAGGCTGCTGGAAGGGCAGGCGCCGCGCCTGCTTGAAGCCACGGATGGGGAGCGCGTGCTCACCGACCTGCGCCACCTCGGGGAGCTGTTGCAGGAGGCGTGGTTGGACGTCGGTGGTGGCGAACGGCTGGCGGCCTGGTTCGCCGATCAGGTCGAGGGCGATGCCGAGGGCGGCGACGCGGCCGACGCGCGGGCGCTGCGGTTGGAGTCGGATGCGGCGCGGGTCCGGCTGCTCACCTTGCACGGCAGCAAGGGCCTGGAATTCGGTGTGGTGTTCCTGCCGCTGATGTGGAAACACAAGCGCCCCGGGCCTGCCGGCAAGGGTGCCCAGCTCTTGTCCGATGCTGACGGCCAGCACAAATATCTGGTCGAGGGCCAGGCCAAGGACATCGTCAAGCAGCAGGAGTTCGATGAACGCTGCCGCATGCTTTACGTGGCGCTGACCCGGGCCATCCACGCCTGCCATGTGTTCACGCTCTCGCCAGAGGTGCGAGGAGCGCAGAAACAATCGGATGAAGCCCCCTTGAACAGGCTGCCGCTTGGCCAGTTCGGGTCGGGAGAGGCTGCACCTGCCTGCATCGAATGCCGCAAGGGTTGGGAGGCCCATGAAGGATTGAGCTTGAGCGCGGGGACGGATACTGCCAGCCCCCGCCGCGCCCGCCCGTTGCCGCCCGCGCCCGCAGGCCCGCTGCCGATGCGCCACAGTTTCACCACCCTGTCAGGCGGCGGTCATCGTCCCGTGCTCGATGAAGGCGGCGCGGCCGAGGATGAGGAACTGCTGGAGCAGGACGACGCTTTCCAGAACGCGGTCCTGCCGGAAGCGCCATCGGAAGTGCCGGCAACCTCCACCGCGCACACCGAGCTGGAAGCGCTGGCCGCAGTGGCCGGCACCGAGTTCGGCAATGCCGTGCACGCCTTGTTCGAGCGTCGCGAACCGCATGTGCCGATGTCGGAAGAGGCAGTGCTCGCCGCGCTGAGGGAACACGGGGTGCGGCTGCGCGGCATCGATGACGGGCAGTTTTCCCGCGATCTGGCCCGGCGACTGCAGGCGGTACTGGATACGCCGCTGCGGATGCGGGCAAGCGATCCGCTTGGTCCGCGACTGTGGGATCTGGATGGCGACACCATGCGCGCCGAAATGGAGTTCAACTATCTGCTCGACGGCGCCACGCTGCGAGCCTTGCGCAATGCCTGCGTCCTCCACGGCGAACCCGATCTGGTCCCCGGGCATGACCAGACCCTCGCGGGGGTGATGAACGGCAAGATCGACCTGCTGTTTGCCAGCGGCGGCCGCATCCACGTGCTGGACTACAAGGGCAACCGGCTGTCCGCAGCCGAGCGCCCGTGCCTGGAGGACTATGCGCCCGACGCGCTCGATGCCAGGATGCGGGACACCCACTATCGCTTTCAGGCGCTGCTGTACACCATCGCCACGGAGCGCTACCTGCGCGCTCGCCTTGGAGATACCTACCGGCGCGAAACGCATCTGGGCGACTGCTGGTATCTGTTCATTCGCGCGGTGGGGCTGAACCTGCCCGACGGCACCCCGTGCGGGGTCTGGCACCACCGCTTCAACGATGGCCTGCTCGATGCCGTGCAGGCGGCGCTGGGCCTGCCGCTGCAGGAGGCCGCATGAACGCGCGCAGCGCCGGGGAGACATTCGGGTTCCGCGCCGCCCAACCGGACGCGGGCTGGCCGGACGCATGGCGTCCACTCGATCGCGCCGTCTGGCGCTGGGTGGTTGCACACGGCGGCGACGCCACCACGGCTACCGCCGCTGCATGGGCCAGCCAGGCCGAAGGCCGCGGCCACAGCGCGCTGCCGCTGTCCGGCGCGGATGGGTCGCCGCCATTCGATGCAGCGCAGCGCGAAACGCTGGCGTGCAGTCCGCTGGTCGCGACCATGGCGACGGCGAATGTCGAGCCGGAAGCGGGCTGCCCCTTCGTGCTCGATGGCGGCTACCTTTACCTGCGGCGCAATCATCGCGCCGAGGCCGCGGTGGCCATCGCGCTGTCCGCGCGCCGCGCCGCCGGGTTCGAGCCGCGGCGCCCATTGTCCGATGATGACCTGCGGGCGCTGTTCAACGGCAGCTGGACGAATCAGGAGGCGAGCCAGCGCGACGCCGTCCGCCAAGCCGTCGGCAAGCGGCTGATGGTGCTCACCGGCGGGCCCGGCACCGGCAAAACCACCACCGTGCTGCGCATGCTGCTGGGCCTGTCGCGCGATCATGCCGCCGCGCATGATCGCCTGCCGCGGATCCAGATCGCCGCACCCACCGGCAAGGCCGCGCAACGGCTTGGTGCAGCGCTGCGGCAAGGCGAGGCGCACCTGCTGGACGGCGAACGACCGCTTGCCAGCGAATGGCGGCCGCATCTCGAAGCGATCGTCTCCGCCGAATCCGGCACCGTGCATCGCCTGCTCGGCAGTCGTGGCGGCCGCGGCGGCTTCAGCTTCCACGCCGATGAGCAGCTTCCAGCAGACATCGTGGTCGTGGACGAGGCCTCGATGCTCGATCTTGGCCTGCTGCGCGCTTTGCTGGCCGCGCTGCGGGAAACGGCCGTGCTGGTGCTGGTAGGCGACGCCGACCAGCTCACCTCGGTCGGCACCGGCTCGATCATGCTGGACATCGTCAGCGCGCTGGAAGCCGACCCGCGCGGCGACCTGGTCCGGCTCAGCCATTGCTTCCGCGCCGACCGCCACTTGGTGCCGATCAATGAAGCCGTGCGCGCTGGTGCGACGGATGCCTTCAAGCGTGCGCTGGCGACCGCGGGCGAACGGAAAGCGGCTTCGGGGCATCCTGCGGCCGCCGAACATGCCGTAGCCGATGCTGCCGGGTTGCGGCGCCGGCTGCGCCCCTGGGTCGAAGGCTTGCGGCGCACGCTCGAAGCCGTTGCCATCACCCGGCCGGTGGCCGCCAGCGACCAACCCGCACTCGCCATGCGCCTGGCTGCCCTGCGCCGCCAGCAGCTGCTGTGCGCCCAGCGCGAGGGCCCGTTCGGTTCGGTTCGGGTGGCCGAAGCCATCGCTGCCCGCCTGCGCGGCTGGCAGGCGCTGGAGCCCTGGTTCAGCGGCGACTGTTACCCGGGACGCAGCGTGATCGTCACCCGCAACGACCCCGCTTCGCGCTTGTACAACGGCGATGTCGGGCTGTGCGTGTTGGTCGAGGGCGGCGGGGATGCCGGGGTCCTGAAGGTCGTTTTCGAAAGTACGCAGGCAGCGGTGCCGGGTGCACAGACCGGTCCGCAGGCGGAAGCCACAGGCGTGCGTTTGTTCGATCCACGCGCCTTGCCGCCCCACGAGGATGCGTTCGCCTTGACCGTCCACAAGAGCCAAGGTTCCGAATACGACCACGTGGCCGTGCTGCTTCCTCCTGATCCGAACTCGCCGTTGCTGGCCCGGCAAATGCTCTACACGGGCCTGTCCCGAGCGCGGTTGTCGGTGGAACTGTGGGCCACCGACGCAGCGGTGGAAACAGCGCTGGCCAGGCCGAGCGTTCGCCATGGTCGGCTTGCCCAGAGGATCCGCCAGGGCCCGTTGTGCGATCAGGCGGCGGGCGGCCAGGTTGGGCGGGCCTGAAGACGGGAAGACCGCATCGCGTCCCACCCCGGCCCGGCCAAATGGATTGCCGGCGTGATCCGGGACCGCAGCGTGGATTGTCCGGACTGGTGCTGGCGCAAGCGCCAGCCGTTGACAGCGCGGAAGGCGGCGGTCAAAATTACGGGCTCTTTGGTGGGCCGCGCGGCCCGCCATTGATACAATTCGGAGGGATACCCAAGCGGCCAACGGGGGCAGACTGTAAATCTGCTGGCTTACGCCTTCGGTGGTTCGAATCCACCTCCCTCCACCAGTTGGATGTTCGAAAGTGTTTGAAGTGCGGGAACGTGGGGTGGGCGAATTGGAGAAGGCGCGCAGCGCCGCAGCCATCCACCTCCCTCCACCAGTTGGAAGTTGGAAAGCGTTTGAAGTTTCACCCGCGGCCTTACCAGCCGACGGTGCATCAAGACGGGCCTCCCGGTGCGGGAGTAGTTCAATGGTAGAACTGTAGCCTTCCAAGCTACTAGTGCGGGTTCGATTCCCGTCTCCCGCTCCACCATTGCATTGCGCGGCTCGTTTGAACAATTTCGCTCACGTAGCTCAGTCGGTAGAGCACCTCCTTGGTAAGGAGGAGGTCACTGGTTCGATTCCAGTCGTGAGCACCAGTATTGCGGTCCCGCCGCAGGCAGTCGGATCAACTTTTCCGGAAGCCGAACAGGGAAACGATTCCATCCATCAACGTCAACGAGATTCGAGCCATGGCAAAGGGTAAGTTCGAGCGCACCAAGCCCCACGTGAACGTGGGCACGATCGGTCACGTGGACCACGGGAAGACGACGCTGACGGCGGCGCTGACGAAGATTGGCGCGGAGCGTTTTGGCGGCGAGTTCAAGGCGTATGACGCGATCGACAAGGCGCCGGAAGAGAAGGCGCGCGGGATCACGATTTCGACTTCGCACGTGGAATATGAATCCCCGACGCGCCACTACGCGCACGTGGACTGCCCGGGGCACGCGGACTACGTGAAGAACATGATCACGGGCGCGGCGCAGATGGACGGCGCGATCCTGGTGTGCAGTGCGGCGGACGGCCCGATGCCGCAGACCCGTGAGCACATCCTGCTGGCGCGTCAGGTGGGCGTGCCGTACATCGTGGTCTACCTGAACAAGGCGGACATGGTGGACGACGCCGAGCTGCTGGAGCTGGTCGAGATGGAAGTGCGCGACCTGCTCTCGAAGTACGAGTTCCCGGGCGATGACACGCCGATCGTGACCGGCTCGGCGCTGAAGGCGCTGGAAGGCGACCAGTCGGAGATCGGTGTGCCGTCGATCATCAAGCTGGTGGAGGCGCTGGACACCTGGATTCCGGAGCCGCAGCGCGACATCGACAAGGCGTTCCTGATGCCGGTGGAAGACGTGTTCTCGATCTCGGGTCGCGGCACGGTCGTCACCGGGCGCATCGAGCGCGGCGTGATCAAGGTGGGCGAGGAAGTCGAGATCGTCGGCATCCGCCCGACCCAGAAGACCACCGTCACCGGCGTGGAAATGTTCCGCAAGCTGCTGGACCAGGGCCAGGCGGGAGACAACGCGGGCCTGCTGCTGCGCGGCACCAAGCGTGACGACGTGGAGCGTGGCCAGGTGCTGTCGAAGCCGGGCACGATCACCCCGCACACCGAGTTCGAGTCGGAAGTGTACGTGCTGAGCAAGGACGAAGGCGGCCGCCACACGCCGTTCTTCAAGGGCTACCGCCCGCAGTTCTACTTCCGCACCACCGACATCACCGGTGCGGTGCAGCTGCCGGAGGGTGTGGAGATGGTGATGCCGGGCGACAACATCAAGATGTCCGTCACCCTGATCCACCCGGTGGCGATGGACGAAGGCCTGCGCTTCGCGATCCGCGAAGGCGGCCGCACGGTCGGCGCCGGCGTGGTGGCGAAGATCGTCAAGTGACGCGAGTGCGTGATCGCGCCCCATGCGGTGCGCTCCTGCGGGTTGCGGTGTAGGAGCTCACCGAGGCCGCAGGCCGAGGGGTGCGATTGCGGTCATCAAGATTCACCCAGCAACATCCAGCCCCGCGTAAGCGGAGCACCCGTCCCGACTAGCCGCCAAGCGTGTCGGGAGCAAGGCCAGGCGGCGCAAGCCGCCGTTGCCTTTTCGGGAACAATGCAAATTTCATACGCCAGTAGCTCAATTGGCAGAGCAGCGGTCTCCAAAACCGCAGGTTGGGGGTTCGAGTCCCTCCTGGCGTGCCAACCGGGCGCCGCTGCGGCGGACGCCGAAGAGATGAAGCCTTGACCAGCAACGCGCTGCCCAATCCGTCCGCCGGCTCCGGGGACATCGTCAAATACGTCATTGCCATCGTGCTGGTGGCGGCCGGGATCACCGCCTACTATCTGATCGGCAGCGCCTGGCCCAGCGGCGTGCGGATGCTGCTGGTGGCAGCTGGCGTGATTGCGGGCGGTGCGCTGTTCCTCATGAGCACGAGCCGGGGCGCCAAGACCCGGGGATTCCTCGCCGAATCGCGCTTCGAACTGCGCAAGGTGGTCTGGCCGACGCGCCAGGAAACCAACCGGATGATGATGGTCGTGATTCTGGCTGTGCTGGCGTTCAGCCTGATCATGGCGGCGTTCGATTTCATCATCCAGTTCGCCGTGAAATGGCTGCTCGGCAGCTGATGGAGACTTCAGTGAGCAATTCCGACATTCTCAAGCGCTGGTACGTGGTCCACGCCTATTCCGGCTTCGAGAAGTCGGTGGCGCAGGCGCTGCGCGACCGGATCGTGCGCATGGGCATGCAGGATCGCTTCGGCGAGGTGCTGGTGCCCACCGAGGAAGTGGTGGAGATGCGTTCGGGCCAGAAGCGGCGCTCGGAGCGCAAGTTCTTCCCCGGCTACGTGCTGGTGCAGATTGCCACCCATGCCGTGGATGGCATTCCGCGCATCGACAGCGAATCCTGGCACCTGGTCAAGGAAACCCCGAAGGTGATGGGCTTCATCGGCGGCACCGCCGACCGGCCGTTGCCGATTCGTGACGACGAGGCCGACGCCATCCTGCAGCGCGTCCAGGACGGCGTCGCCAAGCCCAAGCCCAAGGTGCTGTTCGAGCCGGGGCAGATGGTCCGGGTGGTCGATGGTCCGTTCAACGACTTCAACGGCGTGGTCGAAGAGATCAACTACGAGAAGAGCCGCCTGCGCGTGGCCGTGCTGATCTTCGGGCGCTCCACGCCGGTCGAGCTGGAGTTCGGGCAGGTCGAAAAGGCCTGATCCACGCCCGTCTGACGGCGGCCCCGGAATCTGCTACAATGCGCGGCTCGCACTTTTGAAGCTTCCGTTCGCCGCCGCGACCGGGTCTTCGAGGTGGATGCAATTCAGTGGGTGCAATTCGGGTGATTGCGCGATGCCGGGACGCGCGCTGCCTGCGATGTCGATGATCCCGGTCCGATGGGGAGCCTGCAACCCAGGCGCTAGCACCCGGAGACAACAGCAATGGCAAAGAAAGTCGTCGGTTACATCAAGCTGCAGGTGAAGGCCGGCCAGGCCAACCCCTCGCCGCCGGTCGGTCCTGCGCTGGGTCAGCGCGGCCTGAACATCATGGAGTTCTGCAAGGCGTTCAACGCGGCAACCTCCAAGCTCGAGCCGGGTCTGCCGACCCCGGTCATCATCACCGCCTATTCCGACCGCACCTTCACCTTCGTCACCAAGAGCACGCCGGCCACGGTGCTGCTGAAGAAGGCGGCGGGCGTCACCTCCGGCTCCAAACGCCCGAACACCGAGAAGGTGGGCAAGGTGACGCGTGCGCAGTTGGAAGACATCGCCAAGGCGAAGGAAGCCGACCTGACTGCGGCCGACCTGGACGCGGCGGTGCGGACGATCGCGGGCTCGGCCCGTTCCATGGGTCTGACGGTGGAGGGCTGAGACAATGGCACTGAACAAGCGACAGAAGGCGATCCTCGCCGCCACCGTTCCGGGCAAGGCCTATGCCATCGATGATGCCCTGAAGATCCTCAAGGACAACAGCAAGGCCAAGTTCGTCGAAGCGATCGACGTGGCCGTGCGCCTGGGCGTGGATGCGAAGAAGTCCGATCAGCAGGTGCGCGGCTCGACCGTGCTGCCGGCCGGTACCGGCAAGACGGTGCGGGTGGCAGTGTTCTGCCCGGCCGGCGCCAAGGCCGACGAGGCGCTGGCGGCGGGTGCCGACGTGGTGGGCATGGACGATCTGGCCGAGCGCATGCTGGGCGGTGAATTGAACTACGACGTGGTCATCGCCACGCCGGATGCGATGCGCGTGGTCGGCAAGCTCGGCCAGGTGCTGGGCCCGCGCGGCCTGATGCCGAACCCGAAGGTCGGCACGGTGTCGCCGGATGCCGCTGGCGCCGTGCGCAATGCCAAGGCGGGTCAGGTGCGCTACCGCACCGACAAGGCCGGGATCATTCATTGCACCATCGGCAAGGCCAACTTCGAGAATGATGCGCTGAAGGGCAACCTGCAGGCGCTGCTGGCGGACCTGGTCAAGGCCAAGCCGGCGACTTCGAAGGGCACCTACCTGCAGAAGATTTCGCTCAGCTCCACCATGGGCCCCGGTGTCACCGTGGACCAGGCGTCGTTGAGCCTGAAGTAAGCGTTAGCACGCCTGCACCTTCGGGTGCATGCGGCACAGGGATGTGCCGCCGACGATCGCGAAGCGATCGGGCGCGGGAACGTGATGCGGCTTGGCCGCATCCGTTCCGCACAACCCGCGGCAGGATGCCCGGTGTTGTGCAAAGGAATTTGAAGGCCCCGTCGCAACCCACCGCGATGGAAGCCGTCAAAGACCGCAGGTGCGGTCTGCGCGTGGCAACGACGGGCAGGGATGCTCGCATGGCAGGGATTCGCCGTTGCCGCAGGCGGGATCGCTTAATCCGCACCCTTCGGGGTCGGGCCTGCGTAGATGGTGTCGCCTTTCTGGAATGTTTGAAAAGACAGATCTGGATGGCCACCGAGGGGTGCGCATGCATCCCCGATGCCAGGGACCGGCATCGCCGAGGACCGTCTGCGGCAGGAGCCGCGGCCGGAGTTCAACCCAGGAGTGAATCATGGCTCTCAATCTGTCCCAGAAAAAGGACGTTGTCGCCGAAGTGGCCGAAGTGGCTGCCAAGGCACACTCCCTGATCGCGGCCGAGTACGCCGGCACCACGGTCTCGCAGATGACCGCGATGCGCAAGAAGGCCCGCGAGACGGGCGTGTTCCTGAAGGTCGTCAAGAACACGCTGGCTGCACGCGCCGTCACCGGCACCGAGTACGAAGTGGCGAAGGACTCCCTCGTGGGTCCGCTGCTGTACGCGTTCTCGACCGAGGAACCCGGCGCTGCCGGTCGCCTGATCAAGGAGTTCGCCAAGGGCAACGACAAGTTGCAGCCCAAGCTCGTCGTCGTGGGTGGTCAGCAGTATCCGGCCACGCATGTCGAAGTGCTGGCTTCGCTGCCGACCCGTGAGCAGGCGCTCGCGATGCTGGCACGCGTGCTGGCCGAGCCGGCGGCGATGTTCGCCCGCGCGGTCAAGGCCGTGGCCGACAAGCAGGGCGGCGGCGATGTCGCAGCCCCGGCCGAGGCGCAGGCCGAACCGGCCTGAGCGATCCGCGAACCCGACAACGTTTTCCCATTCAACGCAACATCTCCAGAGGTAAATGCAAATGTCCCTGAGCAATGAGCAGATCGTCGACGCCGTCGCCGGCATGTCGCTGATGGAAGTGATGGACCTGGTGAAGGCCATCGAAGAGAAGTTCGGCGTCTCCGCCGCCGCCCCGGTCATGGCCGCGGGTCCCGCGGTCGCCGCCGCTGCGGTCGAAGAGCAGACCGAGTTCAGCGTCATCCTGAAGAACGCCGGCAGCAAGACCGTCGAGGTCATCAAGGCCGTCCGCGCCATCACCGGCCTGGGCCTGAAGGAAGCCAAGGACCTCACCGTCGCCGGTGGCCCGGTGAAGGAAGGCGTCTCGAAGGACGAAGCCGAGAAGATGAAGAAGGACCTCGAAGCCGCTGGCGCGACCGTCGAAGTCAAGTGACGCATCGGCCCGCTCGCGTCTGTGGCGCGAGCGGCCTTGCCGATGCGGCATCCCTGCGCAAGCGGGGATCCAGTTTCATCAGATTGGCTTGTCAAGTTGATCGCAGAAGTCGCAGCAAAAAACGCTGGATTCCCGCTGTTGCGGGGATGACGGCAAACAGCCAAGGCTGGGGGCGAAAGCTCCCGGCCTTTGGCCGTTGTAGTGAAAGGCCGGGTTTCGGGAGACGAGAGACGAGAGACGAGGTTCTGTCGAGCATGTCCTGCACACGCGCGCAAATCCCGTTTCTCGTCTCCCGTTTCTCGTCTTACGGCTCCACCCGAGTTGACAGTCGGAAGTAGCGGGAGAGGGCGTGCTGGTGCCGGCAATACCAGCGACTTCCAACTGTCGGTTCCTGACACCCCCGTAGGCCGCCACGCGGCCGAATGAAATTGAGGCGCACGATCCATGGCCACCGCCAAACACTATTCGTTCACCGAGAAAAAGCGCATCCGCAAGGATTTCGGCAAGCGTCGTTCGATCCTCGAAGTGCCCTATCTGCTTGCGATCCAGGTCGACTCCTATCGCGAGTTCCTGCAGGAGCACGTTGCGCCGGGCAAGCGTGAAGACAAGGGCCTGCATGCCGCCCTGAAGTCGGTGTTTCCGATCTCCAGCTACAGCGGCAACGCCGCGCTGGAATACGTGGGCTACAAGCTGGGCGAGCCGGCCTTCGACGAGCGCGAGTGCCGCACCCGCGGGCTGTCCTACGGCGCGCCGCTGCGCGTTACCGTGCGGCTGGTGATCTATGATCGCGAGTCCAGCACCAAGGCGATCAAGTACGTCAAGGAGCAGGAAGTCTACATGGGCGAAATCCCGCTCATGACCGACAACGGCACCTTCATCGTCAACGGCACCGAGCGCGTCATCGTCTCCCAGCTGCACCGCAGCCCGGGCGTGTTCTTCGACCACGACCGTGGCAAGACCCACAGTTCGGGCAAGCTGCTGTTCTCGGCGCGCGTCATTCCCTATCGCGGCAGCTGGCTGGACTTCGAGTTCGACCCGAAGGACGCCCTGTTCACCCGCATCGACCGCCGCCGCAAACTGCCGGTCAGCGTGCTTCTGCGTGCGCTGGGCTACTCCAACGAGGAGATGTTGAGCGAATTCTTCGACATCAACACTTTCCACATCCTGCCGGAAGGCGTGCAGCTGGAGCTGGTGCCGGAGCGCCTCAAGGGCGAGACCCTGGACTTCGATCTGGCCGACGGCGACAAGATCATCGTCGAGGCCGGCAAGCGCATCACCGCGCGTCACGTCAAGCAGCTGCAGGCGGCGGGCGTGTCGGCGCTGTCGGTGCCGGATGACTACATCCTCGGCCGCATCCTCTCGCATGACGTGGTGGATGCCGCCACCGGCGAGCTGCTGGCCAGCGCCAACGATGAGATCGACGCGGAGCTTCTGGGCAAGCTGCGCAAGGCCGGGGTCGAGGTGGTCGGCACCCTGTGGGTGAACGAACTCGATCGTGGTCCGTTCCTGTCCAATACCCTGCGCATCGACGCGACCAAGACCCAGATGGATGCGCTGGTCGAGATCTACCGGATGATGCGTCCGGGCGAGCCGCCGACCAAGGACGCCGCCCAGAACCTGTTCCACAACCTGTTCTTCACCTTCGAACGCTACGACCTCTCCAGCGTCGGCCGGATGAAGTTCAACCGCCGCCTCGGGCGCAAGGAAGTGACGGGCGTCCCGGTGCTCTACGACGCCAAGTATTACGCCCAGCGCAAGGACGATGAATCGGTCCGGATGCGGGAAGAGGCCAGCTCCGGGCCCCCCTCCGACATCCTCGACGTGATTCGAGTGCTGTGCGAAATCCGCAACGGCCGTGGCACCGTGGACGATATCGATCACCTCGGCAACCGGCGCGTGCGTTCGGTCGGCGAGATGGCCGAGAACACCTTCCGCGTCGGTCTGGTGCGCGTCGAGCGCGCGGTCAAGGAGCGGCTGTCGATGGCCGAGTCCGAAGGTCTGACCCCGCAGGAACTGATCAACGCCAAGCCGGTGGCGGCAGCGATCAAGGAGTTCTTCGGCTCCTCGCAGCTGTCGCAGTTCATGGACCAGAACAACCCGCTGTCGGAAGTGACCCACAAGCGCCGCGTCTCGGCGCTGGGCCCGGGCGGCCTGACCCGCGAGCGCGCCGGCTTCGAGGTGCGCGACGTGCACCCGACCCACTACGGCCGTGTCTGCACCATCGAGACGCCGGAAGGCCCGAACATCGGCCTGATCAACTCGCTGGCGGTGTTCGCCCGCACCAACAAGTACGGCTTCCTCGAAACTCCGTACCGCAAGGTCATCGACGGTCGCGTCACCGATGACGTCGAGTACCTGTCGGCGATCGAGGAAAACGAATACGTGATCGCCCAGGCCAACGCGCCGCGTGACGCCAAGGGCAACATCACCGCGCCGTTCGTGGCCTGCCGCTACCAGGGGGAAAACCTGCTCAAGCCGCCGAGCGAAATCCACTTCATGGACGTGTCGCCGATGCAGACCGTGTCGGTGGCGGCGGCGCTGGTGCCGTTCCTCGAACACGACGACGCCAACCGCGCGCTGATGGGCGCCAACATGCAGCGCCAGGCGGTGCCGACACTGCGCTCGCAGAAGCCGCTGGTCGGGACCGGCATCGAGCGTGCGCTGGCGCGCGACTCGGGTGTGACGGTGAACGCCCGCCGCGGTGGCGTGGTCGAGCAGATCGACGCCGGCCGCATCGTGGTCAAGGTCAACGAGTCCGAAATCTCCGGCGAGCACGATGCCGGCGTCGACATCTATTCGCTGGTCAAGTACACCCGCTCCAACCAGAACACCTGCATCAACCAGCGCCCGCTGGTGAACGTGGGCGACGTGGTGGCGCGCGGCGACGTGCTGGCCGACGGCCCTTCGACCGACATCGGCGAACTGGCGCTGGGCCAGAACATGCTGGTCGCGTTCATGCCGTGGAACGGCTACAACTTCGAAGACTCGATCCTGCTTTCCGAGCGCGTGGTCGAGGAGGATCGCTACACCACGATCCACATCGAAGAGCTGACCGTGCAGGCCCGCGACACCAAGCTGGGGCCGGAGGAAATCTCCGCCGACATCCCGAACGTGTCCGAGCAGGCGCTGGGCCGGCTGGACGAATCCGGCGTGGTCTACATCGGTGCCGAGGTGCGCGCCGGCGACATCCTGGTCGGCAAGGTGACGCCCAAGGGCGAGAGCCAGCTGACCCCGGAAGAGAAGCTGCTGCGCGCGATCTTCGGCGAGAAGGCCTCGGACGTGAAGGACAGCTCGCTGCGCGTGCCGCCGGGCATGGACGGCGTGGTCATCGACGTGCAGGTGTTCACCCGCGACGGCATCGAGAAGGACCGCCGTGCGCGCCAGATCGAGGAAAACGAGATCAAGCGCGTCAAGAAGGACTTCGACGACCAGTTCCGGATCCTCGAAGCCGCGATCTACGCGCGTCTGCGCGAGCAGCTGCTGGGCAAGGTCGCCAACGGCGGCCCCGGCGTGAAGAAGGGCGATACCGTGTCCTCGCTGGTGCTGGACGGGATCAAGAAGTCCGATTGGCTGCAGCTGCGGATGAAGGACGAGGACGCCAGCGAGGCGATCGAACGCGCCGCCAAGCAGCTCGACGTGCACGAGAAGGAATTCGAGCGCCGCTTCGCCGACAAGCGCGGCAAGATCACCCAGGGCGATGACCTCGCGCCGGGCGTGCTGAAGATGGTCAAGGTCTTCCTCGCGGTCAAGCGCCGCATCCAGCCCGGCGACAAGATGGCCGGCCGTCACGGCAACAAGGGCGTGGTGTCGAAGATCGTGCCGGTGGAGGACATGCCCTACATGGCCGACGGCCAGACCGTCGACATCGTGCTGAACCCGCTGGGCGTGCCCTCGCGCATGAACATCGGCCAGGTGCTGGAAGTGCACCTGGGCTGGGCGGCCAAGGGGCTGGGCGTGAAGATCCAGAAGATGCTGGACGCCCAGACCAAGGTGGCCGAGCTGCGCAAGTTCCTCGGCGAGATCTACAACCACGACAACAAGACCCATGCCGAACGCGTGGATCTGTCGCAGTTCAGCGATGAAGAGCTGTTGGGGTTGGCGCAGAACCTGACCGACGGCGTGCCGATGGCGACCCCGGTGTTCGACGGCGCCAGCGAAGCGGAGATCAAGTCGATGCTGCGCCTGGCCGACCTGCCCGAATCCGGCCAGACCCAGCTCTACGACGGTCGCACCGGCGAGGCATTCGATCGCAAGACCACGGTCGGTTACATGCACATGCTGAAGTTGAACCACTTGGTCGACGACAAGATGCACGCCCGTTCCACCGGCCCGTACTCGCTGGTGACGCAGCAGCCGCTGGGCGGCAAGGCGCAGTTCGGCGGCCAGCGTTTCGGTGAAATGGAAGTCTGGGCGCTGGAAGCCTACGGCGCGGCCTACACCCTGCAGGAAATGCTGACGGTGAAGTCCGACGACGTCCAGGGCCGCAACCAGATGTACAAGAACATCGTCGATGGCGAGTACGAGATGGTGGCCGGCATGCCGGAATCCTTCAACGTGCTGGTCAAGGAAATCCGCTCGCTGGCCATCAACATGGAGCTCGAGGAGCACTGAGGAGTGATGATTGGGAATTCGTGATTCGTGATTCGAGGAAGCAACAGCATCGAATCCGGTCGCGAATCCAATTTCCCAATCACGAATCACCAATCACGAATCACGCTCTCTCGCGAATCACGCTCCATCGGAGAAAAGACATGAAAGACCTTCTCAATCTCTTCAACCAGCAGCGTCCGACCCTGGACTTCGACGCGATCAAGATCGCGCTGGCCAGCCCGGACCTGATCCGTTCTTGGTCCTACGGCGAAGTGAAGAAGCCGGAAACCATCAACTACCGCACCTTCAAGCCCGAGCGTGACGGCCTGTTCTGCGCCGCCATCTTCGGCCCGATCAAGGACTACGAGTGCCTGTGCGGCAAGTACAAGCGCATGAAGCACCGCGGCGTGGTCTGCGAGAAGTGCGGCACCGAGGTGACCCTGGCCAAGGTGCGCCGCGAGCGCATGGGCCACATCGACCTGGCCTCGCCGGTCGCCCACATCTGGTTCCTGAAGTCGCTGCCCTCGCGCATCGGCCTGATGCTTGACATGACCTTGCGCGCGATCGAACGCATCCTCTATTTCGAAGCCTATGTCGTCACCGAGCCGGGCCTGACCCCACTCGAGCGCGGCAGCCTGCTGACCGAAGAGGAGTTCATGCAGGCGCGCCAGGAGCATGGCGACGACTTCGACGCCGCGATGGGTGCCGAGGCGGTTTACGACCTGCTGCGCACGATCGATTTGCAGAGCGAACTGGTCCAGCTCAAGGAAGACATCGCTTCCACCGGCAGCGAAACCAAGCTCAAGCGCCTGACCAAGCGGATCAAGCTGGTCGAGGCCTTCATCGAATCCGGCAACCGCCCCGAGTGGATGGTGATGACCGTGCTGCCGGTGCTGCCGCCGGACCTGCGCCCGCTGGTGCCGCTGGACGGTGGCCGTTTCGCGACCTCCGACCTCAATGACCTGTACCGCCGCGTCATCAACCGCAACAACCGCCTGCGCCGCCTGCTAGAACTCAACGCGCCCGACATCATCGTGCGCAACGAGAAGCGCATGCTGCAGGAGTCGGTGGACGCGCTGATGGACAACGGCCGCCGCGGCCGCGCCATCACCGGCACCAACAAGCGCCCGCTGAAGTCGCTGGCCGACATGATCAAGGGCAAGCAGGGCCGCTTCCGCCAGAACCTGCTCGGCAAGCGCGTGGACTACTCCGGCCGTTCGGTGATCGTGGTCGGTCCCTACCTCAAGCTGCATCAGTGCGGCCTGCCGAAGAAGATGGCGCTGGAGCTGTTCAAGCCCTTCATCTTCGCCAAGCTGCAAAGCCGCGGCCTCGCCACCACCATCAAGGCCGCCAAGAAGCTGGTCGAGCGTGAAGAGGCGGAAGTCTGGGACATCTTGGAAGAAGTCATTCGCGAGCACCCGGTGCTGCTCAACCGCGCCCCGACCCTGCACCGTCTCGGCATCCAGGCGTTCGAGCCGGTGCTGATCGAAGGCAAGGCGATCCAGCTGCATCCGCTGGTGTGTACCGCGTTCAACGCCGACTTCGACGGTGACCAGATGGCCGTGCACGTGCCGCTGTCGCTGGAAGCCCAGCTCGAAGCGCGCGCACTGATGATGGCCTCCAACAACATCCTGTCGCCGGCCAACGGCGAGCCGATCATCGTGCCCTCGCAGGACGTGGTGCTGGGCCTGTACTACATGACCCGAGCGCTGGAGAACAAGGCCGGCGAGGGCATGGTGTTCGCCAACATCGCCGAGGTGAAGCGCGCCTACGACAATCGCGTGGTCCAGCTGCATGCCAAGTGCAAGGTGCGCATCAGCGAAACCGTGATCGCCGAAGACGGCAGCCGCAGCCAGCAGACTTCGATCGTCGGGACCACGGTCGGGCGCGCCCTGCTGCGCGAAATCCTGCCGGACGGCCTGCCGTTCGCGCTGGCCAACGTCGAGCTGACCAAGAAGAACATCAGCCGCCTGATCAACAGCTGCTACCGCCGCCTCGGCCTGAAGGACACCGTGGTGTTCGCCGACAAGCTGATGTACACCGGCTTCGCCTACGCCACCCGCGCCGGCGTGTCGATCGGCATCGACGACATGACCATCCCGGGCGAGAAGAAGGCCATCCTCGACGAGGCCGAGGCCGAGGTGCTGGAAATCCAGCAGCAGTACCAGACCGGCCTGGTGACCGCCGGCGAGCGCTACAACAAGGTGGTCGACATCTGGTCGCGCACCAACGAGCGCGTGGCCAAGGCGATGATGGACACCATCGGTACGGAAAAGGTCGAAAACGCCAAGGGCGAGACCATCGACCAGAAATCGATGAACTCGATCTACATCATGGCCGACTCCGGCGCGCGTGGCAGCCAGGCGCAGATCCGCCAGCTGGCCGGCATGCGCGGCCTGATGGCCAAGCCGGACGGGTCGATCATCGAGACCCCGATCACCTCGAATTTCCGCGAGGGCCTGAACGTCCAGCAGTACTTCATCTCGACCCACGGCGCGCGCAAGGGCCTGGCCGATACCGCGCTGAAGACCGCCAACTCCGGCTACCTGACCCGCCGTCTGGTCGACGTGGCGCAGGACGTCGTCATTACCCAGACCGATTGCGGTACCCGCGATGGCCTGACCATGACCCCGATCGTGGAAGGCGGCGACGTGGTCGAGCCGTTGAAGGACCGCGTGCTCGGTCGCGTGGTGGCCGAGGATGTCTATCTTCCGGGCAACGACGAGGATCCGTTCGTCACCCGCAACACCCTGATCGATGAACAGTGGGCGCAGCGGCTGGAAGACGCCGGCGTGCAGCTCATCAAGGTGCGCAGCACGATCACCTGCGAAGCACCGTTCGGCGTGTGCGCGCACTGCTATGGCCGCGACCTCGGCCGCGGCCACCTGGTCAACCACGGCGAGGCCGTGGGCGTGGTGGCCGCGCAGTCGATCGGCGAGCCCGGCACCCAGCTGACGATGCGGACCTTCCACATCGGCGGCGCGGCCTCGCGCGCGGCGGCGGTGGACAACGTGACGGTGAAAACCACCGGCTCGGTGAAGTTCAACAACCTCAAGTTCGTCAAGCACGATGGCGGCCACCTGGTGGCGGTGTCACGTTCCGGCGAACTATCGGTGCTCGACAACTTCGGCCGCGAGCGCGAGCGCTACAAGCTGCCCTACGGCGCTTCGATCCAGTCCGAAGACGGCGCCGCGGTCAAGGCGGGGCAGACCGTTGCCCACTGGGATCCGCACAATCACCCGATCGTGTCGGAAGTGGCCGGCTTCGTGCGTTTCATCGACTTCGTCGATGGAGTCACGGTGATCGAGAAGATCGACGAGCTGACCGGTCTGGCCTCGCGCGAGATCACCGATCCCAAGCGTCGCGGCAGCCAGGGCAAGGACCTGCGGCCGCTGGTGCGCATCGTCGACAAGAACGGCAAGGACCTGACCATCCCGGGGACCGACCTGCCGGCCCAGTACCTGCTGCCGCCGCGCTCGGTGGTCAACCTGCAGCATGGCGCCGAAGTCGGGGTGGGTGACGTGATCGCCAAGATCCCGCAGGAAGCCTCCAAGACCCGCGACATCACCGGCGGCCTGCCGCGCGTGGCCGACCTGTTCGAGGCGCGCAAGCCGAAGGACCCGGCGGTTCTGGCGGAGACTTCGGGCGTGGTCAGCTTCGGCAAGGACACCAAGGGCAAGCAGCGCTTGATCATCCGCGACGCCGAGGGCGAAGAGCACGAAGAACTGATCCCGAAGTACCGCCAGATCATCGTGTTCGAGGGCGAACACGTGGGCAAGGGCGAAACCGTGGTCGACGGCGAGCCCAGCCCGCAGGACATCCTGCGCCTGAAGGGCGTCGAGGAGCTGGCCGCGTATCTGGTCAAGGAAATCCAGGACGTCTACCGGCTGCAGGGCGTGAAGATCAACGACAAGCACATCGAAGTGATCATCCGCCAGATGCTGCGCAAGGTGGAGATCACCGACCCGGGCGATTCGCGCTACCTCAACGGCGAGCAGGTCGAACGCCAGCGCGCGATCGAGGAGAACGAGCGGCTGGGCAATCGCAACGAGATCCTGGCGAAGTTCGATCCGGTGCTGCTGGGCATCACCAAGGCCTCGCTGGCCACCGAGTCGTTCATCTCCTCGGCTTCGTTCCAGGAAACCACCCGCGTCCTCACCGAGGCGGCGGTGCGCGGCACCCGCGACAACCTGCGCGGGCTGAAGGAGAACGTGATCGTCGGTCGCCTGATCCCGGCCGGCACCGGTCTGGCCTACCACAACCAGCGCCGGCGCGCCGCCAGCGGCGTCACCGAAGCCGAGCTGGCCACGCTTGCGGGCGAGTCGGCAGCGACTGCCGGCGAGGCCGGGACCGAGTAAGGCGATTCTTCGATGTGGGTCGAAAAAGGGCGTCGCGAGGCGCCCTTTTTCTTGGCGAGGCCAAACCATCGAGACACCTGGTCGAGGTGCCATGTGGAGTGCGTGGCATCGCGGTGCAGCGGGATGGCGGGATCGCAGTCGGCCGGGTCGGGGCTGGTGCAAGCTCACGGCGCTGACACGGTGCTTGCGTGCGCGTCGCGTGCGTGCGAAAATCCCCGCGTTGGATGATGGCTTCAGGCCATCCAGATCACCAAATGAGGTCGCAGGGAGCGCCTCGTTTTGGGCCCAGGACGGGCGGGATCGCAGGCAGCAGTCGGGCCGCCGCAGGCGCGTTCGGTTGCATTCGGTTAGCTGCGTTTGATCGAAAGGTCGAGCGCAGGCTATACTTTTACGTCTGGCCGTCCGAATTGCATCTGCAATCGGGCGGCCTTGTGTCCGATTGGGTCGTCAGGCCCATTAACAGCATGGGTCGCAAGGCCCGCCAACAGAGCCCCCAAATGGCAACGATCAACCAGCTGGTGCGCAAGTCGCGCAGCCCGGAAACCTACAAGAGCAACTCGCCCGCGCTGGCCAACTGCCCGCAGCGTCGCGGCGTGTGCACGCGCGTTTACACCACCACCCCGAAGAAGCCGAACTCGGCCCTGCGCAAGGTGGCCAAGGTGCGCCTGACCAACGGCTACGAGGTCATCTCGTACATCGGCGGCGAAGGCCACAACCTGCAGGAACACAGCGTGGTGCTGATCCGCGGCGGCCGCGTCAAGGACCTGCCGGGCGTGCGCTACCACACCGTGCGCGGCTCGCTCGATGCCGCCGGCGTGGCCAAGCGCAAGCAGTCGCGTTCCAAGTACGGCGCCAAGCGCCCGAAGAGCTGAGGGCAACCGGGTCGGCTGTTCGCCAGCCCGCCCGCCAACTACAGCAGGCGCGGCCTCCGGGCCGCACTTCCCCTACCGCATTTGATTCAGGGAAATTCCCATGTCCCGTAAAGGCAATACTCCCCAGCGTTCGGTGCTGGCGGATCCCAAGCACGGCAGCGAGACCATCGCCCGCTTCATCAACATGGTGATGCAGAGCGGCAAGAAGTCGATCGCGGAAAAGATCGTCTACGGCGCGATGGACGTGATCGGCGAGAAGAATCCGAACCCGCTTGAACTGGTCGAGAAGGCGCTGGGCAATGTCTCGCCGTCGGTCGAGGTCAAGTCCCGCCGCGTCGGTGGTGCCACCTACCAGGTGCCGGTCGAAGTGCGTGCCTCCCGCCGCATGGCGCTGGCGATGCGCTGGCTGATCGAATCCGCCCGCAAGCGTGGCGAGAACTCGATGCCGCGCAAGCTGGCCGGCGAGTTGATGGATGCGTCCGAAAACCGTGGTGGCGCGATCAAGAAGCGCGAAGAAACCCACCGCATGGCCGACGCCAACAAGGCATTCGCCCACTACCGCTGGTAGAGACGCGCGCGGCGACAGCGCAGGCGCTTTCGCCCGGCACCGACGCCACGCTTGCGAGGCGTCCCGAGCGCCGCCGACAGGCGGCCTTCGGTCATTCCGAAATCCGAAAAAATTGAGAGGCTTCCGTGGCCCGTACCACTCCAATCGAACGCTACCGCAACTTCGGCATCATGGCCCACATCGACGCCGGCAAGACCACCACGTCCGAGCGCATCCTGTTCTACACCGGCAAGAGCCACAAGATCGGTGAAGTGCACGACGGTGCTGCCACCATGGACTGGATGGAGCAGGAACAGGAGCGCGGCATCACCATCCAGTCGGCGGCCACCACTGCGTTCTGGCATGGCATGGACAAGTCGCTGCCGGAATATCGCTTCAACATCATCGATACCCCCGGGCACGTCGATTTCACCATTGAAGTCGAACGCTCGCTGCGCGTGCTCGACGGCGCGGTGTTCGTGCTGTGCGCCGTGGGCGGCGTGCAGCCGCAGTCCGAGACGGTGTGGCGCCAGGCCAACAAGTACCACGTGCCGCGGATCGCGTTCGTCAACAAGATGGACCGCACCGGTGCGAACTTCTTCAAGGTCCGCGACCAGTTGAAGTCGCGTCTCGGGGCGGCGCCGGTGCCGATGCAGATCCCGGTTGGTGCCGAGGAGGGCTTCGACGGGGTGGTTGACCTGGTCAAGATGAAGGCGATCCATTGGGATCCGGCCAGCCAGGGCTTGACCTTCAATTACTACGACATCCCCGAGCACCTGCAGGCGTCGGCCGAAGAGGCGCGTTCGTTCATGGTCGAGTCGGCCGCCGAGGCCAACGAAGCGCTGATGGACAAGTACCTCACCGAGGGCGAGCTGTCCGAGGACGAGATCTACCAGGGGCTGCGCGAGCGCACCCTGAAGACCGAGATCGTGCCGATGTACTGCGGCAGCGCGTTCAAGAACAAGGGCGTGCAGGCGATGCTCGACGGCGTCGTCAGCCTGCTGCCGGCGCCGACCGACGTGCCGGCGGTGAAGGGCGTGGACGTCGATGACGAGACCAAGGAACTGACCCGCGAGTCCAATGACAAGGCGCCGTTCTCGGCGCTGGCGTTCAAGATCATGACCGACCCGTTCGTCGGTTCGCTGACCTTCTTCCGCGTCTATTCCGGCCATCTCAATGCCGGCGATCAGGTGCTGAACTCGGTCAAGGGCAAGAAGGAGCGCATCGGCCGCCTGCTGCAGATGCACTCCAACAACCGCAACGAGATCAAGGAAGTGCTGGCTGGCGACATCGGTGCGGCGGTGGGCCTGAAGGACGTGACGACCGGCGATACCCTGTGCGATCTTGATCATCCGATCGTGCTCGAGCGCATGAGCTTCCCGGAGCCGGTGATCTCGATGGCGGTCGAGCCGAAGACCAAGTCCGACCAGGAAAAGATGGGCAACGCCCTGAGCCGTCTGGCCCAGGAAGACCCCAGCTTCCGCGTGCGCACCGACGAAGAGTCCGGCCAGACCATCATCGCCGGCATGGGCGAGCTGCACCTGGACATCATCGTCGACCGCATGAAGCGCGAGTTCAACGTCGAGGCCAACGTCGGCAAGCCGCAGGTGGCGTACCGCGAAACCATCCGCAGGTCGGACGTGAAGAGCGATTACAAGCACGCCAAGCAGTCGGGCGGCAAGGGCCAGTACGGCCACGTCGTGATCGAGCTGTCGCCGATGACCGCCGAGGACCGCGCCAATCCGGACGTGAAGAACGATTTCCTGTTCATCAACGAAATCACCGGCGGCGTGATCCCGAAGGAATTCATCCCGGCGGTCGAAAAGGGCATGCGCGAAGCCATCACCAGCGGCCCGCTGGCCGGCTACCCGGTAGTGGGCCTGAAGGTCAAGCTGGTGTTCGGTTCGTACCACGACGTCGACTCGTCGGAAATGGCGTTCAAGCTGGCCGCCTCGATGGCGTTCAAGGAAGGCTTCCGCAAGGCCGATCCGGTGCTGCTGGAGCCGATCATGAAGGTCGAGATCGTCAGCCCCGAGGACTATCTGGGCGACGTGATGGGCGACGTCAGCCGCCGTCGCGGCGTGCTCCAGGGCCAGGACGACAGCCCCTCGGGCAAGATCATCAACGCGATGATCCCGCTGGGCGAAATGTTCGGCTACGCCACCTCGCTGCGCTCGATGTCGCAGGGCCGCGCCACCTTCTCGATGGAGTTCGACCATTACGAGGAAGCGCCGAACAACATCGCCGAGCAGGTCATCAAGAAGGCGTGATTGGTGATTGGTGATTGGTGATTGGCAAGAGCGATTCGCTCGGCAGTCACCGATCACCTTCCCTGTCACGAATCACGAATCACCAATCACGAATCACGGAGTTCAAGAAAATGGCAAAAGGCAAGTTCGAGCGCACCAAGCCCCACGTGAACGTGGGCACGATCGGTCACGTGGACCACGGGAAGACGACGCTGACGGCGGCGCTGACGAAGATTGGCGCGGAGCGTTTTGGCGGCGAGTTCAAGGCGTATGACGCGATCGACAAGGCGCCGGAAGAGAAGGCGCGCGGGATCACGATTTCGACTTCGCACGTGGAATATGAATCCCCGACGCGCCACTACGCGCACGTGGACTGCCCGGGGCACGCGGACTACGTGAAGAACATGATCACGGGCGCGGCGCAGATGGACGGCGCGATCCTGGTGTGCAGTGCGGCGGACGGCCCGATGCCGCAGACCCGTGAGCACATCCTGCTGGCGCGTCAGGTGGGCGTGCCGTACATCGTGGTCTACCTGAACAAGGCGGACATGGTGGACGACGCCGAGCTGCTGGAGCTGGTCGAGATGGAAGTGCGCGACCTGCTCTCGAAGTACGAGTTCCCGGGCGATGACACGCCGATCGTGACCGGCTCGGCGCTGAAGGCGCTGGAAGGCGACCAGTCGGAGATCGGTGTGCCGTCGATCATCAAGCTGGTGGAGGCGCTGGACACCTGGATTCCGGAGCCGCAGCGCGACATCGACAAGGCGTTCCTGATGCCGGTGGAAGACGTGTTCTCGATCTCGGGTCGCGGCACGGTCGTCACCGGGCGCATCGAGCGCGGCGTGATCAAGGTGGGCGAGGAAGTCGAGATCGTCGGCATCCGCCCGACCCAGAAGACCACCGTCACCGGCGTGGAAATGTTCCGCAAGCTGCTGGACCAGGGCCAGGCGGGAGACAACGCGGGCCTGCTGCTGCGCGGCACCAAGCGTGACGACGTGGAGCGTGGCCAGGTGCTGTCGAAGCCGGGCACGATCACCCCGCACACCGAGTTCGAGTCGGAAGTGTACGTGCTGAGCAAGGACGAAGGCGGCCGCCACACGCCGTTCTTCAAGGGCTACCGCCCGCAGTTCTACTTCCGCACCACCGACATCACCGGTGCGGTGCAGCTGCCGGAGGGTGTGGAGATGGTGATGCCGGGCGACAACATCAAGATGTCCGTCACCCTGATCCACCCGGTGGCGATGGACGAAGGCCTGCGCTTCGCGATCCGCGAAGGCGGCCGCACGGTCGGCGCCGGCGTGGTGGCGAAGATCGTCAAGTGACGCAAACCGCCCGTGCGCGCCGAGCGCGCACGGTTGCGGTTGCGTCATCCCCGCGAAAGCGGGGATTCAAATCAGGATGCAAATCGAGCTTGCAAAGCCTGATTTGCATCCGTTAGAATGCAAGACCCGCACGCGATGTGAGTCGTGTCGGGTAGCGAAATGAGGTGCAGGACGCGCCTCGTGTTCGCCAGACAGGGAGATGTCGCACGGCAAGGCCTCGTCCGCTCCGGAAGCTTCCGGAGCACATCGGCGGGGCCTTTCTGCGCGCCAGTGGATTCCCGGTTTGGCAAACGTCGCGCCGGGCCCCTGCGGCGGCGCGAAAGCAAGGCTCCATTCATCGGGGCATGGCGCAAACAGCCGCCACGCCTGTCGCTCTTTCAGGATTTGTGAGGTCAACCACAATGGCGAACCAGAAGATTCGCATCCGGCTGAAGGCGTTCGATCATCGCTTGATCGACCGTTCGGCCAGCGAGATCGTCGAAACGGCCAAGAGGACCGGCGCTCAGGTGCGCGGTCCGATTCCGCTTCCGGCCAAGATCGAACGCTACACCGTGCTGGTGTCGCCGCACGCCGACAAGGACGCGCGCGACCAGTACGAGACCCGCACGCACAAGCGCGTGCTCGACATCGTCGACCCCAACGACAAGACCGTGGACGCGCTGATGAAGCTCGAACTCGCGGCGGGCGTTGATGTCCAGATCAAGTTGACCTGAGGAGACCGAAGATGAGCGCGAAGAAACATTCGCTCGGCATCGTCGGTCGCAAGGCCGGGATGAGCCGCATGTTCACCGAGGATGGCAAGTCCATCCCGGTGACCCTGATCGAGGCCACGCCGAACCGCATCACCCAGATCAAGACCCTGGCAACCGACGGCTACAGCGCCGTGCAGGTGACCGCCGGCGTCAAGCGCGCCAGCCTGCTGACCAAGCCGGAAACCGGCCACCTCGCCAAGGCGAAGGTGGAGGCCGGTCGCGGCCTGTGGGAGCTGCGCGTCGCCGACGACCAGATCGGCAGCTTCGAGATTGGCGGCGAGATCAAGGCCGACATCTTCAGCGAAGGCCAGATCGTCGATGTCCAGGGCGTGAGCAAGGGCAAGGGCTTCCAGGGCACGATCAAGCGCTGGAACTTCAAGATGGGCGATGCCACCCACGGCAACTCGCTGTCGCACCGTTCGCCGGGTTCGATCGGTCAGCGCCAGACCCCGGGTCGCGTGTTCCCGGGCAAGAAGATGGCCGGCCACATGGGCGCCGAAACCAAGACCACCCAGAACCTGCAGGTCGTCAAGGTCGACGTCGAGCGCGGCCTGATCGCCGTGCGTGGCGCGGTGCCGGGTGCTCCGGGCGGCGACGTGATCGTGCGCCCGACGAGCAAGGGAGTCTGAGCATGGAACTCAACATCAACGGCAGTGCCGCCAAACTCGATGTCTCCGATGCGGTGTTCGGTCGGGATTTCAGCCAGGATCTGGTGCACCAGGTCGTCGTGGCCTACCGCAACGCCGGTCGCGCCGGCACCAAGGCGCAGAAGACCCGTTCGGAAGTCAACGGCACCACCAAGAAGTCGAAGAAGCAGAAGGGCGGCGGCGCGCGTCACGGCGCCTTGACGGCCCCGATCTTCGTCGGCGGCGGCGTCACCTTCGCGGCCAAGCCGCGCAGCTTCGCGCAGAAGGTCAACCGCAAGATGTACCGCGCGGCGATCGCCTCGATTCTGTCCGAGTTGAACCGCCAGGGCCGCATCACCGTGGTCGAGGCTTTCGACGTCGACGGCCCCAAGACCAAGGGTCTGGTCGGCAAGCTGGCCGCGCTGAACGTCGGCAAGCGCCCGCTGATCGTCACCGAGGAAGCGACCGACAACCTGTACCTGTCGGCGCGCAACCTGCCCTATGTGCAGGTGCGTGACGTGCAGGGCCTGGATCCGGTGTCGCTGGTCGGCGCCGATACCGTCGTGGTCACCACCGACGCGGTGAAGAAGATCGAGGAGTGGCTCGCATGAGCGCCAATCTGTACGAAGTGATCCGTGCGCCGCGCGTGTCCGAAAAGACCGCACGCCTGCAGGAAGTGTCCAACCAATATGTCTTTGAAGTGGCGAAGACCGCAACCAAGGCCGACGTCAAGGCGGCCGTGGAGCAGGTGTTCGGCGTCAAGGTCGAGGCCGTCAACGTGGTCAACGTGAAGGGCAAGGCAAAGGCGTTCCGCCAGCGTCTTGGCCGTCGCAGCGACATGCGCAAGGCCTACGTCACGCTGGCCGAAGGCCAGTCGATCGACGTCATGACCGTCTCGGCCTGAGGAGCAAACCCATGGCATTGATGACTTTCAAGCCCACCTCCGCCGGCCGCCGCAGCGCGGTCCGCGTGGTGACGCCCGACCTGCACAAGGGCGCGCCGCATGCGCCGTTGCTGGAAAAGCAGAGCAAGTCCGGCGGTCGCAACCATCACGGTCGGATCACCACCCGGCACATTGGTGGCGGCCACAAGCAGCACTACCGCATCATCGACTTCAAGCGCGACAAGGAAGGTATCCCGGCGCGCGTGGAGCGCATCGAGTACGACCCGAACCGCACCGCCCACATCGCGCTGCTGTGCTATGTCGACGGCGAGCGTCGCTACATCATCGCCCCCAAGGGCCTGAAGGCGGGTGACCAGGTGATCGCCGGCCACGACGCCCCGATCAAGACCGGCAACACCCTGCCGCTGCGCAACATCCCGGTCGGCACCACGATCCACTGCATCGAGATGAAGCCCGGCAAGGGCGCCCAGCTCGCCCGTGCGGCCGGCGCGGCGGTGCAGCTGGTGGCGCGCGAAGGCATCTACGCGACCCTGCGCCTGCGCTCCGGCGAGATGCGCAAGGTGTCCTCGGAGTGCCGCGCGACCATCGGTGAAGTCGGCAACGACGAACACGGTCTGGAGAAGCTCGGCAAGGCCGGTGCAACCCGCTGGCGCGGCGTCAAGCCGACCGTGCGCGGCGTGGTCATGAACCCGGTCGACCATCCGCACGGCGGTGGCGAGGCGCGGGCCGGGCAGGGCAACCCGCATCCGGTGTCGCCGTGGGGCGTGCCGACCAAGGGTTACAAGACCCGCAAGAACAAGCGCACCCAGCAGTTCATCGTGCGCGATCGCAGGAGCTAATCGGCAATGGCACGTTCACTCAAGAAAGGCCCGTTCATCGATCACCACCTGCTCAAGAAGGTGGAGGCCGCGGGCAGCAGCAAGCGTCCGATCAAGACCTGGTCGCGTCGTTCCACCGTTCTGCCGGAAATGATCGGCCACACCATCGCCGTCCACAACGGCAAGAACCACGTCCCGGTGCTGGTCAACGAGAACATGATCGGGCACAAGCTCGGCGAGTTCGCCGCCACCCGCACCTTCAAGGGGCACGGCGGCGACAAGAAGGCCGGGAAGTAAGGAGATGACCATGGAAGCGAAAGCCATCCTGCGCACCGCGCGCATCTCCCCCCAGAAGGCCCGCCTGGTCGCCGACCAGGTGCGCGGTCTTCCGGTGGCCCGCGCCCTCGACCTGCTGAAGTTCTCCGACCAGAAGGCCGCCGGCATGCTCTACAAGGTCGTGTTCTCGGCGGCCTCCAATGCCGAGAACAACAACGGCGCCGACGCCGACGCGCTCAAGGTCAAGACCGTCATGGTCGACGAAGGTCCCTCGATCAAGCGCTTCATGGCGCGTGCGAAGGGCCGTGGCACGCGCATCACCAAGCGCACCAGCCACATCACCGTTGTCGTCGGCGAGGGCAAGTAATCATGGGTCATAAAGTCAATCCAATCGGTATCCGTCTGGGCATCGCCAAGGACTGGAACTCCAAGTGGTATGCCGGCAAGAAGCAGTTCGCCAGCTACCTCGCGGCTGACCTCAAGGTCCGCGATGTGCTGCGCAAGAAGCTGGCCCAGGCCGGCGTCAGCAAGATCCTGATCGAGCGCCCTGCCAACAACGCGCGGGTCACGATTTACACCGCCCGCCCGGGCGTGGTGATCGGCAAGCGCGGCGAGGACATCGAGAAGCTGCGCAAGGACGTCTCCGACGTGATGGGCGTTCCCGCGCACATCAATGTCAACGAAGTCCGCAAGCCGGAACTCGACGCCCAGCTGGTCGCAGAATCGATCGCCCAGCAGCTGGAGCGCCGCATCATGTTCCGCCGCGCCATGAAGCGGGCGGTCGGCAACGCCATGCGCCTCGGCGCGCTGGGCATCAAGGTGAATGTCGCTGGCCGCTTGAACGGTGCGGAAATCGCCCGTTCCGAGTGGTACCGCGAAGGCCGGGTGCCGCTGCATACGCTGCGCGCCGACATCGACTATGGCTTCGCCGAAGCCAAGACCACCTACGGCATCATCGGCATCAAGGTCTGGGTCTACAAGGGCGAGATCTTCGATTTCACCCAGATCGGCCAGGAAAAGCAGGACGACTCCCCGGCGCCGCGTGGCGGTGACCGCGAGCGTCCGCGCGGACCGCGCCGCGACCGTGGTGACCGGGCTGACCGTGGCGACCGCGCCGAGCGCGGCGAAGCGAGGGACTAAACCATGCTGCAACCCAAGCGAACCAAATACCGCAAGGTCCACAAGGGCCGCAATGAAGGCCTGAGCTGGAACGGCAACGCCGTCAGCTTCGGCGAGTTCGGCCTCAAGGCGACCGCCCACGGCCAGCTCACCGCGCGCCAGATCGAGGCGGCGCGTCGTTCCATCAGCCGCTACGTCAAGCGCGGCGGCAAGATGTGGATCCGCGTGTTCCCCGACAAGCCGATCACCAAGAAGCCGATCGAAGTCCGCATGGGCTCGGGCAAGGGCAACGTGGAGTACTGGGTGGCCCAGATCCAGCCCGGCCGCATGATTTACGAAATCGAAGGTGTCAGTGAGGAAGTCGCGCGCGAAGCGCTGCGCCTGGCCGCTGCCAAGCTTTCGGTCACCACCACTTTCGTGACCCGGACGGTGCGCTGATGGAACTCAAGCAACTGCGTCAGAAGTCGGCGGATGAGCTCAAGGCCCATCTGGCCGAACTCCAGAAGGAGCGCTTCGCCCTGCGCATGCAGAAGGCGACCGGCCAGCTGCCGCCGGCCAAGACCAATGAACCGCGCCGCGTGCGCCGCGAGATCGCTCGCGTCAACACGCTGCTGGGTGCGAAGAAGCAAGGACAGGCGTCATGACCGAACAAACCAGGAAGCTGCGCACGGTCGAAGGCCGCGTGGTCAGCAACAAGATGGACAAGACCGTGACCGTGCTCATCGAGCGCCAGGTCCAGCACGCGCTGTACGGCAAGTACATCCGCCGCTCGACCAAGCTGCACGCCCATGATGCCGACAACAGCTGCCACGAAGGCGACGTTGTGCGCCTCGCCGAGTGCGCGCCGCTGTCCAAGACCAAGAACTGGCGGGTGGTGGAAGTCGTCACCCGGGCCGCCGAGTAAGCAGGAGAGACAGCCATGATCCAGATGCAGAGCTTTCTCGATGTTGCCGACAACTCGGGTGCCAAGGAACTGATGTGCATCAAGGTGCTGGGCGGCTCCAAGCGCCGCTATGCCGGCATCGGCGACATCATCAAGGTGTCGGTGCGTGAAGCGATTCCGCGCGGCAAGGTCAAGAAGGGCGACGTCTACGACGCCGTGGTGGTGCGCACCCGCAAGGGCGTGCGTCGTGCCGACGGCTCGCTGATCCGCTTCGACGGCAACGCCGCGGTGTTGCTCAACAACAAGCAGGAGCCGATCGGCACCCGCATCTTCGGGCCGGTGACGCGCGAACTGCGTACCGAGAAGTTCATGAAGATCGTTTCGCTCGCCCCCGAAGTGCTGTGAGCGTGGAGGACTGAACAATGAATCGCATCAAGAAGGGCGATCAGGTCGTTGTCACGACCGGCGGCAACAAGAAGAAGCACAAGCTGCTCAAGGGTCAGGTGGGCGAGGTGCTGCGGGTCGATGGTGACCGCGTGTACGTTTCCAACCTGAACCTGGCCAAGCGCCACACCAAGCCCAATCCGCAGGCCGGCCAGCCCGGCGGCGTGATCGAGCGCGAAGCTTCGATCCACATTTCCAACGTGATGCCCTACAACCCGGCGACGGGCAAGGGCGAGCGCGTTGCCACCAAGGTGCTGGAGAATGGAAAGCGCATCCGCGTGTTCCGCTCCAGCGGTGAGGCCATCTGACATGACGACTCGTCTCGAAAAGTTCTACAAGGAAGAGGTGGTGCCGAAGCTGACCCAGCAATTCGGCTACACCAACCCGATGCAGGTCCCGCGCCTGGTCAAGGTCACGCTCAACATGGGCGTGGGCGAGGCCGCCACCAACAAGAAGGTGCTGGAAAACGCGGTGGCCGACATGACCAAGATCGCCGGTCAGAAGCCCATCGTCACCAAGTCGCGCGTGTCGGTTGCTTCGTTCAAGATCCGCGACGGCTGGCCGATCGGCTGCAAGGTGACCCTGCGTCGCGCCCACATGTTCGAGTTCCTCGACCGCCTGATCAACATCTCGCTGCCGCGCGTGCGTGACTTCCGCGGCGTGTCGGGGCGTTCGTTCGACGGCCGCGGCAACTTCAACATGGGCGTCAAGGAGCAGATCATCTTCCCGGAGATCGACTTCGACGCCGTTGACGCGATGCGCGGCATGGACATCGCCATCACCACCACCGCGAAGACCGATGCCGAGGCCAAGGCCCTGCTCGAAGCCTTCCGCTTCCCGTTCCGCAACTGATCAGGGTCGTGATTCGTGATTGGTGATTGGTGATTTGCCAAAGCCGTCAAGGCCCCGGCGATCCCGCTCCAACGAATCACGAATCACCAATCACCAATCACACAAGGTTCAAAGACATGGCAAAGACTTCCATGGTCAACCGCGAGGTCAAGCGCGCCAAGCTGGCCAAGCAGCACGCGGCCAAGCGTGAAGCGCTGAAGAAGATCATCTCCAGCCAGGACGCGTCCTACGAGGACAAGATGGCGGCGGCGGCCAAGCTGCAGAAGCTGCCGCGCGACTCCTCGCCGTCGCGCCAGACCACCCGCTGCGCCCTCACCGGGCGTCCGCGCGGCGTCTACAGCAAGTTCGGCCTGGGCCGCAACAAGCTGCGTGAGGCCACCATGCGCGGCGACGTGCCGGGCCTGCGCAAGGCAAGCTGGTAAAAATCTGCTACACTTGCCGGCTGCACGTCGTATTCCGACTGCCGCCGGTCCCGGGCGAAGCCGCCAGGGGACGTACACCCGCCGGCAACGGCGCCCACAATCCGAAGATTTTCGCGAAAGCGGATATCGGTGCTACTCATCAGGTGAATCCAAATGAGCATGACTGATCCCATCGCCGACATGCTGGTCCGCATCAAGAATGCGGCGGCGGTTGGCAAGCCGGCGGTGACGATGCCGTCCTCCAAGGTCAAGGTCGCAATTGCCAACGTCCTCAAGGACGAGGGCTACATTGCCGATGCGCGCGTGACCACCCAGGGTGCCAAGGCCGAGCTGGAAATCGCGCTGAAGTACCACCAGGGCAAGCCGGTCATCGAGACCCTCAAGCGCGTGTCGCGTTCGAGCCTGCGCCAATACCGCGGCAAGGACGCGCTGCCGAAGGTGCTCGGCGGCCTCGGCGTTGCCGTCATTTCCACCTCCAAGGGCATCATGACCGACTCGCAGGCGCGCCAGCAGGGCGTCGGCGGTGAAGTCCTGTGCATCGTGGCGTAAGGGAGGCCTGACATGTCACGCGTTGCCAAGAAGCCCATCGCCCTGGCCAAGGGTGTCGAAATCAACGTCCAGGCCGACGCGGTCAGCGTCAAGGGGCCCAAGGGCGCCCTGAGCCTGGCCAAGCCGGCCGGGATCGAAATCAGGATCGAGGACGGTCATGCCCTCGTGTCCAACGAGGACGCCGCGCTGGAGCCGATGGCCGGCACCGTGCGCGCCATCGTCGCCAACATGGTGCACGGCGTCAGCACCGGCTTCGAGCGCAAGCTCGAGCTGGTGGGCGTGGGCTACCGCGCCGCCATGCAGGGCAAGGACCTGAGCCTGTCGCTCGGTTTCTCGCATCCGCTGGTGTTCGCGCCGCCGGCCGGCATCACCATCACCACCCCGACCCAGACCGAAATCCTGGTCACCGGCGCCGACCGGCAGCTGGTGGGTGAGGTGGCCGCCAAGATCCGTGGCTACCGCCCGCCGGAGCCCTACAAGGGCAAGGGCGTGAAGTATTCCGACGAAACCATTCTCCGCAAGGAAGCCAAGAAGGCCTGATCGCGGTGTTCCCGCGGCGTCCGCGCCTTCCGGCGTTGGCGCGATTCCCGACAGCCGATCCGCTTCCGAGGTAACCCATCATGGACAAGAACATCGCCCGCCTGCGTCGCGCCAAGACCACCCGCGCCCGCATCCGCATCCTCGGCGTCCCGCGCCTGTCGGTGCTTCGCACCGGCCAGCACGTGTACGCGCAGCTGTTTTCCCACGACGGGGCCAAGGTGTTGGCCTCGGCCTCGACCCTCCAGGCCGACGTCCGCGAAGGGCTGGAGAGCAGCAAGAACATGGCCGCCGCCGCCCGTGTCGGCCAGCTGATCGCCGAGCGCGCCAAGGCTGCCGGGATCGAGAAGGTCGCTTTCGATCGTTCCGGCTACCGCTACCACGGCCGCGTCAAGGCGCTGGCCGACGCCGCCCGCGAGGCCGGCCTGCAGTTCTGATTCCAGGGCGCGCCCAGGCCTGGCTTGGGCGGCGTTCGACTCGCCGGTGCGGGCTGCACCGGACGCCGCGGGGCGATTGCGCTTCCGGTGGAACACCCGAGGTCAACCACAACGATAAGCGGCAATGCCGCACATTCCTGCAACCCATCGAGAGACTGCAATGGCAGAACAACGTGAATCCCGCGGCCGCGACCGCAATCGCGAGCGCGAAGAAATCGACGACGGCATGATCGAAAAGCTGGTCGCGGTCAACCGCGTCAGCAAGACCGTCAAGGGCGGTCGCCAGTTCACCTTCACCGCGCTGACGGTCGTGGGCGACGGCGCCGGCAAGGTCGGCTTCGGCTATGGCAAGGCGCGCGAAGTGCCGGTGGCCATCCAGAAGTCGATGGAGTACGCGCGCAAGAACATGAGCACGGTCGAGCTCAAGAGCGGCACGCTTTATCACCCGGTCAAGGCCGGCCACGGTGCGGCGCGTGTCTACATGCAGCCGGCGTCCGAAGGCACCGGCGTGATTGCCGGTGGTGCGATGCGCGCCGTGCTGGAAGCCGTTGGCGTCAAGGACGTGCTGGCCAAGGCGGTGGGTTCGCGCAACCCGATCAACCTCGTTCGCGCCACCGTCAAGGGGCTTGAAGCGATGCAGTCGCCAAGCCGGATTGCGGCCAAGCGAGGCAAGAAGGTGGAGGACCTCACCAATGTCTGAAGCAAACAAGACCATCAAGGTGCGCCTTGTGAAGGGGCTGGGCGGCACCCAGTCCCGGCACCGCCTGTCGGTCAAGGCCCTGGGCCTCGGCAAGGTCAACAGCGTTCGGGAACTGAAGGACAGCCCGCAAGTGCGCGGCCTGATCAACCAGCTGCACTACCTGGTGCGGGTGGAGGAGTAAGCAGATGAAGCTCAATACGCTCAAGCCCGCCGACGGTGCCCGCAAGGAACGCACCCGGGTCGGTCGCGGCATCGGTTCCGGGCTCGGCAAGACTGCGGGCCGTGGCCACAAGGGTTCGTTCGCCCGTTCCGGCAAGGGCAAGATCAAGGCCGGCTTCGAAGGCGGCCAGATGCCCATGCAGCGCCGCCTGCCCAAGATCGGGTTCGCGTCCAAGACGGCCAAGGACAGCGCCGAAGTGCTGCTGTACAAGCTGGATGCCCTGCCGGCCGGTGAAGTCGATTTCGCGGCGCTGCAGGCGGCCGGGCTGGTGCCCAGCACCGCCAAGCGCGTCAAGATCGTGGTCAAGGGCGAGGTCACCAAGGCGTTCGTGCTCAAGGGCATCGCCGTGACCGCGGGTGCCAAGGCCGCGATCGAGGCGGCCGGCGGCAGGCTGGCGGAGTAAGCGGCGCATGTCGCGGAGCGCGGATTCGATTTCCGGACTGCTGGGCGCCGGCAAGTTTGCCGAGCTGCGTTCGCGCCTGCTGTTCGTGGTCGGGGCGCTGATCGTCTATCGAATCGGTTGCTACATCCCGGTCCCTGGGGTCAACCCCGAGGCGATGCTGCAATTGATGGACTCGCAGAAGGGCACCATCGTGGACATGTTCAACATGTTCTCGGGCGGTGCCCTCGAGCGCTTCAGCCTGTTTGCCCTGAACGTGATGCCCTACATCTCGGCGTCGATCGTGATGCAGCTGATGGTGCAGGTGGTGCCCAGCCTGAAGGCGATGCAGAAGGAAGGCGAGTCGGGGCGCCGCAAGGTGACCCAGTTCTCGCGCGTCGGGTCGGTGTTCCTGGCGATCTTCCAGTCGGCTGGAATCGCGATCGCGCTGCAGAACCAGGGCGCCGGAAGCGGCCTGCCGGTGGTCTACAACCCCGGCCCGGGTTTCGTCCTGACCGCCGTGGTTTCGCTGACCGCCGGCACCGTGTTCCTGATGTGGCTGGGCGAGCAGGTGACCGAGCGCGGCATCGGCAATGGCGTTTCACTGATCATTTTCGCCGGCATCGTGGCCGGGCTTCCGGGCGCAACGATCAATACCCTGCAGCAGGCCAACAGCGGCGACATGCAGTGGATCACGGTGTTCTTCATCCTGGCGATCGTGCTGGGCGTCACCTGGTTCGTGGTGTTCATGGAGAGCGGCCAGCGCCGGATCACCGTGAACTACGCGCGCCGCCAGGGCGGGCGCGGCGGCTACCAGAACCAGAGCTCGTTCCTGCCGCTGAAGCTCAACATGTCGGGCGTGATCCCGCCGATCTTCGCGTCGTCGATCATCATGTTCCCGGCCACGGCCTCGACCTGGTTCGGCCAGTCCGGCTCCAGGTTCACGGTCGAATTGCAGAAGATCAGCCAGCTGCTGTCGCCGGGCGAGCCCCTGTACATGGTGCTGCTGGCGGCGTTGATCGTAGGCTTCGCATTCTTCTACACCGCACTGGTGTTCAATTCGCAGGAAACCGCCGACAACCTCAAGAAGTCGGGCGCGCTGATTCCCGGCATCCGTCCCGGCAAGGCCACCGGCGAGTACATCGATGCCGTGCTGACGCGGTTGACGGCGGCGGGCGCGGTCTATCTGGTGCTGGTCTGCCTGCTGCCGGACTACATGCGAACCGAACTGGGTGCCTCGTTTTACTTCGGCGGCACGTCCCTGCTGATCGTGGTCGTGGTGGTGATGGATTTCATTGCCCAGGTCCAGGCGCACCTGATGTCGCACCAGTATGAAAGCCTGCTGAAGAAAGCCAATTTGAAGGGCGGCTCGCGCTCGCGCTGATCGGCGCAGAGCGAACCGCAGCCCGCCGGGATGGGGGCAACGCAACACCAGCCGCTTCGGCATTCGCACGAAGCGGCACATGGGCGACTCGCGCGGCGGTCCCGCGCGCGGGTGGCACCGGGATGATCCGCGCGCTGGAGGAGTGCGCGGGGCGGGCCAGGGCTTCGGCCTTGGTGCGCGTCCGGCCAGGAGGGCCGGGCGGAGGTCGCAGGATGCACGGTCGGGCTTGCCCGGCCAACGACCTCCCGGAGACCGGAGCTTTCGCCGGAGCATGGGCACTCTCCCCATGCCGGGTCGCGGTGCCTTGGCGCCACGGCTTCCAGAACACTCGGGATCCGTATATAATTTCGTGTTCACTGCGCCCGGTTTCGGCTTGGCGCACATTCGTTCATCGGAGATCGCCTCATGGCGCGTATCGCTGGCGTCAACCTGCCTGCCCAGAAGCATGTCTGGGTCGGGCTGCAAAGCATCTACGGCATTGGCCGTACCCGTTCCAAGCAGGTGTGTGAAACGGCGGGCGTGAATGCGTCCACCAAGATCCGCGACCTGTCCGAGCCTGAAATCGAGCGCCTGCGCGCCGAGGTCGGCAAGTTCGTCGTCGAAGGTGACCTGCGCCGTGAAATCGGCATGGCGATCAAGCGCCTGATGGATCTCGGCAGCTATCGTGGCCTGCGCCATCGTCGCGGCCTGCCGGTGCGCGGTCAGCGGACCCGCACCAATGCACGGACCCGCAAGGGCCCGCGCAAGGCCATCAAGAAGTAAGGAGCACAGACCATGGCCAAGCCGGCTGCAGCAGCCCGTACCAAGAAGAAAGTGCGTCGCGTCGTCACCGACGGCATCGCGCACGTGCACGCGTCGTTCAACAACACCATCGTCACCATTACCGACCGGCAGGGCAATGCGCTCTCCTGGGCGACCTCCGGTGGCGCGGGCTTCCGCGGTTCACGCAAGTCCACGCCGTTCGCCGCGCAGGTGGCCGCCGAGAAGGCCGGCAAGGCGGCGCTGGACTATGGCGTGAAGTCGCTGGAAGTGCGGATTAAGGGCCCGGGTCCGGGTCGCGAGTCCGCCGTCCGCTCGCTGAACAACGTGGGCTACAAGATCACCAACATCATCGACGTGACGCCGATCCCGCACAACGGGTGCCGTCCGCCGAAGAAGCGTCGCGTCTGACGCACTGGAGCACTAGAACATGGCTCGTTATCTCGGTCCCACCTGCAAGCTCGCGCGCCGCGAAGGCACTGACCTGTCGCTGAAGTCGCCGGCACGCGCACTCGACTCCAAGTGCAAGCTGGAGCAGAAGCCCGGCCAGCACGGCGCCACCGCGCGTCGTGGCAAGCTGTCCGATTACGCCACCCAGCTGCGCGAGAAGCAGAAGGTCAAGCGCATTTATGGCCTGCTGGAGCGCCAGTTCCGCAACTATTACAAGAAAGCGGCGACCCGCAAGGGCAACACCGGCGAAAACCTCCTGCGCCTGCTGGAGACCCGCCTGGACAACGTCGTCTATCGCATGGGCTTTGCCGTCACCCGTCCTGCCGCCCGCCAGCTGGTCAGCCACAAGGGCGTGCTGGTCAATGGCAAGCCGGTCAACCTGCCGTCCTTCGCCATCCGTGCCGGTGATTCGGTCACCCTGTCGGAAAAGGCCCAGCAGCAGCTGCGCGTGAAGGAGTCGCTGACCGTGTCGGAGCAGATGACCCTGGCCCCGTCCTGGGTCGAAGTCGATGCCGGCAAGTTCAGCGGCGTGTTCAAGGCCGTGCCGGATCGCGCCGATCTGCCCAGCGACATCAACGAAGCGCTGATCGTCGAGCTCTACTCGAAGTAAGCCATAGTCATCGGCCCGCGTTCGCACGGGCCAGCAGGAGACACCACGAATGACGGCTACCGCCACCCAAGTCCTGCGCCCACGCGGGCCGCAGATCGAGCGCATCACCGACACCCGCGCCAAGGTCGTGATCGAACCGCTGGAGCGCGGCTACGGCCACACCCTCGGCAACGCGCTGCGCCGCGTCCTGCTGTCCTCGATCCCGGGTTTTGCCATCACCGAGGTCGAGATCGATGGCGTGCTGCACGAGTACACCACGGTCGAAGGCTTGCAGGAAGACGTGCTCGAGGTGCTGCTCAACCTCAAGGACGTCGCGCTGCGCATGCACAACGGCGACAGCGACGTGCTGGAACTGCGCAAGCAGGGCCCGGGCATCGTCACCGCCGGCGACATCAAGACCAGCCACAACGTCGAGGTCCTCAACCCCGACCACGTGATCGCCAACCTGACCAAGGACGTGGCGCTGAATATGCGCCTGACCATCAGCCGCGGCTTCGGCTACCAGCCGGCGGTGGCGCGTCGCCGTCCGGATGACGAAGCCCGCACGATCGGCCGGCTGATGCTGGACGCCTCGTTCTCGCCGGTGCGTCGCGTGGCCTATGCGGTCGAAGCCGCCCGCGTCGAGCAGCGCACCGACCTTGACAAGCTGGTGCTGGATATCGAAACCAACGGCACCATCGACGCCGAGGAAGCCGTGCGCACCGCCGCCGACATCCTCAGCGACCAGCTGTCCGTGTTCGGTGATTTCACCAGCCGCGAACGCGGCGCGGCCAAGCCGGCGCACACCAGCGTCGACCCGGTCCTGCTGCGCCCGATCGACGACCTGGAGCTGACCGTGCGCTCAGCCAACTGCCTCAAGGCCGAGAGCATCTACTTCATCGGCGATCTGATCCAGAAGACCGAAGTCGAACTGCTCAAGACCCCGAACCTCGGCAAGAAGTCGCTGACTGAAATCAAGGAAGTGCTGGCGCAGCGTGGCCTGTCCCTGGGCATGAAGCTCGAGAACTGGCCCCCAGCCGGCGTCGCCGCCCACGGCATGATGGGGTGAGGCGCCGCGCTTGCGAACTGCCTTAACGGCAGTTCGCGCGGCGTCGAACGCCCGAGCGCTATGCGCGAGGGCCGGGGGAACGCCCGAGCGCTATGCGCGAGGGCCGGGAATGCAATCGCGGCGCAAGCTCGCGGCTCTCGCTTCAGCTTTTGCAGTTGCAGTAATCGCAACACCGCCGACGAACTCCAGTTCGCGGCATGACCGGCAAGGGATGCCGGCACGGGCCACCCGCAGTCCACCTGTCCGCCACGGCGGACAAAACGCCAGGATGGCGACAGCGAAGTCCAATCGTTTCAACATTGCACAGGAATCCAGACCATGCGCCACCAGAAATCCGGCCGCAAGTTCAACCGCACCAGCGCCCATCGCCAGGTGATGTTCTCGAACATGGCGGCATCGTTGATCAAGCACGAAATCATCCGCACCACCTTGCCCAAGGCCAAGGAGCTGCGCCGCGTCGCCGAGCCGCTGATCACCCTGGCCAAGGCCGATGGCGTGGCCAACCGCCGCCTGGCGTTCTCGCGCCTGCGTGACAAGGAAGCGGTCGGTACCCTGTTCACCGTCCTCGGCCCGCGCTACGCGCAGCGTCCGGGCGGCTACCTGCGCATCCTCAAGTGCGGGTTCCGCGCCGGCGACAACGCGCCGATGGCCTATGTCGAGCTGGTTGATCGTCCGCAGCAGGCGGCCGAATAATCGACCTTGAGCCGCGCAAGCCGCTTGAACCGAACGACCCCGGCCCGGCCGGGGTTTTTCGTTTCTGACGAAATGGCCGATAATCACGGTGATATCTGGAAGATGAACGCATGAATCCTTTTCGCTGGTCGTTTCGCGCACAGTTCCTGCTGGGGTTTGCCGCCTGCGTTGGCTTGCTCGGTTATGCGCTGTATGTGCAGTTCCAGCTTGGAATCGAACCCTGCGCGTTCTGCATCTTCCAGCGCATCTGTTTTGCCGCGTTGGGACTGGTGTTCCTGGCGGGTGGCCTGCTGGCGCCCAAGGGCGCAGGCGGACGCCGCGCCTGGGGCGTGCTGGCCTTCGTTGCCGCCGCGGTCGGGATGGCCTACGCCGGGCGTCATGTCTGGGTGCAGCTGAACCCACCGGGCTTGCCGACCTGCGGGCCCGGGCTCAATTACATCGTCGAGCAGTATTCCTGGCTGGGCGCGGCGCGCAAGGTGCTGCAGGCAACCGGGGATTGCAGCAACATCGACTGGCAGTTCCTGGGATTGTCGATGCCGATGTGGGCGCTGGCCTGGTTCATCGCCCTTGGCTTGGGCGCCCTGTATGCCGGATTCAAAGGTCGGCATGCCCGTTGGTTTCATGGCTGAGGCTTGATTCAAAGCCATGATCCCGCGATGATGCAATGCAGCATCCCGGAAATTGCACCACCATGGCCAGCGCCCGCGTCGAACCGATTCGTCCTTCCGTTGCGCCTTGGACGCCAGATGGCTGGCGCACGCATCCGGCCGTGCAGATGCCGACGTATCCGGATGCCGCAGAGCTGGTGGCCTGCCTTGACGAGTTGAAATCGCTGCCGCCTTTGGTGACGTCGCGCGAAATCCTCAGTCTCAAGCAGCAATTGGCCGACGCGCAGGAAGGCCGCGCATTCCTGTTGCAGGGTGGGGACTGCGCCGAGACCTTCTCCGAGTGCAGTTCCGACACGATCACCAACCGGCTCAAGGTGCTGCTGCAGATGAGCCTGGTGCTGGTGCACGGGCTGAAGCTGCCGGTGGTGCGAGTGGGGCGCTTTGCCGGCCAGTACGCCAAGCCGCGATCTGCCGACAGCGAAACTCGCGAGGAGGTCAGCCTGCCGAGTTATCGCGGCGACATCGTCAACAGCCCGGAGTTCACCGAATCCGCGCGGCGCCCGGATCCGCGCCGGATGATCAAGGCACACGCGCGTTCGGCGATGACGATGAATTTCGTGCGTTCGCTGATCGATGGTGGTTTTGCCGACCTGCACCACCCGGAGTTTTGGGGCCTGGGTTGGGTCGGGCAATCCCCGAACGCGGCCGAGTACCAGAAGATGGTGACGGCGATCGGCGATGCGGTGCGTTTTACCGAAATCCTGGTCGGGCGTCGGATGCAGAGCCTGTCGCGGGTCGCCTTCCATACTTCCCACGAAGCCCTGCTGTTGCCCTACGAAGAGTCGCAGACCCGGCAGGTGCCGCGCGCCGACGGCTGGTTCAACCTGAGCACCCACTTCCCGTGGATCGGCATGCGCACCGCGGCGCTGGACGGGGCACACGTGGAATATTTCCGAGGCATTGCCAACCCGATCGCGGTCAAGATCGGCCCGTCGGTGACACCCGACGCGCTGCTGCGTTTGATCGATGTGCTCAACCCCCATGATGAGCCGGGACGGTTGGGGTTGATTCACCGCATGGGCGTTGGCCAGATTGCGGACAAGCTGCCGCCGCTGCTGGAGGCTGTTCGCCGTGAAGGGCGGCGCGTGCTGTGGATCTGCGACCCGATGCATGGCAATACCGAATCCACCAGCAATGGCTACAAGACCCGTCGTTTCAGGAACATCCGCGATGAGATCGAGCAGGCTTTCGATCTGCACGCGGCAGCCGGTACGCGGCTGGGTGGCGTGCACCTTGAGCTGACCGGCGAGAACGTGACGGAATGCCTGGGCGGTGCGCGACAGCTCACCGAAGCCGACCTGCAGCGTGACTATCGCAGCACGGTCGATCCGCGTCTGAACTATGAGCAATCGCTGGAAATCGCGATGCTGATCGTGCAGAAGCGCGGGGTGATCGCGGCCTGAGCCTCGGCAAACGCGGCAACCTGGGTCGTTCGTGACGATGCTTCGGTCGCTTGTTTCGACAGGCGGCCACAACATTGCCGAGCAAACACGTTAATGCGCTAGCCTGTTAGCGTGCTAATTGGCTAACGTGTTAACTAGCTAATGTGTTAACACATTAACATATTCGTGAATCCACGCGCCGATGAATTACTGCGTCGATTCGCTGCCGAGCCTCGGGAGAAACCGTGGCGGCCGTCGTGCCCTGGAAGCCTGTTCGAAGGCGAAACCGAGCTCAATCAGGCGGGGTTCGCTCCAGGCCGGACCGAGGAAGACGATCCCGACCGGCAGCCCGTGCACTTCGCCCATCGGCACGGTCAGACTTGGGTAGCGCGCCGCGGCGGCCGGACCGTAGCCGGCGCCGATGAAGTGATCGCCATTGATCGGGTCGGTCACCCAGGCCGGTGACATGGCGGGCGCCGCCAGCGCATCGAGCCGCTGCGCCTTCAGTGCCGCGTCGATGCCCTGCGGCCCGGCCAGGCGGCGGACCTTGTCACGGGCGGCAAGATAGGCGGGTTCGGAAAGCGGGCCTTTGGCATTGGCCAGGACAAAGTTCTCCTGGCCGAAGAACGTCATTTCCTGATCCGCGTGGGCAAGGTTGAAGGCGATGAGGTCCGCCATCGATTTGCGCGCCGATGTGCTGCCGGCCAGGTAGCGGTTCAGGCCATCCTTGAACTCGTACAGCAGAAGTTGGTACTCGTCCGCGTCCCACTGGCCCAAGGTCGGGATCTCTGCGTCCACCACGGTGGCGCCCGCGGCCTGCATTGCCGCGATGGCGCGTTCCATGGCGGCGTCAGTGTCAGGGTGATAACCCATGAGCTTGCGCACGACGCCAATCCGTGCGCCCCGAAGCGCGTCGGGCTTGAGGTGGCTGGAATAATCGATCGGGGTCGGGTCGCGGCGCTCGGCGGCGGCCGGGTCGTTGCTGTCCGCCGCGGCGATGGCAGTCAACAGTGTCGCCGCGTCGGCCACGCTGCGCGCCATCGGGCCGGCGGTGTCCTGTGAGATCGAAATCGGAATGATGCCGCTGCGGTTGACCAGCCCGATGGTCGGCTTGATCCCGACCAGTCCAGCCACGGCCGATGGGCAGATGATGCTGCCGTCGGTTTCGGTGCCGATGCCCACGCTGGCGAGGTTGGCGGCGATGGCGGTGCCGGTGCCTGAACTCGATCCGCAGGGATTGCGGTCGAGCACGTAGGGGTTGCGGGTCTGGCCGCCGCGGCCACTCCAACCCGAGGTCGCACGCGTGGAACGGAAATTGGCCCATTCCGACAGGTTGGTCTTGCCCAGAATCACCGCGCCGGCGGCGCGCAGGCGCGCGACGAGGAAGGCGTCTGCCGCCGGACGGTTGTCGGCCAGCGCCAGCGAGCCGGCGGAATTGACCATCGGCGTGGCGTCGATATTGTCCTTTAGCAGGATCGGGATGCCGTGCAGCGGGCCGCGCAGCTTGCCGGCCTTGCGCTCGGCGTCGAGTGCGTCGGACTCCTTGAGTGCGTCCGGGTTGATCTCGATCACCGAATGCAGGGTGGGACCGGCTCGATCAATGGCCGCGATGCGGTCGAGATACGCCTGCACCAGCGCGTGGCTGGTCAGGGAGCCTGTCCGCATCTGCTGTTGCAGTTGCGCGATCGTGGCTTCCTCGAACGCAAACGCGGGGATGGTGGCGGCGTGGGCCTGTGCAGAAGTTGCTACCGGGCCGGTCACGACTGACGTGGCGCGTGGTTGGCAGGCGGCCAGCAGGGCCATGGCAAGGGCAATCGGCAGCAGGCGCATCGGCGGACTCCGGCGGGGAATTGCAAGGATCGCCTGAAGTCGCGGGCGCCGCAAATGACCGATCAGCGCTTGCGCATCACCAGATCGCGGGCGAGGACCCACAGGACGAGGAGATTGATTGCCACCACCACCAGCGCCAGCCAGCCCGGGTGTTTGGCCAACGCGTACAGGTCGAAGGGCAGGTACAGCGCCACCGTCACGCAACCCAGCCACGACGCCCAGGCCCTGGCATGCCACAGGCCCCAGCCTTCGAGGACATGCATCACGCCATACAATGCCGCCACGGCCGCGGCAAGGTGCACGCCGCCCGGGCTCAGCGCGTTCACCAGCCAGGCCATTGCGCCGTGATTCGGGTCGAACTGGAAGTGGCGGATCAGCTCCCAGACCCAGCGCCGCAGCGGCGCTGGCCCGATGAGTTCCAGCCCACTTGCCGCCAGCAGCGCCAGCAGGCCCTTGCCGATTTCGACCAGCGCGATCGCGTGCAGGCCGGGATGCGCGCGCGGGCTCGGGTTGTAGTGGCGTACGCTCGAACCCGCGTTGCTGGCGCCGGAATCCTGCGCCACGTCGGTGGGCGTCTCAGGCCGCACGCGTCGCCCGTTTGCGGTCGATCTCGGTGCGGAATTTCTTGCGCAGCCGGATCTGCTTGGGCGTCACTTCCACCAGCTCGTCATCGTCGATGAATTCCAGCGCCTGTTCCAGCGAGAGCTTGACCGGCGGGATCAGGCCTTCGTCGTCGTCCTTGCCGGCAGCGCGGAAGTTGGTGAGCTGCTTGCCGCGCAGGGCGTTGACGGTGAGGTCGTTGTCCTTGGCATGGATGCCGACGATCTGGCCTTCGTAGATTTCCTCGCCCGGTTCGATGAACAGCCGTCCGCGTTCCTGCATCGCGCCCTGCGCATAGGCGGGTGACGGCCCCGTGCCATTGGAGATCAGCACGCCGTTCTGGCGCTGGCCGATGCTGCCGTCGCCGCGCGGGCCGTAATGGTCGAACAGGTGGAACATCAGGCCGGTGCCGGCCGTGAGGGTGCGGAACTCGGTCTGGAAGCCGATCAGCCCGCGCGCCGGGATGATGTAGTCGAGCCGCACCCGCCCCTTGCCATCCGGCGACATGTTCTGCAACTGGGCCCGACGTTCGCCGAGGCGACCCATCACGCCGCCCTGGTATTGCTCGTCGAGGTCGACGACCAGTGATTCGTATGGTTCCGACGGCACGCCGTCGATGTCCTTGATGATGACCTCGGGACGCGAGACCGCCAGCTCGTAGCCTTCGCGGCGCATGGTCTCGATCAGGATCGACAGGTGCAGTTCGCCACGACCGCTGACCTTGAACTTGTCGGCATCGGTGGTGTCTTCCACGCGCAGGGCGACGTTGTGCTGGGTCTCGCGGGTGAGCCGGTCGCGCAGCTGGCGGCTGGTCAGGAACTTGCCGCCGCTGCGGTCCTTGACGCCGGCAAACGGCGAATCATTGACCTGGAAGGTCATGCTGATGGTCGGCTCGTCCACCGCCAGCACCGGCAGCTGTTCGACCGCGGCCGGATCGCACAGGGTGTCGGAAATGCCGATCCCCTCGATCCCGGAGAAGGCGATGATGTCGCCGGCGCTGGCCTCGGCCACCTCGATGCGCTCCAGGCCCATGAAGCCGAGCACCTGCAGGACGCGCGCGGAGCGGGTCGCGCCGTTGGCAGCAACCACCGTCACCTGCTGGTTCGGCTTGACCTTGCCGCGCTGGATGCGACCGACGCCAATCACGCCGACGTAGTTGTTGTAGTCGAGTGAAGACACCCGCATCTGGAACGGGCCATCGGGGTCCACCGCCGGCGGCGAGACGTGCTCGCAGATCGCCTCGAACAGCGGGGTCATGTCACCGCTGCGCACGCTGTCATCGAGGCCGGCGTAGCCCTGCAGCCCGCTGGCGTAGATGGTGGTGAAGTCGAGCTGTTCGTTGGTGGCGCCGAGCCGGTCGAACAGGTCGAAGGTCTGGTCCAGGACCCAGTCCGGGCGTGCGCCGGGGCGGTCGACCTTGTTGATGACCACGATCGGCTTGAAGCCCATCGCGAACGCTTTCTGGGTGACGAACCGCGTTTGCGGCATCGGCCCGTCCATCGCATCGACCAGGATCAGCACCGAATCCACCATCGACAGCACGCGCTCGACCTCGCCGCCGAAGTCGGCGTGGCCGGGGGTGTCGACGATGTTGATCCGCCACTCTTCGCCGGTCTCGGGATGGGTCCAGCGGATCGCGGTGTTCTTGGACAGGATGGTGATGCCGCGTTCCTTCTCGATGTCGCCGCTGTCCATCACGCGTTCGGGCGTGGCGGCGCGGGCATCGAGGGTGCCGGATTGCTTGAGCAATTGATCGACAAGGGTGGTCTTGCCATGGTCGACGTGGGCGACGATGGCGATATTGCGCAGGCGTTGTGCGGACATTGTGGCGGGACCGGTCATGCCGCACGTCCCGTGGAGGCGGGCGCGCAGCGTTGAAAATGAGGAAGCCCGCTATTATATCCGGTTGACGCACCATCCCGGTGACCGGAGAACCCAAAGATGAGCCTGATTGCCAATTTCGATACCGACCGCGGCGCCATCCGCGTCGAGCTTGCCGCCGACAAGGCGCCGCTGACCGTCGCCAATTTCGTCAACCTCGTCCAGCACGGGTTTTATGACGGGCTGAATTTCCACCGGGTGATCCCGGATTTCATGGTCCAGGGCGGTTGCCCGGAAGGCTCCGGTCGCGGCGGTCCGGGCTATCGCTTCGAAGACGAAACCGGCAATGGCCTGCGCCACGAGCGCGGGGTGCTGTCGATGGCCAACGCCGGCCCGAACACCAACGGCAGCCAGTTCTTCATCACCCACGTTCCCTGTGGTTGGCTGGACGGCAAGCACACGGTGTTCGGCAAGGTGGTCGAAGGCTTGGACGTGGTGGATGCGATAAAGCAGGGCGACAAGATCAAATCGGTGAAGATCGAAGGCGACACGGCATCGGTGCTGGCGGCGAAGGCCGATCGGGTGGCCGAGTGGGACAAGCATCTGGCCGCGTGATGGGGCGTCCGGGCAGGCGACTGCCGGGGTATTCAATCTGACGGCCGGTTCGTGCCGGCCCTGTGGCCTTCGTTCTGACAGCCGATTTGCGCTTGCGTCCGCGCCGGCCGCCCGCCTGCGTGCTCGGCCCGCCGCGCAAGCTGCGCATCCGGCTCCGATGCGCGGCCGCGGGCCATCCTTGGCCCGCTCGAACCGATCACGCAGGCAGGCGGCCCTGTGGTTCCAGTGCGGCGCGTACCAACCTGCACTCAGCTTTGCTCGCCAAAACCCCGTAGCCGCACTTCGAAGACCACAGCGTTCGGCTGTCGGCGTGTTGCCTACTTCCAGCGCAGCGAATCCAGCATGAGGCTGACTTTGGCCGCATCGCGCGGGTAGTAGTACTCGGCGGGGGCGTAGAACATTGCCAAGGCCAGCCCCTTTTCGTGTTCGAATGCGGCGACCATGGCGCGATACTTCAGGCCGCTGTCGCTGTCCAGGGTCATGTCGAAACGCAGGCCTTCACGATTGCCGAACGTGGCTGGACGCAAATCCGAGGTCGTCACGTTGACCGCGCCCGCCGCGCGCATGCCGTCGGCGATCAGATCGCGCAACTCGTCGGGGCGCATCCCGCGGTGATAGAACGCGCCGTCGGGGCGGCGCTTGGTCTGGCGGCGGCCGAGGAAAACGAAGTCGCCGTCGCGCACTGTCGGAATCAGATAGAGCGTGTTGAGCAAGGGGCCATCGATGGTCCACAGCTGTTCGCGCAAGCCGCCCATCCGGGTCCACTCCATGCCGGCGTCGATGGTGAGATGGCTGCCGGCGGTGGTGCGGCCTTGGGTGACCAGCGGGCCGCCGCTGGCGCAGGCGCCTAGGACAACCGCCAGGAAAATGAGGACCAGCCAGCGGAACGGTTTCATGGATGGCTCCCGGATTTGTCCATTTCACGTTGAATGAAGGCCGCATCGTCGGCCTGCGGCGCGTCGTGCAGGTAGCGGTCGAAGGCCTCGCGCGCGCTGGCCGCATTGCCGGCATCGCGGCGCTGGAAGCCGATTTCGCGCCAGACGACGGGTGGGGTGCCTGGCATGGCGCTGGCCTGCGTGTAGTAGCCGGCGGCTTTGGCCTTGTCGTCGTTCAATCCGCGGCGGCGGTAGGCTTCGCCGAGGTAGAAGGTCAACAAACCCTGGTCCGCGGCGGGTGCGTCTTCGAGCAGTTCGCTGATGACCAGGATCGAGCCGGCGTAGCGACGACCCGCCAGTTCTTCATCCAGCAGCTTGACCAACAGCGGATGCACCGCGGCGCGGTAGCGCTCGTGGCCGTCGTCCTGCGGTGGGGCGATGATGGCGGCGGCCGCTTGCTTGATGTCGTTCAGGCGTTCCTGCGAGGCCGGGTGGGTTGAAAACAGGGTCAACGGGCGGTCGTATTTGCGGGTTTGTTCCTCGCGCCACATCCTTGCCCACATGTCGGCGCCGGCGTGTGGCGCCCAGCCGTGTGCGACGACGCTTTCAAAGCCGAGCCGGTCGGCTTCACGCTCCATGTCGCGCGAATACTTGAACAATGCGGCGATCCCGGCCAGTGAGCCGAGCTGGGCCACGCCACCTGCGCCCGCCCCGTAGGCCACGATCTGGAATGCGCTCAGCCAGGCGCTGGCGTTCTTCATCTTGCGCCACTGCTTCAGGGAATGGCGGGCTTTGAAATGGCCGACTTCGTGGCCGAGTACGAAGGCCAGCTCGGCTTCATTGCGCATGCGCAGCAGCGCGCCCGTCCACAGCACCAGCATCCCGTTCGGCGCCATGCTGGCGTTGAATTGGGGGACGTCCATGATGTAGACGCGGATCTCGTCGCACTGGTCGCCTGCCACCTTGCAGGCCACGCCCCGCACATAGGCGTTGAGCGCCGGGTCGCGTACCAGCAGCGGCGAGCGCTTGAGCTCGGTCTCGGCGCGCTCCATCGCGTACCACAGCTCGGCTTCGTCCGGGGCCTGTGCCGCCGGTGAGGCGGCGCTGGCGGGTGGCGCTGGCGTGGGTTGGGGCGTGTCCTGAGCGCTGGCGGCGAAGACCGGCAGCAGCAGCGCCGCCAGCAGCAGCGTGGCCGGTTTCATCGGGTGGGCTCCGGAGCGGCGCTGCTGCGAACGCCTTTGAGCAGGTCTTCGGTCGTCTCGCGCGCTCCGGCGAGGTTGCGCAGGTCGCCGGTCTGATCAATCAACAAGTTGTGCCAGACCACCTGTCCGGTGCGTAGATCGACCAGCGAGGCCACGCCGATTTGCATTCCGCCGCCGATATCGCCCCCCAGCAACAGCAGCCCCGCCACGCGCATGGCCGTGCGGCCGCCGCTGGCGTAGCTGTCGCGGATGTAGGTGAACAGCGCGTAGTCGGCGCCGGTGGCTTCGCGAAGGGCGGCCACGCCGGGGCCGAGCGACCAGTCGAAGCGGCCATGCTTGTTGCGCAGCGGTCCGGTTCCGTGGCTGCGGCTGAACTGCAGGATGCTCATCGACACGGCTTGGCTGAGCAGGGTGATCTGCCGGCGCGGATCGTCCGGGCCGGCGTCGGCTGGAAGGACGTAGTCCGGTGCCGAGGCGATGCCCTGCCGTTGCAGCGCTTCCCGCGCCGCCTGCGAGTACAGCAAGCGTGCCGCTGCGGTCCATTCGCGGCGCGGTTCGGCCATGCCGCCGGCCATGAGTTCGGACAACTCGATGTCGGGTTCGACCAGGGCCACGCTGCCGTGCAGTCCGATGGGGCGTCCGCTGTCATCGCGGGCGGTGCGCACGCTGGTGGACGCACAGCCGGACAGCAGTGCCAGTGCGGCTGCCAGGGCCAGCAGCGGAAGCCAGCGCAGACGCGGCCTGGCCGGTTTCGATGACGGGGTCGTCATGGGGTGCTGTGCTAACATTTCGAGGTTGTCTCCCACGTCCTGCGCCGCCGTGTGCGGCCGTTTTTCGAGCTCACACCATGCCTCAACTTGCACGGCGCATCGGTCGCGCCAAGCCCAGTGTCATCATGCTGATTGCCGACAAGGCCAAACGCCTGAAGGCCGAAGGGCGGGACATCATCAGCTTTTCCATCGGCGTTCCGAATTTCCTGCCCGGCGAACACGTCTATGCTGCCGCACGCGAGGCGATTGCGAAAGACAGCGGCCAGTATGGCAGCAATCGCGGCAGTGACGCCCTGCTGGACGCCTTGCTGGGCCATGTTGCCGGGTTGGGTCTGAACGGCTACGGTCGCGCCAACTGCGCGGTCGGGATCGGCGCCAAGCAGGTGATCTACAATCTCGCCGAGGCGCTGCTCGATGAAGGCGACACCATCGCCTTCCCGGTGCCGTACTGGACCAGCTATCTCGATATCGCCGAGATCGTCAATGCCAAGGTCGACCTGCTGCCGTGCCCGGCCTCGCAGCACTACAAGCTGACGCCCGACCAGCTCGACGCCGCGCTGGCGAAGAAGCCCAAGGTGTTCCTGTTCAACAACCCGTCCAACCCGACCGGCATGGTCTACACCAGCGCGGAAATCGAAGCGCTGGCCGAGGTGATCGCGCGCCATCCGGACACCTGGATCATCACCGACGACATCTACAACCGGATGCTGTTCGATGGGCTGGAATACGCCAATTTCGTGCAGTTCCGCCCGGAGCTGCGCGAGCGCACGATCTTCATCGACTCGTTGTCCAAGACCTATGGCATGCCGGGCTGGCGGGTTGGTTTCATGGTCGGGCCGGAAGTCGTGGCCAAGGCCGTCACGACCCTCAATTCCAACCACATCACCAGCCTGCCGGAAGTCGTCACCGCCGCCGCCGTGGCGGCGCTGTCCGGCCCGCAGGACGTGCCGGCGCAGAAGTGCGCCGAATTCCAGCTGCGTCGCGATCAGGTCGTCGCCGCGCTCACGGCTATTCCCGGCGTGGTGTGCCCTGTGCCGCAGGGCGCGTTCTACGCCTTCCCGGAGATCGCCTGCGCCTTCGGCAAGTCGCACAACGGCGTGAAGATCGAGAACGACGTCGAGTTCTGCGGCGCCCTGCTCGAGGCCAAGGGCGTGGCCTGTGTCCCGGGCTCGGCCTTCGGCGACCCGCGCGGTCTGCGGATCAGCTACACCTGCCCGCCGGATCAGCTAGCGCCGGGGCTGGCGCGCATCCAGGAATTTTTTGCCGAATTGAAGTGAATGGTGGTTCGTGATTGGTGATTGGTGATTGGTGATTTGCAAGAGCACACCGCCCGCCACCAACCGCTTTCACGAATCACGAATCACGAATCACGAATCACGGAGCTTTCATGAAAAATCCCGTCCGAGTTGCCGTCACCGGCGCCGCTGGCCAGATTGGCTACGCCCTGCTGTTCCGCATTGCTGCCGGTGAAATGCTGGGCAAGGACCAGCCGGTCATCCTGCAGATGCTCGAGCTGCCGCTGGACAAGGCCCAGGCCGCGTTGCGCGGGGTGATGATGGAGCTTGAGGATTGCGCCTTCCCGCTGCTGGCCGGCATGGTCGGCACCGATGATCCAATGATGGCCTTCAAGGACGCCGATTACGCGCTGCTGGTCGGCGCCCGCCCGCGCGGCCCGGGCATGGAGCGCAAGGATCTGCTGCAGGAAAACGCCAAGATCTTTACCGTGCAGGGCAAGGCGATCAACGCGGTGGCCAGCCGCAATGTCAAGGTGTTGGTGGTGGGCAACCCGGCCAACACCAATGCCTACATCACGATGAAGTCGGCGCCTGACCTGCCGGCGAAGAACTTCACCGCGATGCTGCGTCTGGACCACAACCGCTCGCTGTCGCAGCTGGCGATCAAGGCCGGCGTAGCGGTGGCGGACATCGAGAAACTGACGGTGTGGGGCAACCATAGCACCACCATGTATCCGGATTACCGCTTCGCCACCGCGGGCGGCGCGTCGTTGGCTGACAGGATTGGCGATGCCGACTGGAACGCCAGCACCTTCATCCCGACCGTCGCCAAGCGCGGCGCGGCGATCATCGAAGCGCGCGGCCTGTCCTCGGCGGCCTCGGCGGCCAATGCGGCGATCTGCCACATGCGTGACTGGGCGCTGGGCACCGGCGGCAAGTGGGTGACGATGGGCATCCCCTCCGACGGCAGCTACGGCATCCCGAAGGACATCATCTACGGCGTGCCCGTCACCTGCGAGAACGGCGAGTACACCCGCGTCGAGGGCCTGCCGATCGACGACTTCAGCCGCGAGCGGATGGACAAGACGCTTGCGGAACTCGAGGAAGAGCGGGCCGGCGTGGCGCATTTGCTGTAACCCACCACCGGCGATGTCCTCAGAAGGGCTGGCCTCGCGTCAGCCCTTCTGGTCTGGGGCGCCCTCCTGCGCGACATTGACTGCAAACGGCTACCATGGTGCCGCCGCGTGCGGGGAGGCTGTTGGACGTGCTGCGTCGAATCGTCATCAATCTTCGTCGCCAGGACTGGACCACCGTCGGCGTCGAGCTCGTTGTGGTCATCCTCGGCGTCTTCATCGGCGTGCAGGCTTCGAACTGGAACGAGGCGCGCACGGCCGACAATGAATCGAAGGTGTTCACCGATCGTCTCAAGTCGGACCTGCGCGCAGAAGCATTCGCGTATGAGTTGAGCGTGGCGTATTACGGCCAGGTGCTGGCCAACGCCCGCCGTGCCGAGGCGGCCTTGTCCGGCCGGAGCGAAATGGGTGACGAGGCGTTGCTGGCAGCGGCCTATCGCGCGACCCAATACGTCACCAACAATCGCCATCGCACGACCTGGGACGAGCTGGGCTCAACCGGAAACATCGGCCTGATCCGGGACCCCGGGCTGCGCCAGCTGGCGGCGGATGTCTATACCGACACGAACAACGAATGGCTCGTGGACGATGCGCGCAGATCGCCATATCGCCTGGAATTCCGAAAGCTTCTGGACATCCCGGTGCAAGACGCGCTGGCCACCGCCTGTGGCGATCACACCGGCAAGGATGGCGATTATGCGAGCCTTGCCGGGTATCTTGATTATCCCTGCGATCCCGAGCTTACGCCTGAGGCCGCTGCGGCCGCGGTGCACGCCTTGCAGGCCGACCCGAACCTGCTGCCGCTGCTGCGCCTGCAGATCACCACCGTGGATACCAATCTGGGCGGTCTCGACAGCACCAACAACATCCAGCTGCGGCAGCGTTTGCAGGCGTTTGCCGGAACAACGCGCTGAGTCGCGCGGCGGTCGCCAAGGGCGCGCATGCGATTTGCAGACGTTGATCCATCGACCACCCGAACGGAGACGCAGGCGAGCACGCGATGATGCTTGGCCTTGCCCGAGGCCATGCTGAAAACGTTCAGGAGGGATGTTTTCGACATTGGCGAGTCCGGCACCCTTCGTCAAGCTCAGGACGGGCATGCCCGGACCGGGCCCCCTTCGATCAATCAATTGCGTGACCGACCCGCGGCCCGCCAGCCTTGGCCGGCAGGCAACGATTAATTTCCAGCGTTGCCTTAAACTACAGCTTCCATTGTTCGCCGAGCCCGGTTGCCAAAATGGCCGATAGCAACTCCGCCGGCGCGCGCTTTCGCGCCGCACTTTCCGCAGAGTCCCCGCTGCAAGTCATGGGCGCGATCACCGCCTACGCCGGGCTGATGGCCAGGCGCGTCGGCTATCGGGCGCTGTACCTCTCCGGCGGCGGTGTCGCCGCCAATTCGCTGGGCATGCCCGACCTTGGCATCAGCACGATGGAAGACGTGCTCACCGACGCGCGCCGGATCGTCGATGCCACCGGCATGCCCTTGCTGGTCGATATCGATACCGGCTGGGGCGGGGCGTTCAACATCGGTCGCACCATCCGCAACTTCGAGCGCGTGGGCGTGGCCGCCGTGCACATGGAAGACCAGGTCGGGCAGAAGCGCTGCGGACACCGGCCGGGCAAGGAAGTGGTGACAAAAGGCGAGATGGTCGATCGGGTGAAAGCCGCGGTCGATGCGCGGCTTGATCCCGGTTTCGTCATCATGGCGCGCACCGACGCTGCGGCGGTGGAGGGCATTGACAGCGCGATCGAGCGCGCGATGGCCTACGTCGAAGCCGGTGCCGACATGATCTTCCCGGAGGCGATGACATCGCTGGACGACTACCGCAAGTTCAAGGCGGCAGTGCAGGTGCCAATCCTGGCCAATCTCACCGAGTTCGGCTCAACGCCGTTCTACACCACTGACGAGCTGCGCGAGGCCGGCGTCGATATCGCCCTGTACTGCTGCGGCGCGTATCGGGCGATGAACAAGGCCGCGCTTGGCTTCTATGAAACGGTGCGTCGTGAGGGGACCCAGAAGAACATCATCGACCGCCTGCAAACGCGCGCCGAGCTGTACGACTTCCTGGGCTACCACGCCTATGAAGACAAGCTTGATGCGCTGTTTGCGGAAAAGAAATGAAGCTTTGCCTGAATCACCGGAGATATCCATGAGCGAACCGACGTCCAACCCCGGCTTCAAGCCGAAAAAATCCGTGGCCCTGAGCGGCACCGTCGCCGGCAACACCGCGCTGTGCACCGTTGGCCGTTCCGGCAACGATCTGCACTACCGCGGTTACGACATCCTGGACCTGGCGACCGCCTGCGAGTTCGAGGAAATCGCGCATCTGCTGGTGCACGGCAAGCTGCCGAACCAGGCTGAGCTGCGCGCCTACAAGGCCAAGCTCAAGGCGCTGCGCGGCATCCCGGCGGCGGTCAAGGCCGCGCTGGAAGAGCTGCCGCCTTCCGCCCATCCGATGGACGTGATGCGTACCGGCGTGTCGGTGCTCGGCTGCGTGTCGCCGGAGAAAGACGACCACAACCATCCCGGCGCGCGCGACATCGCCGACAAGCTGATGGCCTCGCTGGGTTCGATGCTGCTGTACTGGTACCACTACAGCCACAACGGCCGTGTGATCGACGTCGAGACCGATGACGATTCCATCGGCGGGCACTTTCTGCGCCTGCTGCATGGCGAACCGCCGCCCGAGTCGTGGGTGCGGGCAATGCACACTTCGCTCATTCTCTACGCCGAACACGAATTCAACGCCTCGACCTTCACCTGCCGCGTCATCGCCGGCACCGGCAGCGACATGCATTCGTGCATCGCCGGCGGCATCGGCGCGCTGCGCGGGCCCAAGCACGGTGGCGCCAACGAGGTCGCGTTCGAAATCCAGAAGCGCTACGACACTCCGGACGAGGCCGAGGCCGACATCAAGGCGCGCGTGGAGCGCAAGGAAGTGGTGATCGGCTTCGGCCATCCGGTCTATACCGTGTCCGATCCGCGCAACAAGGTGATCAAGGAGGTCGCGCGCCAGCTGTCGGCCGAGCAGGGCAACATGAAGATGTATGCCATCGCCGAGCGGTTGGAATCGGTGATGTGGGACATCAAGAAGATGTTCCCCAACCTCGACTGGTTCAGCGCGGTCAGCTACCACATGATGGGCGTGCCGACCGCGATGTTCACCCCTCTGTTCGTGCTGGCGCGTACCAGCGGCTGGAGCGCGCACGTCATCGAGCAGCGCATCGACGGCAAGATCATCCGCCCCAGCGCCAACTACACCGGGCCGGAAGACCGCGTGTTCGTGCCGATCGAGCAGCGTTGAGGCCCATGGGCGCTTGGGGCGGCACCCTGCTGGTCGTCGTCGGCACCTTGCTGGCCACCGGCCTGAGTGCGCTGTTGCACTACGAGGGCCTGTATCGGATGGGACGCTACGTCCATGTCCACATTTCCCACAGCAGGCGTCAGCCAGTGCAGGTCTTGCTGGCGATCTTCGGCATCATGTTGCTGCACATGACCCAGATCGTCATCTTCGGCACCACCTGGTGGGGGCTGTTGCAAACACCGGGGACCGGCGCGGTGGCCGGGATCAGCCAACTCCAGTGGCACGGGGCCCTGTTCCTGTCGAGCCTGGCGTATACCTCGCTGGGCTTCGATACCCTGGTTCCGATCGGCGCGATCCGCATTCTCGCCAGCGTGGAAGCGTTGACCGGCCTCGTGCTGGTGGCGTGGTCGGCCTCATTCGCCTTCCTGCTGATGCAGCGCCACTGGCACATGGAGTGAGCCAAGGAAAAGCCGCGCAGAGCGCGGCTTCGTCCCGTTGCCATTGGCGGGCGGCTCAGATCAGACCTTCGTCCTTCATCGCCTTCTGTACGCCGGGATCGGCGGTCATGTGCGCATCGAAGCGGGCAAGGTTGTCCAAGCCGGACAGGTCGACCCCGATCTTCTTGGCCCACTGGGTGACGACGAACCAATACGGATCGGCGATCGAGCGGCTGCCGGTCACCCAGTCCTTGCCGGCGAGCTGGGCGTCAACACGCTCGAAATGCGTGCGCAGCAGCTTGTGCGCGTTGTCATGGCTCTTCTTGATCGCGCCCGCGTCTTCGAGGTAGGCCGTAGCGCCGAACAGCGGCTTGAATGCCGGATGCACATCGGAGTTGACCACGCCCAGCCAGCGGTTGACCTCGGCGCGGCCTTCCGGCGTGCCATCGCCCAGCAACCCGCAGTCCGGATACCTGTCCATCAGGTAATGCAGGATCGCGGTGTTCTGGGTCAGCACCCAATCGCCGACCTGCAATGCCGGGACCGCACCGGCCGGGTTGAGCTTGAGGAACTCCGGGGCCTTGCGCTGCTCGCCCTTGACGATCTGGTACTCGTAGGGCTGGCCAATCCACTCCAAGGTGATGTGGTCGGCAAGGGAGCAGGCTCCGGGTGAGGTGTAAAGCTTCATGAGTAGCCTCCGTGGGGACGGCGGCCACTATCGGATACGACCGATGAAGGAAAGATGATGGCGCGGCGGCGACTCAGCCGCGCTGTCGCAGCAGGCCCGGCACCCGATAGAAAGTGTGATCGCCGATGGTGGCGACTTCCCGGGCATTGCCCCAGCTTGCGCTGACCACATGGGTCACCTTGAAGTGGCTGGCACCGGGCACGACCAGCTTGCGCTGGCCCACCGGAAGCGCCCAATTGCGTTCCGATGCCAGCGAGACTGCAACGGCATCCTCCCAGGCACCGATGTTGGACAGGCGGGTCCTGGGCGAGACGATGGTTGGCGCAAACTGCTTGCGCGCAGTGACGACCGCACACAGATTGTCGCCCCACAGGCCACTGTCGCGGCGGCGCAGAGCCACCTCGGCGACCGCCTGCTGGCCCAGCGCGGACTGGTCGCGCGCTTCCAGATAGACCGTGGTCGACAGGCACAGCGAATCGGCGGCTGGTTGCGGCAGGACGTGTGTCAGCCAGAGGATCCACGCCAATTTCATGTCGGACTCCTTGCTCCGTTGCGGCACGACGCGCCCAGCCGGATCAGGGTGGGAAGGCGAAGTCGTGGCCTGGCGAATTGGAGAGTTCGGCCGAACAGGGCCGGAAGCTCTTTGCGCACAGGCTGTGCGCGACGGGCGGGGCTCTGCGGCACCCTTTGCCCGGGTGGCCTCGCGGGGGCGGCGAGGCCGTTGGATGGACTTCCTGCGCAGGGGGATCGCGAACCGATCAGGGCGGAAGTGCGCGCAAGGTAGCAGCGGTTTTTCGAACGCTGGCTGAACAGAAAAAGTGGAAGCCGCTGATTCGTGTCGAGTTTTTGCTCAGTTCCAGGTCTCTTGCAGCTACAGGAAGGCACCCGGCGCACGAGGTTCGATGGTTGAGGCAGCGGCATCTCCAGCAGACGTCGGACACGGAAACCGCCGGCGGAGGGCAGGGCGCTCGGCCGAAGCCCTTCAGGTCGGTGAAGAGCAAGCGGTATTGTGCAGGTCGCGCTGCGCAGCCGGTGGTGACACGGATGGGCAGCCGCGCGGGCGCGGCCATGAAGCCCCGCCAATCCAGCCACCGGCAGCGCCAAGCCGCGGGGCAGAAATTGGTGAAAAGAATGCTTGGCAAGCGATCAACTGTTATGTTAGTGTTAACCCGTGCACGGTCGCCGCATGCGCGAGTCTGCATGTGGTCCTGCCGTTTGGGGCATCATTTTTGTGTCGCGGTTTCTTCAATCTGATTTCCAAGGAGCTGAAAGCATGAACAAGAAACTCCTCTGTGCCGCCCTCGTGGTTGGCTTGGGCATGGTGGCGCAGGCTGCCTCTGCTCAGGAGTATGACGATCGCTGGTATGTCAGCGGTTCGGTGGGTGTCAATATCCAGGACAGTGACCGCGGAACCATTGACCCTCCGTTCCTTACGCTTGGCTTCGGCAAGTTCATCACGCCGCGTCTGTCTCTGGACGGTGAGCTGAACTATCAGAACCCGGATTACACCAAGCACACCGATCGCTGGTGGAGCCAGTACGGCGTGGCGCTGGACGCCCGTTATCACTTCCGCAATGACGGTGACAAGTGGTGGCCGTACCTGAAGGCTGGCATCGGCTGGCAGCGTCACGAGCAGGAATACGTGAACAACCTGGCTCCGAACGTCACCCTGCGCCACCGCGATTCGAATGCGGCCATCAATCTTGCCGCGGGTCTGCAGTTCGATTTCGGTCGCGTCGATATGCGCACCGAGTTGGGCACCCGCATCGATTTCGATGATCATCAGGGTGGGTTCGCCTTCCAGGAAACGGCTTTCACCGACATCCTGGCCTCGGTCGGCATGACCATCGCCCTCGGTCCGGATCCGGCCCCGCCGGTCGTGCAGGCCCCGCAGCCGCAGACCACCTGCGCCGATCTGGACGATGATGGCGACGGCGTCAATAACTGCAACGACAAGTGCCCGGGCTCGCAGCCTGGTCAGACCATCGGTCCGGACGGTTGCCCGGTGCCGGTGTCGATCGACCTGAAGGGCGTGAACTTCGATTTCGACAAGGCCACCCTGCGTCCGGACGCGATCGCGATCCTGAACGAGGCCGCCGAGATCCTGAAGCGTTACCCCGACCTGAAGGTTGAAGTCGCCGGTCACACCGACCTGTGCGGCAAGGACACGTACAACCAGACGCTGTCCGAGAAGCGCGCCAAGGCCGTGTACGACTACCTGACCAGCAATGGCGTTGACGCGTCGCGTCTGGCCGGTCCGATCGGCTACGGCGAGAGCCGTCCGCTGGAGCAGACCCCGCAGACCTTCCCGGCCTGCAAGAGCGAGACCAACCGTCGCACCGAGCTGAACACCCAGTAAGTCCGGGCGTTCATGTTGCATCAAACGAAGCCCGGCCCCGTGCCGGGCTTCGTTCTTTCAAGGTCGGGATGGCGGGTTGCGCACTGCGCAGGTTCTGCGTGAGCGTGTTGCAGTGCAACGGCGGCATCCATACACTGTTTCGAACGTCGGGAGGATCGTGATGCTGGGGATGCGAGGAATGGTTTGCGCGGTGGCACTGCTGGCGCTGCCGGCCATTACGTGGGCAAACGGTTCGACTTGTCAGGTTGATGCTTCGACGGTCACGGTCCAGACCGCGTGGACGTCCCCGCTGGCGGCAGAGTTGACGCCGACGGTGACGCAGCTGGGCGGCGCGAGCGGCGTTCTGGCCCAGTCGTTCGATGAGGCCCTGTCGGTGGACAGCGTGCTCACGCGGATCCGCCTCGACGGCTGCCGTGCGGTGGCCTCGATCACGCCCGCCGCTGCGCCTGCGGCCAATGCCGTGGATCCCGCGGCCTACAAGCCGGAAACCGCCTACGACAATCGGCCGTGGCGTTTCAACATGACCCAGGGCGGCAAGCGCATGACCGCCGATGAGTTCGACGCCTGGATGAAGGCGCGCGGCGTGCGCGTGGTCGGGCGCCGAGACGCTTCCAGCCCGGCCCCGGAGGCCGCGCCTGCGCCGGAAGGCAAGTAGGGCCTCGACGAAGCCGCTTGGACTGCCTCGGTCCGACGAGGCGCTTGTCGCGGCGCTCAGTGCTTGAGCACGCCCAGTTCGTGGCCGATGCGGATGAAGGCATCGATGGCCCGGTCGAGCTGCTCGCGGGTGTGTGCCGCGCTCATCTGGCAACGGATGCGCGCCTGACCCTTGGCCACCACCGGGAAGAAGAACCCGATCGCGTAGATGCCTTCTTCCAACAGGCGTTCCGCGAAACGTTGTGCCAGCGGCGCGTCGTACAGCATCACCGGGCAGATCGGGTGCACGCCGGGCTTGATGTCGAAACCGGCGGCGGTCATGCGCGCGCGGAAGTGGGTGGTGTTCTCGCGCAGGCGCTCGCGCAACTCGCCGGCCGCTGACAGCATCTCGAAGGCCTTGGTGCCGGCAGCCGCCACGTGCGGCGGCAGCGAGTTGGAAAACAGGTATGGGCGCGAGCGCTGGCGCAGCAGTTCAATGACTTCTTTCTTCGCGGTGGTGAAGCCGCCGAGTGCGCCACCCATCGCCTTGCCCAAGGTGCCGGTGATGATGTCGATCCGATCCAGCACGCCCTTCACTTCGGCGCTGCCACGCCCCGTCGCGCCGAGGAAGCCGGTGGCGTGGCATTCGTCGATATGCACCAGCGCGCCGTATTGCTCCGCCAGCGCGGTGATGTGATCCAGCGGCGCGATGAACCCATCCATCGAAAACACGCCGTCGGTGGTGATCAGGATGGTGCGCGCGCCGTCGGCCTTGGCTTGTTTCAGTTGGGCTTCCAGATCGGCCATGTCGCAGTTGGCGTAGCGATAGCGACGCGCCTTGCACAGGCGCACGCCGTCGATGATCGAGGCGTGGTTGAGCACATCGCTGATGATCGCGTCGTTCTCGTCCAGCAGTGGCTCGAACAGGCCACCGTTGGCATCGAAGCAGGCGGCGTAGAGAATGGTGTCGTCCTTGCCGAAGAAGTCCGCAATCGTGCGTTCCAGCTGCTTGTGCAAATCCTGCGTGCCGCAGATGAAGCGAACCGAGGCCATGCCGAAGCCATGGCTGTCCAGCGCGGTCTTGGCGGCGGCGATGATGTCGGGATGATCGGCCAGGCCCAGATAATTGTTGGCGCAGAAATTCAGTACCTTGCGGCCATCGGCCAGGGTAATTTCGGCCGACTGCGGGCTGGTGATGATGCGTTCGGACTTGAACAGGCCGGCGGCGCGGATTTCGTCCAGGGTGTCGGCGTAGCGTTGGGTCAGAGGCGAGAGCGACATGGGCAGCATCAACGGGAGTGAGACCCGTGATTCTAGCCCTCGCGATGCCAGGACGGAGTAACCCGATGACAGCGGCAGGATCACGGCCGTGCCAACTCGCGCAACGGCACCAATGAAATAATGCTCGGCGCGACCACGGTGGTCCGGCTTCGCCACCGGCAACCCCGGAGTGCTGCGGGTATTTCGATATGCAAGGGCCGGGCGGAGATCCATTGCCTACTGCCCAGCGCACGACCCGTGAACAAAAACCCCGCAATGGCTGAAACCGTTGCAGGGCTTGCGTTTGAGGGTGGTGGCTCGGGACGGAATCGAACCGCCGACACGGGGATTTTCAATCCCCTGCTCTACCAACTGAGCTACCGAGCCAATCATGTCGCGAGCCGCGCATGATACTTGCCTGGCGTGAAGTGAGCAAGGCCGAACCCAGCCGGGCTGGACTTGCTTACGCCGGTCGAGTCGATTCAGATCGGGCAGGCAGTGGGCGTGCGCGGACGTTGGCTGCGCGGGCGGCCGATGTTGTTGACGATGACCTGCCCAAGAAGGTTGTCGCTGCGGCCGCAGATCGAGAGCGTCAGGTTGGTCCCGGCGCTGGAGCCGTCGGAGTGATAGCGCAGTTGGCGGCGACCGCTGCTGCTGGCAATGCGCAAGGATCGGTTGTTGCTGCGCAGGTCGACGCGCAGGATTTCACCCCTGGCATCGGGCCGACGATTGCGGTTTTCATCAACGTACAGCAGCCAGCCACCGCTCCAGTCGGTGTCGTTGTTGCAGGTGTGGCTGTCCCGACTCGGGCACAGGATGGTGGCACGGTTGCGGGAAATGGCGGTGCTCCGCGCCAGCGCCATGTGGGATTGCAGCGCTTCGATCGCCGCCGTCGCGCGTTGCTGCTCGATCAGGCCGGAAAACGGCCCCAGCGCAATGCTGGCCAGAATTCCAAGGATGCCGGTGATGACGGACAGCTCGATGAGGGTGAATCCTGCTTGCACGATGCGCATGGCTCGGCTCCCGATGGCGTGCGTTCAGGTTAGGCAGCAAGGCGCATTCCGGCGATCAGCGACTGCCGCGTTGCGGCATGGGAATTCGCGCCGGTCTCGGTTCGGAAATTTCGTAGCCGAGCCGAGCCCCGGTGTCGCGCTAAACTGTGCTGTTGCAGGCAAAGAATCCAGATGACTTCAGCCGTCCCCACCGACGTCGAGTTGGCCACCCACTCGGATCGTTTCGAGCTGACCGCGCCCTACCAGCCGGCGGGCGACCAGCCGCAGGCGATCGAGAAGCTCGTCGCCGGGTTCGAGAACGGGCTGGCTAGGCAGGTGCTGCTGGGCGTCACCGGCTCGGGCAAGACCTACACCGTGGCCAACGTGATCCAGCGGGTGCAAAAACCCACCCTGGTGATGGCGCCGAACAAGACCCTGGCCGCGCAGCTCTACGGCGAGTTCAAGGCGTTCTTTCCGCACAACGCGGTGGAGTATTTCGTCAGCTATTACGATTACTACCAGCCCGAGGCCTACGTGCCGTCGACCGATACCTTCATCGAGAAGGACAGTTCGATCAACGATCACATCGAGCAGATGCGGCTGGCGGCGACCAAGGCGCTGCTGTCGCGCCGCGACACGATCGTGGTGGCCTCGGTGTCGGCGATCTACGGCCTCGGCGCGCCGGAAGATTATCTGGCGATGCGCTTGATCCTGTCGCGCGGCGAGCGCATCGACCAGCGCGAGTTGCTGCGCCATCTCACTACGTTGCAATACACCCGCAACGAGCTGGTGCTCGATCGCGGCACCTTCCGCGTGCGCGGCGAGACCGTGGACGTGTTCCCGGCCGAATCCGATCTGGAGGCGCTGCGGATCGAATTGTTCGATGGCGAGATCGAGCAGTTGTCGATGTTCGATCCACTCACCGGTCAGATCCTGCGCCGGCTGCCGCGCTACGTGGTCTATCCCAAGACCCATTACGCCACCCCGCGCGAGCGCACGCTGGCGGCGATCGAGACGATCAAGCAGGAGCTGCGGCAGCGGCTGGAATACCTGTACGCCAACAACAAGCTGGTCGAAGCGCAGCGCCTGCAGCAGCGTACCCAGTTCGATCTGGAAATGATGGCCGAAGTGGGCTACTGCAGCGGTATCGAAAACTATTCACGCCACCTGACCGGGCGCCAGCCGGGCGAGCCGCCGCCAACCCTGTTCGACTACCTGCCGGCCGATGCGCTGCTGGTGGTCGATGAATCGCACGTGACGATTCCGCAGATCGGCGCGATGTACAAGGGCGACCGCTCGCGCAAGGAAACCCTGGTCGAGTTCGGCTTCCGGCTGCCGTCGGCGCTGGACAACCGGCCGCTGAAATTCGAGGAATGGGAGGCGCGCGCACCGCGCAGCGTCTATGTGTCGGCCACGCCCGGGCCGTATGAAATGAGCGAAGCGGGCGACGAGATCGTCGAACTGGTGGTGCGCCCGACCGGGCTGGTCGATCCCGAGGTCGAGATCCGCCCGGTGGCGACCCAGGTGGATGACCTGCTCGGGGAAATCCACGAGCGCGTGGCGATGGGCGATCGCGTGCTGGTGACGACGCTGACCAAGCGCATGGCCGAGAACCTTACCGAGTATCTGTCCGAGCACGACGTCAAGGTGCGCTATCTGCACTCCGATGTGGAAACGGTGGAGCGGGTGGAGATCATTCGCGACCTGCGGCTCGGGATGTTCGACGTGCTGGTGGGTATCAACCTGCTGCGCGAAGGCCTGGACATGCCGGAGGTCTCGCTTGTGGCCATCCTCGACGCCGACAAGGAAGGTTTCCTGCGCAGCACCGGGTCATTGATCCAGACCATCGGCCGCGCTGCGCGCAACCTGCGCGGCAAGGCGATCTTGTATGCCGACGGCATCACCCGTTCGATGCGTGCGGCCATCGATGAGACCGACCGCCGCCGCAGTCGCCAGATCGCCTTCAACGCCGAGCACGGGATCGTTCCGCAGTCGGTGCAGCGCGCGGTGCGCGACGTGATGGAAGGCGCGCGCGCCGAGCCGGGCGAGCTGAAGGGACGCGGCAAGCTCAAACGCGTGGCCGAGCCGGAGCTGGACTACCAGCGCCTGTCGCCGCGCGAACAGGAGGCGAAGATCCACGCGCTGGAACAGCAGATGCACCAGCACGCCCGCGATCTGGAGTTCGAGGCGGCGGCGCAGGTGCGCGACCAGATTCGGCGGTTGCGCGCGGCTGGGCTGTGACGGAAGCGCGACAGGCTGGGCGCGGCGTGGCTTCGGTCAGGCATCCTCGTCCTCATTGACGTGGACGCTCTGCCAACCGCCGACTCCGGATCACCAATCACCAATCACGATGACACTGTCCCGGCGTCGGGCAGGGCCTCGGTGAGGATCGCGAGCATGCGCTGGTTGGTGCGCGCGTCCTTGACCGCGATCCGGAAGGTCCACGCATCGATCCGCGTGCCGAAATTGTCGAGACTGCGCAAAAACAATTTGCGCTGGCGGCAGCGGGCGATCAGTTCCGATGCCGTGATCGCCCGATCGCGCAGCGAACACAGCAGGAAGTTCGCCTGTCCGCCGATCACGCCAATCCCGATGGCTTCCAGCGCCTGCGCCAACTGCATGCGCAGTGCGCGGGTCGTGGCCCATTGCAGTTCGTAGTAAGCGCGATTGCGCAACGCGGCGACCACGGCCATCTGGGTTGGCAGGCCGAGCACCCACGGCGGCGTGATCTGCCGCACCTGCGCAATCAACTCCGCATTGCCGCACAGATAAGCCGCACGAAGCCCGGACAGGGCGTAGCACTTCGACAGCGATTTGCAGACTACGACCCGGCCGTGCGCCGCGGCCAGCGGTTCCAGCGTCATCGCCGGTTCGACGTAATCGACATAGGTTTCATCCAGCCACAGATGGGTGTTCGGGTGCAGGGATTCGAGCAGGGAGGCCAGCGTGGCGTGCTCCAGCGTGGTGCCGGTCGGGCTGTTCGGATTGACCAGGAAAATCCAGTCATGGCCGCGGGCGAATTCGGCGCGCAGTGCTTGCGGATCGATCGCATAGCCCGTCTCCGCCGTCAGCGCGAATCGCTGCAGGTCGCAGCCGATCACGTGTTCGAGAAGATGGCCGTATTCGCCATAGGTCGGATCCGGCAGCAGCACGCGGCTGTGTTTGCCCACCCACAGGCGCATGGCCCGGAACATCAGGTCGGACGAGCCCGCGCCCAGCGCGAAATGCGCCTGCGGCAATCCGCGGGATTCGGCCAGCGTTTCCAGCACGCCTTCGGCGTGGGTGGGCGGCGAGGTGCGCATCGCGAAGGCCAGGTGCTGGCCGATGGCCGCGACCGCCTCCGGTGCCGGATCAAACCACGCGTCCAGCACGTCGGCGCTGATGACCTCGTCTTTTGCGTCCAGCGCATCGAAGCGCGGGCCGATGGCTTCGAAAAACGCGCCGCCGTGGTAGGCCTTGGCCGGTGGCGCGGATTCAGGATTCGATTGGCCGCTTGGTGCGGACGATGCTCGGAGCAGCCGCGCGCCGTGGCGCTGGAAGCCTTCCGCGTCGATCTTCATCAACTCGTAGCTGACGCGTCCGGATTGGATGCTTAATCCGAGGCGCTGGAAGCCGAGGCCTTCGTACAGATCGAGGATTTCCTGCCGGCCGATCGCGATGGCTTCGGTGGCGCCGAGCGCGTGGAGGTGGCCGAAGGTGGCTTCGACCAGCAGCCGCAGAAGCATCGCGTGCCGATATCCGTGGCAGACGGTCAGCAGCCGCAGTTCGTACAGGCGCTCGTGGAACCGGATCGGCAGGTCCGCGCGGGAGAAATACTTGTCGATCGAGAATGTGCCGGCCGTGGGCGGGGTGATCGCGACGAAGGCCACCACCCGATCCTGTTCCAGCACGACGATGTAGTCGTTGACGGCATCCAGCGCATCGCGCAGCGCCCCTTCGGCGTTGCGCGGATGTTGGCCGAGTTCTTCCGCGTAGACCGCGTGCCGAATCCGGTAGATCTGCTCCCGGTCCGAACCGGTGGCGAGGCGGGTCGTGAATCTGGATCCCATCGCATGGCCCCTGTCGGTGTGACGGATTGCCTGGATCTGTGCGCGTTCGGCGCGCGCTTGCCTTGGCCTGGACGGCTGCGCCGGTCCGCTTATTCCAATGCGGCTTTCACCGCCTGCGGATCGGCCAGCGCCTGCACCTGCCGCAGCAGGCGCACGACGTTGCCGCCCAGGATGCCTTGCACCTGCTCGTCGCTGTAGCCGGCGTCCAGCAGGGCTTGCACCACCTTCGGCAGCGCGGTGATGTCTTCATAGCCGATGACGCCGCCGCCGCCGTCCCAGTCGGCGCCCAGGCCCACGTGCTCCCAGCCCGCCACCTCGATGATGTGCAGGAGGTGGCGCATGTAATCGTCGAAATCGGCCTTGCGGATGCCGTACTTCGCGTCGAGCGCCTCCATCTGCGCCCGGAATTTCGCGCGCTGCTCGGGCGTCAATGCATCGAAGTTGCCCATCGATTCCCACAGCTTGCGCATTTCGGCGCGGTACTCGGGCGTGGCGCCGGTGTCGATCAGATAGCCGCCCAGCGAATTGACCTGGATGACGCCACCCTTCGCAGCCAGCGCGCGGATGCGGGCATCGTCGATGTTGCGCGAATGCGCGAAGACATCGTAGGCGCCGCTGTGCGAGAGGATGATCGGTGCCGTGCTCAGTTCCAGCATCTGGTCGAAGACGGCGTTGGACGCGTGCGACTGGTCGATCAGGATGCCGAGTCGATTGGCCTCGGCGATCAGCGCCTTGCCCTGCGCGCTCAGGCCGCCGTGCTCGCCTGCGGGGGCGACGCCCATGCCGGCGGAATCGGCGAAACCGTTGTGGCTGGTATGCACCAGCGACAGCATGCGCAGGCCCTGCTTGTAATAGAAACGCAGCAGGCTGGGATCCAGTTCCAGCGGGGAGGCGTTTTCCATGCTGAGGTAGACCGATTTCTTGCCGGCGGCCTTGATCCGCGCGGCATCGTCGGCGGTGGTGGCCAGCTCGAACTTGTCCGGGTTGGCGGCCACCATCTCGCGGATTTCGGCCAGTCGCCTGAGGCCGGCGTCGCGGGCCTGGCGATTGCCGGCCGCGTCGCGGGTGCCCTGGCCGGTGTAGATCACCCAGAAGCCGCCATCCAGGCCGCCTTCCACCATGCGCGGGTAGTCCACCTGGGAGCCGTCGGTCTGGTAGGAATGGCGGTCGGTGATCTTCCAGCCCGGCTGCGCGAACAGCCCCGGGGTGTCGAGATGGGTATCCAGGTTGATGGCCTGCGCCTGCACGGCGCGGGCGTGTGCGCTGATGGTGGCCGGGCCGGTGCCGGCGTTGGCACAGGTGGTGGCGGCCAGCACGGCGGCAGCCGCGATCGTCCGAGCCAGTCTCATGGCAGTCCCGTCGTCGATGAATTCCCGGGATGGTCGCACGTTTGCCGCAAGATCGGGCCGGCCAGAGGTCATGGCCGGCCGCGCCGCGACTGCCCGCAAGGCGCCAGCACGGCGCCGCTGCGCGCTTGTCCGCGCACCGGCAAACACGCTACAATTCGCGCCCCCGCACTGCGGGCATCGGGCGGTTAGCTCAGCGGTAGAGCACTACCTTGACATGGTAGGGGTCACAGGTTCGATCCCTGTACCGCCCACCACGCTTTCGGCGTGGAGACAGCGTGTAAAGTGCATCGAGGAACAGGTGGCCCGCGGCAACGTCGGCCGAGCGTGCGACATGGACACTAGCAGCCGCCAGCATTGATCCCGCCAACGCGTTCGCGCCCGCTGTCCGTGGGCTCCCCGAAGACGCTGCGGCGTCGTTTTTTTTGTCCGCAATTCGCGATGGGTGATTTGCGATTGGTGGCAGCCAAAGCCGCCGAAGTCATGCATCGCATTTTTTCAATCACGAATCACGAATCACGAATCACGCCCCATGATCAATATCACCCTTCCCGATGGTTCCATCCGTTCGTTCGACGCGCCGGTGACGGTGGCCGAGGTCGCCGCCAGCATTGGCGCGGGGCTGGCCAAGGCCACCCTGGCCGGCAAGGTCGATGACCGGCTGGTCGACGCCAGCTTCCGCATCGATCATGACGCCGCGCTGGCGATCGTGACTGAAAAATCACCGGAAGCGCTCGACATCCTGCGCCACTCCACCGCGCACCTGCTGGCACAAGCCGTACAGCGGCTGTTTCCGGGCGCGCAGGTGACCATCGGCCCGGTGATCGACAACGGTTTCTACTACGACTTCGCCTACGAGCGGCCGTTCACGCCCGAAGACCTGCCGGCGATCGAGGCGGAGATGCACAAGATCGTGAAAGAAGCGTTGCCGCTGTCGCGCAGCGTGAAGTCGCGTGACGATGCCATCGCCTTCTTCAAGAACCTTGGCGAAGACTACAAGGCCGAGATCATTGCTTCGATCCCGAGCAACGAGGAGCTCTCGCTCTACACCCAGGGCGAGTTCACCGATCTGTGCCGGGGTCCGCACGTCCCCGGCACCGACAAGCTGCGCAGCTTCAAGCTGATGAAGGTGGCCGGGGCCTACTGGCGCGGCGATCACCACAACGCGATGCTCAGCCGCATCTACGGCACCGCCTGGCTCAACGACAAGGACCTCAAGGCCTACGTCCACATGCTGGAAGAGGCCGAAAAGCGCGACCACCGCCGGATCGGCAAGCAGCAGGACCTGTTCCATCTGCAGGAAGAAGCGCCGGGCCTGGTGTTCTGGCATCCGCGCGGTTGGGCGATCTGGCAGGTGGTCGAAGACTACATGCGCCGGCTCTACCGCAAGACCGGCTACGGCGAGGTGCGCTGCCCGCAGATCCTCGACGTCGAGCTGTGGAAGAAATCCGGGCACTGGGACAACTACAAGGAGAACATGTTCTTCACCGAGTCCGAAAAGCGTACCTACGCGGTGAAGCCCATGAACTGCCCGGGCCATGTGCAGATCTTCAAACAGGGCCTGCGCAGCTACCGCGACCTGCCGATCCGCTACGGCGAGTTCGGCAGCTGCCACCGCAACGAGCCGTCCGGCGCGCTGCACGGCATCCTGCGCGTGCGCGGTTTCACCCAGGACGACGGCCATATCTTCTGCACCGAGGACCAGATCGAATCCGAGGTGACGGCCTTCCACGCCCAGGCGATGCAGGTCTATGCCGATTTCGGTTTCACCGAGGTGCAGGTCAAGCTGGCGCTGCGGCCGGAGCCGCGGCTGGGCGACGACGCGGTCTGGGACAAGGCCGAGAACTCCCTGCGCGGCGCGCTGCGTGCGGCCGGCGTGGAATGGGAGGAGCTGCCGGGCGAGGGCGCGTTCTACGGCCCGAAGATCGAATACCACCTGAAGGATGCGATCGGCCGCACCTGGCAGCTGGGCACGATGCAGGTCGATTTCATGATGCCGGGCCGGCTGGGTGCTGAATACATTGACGAGCACAGCCAGAAGCGCCATCCGGTGATGTTGCACCGCGCCATCGTCGGTTCGATGGAGCGATTCATCGGCATTCTGATCGAACACCACGCCGGGCAATTGCCGGCCTGGCTGGCGCCGCTGCAGGCGGTGGTGATGAATATCACCGACGCCCAGGCCGATGCTGCGGAGGCGATTCGGAAAACCCTTGCGAATCAAGGATTCCGCGTGGTTTCGGATTTGCGGAATGAAAAAATCGGCTATAAAATCCGCGAGCACACGCTGCAGCGCGTTCCGTACCTGCTGGTGATCGGTGATCGCGAGAAGGAAAACGGCACGCTGTCGGTGCGCACGCGGGGTGGGGAAGACCTTGGCAGCATGACCGTCGATGCCTTCATCGCGCGTTTGCGTGAACAGGGCGTGGGCTGATCCGCGCCCGCTGAAAACCGGCCGGTGATTCCGGAATCACCGGCCACTTTGCCCGCAAGGGTCCATGTTTGGAGACAGCCACAATCAGTACCCCGGACACGAAGCAGAACCGGCGCAATCACGAGATCCGCGTCCCGCGCGTGCGCGTCATTGGCAGCAACGGCGAGATGATCGGCGTGCTGTCGCGCGACGAAGCCCTGAGCATGGCCGAAGACGAGGAACTTGACCTCGTCGAGATCCAGCCGAACGCCGATCCGCCGGTCTGCAAGATCATGGACTTCGGCAAGTTCAAGTTCGAGCAGCAGAAGAAGGCCAACGAAGCCAAGAAGAAGACCCGCCAGGTCGAGATCAAGGAAGTCAAGTTCCGCCCGGTGACGGACGAAGGCGACTACCAGATCAAGATGCGCAAGATGCGCGAGTTCCTGGCCGAGGGCGACAAGATCAAGGTCAACATCCGCTTCCGTGGCCGCGAGATGAGCCATCAGGAATTGGGCCGCGAGATGGCGGCCAGGATCGAGGCCGACCTTGGTGAAGAGATCCTCATCGAGTCCAGGCCGCGCCTCGAAGGCCGGCAGATGGTGATGATGATTGCGCCGAAGAAAAAGTGAGTCTCACGAGGGCGGCTGCCGGGGGTTCCGGGCAGTCGCTCCCCGATACTCGCTTGGTGCCCGGAACCCCCGGCAGCCGCCTTGGGTGGTGAGTGGCATGACGCAATGCCCTGATCCTTGCAGTGTCGAGGATCCCACGGGCAAGGATTTGCAAACCTCACGCCACCCAGCCATAATAATCGGCCCGGTCCGCCGGGTTTGTTGTCGAGTTCCAACAGGACCAGCCCGGATTCTTTCTGAATCAAGGGCTTACCACCGGCAAGGCAAGGATGGAAAGCCCGTTTCCTGGGTATCGCGACCAGCCAAAGGCGAGTCGCAAAGCCCAGAAATGGCGCCTCGGCCAGTTCGTTGATTTCGCAAGGATTCCCAATGCCCAAGATCAAGACCAATCGGGCGGCGGCCAAGCGCTTCCGGAAGACCGCTTCCGGCAAGTACAAGTGCGGCCACGCCAACAAGAGCCACATCCTCACCAAGAAAGCGACCAAGCGGAAGCGCAACCTGCGGCAGACGAACCACGTTCGTGCCGAGGACGCGGGCCGGCTGGACCGCATGTTGCCGTATCTCTGAGGAGGGCTGAACCATGGCAAGAGTCAAGCGTGGCGTGATGGCGCGTCGCCGTCACAAGAAAGTTCTCAAGGCTGCCAAGGGCTACTACAACGCCCGCCGCAAGGTCTTCCGCGTTGCCAAGCAGGCCGTCACCAAGGCCCAGCAGTACGCCTACATCGGCCGCAAGCAGAAGAAGCGCCAGTTCCGCAGCCTGTGGATCGCGCGCATCAATGCCGGCGCGCGCGCCAACGGCATCAGCTACAGCCGCTTCATGAACGGCCTGCTCAAGGCCGGGATCACCCTCGACCGCAAGGTGCTGGCGGACATCGCCGTGCACGATGCGTCCGGGTTTACGGCCCTGACCGAAAAGGCCAAGGGCGCTTTGGCGGCATAAGCCGCCGATCCACACGCAATGCAGCATCGGTGGCGCAAGCCGCCACGACGTGGGGAAGGGCGCGAGTCCTTCCCCATTTTGTTTGGGATTCGGTATTGGTGATTGGTGATTCGGTATTGGTGATTGGTGATTGGTGATTGGCAAGAGCCAAAGCAAAAACCTCGCTTCGATCCTGACCATGTTCACGAATCACGAATCACGAATCACGAATCACGAATCACGGCCCCCAACCATGACCGATATCGAATCCTTGTCCGCGCAGGCGCTGTCCGAGATTGCCGCCGCCGCCACGCCTGACGCGCTGGAAACCTTGCGGGTTGCGCTGCTGGGCAAGAACGGCAGCATCACCGCGCAGTTGAAGGCGCTGGGCGCATTGCCCGGCGACCAGCGCAAGGCTGCCGGTGAGGCGATCAACCGTGCGCGTGACGCGGTTTCCGAAGCGCTGCTCGTGCGCAAGGCGGCGCTCGATGCCGCTGCATTGGACGCGCGGCTTACGGCGGAGACCATCGACGTCACCCTGCCGGGCCGGCGCACCGGGCGCGGCGGCGTGCATCCGGTCAGCCGCACGCTGGAGCGAATGATCGAAATCTTCGGTCGGCTTGGTTATGAATTGGCGGATGGTCCGGAAATCGAGGACGACTGGCACAATTTCGAGGCGCTCAATTTTCCGCCGCACCATCCGGCACGGGCGATGCACGACACGTTCTATTTCGGTGATGGCCGCCTGCTGCGTACCCACACCTCGGGCGTGCAGATCCGCTACATGCAGGACCTGCTGGCGCGGGGCGATGCGCCGCCGCTGCGGATGATCGCGGCCGGCAAGGTCTACCGCAGCGATTCCGACCAGACCCATTCGCCGATGTTCCATCAGCTGGAAGGCCTGCTGGTCGACGAGCATTCCACTTTCGCCGATTTGAAGGGGACCCTGACGGCGTTCGTCCGCGCATTTTTCGAGCGCGATTTCCAGATGCGCTTCCGCCCCAGCTACTTCCCCTTCACCGAACCGTCGGCAGAGGTGGATATCGCCTGGCAGCAGGCCGACGGCAGCAACCGCTGGTTGGAGGTGCTGGGCTGCGGGATGGTGCATCCGAACGTGCTCAAGAGCGTCGGCATCGACCCCGAGCGCTACACCGGCTTCGCGTTCGGCCTCGGCGTGGAGCGCTTTGCCATGCTGCGCTACGGCGTCGATGACCTGCGCGCGTTTTTCGACAACGACGTGCGCTTCCTGAGGCAATTCGCATGAAATTCTCCGAAAACTGGCTGCGCCAGCACGTCAAGACTTCTGCCAGCCGCGAGGAACTCGCGGCGACGCTGACCGCGATCGGCCTGGAAGTCGAAGAACTCACGCCGCTGGGTGAGGGGCTCGACGGCGTGGTGGTGGCCAGGATCGTGTCCGCCGAAAAGCACCCGCAGGCCGACAAACTGCAGGTTTGTGCGGTCGATGCCGGTCTGGGGGCGCCCTTGCAGATCGTGTGCGGGGCGCCCAATGCGCGCGCCGGTCTGGTGGCGCCGCTGGCGACCGTTGGCGCCAGGATTGGTGAGCTCACCATCAAGGCCGCGAAGCTGCGCGGCGTCGAATCCAACGGCATGCTGTGCTCGGCGAAGGAGCTGGGCATCGATGCCGATGCCTCGGGTCTGCTGGAGCTGCCCGACGACGCGCCGGTGGGCACACCGCTGGCCGAGTACCTTGGCCTGCCGGATGCCAGCATCGAGCTCAAGCTCACGCCCAACCGTGCCGATTGCTTCGGCGTGCGCGGGATCGCCTTTGATGTCGCTGCTGCCACCGGCAGCACGGTCGAGCCGCTTGACGCCGAGGCCGTGGCGCCGGTGATCGAGGCCACGGTGGCGGTCGAACTGCATGCCGAGGGCGATGCCCCGCGCTTCGTCGGGCGGGTGATCGAAGGCATCGACCCGCAGGCGAAGACGCCGCTGTGGATGGCGCAGCGGCTGTTGCGCAGTGGCGTGCGCCCGGTCAGTTTTCTGGTCGACGTGACGCAGTACCTGATGCTGGAACTGGGCCAGCCGATGCACGCGTATGACCGCGATCTGCTCAAGGGCCCGATCGGGGTGCGCCGCGCGCGTGCCGGCGAGCAACTGGTCTTGCTCAACGGCGATTCGGTGGTGCTCGATTCGCAGTTCCTTGCCATCACCGACTCCGATCGCGTGATCGGCCTGGCCGGGCTGATGGGCGGCAACGACACCAAGGTAGGCGCGCAGACGCGCAACGTGTTCCTTGAAGCTGCCCACTTCGCGCCGGCGGCCATCATCGGCCGCAGCCGCCGGCTGGGCCTGCACACCGACGCCGCGCATCGTTTCGAGCGCGGGGTTGACCCCGAGCTGCCGCGTATTGCCATCGAGTACGCCACCCGGCTGATCCGCGAGATCGCCGGCGGTTCGCCCGGCCCGGTGGTCGAGGCGGTGCTGCCACATTACCTGCCCGCGCCGAAGGCCATCACTCTGCGGCGCGCGCGCCTGGTGCGGGTGCTGGGTACGACCGTGTGCGATGCGGAGGTCGAGCGGATCCTGTCCTCACTTGGCTTGGCGGTGGAAGCTGTCGACGGCGGCTGGTCCATCACGCCGCCGACGCGGCGCTTCGACCTTGTGATCGAGGAAGACCTGATCGAGGAAGTGGCGCGCATCCACGGCTATGACGCGATTCCGGTCACGCTGCCGGGAGGTGCAACGCGCCTGGTCAACCCCGGCGAAACCCGCGCCAGCGAGTTCGACCTGCGCCGCCAGCTGGTTGCGCGCGACTATCTGGAAGCGATCAATTTTTCCTTCGTCGACGCCGGGCTGCTGGAAGCCTGGTCGCTTGCGGACGGCAGCATCCCCTTGGCCAATCCGCTCAGCGCCGAGCTCGGCGTGATGCGCACTTCGTTGTTGCCGGGGCTGGTTGCCGCACTGGCACGCAATACCAGTCGCCAGCAGGCGCGGGCGCGGCTGTTCGAACTGGGGCGCACTTTCGCCGCGTCCGCGGGCGGACCGCAGGAAACCCGCCGCATCGCCGCGGTGGCCTGTGGTGATGCAGCGTCCGAGCAATGGGGAGTGGCATCGCGCAAGCTCGACCTTTTCGACCTCAAGGGCGATCTCGACAGCCTGGCCGCATTGTCGAATGCGCAGCTGGAGTACCGTCCGGCAGCGCCTCCGTTCGCGCATCCCGGCCGCAGCGCCGATGTGTTTCGCGGCGATGTGCGGATCGGCTGGATCGGCCAGCTGCATCCGCGCCTGCAGGAGGCGCTTGGGATCGAAACCGGGGTCCATGCATTCGAGCTCGATCTTGACGCGCTGCTGGAACGCCCGCTGCCGCGTGCCAGGCTGCTGTCGCGCTTTCCCTCGGTGCGGCGTGACCTCGCCTTCGTGGTTGCGGACGCGGTGTCCTGGGCGCAGTTGCGCGAGACGGCCTCACGTGCCGGTGGCGACCTGCTGCGCGAAGTCGATCTGTTCGACCGCTATGTCGGAAAAGGCGTTGGGGATGGCTGCAAAAGTCTCGCCATGCGCTTGATTTTTCAGGATGATTCGCGCACTCTGACCGAGCAGGACGTGGACTCTGCGGTGGCTGGCGTCGTGGCTGCGCTGGATGAACGACATGGCGCAACGATTCGACGTTGATTGGGTGGACAGGGGAGCGGGATGGCGTTGACCAAGGCGGACATGGCCGAACAACTCTATGCAGAGGTCGGCCTGAACAAGCGCGAAGCGAAGGAATTCGTCGAGGCGTTTTTCGGTGGCTTGCGCGAAGCGCTGGAGCAGGGCAGCCAGATCAAGCTGTCGGGCTTCGGCAACTTCGGCCTGCGCCGCAAGAATCCGCGCCCGGGCCGCAACCCCAAGACCGGCCAGGAGATTCCGATCACCGCGCGCACCGTCGTCACCTTCCGTCCGGGTCAGAAGCTGCGGGCGCGGGTCGAGGCTTACAGCGGGAGCAACCATGCTTGATCCGGGGAGCAATCGCGAGCTTCCGCCGATCCCGGCCAAACGCTATTTCACGATCGGTGAAGTCAGCGAGCTGTGCGACGTCAAGCCGCATGTGCTGCGCTACTGGGAGACCGAGTTCCCCAGTCTCGAACCCTCCAAGCGTCGCGGCAACCGCCGCTACTATCAGCGCCACGACGTGCTGATGGTCCGCCAGATCCGCAGCCTGCTGTACGAACAGGGCTATACCATCAGCGGCGCGCGGCTGCGGCTGGGCGGCGACGACGCCAAACAGGAATCCGCCCTGAGCGCGCAGATCGTGCGTCAGGTGCGCGGTGAGCTGGAAGAAGTGCTGCAGATCCTGCGGCACTGAACCCAAGCGGCGCACGGCGGCGCACCTTTCGGCACCGCATGCGGAAACCGCCCGCGCATTCGCTATAATTGCCTCCGATTCGGGGTATGGCGCAGCCTGGTAGCGCACTTGTCTGGGGGACAAGTGGTCGTCGGTTCAAATCCGGCTACCCCGACCATTTCACGGTTTGCCCGAAAACCGCTGGTTCGCCGGCGGTTTTTTCGTGCGCCCCGGGTTCGCGTGGAACTGCGCCAACGCGGTCGTGCCCCGATGCGCGCGGCGTCGCGGCTACAGCTGCACCAATCCCATCCGTGCGGCTTCCAGCGTGGCCTCGGCGCGACTGTTGACGTTGAGCTTGCGGTAGATCGACTTGAGGTGATCGGAGACGGTATGGCGGCTGATTTCGAGTTTTTCCGACAGTTCCGGCAGGCGGCAGCCCTTGCTGACCAGCACCAGCACTTCGCGTTCACGGGGGGTGAGGGATTCGACGCCGGGGGTGTCGTCTGCCGCCACCGGCTGGAAGGCGCGCAGCAGGCGTTTGGCAATGGCGGGTGACAGCGGCGGTTCACCGCGCAGGATGCCGTCGAGCGCGGCACCGAGGCGTTCTTCGGGCTGATCCTTGAGCAGATAGCCGTGGGCGCCGGCACGCAGGGCAGGGAAGACATGGGCATCGTCGCCGAACAGGGTCGTCACGACGATGGTGCAACCGGGGCAACGCTGTGCCAGTGGGCGGATCAGCTGGGTGCCATCGCCGTCGGGCAGGCCGAGGTCGATCAGGGCCAGCTGTGGCTGCAGGCCGGAGTCGAGCCATTGCCGTGCAACGCCCAGAGTAGGGGCATGCTGGATGTCAATGCCGGGGTAATGCCGGGCCAGCAGCGCGGCCAGCCATGCGGCCACTTCCGGCAGGTCTTCCAGCAGCAAGGCGGTGCGCGGAGCGGCGTCCATCCGGTGATGCTCCCACGCCGCATCGGCGCTGGCTATCCCCCGGCTGCGGGAGCGGCGGGCAGCGGGAAGCGCAGGTGGACTTTGGTGCCGCCCAAGGTACCTTGCTGCCACTGGATGTCGCCGTGCAGTTCGTCGGCGCGCGCGCGCATGCTGCGGGTGCCGCGGCCGTCGCCGATCCGGGCCGGATCGAAATGGCCATCGTCGGTCACTTCGAAGATCAGATCCGCGGCGACCTGGCGCACGATGATGCGGACCCGTGAAGGGTTGGCGTGGCGGATGGCATTGGTGACCGCTTCGCGACCGATCCGGAACAGGTGCATGGACTGGGCGCGGTCTAGCGTCGGGTCGGGCAGGGTATCGGACTGGTGCCAGTCCAGCGTGATGGAACGGGTGAGCAGGCGCTGCTCGATTTCGTCGCGCAGCTGCGCCAGCACTTCCAGCAGGCTGCCTTCGATGCCGCGGTCGTGGGCGAGGATGGCGCGCAGGTCCTGCAGGATTTCACGCACCAGTTGGCGCTCGCCGTCGGGGACCCGGTGCAACAGGGTCAGCAGGGCGCTGCCGACGTCGTCGTGGAGGTCATCGTAGATGCGTTTGCGTTCCTGCTCGACCGCTTCGGCGACGGCCAGCTGCTGGCGCAGGATGCCAAGCTCGGTCGGGATCGCGCTGTCCTCGCGCCTGCCCATGCCGAGCAGGCGCTGCAGCGCGCCGGTCTGCTGCTTGGGTACTGCCACTGCCGTTCCCCTGTTGCGTGCTCGAACCCGTCTCTTCGATTGTATGCAAGGTCGTGACGTTTGCCTGTGCTGCACGTCGCGATTGCGTCAGGATATTGCCGATGATTCAGCTTGCGACCGTGACGGCTTCGCTCAGGTCGGCAGGCTGCGACAGCCCAGTGCCTCGAGCAAGCCGTGTGCGGCGGGCAGGTGGATCAACCACGGCGCAGCGAGGGTGAGCACGCCCGCGAAGATCACCGCGGCGCCAGCGAGGGGACGAAATGCGCCGCGCTGCAGGCGCTGGCCGATGCGGGCGCCGGCCCAGGTCAGTGACACCATCACCGGCAAGGTGCCGAGGCCGAATGCGGCCATGGTCAGTGCCCCGTGCACGGGACTGGCGGTCAGCCAGGCGGCGGCGAGCAGGGTGGACGACAGGCCGCAGGGCATCCAGCCCCAGAGCATGCCCAGCAGCAGGCGGCGGGTGGGGGTGTTGGCCGGCAACAGCCGACGCTGGAGTGGGCGCAGGGCGCGCCACAGCCAGTGGCCGGGGCCACCGGAAAAGCGCGGCAGGCGATGGTGCGTGTCCAGCATGCGCAGTCCGGCGATGACCAGCACCAGACCGACCGCGGCCCGCATGGCCACACCCAACCAGGGCAGCCGGGCAAGGCCGAGCAGGCCGCCACCCAAGCCCCCCACGAGCGCGCCGGCCAGAACGTAGCCAAGCACGCGGCCCAGATTGGGTTGCAGCGCGGCCCATCCGCCGCGCGCGCCAACCGAAAAACTGGTGGCGATGCCGCCGCACATGGCCACGCAGTGGGCGCCGCCGAGGATGCCGGTCAGCAGCGCGGCACCGAGGACGACGCTGTCAATCGGCATGGTGCTGCCCTGGCCCCGCGGCGGGAGCCGATGGCTTGTCCTTGTCCTGCACGGGGCGCGCGTCGTCGCGCAGCACGTCCAGCGCCGGGGTGTCGAGATCCTCGAACTGGCCGTGCCGCACCGCCCAGACGAACACCCAGGCGGCTACCCCGATCAGGACCAGGCTGATGGGTATCAGGAACAGCAGGATGTTCATGGCCGGCCTTTCATGTGCGAGCCACCCGGGTCAGGCGCAAGGCGTTGGCAGTGACCAGCAGCGACGATAGCGCCATCCCGAGCGCGGCGAGCCAGGGCGTCACCATGCCGGCAGCCGCCAGCGGCAGGGCCAGCAGGTTGTAGCCGATCGCCCAGCCGAGGTTTTCGCGGATGACGCGACGGCTGCGGCGGGCGATCGAGATCGCCGCAGGCACCGCGCCGAGGTTGGAGCCGGCGAGCACGAAATCGGCGCTGCGCTGGGCCAGCGCGGCGCCGTCGCCGATCGCCAGCGAGACGTCGGCGCCGGCCAGCACCGGCGCGTCGTTGAGACCGTCGCCGACCATCGCCACGCATTTCCCTTCGTTTTGCAATTGTCGTACCAACGCCAGCTTGTCTTCGGGCGATTGTCGCGCGTGGGCGTGCTCCAGGCACAGTTCCCGCGCGAGGCGGGTGACGGCCGGCTCGGCATCGCCGCTGGCCAGGCGCAAGCACAGGCCTTGCTCGCGCAGGCGTTGCAGCGCCGGCGCGGCGTTGTTGCGAACGCGTTCGGTGATCAGGAAGCGGGCGCGCCGGCCGTCCGCGCCGCCGAGCCAGACCGTGCCATCGTCGGCGCTGCCGATGGCGAACGGCGCGCTGCCAATGCGCCAGCGTCGGCCTTCGATGACACCTTCGACACCCTGCCCGGGCACGGCGCGAATGTTGCTGGCGGGCGGCGGGTCGGGGCAGTCCGCGAAGGCGGCGGCCAGCGGGTGGCTGCTGTCGCGCTCCAGCGCCGCGGCGATGCGCAGCGCTTCGGTTTCCTGCAACCCGCGCAGGTCGGTGATGGCCTGCCGCTGCGGCTTGCCGCAGGTCAAGGTGCCGGTCTTGTCGAAGACCACCTCGCTGACGCGTGCCAGTCGCTCCAGCGCGTCCGGGCGCACCGCCAGCACGCCGATCTTCGCCAGCGCGCCGTGGGCGGCGGCGAGCGCTGCCGGTACCGCCAGCGACAGCGCGCAGGGACAGCTGATGACGAGCAGGGCGAGCACCACCTCGAAGGCGCGCGCAGGTTCGTGCAGGCGCCACCACGCATAGACGACGAGTGCGGCGAGCGCGAGGCCGGCGACGAACCAGGTGGCGATGCGTTCACTGCCGCGCGCCAGCGCCGGGCGATGCGCCTGCGCGGTTTCAACCAGTCGCACCAGCTCGGCCAGGCGGGTGGCGGCGCCGACCTGGGTGATGCGGATGCTGGCGGCGTGCTCACGGCAGGCGGTGCCGGCATAGACCGGATCGCCGGCATGCTTGGCCACCGGCGTGGATTCGCCGGTCAACAGGGATTCTTCGAACGCGGCGTCGCCATCGAGCAGGACGCCATCGGCCGGGACCGGTTCCCCGACCGCGACGCGCACGCGATCACCGACAGCCAGCGCTTCGATCGGCACCGACTCGCGGCGGCCATCGTCCAGTTCGCGGGTGGCGAAGGCCGGCCGCGCCCGTGCCAATGCATCGACCTGGGCGCTGGCAATTCCACGCGCGCGTTGTTCGAGCTGGCGCGCCACCAGCAGCAGGAACACGAACATCACCGCCGCATCGAACCAGACGTGCGGGCCGCCGCGCAGGGTTTCGACGGTGCTGGCGGCCCAGGCCAGCAAGGTGGAGCCGGCGATCAGCACATCCATGCCCAGGCGCCGGCCGCGCAGTTCGTTCCAGGCGCCGAGCAGGAATGGCCAGCCGGCCCAGAACACCACCGGGGTGGACACCAAAAAAGTGATCCAGCGGAAGAAATCGCGGGTGGGGATGGGCATCTGCCCGCGGGTATCGAGATAGAGCGCCTCGGCGAACATCATCGCCTGCATCGCGCCGATACCGGCGAGGCCGATCCGGATCAGGTCGCGGTTGCGCTGGCGCCGGCGCGTCGCCTCGCGCTCTTCGCCGGTGGCGAGATAGGGCCGGTAGCCGAGTGCGGCCAGTCGCGCCAGCGGTTGCGACAACACGGTGCGGGCCGGATCCCAGGCGATGCGGATGCGTCCGGTGATGGCGTTGGCGCTGGAATCCAGCACGCCGGGCTCGCGGGCCAGCGCGCGATCGATCAGCCAGGCGCAGGCCGCGCAGCGCATGCCGTCGGTGAGCACGGTGATCTCGCGACCGCCCTCGATGGCGCGGGCGTGGCCGGCAAGCAGTTCTTCGCGATCCCAGGCCGCCAGTGCCGGTGCATCGGCATCCACGCGTCCGGCGGGAACGTCGCGCAGGCGGTAGTAGTCGTCGAGTTGCGCATCGAGGATCCAATGCGCGGCGGCGGCGCAGCCATCGCAGCAGAACGGGCGCGACTGGCCGTCCAGTTCGGCCAGCATCGGCGCAGGTGGCAGCGACTCGCCACAGTGGAAACACACGCCGTCGCGGCTGTCCATCGGCTCAGGGCTGGCCGCTGTCGATGGCCGGCTGCAGGTGGACGGCAAGATCGCCGCGCGGCATGCGTCCGCGCAGGCGCCAGCGTGGGCCGGCCGTGGATTCGAGTTGCAGCAGCCAGTCGTGGTCGAGCGCGGGTTTGGCGGAAGCGCGCCAGCCGGCGTCGAAGGGTGCCAATTCCAGCACGAGGTCGGCGCTGGCGCGGGTGGGGTGGTGCAGGGAAAGATGCAGGCGCTGGGCGTGGTCGAAGTTGCCGGTCGCCGGGAACGCCTCGATGAAGCCGTGTTCCCGGTCGATCCGCACAACGGCGGTGAGCCCGGCGGCCGCGGCGGCGGCGTCCGGGCCGAGGTCGCTGTGCTGGATCTGGCCGGTGCGCTCGACCTTGTCAGGCACCACGTCCATCGGGCCACCGTCGGCGGCCACCTTGAGCATGATGGCGCTGCCGATGACCACGGCGCCGACAAGGGCCAGCATCAGCCAGACGATGGGTTCGCGCCACGGCGAGGATTGCTGCTCCATGACCGGCGCGCCTACATCGGGCCGAAGAAGGTGCTGTCGACCCGCACGCTGGCGCTGCCGTCTTCGGCTTCGATGATGAAGACCAGGTTGTGGCGACCGCGCACCGTGTCGGCAGGTGCACCCACTTCGAGTTCGTGCGCAATCACCGCACCGGCGGGCACCTTGACGGCAAGTGGCGCGCCACTCAGTGCCAACGGTGTTCGGTCGGCCGGCTCGATCCGGACCTTGTAGCTGCGGTCGACATCGGTCTTGTTGACCAGCTTCAAGGTGTAGCCGTTGTCGATGCGGTCGCCGTGCTCGCGGTACAGCGCGTTGCGGTCGCGCAGCACGTCGGCGATCAGCGGGCTGCGGTGGAATACGCCCCAGGTCCAGGCCGACACCAGCACGGTCAGCAGGATGGCGTAGACGACGATGCGCGGGCGCAGGATCCGCGCCGGCTGGCCGTCGAGGGCGTTCTGGGTGGTATAGCGGATCAGTCCGCGCGGCATCCCGACCTTGTCCATCACCTCGTCGCAGGCGTCGATGCACAGGCCGCAGGCGATGCATTCGTATTGCAGGCCGTTGCGGATGTCGATGCCGACCGGGCAGACCTGCACGCACATGGTGCAGTCGATGCAGTCGCCGAGTTGGTCCGGCTCGAACTTCGGCAGCGGCAAGGCTTCCTCGCCGGCGGCGGCAAGGGTGACGGTGCCGCCGGCATTGAGCCGCGCCGCGGCGGCGCTGGGGTGCTGGCTGGCGCGGAACACGTAGTCGTAGGCGGTGCGGATGTCGAGCAGGCCGCGCGCGCGCTCCAGCACGCTGGGCAGGCCCTTGCGGCGCGGGCCGCGCGGTTCGCCGCGCAGCGGGTCGTAGGCGATGATCAGGGTGTCGCGGTCGAACATCGCGCTCTGGAAGCGCGCGTACGGGCACATGTATTTGCACACCTGCTCGCGCAGGATGCCGGCGTTGCCCCAGGTGGCCAGCGAATAGAACAGCACCCAGAAGGTTTCCCAGCCGTTCCAGTCCAGCGCCGGCAGGCGCATGGCGAGGCTGGTGATCGGGGTGAAGAAACCGACGAAGGTGAAGCCGGTCCACAGCGCGAACAGCAGCCACAGCACGTGCTTGCTGCCCTTGCGCAGGATCTTCTCGCGGTTCCACGGGCCGGCGTCGAGCTTCATCCGCTTGCCGCGGTCGCCCTCGGTCCAGCGCTCGATCCACATGAACGTTTCGGTCCACACCGTCTGCGGGCAGGCGTAGCCGCACCACAGCCGTCCGGCCAGCGCGGTGGCGAAGAACAGGGTCATTGCCAGCACGATCAGCAAGATGGCAAGCAGGCTGAAATCCTGCGGCCAGAAGGTCAGGCCGAAGACATGGAACTTGCGCGCCGGCAGGTCGAACAGCACCGCCTGGCGGCCGTCCCAGCGCAACCACGGGAACAGGTAATACATGCCCAGCAGCCAGAACACGGCCAGCCGACGCATGCGGTCGAAGCGGCCGGAAATGTCGCGTGGATAGACCTTGCGTTCGCTGACGTACGCGGAATCGCCGCCGCTGTCGAGCAGATCGATGTCGATGCGTTTGTTCACGACCTGATTACCGCCCGGTTCTGGGTCCGTTGAAGCGGCTCGAGGGTCGCAGCAGGATCCAGGTGAACAGGCTGGACGACGCCGTCGCCAGCCAGAAGGTGAAGAAACCGATCGTGTAGCCGGAGCTGCGGCTGATCGCCAGGTGCGGGAAGGTCAGATCGCGCAGTTCCAGCGGATCGACGAAGGCGAAGAACACCATCGTCGCCACGCCGGCGGCGAAAAAACTCGGCCACAGGACGGCACCGACCCGCTGTGCCATTGGCCGTGGCGGGTGGTCGAACCCGGGCGTCGTGAAATCGGTCATTGTGCGGCCCGTGGCGTGCCGGCCCCGGCCCGATGCGACAGCGACCAGACATAGGCTGCGACCAGCCGGGTGCGGGTATCGCCCAGGGTTTCGCCCCAGGCCGGCATGCTGCCGTGGCGACCGTTGGCGATCGTTTTGCGCAGGGATTCGGTGCTGTCGCCGTAGAGCCAGTAGCCGTCGGTCAGGTCGGGCGCGCCCAGGGCCGGGTTGCCCTTGCCATCCTTGCCGTGGCAGGCGGCGCAAACGCTTTCGAACAGTTCCTTGCCGCGCGCGGCGGCAAAGTCGTTCGGCGCCGCGACGCCCTTGTTGCCCAGCTGGCGCACATAGGCGATCACGTAGTCGACCGCGTCCGGACCACCCATGCCGGCAAGTGCCTTGCCCCAGGCCGGCATCACCCCTTCGCGGCCTTTCAGGACGGTGGTGAGGACCTGGTCCGGGCTGCCACCCCAGTGCCAGATGTCGTCGGTCAGGTTCGGGTAGCCGATCGCGCCCTTGGCCGAGGAGCCGTGGCAGGTGGCGCAGTTGTTGGCGAACAGCGAGCGCCCCAGTTCCACCGCGGCCGGTGTCTGCGCCAGCACGTCGATCGCCTTGCCCTGGTAGGGCGCAAAGGTGCGCTCCAGCTGGGCGTTGGCCAGCGCGGCGGCCTGGTCGTGTTCGGCCTTCGAGCTCCAGTGGCCCAGACCGGGGTAGGTGCCCCAGCCGCCGTACCAGAACAGATAGCCGAACGAGAACGCGATCGCGATGTAGAAGCCGTTGATCCACCAGCGCGGCATCGGCTTGTTGAACTCGGTGATGTCGCCGTCCCAGTAATGGCTGGTGTCTTCCGGCTTGGGATCACCGGGGCGGCGCTTGGCCGTCCACCACAGCAGCCAGGTGATGCCCAGCAGGTTGACCAGGATCAGAACGATGACGTACCAATTCCAGGGGGCGGTCATGGGGCGGTCCTCCCTTCGGTCTCGGTGATCTTTTCGCTCGGCGGAATGACGTCGTCGTCCACGGCCAGGCGCGCGGTTTCTTCAAAGCCCTTGCGCAGGCGCGGCTGCCAGGCCCAGACCCACAGGCCGACGAACAGGACCAGAAGCACCGAGGTCAGGATTCCGGAAAGCATGGCTCAGCCCCCCTTCGGCGCGTGCTTGCCGAGGCCCTGCAAGTAGGCCACCAGCGCGTCGAGTTCGGTCTTGCCTGCGACCGCTTCCGGCGCGGCGGCGATCTCGGCGTCGCTGTACGGGTCGCCGAGGCGCTTGAGGGCGCGCATGTGGGCCTGCACGGTGGCACCGTCGAGGGTGTTCTTCTCCAGCCAGGGGAAGCCGGGCATGTTGGATTCGGGCACCACGTCGCGCGGGTTGATCATGTGCACGCGGTGCCAGTCGTCGGAGTAGCGGCCGCCCACGCGGGCCAGGTCCGGACCGGTGCGCTTGCTGCCCCACTGGAACGGGCGGTCGTAGACCGATTCACCGGCCATCGAATAATGGCCATAGCGCTCGGTTTCGAAGCGCAGGGTGCGGATCATCTGCGAGTGGCAGTTGTAGCAGCCCTCGCGCACGTAGACGTCGCGCCCGGCCAGCTCCAGCGCCGGGTAGGGCTTGACCCCGGGCAGCGGCTGGATGGCCTCGGCCTGGAACATCATGGGGATGATCTCGGCCAACCCGCCCAGCGACACCGCAATGGCGGTCGCCAGGGCCAGGATGCCGATGTTCTTTTCCAGCTTCTCGTGTGCAAGTCCCATGGTGGCGTCCTCAGGCGATCGCGTCGGCGGCATCGGGGGCCAGGACCGGGTGTTGGACCAGGCCCTTGGACTGCTGCCAGGTCTTCCACATGTGCCAGCCCATCAGGCACATGCCGGCGAGGATCATCAGCCCGCCGAGCAGCCGGCCGAGGTAGTAGGGATAGGTGGCCACCAGCGATTCGACGAAGCTGTAGGTCAAGGTGCCGTCGGGGTTGGTGGCGCGCCACATCAGGCCCTGGGTGATGCCGGCGATCCACATCGAGACGATGTAGAACACCACGCCGATCGTGTGCAGCCAGAAGTGGGTGTCGATCAGCCTGGTCGAATACATGCCCTGCAGGTTCAGCAGCCGCGGGTACAGCGAATACAGCGAGCCGATCGAGATCATCGCCACCCAGCCCAGGGTGCCGGCGTGGACGTGGCCCACGGTCCAGTCGGTGTAGTGCGACAGCGAGTTGACCGTCTTGATCGACAGCAGCGGGCCTTCGAAGGTCGCGATCATGTAAAAACTGATTGCCACGATCAGGAACTTCAGGATCGGGTCGGTGCGCAATTTGTGCCAGACGCCCGAGAGCGTGAGGATGCCGTTCATCGCGCCGCCCCAGCTCGGCGCCAGCAGGATCACCGAGAACACCATGCCCACCGACTGCGCCCAGTCCGGCAGCGCGGTGTAGTGGAGGTGGTGCGGGCCGGCCCACATGTAGATCGAAATCAGCGCCCAGAAGTGGACGATCGACAGCCGGTAGGAATAGATCGGCCGCTGCGCCTGCTTGGGCACGAAGTAGTACATCATCGACAGGTAGCCGACGGTGAGCAGGAAGGCCACCGCGTTGTGGCCGTACCACCACTGTGCCAGCGCGTCGACCGCGCCGCTGTAGACCGGATACGACTTCCACAACCCGGCCGGCATCACCAGGTTGTTGACGATGTGGAGCAGGCCGACGCCGATGATGTAGGCGCCGAAGAACCAGTTGGCCACATAGATGTGCTTGACCTTGCGCGCCGCGATGGTGCGGAAGAACAGCCAGCCGTAGACCACCCAGACGATGGCGATCAGGATGTCCAGCGGCCATTCGAGCTCGGCGTATTCCTTGCTCTGGGTGATGCCCAGCGGCAGGGTGATGACCGCGCCGACCATCGCCGCCTGCCAGCCCCAGAACACGAAGCCGGCGAGCTTGTCGGAAATCAGCCGCACATGGCAGGTGCGCTGCACCACATACAGCGAGGTGGCGAACAGCACCGAGCCGCCGAAGGCGAAGATCATGCCGTTGGTGTGCAGCGGGCGCAGCCGGCTGTAGGTCAGCCAGGGGGTGTCGAAGTTGAGCGCGGGCCAGTACAGCTGGGCGGCGCAGAACACCCCGACCAGCATGCCGACGATGCCCCAGAACACGGTGGCAACCGCGAACTGGTGCACGACCTTGTCGTTGTAAATGCCGGCATTGGCTTGCATGCGGGTCTCCGGAAATCGCAATACATTCGGCCCGTGCCGCCAGGATGCGGCAAGCGCGGGCATGGTTGTGTGGCGCGGGATCAGGCGGCCCGATGCAGAGCCGAAGCCCGGATCAGGCGAAAGCAGGCGCGTTTGAGGCATAATTGTACGAAAGATTCGCCTGAGTTTGCAGACGATGAATGAACCGGTTTCGTTGAGCCTTGCCCGCCTGCGGCGCAGTTGCTCGGAATGCTCGATCCAGCAGCTGTGCCTGCCCGCAGGCATGGATGGCGAGGACATCGGGCGGCTGGACATGGTGGCGCGGCGGCGGCGCCCGCTGGCCAAGGGCGAGTCGCTGTTTCGTGCCGGCGACCCGCTGCGCGCGGTATACGTGGCCAGCGAAGGCAGCTTCAAGACCACGGTGGTCAACGCGTCCGGCGAAGAGCACATCCTCGGCTTCCACCTCCAGGGCGAGCTGTTCGGTCTGGATGCGGTGGGAACGGGCCAGCATCGCTGCGAGGCGATTGCGCTGGTCGATTCACGGGTGTGCGAATTGCCGTTCGATCGGCTGGCCTCCATTGCCGCCAAGCTGCCCAGCCTGCAAACCCAGCTGCTGCGCGTCATTGGCCAGAGTGCCAACCACGACCACGACCATGTCGAGGTCCTGGCGCGCCGCCAGGCCAGCGAGCGCATCGCCTTGTTCGTGCACGGCCTGTCCGAACGTTATCGGCGGATAGGCAGGCCGGCCAACGACTTCCACCTGCCGATGAGCCGCGACGAGATTGCCCGCTATCTCGGGCTGGTGCTGGAAACCGTGAGCCGCGGCTTCAGCCGCCTGCACGAGGACGGCATCATCGAAGTGCACGGGCGTCGGGTGCGGATCCTGGATGAAGAGGCCTTGTTCGCGGCGGCCAACGGCGGCAACGGCGGCCAGAGCCCGGAGCCGCGCAAGCGCAGCAATGCCTGAACGTGGCTTCGCGGTGTCGTGGAAGACAGACGGATGAGGCGGCATGACCGCAGACGACGCAACCCCGCCCCCGGTGGAGCTTGACCTGCGCGGCCTGCCCGCGCCTGAGCCGCTGCTGCGGGCGTTGGACGCGGTGGACACGTTGTCGCCGGGGCAGGGACTGACGCTGCTGACGCCGCTGCTGCCGCGGCCGCTGCTGGCGGAGCTCGACGCCCGCGGCTTGCGCTGGCAGGTGAGCGACTGCGCCGACGGCGGCACCCGGATTCACGTTGAACGGCCGGAGTCGGGATGACCAAACTGCGGATGGCGCAAGCGCCGACGCCGGCGGTCCCGCGCCTGTTCCTGCGATCGGCGGCACTTTGGGGCGTGGTCGCGGGCGGGCTGCTGGCCGTCGATGGCGAGGCGGCGCTGACTTCGCGCTGGAGCGGCGCGACGCTGGCGCTGGTGCATGCGCTGACCCTGGGCTTCCTTGGCAATGCAATGTTCGGCGCCCTGCTGCAGTTTCTGCCGGTGGCGGTGGGCGTGCAGGTGCGCGGGGGGGCGACCGGCGCGCGGCTCTTGCATCTGCTGTTGAACGCGGGCGTCGTGTTGCTGATGGTCGGGTTCTGCTGGCCGCAATGGCTGGGTGTAGCGTGGGGTGGAGGCCTGTTGCTTGCCGCGTTCCTGCTGCTGGCGACCTTGGTTTTGCCGGGCCTGCGGCAGGCGCAAGGCGAAGGGTTCCTGCGCCTGGGCATGGGGCTGGCCGTGCTGGCGGCGCTGGTGACGGCCGCGCTGGGCCTGCTGCTGGCGCTGGGTTGGAGCGGTTGGCTGCGGTTGCCGCAGTTGGCCATGACCGATGCCCACGCAGGCTGGGGATTGCTGGGTTGGGTGCTGGGCCTGCTGGCCGCGGTGGCGCGCGTGGTGGGTCCGATGTTCCAAGGCTCCGTGCCCGCGCCGGCGCGGGCGCAGGGGGGCTGGCAAGTCGTGCTTTACGCGCTGCTTGCGGCGCTGTTGACCTGCGCGGCGCGCGGTGTCGTTCCGATCGGAATGCGGGTTGCGTTGGCGCTGCCGGTGCTGGCGTTCGCAGTTGGCGGCCTGTGGCTGCAGCTGGGCGCGCGCCACCTGCGGCGAGCGCCGCTGACGTATTTCTGGAGTACGGGATTCATCGCTCTCGCCATCGCCGGCAGCGTGCTGCTGGCAGGCGGCAACGCGCTGCTGGTGGGCACGCTGAGTATCGGAATCGGCCTGCCGCTGCTGGTCACCGGCATGATGCTGGAAATCATCGCTTTCCTTGGCTGGATCGAACTCCAGCGCGAATGCGGCCGGGGCGTGCACGTGCCGGGTGTGCAGCTGCTGGTGCCGGCGCGCGACAAGGCCGTGGTGCTGGCGCTGCAACTGCTGGCCGGCGTGCTGCTGGCGCTGGCCGTTTGGCAGACAGGCACCGCGGTTGTCGCCGGTGCGGCGCTGCTGCTGGCACACGCGGCGGCCTTCGTGGCGTTGGGCGGCGCCCGGCGGCGGGGGCGTCGCTTCGTCGCCGAGCGCGTGGCTAGGCGCTGAAGTCCGGGCGCACCATGCCGATGAGGATGGATGCCGATTCATGCGCGATTGCGTTGGTTGCCGGACAGCGCGGAAGCAAGCCCCGTAGAATGACGCACGTCAATGCCTCGCGCCGGCCGTTGCCGGCATGATCCTCTCGTCATGAACGCCCCCATGCATCCGATTGCGCCCAAGACCACCGTCCGGACCTGCCGCGAACCCCGCGTCCGGCGTGCGCCTGCTCGCGTTGCGCGCACTGCGCCGCCCGTGGCCACGGAACTATCCCCCTGATCGCTGCGCGATCGTTTTCCGCCGCCGCGTGCCGGCGGCCACCGCCCTGCCTTGAAGGACAAGATGAACGCACTCGCCACCCCCGCCTGGAGCCCCGATCTGGAAGTGCGCTACGCGCCGCTGGTCGCCCAGCTCGAACGCCTGATCCCGTGCATGGAGGTGCCGCTGCACCTGCCGTGGATCGATGCGATCAACCGGCTGAAGAAGGAGCGCGGCGCGCTGATCATGGCGCACAACTACCAGTCGCCGGAGATCTTCTACGGCGTGGCCGACATCACCGGCGATTCGCTGGCGCTGGCGCAGCAGGCCGCGACCTGCGACAGCGATGTGGTGGTGATGTGCGGCGTGCACTTCATGGCCGAAAGCGTCAAGGTGCTGGCGCCGGACAAGACCGTGCTGATCCCCGACATGGAGGCCGGCTGCTCGCTGGCGGCGTCGATCACTGCCGCCGACGTGCTGGCGCTGCGCGCCAGGCATCCGGGCATCCCGGTGGTGGTCTACGTCAACACCTCGGCGGCGGTGAAGGCGGTGTCGGATTCGTGCTGCACCTCGGCCAATGCGGTGCAGGTGGTCGAATCGGTGGCCGCCGAGTTCGGCGTGGACAAGGTGATCTTCCTGCCGGACCGCTACCTCGGCGCGTGGGTGGCGCAGCAGACCGACATCGAGCTGGTGCTGTGGCAGGGCGCCTGCGAGGTGCACGAGAAGTTCACCGCGATGGAGGCGCGCCACACCCGCGAGCAGTTCAAGGCCAAGATCGTGGCCCATCCGGAGTGCCCGCCGGAGGTGCTGGCGGAAGCCGATTTCGTCGGCTCCACCAGCGCGATGGGCAAGTGGCTGGCGAAGGAAAAGCCCGAGCGGGTGGCGATGATCACCGAGTGCTCGATGGCCGACAACCTGCGCAACGATTTCCCGCAGGTCGAGTTCATCAAGCCCTGCAACCTGTGCCCGTACATGAAGAGGATTACCCTGCCCAAGATCCATGCCGTGCTCAGCGATCTGAGCAATGAAGTGGTGGTGGCGCCGGAGGACATCGTCGGCGCGCGCCGGTCGCTGGACCGGATGCTGGCGGTCGGGCGTCGCGACCGGGTGTGAGTACCGCCGAACCGATCATCATCGTCGGCGGCGGGATCGCCGGCATTGCCACCGCGCTGGCCGCCGCGCCGGCGCCGGTGCTGTTGCTCACGCGCGCGCCGGGTGCGCGCGGTGCCGCCAGCCTGCTCGCGCAGGGCGGCATCGCGGCAGCGATCGGTCCCGGCGACACCCCGGCCGACCATGCCCGCGACACCTGTGAGGCCGGCAGCCACCACAACGATCCGGCCATCGTCGATCTGCTCACCCGCAGCGCGGTGGATGCCGTGCACTGGCTGCAGGAGCTCGGGGTGGCGTTCGACTGTGCTGCCGACGGCAGCCTCGCGCTCGGGCGTGAAGGCGGCCACGACCGCCCGCGCATCGTCCACGCCGGCGGCGACGCCACCGGCGCCAAGGTGATGGAAGCGCTGGTCGCCGCGGCGCGCGCGTCCGGGCACATCACCCGCCGCGCCGGGGTCGAGGTCGATGGTCTGTTGCTGGGCGACGACCGCGCGTGCGGCGTCGCCTTCAGCAATGCCGACGGCAGCCGTGAGCAGGCGCGGGGCCGTGCGGTGGTGCTGGCCACCGGCGGCATCGGCGCCTTGTTCGCCCAGACCAGCAATCCGCCCGATGCCGACGGCAGCGGGCTGGCGCTGGCTTTGGCCGTTGGCGCGAAATTGCGTGACCTGGAATTCGTGCAATTCCACCCAACCGCACTGATGTTGCCGGGGCTGCACAGCCTGCCGCTGGTGACCGAAGCCCTGCGCGGTGCCGGCGCGCACCTGCACGACAGCAAGGGGCGGCGGCTGATGGAAGGCGTGCATCCGCTGGGCGACCTGGCCCCGCGCGACATCGTCGCGCGCCAGGTGTGGCAAGCCTGCCAGCGCGGCGGCGCGGTGCTGGACGCCCGCGTGGTGGGCAGCGCGTTTGCGGAAAAATTCCCGACCGTGCTGCGCGCCTGCCTCGACCACGGTATCGACCCGCGCGTGCAGCCGATCCCGGTGGTTCCCGCCGCGCATTTCCATATGGGCGGCATTGCGACAGACGCCGATTGCCGGACCTCGCTGCCGGGGCTGCATGCGGTCGGCGAGGTGGCCTGCAACGGCGTCCACGGCGCCAACCGGCTGGCCAGCAATTCGCTGCTGGAGGGGCTGGTGTTCGGGCGTCGGCTGGGGCTGCGGCTGCGCGATCAGGCCGCGGGCGAGGCTCCCGCCGGTGCGGATGGCATCGAACGGCTGCGCCCGCCGGCATTGGACGCACAGGCGCTGGTCGGCCTGCGCGCGCTGATGGCCAGCGCGATGGGGCCACTGCGCGATGGGGTCACGCTGCAGGCGGCGCTGGCGGATGTCGAAACGCTGGCCGCGGCCGGCTGGCAGGGCGGGGTGGCCAAGGTGCTGGTGGCGGCGGCGTTGGCGCGGCGGGGAAGCCTTGGCGCGCACTACCGCAGCGACGCGCCGTCGGCGTGAGGCGCCGCCGATCCGGGCCGTGGCTGGACCACGCCGAAATTTTGATCTGGGTCAGGCGGTCTTGATCCGGCGGATGCGAAGCTGGCGCCATCCACAATCCACGGAGACGCGCATGCGCCACGGAATCATCGCTGCACTGTTGGTGCCGGGGCTGGCGCTGGCCTGGCCAGCCGCCAATGCCCAAACGTCCGCGCATGCCCAGCATGCCGACCACGCCGCGCACGCGGCCCACGCCGGGGCCAGTACCCAGGCCGCGCCCGCGCAGCGCTGGGCCACCGACGCCCCGCTGCGCGCCGGCATGCGCGAGATTCGTGCGGCTACCGGCATCCTCGTCCATTACCAGGCAGGACATCTGGATGCGCGCCGCGGCAATGCGGCGGTGGCGCGGATCGATGCGGCAATCAAGGACATGATCGCCAACTGCAAGCTGGCGCCGCAGGCCGACGCGGCCCTGCACGGGCTGCTGGCCAAGTTCATGGCGGGCGCCGACGCGGTCCGCGCCGGGCGCTTCACGCAGGCCGAGCTGACCGCGATGCAGGCCGCGCTGGCGCGCTACCCGCAGCTGTTCAACGATCCGGGCTGGAGCGGTCGTTAGGTCGCCGGCGATCCGCTGCGCGCGCCTTTCACGGTCGCCCCGATGGCGACATGCCCCGCTTGCTCGCGCGCCGCGGTCGCGGCCGGCGCAGCCTTGAAACGAAAAACCCGCCATGCGGGCGGGTATCGCGGGGTTTTCAGAACCAGATGGAACGGCCTGAAACCGTGTTTTGGTGCCAGGAGAGGCATCGCATTTGCCGCTGAAAGCGCCTGTTTGCGCGGGTTTCAGGATTTCAGTTTTGGCGAGTACCCCCAAAACTACCCCCAAACGAAAACGACACTCAGGCGTTTTTTCGTCTATGCGTCTATTCGTCTATGCGTCTATTCTGCCGCAGATTCGCCAGCGCGCGCGCCTTGCCCTCGGGTGTCTTGGGGCCGGTGCTGCGGCCACCATGAAACCGACAGCGGCGCTTGCCGGGTTCGCTCTTGGCTTGGCAGGGTTGCCCGTCGCGGTGGCGCTTGGCCCCGCAGGTGACGCGCGCGGTCGATTTCGCACGGGCCACGCGGGCCAGATAGGCGGATTGCCAGCCGGTGCTATGCGTGTCAACGTCGGGCAGGTCGCCGGACTCTTGCGCGCGCGCGATGCTTTCAGGAACGGAAGTCATACGCGCGTGCGCGGAACGCACGGGAAATTCCGGACTCATGGGGTTTCGTACTTCGCCCCATTTTGTTCCGGTCAGCGTCGCCCATTCGGTCAGGATCGCGTCAATGATCCCGCTATTGGTGTTCAGCGGGTAGTACGTGCCGCGCTTGGCTTCGATGATCGCCAGCGCGTCATCGCCCGGCATGTAGTCGATGCGCACCAGCCGCGCCCGGCGCTCCCGTTGGAGCCGTGCCAGATAGGGCTTGTTGCGGCTCAGGTAGCCGTCGCTCGCGTCGGTCATGGTGGCGCTCAGCCGTACCGCTTGAAGCTATCAGCCGGTTCTAGGTCTAGCTTTGCGCCCCTGCCGGTGTAGGTGCCAATCCCTACCGCGCCGGGTTCGCATTTCTTGGCAATCAACGCTAGGGCGTCTGCGAGCCTCCACGCGGCGCTTTCATAATTTCCGCTATCCAAGTAGCGGGCAGCGTCGCGCGCAAGCTCTGCGGCTTCCTGCGCGCGCGTAGGGCGTGGTAGTTCCAACAGGCCGCAGGTACGAACATGTTGCATGGTGTAGTTCCTTCTTTGGAATCGGGCTGGTGTTGCGTTTTCAGGCGGTCGATTCGGATCGTTTGGCCTTCGCCTTGCCGGATTTCTTCTTGGCGGGTGCGCCGACTTCCGCGCCGACTTGTGCGCTCTCTTTTCCCCCTATAACCCCCGCTCCGAAGTCGGCGCAGTCGGCGCACCTTCTGCGCCTTCTGCGTCCAGTGCGTCAACTTGTGAAGTCGGCGCAGTCGGCGCAGTCGGCGCAAGCTCGGCAAACTCCCGGCCTTCGGCGGTCACTTCCCAGACTTCCTTTTGCTTGCGGTTTTCCATGGTGACGTTCACGCGGGCAAGGTGGCCCTTCCTTTCCGCATCGCGCAGCAGCGCGAACACGTCGGCGGGCTTCCGGCTCTTTGGGAAGGTTGGCTCACTGGCCAGCAGCTTGGCCGCATGGGTGCGGCTGGTGGTCGCGGTGGTGACGTGCTCGCCGCGCTCGGAAAACTCGGCAATCAGCGCCAGCAGCGCGCGCGTGTCCAGCTTCGCCAGCAGGCCAGAATCGGCAGCCGCAGGGCCAGGCCGTGCATGGGACAACTGCGGCAAGCCATCCTCGGGCCAATCCAGCAGCAGCGGCGGGTGAACCTTCCCGAAGTTCGTTTTCTGGTGCGACAGCTTCAGCCCGCCCGAGTCATCGCGCACCATGAACAACCGCGAACGCGCGCTGTTATGCCATGCGGTACTGCCCGAGTAGCCCTCGCCATTGGTCGCCTTGCCAGCCCGGCTGGTGTTCTTGTCCACATGGGCCAGCAGCAGGACGGCGGAAGCGTTGCGCTTGGCAATGCGCCCCAGCGAACGCATGAACGCGCGCACCTGCCGCCGGTTGATTTCATCGCCCCCGAACGTGTCGCTGGCGTTGTCCACGATCACCAGCCCGGCACCTTCGGCCAAGGTCTCCAACCGGACATAGGTCGGCGTCACGCTTCCTGCATCGCGCGCGGTGGTGGTGGCGAACAGCTCCGGCGCTTCGGTGCCGTCCACGATTACCAATTGCCCCTCGAGTTCTGCCGGATCGATGAACCATTCCTTGCAGATCGTTTCGAGCCGGTGGCGAACGATTGCCCCGTCATCCTCGAAGCTCGCAAACAGCACGCGGCAGCGTTCGGTTTCAATCCCGAATAGTTCCTGCCCGGTGGCCACGGCAACCGCCAGCATCAGCGCAATGGTGCTCTTGCCGGTGCCACCATGCGCGCCCAGCAGCGCCACCACGCCACGCGGCAGATACCGGCCCCAAACGAAACGCGGCGGCTTGCTCGGATTGGTCAGCACGTCGCCGACCGATACAGGCAGCAGCAGCGGTTCCGCTTCCTCGCCCGTGTCCGGCTCGCCCTCATGATTCGGTGACGCCATCCCAGCCGCGTAGGCGCTGGCGAGCGTGGCCGCTATCTCGCCATCCTCGAGCCCGGCAGCGCGCGCGGCGCGGGTCAGTGCAAGCTCACACTGGCCCCAATCCCGCCGACCGGCAGCGACCAGCCGGGCAAGCCCGTAGGCGGTGGCATTGAGTACGGCATTGCGCGTGCCCTCAGCAGCGTTCAGGACGGCACCTGTAGCCCGTTCCAACGCGTGCGCTGCGTAGGGGTCGGCAGGGCCATCGGTGCCGCTTGTGGCGCGTTCTGCGGCCTCTGGCGCGGGCTTGGAAATGGCGGCAAGCAACCATTGCGGCGCGTCGGCAATCTCCGGCTGTTCGCCCGTATCGGGTTGCCAGTCGTTCCAGTGCCAGCCCTTGCCGTCCAGCGTTGACGGTTCGGCCACGATGAAGCCGCCAGCCGCGCGCACGTCCAAGCCCGGCAGGACGCTAACGCGGTTGCGCAGTGTCATGCTCTCGGGCTTCCTGAAAACGATATGCCGCCCCCCGCTAGGCGTGTCGGCGGTCAGCGTCGGCGGTAGCTCGCCATGCTTGACCTCGAGCCCCTCGAGCGTGGCCAGCCCATTGGTGCCGTTCTTCACGTCCACGTCCAGCACGAACAACCCCGGCCCAAAGGTCAGCCCGATATTCCCGTGATGCGATGCGAACGCCTCCGGTGCGGTGCCACTCTGCCACCCCTTGCAGGCCGGGTGCTTGCTGTTCGGCAGGATCGGCAGCGGGATGAAGCCTGCCGCCTGATACGTCGCGGCGTAGGTTTGCAGGTCGATCATCGCAGCACCATCCATGCGGCTTCCGCCACCAGATAGAGCACCGCGACAACAAACAACACGTCGCTGATATACTCGAAGCGCGCCCAGCTCGCCAGCTTGCGCAAGCCCACGCCCGTGAAGCGTGGGTTTTCTTTTCTGGCGGTCATGTCAGACCGCCTTGCCGGTCAGTCCGGCCTCGATGAACGCCTCAACGTCGGCACGGCGGTAGCGCACGGCGCGCTTGCCCAGCTTCACAAAACGCGGGCCTTCGCCACGCCAGCGCCAATTGCGCAGGGTGTTGAGTGCTACGTTCAGGTCTTCGGAAACTTCGCGCTCGGTCAGCAGGTCGGCGGAAGTGATTTTGGCCGTGCTCGGCAGCACGGGTGCAGCGCAGTCTTGTGGGGTCATTGCGGTGTTTCGGGCATCCTTGGCACACGCCAAGTGACTTCACCCTAACGCGGGATATCCCCACAAAAGCGCCTTTTGCGCGCCCGGCATGTCAGGTTTTCAGACACATGCCGGGGAACGGTTTACCCCATCCCGCTTAGCGCCTCATCCATGCCCCTCAGCAATTTCCGTCGATCTTTGTTGAAAGCGGTTGCATAGGCTTGAAGTGCGCGTTTTGGGCGCTGTTCATAGCCTGCGGCGGTGTAGCAGATTCCAACAATTTCAACAAAAGCACTGGACGCTGAAACGCTTGGACGAAAGGCTATCGGGTATGCCTCGGCGGGCCGATTCGCCATGTGCCAACCATGGAACAGGGCTTCGTCTATCCGCCGGATGGGTTCAGGATTCCCAACCCTTGACCTTGCCTGCTTCCCAACTGGAAGCGACTCACGGGCTTCCGCCGAAGCGGCAATCAGCGCGTCCAGACGCGGGCATAGGTTTGCAGCCATGTCCGGCCCCTCATCGGTCGGACGCTGCGCCCAGTAAAGTTTTTCGATCATCAGTGCCGCGTCGGGGGCGATAGCCGTAGCCGTCCGCAACTTGCGCGACAGGACGTTTGCAAGTCGTTCGACTTCCTCTAAATATGCGGCCATTTCATTGTTTGCCGCAGGTTGACGGACAAACGAACGAACGCTAACCAGTGCGTACCTAAGCGCCGTGATCTGTTCGTCGCAAACGTGAAGGTCTTTCAGTCTGCGCTTTTGATCGTCGGTGAAGTCGGGGAATCCAGACGGGAACATGCACACCCTCGCGGTTCTGAAACGGTCAACCCGCCCTGCGCCGGAACGCCACCACGTCGCCACCTGCGCGCAGCGCGTCCAAGTAGTCGGCCCACGCCTGCATCATCCGAGCGCGTTCATCCAGATATTGCGCGGCATGGGTGTAGGCGTCGCGTACCTTGTTGCTCTCGGCGTGCGCAAGCTGGCGCTCGATGGCGTCGGCGTTCCAGCCCATTTCATTCAGGCGCGATGCCGCCATGCTGCGGAAGCCGTGGCCGGTCATTTCGTCGGTGCCGTAGCCCAGCCTGCGCAGTGCGGCGTTGATCGTGTTCTCGGACATATGGCGGCTGGCGCTGCGCATACCGGGGAATACATAGCGCCCGGTGCCGGTCAGCGGTTGCAGGCCGCGCAGGATCGCCACAGCCTGCGATGACAGCGGCACGATATGCGCCGCGCCCATCTTCATGCGCTCGCCGGGGATGCGCCACACAGCGCCGTCCAGGTCGATTTCCTGCCATTGCGCCGCCCGCAGTTCGCCGGGCCGGACGAACACCAGCGGGGCCAGTCGCAGCGCGGCACAGGTGACGGGATCGCCCGTGTAGCCATCGATGGCGCGCAGCAGCTCGCCGATCTTGGCCGGGTCGGTGATGCTGGCATGGTGCTTGGCCTTGGTGGCCTTCAACGCGCCGCGCAATGCGCCGGTCGGGTCGATCTCGGTGCGACCTTCCATGATCGCCCAGCGGAACACCTGCCCGGCCTTGATCTTGGCGCGCTTGGCGGTTTCCTGCTTGCCGGTGGCCTCGATCTTCCTCAGTGCGTCCAGCAGCACGCGCGGGGAAATGTCGGACAGGGGCAGGTGGCCGATTTCAGGGAACAGGAAGGATTCCAGAATCCAGCGCGATTTCCTCAGCGTGACATCGGCGCAGTCCTGCACGGCCAGCCATTCCGATGCGACGGCGGCAAAGGTACTGCCTGCGGCTTCCTTGCGTGCTTGCCGTTCGGCCTTGCGTTGCGCGCCGGGGTCGATGCCATCGGCCAGCAGCGCGCGCACCTCGGCGCGGCGTTCGCGTGCTTTGCTCAGGCTTACGTCGGGATAGTTCCCCAGCGCCAGCAGGTTCTCTTTGCCGGTGTCCGGCCTGCGGTACTTGAAGCGCCATTGCTTCGCGCCATCGGGCAGCACCAGCAGGAACAAGCCCTTGCCGTCGGCCAATTTCCACGCGGTCGCCCGTGGCCGCGCGTTCTTCACGGCGGACGGTGACAACTCGGGGACTCGCTTCGGCATGTCGTACCCCCAAAACTTTTCCGTACCCCCAAACCGTACCCCCAAACTTGGGGGTAGGGAAGGGGTACGGCGGGAAGTCGCGGGGGTAATTCCGGCACGCAGACAACAAAAAACCCCTGAAAATCAGGGGTTTAGTGGCCTTGCGGGATATTGCGGGAAACTCTATTGGTGCCCAGGAGAGGACTCGAACCTCCACGGTTTTACCCGCTAGTACCTGAAACTAGTGCGTCTACCAATTCCGCCACCTGGGCAGGTGGTGAGCTGCGCATTGTCCGGGTCATCGGGGGGCATGTCAATCGGAATCTGGCGGGCGTTTCGTGCGCCGCCGTCCGCGCCGGCGCATGCCACAATGGGGCATGTCCTACCTCGTCCTCGCCCGCAAGTGGCGCCCGCGGCGTTTTTCCGAATTGGTTGGCCAGGAGCACGTGGTGCGCGCGCTGACCAATGCGCTGGCGACCGGGCGCATCCACCACGCGTTGCTGTTCACCGGCACGCGCGGCGTTGGCAAGACCACCATTGCGCGCATCTTCGCCAAGTCGCTCAACTGCGAGCGTGGCATCGGTGCCGATCCCTGCGGTGAGTGCGAGACCTGCAAGGCGATCGACGCCGGGCGCTACATCGATCTGCTGGAGATCGACGCGGCCTCCAACACCGGCGTCGAGAACGTCCGCGACTTGATCGAAAACGCGCAGTACATGCCATCGCGCGGCCGCTACAAGGTCTACCTGATCGACGAAGTGCACATGCTCTCGAAGCCGGCGTTCAATGCGCTGCTGAAGACGCTGGAAGAGCCGCCGGAACACGTCAAGTTCCTGTTCGCCACCACCGATCCGGAGAAGCTGCTGGTGACGGTGCTCAGCCGCTGCCTGCAGTTCAACCTCAAGCGCCTCGATGAACAGCAGATTCGCGGCCAGCTCACCAGGATCCTGGCCGCCGAGGGCATCGACGCCGACGCCGACGCGGTGGCGCAGCTGGCGCGCGCTGCCGACGGCAGTTTGCGCGACGGTCTGTCACTGCTGGACCAGGCGATTGCCTACAGCGGTTCCAGCGCGGGTGCCGGGAAGCTGGATGGCGACACCGTGGCGACAATGCTGGGCTCGGTCGATCGCACCCGGATCAACGCGCTGTTGGGTGCGCTTGCGGAAGGCGATGGCCGGCGGCTGCTGGACGAAGTGGCCCGGCTGGCGGAGTTCGCGCCGGACTGGGCCGGCATCCTGGATGCGTTCGCGTTGGCCTTGCACCGCATCCAGGTCAAGCAGCTGGTGCCGGATGCCGCGATCGAGGTGGATGCAGTCGATGTCGAAGCGCTGGCGTCCGCGCTGCGCCCGGAAATGGTGCAGCTGTGGTACCAGATGGCGCTTAACGGTCGCCGCGACCTTGGCTATGCACCCAGTCCGCGCAGTGGCTTCGAGATGGCGTTGCTGCGGATGCTGGCGTTCCGCCCCGAGGCGGCCGATCGTGCGACACCTGCGCGCACGGCGGCGTCGGTCTCGCCGGCGCCGGCTGTCGGGGGGGCTGGCGGTGGGCGGGAATCGAGCGCGCGCGCGGCCGCGGCCGCGGCGGTAGCGGCGCTCGGGCGCACGGATGCTTCGCCCAGGCCAACGGCAGCCCCGGCAACGCCGCCAGCGGCCCCGGTTGCCGAGAGCTCGATGCCGGCCACGCCGGCGCCCAGTGCCAGCATCGTCACCGATGGCGAGCATTGGCTGCAGGTCGTGGCCGAATGCGGCTTGCGTGGCGCACCGCGGCTGCTGGCGGAAAATGCCGCCTTTCTCTCGCACCGCGAGGGTGTCTTGCGGCTGGCCCTGACCGAGGAGCAGATGCACCTGAAATCGCCCAGCCTCGTGCTGCAACTGACCGATGCGGTCTCGCGCCGGCTCGGCGGTGCCGTGCAGGTGCGCTTCGAGCTGGGTGATGCACGCGGCGACACGGCCAGTGCGCGCAACGCGCGCGCGCAGGATGCCCGCCAGACCGAGGCCGAGCGCGGGTTTGCCGAAGATCCGGCGATCCAGCGGCTGGTCCGCAACCATGGGGCGAGTATTGTCCCCGGCTCGATCCGGCCGCACGAAGCGCCCGGCGACACCCCTTGAACGACGGAAGATGAACATGCGTGGAAACATCGCCCAGCTGATGCAGCAGGCGCAGAAAATGCAGGAAGACGTGCAGCGCGCGCAGGAGGAAGTGGCGACGCTGGAAGCCACCGGCAGCGCCGGCGGCGGCATGGTCAGCGTCACCCTCGGCGGACGCATGGATTGCCGGCGCGTGCGCATCGATCCGGCCGCGCTGGCCGATCCGGAGATGGCCGAAGACCTGATCGCCGCGGCCTTCAACGATGCCGTCAACAAGATCACGGCGGCGACCCAGGAGAAGATGGCGGCGGCGACCGCCGGAATGCAGCTGCCGCCGGGGATGAAGTTGCCGTTTTGATGCGGATGACGGGGCATCCTGCCGCCGCATCCGTTGCGCGGGCGAAACACGTGGGTTTCGCCCGCTTGCGCGCCGCGCAAGGCGCGTCGCGTGCGCACATCCCTGTGCGCAACATGAGTTGCCGAGGCTTCGGATTTGCATGACAGCGTCATTGCTAGAACAACTCATCGAGGCGCTGCGGGTGCTGCCGGGTGTCGGCCAGAAATCCGCGCAGCGCATGGCCTACCACCTGCTGGAACGCCAGCGCGAAGGCGGCCTGCGGCTGGCGGCGGCGCTGCAGCAGGCGATGGAGCAGGTACGGCATTGCCAGCTCTGCCGTGATTTCAGCGAAACCGAGCTGTGTGCGATCTGCGCAAGCTCCTCGCGCGATGGCGCGCTGTTGTGTGCGGTGGAATCTCCGGCGGACCGGCTGGCGATCGAACAGGCGACCGGCTATCGCGGCCTGTATTTCGTGCTGCAAGGCCGGCTGAGCCCACTCGACGGGATCGGCCCGGGCGAGCTTGGGCTCGACCAACTTGCGCGGCGGCTCGAGGAAGGCGACGTGCGTGAATTGATCGTCGCCACCAATCCCACCGTGGAAGGCGAAGCGACCGCGCATTACCTCGCGCAGATCGCCCGCGCCCGCGGCGTCCACCCCAGCCGCCTCGCCCACGGCGTGCCGCTGGGCGGCGAACTGGAATACGTCGACCGTGGCACCTTGTCGCATGCCTTCGGCAGTCGGGTGGAGATTGGGGATTCGTGATTGGTGATTGGAGAGCCGTGATTGGTGATTTGTGATTGGTGATTCGAAAAAGCCGGGTTGCGCTGTAAGCTCTTTCCAATCACGAATCACAAATCACCAATCACGGCCTTCAAGTGACCATCTTCCACAAGATCATCAACCGCGAGATTCCCGCCGACATCGTCTACGAGGACGAGCACATGATCGCGTTCCGCGACATCGCGCCGCAGGCGCCGGTGCATGTGCTGTTCGTGCCCAAGCAGGATTTCGCGACCCTGAATGACGTGCCGGAGGCATCGGCGCTCGTGATCGGCCGACTGGCGACTGCGGCGGCGCGCTATGCCAAGGCGCAGGGGTTTGCCGATCGCGGCTACCGGATCGTGATGAATTGCAACGAGGACGGCGGGCAGACGGTGTTCCAGATCCACCTGCACCTGCTGGCCGGTGCGCCGTTGGGGCATTTCGGGGTGCCGAGCTGACGCCTTCGCGGCGCTTCGCGCTTCCGCGCGTGCCTCAGGGTCGGTGCCGGCGCAGGGCGTGGATCAGTTCGCGGCGTTCCGTGCTGCCCACGTCCGGCGCGTAGCGCACGCGTTCGAAGCGCTCGGCGAGCGCTTCCAGCACCGCGTCGGGTTGGCTGGATTGCGCGTTGAGCCGAGTGACCCAATCACGCGCCGGTTCGTGTCGCGCACGGCCCAGCCCGCGCCGGCGATAGCGCGCTTCCAGAGCGTGCCAGGCGCGCAGCAGCGGGTCGCGTTCGCGTTCGCCGCGCGCGGTCAGCCAGGCCATCCAGCCGATCGCCAGCAGCGCCGCGCCGGCAAACAGCAACACCAGGGTCCGGTTGCCGCCGCGCAAGCCGAACAGGCCCAGCAGATCCTGCTGGCGCTTGGCGTTGAAACCCAGCAGCATGTCGTTCCAGCCGCGCCGCAGCCAGTCGCTGGCGTTGAACAGCGGCGCGATGTCGATGAAGCCGCCGAGGCGCCCGGGCATGCGGTCGGCAATGGTGTCGTAGATGCGCTCGGGTGCGACCGCGGCGGTGGGATCGAAACGCGTCCAACCCCGCTGCGGCAGCCAGATTTCCGCCCAGGCGTGGGCGTCGGAGCGGCGGATCAGCCAGTAATCTCCGATCGGGTTGCGGTAGGCGCCGGCGTAGCCGGTGACGACCCGTGCCGGAATGCCGGCCGCGCGCATCAGCACCACGAAGGACGAGCTGAAGTGCTCGCAATAGCCTTCCTGGCGATCGAACAGGAAGTCGTCGATTTCGTTGCGGCCGGCGATGGGCACGTTCAGGGTGTAGGCGAAGTCCTTGTGGATCCAGGCCATGGCGCGCAGGGCGATGGCCAGGTCGGCGCGGCCGTCGGGGTCGCTGCCGGCCTCGCGTCGCCACTGCCGCCCGAGCGCCAGCGTGCGCGGGTTGAAGCCTTCGGGCAGCCGCAGCGCACGTTGCCGCAGCCAGTCGGGCAAATCGGGCTCGAAGGCCGCGGCAGGCGCCGAATGCAGCCGCCAGCGGGTGAGGTTGTACAGCGGCGCGTCGCTGGTCGGCGCGCGATCGAGACCCATCTGCGCACCTTCGGGCAGGACGGTTGGCACGTCCAGGGCGACCAGCAGGCGGTCTTCGGTTGGCTCCAGTTCCAGCTGGTAGTCCCAGCCAGCCGAGGCCGGGCGCACCGGTGCCGGCGGCAGTGCCGTGAGCATCCGCGATGGACGCCAGGTCTGGCCGTCGAAATCCCACAGCACCGGACCGCGCCAGTACATCTGCTCGGGCTTGGGCACCGGGCCGAAGAACTGCACGCGCGCGGCCGGGCTGTCGTCGAGCAGGGTGTCGAACAACCCGCCGGGCGACATCGAATCGGACAGCCCCGGGGTGCCGACGCTGCGCTGCGGCATGCCCCACAGCGGCGTTGGCAGGCGCGGGAACAGCCAGAACACCGCCAGCGCCAGTGGCAGGCCGAGCACGCACAGGCGCAGCACGGCCACGATTGCGGCGCGTTTGGGCAGGCCGGAGACGGAGGCGTCCTCAACCCGGCCTTCGTCCGCCGCCAGCCGTTGCAGGGCCAGCAGGGCGGCCAGTACCGCCAGCAGCGCCAGCAGCAGGCTCAGCGGGGCCTGGTCGAGCAGGAAGGTGGCGAACGGCGCGAACAGCGCAAAGCCGACCAGGCTGCGGCCATCGCGCAGGGTCTGCGTTTCCGCCGGTTTGATCGCGATCATCAGCGCCAGCGCGGCCGATGCGGTGTCGCGGCCGATGCCCGGCAGCACGTAGAAAACCAGCGCCATCCCGACGATCAACAGCAGCGCGCGGACGAGGTTCGGCAGCGGCCGTCGCCACGACAAGGCCAGCACGGCGACCGCGGCAAGGCCCAGGCCCAGCCCGAGCGAGCGCGGCAGCTGGAACAGCAGCGGCAGCAGGCAGGCGGCGGCAGCCAGCCGGACCTGCAGCCGTCCGGCCTGCGACAGCGGCGGTGAGCCGGCCTCAGCCATCGACGCTGCCTTCGCCCGGCAGCAGCGCCAGCGCGCGCAGGCATTGGTGGCGCTGCGCCGCGCCCTGGCCGAGCGCCACGCTTTCGGATCCCGGCAGACGCAGCGCATAGCGACGACCGCTGCGCTCGGCGTCATCCACCCAGCGCGCCAGTCGGCGGATCCGCTGCTCGTAGGGCAGGCCGACGGTGGCGTCCCAGTCCAAATGCAGTTCGCCGCCGCGCGGCTGCTCGTGGTCGCGCACCAGCAGCGCGCCGCGTCGCGCCGACGGCTTCCAGGCAATCGCGCGTGGTGCGTCCCCGGGGCGGTAGTCGCGCAGGTGGTGCAGCTCGTCACCGGCCCGCGCCGGCAGCGGTCGGGTTTGCCCGCCGGTAGCGGCCGGTGCGGGCGGTGCCGTCACTTCCGGTGCCGGATACACCAACACGCTCTGTGCCGGCCAGACGTAAGCCCAGGCCCGGGCCAGACCCAGCGGCTGCACGGTACTCAGTTCGATCCGCGGCAGCGGCAGCAGGCCGCGCCGACTGGTGGGCAGGTGCAGTTCGACCGCCCCGCCGCGCGCATCCAGCGCGGTGAAGGCGGTGCGCTGGTCGCAGTCGATCCGCAGCCCGCGCCGGCTGCGGGCGTCGCGCGTTTCCATGGCCAGCCGCAGCGCAATGTCTTCACCCGCGGCAACCGGTTCGGCGGAGGCGGCGGTAATCCGGATGCCGGACAGCTGCAGGTGCGCGGCGATCAGGCTGGCCTGCGCGGTACCGGCGATCAACAGGCCCAGCAGCAGGGCCGGGTTGTTGTTGAAGTTGAGCGCACCCACCAGCATGGTGCCCAGCAGCAGGCCGAAGAACAGCCCGGTGGCGGTGGGAAGCACGTAGATGCGGTGGCGGTCGATTTGCGCCGGCAGCAGTTCCGGCGCACGTGGCCGTGCCCATCGGCGAAAGCGCTGGCGCAGAGGTTCAAGCATGCCCTTCATTCGCCGTGCCGGCACCTTCCCCCGCGTGCGGGGAAAAGGGGCGCTGCCGAGGCCTGCGCACAGGAAGCCGGGCCCCCGCAGGCGGGCAGCCGGCAATCCGTTGGCGCGCTGGCGCAGGCTGCATCAGTCCACCGGGACCGCGTGCAGGATGGCCTGCACCAGCTGCGCGGCGGGCGTATCGGCATCGGCGACCAGACGGTGTTCGGCGATGGCCGGGAACAGGGCCTGCACGTCTTCCGGCAGGACGTGGTCGCGCTCCAGCAGCAGCGCCCGCGCCCGCGTCGCCCGCAGCAGGGCCAGGCCCGCACGGGGTGACAGCCCAACCCGCACGCCCGGCTGCTTGCGGCTGCGCGCCACCAGCGCCTGCACGTAGTCCAGCAGCGCCTCGCTGGCATGCACTGCCAGCGCGTGCTGGCGCAGCGCGAGGATGCGCGGCGCGTCCAGTACCGGACTGGCCTGTGCGATCAGGGTGCGACGATCCTCGCCGGCCAGCAGTTCACGCTCGGCCTGCGCGTCCGGATAGCCGAGGGTGAGCCGCAGCAGGAAGCGGTCGAGTTGCGAATCCGGCAGCGGATAGGTGCCGGAGAGATCGGTCGGGTTCTGGGTGGCGATGACCAGGAACGGATCGGGCAGCGCCCGGGTCTGGCCGTCGATGCTGACCTGGTGCTCGGCCATGGCCTCAAGCAGGGCGCTCTGCGTGCGCGGCGGCGCGCGGTTGATTTCGTCGGCCAGCAGGACGTGGGTAAACACCGGGCCAGGATGAAACTCGAAGCGACGGGTCTGCGCCTCGTACACCGACACGCCGAGGATGTCCGAGGGCAGCAGGTCGGAGGTGAACTGCACGCGCGCGAAATCCAGCCCCAGTGTTGCCGCCATCGCCCGTGCCAGTGTGGTCTTGCCGAGCCCGGGCAAATCTTCAATCAACAGGTGGCCGTCGGCGAGCAGGGCGACGAAGGCCATCCGGACCTGGATGGGTTTGCCAAGCACCAGCGCATCGACCTGCGCCAGCGCGGTGCGCAGGGCATCCATCAGGGCATCGGATAGCATCGTCTGCGGCGCCGGGCTGCTTGCCATGGGTTCGTGCGTCCATTCCCGAAGTGGCCTTCGAGTGTAGCGATGTCGACGCAAATGCGGGTCGAAGAACAATCACGGCAGGCGCGGACCGCGTTCGTGCTCGTCTGGGTGGCGCTGTGCGTGGCCAAACTGGCGATTGCCGCACGCCTGCCGCTGTTCGTCGATGAGGCGTTCTACTGGCAGGAAGGCCAGCACCTCGCGCTGGCCTATTCCGACCTGCCCGGCCTGACCGCCTGGCTGGCGCGGCTGGGCGTGGCGCTGGGCGGCAACCATCTGTGGGCGCTGCGGCTGCCGATTCTCGTGATCGGCGCGCTGTTGCCGTGGCTGCTGGTGCGGATGACGGCGCGCGAGTTCGATGCCAGGACGGGGTGGCTGACTGGCTTGCTGGTGCTGGTGCTGCCGCTGGCGGGCACGCTGGGCGTGCTGGCGGTGCCGGACGTGCCGCTGCTGCTGGCCAGTGTGCTGTGCCTCGACGCCGGCGCGCGGGCGCTGCGGCGGGTCGATGTCGGCGTGGTTGCGGAACTGGCCTTGGGCTTGGTGATTGGCGGGCTGACCCACTATCGCTTCGCGGCGGTGGTCGTGGTGGGACTGCTGGCGCTGTTGTTGCTGCGCGCGGGCCGAGCGGCGTTGCGTCGGCCCGGCCTGTGGGTCGCCATCGGGCTGGGCGCGCTGGCCTGGCTGCCGCTGTTGCTGTGGAATCTCGACAATGCCGACGCCGGGCTGCGGTTCCAGTTGGTCGATCGGCATCCGTGGGCATTTGGCCTGCACGGCATCAGCCTCGGCCTGATGCAATTGCTGCCGGCAACGCCGGTGCTGCTGCTTGCCTTCGCGCAGGCAGGCAGCCGTGGCCTGCGCGATGCCCGGCCAGCCGCGCGCTGGCTGGCGCTGTGCGGGGTATTGCTGATCGTCGCCTTTTTCGTGCTGGGCTTTTTCACCGACCGCCGCCGGGTGAGCTTTCACTGGACCTTGCCCGGCTTCGTCGCGCTGCTGCCGCTGCTGCCGGCGGTGTTGGCGGGGTGGGCGCGTGGCTGGCGGGTGGCGGCGTGGGCGACGGCCACGCTCGGGCTTGCCGCCGCGCTGGCCTACTTCCTGCTGGCGGCCTCGCCTGTAGGGAGGCAATGGGCCGCAAGCCACGATCAGTATCCGGCCAACTTCGCCGGCTGGAATGTGCTGGATACCGTCGTGCGCGCACGCTTGGCGCAGCTGCCCGCAGGCACGCGGATCCTGGCCGGCGATTTCAAGATCGGCGCCGAACTGGGCTTCGCACGCGGCGACGCCAACATCCTCGTGCTCGACCATCCGCTCAACCGCAAGCATGGGCGCGCCCCGCAGCTGGCGCTGTGGGGATTGCAGTTCGACGGCCGGATGCCTGAAGGCGGCGCGCCGCTGCTGCTGGTGGCCAGCCCCTCGCATGCCGGTTTCCCGGATGCCCAAGCGGCCCTGGTCGACCTGTGCCAGCAACTTGGCCCGTTGCCGCCGCCGCAGGCGCTCGACGTGGATGGCGGCGGCAAGCGCTTCGTGCTGTATGTCATCACCCGCGTGCAGCCGCAGGCTGATTGCGCGGGCGGCTGAGCCTCGCGGCCAGGCCTCGACGACTACGGCAGCTGGAATCCGGCCTTGCGCAGCAGCCGCGCAGTGGCGATCAGCGGCAGCCCGATCAGCGCGGTCGGGTCGCGATTCTCGATCGCCTCGAACAGGCAGATGCCAAGGCCTTCCGACTTGAAGCTGCCGGCGCAGTCGAAGGGCTGTTCGGTATCGACATAGCGGGCGATTTCGACGGCCGACAGCGTTCGCATCCGCACCTTGGTCAGGTCGATGGCGGCAAACCTGCGGCCGTCCGGATGGGCCAGGCTCAGCGCGGTATGGAAGCGCACCACGTCGCCGGACATCGCGCGCAGTTGCGCGATCGCCTGCGTGCGTCCACCGGGCTTGCCGAGCGGGCGTCCCGCCACGTCCGCGACCTGATCGGAGCCGAGCGCCCAGGCGTCGCCCTCCAGCCGTGCCGCGACCGCCTGCGCCTTGGCGCAGGCCAGCCGGATCGCCAGTGCGCGCGGTGTTTCATCGGCGCGGGGCGTTTCATCGACTTCGGGGCGCGCGAGGTCGAAGGGCAGGCCCAGCCGGGCCAGCAGTTCGCGCCGGTAGCGTGAGGTGGAGGCCAGCACCAGCCGTGGTGTCTTCATGGCGCTGCCACGACAGGCTCAGGGCGTGACGCCGCGGGCGCGTTCGATCTGCTGCAACTGCGCTTCGATGCGGGAGCGCGCCGCATCCAGCGTTCTGCGCACCTCGTCGAGCTGGGCGAGGCTGGCGCTGCCGGCATTCTCCTGCAGCCACAGCCGCTGCCGCAGCAGTTCCTGCATCGCTTGCCGGACCGGGTTCTCGTGGTCGCCGGCGATCGCCTCGATCTCGCTGCGGGCGGCGCGCAGCTGTGCTTCGAGTGCGTCGGCGGCGTCCAGCAGACCGCGAATGGCCTGCCGCCTGCGGCTGTCACGACGCGTGCGCGCGGCCAGCCACAGGGCGAGGACGATCACGATCAGGCTGGCGAGGAGCAGGGCGAAGCGCATGAGTTGAGTCTGCGCGAGAGCGGCGGGCATCGCAAATCCTGACTGCCGGGGCAGGCTGCGGCGCGCTAGAATCCGCATCTGGTTCCATGGACCCGGGAAACCCGTTCTCATGTCCGATCTGCGCGCTGACGGCGTGCCCGAGCTGGTGGATGCGTGGCGCATGGTTGCGGCGCGGCGCGGATTCGAAGGCCATGCGCCGCTGGCTGCGCTGATGCGGCTGCGCGACAGCCTGGACGAGGCCGAGGGCGAGGTGCGGTTTGCGCTGGATTTCGGCACCGACGCGCTGCAGGTCCCGTTCGTCGATCTCGACATCGAGGCGGACCTGCCCTTGCAGTGCCAGCGCAGCCTGCGCCGCTTCCTGCTGCCGGTACAGATCAGGCAGCGGCTGGGCCTGATTCGGCGCGAGAGCGACGAGGCGGCGCTGCCGGCCGACTGCGAACCGCTGCTGGTGCCCGCCGACGGGATGCTGCGGCTGCTGGATCTGGTTGAAGACGAGCTGATCCTTGCCCTGCCGGTGGTCCCGGTGGCGCCGGATTCGGAGGCGATCGAGCGCGATTTTGCCCCTGGCCCCGAAGAAAATGCGGCGCATGGGGCGTTTTCGGCGCTGGCCGAATGGAAGAAACCCTGAGCCCTGCCGCCCGTCAGGCCGCCGCCCGGGGCCGTTTGGTTGCAGGCACGTCGATGTGGCTTGGCTTGCGGATTTGCCGCGAATCTGTGCGATAATTCCAAGGCTCACCTTTCCGTTTTGTTGGAGTTGCCGTCATGGCCGTCCAGAAGTCCCGCGTTTCCCCGTCCCGTCGCGGCATGCGCCGCATGCACGATGCGCTGCCGAGCAAGCAGCTCGCCACCGACAAGACCAGCGGTGAGACCCATCTGCGCCACCACGTCACCGCCGACGGTTTCTACCGCGGCAAGCAGGTGGTTGCGCCCAAGACCCGGATCGTCGACGAAGACTGACCTCCGGTCGGGGGTCGCGCATTGCCCATCGCCCGGCCGCGCCTGACGGCGCGGCCGTTTGCGTTTTCGAACCCGTTCCAGGGCCGGTTCGGCGCGTGACGCTTGCTGTTTCGGCGAGCAAGCCGGATTCGCGGACGCCCGATCCGCTACCCTGTACCGATCTTCAGCGAGATGCCGCGCGCATGAGCCAGACCGAAAGCCGAATCTTCGCCCGCATTGCCGGCACCGGCAGTTGCCTGCCTGCGCAGGTGGTCAGCAATGATGATCTGGCCAAGCGGGTCGAGACCAGTGATGAGTGGATCCGTACCCGAACCGGCATCCGCCAGCGCCACGTTGCCGGCGAGGGCGAGACTACCAGCGAACTGGCGTACCGGGCCGCGCTGCGGGCGCTCGAAGCCGCCGGCACCGATCCGTCGGAGCTGGACCTGATCATCCTCGGCACCACCACGCCGGATCTGATCTTTCCCGCCAGTGCCACCATCGTCCAGCACAAGCTGGGCATCCACGGCTGCATGGCCTTTGACGTCAACGCTGCCTGCTCGGGCTTCATCTACGCGCTGACCATCGCCGACAAGTTCATCCGCAGCGGCGCGGCGAAAACCGCGCTGGTGATGGGCGGTGAGACCCTGACCCGGATGCTGGACTGGAACGACCGTGGCACCTGCGTTCTGTTCGGCGATGGTGCCGGTGCGGTAGTGCTGAAGGCCGACAGCGAGACCGGCATTCTCAGCACCCACATGCACGCCGACGGCAGCAAGAAGGAATTGCTGTGGAACCCGGTAGGCGTGTCGGTCGGCTTCAAGCCGGGCGAGAACAATGCCGGCGTGCGCGTGCTGATGACCGGCAACGAGGTATTCAAGCATGCGGTCAAGGCGCTGGACGCGGTGGTCGACGAGGCGCTGGAGTCCAACGGCCTGGACCGCAGCGACCTCGACTGGCTGGTGCCGCATCAGGCCAACCTGCGCATCATCGAGGCCACCGCCAAGCGGCTGGCGATGCCGATGGATCGGGTGATCGTCACCGTGGATCGGCACGGAAACACGTCCTCGGGTTCGGTGCCGCTGGCGCTGGACGAAGCGGTGCGCTCCGGGCGCGTTGAACGCGGCCAGCTGCTGCTGCTGGAAGCCTTCGGCGGCGGCTTTACCTGGGGCTCGGTGCTGCTGCGCTACTGACCGGCGACGGCGGCAGCAGCGACCCGGCGCAAGGGCAGTGCGAGGCGAATGAAAATCGAGCACGCCGTCATCCGCATGGATGCACTGGGCCGCAGGGCCTGGCTCAAGGTGTATGCCGAGGGCAACCGCGGCTGGACGCTGGCGGTGCTGGATCTGTTGACGCGGTTTTTCGACACCCCTTCGCTGCGGCCACCGGCGCACTGGGGCGGCGAGCGTGCCTGTGCGATCGAAAAACGCCGGATCGAAGCGCTGGTCGCCTGCGGCGCGCTGGTGCCCGAAATCCTGGGTCAGGGGGCCAACGCCTTGCTGCTTGGTGACATCGGCCACACCCTGAAAAGCGTGCTGCATGAAGTCGGCCCTGAACGGCAGGTGCAGCTGATTGCCCAGGCGGCCCGGGCCATGGTCGAGGTGCATGCGCACGATGGCTATATCGGGCAGCCCTATGCGCGCAACCTGACTGTGGCCGAGGACGGTCGGATCGGTTTTCTCGATCTTGAGGAAGACCCGCTGGAAAGCATGACGCTGGCACAGGCGCAGGTGCGCGATTGGCTGATTTTCGCCGCCGGCGTCTCGCGCTATTTCGCCGATCCATCCCGGCAGTTCGCCGATGCCATCCGGCCGGTGCTGCGTGATGAGACGCAGGCAACCCGGCTGGAACTGTTGCGCCAGGTGCGCCGGCTGCGCCTCGTCGAGCGTATTTCCGGGCGGCTGGGCGCGCGCGCGCAGCGGATCGCCGGTGCCCTGGCCGGGCTGCGCAACGCCCTGGAATCGTGACCGATGGCGGCTTCCCCATACGCGCCGGTACAGACGTGCGGCGGCAATAGTTCGTATCATTCCCGGCCTGCGGCCGTCCTGCTGGCGTCTGCCTGATCCCGTGCAAGCGAGTCCTGACCGCGTGAACGAACAAGCCGTCTTTTCCCCATTGGCGTCCCCCGCGCTGGCGCTGGTGTTTCCCGGCCAGGGCTCACAGTCGGTCGGCATGCTGGCCGCGCTGTCGGAGCTGCATCCGGGGTTGAAGGCGACTTTTTCGGAAGCCTCGGAAGGGGCCGGCATCGATCTGTGGGCGCTGGCGCAGGGCGGGCCGGAAGCAATGCTCAATCGCACCGAATACACCCAGCCGGCCTTGCTTGCGGCTGGCGTCGCGGTGTGGCGATTGTGGCAGCAGCAGGGCGGACCGCGGCCGGCCCTGCTGGCCGGGCACAGCCTCGGTGAATACACCGCGCTGGTGGCCGCCGGCGCCCTGTCGCTGGGCGACGGCGCGCATCTGGTGCGCATTCGCGGACAGCTGATGCAGGACGCCGCACCGGAAGGGACCGGCGCGATGGCGGCGGTGCTGGGTGCCGAGGACGCGCTGGTCGAAGCGGTGTGCGTGGAAGCCTCGGGCGCGCAGGTGGTGGTGCCGGCCAACTACAACTCGCCCGGGCAGATCGTGATCGGCGGCGATGCCGCGGCGGTGGATCGCGCGCTGGCGCTGCTGGCGGACAAAGGTGTGCGCAAGGCGGTCAAGCTGGCCGTCAGCGTGCCTTCGCACACCCCGCTGATGCGCGAGGCCGCCAATCGGCTGGCCGTGACGATGGCCGGCCTGCGCTGGGCGTCGCCCGCGATTCCGGTTGTCCAGAACGTCGATGCCGGCGTCCACGACGACGTCGAGGCGATCCAGCAGGCGCTGGTGCGTCAGCTCTACCTGCCGGTGCAGTGGACCGGCTGCGTGCAGGCGCTGGCCGCGCGCGGTATCTCCCGGATCGGCGAATGCGGGCCGGGCAAAACCCTGACCGGGCTGGGCAAGCGCATCGACAAGACGCTGGACCAGCGTGCGCTGGGCGAGCCGGATGGGCTGGTCGGCGCGCTGGCGGACTGGGCCTGAGGCTTTTTGGAGGCGGCATGAGCGAACAGTTGAAAGGCGAGATCGCGCTGGTGACCGGCGCCTCCCGCGGGATCGGCGCGGCGATTGCCGATGCCCTGGCCGCGCGCGGCGCCACCGTGATCGGCACCGCTACCTCCGACGCCGGCGCGCAGGCGATCGGCGAGCGCCTGGCTGCCGTCGGTGGCCATGGTCGCCGCCTGAACGTCAACGAGCCCGGCGCCATCGAAGCCCTGGTCGATGCCGTTGCCACCGAGTTCGGTGGCATCTCCATCCTGGTCAACAACGCCGGCATCACCCGCGACAACCTGCTGATGCGGATGAAGGACGAGGACTGGCAGGCGATCCTCGATACCAACCTCACCAGCGTCTATCGCGCCTCCAAGGCGGTGCTGCGCGGGATGATGAAGGCGCGCAAGGGCCGCATCGTCAACATCGCTTCGGTCATCGGCGTGACCGGCAATGCCGGCCAGGCCAACTACGCGGCGGCCAAGGCCGGGATCATCGCCTTCAGCAAATCGCTGGCAAAGGAGATCGGTTCGCGCGGCATCACCGTCAATGTGGTCGCGCCCGGTTTCATCGCCACCGACATGACCGCCGACCTGCCGGAAGCCGCCAAGGCCGCGATGCTGGCCCAGATCGCGCTGGGCCGGCTTGGCGAACCGGCCGACATCGCCCGCGCGGTGGCGTTCCTGGCCGGGCCGGATGCCGGCTACATCACCGGCGAAACCCTGCACGTCAACGGCGGCATGTACATGCCGTAGCCACCGCCGGCACGGGATGGCGTGAAAGGCCAGAACCGTCCGTTTTTCCCTTACACTTGTCAGCCGATTGACCCGATTCCCGGGAGGAGCAAGCCACATGAGCAATATCGAAGAGCGCGTCAAGAAGATCGTCATCGAACAGCTGGGCGTGAAGGAAGAAGATGTCACCAACAGCGCGTCATTCGTCGACGACCTCGGCGCGGACTCGCTGGATACCGTGGAACTGGTGATGGCGCTGGAAGAAGAGTTCGAGTGCGAGATCCCGGACGAGGACGCCGAGAAGATCACCTCGGTGCAGCAGGCGATCGATTACATCAAGGCCCACGTCAAGGCGTGAGTCGCGCGCGGCGGTCGCGGACGCCACTGGCTGCGGCCATGGTGTCGTGCGGTCGGCGCCAAGGGCCGGCTGATTCCGGCACGTTCCCCGGGGCCGCGCGTGCGGCCCTTGGCGTCTGGAGCGTGGGCGGTGGCCGGCGGGGCAGAACGGAAGCAGGAAAATGAGGATGAACGGACGGCGCGTCGTGGTGACCGGGATGGGCATCATCTCGCCACTGGGCAATGACCTGGCCAGCAACTGGGAGGCCGTCTGCAATGGCCGCTCCGGCATCGGCATGGTCGAGGGCTTCGATGCCTCCAGCTATCCCACCCGGATCGCCGGCGAGATCCGCGACTTCGACGTCACCCGCTGGGTGAGTCCGAAGGATGCGAAGAAGATGGACCACTTCCTGCATTACGGCATCGCCGCGTCGCTGATGGCGAAGGATGATGCCGGGCTGGAGGTCACCGAGGCCAATGCCGAACGCATCGGTGCGCTGATCGGCGCCGGCATCGGCGGGATCTGGGGCATCGAGGAAACCACCCTGAAGCTGCGCGACGGCGGCGTGCGCAAGATCAGCCCGTTCTACATTCCCTCGACCATCATCAACATGGTCCCCGGCCAGCTCTCGCTGCTGACCGGCATCAAGGGGCCGACCTTCTCCGCGGTGTCCGCCTGCGCCACCGCCAATCATTCGATCGGCATGGCGATGCGGATGATCCAGTACGGTGATGCCGACGTGATGTTTGCCGGCGGCGCCGAACGCGGCAGCTCGCCGACCGCGATGGGCGGCTTCTGCGCGATGAAGGCGATGAGCACGCGCAACGACGACCCGACCCGCGCCTCGCGGCCCTGGGATGCCGACCGCGATGGCTTCGTGCTCGGCGACGGCGCCGGCGTGCTGGTGCTGGAGGAATACGAACACGCCAGGGCACGCGGCGCGCGCATCCACTGCGAGCTGGTCGGCTTCGGCGCGTCCTCGGATGCCTTCCACATGACCGCGCCCAGCGAGAACGGCGACGGCCCGGCGCGTTGCATGGCGATGGCGCTGCGCGACGCCGGGATGAGCCCCGAGGATATCGGCTACCTCAACGCCCACGGCACCAGCACCCCGCTGGGCGACCTCGCCGAGACCCATGCCATCCGCCGCGCCTTCGGCGCGCATGCGGATCGGCTGATGGTCAGCTCGACCAAATCGATGACCGGCCATCTGCTCGGCGCTGCTGGCGGGGTGGAGGCGATCTATGCGATCCAGGCCCTGGCGGAAGGCGTGATTCCTCCCACCATCAACCTCGACACCCCGGGCGAGGGCTGCGATCTCGACTACGTGCCGAACACCGCGCGCGAGGCGAAGATCGACGTGGCGATGTCGAATGGCTTCGGCTTCGGCGGCACCAACGGTACCCTGGTGTTCAAGCGGGTTTGATTTTCCTTCCATTGGAAGCGACGCCCTGTTCTCCTTCTCCCCTCGGGAGGCGCTGTTTTTTCCTTCTCCCTTTGGGAGAAGGTGCCCGCAGAGCCTGCCACCGCGAAGGCGGGGGGGCGGATGAGGGTGCGGCGGAATCGATAACGTCGCATGTCCCGTACCATCACCTGCCGCCGAGTTTGCGCTGGCATCAGCGCCGGTCGCCCGTCGCTGTGATCGGCCCGCCGCTCAAGCTGCGCATCCCGCTCCGATTCGCGGCCGCGGGCCATCCCTGGCCCGCTCGGACCGATCACGGCGGCGGGCGACCTCGTGGCTTGCATCACTTGCCCTGCGGGAGAAAGACTGCAAGCGGGAACGACTGGCAGCCATGACCCGAACCCGCGTCCTCTCCAGCGATACCGACCTGCTCGACCTGCACCGGCTCGATCCGGCGCGTTATCCGGTGCTGCTGGAATCCAGCGCCGCCGGCCCGCACGGGCGCCAGGATTTGCTGCTGGCGCACGCCGGAGATGGCTTTGCCCTGCATCGCGATGGCCTGGTGCGCACGCTGGCCGGCGAGGTCGTTCCCGGACGCTTCCTCGATGTGCTGGATGCGCAGTGGCAGGCCGCACGTGTCGCGCCGGACGGCGGGCACGCCGCGGTGTTCCAGGGCGGCTGGGCGCTGCTGCTGGGCTACGAACTTGCGCAGCAGGTGGAGCCGGTTCTGCAGTTGCCGCCGGCCGAAGGCGCGCTGCCGGTGGCGCTGGCTTTGCGCTGCCCGGCGGCGATCCTGCGCGACCGTAGCGATGGGCGTTGCATCGCCGTGGCCGAATCGCGTGCGGAGGCGTGGCTGGAGCGGATTGCCGAAGATGCCGCACGCGCCGCGGCCTTGGCCTCGCTGCCGGACTGGCGGGCGCCGACGAACGTCGACGAAGACGATCCGCAGCGCTACCTTGATGGCGTGGCGCGCGTACTCGACTATCTCGCCGCCGGCGACGTGTTCCAGGCCAATCTGTCGCGCGGATGGCAGGCGAGTTTCGCCGCGCCGCTGGATCCCGCGGCCCTGTTCCAGCGCTTGCGCGCGCACAATCCCGCCCCGTTCGCCGGCATTTTCCGCAGCCGATGGGGCAGCGTCGTCAGCGCTTCGCCGGAGCGGTTGCTGGCGGCGCGCGCAGGCGTAGCGGAAACGCGCCCGATCGCCGGTACTCGCGCCCGCATCGCCGGGGATGACGAGGCGGCACGCATCCGTGAACTGATCGGGCATCCCAAGGAACGCGCCGAGCACGTCATGCTGATCGATCTGGAACGCAATGACCTGGGCCGCGTCTGTGCGCCTGGCAGCGTGCGGGTGGATGAATTGATGACGGTGGAGAGCTATGCCCACGTCCACCACATCGTCAGCAATGTGCGCGGAGTGTTGCGCGCCGGCGTCACCCCCGGGCAGGTGATTGCGGCGGCGTTTCCGGGCGGCACCATTACCGGCTGCCCGAAGGTGCGCTGCATGCAGATCATTGCCGAACTCGAAGCGGTGGGCCGTGGTGCCTACACCGGCGCGATGGGCTGGTTGGGCCATGATGGCGACATGGACCTGAACATCCTGATTCGCAGCGCCGAAGTGGAGGGTGCCCGTCTGCGTTTCCGTACCGGCGCCGGGATCGTGATCGATTCGGATCCGCAGCGCGAGCTGGAAGAAACCCGGGCCAAGGCGCGTGGCATGCTGCGGGCGTTGGGAGAGGACAGGTAATGCCGGAAGCGGAGGCCCCGGGGGCAAGCGCACAAAGCGAGTATCGGGGAGCGACTGCGCTTGCCCCCGGGGCCTCCGCGTTGTTCGTGGGCCAAGGCGCGTGGGTACTCCCCGATACTCGCGTTGTGAGCCGAACACCATGACGCCCGCTGCCTACATTGCCTGCGATCGATTGGATGCACTTTCGTCCGCCAACCGCGGCCTGAATTACGGCGATGGCATTTTCGAAACCATGCGCGTACACCACGGCACGCTGCCGCTGTGGCCGCGACATTTGGCGCGGCTGCGCACGGGGGCGCAGCGGCTGGGGATCGGCTTGCCCGATCCGGCGTTCATCGAAGCGCGGATATCCGAACACATCGCCAGCGTCGATAGCGGTGTGCTCAAACTGCTGCTGACCCGCGGCGATGGCGGGCGCGGCTATGCGCCGACGGATTGCAGCGAGCCCGTCTGGATGCTGTCGCTGCATCCGCTGCCTGTCAGCAAGGACGGGCTGAGACTCGGCTGGTGTGAAACCCGACTGGCCATCCAGCCGGCGCTGGCCGGGATCAAGCATTGCAATCGCCTGGAGCAGGTGCTGGCGCGCGCCGAGGTCGAACGCGCCGGCGCCGACGAGGGCCTGATGCGCGATGGTGATGGGCTGGTGGTCAGCGCCACCGCGGCGAATCTGCTGGTCCATCGCGATGGGCGCTGGTGGACGCCGCCGGTGGAACGCTGCGGCGTGGCCGGCGTGCTGCGCGGCTTGCTGCTGGAATCGGGACGGGCCGAAATCACGGAACTGGGCGTCGAGACGGTCGAAACCGCCGACGCACTGGCCCTGTGCAGCGCCGTGCGCGGTATCCTGCGGGTTGAACGGCTGGACGCGTGCCGGTTCCCGCAGCATCCGGCCGTCCATGAACTGCAGGTGGCGCTGGCGATGTTTTGTCCGATGTTTGCCATGGCCGGAGAGACGGCATGAAGATCCGCTACTCGCTGCTGGTGGCGGTGCTGCTGTCTGCGACCGTGTTGGGTTGGGCATGGCTGCGATACCACCGCTTTGCCGATGCGCCGCTGGCGGGGATCCACGAGGGCGAAAGCCTGGTCGTGGCGCGCGGCGACAACCTGTTCAAGGTGCTGGACAAGCTCCAGGCGCAGGGCATCGCGCCGGGCGACCGCCTGCTGTGGCAACTGCTGGCGAAGGACACCGATGCCGCCGGGAAGATCCAGACCGGCGAATACGCGCTGACCCCGCAAACCAGCCCGCGTTCGCTGCTGTTGGCCATGCGCAATGGCAAGGTGGTGCGGCGCATGTTCACCATCGTCGAGGGCTGGACCATGCGCGATTTGCGCGCGGCCCTGCGCAAGGTGCCGCTGCTTGAACAGAAAATCGCCGAGGTGGACGATGCCGCGCTGATGGAGGCGTTGGGCCAGAAAGGGCAGCCGGCCGAAGGCCGCTTCCTGCCCGAGACCTACGCCTGGACGCGCGGTGAATCCGACCTCGACATCCTCTGGCGCGCCTATGCCGCGATGGATCGTGAGCTGGATGCCGCGTGGGCGGATCGTGAGGACAACCTGCCACTGAAAAACCGCACCGAGGCACTGATCCTGGCTTCGATCATCGAAAAGGAAACCGGGGTGGCTGACGAGCGACCGCAGATCGCCGGCGTGTTCCTGCGGCGCCTGCGCATGGGAATGCGGCTGCAAACCGACCCGACCGTGATCTACGGCATGGGCTCGCGCTATGCCGGCAATCTGCGCCGGGCGGATCTGGAGGCCGATACGCCGTTCAACACCTATACCCGTGCTGGCCTGCCGCCAACGCCCATCGCGATGCCCGGCAAGGCCGCGCTGCGGGCCGCGGTCCACCCGGCGCCGGGCGATGCCCTGTACTTTGTTGCGGTCGGAGACGGCAGCGGGCGGCACGTGTTCAGCGCGACTCTGGGCGGACACAACACGGCTGTGCGTGATTACGTGCAGCGCCAGCGCGCCCAACGCGATGCGGCGCGGACGGGGGCGGCGCCGCAGTGAACCCCGAGCTGCAAGTCCAGCCGCGCCTGTTGACCCTGGAAGGCGGCGAGGGTGCCGGCAAGAGCACGGTGCTGGCGGCGCTGCGCGAAGCGTTGCTGGCCGACGGACAGGACGTGGTGTGCACCCGCGAGCCGGGCGGCACGCCGCTGGCCGAGCGCATCCGCGAGCTGCTGCTGGGCGTCGGCAACGAGCCGATGGACGCGCATGCCGAACTGTTGCTGATGTTCGCGGCGCGCGCCCAGCACGTGGTGCAGGTGATCCGGCCGGCGCTGGTGCGCGGTGCCTGGGTGGTCTGCGATCGTTTCACCGATTCCAGCTATGCCTACCAGGGCGCGGCGCGCGGGCTGGATACGGGGCTCATCGCCGAACTGGAGCGGCACGCCGTGGGCGTCACGCCGGGGCTGACCCTGCTGCTGGACCTGGATGTCACCCGCGCGCGCGAACGCACCCGCGGCCGCGACCTGCTGGGCGAAGCGATGCCGGATCGAATCGAATCCGAACGTGACGCTTTCTTCGAGCGCGTGCGTGCGGGCTTTCGCGAGCGCGCCGCGAGGGAGCCGCAGCGGATCCGGGTGCTCGATGCCGGGCAAAGCCTGGAACAGGTCGCTGCGGACGCGCTGCTCGCGCTGGCCGACTACCGCCGGAGGCAGGCATGAATCCGCTGCCGCCGCTCGCTCCCTGGCAGCAGCGTGCCTTCGAGCAGGCGTGCGCCGCGATCACCGGTGGCCACTTCGGCCATGCCACCTTGATCGTCGGGCCGGCGCGGGTCGGCAAGCGCCTGTTGGCGGAAACCCTGGCCAAGCGCGTGCTGTGCCGGATGCCGGGTGCAGACGGTGCGGCCTGCGGGCGTTGCAAGAGCTGCCAGCTGTTGGCCTCACGGGCACAGCTGGAAACGCCGGAAGTGCGGCCGGACGGCAGCCCTTCGCATCCGTGGGGACGCAGCGCCCATCCCGACCTGTATTGCATCGGTCATGGACTCCACCCGAAGACCGGCAAGCCGCGCAGCGAAATCGTCATCGACCAGATCCGGGCCCTGTCGGATGCGCTGACCCTGACGGCACAGCTTGGCGGCGCCCAGGTGGCCATCATCGACCCTGCTTCCGCGGTCAACTGGTCGGCCTGGAACGCCGTGCTCAAGACCCTGGAGGAGCCGCAGCCGGGCCGTTTCCTGTGGCTGCTGGCGGACAACCCGGCGCGCCTGCCGGCCACCATCCGCAGCCGTTGCCAGCGCCTCGATCTGCGCTTGCCGCCGCGCGACGAAGCGCTGGACTGGTTGCGCCAGCAGGGCCATCCGGCCAGTGATGCAGAGGCAGCGCTGGACGCGGCGCGCGGCCATCCGGGCCTGGCCGCTGCCTGGCTGGGCGATGGCGGCATGGCGCTGCGGCGCGCGGTCCTCGCCGATGCGCAGGCGCTGGAACACGCCCGCGCCGAGCCCGATGCGGTGGCGAAGCGCTGGCTGGCCGAAGGTCGGGCCGAGGAGCGCCTGTGGCATCTGGCCGAACTGGCCCGGTCGCGCACGGCGGACTTGACCGAACCGGCCGCAGCCCGCACGCTGATGGGGCGTTTCGATGCCGCCAACCGTGCGCGCGACCTGCTGCGCACCCAGGTGCTTGCCGAGCTTGCGATCCACGAAGCGTTGCTGGCATGGCGCGAAACAACCGTCAGGCGATGAAGGTGCAGTGATGGCAGGACCCACAAGTGGAGCGCGGCAGGGCATCCTGTCGCTGGTAATCAAGGACAAGCCGGCGCTGTACAACGCCTACATGCCGTTCATCAAGAACGGCGGCATCTTCGTGCCGACCAACCGCCGGTATTTCCTTGGCGACGAGGTGTTCCTGCTGCTGACCCTGCCGGAATCCCCGGAGCGCCTGCCGGTGGCCGGCAAGGTGGTCTGGGTGACCCCGACCGGCTCCCAGGGCAACCGCGCCGCCGGCATCGGCGTGCAGTTCGCAGACACCCCGGACGGCGAGACCGTGCGCGGCAAGATCGAAACCACCCTGGCCGGCACCCTCAATGCGGATCAGCCAACCCAGACGATGTGAGGCAAGGCTGCGCTAATCAACGTTGCCTCAAGTCAGCGTTGCCCTGACCAGCCCGATCGCGATCCGGGGCCACCGAGATGCGGTCGCGGCCTTCGTGCTTGGACCGGTACAGGGCATCGTCCGCACGGGCGATGGCGGCTTCCAGCGCTTCGTTCTGCAAGGTCATGGCGACTCCGAACGAGGCGCTCAAGCCGATGCGGGCCGTGCCGGCCTCAATGGCGGTTGCTGCCACCGCAAGGCGCATCCGTTCCACGCGGGCCACCACATCGGGGCTGGCATCGAGCAAGGCGATGAACTCCTCGCCGCCCCATCGCGCCAACAGTTCGCCGGCCTGCATCGAGTCGGCGAGCGTCGTGGAGACGAGGCGCAGGGCGGTATCGCCAGTATCGTGTCCGTAGCTGTCGTTGATCCGCTTGAAATGATCGATGTCGATCATCAGCAAGCACGCGCCCTGCTGCTGCAGGTGTGCGGCGGCCGCTTCCTGGAAGCTGCGCCGATTGGCAAGCCCGGTCAGGGCGTCGGTGCGCGAGAGCAGGTCGAGGCGGTGGTTGGCTTCCTGCAGTTCCAATGTGCGCTGCTGCACGCGGGATTCCAGTTCGCCGCGCAGGTTCACCAACTCGCGGTAGTCACGTTCGTAGCGCAGGCTGAGCGCTCGTGCTGCGGCGATGTACAGGATCGTGAAGCCGAACACGGGGAAGCCTTCCTGATGCGGAAGGATGTGCAGTTCCGAGATTACGTCGTACAGCAAGGTCACGAACAACAGGGTCAGCCCGAAGGCAAGGCTGCGCGATTCGCGGTCGCCGGAGAGTACGTTGAGGATGGAACGCCACAAGGCCGCGAGCAGGAACAGTGCGGTGGCCACCGACAGCACCGGAATGGTCAGCGGATTCCCGGTGACCAGTTGCAGGGCAATCGGCAGCAGCAAGGCCCATTGCAGGCCTTGCACAATCCGACCGGGGCGCCTGCCACCAACCGCCTCCGCAAGCCGGTAGAGCCCGACCAGCGCGATGGCGATGCCAAGCATGTTGCATGCGACCAATTGCGGCGATGGCGCGTGCGCAAGCGTGCGGATATGGGCGCCGGTCAGGTTGACCAGCAGCGCACCGAGGGCCGACATCGCGAGCCAGAAATGCGTACGCCGCCGGCGCCTGTGCCACCACAGCTCGGCCTGGTTGGCCAAGGTCAGCACGTACACGCCGGCGCCGAAGGCGTCGATCAGTTCGATCGGGATGACGAGTTGCGCCGACATGCGGCGAGGTTACCGTGACTCCGGTATCGGCTGCATCTGGTGCGCATGGATGCAGCCGGTCGGCCTGTTGGCCAAGCTGGAGCGGAAGGCTCGCGTCAGGCCACCGGCTCGCGCAAGGCTGGGTTGTCCCATCCTGCGCGTGGTGCAAACCGTTCGCCGTACTTCGCCTGCAATGCCGCCAGCCGCGCCAGCAGCGCATCGGCACCGACCGCGCGAATGTGCTGGATCGGGCCGCCGCGGAACGGCGCAAAACCGGTCCCGAAAATCACCCCGGCATCCAGCAGATCGGCATCGCTGACCACGCCGTCGTGCAGGCAGGCCACGGCTTCATTGAGCAGGGGCAGGATCAGGCGGTCTTCCAAGTCATCCGGCGCAACATAGCCGGCCGGGAGCTCGGGCTTCTTCGGCTTGCCGTTTTCCCAGGCGTAGATGCCTTGGCCGTCTTTCTTGCCGCGCTTGCCGGCCTCCACCGTCGCCAGCGCCGCCGGCACTTCAAGCCCAAGGAAGGGCGCCAGCTCCTTGCTGACGCCAGCGGCCACGTCCAGGCCCACGGTGTCGATCAGCTCGATCGGCCCCATCGGCATGCCGAATTTCACCGCCGCCTTGTCGATGGCCGCGCCGGGGACGCCTTCCGCATACGCGGTGGCCGCTTCCAGCATGTACGGGAACAGCACGCGATTAACCAGGAACCCGGGTGTGCCCGCCACTGGCACCGGGAACTTGCCCAGCGTCTTGCAGAACGCGGCCAGCCGGCGTTCGGTTTCGGCATCCATGCCGTCGTGGTGGATGATCTCGACCAAGGGCATCTGCGCCACCGGGTTGAAGTAGTGCAGGCCGGCGAACTGCGCCGGCCGCGCGATATGGCCGCGCAGTTCATCCAGCGGAATGGAGGAAGTATTGGTGGTCAACAGCGCATCGGTTTTCATGCGTGGTTCGACTGATTGATACAGCGCGCGCTTGGCGTCGGGGTTTTCGATGATCGCCTCGATCACCAGATCAGCGTTCGGCACGCCGTCGCCGTTCAAATCGGACTTCAGCCGCGCCGCGACCTCCGGGCGCTTGGCCGGGTCTTTGACCTTCTTCTCGAACAAGGCCTGCGCGCGCGTCATGGCGGGGTCGATGAAGCGCTGTTCGCGGTCCTGCAGGGTGACGTCGAAGCCTTTGTAGGCGGCGTAGGCGGCGATGTCGCCGCCCATCACCCCGGCACCGATCACGTGCACATGGCGGATGCCCGCATCGCCCTTGCCCAGCGCTTTCATGCGCTCGGTCAGGAAGAAGATGCGGATCAGGTTGCGGGCGGTGCTGCTGCCGGCCAGTTTCACCACCGCCTTGCGTTCGGCCGCCAGCCGCGCGCGGATCGGCTTGCCGCCGCTGCGCTGCCATGTCGCAATCAGCGCATACGGCGCCGGATAGAACGCCTTGGGCACCTTGCGCGCGACCTGCTTGACCATCTGCGGGGCCAGCAGTTTGCGGGCGGCGAAGGTATTCGTGCTCCAGGCCAGCATGCGCTGCTTGAACGGGCGCCTGGTTCCCTTCAATGCCAGCGCCGCCGCCGTGTCGATCAGCGCGGCCGGTTCGGCCACCTTGTCCACCAGCCCGATCCCGCGCGCAGCCTTGGCCGACAGCGCGCGGCCGGTCAGCATCATGTCCATCGCCGCCGGCGCGCCGACCAGATGCGGCAGGCGCGAACTGCCGCCCCAGCCGGGGAAGATGCCCAGCTGCACTTCCGGCAAGCCAATCCGGGTAGAGGCATCGCTGCTGGCCACGCGGTAGCGACAGGCCAGCGAGATTTCAGTGCCACCGCCCATGCAGAAGCCGTGGATGGCCGCCACCGTGGGGCAGGGCAGGCTGGCCAGTTTCTGGAAGGTGGTCTGGCCGCGCGCAATCGCGTCGTTGACCGTGCCCTTGCGGTCGAATTCCTGGAACTCTTTCAGGTCGGCACCGGCAATGAAGCCGCTGGCCTTGCCCGAGGCGATCACCAGTGCCTTGGGCGGGTCGATGACGATGCGTTCCAACGCGGTGTCCAGTTCGATCAGGGCGTCCTGCGAGAACGCATTGACGGCGGCATCGGCGCGGTCGAAATTCAGTACCAGTGCGCCGTCGTCGCGCAGTTGGGCGCGCCAGTGGCGCAGGCGCAGGCCAGCGAAGCGATCTTTCGACGAATCAACCATTCCACTTCATCCACGGCAATGGGGTTGGAGTTATCGTAGCCGCTTGGAAACTGAATAATTGCCCTGATTCATTCAGGTCAGGCATTCAGGCCAGGCGCGGTCGATGGAACTTTGGCCGCAAGGATGTGTCACAGGTCCGGTGTGCAGCCGGGCCCAACGGGGGCCGCGGGCAATGGCGGAGGATCGGGTGTCGCAAGCGCTGGATCAGGATCTGGTGGCGCGCGTGCAGCGCGGCGACTCGGCCGCGTTCGATCTGCTCGTGCGCAAGTACCAGAATCGGGTGGCGGCGCTGATCTCGCGCTACGTGCGCGACTGGGCCGAAGTGCAGGATGTCACCCAGGACACCTTCATCCGCGCCTACCGTGCGATCGGTGGCTTCCGCGGTGATGCGCTGTTTTCGACCTGGCTGCACCGGATTGCAGTGAATACGGCCAAGAACCATCTGGCGGCCAGCAGCCGGCGGCCGCCGACCGATGCGATCGAGCTGGAGGATGCCGAACAGTTCGAATCCGGCCTGCGCCTGCGCGACAACGACACCCCCGAGCGCGAACTGATGCGTCAGCAGCTGGAACAAACCGTGCTGGCCGCGGTCGAAGAGTTGCCGCAGGACCTGCGTGATGCGATCACCCTTCGTGAAGTCGAGGGATTGAGCTACGAAGAGATCGCGCAGCGCATGGACTGCCCGATCGGAACGGTGCGCTCGCGCATCTTCCGCGCACGCGACGCGATCGACGCCCGCATGCGGCCCCTGCTGGACCACGACGAACTGCCCAAGCGTTCCCGCGCATGAATCACGATACCGACCGCCATTGCAATGATCTCACCCAACTGTGCAGCCGCGAACAACTGTCCGCGCTGATGGATGGGGCCTTGCCGGAAGACCAGACCCGCTTCCTGTTGCGTCGCCTGCAACACGATGCGGCGCTGGCCGGCTGCTGGGGGCGCTGGCGCACCGCAGCCGATGCCATGCGCGGAATCGCGCCGGGGCGTTGCCTGCCGGCGGATTTCGCCAGTCGGGTGGCGATCGCGATCCAGGAAGATGCCCCATTGGATGCGGCGGCGCGGGCATCGGCGCGCGCCTCGCAGCGCCGGCGCTGGGGCGGCGGTGCCGCATTGGCAGCGGCGCTGGCGACGCTGGCGATCCTCGGCCTGCCCACCGGTGAATCCGGTGCACCGCATTCCGCGCCCGCCGTCGCCGTTCGCGACGCGGAGCCTGCCGTGCCCGCGCATCCGGCCGGCGCCCCCGCGCCGCAGCAGCCATCCTCATCCGACACCCTGCCGCCGGCGGCTTTTGAAGCCGCGGCCAGTCTTGCCGCCGCCACTTCCGCAACCCGCGCCAACCGACGCAAGACGCAGGGTGAAGGCGCCGGATTGGAAGCAATCGCGCCTGCGCGTGCGAACCGGGCTGTGGCAATGGAGTTCGCCGTTGCCGCACCGCCGGCTGCCGAGATTTCCGCGCGACCTTGGCCGCGCTCGGTGCTTCCCCAGTACGGCACTGCCGGCCTGACCGTGGGTCTGGGCGAGTTGCCGGCGCGTAGCGCCGATGCCGACAGCTTCCGCGCTTCGTCCACGTTTGCCCAGCCGCCCAGGTTGCTGAAGGTGACAGAGCCCGCCGCGGAGCCGTCGGTCCAACCGCAGGATCAATCCGACTCCGCCGCCGAGGACAAGGCCAAGACGGTGGTTCCGGCCGGCGTCCAGCCTTGAAGCATCCCACTTCGTCGCCTTGGGCGCCTGCCCTCGTCGCGATCTCCGCAATTCCCAGATCCCGCAATCCCGAGGAGTCATCCCCCATGCGTGAGCACACCCAATCCGCGCTGCGTCCCCTGGCCCTTGCGGTGGCGCTGGCCGTCGCCGGCATCGGCGCCTGCAGCGGCCAGACCAGCGCCAATGCGCAAACCCCGCCGGCGGCCGTGGCCAACGCACCAACGGCAACGCCGCCGCCGCAGCTGGTTCCCGGATTGCCGGACTTCACCGCGCTGGTCGCGCAGGTCGGCCCGGCGGTGGTGAGCGTGCAGGCCGAGGTGGGCGGCGCGCCGCGCGCCGAACGCACCCGCCAGCAGCAGCCGGGCCAGCGCAGTTCCCCCAACGGCCAGCGCATCGAGGGGGAGGACGGTGGCGATGAGGGAATGGAAGGCGTGCCGGAAATCTTCCGCCGTTTCTTCGGCCCCGGCATGGAGCCCGGCCAGCCGAGCGAGCGCCCGCGCGGCACCTCGCTGGGCACCGGCTTCATCATTTCCAGCGACGGGTACGTGCTGACCAATCGCCACGTCATCGATGGCGCCGACAGCGTGCGCATCCGCCTTGCCGATCGCCGCGAGCTCACCGCGCGGATCGTGGGCAGCGACGAGCAGTCCGACATCGCCCTGCTCAAGGTGGACGCCAAGGATCTGCCGACCGTGCGGATCGGGCAGTCATCCGGGCTCAAGCCCGGGCAGTGGGTGGTGGCGATCGGCTCGCCGTTCGGCTTCGACCATTCGGTGACGGCCGGCATCGTCAGCGCGGTCGGGCGTGCCAATCCGTATTCCGACCAGCGCTACGTGCCTTTCATCCAGACCGACGTGGCGATCAACCGCGGCAATTCCGGCGGCCCGCTGCTGGATACCCGTGGCCAGGTGGTCGGCATCAATTCGCAGATCTTCAGCAATTCCGGCGGCTACATGGGCGTGAGCTTTGCCATTCCGATCGACACGGCGATGAACGCGGTCAACCAGCTCAAGGCCACCGGGCGGGTGGTGCGCGGCCAGCTCGGGATCCAGATCCAGCCGATCAGCCGCGATGCCGCCCGGGCGCTGGGCCTGGGCGACAACCCGGCGGGCGCGCTGGTGGCTGGCGTCGAGCCGGACAGCGCCGCCGCCCGCGCCGGCGTCCAGCGCCAGGACGTGGTGCGCAGCGTCAACGGCCAGCCGGTCTATGACGCCAGCGACCTGCCGCCGATCATCGGCGCGATGGCGCCGGGTGCGCGGGTTTCGCTGGAAGTCGTGCGCGAAGGCAAACCGATGACGCTCACGGCCACCCTCGGGGCGCTGGGCGGCGAGACGGCGGCCGCGGGTGATCGCGATGCGCCCTCCAACCGTTCCGCGCCTGCGGCCGCGCCGGGCAACCGCTTTGGCATCCTCAGCCGGGAGTTGGACACCGCCCAGCGCAGTCGGCTGGGCCTGCAGCCGGGCGAGGGTGTGCTGGTGGCCGGCGTCGAAGGCCGTTCGGCGCGCGCCGCCGGCCTGCGGCCGGGCGACGTGATCCTGGCGGTCGGGCGCACCGATGTCGGCAGCCCGCGTGCGCTGGACGAACAGCTGCGCAACGCCTCCAGCGCCAAGCCGGTGATGCTGCTGGTCCAGCGCAACGGTGCCAGCCAGTACCTGGCGGTGGATCAGGAGCAGGGCTGATTCGATTGTGCGCGGCGGCGCGACCGGTGGGGCCGGGCTGTCGGGGGGCGGCCCCCGCCATGCAGTCGGATTGCGCCGCTGTGCGATAATCGCCGGCTTGACTCCGCACAGGCTGCCGCATCCACGGCCGCATCGAAACGCCGCCATGCAGCACGACCCGATGCGGTTCATCCGCAACTTCTCCATCATCGCCCACGTCGACCACGGCAAGTCGACCCTGGCCGACCGCATCATCCAGATCTGTGGTGGCCTGACCGCGCGCGAGATGGAATCGCAGGTGCTCGACAACAACCCGATCGAGCGCGAGCGCGGCATCACCATCAAGGCGCAGTCGGTCTCCTTGCCGTACACCGCGCGCGACGGCGTGACCTACTACCTGAACTTCATCGACACCCCCGGCCACGTCGACTTCAGCTACGAGGTCAGCCGTTCGCTGGCCGCCTGCGAAGGCGCGCTGCTGGTGGTGGATGCCGCCCAGGGCGTGGAAGCGCAATCGGTCGCCAATTGCTACACCGCGGTGGAGCAGGGGCTGGAAGTGGTGCCGGTGCTCAACAAGATTGACCTGCCCACCGCCGACATCGACAAGGTGAAGGAAGAAATCGAGGCCGTGATCGGCATCGATGCCAGTGATGCAGTCGCCATTTCCGCCAAGACCGGTCTCAACGTGGAGGAAGTGCTGGAAGCCATCGTCCAGCGCATCCCGCCGCCTGCGCCGCGCGACACCGACAAGCTGCAGGCGCTGATCATCGATTCCTGGTTCGACAACTACCTCGGCGTGGTGTCGCTGGTGCGGGTGATGCAAGGCGAGCTCAAGCCCGGTGCCAAGATGCTGGTGATGAGCACCGGCCGCACCCACCAGGTGGATGCGGTGGGCGTGTTCACGCCCAAGCGCAAGGTGATGCCGGCGCTCAAAGCCGGCGAAGTGGGCTGGATCACCGCCAGCATCAAGGACGTGCACGGCGCGCCGGTGGGCGACACGCTGACCCTGGCCGGTGACCCCGCGCCGCATCCGCTGCCCGGCTTCCAGGAAATGCAGCCGCGCGTGTTCGCCGGCCTGTTCCCGGTCGATGCCGAGGATTTTCCTGACCTGCGCGAAGCGCTGGACAAGCTGCGCCTGAACGATGCCGCGCTGCGCTTCGAACCGGAGTCGTCCGAGGCGATGGGCTTCGGTTTCCGCTGCGGCTTCCTCGGCATGCTGCACATGGAAATCGTGCAGGAGCGGCTGGAGCGCGAATACAACCTCAATCTCGTCACCACCGCGCCGACCGTCGTCTATGAAGTGCTCAAGACCGACGGCAGCATCGTCGACATGGACAACCCGGCCAAGCTGCCGCCGGTCAACCAGGTCGAGGAAGTGCGCGAGCCGATCATCCGCGCCAACATCCTCACCCCGCCCGATTATGTCGGCGGCATCATCAAGCTGTGCGAAGACAAGCGCGGCGTGCAGGTGGGCATCACCTACATGGCGAGCCAGGTGCAGATCAGCTACGAGCTGCCGATGGCCGAGGTGGTGCTGGATTTCTTCGACAAGCTCAAATCCGCCAGCCGAGGCTATGCCTCGCTGGACTACCACTTCCTGCGCTTCGACGCCGGCCCGTTCGTGCGCGTGGATACCCTGATCAACGGCGATCGCGTCGATGCACTGTCGATCATCGTGCATCGCAGCCACGCCGACCGCCGCGGGCGCGAGCTGTGCGAGAAGATGAAGGAACTGATCCCGCGGCAGATGTTCGACGTCGCGATCCAGGCCGCGATCGGCGGCCAGATCATCGCCCGCACCACGGTCAAGGCGCTGCGCAAGAACGTGCTGGCCAAGTGCTATGGCGGCGACGCCACCCGCAAGAAGAAGTTGCTGGAGAAACAGAAGGAAGGCAAGAAGCGGATGAAGATGGTGGGTCGCGTCGAGATCCCGCAGGAAGCCTTCCTCGCCGTGCTGCAAGTAGACGACAAGTAGGAGCGCACCGAAGGGGCGCGATGATATGTGGCATGTCGCACCCCTGCGGTGTGCTCCCACAGGGAATTGGACGTCCGCCGCAGGGGCGTGATGAGGTATGCAGGCGCGCACCGAAGGGGCGCGATGATATGTGTGGCAGCTCGCACCCCTTCGGCGTGCTCCCACAGGGGATTGAGCGCAACGCAGAGGCACCGCAAGGCTATCTGGAGACAAACGCATGATGGTGTGGTTCGAAACGATCCTGGTGCTGGCGACCCTCCTGACCGGACTGATCTGGTTGATCGACAGGCTGTTCTTCGCCAAGCGCCGGCTGGCCGAGGCGATCGGGGAGGAGCCACCCAAGGACCCGCCGCTGGTCGACTACTCCAAGGCCTTCTTCCCGGTGCTGGCGCTGGTGCTGGGTCTGCGCAGCTTCGTCGCCGAGCCGTTCCGGATCCCCTCCGGCTCGATGATGCCGACCCTGCTGGTCGGCGATTTCATCCTCGTCAACAAGTTTTCCTACGGCCTGCGGCTGCCGATCAACAACCACAAGTTCCTGTCCATCGGCGAGCCGAAGCGTGGCGAGGTCGTGGTGTTCCGGCCGCCGGGCCACCCGCGTGAGGACTGGATCAAGCGCGTGATCGGCCTGCCCGGGGACGTGATTTCCTACCGTGAGCACAAGGTCAGCATCAACGGGCGCGAGCTGCCGTATCGGGTGGACGGCATCTATACCGGCGTGGGCCAGGGTAGCGTCGAAACCGGCGACACCCTGCTGACCGAGCAGCTTCCCGGTCATCCGCACCACGTGCTGGAGCGGGTGGACAGCATCGGCGAGGGTTCCTGGACGGTGCCGGAAGGGCAGTATTTCGTGATGGGCGACAATCGCGGCAACAGCGAGGACAGCCGTTTCTGGGGCTTCCTGCCGGAGGCCAACCTGCGCGGCAAGGCCATGATCATCTGGCTGAACGTGGATTTCAGTGCCCAGCGCAAGGTCGACTGGTCGCGGATCGGCGCCCGCATCCCCTGATCCTGGCCGGGGCGGGGCGCGCCGGGTTTTGCCTGATTGGCCCGGAAACGTGCACAATCGCCCACATGCTCGACCCCGGCAGCCGGGGAGGCAATTGACGGAGGGTTCACCCATGAGGCGAATGCAGAGCGGTTTGTCGATGTCGGGGTTTTTGATGACCCTGTGCCTGGTGATCTTTTTTCTCTACTGCGGGATGAAGATCGTTCCGATGTACATCGAATTCTATTCGGTCAAATCGGCGCTCAAGGGCATTGCTTCGTCCAGTGATCAGGCAACGGCTTCAAAGGACCAGATCCGGGTCTTTTTCGATCGCCGCCTGAACATGAGCTATGCCGAATATGTGCGGTCGCAGAAGGGCGCGCTCAAATTCGAACGAAACGACAACGGCAGGATGATGGTGGTGGATTACGAGCGGCGTGAACCGCTGTTCCTGAATCTTGACATCGTCGGCAAATTCCACGCCGAACAGCTGCTGCCGGGTGGCAGTGGCGCGGAGTGATCCGCTGCGTGAAGCATTCGCCGGGTATCGATTTTCGGATCCGGCGCTGCTTGCGCAGGCGCTGACCCACCGCAGTGCCGGCAGCCCGCACAACGAGCGGCTCGAATTCCTCGGCGATTCGCTGGTCAATCACTTCATGGCCGATGCGCTGTACCGGCACTGGCCCAAGGCCGATGAGGGCGCGCTGACCCGGGCGCGCGCCGAGCTGGTGCGCGAGTCGGCGCTGGCCGGGATTGCCCGGATGCTGCAGTTGGGGGATCTGCTGGTGCTCGGACCGGGCGAAATGAAGTCCGGTGGTCGGCACCGGGATTCGATCCTCGCCGATGCGGTCGAGGCGATGGTTGCGGCGATTTTCCTCGATGCCGGATTCGAGGCCTGTCGGGCGGCGGTGTTGCCCTGGTTCGCGCCGCTGCTGGCGGCGCTGCCGCCGCCGAACAAAGTGGGCAAGGATGCCAAGACCCGCCTGCAGGAATGGCTGCAGGCGCGCCAGCAGCCGCTGCCGGCCTATACCCTGCTGGAAGAACGCGGCGAAGATCACGCGCGGGTGTTCCGCGTCAGCTGCACCCTGGCCCAGCCCGGGATTCTCACCTACGGCGAAGGCAGTTCGAGGCGAGCGGCGGAACAACAGGCGGCTGAAGCCGCCCTCAAGGACATCGAAGCATGAGCAACTCCCCGCGCAGCGGCGCGGTCGCGGTCATCGGCCGCCCCAACGTCGGCAAGTCCACCCTGGTCAATGCGCTGGTCGGCGCCAAGATCAGTATCACCTCGAACCGTCCGCAGACCACCCGCCACCGGCTGCTGGGCATCGCCACGTTTCCGGGCGGCCAGCTGCAGCTGGTCGACACGCCCGGCATCCACGGCGAGCAGGGCAAGCGCTCCGGCAAGGCCATGCACCGGATGATGAACCGGGCGGCGCGCGGCGCGCTGGAGGGCGTGGATGCGGCGCTGCTGGTGATCGAGGCCGGGCGCTGGGACGACGAGGATGCGCTGGCGTTCGACGCCCTGCGCAGCGCCGGGCTGCCGGTGGTGCTGGCGGTCAATCAAGTGGACAAGGCAAAGGACAAGGCGGCGCTGCTGCCGTTTCTGGCCGAGGTGACGCGGGATCGGGCATTCGTTGCCGTGCACCCGGTTTCGGCACTCAAGCGCATTGGTCTTGATGACCTGGTGAAGACCCTGCTGGGGCTGATGCCCGAAGGCGAGCCTGCTTTCGGGGTGGACGAGATCACCGACAAGAGCCAGCGTTTTCTGGCCGGCGAGCTGCTGCGCGAACAGCTGATGCGCCAGCTTGGTGCCGAGCTGCCTTATGCCACCACGGTCGAGGTGGAAAAGTTCGAGGAAGAACCATCACCCAAGTCCGGGGTGCTGTATCGAATCGACGCGGTGATCTGGGTCGAACGCGATGGCCAGAAGGCGATCGTGATCGGCAAGGGCGGCGAACGCCTGCGCGAAATCGGCCGCCGCGCCCGTGAGCAGATGGAGCGGCTGTTCGACGCCAAGGTGTTCCTGCAGACCTGGGTACGCGTGCGAGCGGGCTGGAGCGATGACGAGGCCGCGCTGCGCACGCTGGGATATCGCGACTGAGCCGAGGTCTGGAAGTCTTGCTTAATAGGCTACGTATTCAGTTTTGAAGGGTTTATTCGGTTCTGGCTCTCGGGCGCGTTTGCATTTAACATTACCTTCACATACTCCTTCTTCGGGGGTAACTCCATGGCGGAAGTCCACTTCGTTCATCAAGTGCGTCACGGATTCAATTCAACAGCACCACTTCAGCAGTAACACATCCAAAATGGAGATTAGGCGTCACATGAACGACATTCGGAACGTCACGCGCACGAACGCTCACACCCGCACCATCAAGCAGTCAGCCATGGCCCGCGCCGTGCGCTCGGTGCTGGCCGCCTCGGCGCTGACCCTGGCGCTGGGCGCCACCAGCGGCACCGCCGCGGCCGCCACGCACAAGGTGCCGGTGGCGCATGCGCTGCTGCTGCAACGCGCGGCGATCGATTTTGCGGCGGTGCAGGATCTGTCGCTGGTGCCGCAGCAGCAGGGCGTGGTGGCAACGGTCAATCCGTCCGCGATTCCGCCGGTCGTCCAGCCGGGTGACATCGTGATCAACAACCCCGATGGCAGCCCGATTACCGACAGCGGCGCCTGGTCGATCAATATTCAGGCCATCAGCACTGGCCCGTCCGGCACCCAGCCGGGCGATGTCACCATCACCAACGGTGCGGGGTCGAATCTGACCGCCAATTCCACCTCGGGCAGTGCGTACAACATTTTCGCCGATGCCTACGCGGATCTGAGCATCACCAACGTCTCGGATCTCACCACCGTTAATACCGGCGCTGGCTGGGCCGTCGGCATCGTCGGCAAGGCGGCCAACGGTTCAATCACGGTCGACAACGACGGTGATATCAGTGCCACTGCGGTCAACTGGGCGTACGGGATGCACCTGAACAGTGGTGCCGGCGGCGTCACGGTCACCAACGATGGCGACATCACGGCTACCAGCAGTAGCTTGGTCGCCATGGGGATCAAGTCGAAGAGCGATGGCGACACCTTCATCACCAATACCGGTGATATCACGGTGAACGGGTTGACCCTCGGGGCCGGTCTGTATGCGCTAGGCACGGGTGACGTCTCCATCGAAAACCACGGCGCGATCGATGCGTTCAGCCTGTTTGGGCCAGCGGTAGGGCTGAATGCCGTGTCCTATGCGGGTGCCACGACGATCACCAACGATGCGACGATCAGCACGAACGCCTTCAGTTACACCCAAGGTATCTACGCCTATGCCGACGGCGCGGTCAGCGTCACCAACAGCGGCGCGATCGATACCTACGCATTTGGCGGCGTCTCGCAAGGCATCTTTGCCTACTCGGTCGCGGCCACGGTCGTCATCGACAACAGCGGTGACATCGATTCCTACAGCCTCGGCGGCGACGCCACCGCGATCCACGGCTACAGCCTGCTTGACGAGGTGACGATCACCAACTCCGGCGCGCTGAGCGCGGAGACTGGCGCGGCCGGCAGCGCGCTGGGCATTTACGCCTCGGCGGCCACCGACGCGACGGTGGACAACAGCGGCGCGATCACCGTCAACTCGCTGGGCGGCGGTCTGGTTGAAGGCATCTTCGCCTACGGCACCGACGTCAGCGTGACCAACTCGGGCGCGATCACCGCCACCAGCAACACCGGCGGCATGTTCGGCGGCGGCATCCAGGTCTACGGCGTGGACAGCGCCGCGATCGACAACAGCGGCGCCATCAACGTCAGCGTCAACGGCGTCGGTGGCGAAGCCATCGGCCTGTACGCGGTGGTCAACACCCTCGCCGGCACCGTGGATGTCACCAACAGCGGCGCCATCACCGTGACGGCCGACAACGCCTTCGGCGTCGACACGCTCAATGGTCTGCTTGGCGCTGTCGGCACCGTGAACGTCACCAACTCGGGCGCCATCACCGCGACCGGCTATTACTATTCCTACGGCGTCCGCGCCGCTGGCTACGGCGACGTCACCGTCACCAACACCGCCACCGGCAGCATCGACAGCACGGCCTACTACCAGGGTCTGGGCATTCTGGCGAACTCGGCGGACGGCGATGCCATCGTCACCAACGCCGGCACCATCGACGCCACCAGCACTTACCTTGGCATCGGCGCTTACTACGCGATCGGCATCGACGCCTTTGCCGCGGCGGGCAACGCCACGGTGAGCAACAGCGGCGCGATCACCGCCACCTCGGCCAACAACTACGCGAAGGCCATCTGGGCGCAGGCCGCCGGCGACGTCGCGGTGACCAACAGCGGCACCGTGCTTGCAACGGGGTATTACAGCCACGGCGTGGATGCGTACTCCGTGATGGGCAACGTCACCGTGGGCAACTCCGGCGGCATCACCGCGCACAGCGATGCGGGCCGCGCGTACGGCATCGCGGCCTACGCGGGCGTGGGCGACGTCACCGTGACCAATGCGGCGAGCGGCGACATCCTGGCCGAATCGGGCGGCAAGTATGCGTTCGGCATCTTCGCCAATGCGCCGACGGGGACGACGACCGTCACCAACGCCGGCGACATCACGGCGACGAGCTTCCCGGCATCGACGGCGCCGCTGTACGGCGACAAGGCCTACGGCATCGTGGCGCTGGGCGATACGGTGGTGGTCGACAACAGCGGCACCATCACCGCTGACGGTGGCGCCAAGTACGGCAACGGCATCTTCGCCAGTTCGACCGGCGCCGGCGGCACCACCGTGACCAGCAGCGGCGACATCACGGCGAGCTCCTACTTCGTTTCCTACGGCATCGACGCGCGTTCGGCCGGCGGCGACACCACGGTGAGCAACGGCGGCAACATCGCGGTCTCGGCCTACAACTACGCCTACGGCGTCAACGCCTACTCGGCCGTTGGCGACGTGGTGGTGAACAACAGCGGCGACATCACGGCGACGATGGACGTGCTTGGCACCTTCGCGGCGGCGGTCAAGATGGAAGCCCCGCTGGGCACCAGCACGCTGAACAACGCGGCCGGCGGCACCATCCAGGCGTTCGGTCCGGACGGTCAGGCTTGGGCGGTGTACGGCTCGAACGTGATCAACACCATCAACAACAGCGGCACGATCACCGGCGCGATCAATCTGTTCGACGGCGACGATGCGTTCTACAACAACGCGACCGGCGTGTGGGATGCCAGCGGCACCTACACCAGCGACTTCGGTCTGGGCAATGACTACCTGCGCAACGCGGGCGATGTCATCGTCAGCCAGGCGGCGATCGGCTTCGGCGACGGCGATGACACGTTCCTCACCGTGGCCGGCGGCGAAGTTCACCTGAACACGGGCACGATCGCCATGGGTGCGGGCATCAATGCGTTCGTGAACGGCGGCACGGTGTTCGCCAACGGCCTGTTCAACTACATCGATGCGGGCGTGAACGGCACGGTGACCAACAACGGCACCATCGACATGGTGGACAACCACGTGAACGACGCCCTGACCGTGGGTCCGGTGCTGGGCGGCGTGGGTTCGCTGAACATCGACGTGAACCAGGTGGCGCTGACGGCGGACAGCCTGTACGTGATCGGTGACATGACGGCAAACGCGGTGCAGACGGTGAACGTGAACTTCCCGATGTTCCCGATCACCCAGCACATGACGATCCCGTTTGCGTGGATCACCGGCAACTCGGTGGCGAGCAACTTCGCCCCGGGCACCCTGCTGAACTACAACTACCCGCTGAACTTCATCGACGTGGACCTGACGATCAGCAGCGCGATCGACGCCACCAACACGGTGGATGACGTGTTCTCGATCAATCTGGACGTGAACGGCCTGAACGACACCGGTTCGATCGCGGCGCTGACGGCGCAGGGTGCGGCGAACTTCATGAACGCGCAGGTGGGCACGTTCCGCCAGCGTCTGGGCGTGAACCCGTACGGCGACGCGGGCAAGGTGATGAGCGCGTACGTGCGCTACTACACCGAGACCGGCGACGTGAACCCGGGCCACAACGCGCACAACTTCGGCCAGGGCGGGAACTTCGACTACCGTCAGGCGAGCTGGGGCACCGAGGTGGGCGTGAACGCGAACCTGTGGAGCAACCTGCACGCGGGCGTGGTGCTGGGCAACGCGGACTCGCGCCAGCGTCTGGACAACCCGGGCGTGGGCACCAACCGGATGGACGGCATGACCTTCGGCATGTACCTGACCTGGTATGTGCCCAATGGCTGGTACGTGGACCTGACGGCGCGGAAGATGGCGGCGGACGTGTACTCGACCTCGGTCGGCGGCGTCCTGCAGTCGCGCGTGCACACCAACGCGGTGAGCCTGGAAGGCGGCTACGAGTTCAAGGTGGGCAACATCAACATCGTGCCGCAGATCCAGTACACCTGGACGCAGGTGGATGAGATCGACGCCTACCATGGCCAGTATGCGAATCTGGTGCTGGGCGGCGGTCACTACAACCGCGGTCGGGTGGGCGTGGACTTCAACACGCAGATCGAGAGCGGTGACTTCCGCTGGACGCCGTACGGCTCGCTGAACTGGGTGCACAACTCGCGCGGTGCGAGCGAGTACACCATTGGCGGGGTGTTCCACGGTGACACGTGGGTGAACGGCAGCGCGTTCATGGCCGAGTTTGGCGTGGGCGTGGAGCGCGGCGGGTTCGGCTTCACGATCGGCGGCAACTGGACCGACGGTGGCAGCTACGACAGCGTGCTGGGCGGCCAGGCCTCGTTCCGCTACTCCTGGTAATCCAACCGTTCCATCGCAATGCAGAAAGGCCCGGCAATGCCGGGCCTTTTTGTTTGTGAGTTCGGGAGAACAACGCCTCAGCATGCACAAACCTCATCGCAGTTCCGGTACTTTTCACCAGCGTCAGTGACGTGAGCTGCCTCCACCCATGGCACCTACAATGGCCCCATGCGCTACCAGCAAGAACCCGCCTTCGTCTTGCACGCCCGTCGCTGGCGCGAGACCAGCCTGCTGGTCGAGGTGCTCAGCGCGACGCACGGCCGGGTCGGGCTGGTGGCACGGGGCGTGCAGGGCCCGAAGCGGCACGCGCTCCGTGCTGCCCTGCAGCCCTTGCAGTCGATCCGGTTCGATGCGGTACAAAAGGGCGAGTTGGCGCAGCTGACCACGGCCGAAGCGGTGGACGCGGCACCGCAGATGCCGGGTGAAGCGGCACTGGCTGGTTTCTACGTCAATGAGCTGTGCCTGCGGCTGGTCCCGCGGCAGGCCCCGCAGCCGGAGCTGCATTCCGCTTACGCCAGGGTGCGCAAGCGCCTGCATTCAGGCGAAATGCTGGCCTGGAGCCTGCGCCGCTTCGAGCGCGACCTGCTTGATGCGCTGGGGGTCGGCCCAGGGTATGCAACCGCCGGGAATGGCGAGCCGATCGACCCGGCGGCGCGCTACCGGATCGATCCCGAGTACGGTCCGCGGCGTCTGGACGGCGAGCGTTCCGGCGCCTGGCGCAGTGGTGCCACCGGGCTGGCACTGCTGGCCCTGGCCGCGGACACGCAGCCGCCTGCGGATGATGTGGCGAGCCTGCGGCTGCCGCTGCGGGCGGTGCTGCTGCACCACCTCGGCGGACGCGGGCTGAAGTCGTGGGATCTGCTGGCAGAGCTGGGCAGGCTCGAAACGCGCTGACTGTGGCTTTGAGCCGAATTCAGCGGTGCAATTCGCCCGCCGCTTCCGGCTGGTAGCGCACCGCCAGCACGTGCAGGCGCGCGCTGCGGCCACCCGGCATTGGCCAGTCGATGCTGTCGCCCACCCGCAGGCCGAGCAGGGCGCTGCCGACCGGGGCCAGGATCGAGACCTTCTCGCCGCTGCCGTCGGAATCGCGCGGGTAGACCAAGGTCAATTCGTACTGGTGCGCGTCCTGCTCGCCGTCGACCACCTTGACCAGGGCGGTGGTGTTCATGGTGATCAGATCGGCCGGCAGCGCGCCGGGTTCCGCCAGCTCGGCGCGCTCGAGCTCGTCGCGTAGCGCCGCGGTATTCAGACTGCGGTACTGCGGGCTGTCCAGCAGGGCTTCGATCCGCTCGACGTCGAGGCGGGACAGCAGCAAGGGTGGACGCTTGTTGGATGTGCTCATTGAAATTTGGCTCCTGCAAAGCAGCACGGGCGGCGCGGCTGGCGCGTCGCCCGCGGGAATGTCTTGTTCATGTGGAACATTAGCCACGAAACGCGCCGTCGGCAACCATCGCGGCGCTCTTTGTTCAAGCGGCCGTCAGCGGACAGGCGGACGCTCTGGGGGGAACAGGAAGCCGGCGACCACGCGGCGGCCTTCGCTGGCGAGGATGGCATAGGTCCGGGCGGCGGCGGCGTTGGCCATGACCTCGATTCCGATTCCGCGCTGCAGGCAGGCGGCCAGCACGGCGGCCGGTGGAAAGACCTGGGTGGCCCCGGTGCCAAGCAGGACCAGTTCCGGGGCGAGTGCCAGCAGCGCGTCCAGGTCGGACGCCTGCATCGACGTGGCGCCGTCCACCGACCAGTCTTCGATCAAGGTGTCCGGGGCAATGGCGAAGCTGGTGCTCAGCCAGCGCGCGTTGACCCGCGCACCCGTGGCACCCGCGCTGCGCAAGGCGTACTGGTAATCCGGACGTTCGAAGCTCAGTTGCATGGTATTGGACTTCGATCAGGCCCGCGGCAGCACGATGTGGCGTTTCTCGCTGGATTGCCGATAGAGCACTGCGGTATGGCCGATCCGCTGTACCAGTGCCGCACGGCTGCGTCCGACCAGGGCATCAATCAATGCGTCGCGCTGGTCGCGGTCTTCGGCGGCGACTTTCACCTTGATCAGCTCGTGGTGTTCGAGCGCACCATCGACCTCGGCCGCCAGCGCGTCGGTGATGCCCTTGGCCCCCACCTGCAAGATGGCCTTGAGACCATGCGCCTGGCCGCGCAGGAAGCGGATCTGGGCGTTGGTCAACTGGGTTGGCATGCGTCACGGCAGTGGATTCAGGAAGCGCAGGTTAACATGACCCCGTCTTCGTCCGCGTCGCCCGGCCATGGCCACCCGCAGCAAATCCAGCCAGCGCTGGCTCAAGGAGCATTTTTCCGACCCCTTCGTGAAAAAGGCGCAGGCCGAAGGCATGCGCTCGCGCGCCGTGTACAAGCTGGAGGAGCTGATCGAGCGCGACCGCCTGCTCAAGCCGGGCCTGGTGGTGGTCGATCTGGGCGCCGCGCCGGGCGGCTGGTCGCAGTGGGTCCGGCGTGAGCTGGACCGGCTGGATCCGAACCGACCCGGTCGGGTGATCGCCAGCGACATCCTCGCCATGCCGCCGCTGGCGGGGGTGGACTTCCTGCACGGGGATTTTCGCGAACAGGCGGTGCTTGACGGTCTGCTGGCGCTGCTGGACGGGCAGCCGGTGGACCTTGTGCTTTCCGACATGGCCCCCAATAAGAGTGGCATGGATGTCGTGGATCAGCCGCGTGCGATGCATCTGGCCGAGTTGGCGATGGAGTTTGCCGACGGCCAGCTGCGCGTGGGCGGCGATTTCCTCATCAAGCTGTTCCAGGGCACCGGCTTTGACGAATACGTGCGTGAACTGCGGCGTCGCTACGCCAAGGTGGCGATCCGCAAGCCGGCCGCCTCGCGCCAGCGCTCGCCCGAGGTGTACGCGCTGGCAACGGGTAAACTGACCAGGATGAAGTGACGCGCGCAGGCGCGCCGAATCGGGAAACGCATGAACGATCTCGTGAAAAACGTGCTGATGTGGCTGGTGGTCGCCGCCGTGCTGCTGATGGTGTTCCAGACCTTTTCGCCCAAGCTGGCGCCCAGCCGCGAGGTGGTCTACTCGGACTTCGTCGCCGACGTCGAGGCCGGCCAGATCAAGAAGGTCGATATCTCCAGCAACGAGCGCAGCATCACCTTCGAGCGCGACAACGGCGAAAAAGGCACCACCACCGCGCCGGTCCGTGACCGCGATCTGATCAATGACCTGATCGAACACAAGGTCGAGATCAACCAGGCGCCGCCGGAGTCGGGGTTCTCGATCTGGTCGCTGCTGTGGAACGTGCTGCCGCTGGCGCTGGTGGTCGGGTTCTGGTTCTACATGATGCGGCAGATGCAGCAGGGCGGCGGCAAGGGCGCGATGTCGTTCGGCCGTTCGCGTGCCAAGATGCTCAATGAAGACCAGACCAAGGTGACTTTCGCCGACGTCGCCGGCTGCGACGAGGCCAAGGAAGAGGTCGGAGAACTGGTCGAATTCCTGCGTGACCCGACCCGCTTCCAGAAGCTGGGCGGCAAGATTCCGCGCGGCGTGCTGATGGTCGGCCCGCCCGGCACCGGCAAGACCCTGCTGGCCAAGGCCATCGCCGGCGAGGCCAAGGTGCCGTTCTTCAGCATTTCCGGCTCGGATTTCGTCGAGATGTTCGTCGGCGTGGGTGCTTCGCGCGTGCGTGACATGTTCGAGCAGGGCAAGAAGCACGCGCCCTGCATCATCTTCATCGACGAAATCGATGCCGTCGGCCGCCACCGCGGCGCCGGCCTGGGCGGCGGCCACGACGAACGCGAGCAGACCCTGAACCAGCTGCTGGTCGAGATGGACGGCTTCGAGGGTGGCGAGGGCGTGATCGTGATAGCCGCCACCAACCGCCCCGACGTGCTCGACCCGGCGCTGCTGCGCCCGGGCCGCTTCGATCGCCAGGTGGTGGTCGGCTTGCCGGATGTGAAGGGCCGCGAGCAGATCCTGAAAGTCCACATGCGCAAACTGCCGCTGGCCGATGATGTCGAACCGATGACCATCGCGCGCGGCACGCCGGGCTTCTCCGGCGCGGATCTGGCCAACCTGTGCAACGAGGCGGCGCTGTTCGCCGCCCGCGAGAACGCGAAGGACGTCCACATGGACCACTTCGACAAGGCCCGCGACAAGATCATGATGGGCGCCGAGCGCCGCTCGATGGCGATGAGCGAGCAGGAAAAGACCCTGACCGCCTACCACGAAGCCGGCCACGCCATCGTCGGCCGCCTGGTGCCCGAGCACGACCCGGTCTACAAGGTGACGATCATTCCGCGCGGGCGTGCGCTGGGCGTCACCATGTACCTGCCGGAAGGCGACAAGTACAGCTACAACCGCACCGCGATCGAGTCCCAGCTGGCCTCGCTGTACGGTGGCCGGGTGGCCGAGGAGTTGATCTTCGGTGAAGACAAGGTGACGACCGGCGCGTCCAATGACATCGAGCGCGCCACCAAGATGGCCCGCAACATGGTCACCAAATGGGGCCTGTCCGAACTCGGCCCGATTACCTTCGGCGAGGATGAAGACGAGGTGTTCCTTGGCCGCAGCGTCACCCAGCACAAGAGCGTTTCCGACGAGACCGCGCGCAAGATCGACGAGGTGGTGCGCGGTATCCTCGACCGTGCCTATGCCCGCGCCACCCGGCTGTTGACCGAGAACCTCGACAAGCTGCACACGATGGCCAGGACCCTGCTGGAATACGAAACCATCGACGTGCCGCAGATCGACGCGATCATGGACGGACGCGAGGTGCCGCCGCCGGCGGGCTGGAACCGGACCAACGGCAAGCACGATGCGGCGCCGCCGGCAGCGCCGATCGGCGGGCCGGCAGCGCAGACTTGAAGCGCAGGGCTGAGGCGCAGGGCTGAAGCGTGCCGGTGGCCTGGTGAGCCGACAAGGCAGCCCAGGCAGCGCCGAAGGGCAGGGCAATTCCGGCTGCTGGCGGCGCTGTCGCCGATGTCTGTTGCGTCGTGGTTGCGTCCGTCTTGCGCTGCCGTCCGCCTTTCGTCGACACTGTTCCGGTAGCGCAACCGGATGCACCGCGTGGGCCGATCTGCAGGGTTGTTTGCCGAGCTCAAGCGCCGCAACGTGCCGCGCGCCGCCGTGCTCTACGTCGGTGCGATCTGGGCGCTGGCGCAGGGGATCGCGCAGCTGGCGCCGGTATTCGGATTCGGGGACTGGGTGACCCGCTGGTTCGTTGCGGCCGGGGCGATTGGCTTTCCATTCTGGGTCGCGTTCACCTGGTTCTATGAGTTCACCTCGGAGGGGCTCAAACGCGAGAGCGAACTGGATCCGGCCGATCCAGCGGCAGGCGCGCGCGGGCGCCGCCTCGACAAATGGATCATCGCGGTGCTGGTGGTGGCCGTGGTGCTGCTGGTGACCAACCAGTTCGTGCAGCGCCGCGATGCCACCAGTCGTGGGGCCGCAAGCAGCGGGGCCGCAGGTGCGGCTACGGCAGCACCGATACAGGTGTCGCCGCGCTCGATCGCGGTGCTGCCTTTCGACAACCTCAGCCGGGATGCCGACAACGCCTATTTCGCCCGCGGGATGCAGGACCTGATCCTGACCCGGCTCTCGGAGATCGGCGAACTCAAGGTCATTTCCCGAACCTCCACCATGAAGTACGGCAGCCGCCCGGAAAATCTCCGGCAAGTCGCCGCCGAACTGGGCGTGGCGACGGTGCTCGAGGGCAGCGTGCAGAAATCCGGCAACGACGTGCTGATCAACGTCCAATTGATCGATGCCAAGACCGATACCCACATCTGGGGCGAGAGCTACCAGCGCACGCTGGACAATATTTTCGGCATGGAAGGCGAGGTGGCGCAGAAGGTGGCGGATGCGCTGCGGGCGCGATTGTCACCAGCGGAGTCCGAACGCATCGCGGCGATTCCGACCCACGATCGGGAGGCCTATGACCTGTTCCTGCGCGCCGAATTCCTGCTCGATCGCGGCGTCATCAACTTCGACAAGGACAGCCTCGGACAAGCCGTTGCGCTGTACGGGCAGGCGGTGGCCAGGGATCCGGAATTTGCGCTCGCGTTTGCGCGCAAGTCCTACGCCGAGAACATGCTGGGGAGGATCGGCGGCGAGGCCGCGACTGAAGCGCTGTACGCGCAGGGGCACCAGGACGCCGAGCGAGCCTTGGTCTTGGCACCGCGACTGCCGATGACGCAGGTGGCCCTGGGCTACAGCGCGTATTTCGGGCGCAATGATCCGGTTGCCGCGACCGCGGCGTTCAAGCTTGTGCTGGACTTGCAGCCGAACGACCTGCAGGCGCTGGAGGCGCTGGCGCTGATTGAGCGTCGGAGTGGCCGGATCGAGGTGGCGCTGGATCGGCTGCGGCAGGCGCTGGCACTCGATCCTCGCAACGTCATTTTGATCAGCACCCTGAGCGAAACCCTGATGATGGTGTCGGATTACGAAGGGGCGCAAACCTGGTCCAGGCGCGCGCGGATGATCGATCCCGACAACGCCGATGCCATGGCCCGAGAGGCGATGGCGGGGGTCCTGATGAACGGCGATGCCCAGGCCGCACTGGCGAGGCTGGAGGGCGAGGCGCCGCTGGTGCGGGCAATGCGGGTCTATCTGCTGTACCTGCTGCATCGAAACGACGAAGCGCTGGCAGAGCTGCGCTCCCTCCCGAGCGGTGGTTTCGACCTGTACTTCAATAGAAGCTTGTTGCTGGCCCGGCTGCTGCAATTGCATGGCGATGCGGCGGGAGCCCGTGCCGGCTACCTGCAAGCCCTGTCCGAAGCCATGCCGAAAACCCGCGTCGCTTCGCCGGTCCAGTCGGCCTGGGCGTGGAGCAACGTGGGCGGCGCGCAGATCGGGCTGGGGCGCTTCCGGGAAGGACAGGACGCCATCAACCGTTCGCTGGCGCTGGTCGATCCCGCGCATGACCACGTCGATGGGCCGCGGCTCCTGTACGCCAACGCCGGGCATTTTGCCGCCGCAGGCCGCGCGGATCTCGCGGTGCCGCTGCTGGCACGGGCGCTGGCGGCCGCCGGTGTCGGGCTGACGACTTCGCCGCGCATGCTCTGGCTGGATCCGGCCTGGGACCCGATTCGCGACAGCCCGGGATTCCGGCAATTGCTCGGCAAATATTCGCGCTGGGCACCGCAGGCGGTGCCTGTCAGTGGATCAGGGATGCCAGGCTGATTGCCGTGCCGGATCACGCCAGTGGTTTTGCCGGCATTGACTGGTGCGCTGCTGCATCGAGGTTCGAACCAACTGCGCTTGCAATGCGCCGTGCCGCCGAGCGGCATTCCGGGCGAGAATCGGCTGATCATTGCCCGTCCACCGCCCAGTGAGCCCCATGTTCGATACCACTCCCCAACTCGACTGCAACGGCCGCATCCTGAAACTCGATGTGCCGAAGGTGATGGGCATCGTCAACGTGACGCCGGATTCGTTCGCGGATGGCGGTGAGCACTGCAGCACGGACGCGGCGATCGCGCATGGGTTGAAACTCGCGGAAGAAGGCGCGGGCATCCTCGACATCGGCGGCGCATCCACGCGGCCCGGTGCTGACGATGTTCCGGTGGCCGAGGAACTGCATCGCGTCATCCCGGTGATCGCGGCGCTGGCGCAGCGGACTTCGATCCCGATCAGCATCGACACCAGCCAGCCCGAGGTGATGCGCGCCGCGGTTGCCGCCGGCGCGGGCATGATCAACGACGTGTTCGCGCTGCGCCGCGAGGGTGCGCTGGAGACCGCCGCGGAACTGCGGGTGCCGGTGGTGTTGATGCACATGCTGGGGGAGCCGCGGACGATGCAGGATGCGCCGCGCTACGACGACGTGGTGGGCGAAGTGCATCGCTTCCTGGCCGAGCGCATTTTCGTCGCCGAAATGGCCGGAATTGACCGCAAGCGCATCGTGGTCGATCCCGGTTTCGGTTTCGGCAAGACCACCGCGCACAACCTGCAGCTGCTGGCCGGGTTGCGGCGCTTCACCGACCTGGGCACTCCGCTGCTGGCGGGGCTGTCGCGCAAGCGCAGCATCGGGGAGTTGACCGGGCGCAAGATGCCTGCCGAGCGTGCGGTCGGATCGGCGGCGGCGCACCTGATCGCCGCGCAGAACGGGGCGATGTTGCTGCGCGCCCATGACGTGGCCGCAACCGTGGATGTGCTCAAGGTCTGGAATGCGGTGGCGGCGGTCCCGGTTCCGCGCAAGGATGCGGGTCCGCCCGCGATCGTCTGGCCGGAGTGAGCTTGGCCGAGGCAAGGCGCGCACGGCTGCTAAAGTGCGCCGATTCGACCGGAGCCACGCCATGACCGCAAGCACCCCGCTGCTGATCACCTTCGGCATCTATCTGCTGGCGATGGTCGGCATTGGCTTCGCCGCATGGCGTTCCACCCGCAATCTCGACGACTACATCCTTGGCGGCCGTTCGCTGGGCGGCTATGTGACGGCGATGTCGGCGGGGGCCTCGGACATGAGCGGTTGGCTGCTGCTGGGCCTGCCCGGTGCGCTCTACCTGACCGGGGTGTCGGAGGCATGGATCGCAATCGGGCTGGTTGCCGGCGCATGGCTGAACTGGCGCTTCGTCGCCGGCCCGCTGCGGGTCTACACCGAGCGGACCGATGATGCGCTGACCCTGCCGGACTACTTCACCACGCGGTTTGCCGCCGACGGGCGGCTGCTGCGGGTGGTGTCGGCGCTGGTGATCCTGGTGTTCTTCGCGGTCTACTGTGCCAGCGGCATCGTCGCCGGCGCGCGCCTGTTCGAGAGCGTGTTCGGGTTGCCCTATGCGCAGGCGCTGTGGTGGGGCGCGGCGGCCACCATCCTGTATACCTTGATCGGTGGCTTCCTGGCGGTGAGCTGGACCGATACCGTGCAGGCCACCTTGATGCTGTTCGCGCTGCTGGTGACGCCGGTCATCGTGATCCTCAGCGTGGGCGGGCCGGCGGAAGCGGTGCGCGGGATCGAATTGGTCGACCCGGCGCGGCTGCACTGGGTCGGCGGTGGTGGCCTGGTCGGGGTCATTTCGGTGCTGGCCTGGGGGCTGGGCTATTTCGGCCAGCCGCACATCCTGGCCCGCTTCATGGCCGCCGATTCGCTGGGCGTCATCCCGCAGGCGCGGCGGATCGGGATGAGCTGGATGGTGCTGTGCCTGTTTGGCGCGATTGCCGTGGGCCTGGCCGGGATTCCCTGGGCCGCGGCGCACCCGGAGCAGGCGGCACCGCTGCTGGTCAACCCGGAACGGGTGTTCATCGTGCTCACCGGAGCGCTGTTCAATCCGTGGATCGCCGGCGTGCTGCTTTCGGCAATCCTCGCCGCGATCATGAGTACCTTGAGCTGCCAGCTGCTGGTGTGCTCGAGCGCGCTGACCGAAGATCTCTACCACGGGTTCATTCGCAAGCATGCAGGTGAAAAAGAGCTGGTCTGGGTGGGGCGGCTGATGGTGCTGGCAATCGCGCTGCTGGCGATCTTCCTTGCCCGCGATCCCGACAGCCGCGTGCTCGGCCTGGTCAGCTACGCCTGGGCCGGCTTTGGCGCTGCGTTCGGCCCGGTGGTGCTGTTCTCGTTGTTCTGGGGCCGGATGACCCGCACCGGCGCGCTGGCCGGGATGGTTGTTGGCGCCGTCACCGTGATCGCCTGGAAGCTGGTGGCGGTCGAGATCTACCACAGCGGGTGGTACGAAATGATTCCGGGTTTTGCCGCTGCCTGCGCGGCGATCGTCCTGGTCAGCCTGCTGTCGCCGGCGCCCTCGCGTGAGGTGCAGGTGCGGCACATGCAGGTGCAGGCCTGCCTGCGCGAAAGCGGTTATTGAAGATGGCACGGGTGTTGCCGCGAGGGACGGGCGCGTGACCGCCGCGCGCGAACGCCTGCGCGCCATTGCGCTGATGGGCCCGACCGCGTCGGGCAAAAGCGCCTGCGCGCTGGAGCTGGCGCAGCGGCTTGGCGGCGAGATCGTCAGCGTCGATTCGGCGCTGGTGTACCGGCGGCTCGACATCGGTGCGGCCAAGCCGACGCTGGAGGAACGCGCGCGGGTGCCGCATCACATGCTTGACCTGCGCGAGCCGTGGCAGGTCTATTCCGCAGCGGAATTCGCCATCGACGCGCGCCAGACCATCGAAGCGATTGCCGAGCGCGGGAAACGACCGATCCTTGCCGGCGGCACCGGGCTGTATTTCCGCGCCCTGCTGGAGGGGCTGTCGGCGATGCCTTCGGCCGATCCGGCGCTGCGCGCGCAACTCGCCGACGAAGCAGCACGCGTGGGTTGGGCGGCGCTGCATGCGCAGCTGGCGCAGGTCGATCCGGAGGCGGCAGCGCGCATCCACGCCACCGATACCCAGCGCATCCAGCGCGCGCTGGAAGTGCATCGACTGAGCGGCAAATCGATCAGCGATTGGCAGCGCGAAGCGCGTACCGGTGAACCTTGGTTGGATGTGCTGACGCTGGCCCTGGCACCGCCGCAGCGCAGTGCGCTGCATGCGCGGATCGAGGCGCGCTTCGATGCCATGCTGGACGCGGGCTTCCTCGATGAAGTCCGGGCCCTGCGCGCATTGCCGGAATTGCTCGCGCACCCTGCGCCGCTGGATTTGCCGGCGCTGCGGGCAGTCGGCTATCGACAGGCGTGGGAATATCTGGATGCCATCGAAAGCCCCTCTCCCCCCGGGAGAGGGGTTGGGGTGAGGGTAGGGGGCGGGGTGAGGGTAGGGATTGGCGATGCGCTCCCGTCCGCAATGCCACACGCCGCCGATGCCCAAGCGACGCAGGAACAGCAGTTCCGCATGCGCGCAATTGCGGCGACCCGTCAACTGGCGAAGCGGCAATACACCTGGCTGCGCGGGCTGGCGAACGTGCGCTGGTTCGATCCTGCCAGCCAGTGCGGGCAGATCGATGCGGCAGTCGATGGATTTCTGTCCGATCACAAGCCGGCGGCCATGCGCTAACATCCCGGTTCCGCCGTCGCCCGCAGGGGTGGTGATGGTCGGAGTGCCCACACCTCGTCTCCAACAAGAAGAACACAGCGATGCACGCCAGCAACGGGGAACCCAAGCCCAAACCGCAATCCTTGCAGGATCCGTTTCTGAACGCGCTGCGCCGCGAGCGCGTGCCGGTATCGATTTTCCTGGTCAACGGCATCAAGCTGCAGGGCACGATCGAGTCGTTCGACCAATTCGTGGTCCTGCTGCGCAGCACGGTCAGCCAGATGATCTACAAGCACGCGATCTCGACCGTGGTACCGGCGCGCAACGTGCGCATTGCCGGCATGCCGCAGGACAACGCCGAGTTTGGCGAGGACGCGGCGGGCGGATGAGTCCGAGGGCTTGTATCGCGGGCTTGCAAATGGCCCGGTCCGCCCGCATCTGGTTTACCGATGCCGACCCAATTGTTCGAACGCTCGCGCGGCGGTGAAAACGCGCTGCTGATCCAGCCGCATGCCGGTGGCCCGGCCGCGCCCGACGTGCTGGAGGAATTTGCCGAACTGGCGCGCTCTGCCGGCGCACGCGTGGTCGCCTCGGTGCCGGCGCGGATCGATCGGCCCACTCCCTCGATCCTGATCGGCACCGGCAAGCTCGATGAAGTCAAGGCGGTTTGCGAAGCCAGCGGCGCGGATCTGGTGCTGGTCAACCACGCGCTCACCCCGCTGCAGGAACGCAATCTGGAGAAGGCGCTGGAGCGGCGGGTGGTCGATCGCACCGGGCTGATCCTCGACATCTTCGCCCAGCGCGCGCGCAGCCACGAGGGCAAGTTGCAGGTCGAGCTGGCGCAGCTGCGCCACATGGCGACGCGGCTGGTGCGCGGCTGGACCCACCTGGAACGCCAGCGCGGCGGTTCGATCGGTCTGCGCGGCCCCGGCGAGACCCAGCTCGAAACCGACCGCCGGCTGCTGCAAAAGCGCGTCGAGATCCTGCAGAAGCGTCTGGAGAAAGTCGAAGTCCAGCGCACCCAGATGCGCCGCGCTCGGGTGCGCAGCGAACTGCCGCGGCTGGCGCTGGTGGGCTACACCAATGCCGGCAAGTCGACCCTGTTCAATGCGCTCAGCGGCGCCGAGGCCTATACCGCCGATCAATTGTTCGCCACCCTCGATCCGACCGTGCGCCGGATCGACCTGGCCTGCGGCAGCCTGACGCTGGCGGATACCGTGGGCTTCGTCCGCGATCTTCCGCACGAGCTGGTCGCCGCGTTCCGCTCCACCCTGGGCGAAGCGCGCGAGGCCGATTTGCTGCTGCACGTGGTCGATGCCGACGACCCACTTCGCGATCAGCGCATGGCGCAGGTGGATGCGGTGCTGCACGAGATCGGCGCCGGCGACCTCCCGCAGCTGCTGGTGTTCAACAAGATCGACCGGATCGAAGGCGCGCTGCCGCGCATCGACCCGCGCGAGGACCAGCCGGCCGCGGTCTGGCTCTCCGCGCGCGATCGGCGCGGGCTGGACTTGCTGGGCGAGGCCATCGGCGCGCGCTTGGGGCTGCGACGCATCGTCACCGAACTGGTGCTGCCGGGCGCGGCCGGGCGCCTGCGCGCGCGCCTGCACGCGCTGGGCGCGGTGCGTGCCGAAGCGCACGCCGAGGACGGTTGGCACCTGCAGCTTGACCTCGCCGCCGCCGATGCCGCCCGGCTGGCGGCGCTGCCGGAGGGCGCGCCGCTGCGCGGGCTGCTGGCGGACGAGGATTCCATGCTTCCCGTAGAATTGCCGACATGACCACGCAAAGCAGCGGCCCGCGCGGGCCATGGAAGGCCTGGATGGCCTGGAATCGTCCCGGAAACACCGGCGGCGCGGGCGCTGGCGGCTTGTTGGGCCGGCTCGGCGGACGTCTGCCCGACCTCGGCGGCTTCAGCCCGCTGCACTGGGCGGCGCTTGCCGTGGCGCTGTGGCTGGTGTTTTCCAGCGTGGTCCTGATCACCGAACAACAGCGCGGCGTGGTGCTGCGCTTCGGCCAGCTGTCGCGGGTGATGCAGCCGGGCCTGAACTTCAAGCTGCCGTGGCCGGTCGAGCACGTCATCAAGATCAACGCCACCGAGATCAAGAACTATTCCGACCGGGTGCCGGTGCTGACCCGCGACGAGAACATCGTCGAGGTTGCGGTGAACGTGCAGTACAAGGTGTCTGACCCGGTGCTGTACCGGTTCGGCACCCGTGATGGCGACGAAGTGCTCAAGCAGGCCACGCTGAGCACGGTGCGCGAGCAGGTGGGGCGTTCCGATCTGGACACCGTGCTGGGCGCGCGCGAGCAACTGGCCGTGGTCGCCCGCCAGCAGTTGCAGAAGTCGCTGGATTCCTACCGCACCGGCCTGGTCGTCACCGAGCTCAACCTGCCCGACGCCCGCCCGCCGCAGCAGGTCAAGCCGGCGTTCGACGACGTCAACAGCGCCCAGCAGGACAAGGAGCGGCTGATTTCCGAAGCCCGCGCCTACGCCGCCAAGGTGGTGCCGGAGGCGCGCGGCCAGGCGGCGCGGGTGCGCACCGTGGCCGAAGGCTACAAGATCGCCAAGATCGCGCGCGCCACCGGTGACGCAGAACGCTTCAGCCTGCTGGTGGCGCAGTATCAGGGCGCGCCGGAGGTGACCCGCAAGCGCCTGTGGCTGGAAACATTGCAGGAAGTGCTGGCGCAGAATCCGACGATCGTGGGTGGCGATGGTCGCCAGCTGATCTATGTGCCGATGCAGGGCAATGCGGGAACTGCTGCCACGGCGACCCCGCCGCTGTTGCCGGAACTGGTCTCGCCGCAGGTCCAGGTGGCGCCTTCCCAGGACAATCCGGCGCGGCCCGGGCGCAGCGGCCGGCCGGCCTCGGCCCGTGAGGAGGTGGTGCGATGAAACTGCAGATGGGCTTGGGCGCGCTGCTGGTGGCCGTGGTGCTGATGTTCGGCTCGGTGTTCGTGGTCAGCGAAGGGCACACCGCCATCGTGCTGCACCTGGGCAGGATCTCGCGGGTGAATTTGCAGCCGGGCCTGCACTTCAAGTGGCCGCTGGTGGAAACCGCACGGATCTTCGACACCCGCCTGCAGGTGTTGCCGGCCGAACCCGAGCGCTACCTGACCTCCGAGCGCAAGGACGTCAGCGTGGATTTCTTCGCGGTTGGCCAGATCGAGGACGCGCGCGCGTTCTATCGCGCCACCGGCGGCGACGAGGGCGCGGCGGTGGATCGCCTCGCCCCGATCATCAAGGACGCGCTGCGCAACGAAATCAACTCGCGCACCCTGCAGCAGGCGGTCTCGGGAGACCGGACCGCCATCGTCCGCAGCCAGCTCGATACGATCAACCGAGGTGCGGCGACGCTGGGTGTGCGCATTACCGACCTGCGCATCAAGCAGATCGACTTGCCCACCGACAGCCGCGTCATCGACGACGTCTACAACCGCATGCGCGCGCAGCGCCAGCAGGTGGCCAGCCGCCTGCGTGCGGAAGGCGAGGAGCAGGCCAACGAAGTGCGCGCCCGCGCCGACAGCGACCGCCAGGTGATCCTTGCCGAAGCCGAGCGAGATGCCCAGAAGCTGCGCGGCGAAGGCGACGCCGAAGCGACCCGCCTGTACGCCGAGGCCGCCAACCGCGACCCGGCCTTCTACGCCTTCCAGCGCAGTCTTGAAGCCTACCGTGCCGCCTTCGACGGCAAGCACTCCAGCGTGATCGTGCTCGACCGCAATGATCCGTTCTTGCAGTACATGAAAGCGGATCGTTGATTGGACAGGCGGGTTGGCGCGCCATGAGCCCCCTGGATTTCCGGTGCGACCGACGGCTGTGACCGTCCGCCCGGAATGCGCCCATGCAAGCGTGGATCCGTGACGATGCGTGATCTTTGGACTGCCCTGTGTCTGGTGGCCGTGCTGGAGGGCCTGTTTCTGTTTGTCGCTCCGGGCGCGTGGAAGCGTGCGGTCGAGAACCTGCTGGGCCTTCCCGATGCGCAGGTCCGACGATTTGGTGCGGTGATCCTTGCGTTGGGATTGGTTTCGCTGTGGTTGCTGCGCGCTGCCTGAACGTGCGGTCGGGCGGGGTCTGGCCGTTTCAGGTAATATTTCCGAAAGCCGGGGCCCGCCTCGGCTTTTTCCGTGTCTGGCGCTGCATCGTCGCTGGCCGCCCCGATGGCGGTTTGCGCAAGACGATGGGGCAACAGACGCACCCTTTCCAGCGGTCCCGATGACCGCCAGAAAACAGGAGTTGCGGTCATGGGTCAGTCAGTCGTGGTGTTGGGCGCGCAGTGGGGGTGAGAACGTGCGCTTGTGCGCCACTGGCGCACGCACGTTCGAACGCCCTGCGCGCGAGCGCAGGGCCGGGTCGCCCCCGTTGAGGGCGGAACATTCTGGAGTTGCAAAATGGGTCAGTCGGTCGTGGTGTTGGGCGCGCAATGGGGCGACGAGGGCAAGGGCAAGATCGTCGATCTGCTCACCGAGGACATTGGCGCGGTGGTGCGCTTCCAGGGCGGGCACAACGCCGGCCACACCCTGGTCATCAACGGCAAGAAGACGGTGCTGCACCTGATTCCGTCGGGCATCCTGCGCGACGGCGCGCTGTGTCTGATCGGCAACGGCGTGGTGATCTCGCCGGCGGCGCTGCGCAAGGAGATCGAGGAGCTGGAAGCGGCGGGCGTGGAAGTGCGTTCGCGGCTGAAGATCTCTCCGGCCGCGCCCTTGATCATGCCGTATCACATCGCGCTGGATCAGGCCCGCGAGAAGGCCGCCGGCGGCAAGGCCATCGGCACCACCGGACGCGGGATCGGCCCGGCCTACGAGGACAAGGTGGCGCGCCGCGGCATCCGCATCGCCGACCTGCACTACCCGGGCCAACTCGCCGAGAAATTGCGGGCAACGCTGGACCTGCACAACTTCGTCCTGACCAGATATTTCCAGACCGACCCGATCGACTTTCAGCAGACCCTGGACGAAGCGCTGGCCTTCGGCCACTACGTTCAGCCGATGAAGTCGGACGTGGCCGGCATCTGCCACGAGCTGCGCAAGCAGGGCAAGCGGGTGCTGTTCGAGGGCGCGCAGGGCGCGCTGTTGGACATCGACCACGGGACCTATCCCTACGTCACCTCGTCGAACACCACCATTGGCGGCGCGCTGGCCGGGGCCGGCGTGGGGGCGGATGCGATCGACTACGTGCTGGGCATCGCCAAGGCCTACGCCACCCGCGTCGGCGGTGGGCCGTTCCCGACCGAATTGGATGATGACGTGGGGCAGGGCATCCGCGACCGCGGCGCCGAGTATGGCGCATCCACCGGGCGGCCGCGCCGCTGCGGCTGGATCGACATCGTCGCGCTCAAGCGTGCGGTGGCGATCAACGGGATTTCCGGGCTGTGCATCACCAAGCTCGACGTGCTCGACGGCATGGACAAGCTGAAAATCTGCATCGCCTACGAATACCACGGCAAGCGCACCGAATACGCGCCGCTGGACGCGCAGGGCTGGGAGGAATGCACGCCGGTCTACCTCGAGTTCCCCGGCTGGAGCGAGAACACCCACGGTATCACCGAGTGGGACAAGCTCCCGCCGGCGGCGCGCGCCTACCTGCGCGCGCTGGAGGAGCTGGCCGGCTGCCCGATCGCCATCGTCAGCACCGGCCCGGATCGCGACCACACCATGGTGCTGCGCGATCCGTACGCGTGATCGCGCGCGTCCTGGATGCCTCGACGCGGGGTGCATGAGCCCTGCTTGAGCAGCGAGTACGTGTAAACGCGAGGCGGTATTCCATACGCGATGGTATGCTGCACCGATGCACACGACGACAACCGCTTTGCCCGCCGTCCCGCGGATCCGCCTCCAGAGCGCGGGAGAGGAACTTGCCAATGCGCTGACCCACGGCGTCGGCGCGACGGCGGCGCTGGCGGCCGGCGCGGTGCTGGTCACGCTCACCGCGATCTTCGGTGACGGCTGGCAGCTGGCCGGCGCGATCGTGTTCGGCACCGCGACTTTGCTGCTGTACACCGCATCGACCCTCTATCACGCGATCTCGCATCCGGTACTCAAGGGGCGGCTGAAGGTCTTTGATCACTGCGCGATCTATGTGCTGATCGCCGGCACCTACACGCCGTTCACTCTGGTCGGCCTGCGCGGCCCCACTGGCTGGTGGATGTTCGGCACGATCTGGACGCTGGCGCTGGCCGGGGTGGTGTTCAAGCTGTTCCACACTGGCCGGTTCCGGCGGCTGTCGACCTTCATCTATCTGGGCATGGGCTGGCTGATCGTGGCGGCGATCGGGCCGATGTGGCATGCGCTGGACGCTGCAACCCTGATCTGGCTGCTGGCTGGCGGGCTGGCCTACACCGGCGGCACCTTCTTCTACCTGCGCCCGCAGCAGCGCGGTGCGCACGCGATCTGGCACGGCTTCGTGCTGGCCGGCAGCCTGTGTCATTACGTCGCGGTGATGCGGCATCTGGTCTGAACGCTGCACCGATCAATTCCGGTTTGCCCTGAACGCAGCCACACGGCGCGGTGAATTTGTGTGCCAGGCATGACTTCAGGCGGTGTTGCCGGAGCGGGGATTGCGCGAGGATCGCTTTCCTGTCACTGCCTGCGGAAGCCCCATGCGCCGTCCTGCCATTCGTCCGCTCGTCATCGCGATGGCGTTGAGCCTTGCCTGCAGCCAAGCCTTTGCGGCATCTGCCGGCGACATGCCCGCCGGTGCCGAGCAGGCCGCGGTCGTCACCACCCAGCTTCCGCGCACGGCGCAGCCCTCGCATTACACGATCGAGATCACCCCGCACGCGCAGGCGATGACCTTCGATGGCAAGGTGAAGATCGACATCGAGGTGCTGGCGGCGACCGACCGCATCGTGCTGCAGGCGGTGGACATGCGCTTCAGCCACAGCACGCTGACCACGGCGGCCGGCAAGACCCTGGTGCCGAAATCGGTGGATGTCGATGCCGGCAACCAGACCGCGGCCTTCGTGTTCGACCAGCCGCTGGCGCCCGGTCGCTACGTCCTGGCGACCGAATACTCCGGCAAGCTCGGCACCCAGGCCAACGGCTTCTTCGCGCTCGACTACCCGACCGCGAACGGCAGCAAGCGCGCGCTCTACACCCAGTTCGAGAACTCCGACGCCCGTCGTTTCATCCCGTCCTGGGATGAGCCGAACTTCAAGGCGACCTTCGACCTGACCGTCAACGCGCCGAGCGGCGAGATGGTGGTCAGCAACATGCCGGCGAAGGCGACCCAGGTGCTGCCCAATGGGCTCACCCGCACCACCTTTGCCACCACCCCGAAGATGTCCACCTATCTGCTGTTCCTGGGCGTCGGCGAGTTCGATCGGCTCAGCCTTGAGGATGGCGGCGTTGAAATCGGCGTGATCGCCCTGCGCGGCAAGGTGGAACAGGCGAGCTACGCAATGGAATCCAGCCGCGACATCCTGCGCGAATACAACGACTACTTCGGCGTGCGCTACCCGCTGCCCAAGCTGGACAACATCGCCGCACCGGGCCGCAGCCAGTTCTTCAGCGCGATGGAAAACTGGGGCGCGATCTTCACCTTCGAAACCTCGCTGCTGCTCGATCCGGCCACCTCCAATACCTTCGACCAGCAGCGGGTGTTCTCCACCGCCGCGCACGAGATTGCCCACCAGTGGTTCGGCGATCTGGTGACGATGCGCTGGTGGGACGATCTGTGGCTGAACGAGGGTTTTGCCTCGTGGATGGAAAACCGCACCACCCGCAAGCTGCATCCGGAGTGGGATACCGGCGGCGCCGATGCCGCGTTCACCAGCCGCGGCGCGATGGGTGGCGATGCCTATGCCACCACCCACCCGATCGTGCAGCCGATCGCCACGGTGGAGCAGGCCAGCCAGGCCTTCGACGGCATCACCTACGGCAAGGGCGCGGCGGTGATCGCGATGCTGGAAGACTATGTGGGCGAAGACGCCTGGCGCAGCGGCGTGCGCAGCTATATCCGCAAGCACGCCTACGGCAATGCCGTCACCGACGACCTGTGGGCGGAGATGGACGCCGCCGCGCCCGGGCGCCGATTCATCGAGGTGGCCCACGATTTCACCCGCCAGCCCGGCGTGCCGCTGATTCGCGCCGCCAGCGTGTGCCGTGATGGCCAGACCGTGGTGACGTTGGAGCAGGGTGAGTTCACCGTCGATCGCCCGGACAAGTCGCCGCTGCGCTGGCGCGTGCCGGTGAGCCTGCAAGCGGGCGCCGGCCCGGTGGTCAGGGTGCTGGTGGACGGCAGCGCCAGCGCGACCCTGCCGGGCTGCGCGGCGCCGGTGGTGGTCAACGCCGGGCAAGCGGGGTATTTCCGCACCCTGTATTCGCCGGCACAGTTCGGGGCATTGACCGCGAACTTCAGCCGGCTGCCGGTGGTGGACCAGGTGGGCGTGATGCTGGATGCGTCCGCGCTTTCGGAAACCGGCTTGCAGCCGCGTTCGGACAGCCTGAATCTGGCGCTGCAGGTGCCGCTGGATGCCGCGCCCGAGCTTTGGCAGATGGTGGCCGGGTCGCTGGGTGGGCTGGATGACCTGTACAAGGACGATCCGGCGCGCAAGGCGGCGATCCAGAAGTTCGTGATCGCCCGGCTTTCGCCCAAGTTCGCCCAGCTTGGATGGGACAATCGCGATGGCGATTCGACCTCGGTCAAACAACTGCGGACCAGCCTGATTTCGATTCTCGGCGGACTGGGTGATGCCACGGTGCTGGCCGAGGCGCGGCGTCGCTTCGACGCCTTCCTCGTCAATCCGGAATCGCTCTCGCCCGAGCTGCGCCGCACCGTGCTGGGCATGGTTGCCTACAACGCCGATGCCGCCACCTGGCAACGCCTGCTGGCGCTGGCGCGCGCGGAAAAAATCTCGATGCTGCGCGATCAGTATTACGGGCTGCTGGCGGTGGCCAAGGACAAGGCGCTGGCGCAGCGGGCGCTCGACCTGGCGCTGACCGACGAGCCGGGCGCGACCTTGGGCGCCTCCATGATCGCCTCGGTGTCGCGGGAGCATCCGGACATGGCTTTCGACTTCGCCGTGGCCCACCGCGAGCAGGTGGACGCGTTGGTGGATTCCACCTCGCTGGCGCGCTATTACCCGGGCCTGGGCCGCGCCGCGACCGACCTGAAGATGGTCGACAAGATCCGCGCGTTTGCCGAGGCACACATCGCACCGACCTCGCGCCGCGACGCCGAGCGCACCATCAACGCGATCCAGACCCGAATCCACCTGCGCGCGCAGCTGCGCCCGCAGATCGATGCCTGGCTGAAGCAGCAGGGGGTGTAAGGCGCTGCCGGCCGCCCCTCATCCGGCCTGCGGCCACCTTCTCCCCGCGCAGCGGGGAGAAGGAAAAGCAAGCAAGCCTCCCCGCGCAGCGGGGAGAAGGAAAGACAAGGTGAGCCTCCCTGCGGTGTGGGGAGACGGAAAAGTGCAGCAAGCCTCGCGTCGTCACGAATCTGTCCCCCTCTCCCCGTTTGCGGGGAGAGGGTTGGGGTGAGGGGCGGCGAGCGTAGCGAGCGCGAAGGACCAAAAGCGCCCCTCATCCGTGCTTACGCCTCGTCCCGGTACGCGTCCATCGGCGGGCAGGCGCACATCACGTTCTTGTCGCCGTAGACGTTGTCCACCCGTGCCACCGGCGGCCAGTATTTCTGGCGCTTGAGGCTGGCCAGCGGGAACACCGCCAGCTCGCGCGGGTAGCCGTGCTTCCATTCGCTGGCGCTGGCCTGCGCGGCGGTGTGCGGGGCGAACTTGAGCGGGTTGTCTTCGCGGTCCAGCTTGCCGTCGACCACATCCTGGATTTCGGCGCGAATCTGGATCATGGCGTCGATGAAGCGGTCGAGTTCGCCCAGCGATTCCGATTCGGTCGGCTCCACCATCAGCGTGCCGGCGACCGGGAAGCTCAGGGTCGGGGCGTGAAAACCGAAGTCGATCAGGCGCTTGGCCACATCCTCGGCGCTGACGCCGGAAAGCTTTTCCAGCGGGCGCAGATCGAGGATGCACTCGTGCGCCACCAGGCCGTTGCGGCCGCTGTACAGCGTGGGGTAGTGGTCGGCCAGGCGCTTGGCGATGTAGTTGGCGCTGAGCATCGCCACCTGGGTGGCCTTGCGCAGGCCGACCGCGCCCATCAGGGTGATGTACATCCAGCTGATCGGCAGGATCGAGGCGCTGCCGAAGGTCGCGGCGGCCACCATCGCGCCGTTGCCCACGCCCGGTGTGCGCAGACCGTCGGCGCCCAGCGCGTCGGGCAGGAACGGCGCCAGATGCGACTTCACTGCGCACGGGCCAACGCCCGGGCCGCCGCCGCCGTGCGGGATGCAGAAGGTCTTGTGCAGATTCAGGTGGGACACGTCCGAGCCCCACTTGCCGGGCTTGGCCAGGCCGACCAGCGCGTTCATGTTGGCGCCGTCGGTATACACCTGCCCGCCGTGCTGGTGGACGATCTCGCAGATTTCGACCACGTCCTCTTCGAACACGCCGTGGGTGGACGGGTAGGTGAGCATGATCGCGGCGAGATTGGCCGAATGCTTCTCGGCCTGGGCGCGGATGTCGGCGACATCCACATTGCCGTTGGCATCGCACTGGGTGACGACCACCTGCATCCCCGCCATCTGCGCGCTGGCCGGGTTGGTGCCGTGCGCCGAGGACGGGATCAGGCAGATATTGCGGTGCCCTTCGCCGCGCGCGGCGTGATAGGCGCGGATCGCCAGCAGGCCGGTGTATTCGCCCTGGGCGCCGGAGTTCGGCTGCAGGCTGACCGCGTCGTAGCCGGTGATCTCCACCAGCATGGATTCCAGCCCGGCGATCAGCTCGCCGTAGCCGCGGGTCTGCTCGGCCGGCGCCAGCGGGTGGATATTCGCGAACTCCGGCCACGTCACCGGGATCATTTCCGCGGTGGCATTGAGCTTCATCGTGCACGAGCCCAGCGGGATCATGGTGCGATCCATCGCCAGATCCTTGTCGGCCAGCTGGCGCAGGTAGCGCAGCATCTCGTGTTCGCTGTGGTAGGTGTTGAACACCGGATGGGTGAGGATGGCGCTGCGGCGGCGCAGCGCGGCCGGGATCAGGTCAGGCGCGTCTTCCAGTGCGTCCACCGACGGCAGCGGCTGGTCTTCACCGAACACTTCCCACAGCAGTTCGATGTCGCTGCGGGTGGTGGTTTCGTCCAGCGCGATGCAGATCGAGCCGTTGCCGCGCACGCGCAGGTTGACGCCCATCGCGCGCGCGCGCTCGGCCAATGCGGCGCTGTTGGCGCCGGCGTCGATGCACAGGGTGTCGAAGGCGCTGGCGTGGAGGCAGTTGAACCCCAGCTGCGCCAGCCCGGTTTCGAGGATGGCGGTATAACGCGCCACCCGCTGGGCGATGCGCTTCAATCCTTCGGGGCCGTGGTAGACCGCGTACATCGCCGCCATCACCGCCAGCAGCACCTGGGCGGTGCAGATATTGGAGGTGGCCTTTTCGCGGCGGATGTGCTGCTCGCGGGTTTGCAGGGTCAGGCGGTAGGCGGGGTTGCCCTCGGCGTCGATCGAGACGCCGATCAGGCGGCCCGGCATCGAGCGCTTGTAAGCGTCGCGGCAGGCCATGAACGCGGCATGCGGGCCGCCGAAGCCCAGCGGCACGCCGAAGCGCTGGCTGCTGCCGATCACGATGTCGGCGCCCATTTCGCCCGGCGATTTCAGCAAGGTCAGCGCCAGCAGGTCGGTAGCCACCACGAACAGCGCGCCGTGGCCGTGGGCGGTTTCGATATCCTTGTCCCATTCGGCGATCCATCCGCTCGACGCCGGGTAGGACACCAGCACACCGAAATAGTCGCCGGCGGCGAGCTTGGCGTGAAAGTCCTCGGTTGAACGCACCACCTCCACGCTCAGGCCCAGCGGCTCGGCGCGGGTGGCCAGCACTTCGAGCGTCTGCGGGTGGGTATCGCCGGAGACGAGGAAGACGCTGGACTTGGACTTGGCGCTGCGCTTGGCCAGGGTCATCGCTTCGGCCGCGGCGCTGGCCTCATCCAGCAGCGAGGCGTTGGCGATGTCCATCCCGGTCAGATCGGCCACCATGGTCTGGAAATTGATCAGGGCTTCCATCCGGCCCTGCGAGATTTCCGCCTGATACGGCGTGTAGGCGGTGTACCAGGCCGGGTTCTCGAGGATGTTGCGCAGGATCACGTTCGGCGTGTGGGTACCGTAATAGCCTTGGCCGATGAAGCTGCGGAAGGTCTGGTTGCGCGCGGCGATTTCGCGGATGCGGGCCAGCGCGTCGACTTCGCTCACCGCCTCGGGCAGCGCCAGTGCGCCGGTGGGTTTGATCGAATCCGGGACGATGGCATCGGTGAACGCATCCAGCGCATCGAAGCCGAGGGTCTTGAGCATCGCCGCGATTTCGGCGTCGTTCGGGCCGATGTGGCGGGAAACGAAAGCATCGTGCTGTTCGAGGGAACGAAGCGAAGGCTGGGTCATGGCGGCATCCGGGCGCGTGCAGCGGGAAAGGATGCCCGCTCTGTCCTTTTGCCTGAGAGTTTGAACCGCATCGCCCAGGGGGAGGGAAGGCGAGTGCTGCGGTCTTGCCCCTTCGGCGCCCTGCGCGCACGGTTCAGATGCGCGGGGGTCTCTCCAGAGTGTGATTGCACGGCGGTCTTGGACCTGAGCGATTCCGGGCAGTTGCGCCTTCGGCAGCCCGCGTGGCCAGTGATCACGCGCGCTTCTCCCACCGTGCGGGTCGAATTATACAGCCCGCCGGTGGCGGAAGGGCGGTTTTCAGCCGGCTGCGGCGGGCGCGTCGCCCTGCGCGGCGGCCGGTGCCGGAGTCGATTCGCCCGCATCCCAGCCGCACTGCTGGCCGTCATTCTGCTGTTGCAGCCACGCTTGCAGCGGTGCGAAGTATTCCAGCAGCGGGCCGGCATCCATCTTCTCGCTGCCGGTCAGCTCCTTCAGCGTGGCCTGCCAGGGCTGGCTGGCGCCGCGTGAGAGCATCGCCCAGTATTTGCGGCCGGCCTCCTTGTTGCCATAGAAGCTGCATTCGTACAGCGGCCCCTTGTAGCCGGAAGCGTCGCACAGCGCCTTGTAGAACTGGAATTCGAGGATATTGGCGAGGAAGTAGCGGGTGTAGGGCGTATTGGCCGGGACGTGGTACTTCGCACCCGGATCAAAGAACTCCTCGCCGCGCGGGCTCACCGGCGCCACTCCCTGGTACTTCGCCTTCAGCGACCACCAGGCCTGGTTGTAATGGTCGGGGGTGATCGAGCCGTCGAACACGCCCCAGCGCCAGCGGTCGATCATAAGACCGAACGGCAGGAACGCGACTTTCGCCAGCGCCATCCGCATCTGCGCGTTGACCAGCGCATCCCGGGTCTGCTGCGGCTTTGCGACCAGCCCGACCGAAGCAAGGTATTGCGGCGTCATCGACAGCACGATGGTGTCGCCGATGGCCTCGTGGAAGCCGTCATTGGCGCCGTTCTGGAACAGCGGCGGCAGCTTGTTGTAGGCGAGGTAGTAATAGATGTGCCCGAGCTCGTGGTAGATCGTGGTCAGATCTTCCTCGGTCGGGTTGATGCACATCTTGATGCGCACGTCGCCCTGCATGTTCATGTCCCAGGCGCTGGCGTGGCACATCACCTCGCGGTCCAGCGGCTTGATGAACTGGGTTTTCTGCCAGAAGCTCTCGGGCAGGGCGGGCATGTCCAGCGAGGTGTAGAAGTCCTGCGCCCGCTGCATCATCTGGGTGGCGGTGTCGAGATTGGCGGCGCGCTGTGCCAGGAAACCGCGGTCGGAGGACGGCATGCCCGGCGTGCTGGCGCGGAACAATTCGCGTCCGAAATTGGATTCCTGGGTGCGCTGCAAGGCCGCGTTGACATCGAGGCTGCCGGCGCCCGGGTAGGGCGCGAGCATGTCCCAGAGGTTGCTCCAGTCCTGCTGCCACAGGTTGCCCATCAGGTGCGCGGGCAGCATCCGGCCGGCCACCTCGCCCTTGTCCTTGCCGTACTTGGCATCGAGCTTGCCGCGCGCGTAGCAGTGCAGCTGCTCGTACAGCGGCTTCACCTGATCCCACAGGCGATCGGTTTCCTGCGCGATTTCGGCCGGCGGCATGTCGTAAGCCGAGCGCCACATCTCGCCGGCGTCGGCGAAGCCCATTTCCTTCGCCCCCTTGTTCACCAGTTCGGCAAAGCGGGTGTAATCGGCGCGCATCGGCGCCCCGACCGTGTGCCAGCCCTGCCAGGCGTCGAGCTGGGCCGCGTAGTCGCGGTTGCTGGCCAACACCTCGCTGAGCTGGCCGATGTCACGGCAGTCCTTGTTCGCCCCGCTGCCGGTGCAGTAGCTGCCGCTCCCGTACATGCCCTCCAGCTTGCTGGCGATCCGGGCCAGTTCGGCCAGCTCCTTGGCATCCTTGGGCGCCGGCATCGCGGTCATCAGCTTGAGCAGCTTGATCTGGCGCGCGGTTTCCGGCGCCATTTGCCGCCCCTCGAAGCGCTTGGCCTGCGCGATCCAGTCGTTGAGCCGGGCCAGCCAGCGTTCGTTGGCCTTGGCGGCGATCAGCTCGCTGTCGCTGTTGATGTAGGTGTTCGACAGCCACTGTGCCGAATTGAGCTCGGTGCTGACCTCGCGCATTTCCTCATTGACCCGGGCGATGAACTGCTCCGGCGTTTCATTGGCGTTGGTCGCCGCAGCGCCGGTAGTCGCGTTGCGCGGACCGCCGCCCCCGCAGGAAGCAAGGACAACGGCGAGGCCGCCGGCGACGGCAAGGGCAAGCAGACTGGGGCGCAGGGTCATGACGGGTTTCCTCGGCGGCGGGAATGCTGAAAACCGAAGGCTAGCAGACGGAGCGGTGGTTGATTCGATTTGATGAGCGCGGCCCGTTCGTCCCGCGTTCGAGATCGAGGGCAGGTCGAGTGGGGATTGCGTGCACGGACAGGCAGTCCGGTCGGCGTTGTCAGCGTGCTCATGGCAGGCGGCTTGCGTCACTCGGGACGCGAAATGTCAAGTGTTGCAGCTTGCGTGGAGCCATGTTATCAATCGACGTCATCAATCACGCCGCGACCGAGATGTCCGCGGCCTCCACGGGGAGACTGGGGATGCGTTGGAAGGGAATGGGGGGGGGGGGGGACTGCTGACCCTCGGTTTGTTGCTGGCAAGTGGGCAGGCGGTGGCGGTTCACCAAGTATGTGAATACGATCAAGAGAACGTCTGTCAGATGACGGTAGACGGAAGACCGATCGGCTGTAAGGTTACGACAATCAAAACTTGCTGGTGGGAAGAAGGATCAGACGCCTCCGAGTTCGAACGCATGCTCGGCAGGAGTTCTTCCAACGGTTTCAACGATACTTTCCTGTTTCCGGGCAGTGGTGGTGCTGGTAGCGATCGCCAGAACGAGGTTGAAGTCGCCCTCGCGGTCAAGGAAAGCTCCTTGCCCGATTCATGTGAGATAACCGGGAGACCGGTCGAAATTCCCACCGGCGACAAGCTCATGTTCGAACCGGATATCCTCCTTCCTGCGGATTCGGGCGTGCTTGCAGTGTTCCGCACCTACCGCAAGTCACAAGGGTATCTCGGCGTCTTTGGGAGGAGTTGGTCAGGCAACTTCGAACACACGCTGGTGTTTGAATACGCTGACGGCAGCCAATGCTCCGGAACATTGGGCAGCATCCGCGCCTGTTCTCAAGTTGCCGTGGCCAATATCTACCTTGCCGATGGTGCGAGCGCGATCAAATTCACGCCTGCCGGGAGCGGTGTGTGGTTGTCGGAAACCAGGAGCATCGTGCAGGACGGTTCAAGCTGGCGTGTGGAATTTCCAGACGGACGGCAGTGGCAATTCAACGGTGCCGGGCAACCCCTCACGCTTCTCGACGAACGCGGCATCGGTCTGACCTACGCCTACAACGGCAGCGGTGCGCTTGCGACGATCACCCACACCTCCGGGCGCACGCTGTCGTTTGCGTGGACGAACGGCAAAGTCGGCGCCATTACCGCCCCCAACGGCAAGGTGTATTCGTACACCTACAATGGTGCCGGGTATCTGGCCAGCGTCACCTATCCGGACAATCTGGGCACCCGCAGCTATCACTATGAAGATTCCCGTGATGCCAGCCGGCTCACCGGCATCTCCATCAACGGCCAGCGTTATTCCCGATATGCCTACCAGGCCGATGGGCAGGTGGCGTGGTCGGGGCTGGAAAACGGCGTGGAGCGCAGCACGTTCGCTTACACGGACACCACCACCGCCGTCACCAACGCCCTCGGCCAGACCACAACCTACTACATCAGCGCAGCCGACGGCGCGCGCCGGATCGTCGGCGTGGAGCGGCCGCCGTCGCCGACCTGCTCGGGCAGCATGGCCGAGTCGTTCTACGACGCCCATGGCAATGTGACCTCGGAGAAAGATCAGTACGGCGTGCAGACGCAGTACGTCTACGACGCCGACGACCGCCTGACCCGCAAGACCACCGGGATCGGCCCGAACGGCGAGACCGACCAGCAGCAGATCACCGAATACGTCTGGGATGCCGTGCGCAAGGGCCGACTGAACCAGATCAAGGTCTATGGCAGCAGCACCAACCAGCCGCTGAATACCACCAGCTATGCCTACTACCCCGACGGTGACGCCCGCGCGCGCCTGCTGCAATCCGTCACCGTCAGCAATCAGGGCGGCGGCGATGTCGGCACGCTGACCACCAGCTACGCCTATACCCTGCATCCCAACGGCATGGTCGCCAGCATGACGGTGGACGGACCGCTGGCGGGCAGTGGCGATGCCCTCACCTACAGCTACGACACCGCCGGCAACCTGCTGACGGTGAAGAATAGCCTGAACCATACCGTCACCTACGCCAACTACAACGCGCTGGGCCAGCCGGGAAAGATGACCACGGCCAACGGGGCGGTCACGCAGTACACCTACAACGCGCGCGGGCAGGTGCTGACCGAAGCGCGCACGGTCAATGGTGCAGCGCAGGTGACAGCAACGACCTACGATACCCAAGGGCGTCCGGTGCGGGTGACCCTGCCGGACGGCAACTGGGTTGACACCGGCTATGACGTGTATGGGCGCGTGACGTCGGTGTACAAGAGCTATGCCTCCGAAGACGGCGATCCGGAGACCATCAACGAAGTGACGACGGAGCGACAGACGTTCACCTACAACCTGCTCTCGCAGCCGACAACGGTCGAGCGCAGCACGCGGTATACGGGAAGATGGATAGACCCGATGCCGTCTCTGCTCCAGGGGATACGCGACGGCGGTCATAGCTTCCCGATTCCGTTCGACTACACCGACCTCCACCAACGCACCACCTACGTCTACGATGCGGGTGGGTTCCTGAGCCAGCAGCACGGCGAACACGGCCAAGTGACGACCTTCCACTACGACGCCAACGGCGATCTGAACCAGACCACCGACGCGCAGGGCAATACCACCAGCTACGCCCACGACCGCCGTCGTCGAGTATCGGCCATCACCGATGCGGCGGGCGGCACCACGCAGATCCAGTACACCGCGCTGGGCCAGACCGCGCAGGTGCGTGATGCCCGGAACAACGCCACCAGCTACAGCTACGACGGCCTGGGCAATCTGCTCAGCCAGACCAGCCCGGACACCGGCACCGCTACCTTCAGTTACAGCGCGGTCGGGCAACTGCTCCAGACGAAGAAAGCCGACCTCAGCCTGACCAATTACACCTATGACACACTGGGCCGGCTCAAGACCCAGGCCAGCGGTAGCCAGACCCGCAGCTTCACCTACGACACCTGCACCAGCGGCAAAGGCCTGCTGTGCACTGCCGTCAAGACCGGCGGCACGGGGACCACGGCCAGCTTCACCTACACGCCGTGGGGCCAGATCGCCACCCGCAAGGACAAGACCGGCACCGTCACCGACACCACCAGCTACGCCTATGACGGCATGGGCAGGCTGACCACCATCGGCTACCCCAGCGGCATCAGCGCAGGCTACGGTTATGCCGACGGCCATCTGGCGACGATCACGGCCACGGTGGGCGGCGTCACCACCACGGTGGCCACGCTGGATGGCTATCAAGCCTTCGGCCCGCCGCTGTACCTGCTGTACGGCAACGGCCTGTGGCGGCAGAGCAACTACGACAGCGACGGCCGCCTGACCGGCATCAGCACCCGCGACACACTGCCGCTGCAAAGCCTGACCTACGGCTTCGACACGGCAGACCGCATCACTGCCATCACCAATGGCGTGGATGCCAGCCAGAGCCAGCAGTACCAGTACGATGGCCTGTCACGGCTGACCCAAGCGGCACTGGCCGGCGGCAACGTCGCCACCTATGGCTATGACGCGGTAGGCAACCGCAGCAACGCGGGCAACACCAGCCCGGCCAATACGACGGCCTACAGCTACGCAGCCACCAGCAACCGCCTGCTGCAATCAACCACCGGCGGCCTCACCCGCAGCTACACCACCAACGCCAACGGCGACATCACCGCGTTCACCAATGCGGCAGGCCAAGCCAACACGCTGGGCTATGATCCGTTCGGACGCCTCGCCAGCCACACCCGCACCGGCACCACGACAACCTACACCGTGAACGCACTCGACCAGCGCATGGCCAAGAGCACGCCCGGCACGACCAGCCGCTATGTGTATGCGGGATTCAACCAGCTATTGGCCGAGAACAGCAACGGCCAGTGGACCAGCTACCTCTGGAACGGTGGTGAGCCGGTTGCGATGGTGCGAAGCGGCCAGATCTACTACCTGCACAACGACCACCTGGGACGCCCGCAACTGGCGACCAACGCCAGCAAGGCCATCGTGTGGAAGGCCAGCAACTCAGCATTCGACCGCACAGTCACAACGGACAGCATCGGCGGAATCAACCTCGGCTTCCCCGGCCAGTACTTCGATGCCGAATCGGGGATTTGGCACAACGGCTACCGGGAGTATCTGGCGGATGCTGGGCGGTATTTGCAGAGCGACCCGATTGGGCTGGGGGGTGGGATCAATACCTTTGCCTACGTCAGTGGGAATCCGGTCAATCGAATTGATTCGTTTGGCTTGTGTCCTGAGGAAGAGGAAAAGAAGGCACCGATTTCTGAGACAACATTTACGGGCTATTGGGTAGCATGCATGAAATACGTGCCGCAGCCATCCCCAGTGGTATCGTTCCTTAGTTCTGTAGGGTCGAGTGCGGCCTTTTTTGTCGATAATCCAGCCGGAGCATTTGTATTGGGCTTGGGTGGTGCCGTCCTTGGTATATACGAAACAGGGGCAGGACTCATGTGCGGGTTGGGTGGGATCCAAACGCTCCAATGAAACCCTCTACAATGAAATCAGTGATTGTCGCCGGAAGCGCAGGATGGGCAATAGTGGCTGCAACCATGTTCCTGCTGGGAAGGCAGCTGGAGGCGGGCATGTATGCCTTAGCGGCCGTTGCATTGGCTGCAATTGCAAAGAGTCGATATAGGGAATGATGGGATAAACGAAAAAACGCAATAATGGTGTCAGGGACAATTAACTCCAGCGGCATCAGCGCGGGCTATGGTTATGCCGACGGGCATCTGGCGACGATCACCGCCACGGTCAATGGCGTCACCACCACGGTGGCCAACCTCACCGGCTATCAAGCCTTCGGCCCGCCGCTGTACCTGCTGTACGGCAACGGCCTGTGGCGGCAGAGCAACTACGACAGCGACGGTCGCCTGACCGGCATCAGCACCCGCGACACCCTGCCGCTGCAAAGCCTGACCTACGGCTTCGATTCGGCAGATCGCATCACCGCCATCACCAATGGCGTGGATGCCGACCAGAGCCAGCAGTACCAGTACGATGCGCTCTCAAGGCTGACCAGCGCCACACTGGCCGGCGGCAATAGCGCCAGCTTCGGCTATGACGCGGTAGGCAACCGCAGCAACGCGGGCAACACCAGCCCGGCCAATACGACGGCCTACAGCTACGCATCCACCAGCAACCGCCTGCTGCAATCATCGACCAGCGGCCTGACCCGCAGCTACACCACCAATGCCAACGGCGACATCACCGCGTTCACCAATGCCGCAGGCCAAGCCAACACCCTGGGCTATGATCCCTTCGGACGGCTGGCCAGCCACACCCGCACCGGCACCACGACCACCTACACCGTGAACGCATTGGACCAGCGCATGGGCAAGAGCAAGCCCGGCACGACCAGCCGCTACGCGTATGCGGGGTTCAACCAATTGCTGGCGGAGAACAACAACAACCAGTGGACCAGCTATCTCTGGAACGGTGGCGAGCCGATTGCGATGGTCAGAAACAACCAGATCTATTACCTGCACAACGACCATCTGGGCAGGCCGCAACTGGCCACGAACAGCAGCAAGACCATCGTCTGGCAGGCCAGCAATACTGCCTTCGACCGCAGCGTCAAACAAGACAGCATTGGCGGGATCAACCTCGGCTTCCCCGGCCAGTACTTTGATGCCGAATCGGGCATCTGGCACAACGGCTATCGGGAGTATCTGGCGGATGCGGGGCGGTATTTGCAGAGTGATCCGATTGGGCTGGCGGGTGGGGTGAATACGTATGAGTATGTAGGTGGGAATTCGGTTAACTTAATTGACCCGTTTGGATTGTTCGAGATATATGCAATTCGAACGGCAAATGGAATGAGATATAGAATGACTTTTTCAGGAACAGCACTTCAGTACGCCAACGAGTTCGGATCTACAGTCATAGGGAGATTTGGAAGTCTGGGTAGGGCGATAAGTCGTATAGGTAAAGCAGCTGACGGACTCAATCTTAGCTCTGGTTTGTGCGATGTGAAAGGTAAGGGCAATAGAATAAAGGCTGCTCAATTTGATCCGCAACTTCAGGATATGTACGAGTCTAAGGGCTATCAGTCTGGATTGTCAGACGGTACGCCTCTTAATGAGAGTGAGCTGAGAAATTTTCTGCATGACGCTTTCCGTCAATATCCGGGGCTGGCAGATTATTACCCAACAATTGACACGCTAATTAATAATGCGAACGAAAGAGCGCCCAATAATTAAGAGGGTATTTTATGGATATTGTTGTTTGGGCGTTTGCATATGTATTTTTCTTATCCCCGCTCTGGCTTTCAATTGTTTTTGTGATTAAGTGGAGTAAATTCCTGAAGCGCAGGCTTCGATTTTTGATTATATCAATTGTTATTATGTTTTTCTTATTAATTATCTCATTTCTTGTGTTCAATCTATTAATTGGACTTGGAGTAGACTACTGGTATTTGTCTGGGCGTGTATGCGAAACTAAATTTATCTGTAGGGCGTTTGATTTTCTATACGACGCACGGGGCGGAGTGCCTCTTTTGATTTACTTATTTTTGACTGTATCATGGCTGATGTTCGCTAAGAGGAAAGCGCCGGAATGGTTTGGGTTTTCCAGCAATAATCAATAATGGTGTCAGGGACAATTAGGCTTCAACCGTCGCCGGCAGACAATGCCGGCTTTTGCGGCTTTGCATTGGACAGCAGCGCGACTTTCAGCGCTTCGACTGCGTCGGGCAGGGGATCGGCGTGGCTGGGCCGGGCCAGCATGGCGGCGAGGCTGGCGGGCACGGGCACCGGGCGGCCGATCAGCGGCTCGACCACGTCCGGGAATTTGGCTGGGTGGGCGGTGGCGACCACGGCCCAGTCGCCGGACTCGCCCCTGGCGCGCAGGCGGTCGAGCACTTCGGCGGCGCAGGCGGTGTGCGGGCAGATGATCTGACCGCGCTGCGCGAGGCTGCGCGCGATGGCGGCGCGGATTTGCGCATCGGAGACCGCTTCGGCGCGCAGCTGTTGCCGCAATTCGGCCGGATCCGGGTACAGGGCTTGCAGTCGCTCGAAATTGCTCGGCGCGCCCACGTCCATGGCGTTGGCCAGGGTGGCGATGCCGGGCCGCGGCGCGTAGTCGGCGCCGGCGAAGAATTCCGGCAGCACGCTGTTGGCATTGCTGGCCAACACGATGGCGCCAATCGGCAGGCCCATGCGCCGCGCCAGCACGCAGGCCAGGGCGTTGCCGAGATTGCCGGTGGGGATCACGAAGTTGAGCTTGGTTCCGGAGTTGCGCCAATGGCTCAGCGCGGCGTGGGCGTAGTAGCTGGTTTGCGGCAGCAGGCGGCCCAGCGAGATGCTGTTGGCGGAGCCCAGCGGCACCCTGCGGCGGAACTCGGTATCGGCCAGCAGGGTTTTGGCCAGTCGCTGGCAGTCGTCGAAATTGCCGTCCACCCGCAGCGCGCGCACGTTGCCGCCGAAGCTGCCGAGCTGGTGGGCCTGGCGCGGGGCGACGCGGCCGTCGGGATAGAGGATGGCGACGCGAAATCCCGGGAGATTGTGGAATGCCGCTGCCACTGCCGCGCCGGTGTCGCCGGAGGTGGCGACGAGGATGGTCAGCGGCTGGTCGCCACCGGGCAGGGCGGACAGGCAGCCGGCAAGAAAACCTGCGGCGTAGTCCTTGAAGGCGGCGGTCGGGCCGTGGAACAGCTCCAGCAAAAAGTCACTTTTGTTTCCGAATGCGACCACCGGCGGATCGATGGCAAGCGTACGTTCGCAAATTCCCGGCAGCGCGGTTTCCAGCGCGCCGCCTTCGAAAAACGGCCGCAGCAGGCGCAACCCGATCTCGGCCAGGGTGCCGACACCGTCAAAATCGGCAGGCTTGAACTGCGGCCATTGCTCCGGCAGATACAGCCCGCCGTCTGCGGCAAGGCCGGCGGCGATCGCTTCGGCGATGGGAATGGCGGGCGCCTGGCCCCGCGTGCTGTAGGCCTTCATGGCAGCACTCTTGCGGCCGGGCCGGCGATGGGGGTCAACAGCAGGTCGCTGGGCAAATCGTTGGCGGCGAAGGCGGCACGCATGGCATCGCCGACGTGCTGTGCTTGCGGCAGGCTTTCACACCAGGCGAACACGCTGGGGCCGGCGCCGGAAATGCTGGCGCCCATCGCGCCGGCCTCCAGCGCCGCCCGCTTCACCTCGGCAAAGCCCGCGATCAGTGGCGCCCGCCGTGGCTCCACCAGCACGTCGGACAGGCCGGCCCGAACCAGCTGCGGATCGGCGCGCTCGCAGCCCAGCAGGACTTGGGCAAGATTCGCGCTTTGCGCCACGAACTCGCGCAGGGCGTAGCTGCCGGCCAGCGCCTCGCGCGCTCGACGGGTTTCCAGGATCGCGTGCGGGTGCACCACCGCGGCGTGCCATTGCGGCGGTACGCGCACCGGCGTCATGTCGGTGGCCGTAGTCAGCACCAGACCGCCGAGCAACATCGGACCGACGTTGTCGCCGTGGCGGCCACCGCTGGCGGCGGACTCGCCGGTCAGTGCGTGCGGGTACAGTGCCTGCGCCGACAGCGGGGTGTCGAGCAGGGCATTGGCAGCAACCAGGGCGGCCACGCAGGAGGCCGCCGAACCCCCCAGCCCGGAGCCGAGCGGAATGCCCTTGTCGAGTTCGATCTCGAAACCGAACGGCAGGTCAAGCGCCTGCCGCAGCGCGATCAGGGCGGCGCCGCCGGTGTTGCGTGCTGCCGCCAGCGGCAGTTCCGTCACGCAACCACGGATGGCCGCGATCCGCACCTCGGGCGTGTCGATGCGGCGCACGCTGGCGACATCGCCGATGCCGGCGATGCTGTGGCCGAGGATGTCGAAGCCGACCCCGACGTTGCCAACCGACCCCGGCGCGAAGGCCCTCGCGACGGCGGCGCTCACAGCCGGGCTCCGAGCGCGGCGGCCAGCCGCAGCAGGTCGGAGAACACCCCGGCGGCGGTGACGTCCGGACCGGCGCCGGGGCCTTGCACGACCAGCGGATTGTCGCGATAGCGGCGGGTGGTGAACGACACGCAGTTGTCCGTCAGGCGCAGGTGGGCGAAGGCATGGTCGGTTGGAACCGCCTGCAGCGCAACGCTGGCGTGGCCGGATTGATCCAGACGCGCGATGTAGCGCAGCACGCTGTCCTGCGCACGCGCCTGTTTCAGCGCTTCCCGCATCGGCGCATCCAGCGCTTCCAGCCCGGCCATGAAGGCCTCGCGGTCGGCGCTGCGGAGTTCTTCGGGCACCAGGCTTTGCACCTCCACATCGTCCAGCGACAGCGCCATCCCGGCTTCGCGGGCGAGGATCACCAGTTTGCGCGCCACGTCGGTGCCGGACAGGTCGTCGCGCGGATCGGGTTCGGTGTAGCCCAGCGCGTGCGCCTGCCGCACCAGTTCCGAAAATGGCTGGCTGCCGTCGAATTTGTTGAACAGCCAGGCCAGGGTACCGGAGAAGATGCCGTCGATGGCGATGAGTGCATCGCCGGTGTCGAGCAGATCGCGCAGGGTCGAGATCACCGGCAGGCCGGCGCAGACCGTGGCCTCGTAGCGGAAGCGCGCACCGCTGTGCGAGCAGGCGGCGCGGATGCCGCGGTAGTGTTCCAACGAGCCGGCGCCGGCCTGCTTGTTGGGGGTAATGACGTGGATGCCGGCGGCCAGCCAGTGTGGATAGCGGCTGGCGACGGCGTCGCTGGCGCTGCAATCGAGGATGACCTTGTGCGGCAGGTGGGTGGCGTGCAGGTGCGGCGCGATGGCGTCGAGATCGGCGGGTTCGGGTTCGCTCTGCATGCGGGCGCGCCAGCCGCTGCCGTCGCCGTGCTCGATCGTCCACAGCCGCGAGCGGGTGGCCAGGGCGCGCAGGCGCAGATCGATGTTGGCATCGCGGCGCAGGCGCGGCATCGCCGCTTCCAGCTGGTCGAGCAGGGCGGCGCCGACCTTGCCCGGGCCGATCACGGCCAGCGCGATGGTCTGCGGCGACAGCCAGAACGCCGCGTGCACCGCACGCAGCGCCCGGGTGGCATCTTCCGCACTCATCGCCACCGAGATGTTGCGCTCCGATGCGCCCTGGGCGATCGCGCGCACGTTGACCTGCGCCCGCGCCAGCGCGTCGAACAGGCGCGCGGCCACGCCCGGGGTTCCGGCCATGCCGTCGCCGACCGCGGCCAGCACGCTGATGCCGGTGCAGGCGGTGACGCCATGCACCTGGCCGCCGGCCAGTTCGCGGTCGAACGCCGCGGCCAGCGCCGCGCGTGCCGCCTGCGCTTGTTCGGCGTGCACCACGCAGCAGATCGAATGTTCCGAGGAGCCTTGCGAAATCATCACCACCGACGCCCCGACGGCGCGCAGCGCGCCGAAGGTGCGCTCGGCGGTGCCGGGCACGCCGATCAGCCCGGCGCCTTCGAGGCAGACCAGCGCGAGGTCGTGGTTCAAGGTCAAGCCCTTGACCGGGCCGGAACCGGACGGTTCGCCGCAGGCGTCGATGCGGGTGCCGGGCTGGTCGGGGGCGAAGGTGTTGCGCATGCGGATCGGCAGGCCGCGCGCGATCGCCGGTGCCAACGCCTGTGGATGGATGACCTTGGCCCCGAAATAGGCCAGCTCGCAGGCTTCGCTGTAGCTCATCGTCGGCAGCGTTACCGCTTCCGGCACGAGGCGCGGGTCGGCGGACAGCACGCCGTCCACGTCCGACCAGATGTTCAGCTCGTCGGCCTCGAACAGCCCGGCGAAAATCGCCGCCGAATAATCGCTGCCATTGCGGCCCAAGGTGGTCGGCAGTCCGCCCTCGTCACTGGCGATGAAGCCCGTCACATTGACGCGCGGCTGCGGGTTGCGCGTGCGCCAGTCGGACAGCAGGGCGGCACTGGCTGCGTGGTCCACCACCGCGCCCAGCTCGGTGTGACGAACACGCAGCACCTCGCGTGCGTCCAGCAGCGCGTAGTCGGCCCCGCGTTCACGCAGGTGGGCGTTGAGCAGGCTGGTGGACAGCAGTTCGCCCATGCCGTGGATCCGGGCCAGCGCGGTGGGGCCGGGCTGGCGCAGCAGCGCGGCGGCCCGCAGCAGGTCGGAGAGTTCATCGCACAGCGCGTCGATCCGCGCCTGCGCCGGTTCCGGCTGTTGGAGCAGCGCCTGCGCGGTTTCGAGGTGGCGCCTGCGAACGGCGTGCAGGCCAGTTGCCCAGTCGGTACCGGCCGTGGCCGCGCGGCCCAGTGCAACCAGCGCATCGGTGGTGCCCTGCATGGCGGAAGTGATCACGATTTGCCGCGGGCAGGCGTCTGCGAGCAGCAGGTCGGCGACGCGGCGGATGCAGCCGGCATCGGCCATGGAGCTGCCGCCGAACTTGTGCGCACGGCAGCTGACGAGGATGGGTGCGGACGCGAGAGAATCCATGGAGCCTCCGGTGGAGGCCCGCGCTGCGCTCGAGTTCGGGATCCGCGCCCCGCCTCTACGCTGCGGGGCCGATGTCTGGTGGTGAAGACTTATCCAGGCATGAGCGACCGCACCGGCGGGGTGCCGGTGGTGGTGGTCGTGGTGGTGGTCATGCGACGGAACATGGGCAGACTGTGCTGCACTGCGACACGGGCTGTCAAGCGGCTGGCGCGGAAATGATGAATGCGTGGAAAACAGTGACGGCGGATTGCGCGTGCGCCCCTCATGGCTAAGCTGCCGTTGGGGATCGAGCGCGGATGATTTGACCACCCGCCGGATGGAGACGTGGCATGAAAACCTGGATGATTCCCGCGATGATGGCCTTGGGCTTGTCGGCGTGCGCCAGCTACAACCTCACCGACAGCCAGCGTCTGGCCATGTACCAGGAGCACTCCGGCGAACCGGTGCAGCGGGTCAATTACACCACTCCGGTCGGCTGGGACCGGGTTGATGACCAGCACGTTGCACTTGACCTGCGGCCGGGCCAGCGCTGGCTGTTGACGCTGTCGGGGCCGTGCCTGCGATTCAACCGCAGCGGGAATGCCCTGCGGGTCTCCCCATCCGGCGGCATCGTGCTGTCACGCTTCGACATGGTGGAAGTGGTCGGATCCACCTTGAGCTGCCGGATCGAGGAAATCCGCCCGGTAGACCTGTCGGCGCTGCGCGCGGCTGAACAGCGGCTGCGCGAACAGCGCTGAGCACGCGAAATCGCCGCGGATTGCGCACTGTTTGCCGGATCGCTCAATCGTCCTTCGGAACGTAGCCCGGCGGCATGTGGACGCTGTTTTCGAACAGGAACTTGAGCATCTCCCGTTCCAGGAAGGCGCGCTGCTCCGGGTTCATCGGATGGATCCGGTATTCGTTGATCAGGATGGTCTGGTGGGCCAGCCAGCGCTTCCACGCCGGCTTGCCGACCTCGCGGTAGACGCGCAGCCCGGCCGCGCTGGGCCAGGGTGGGTAGTCCAATCCTTCGGTCTCGATGTCGTCGACGACGCAGTGGATCTTGCGCGTCATGCCTTGGGCTCCTGCAGCAGCTTGCGCACGGGGGCGGGCAGGCCGAGCCCGGACAGTTCGGCGGGCGTGGTCCAGCGCAGTTGACCATTGTCGGCGATGACGGCACGTTCGACGTTGACAGCGATCACGAGCGGCTGGATTTTCAGCTTGTAGTGGCTGAAGCCGTGCAGCAGCGGCTGCAGCGGCTGGGCGTGGTCGAAACCGGACTGGAAGTGGCGGTGGTACCAGCGCCGTGATTGTTCCAGATCGGGCTGCTCGGGCAGCGACCACAGCGAGGCCCACAGCCCGACCGGCGGGCGCCGCTCCAGCAGCACGCGGCCGTCGCCATCGTGCAGGATGAGCATGTGCGCCTCGCGCAGAGGCAACGGCTGGGCGACTCGCGGCGCGGGCAACTCCGACGTGCGGCCCTGTGCGCGGGCGACGCAGGCTTCGCGCAGCGGACAGGCCTTGCAGTCGGGGTTGGCGCGGGTGCAGACGGTGGCGCCCAGGTCCATCTGGGCCTGGGTCCAGTCGGCCGGGCGTTCCCGTGGCAGCAGCGTTTCGGCAATCGACCATAGTTGCTTCTCCACGGCGGGCGTACCCGGCCAGCCGTCGATACCGAATACGCGACAGAGCACACGTTTGACGTTGCCATCGAGGATGGGCGCCGGATCATTCCAGGCCTGCGACAGGATCGCGCCGGCGGTGCTGCGGCCGATGCCGGGCAGGGCCAGCAGTGCGTCGATGTCGCGCGGCAGTTCGCCCGCGTGGCGCTGCACGCACAGTTTCGCCGCCGTGTGCAGGTGGCGGGCGCGGGCGTAGTAGCCCAGCCCGGACCAGAGCGCGAGCACCTGATCCTGCGGCGCTGCTGCAAGGGCGGGCAAATCGGGCAGGGCGGTGACGAAGCGGTTGAAGTAGTCGATGACCACCGATACCTGCGTCTGTTGCAGCATGACCTCGCTCAGCCAGACCCGATAGGGCGTGCGCGGATGCTGCCAGGGCAGGTCGTGGCGACCGTGGCGATCGAACCACTCCAGCAGGCGTTCGGGGATGACGTTGCTCGCATCGCTGGTCGAAACCGGAGGGCAAGGCATCGCCCGCGTCGCGCGCCGCATGCACGGTTGATCCGCAGACGCCGCAGCGGCCTTGTTCGCCTGCCTGCTCATTCGACGCTCATTTCGATTTCGACGCCTTCCAGCGTCGCGCCATCGAATTCGATGCGTGGGGCCGTCAGCTTGCCGGCCAGTGGCGGCAGCGGCGATCCGGTGCTCGCGGCGTCCAGCCAGGTCAGGATTTCCGGCACGCGAACCTGCAACGCCAGCGCGGTGGCGTCACGCCGCAAAGACAGCGATGCGGGATCCGAGAAAGCCGGCGCGCCCTTGTAATCCAGGGCAAAGGGCAGGGAAGATTTCGATGCCGACAGCGGCGCCGGCAGCGTCGGCCATGCCTGCGGCCACGCGGCCAGTTCGCCGTCCAGATGCAGCGTCAGGCTGCGTCCCACCGACAGGCTGCCGCGGGCCTGCGCGGACGGGATCGCGCCTTCGCCCGCCAGCACAACCGTCACCGGCACGAAGCGCCAGAGCGCGTTGTTGAAGGCCATCGGCCCGTACAGGCCCAGCCGGAACGGAGCACGCGTCGCACCCGATTCATAGTGCGCAGCGATACCGAGCTTGGCCGGTTGCAGCAGCGCCGAATCCTTGCTGATCCGCAGCGGCCCACTCAGGACCACCTGCGCCGGCACGCGCCAGCCGTCGGTTTCGACCAAGGTCAATTGGCCGCGACCGGTCACCTGGGTGGGCGTACCGGCCAGCAGACCGCTGGGCTGGGCGACGGTGATGGACAGGTCGGCTGGAATCGAGATCGGGGCATCGAGATAACGGCCGCGCACCCTTGCCTGCGCGGAATGCTCCGGGTGCAGGGTCGGCAGGTCGATGGCGAGGCCATCGATGCGCCAGTCATCGTTGTCGATGCGGCCGTCGCGAACCCGCAATCCATTGGTCAGCCTCGGGATGCGAACGGGGCCGCTGGGCGGGCGCGTGGCCAGCCAACGCTGCAGGGCCGGAAGATCAAGCACTGGCGCATCCAGTTCGATGCGCCGCACGGTGAAGTCATCGCCACCCGTGCGCAGGGTGCGCCACGGCAACGACACGAACACGCGTTTGGCACGCAGCAGCGGCGTGTCGCCGGGGCGGCGGGCTACCAAGTCGACCAACACTATTTGCGGCGTGCCGCGCAGGCGGTAATCTAAGGATCGCGCGGTGATTTCAAGGTTCAGCGCCAGGCCGATCCGCTTCAGCAAAAACGGACCGGCGCGCTGCGGTTGCAGCAGCCAGCCGGCGATCAGCGCCAAGATCACCAAGGCGAGGGCCAGTCGCACCGTTAGCCTCACCGCCAGCCGCAGCCAGCGCCGGCGGACGGGCTTTGGCGCCGCCGTGGCGTTCACCCGCCCAGTGACTCCGGCAGCATGGCGTCAACGAAAGCGTTGGCATCGAATACCCGCAAGTCTTCCGGGCGCTCGCCAATGCCGGCGAAGCGGATCGGGATGCCGAACTCGCGCGCCAGCGCAAACACCACGCCACCCTTGGCGGTGCCGTCGAGCTTTGTCACCACCAATCCCGTCACCGGGATCTTTTCGTTGAACTTGCGCAGCTGGTTGATCGCGTTCTGGCCGGTGGTGCCGTCGATCACCATCAACACCTCGTGCGGCGCGTCCGGATCGAGCTTCTTCAGCACGCGGGCGACCTTGGCAAGTTCGTCCATCAGCCCGCCCTGGGTGTGCAGGCGGCCGGCGGTATCGGCGATCAGTACCTCGGTGCCACGCGATCTGGCAGCCTGCAGGGCATCGAAGGCGACCGAGGCGGCATCCGCGTTCTGACCCTGCGCCACCACGGCAACGTCGTTGCGTTCACCCCAGGCTTGCAGCTGCGCGACCGCCGCGGCGCGGAAGGTGTCTCCGGCGGCCAGCATCAGACTGTGGCCTTCGTCCTTGAAGCGCCGCGCCAGCTTGCCAATGGTGGTGGTCTTGCCGACGCCGTTGACGCCGATGGTGAGGATCACGAACGGTTTGCGACTGGTGTCGATGGCCAGCGGCCTCGCCACCGGAACCAGCAAGGCCACCAGTGCGGCGCGCAGGGCCGCCAGCAGCGCCCGCGCATCGGCGAATTCGCGCGCCTGCATCCGCTTGCGCAGCGCCTCGACCACTTCGGTACTGGCGGTGACCCCGACGTCGGCGGTGATCAGCGCGGTCTCGATCTCGTCGAGCAGATCATCGTCGAGGATGGGGTTGCGGCCCAGCAGCTCGGCCACGTCGGTATTGAGCAGCTTGCCGATCCGCTGCATCCAGCCGAGTTTGCCGGCGGCGGCGGGCGCGATCTCGTGCGGAGGGGCGGCCGTGGAGTCGGTCACCATCGCGGCGTGCCGTTGGCTGCCCTCGGCGGCTGGCGCGGGTGGCTCGGAGGGCTTGCGGCGGAACCAGCTGACCATGAATCCCGGAATGTCCGAAAATGGCCGTCATCCTAGCATTCGACAGATCCCACACTGGATGAACAAACGTCACTCCAAATCCGCGCATGCAGGCCCTGGCACGGTCCGGATCATCGGCGGCCGCTGGCGCGGGACGCGGCTGGCGGTGGCCGACAGCCCCGGCCTGCGGCCGACATCCGATCGGGTTCGGGAAACCCTGTTCAACTGGCTGCAATTCGAGTTGAAAGACGCGCGCGTGCTCGACCTGTTTGCCGGCAGCGGGGCGCTGGGGCTGGAGGCGGCCTCCCGCGGCGCGGCGCGGGTGGATCTGGTTGAATTGGATCCCGACTTGGCGCAGGCGCTGGAAACGGTGGTGAACAGGCTGGAAGCGACGGAGCAGGTGGCTGTCCACCGGGAGGATGCACGCCGGTTTCTGGCGCAGTGGCAGGGCCCGGGGTTCGATGTCGCCTTTGTCGATCCGCCGTTTGAAGCCGCACTTTGGGCGCAGATCCTGCCCGAATTGACGACGAAGCTGGCTTCCACAGCCTGGTTATATATTGAAAGTCCGGCCGGGCAATCGCCTGACCCTGGTCAGGAATGGGCACTGCATCGCGAAAAACGCACCCGCGAAGTTCGCTATGCGTTGTTCAGGCGGGGTAAACTCGGGGCAATGCCGAATCGAGAGGACTGACCGGCACCATGACAGCGGCAACCCGCATTGCGGTTTATCCCGGAACTTTCGACCCGATCACCAACGGGCATATCGATCTCGTGAATCGGGCGGCGCCGCTGTTCGAGCGGTTGATCGTCGGCGTCGCCGCCAGTCCCGGCAAAGGGCCGGCCCTGCCCATGGAGCTGCGGATCGGGCTGGCGCGGCAGGCGCTTGCGCACCATGCCCACGTCGAGGTGCGCGGGTTCGATTCGCTGTTGGCGCATTTCATGCGCGAGGTTGGCGGTGGCATCCTGCTGCGCGGGCTGCGTGCGGTGTCGGATTTCGAATACGAGTTCCAGATGGCGAGCATGAATCGCCACCTGATTCCGGAGGTCGAGACGCTGTTCCTGACCCCGGCCGAGCAATACGGTTTCATTTCGTCGTCGCTGGTGCGGGAAATTTCGCGACTGGGCGGCGACGTATCCGGCTTTGTACCCGCCGCGGTTTCCGCGGCGCTCGAAGCGCGGCGACGGGAGGATCAGGCATGACCACCGTCGCTTTCACTCCGCCAACCTGCCAGCCAGTACCCAAGACAGAGGGAACATCATGAACATGTTGACTCGCCTGCTCATCATCGCCTGTCTCATGCTGCCGTTTGCGGCCTGCAAGAAGCATGAAGCCCCGCAAGCCCAGGAACCGACGCCGGTTGCCTTGCCCGGTAGCGACAAACAGGCCGACTGGATCGCCTATCTGAATTACAAGCTGACGCCCCACATGGACGGCATCAGCGGCAGCCCGTTCGTTTACTTCCTGCCGGCGGCGACCACCGAGGATTTTGCCGGTCTGTATGAACGGCAGCTCGGCAAGCTCAAGGAAGACCTGAGCCGCGGCATCATCGAAGGCAACATGCTGGTGTTTGCTTCACCGGCACCGGACAAGGAAGTCGAGATGATGGAAGCGGCCTTTCCGGAGGTGCCGCAGGGAACGATGAAAGGCGTCAAGGTGGTGTTCATCGGCACCCCTGAGCTCAACGACCGGGCCAAGGCAGCGGTGAGCGCGGCCGGCGTCAACTACATTTTCATTGAAGCCAAGTGACGGCTGCGGCGGATTTCGTCGGAGCGGCGTGCTGACGCAGGCGCGAACCTTGACTGGCCGCGGTTCCCGGCTCGGGCTGCGGCTGGCGGTGGCGGCGCTCGGTTTGCTGCTGCCGTTGCTTGCGGTGGCTGCGCAAGTGACTGGTCCGGCGCGGACGGAACCCGCGCACCCGCCGGGTGCGGTGATTGCCAGTGCCCACGCGGCCGCCACCGATGCCGGTGCGCAGATCATCCGCGAAGGCGGCAACGCTTTCGACGCGGCGGTGGCGGTGTCGGCGGTGCTGTCGGTGGTCGAGCCGATCAGCTCGGGCCTGGGCGGCGGCGGTTTCTGGCTGCTGCATGATGCAAAGAGCGGTCGCGACGTGTTCATCGATGGCCGCGAGACGTCACCGGCAGCGGCCACGCCCGAGCGCTTCCTCGATCGTGCCGGCAACCTGGATCCCGATCGCGCCGAAAACGGCCCGTGGTCGGCGGGGATTCCCGGTTTGCCAGCGCTCCTGGTCCACGTTGCCCAGCGTTATGGCCGTCTGCCGCTGAAGCAGTCGCTGGCACCGGCGATCAAGCTCGCCCGCGAAGGGTTCCCGGTGTATGCGCGGATGGCGCGCGGCTACCAGCAGCGGCGCGCGGTCATGGATCGCTATCCGGGCACGCGGGCACTGTTCTCGCCGAATGGCAAACCGATCGCCGAGGGTGACATCTTCCGTCAACCAGACCTGGCGGCGACGCTGGAATTGCTGGCGGAGCAGGGCTTCGACGGGTTCTATCGCGGCCGGGTGGCGCGTCAACTTGTCGCGGCGGTCAATGCGGAAGGTGGGCAGTGGACATCTGCTGAACTTGCCGGTTATTCGGTGAAGGAACGCGAGCCGATCCGTTTCCGTTTTCATGACTGGAACATCGTGACGGCGCCGCCGGTGTCCTCGGGCGGGATCGCGCTGGCGCAGATGTTGCAGATCCTCGAACCCTACGATCTGAAGACAATGCCGGAGGCACAGCGGGTGCATCTGGTGGTGGAGTCGATGCGCCGCGCCTACCGCGACCGCACGTTCTACCTCGGCGATCCGGATTTCGTGCAGGTGCCGCAGGCGCTGCTGACCAGCCCCGCCTACGCCGCCGGGCTGCGCGCTTCGATCAATCCGGACAAGGCCACGCCGAGCAATCTGCTGTCCGGCCAGCCGACGCCGCTGGAGGATGAGGAAACCACGCATTTTTCGATCATCGATGCCGAAGGCAATCGCGTCGGTGCCACCCAGACGGTGAACCTGCTGTACGGCTCCGGGCTGGTGGCGTCCGGTACCGGTGTGCTGCTCAACGACGAGATGGACGATTTCGCGCTCAAGCCGGGCACGCCGAATGCCTTCGGGGTGATGGGCTATGCGGCCAACGCGCCCAAGCCCGGCAAGCGCATGCTCAGTTCGATGACGCCGACCTTCATGGAATCCCCGGACAAGGTGGTGGTGCTGGGTACGCCGGGCGGCAGCCGGATCATCACCATGGTCTTGCTCGGTATCCTCGGTTATGACGCTGGCCTCGATGCGCAGCAGGTCGCCGCGCTGCCGCGCTATCACCACCAATGGTTGCCGGACGTGATCGATGCCGAACCCGGTGCGATTTCCCCGGCCGCGGCGACGGCATTGCGGGCGATGGGCCACACCCTGGACCTGCCGCCGGATGAAGCCGCCGGCGGGCGCGGTTCCAGCCATGTCTGGGGGAACATGCAGACGGTGGAATGGGATCGCGTCCGCAATGTCCTGCTGGGTGGCAGCGATCCGCGCAATCCGGTGGGCAAGGCTGAGGTAGTGGTTTCGCCCTGAGGGGCGTTTGTTTGCACTGGCGTCAGCGCCGGCCGTCTGCCTGCGTGAGCGGCGAACCCGAGTGGGGCACCCGCAGCCTGCGCCTGTGCCTGCACTTGCCCCGCTGTCCGTCCGATCCCACGCAACGACGGCGGCAGGACGCTCTCCCTGAGTGACTGACGGATTTGCGCTGGCGTCAGCGCCGGCCGCCTGCCTGCATGATCGCTTCGCCTCTCAAGCTTCGCGTCCGGCTTCGATTCGCGGCCGCGGGCCATCCCTGGCCCGCTCGAACCGATCACGCAGGCAGGCGGCCCTATGGGTTTATTGCTGCTGTCGGCACATATTGGTTGTCAACGAGGGTTTCACCGGCCGGCGTACACTTCGGCCATGAAACTCTGGTCGATCGAAGGCAATACCCAGAAGCTCGACGGCGGCGCGATGTTCGGCAATGCGCCGCGTGCGCTGTGGGAGCGGTGGGTGCGGGTGGACGAACGCAACCGCATCGATCTGGCCTGTCGGGCGCTGCTGGCATCGCCCATCAACGGCAAGACCGTGCTGTTCGATACCGGCATTGGCGCGTTTTTCCCGCCGCAGCTGCGCGAACGCTACGGCGTGGTCGAAGACCATCACGCGCTGCTGGAGTCGTTGGCCAAGGCCGGCTTCGGCCACGAGGACATCGATGTGGTGGTGCTCTCGCATCTGCATTTCGACCACGTCGGCGGGCTGCTGGCGGCGTGGGAAGATGGCCAGCCGCTGCGGTTGCTGTTTCCCAATGCCACCTTCGTGGTCGGCGCAAAACACTGGCAGCGTGCGCGCCGTCCGCATCCGCGCGACCGCGCCAGCTTCATCCCGGAAGTGCCGGGCCTGCTGGAAGCCAGTGGACGGCTGGAACTGGTGGAGGGCGATTTCTGCAAGGCGCTGGGGCAATCGGTGCGCTTCCACCACAGCGACGGCCACACGCCGGGGCTGCTGCTGGCGGAAGTATTGGGACCGCGACTCGTGGATGGCGCTGCCCACGGCGGCGTGGTGTTCTGCGCCGACCTGATTCCCGGCATCCCGTGGGTGCACGTGCCGATCACGATGGGCTACGACCGTTGTGCCGAGGAGTTGATCGACGAGAAAACCGCCTTCCTCGAAGACATGCTGGCGCGCGAGGTCGGGCTGTTTTTCACCCACGACGCCGGGCATGCGCTGGCGCGGGTGGCCAAGGACGAGAAAGGGCGGTTCAGCGCGGTCAACGCGCAGGCGGAGCTGCGGGCGATGGCGTTGGGCTGAGAGCCGGGCGCGGGGGAAACCTTTGGGGCCATGCACCGCACTCCCCCGCTTGCGGGAGAAGGTGCCCGAAGGGCGGGTGAGGGTGCTTGCGGAAGAGAGCCCTCACGCGGTGACTGCTCAATCCACCGGCGTTCCGAACAAGCGATCGCCGGCGTCGCCCAGGCCGGGGCGGATGTAGGCGTTTTCGTCCAGGCGCTCGTCGATCGCCGCCACGTAGACCTCGATGTCCGGGTGCGCTGCCTCCAGCGCTTGCAGGCCTTCCGGCGCGGCGACCAGGAACAGGCATTTGATCCGCGTGCAGCCGGCGCCCTTGAGCAGTTGGATCGCCGCCGCTGCGCTGCCGCCGGTGGCCAGCATCGGGTCGATCAGCAAGGCGGTGCGCCGCTCCATGTGGTCTGCCAGACGCTGGTAATAGCCTTCCGGGCGATGCGTGGTCTCATCGCGGCGCAGCCCGATCACGCTGACCGGCGCGGCCGGCAGCAGGGATTGCACGCCGGGCAGGAACCCCAGCCCGGCGCGCAGGATCGGCACCAGGGTCAGCGCCTCGCTGCGCACGCGTTCGACCTGCAGGGGGCCGGCCCATGTCTGCACCTCGACCAGCTCGGTTGGCAGGTCGCGGGTGGCTTCAAGTGCCAGCAGCACCGCGATTTCACCGGCAAGCAGGCGGAAGTGCACCGGGTCGGTCGCGATATCGCGCAGCTTGCCGAGCTTGTGGCGGACCAGCGGATGGTCGACGACGACGGTTTTCATGCGTGCAGACTAGCCGAGAAATGAACGAGGCGGCCAGTGGCCGCCTCGTTGGTGGTAGTTCCTGCTGTCAGGTTCAGGCGGCTTCGGCCTGCTCCACGCGCGGACCTTCGAGGATGGCGCGCTTGACCAGCGCCACCACCAGCTTCAGCTCTTCGGAGCTGACGTTGAAGCGCGGGGTGAAGCGCAGCGAATTCTCGCCACCGTGGATCACGCCGATGCCGCGCTCGCGCATCCATTCCTCGGTGGAGCCGGCGCCATAGCCCTTGAACTGCTTGGTCAGTTCGCAGGAGAACAGCAGACCGGTGCCCTGCACCTTGGTGATCTGGCCGTCGAGTTCGGCTTTCAGCGCTTCCAGCAGGGCGATGGCTTCGCGGCCACGTTGCTGGATGTTGGCGCGCAGGGCCGGGGTGATCTGGCCGAGCACGGCGCAGGCCACGTCCAGCGCACGCGGGTTGGCGGTCATGGTGTTGCCGTACAGGCCACGCTTGTACATGGCGGCGGCGCGTTCGGTGACGGCGAGCACCGACAGCGGGTACTGGCCGGCGTTGAGCGCCTTGGAATAGGTTTCCATGTCCGGCGGGGTGACGCCCTCGAAGCCGGGGTAATCGACGATCGACAGGTAGCCGGTGGCGCGCAGGCCGGCCTGGATCGAATCCACCAGCAGCAGGCTGCCGTGTGCGGCGGTCAGCTCGCGGGCGAGGTTGTAGTACGCCACCGGCACGCTGCGGCCCGGATCGCCTTCGCCCATCACCGGTTCCAGGTACATCGCCTGGATGAACCAGCCGTTGGCTTCGGCGTCGGCGAACACCTTGCGCAGGGCGTCCATGTCATAGGGGGCCACGGTCAGCACCGAATCCTCGCCGCGGAAGCTGGCCAGATACTGGACGTAGGTCTTGCGGCTGGAATCCGAGTACAGCGCCGGCGCTTCGGTGCGGCCGTGGAAGGCGCCCTTCACGACCAGCCGTTTGATGGTCTTGCCGGCGTGGCGCGCGCCCGGATCGGTCATCGTCTTGGCATTGGCGTCAACGATGCGCGAAGCCAGCGACACCGATTCCGAACCCGAGTTCAGGCACATGAAGGAGACGTACGGGCAGCCGCCCCGGGTCTGGCCGATCTCGCGCTTCATCGCGCGGGCAAAGCGCAGCTGCGAGACGTTCGGGGTCATGATGTTGGCCATCGCCTGCGGCTTGGCCATTGCGGCGGCCACTGCCTCCGGCGTGTGGCCGAAGCCGAGCATGCCGTAGCCGCCGGTGTCATACAGCACCGCGCCCTTGAGCGTCACCAGCCACGGGCCGCGCGCGGTCAAGGCCACGTAGGGGTTGGCGGCATCTTCGGCGTAGAAATTGACGAAGCCGGACTGGACTTCGTGCGCCTGCGCGGCTTCGTCCATCTCCAGCAATTCCGGGAATTCGGCGCGTACGTGCGCGTATTCGTCCGCGGCGGCGGCGATGGCTGCGCCCAGCTGCGGATCGCGTGCCGCGAACTCGAGCACGGTGGCGTCGTCGAGGCCGGTGGTGCGCGCCTTGCCGTGCGCGCGCAGGGGGGCGAGGGTGTCGATCAGGCTCATGGGTTCTCCTTTCCGGCTGGTGCCGCAAATCCACTGTTCAACCCATTATTATCAACAGTTCCCGGTCGAAAAACAGGTCGGATTCGACCGCTTCGACGGGCAATTCGGGCGATGTGCCGGTATGCTTCGCCGATATGCCGATTTCCGCCGCCGACGAACTGCTGCTGGCCGTGCTGCGCGAGAACGCGCGCGCCTCAACCGCCGACATCGCGCGCAAGCTCGGGCTGTCGCGCACCACGGTGCAAAATCGCATCGCCCGGCTCGAACATCAGGGCGTGATTCGCGGCTACACGGTGCGGATCGATGAAGAGCTCGAGCAAAGCCGCATCCGCGCCCACATCCTGATCACCCTGCGTCCGCGCCAGATGGCGATGGCGGTGAAGGCCCTGCGCGGCATGCACGAAGTGCGCGTGCTGTATTCGATCAGCGGCGGCCACGACCTGATTGCGCTGGCGACCACCGCCAGCGTCGGCGAAATGGACGTGCTGACCGACCGCATCGGCGCGATCGACGGGGTCGAGCGCACCAATACCTCGATCATCCTGTCGACCAAGTTCGAGCGGTAGCCCGCCATGTCCGACTTCTGGAAAAAATGCCTGTTGATTCTGACGCTGTTCGTCATTTCGATATCCGCATCGGCCGGGCAAGGTCGTCTCGGCTTGACGGTGGCGTTCACGGCCCAGCGCACCACTTTCGACGCCAGGATGGATCGCCTGGTCATCAACGGCGTCGAGAAAGACTCCCCTGCGATGCGGGCGGGCCTGATGTCTGGCGACATCATCGAGTCGTTGAACGGAATGACCGTGACCGGGCAGTCGGGAAGAAAGCTGTTCAAGGCCATGGCGGCCATCCGGACCGGCGACAGCGTCCGCATGACGGTGCTGCGTGGCGGCAAGCGGCTCTCCGTCAGCATGGTCGCCGGGTAGCGCCTCGCCGAGAGGTGGTGGTAGTCCTTCGGCGGCGCGCTGTGTGCCTCTTACAATGACGCGCTCGTTTCCAGAAGTCCGCAACGCTTGAAGACCTCCGATTTCCACTACGGCCTGCCGCCCGATTTGATCGCCCAGGCGCCGCTGGCGCAGCGTTCGGCCAGCCGCCTGCTGGTGGTTCCGCCGGGTGCGGGGAAGTTCGAGGATCGCCATGTCCGCGACCTCCCGACGCTGCTGCGCGCCGGAGATCTGCTGGTGTTCAACGACACCCGGGTGATTCCGGCGCGGCTGTTCGGACACAAGGCCAGCGGCGGTCGGGTCGAGATCATGATCGAACGGCTGCGCCCGGATGCGCAGGCGCTGGTGCAGTTGGGCGTGAGCAAACCGCCGCAGATCGGCAGCCGGATCGCGCTGGATGCAGGCGGTGAGGCCGAGGTGCTGGCGCGTGCGGAAGACGGTTTCTGGACGCTGCGCTTCCACGTCGATGCGTCGCTGGAGACGTGGCTGCAGCGGGTCGGCCAGATGCCGCTGCCGCCCTACATCACGCGTGCGCCGGACGCGGCCGATGCCGAGCGCTACCAGACCGTGTTCGCACGCGAAACCGGCGCGGTGGCGGCGCCCACCGCCGGCCTGCACTTCGATCCGGCCTTGCTCGATGCGCTGCAGGAACGTGGCATCGCATTCGCCTATGTGACATTGCACGTCGGTGCCGGGACCTTCCAGCCGGTGCGGGTGGATGATGTCGAGCGCCACCACATGCACAGCGAATGGATCCACGTCAGCGAAGCGCTGGTCGGACAGGTGATGCGCACCCGCGCTGCCGGTGGCCGGGTGATCGCGGTGGGCACTACCGTGGTGCGGGCGCTGGAAAGTGCCTGTGGCGATGGGCGCTTGCAACCGTTCACCGGCGATACCCGGATCTTCATCTATCCCGGCTACCGTTTCCGCGCCATCGACGGCCTGATGACCAATTTCCACCTTCCCGAAAGCACCTTGCTGATGCTGGTGTCGGCCTTCGCCGGCAAGTCGCGGATCTTCAGCGCCTACGGCCACGCCGTGCGCGAGCGCTATCGGTTCTTCAGCTATGGCGATGCGATGTTGTTGTGGCCGGCGGAGCAGGCTGCATGAGTTTTTCATTCGTCATTCCGGCGAAGGCCGGAATCCATTTCCGCTTCCAGAGAATAGGCAGGGCCAAAATGGATCCCGGCGTCCGCCTCAGCATGACCTCCGGGCGGCCGGGGCTTCTCCCCGGCGCATGCGAACGTCCGTGTTCGATGCGCCGCCTCGCGCCATCCATGGCGCGCTTTACGAAGCCCCGGCCGCCCGCGGGCCATGCTTCCGACTTTCTGGAGGCCTCGCATGAGCCGCATGTCCTTTGATCTGCTGAACACCGACGGCAGCGCTCGCCGCGGTAGCATCAGCTTTCCGCGCGGCGTCATCGAAACCCCGGCGTTCATGCCGGTGGGGACCTATGGCTCGGTCAAGGGCGTGCTGCCGCAGCAGGTGCGCGACCTCGGCGCGCAGATCATTCTCGCCAATACCTTCCACCTCTATTTGCGTCCCGGGTTGGAGGTGATCGAAGCGCACGGCGGCCTGCACGGCTTCGCCCGCTGGGACGGGCCGATCCTGACCGATTCCGGCGGCTTCCAGGTGTTCTCGCTGGCGCACCGGCGCAAGATCACCGAGGCCGGAGTCACCTTCGCCGCGCCCACCGATGGCCGCCAGGTGTTCCTGGGGCCCGAGGAATCGATGCACATCCAGAAGGTGCTGGGCAGCGACATCGTGATGATTTTCGACGAGTGCCCGCCGGTGAATATCGATGGCCAGCCGGCCGACAAGCGCCTGATCGACCAATCCATGCAACTGTCGCTGCGCTGGGCCGAGCGCTCCAGAAATGCCCACGAGGGCAATGACGCAGCGCTGTTCGGCATCGTCCAGGGCGGCGTCCATCGCGACCTGCGCACGCGATCGGCGGACGGGCTGAAGCAGATCGGATTCGATGGTTATGCGATCGGCGGGCTCGCGGTCGGCGAGACCGAGGACGAGCGCAATGCCATGCTCGACCACACCTGCCCGCAGCTGCCCGAAGGCCGGCCGCGCTACCTGATGGGCGTGGGCCGCCCCGAAGATCTGGTCGAGGCGGTGGCGCGCGGGGTCGACATGTTCGACTGCGTGATGCCCACCCGCAATGCCCGCAATGGTCATTTTTTCACCAGTACCGGCGTGATCCGGGTGCGTAATGCGCAGTACGAACACGACCTGCGGCCGATCGAGGAGGGCTGCGACTGCGTGGCCTGCGCGGGCGGCTTCAGCCGCAGCTACCTGCGCCACCTCGACCGCTGCAACGAAATGCTGGCGCCGATGCTGGGCACCCTGCACAACCTGCGCTACTACCAGCGCTTGATGGCGCAGATGCGGGATGCGATCGAAGCGGGAACTTTTGCGGCATTCCGCGAGTCTTTCCACGCGGCCCGGCGCGCCTGAGGCTGCCCCCTCATCCGCCCCCGCCTTCGCGGGGGCAGGTTCTTCGGGCAGCTTCTGCAAGCGTGCGGGAGAAGGGAGCGGCCCGACATGGCATAATGCGCGGCTGGCCGTTTCCGGCCCTTTGTTGATCTTCCCGGACACCCCATGAATCCTCTTGATTTCCTGATCCCGGTCGCCCACGCCCAGTCCGCCGGTTCCGGCCAGCCCGACAGCATGCTGTCCTCTTCGCTGTTCTTCCTCGCGCTGATCGCGATCATGTACTTCATCATGATCCGGCCGCAGATGAAGCGGCAGAAAGAGCACCGGCAGATGCTCGAAAAACTGCACAAGGGCGATGAGGTCATCACCAGCGGCGGCATCGCCGGCACCGTGGCGGCGATCAGCGAGAGCTTCATCACGGTGGAAGTCGCCGACGGTGTGCAGCTGCGGGTCCAGAAGGGCGCAATCTCCAACGTCCTGCCCAAGGGCACCCTGAAATCCGCCTGATCCGCCCAACGATCCACTGATGTTCGAAGGTTTGGCGTCTGCCGCCAACTGAGGTTTGCCGATGCTCGTCTACAGCCGCCTGAAATACTTCATTGCCGCGATTGTCCTGATTCTCAGCGCGTTTTACGCGGTGCCGAACATGTATCCGCAGGACCCTTCGGTGCAGATCACCGCCAACCGCGGGGCGCGCATCGATGCCGCCTTCCAGACCCGCGTCGCGGCGGCGCTGAAGACGGCGAACCTCACACCCAAGGAGATCGAAGTCCAGAAGGACGGCAATCTGCTGGTGCGCCTGGCATCGGCGGACGATCAGTCGCGCGCGGCCGGAGCGCTGCGCGAGCTCGCCGGCAGCGACTATGTGGTGGCATTGAACCTGGCTTCGACGGTGCCGGACTGGATGGCGGCTCTTGGCGCCAAGCCCATGCTGCTTGGTCTGGACTTGCAGGGTGGCGTGTACTTCCTGATGCAGGTCGACCGCCATGCGGCCATGCGGAAGTTGTTCGAATCGGCCGCCGAGGACATCCGCGGCGTGCTGCGTGACAACCGCATCCGCTACATCTCGGTGGAGCCGGCGGCCAACAACACGGTCATCGCCAAATTGAGCGCCGGCCAGGATCCGAATGCGGCAGAGCGCCTGATCGCCACCAGCATGCCGACCTACCAGATCAGTGCCGAGGGCGACACCATTCGGGTGCAGATTCCGCAAACCGAACTGGACAAGGCCCTTGCCGATGCCGTGCAGCAGAACATCGGCACCCTGAGCAACCGCATCAACGAATTGGGCGTCGCCGAGCCGATCATCCAGCGCCAGGGCGCCGACCGCATCGCGATCCAGCTGCCGGGCGTGCAGGACACCGCGCAAGCCAAGCGCATCCTCGGTGCGACTGCCACGCTGGAGTACCGCGGCGTGGTCGAGGGCAATGCGATCGAGGCCCGCGATACCGGCAACATTCCGCCGGAGGCGCGCATCTACTACCGCAAGGAGCTGGGCCCGGACGGCAAGCCGACCCCGGTCCTGCTCAACAAGCGCGTGATCGCCTCCGGCGAACAGCTCCAGACCGCGTCCTCGTTCTTCGATTCGCAGTCGGGCACTCCCGCGGTGCGGGTGCGCCTGAACGCGGCCGGCGGCCAGCGCATGTTCGACTATTCCAGCGCCCACGTCGGCAAGCTGATGGCGGTGGTCTACATCGAGCGCATCCCCGAAGTGAAGATGGTCGATGGTCGCGAAGTGCGCAGTACCCGCACCCGCGAGCAGGTGATCTCGGTGGCCACCATCCAGGGCACGCTGGGCAAGGAGTTCCAGACCACCGGCCTGGACAGCATGAAGGATGCGGCCGACCTGGCGCTGCTGCTGCGCGCCGGCGCGCTGGCGGCGCCGATGGACTTCGTCGATGAACGGACCATCGGCCCGAGCCTGGGCAGGGAGAACGTCGATCGCGGCCTCAAGGCGGTGACCTACTCCTTCCTGTTCGCGCTCGGGTTCTTCCTCGTCTATTACCGGGTGTTCGGCCTGGTCACCTGCCTGGCGCTGTTGATCAACCTGGTCATGGTGTTTGCCTTGATGTCGATGATCGGGGCGACCATGAGCCTGCCCGGCCTTGCCGGCATCGCGCTGACGGTGGGCATGTCGGTGGACGCCAACGTGCTGATCAACGAACGAATACGCGAGGAATTGCGGATCGGGCTGCCGCCGCAGAAAGCCATTGCCGAAGGCTACGACCGCGCCTCAGGGACCATTCTCGATGCCAACGTCACGGCGTTCCTGGCCGGACTGGCGATGTTCGCCTTCGGCAGCGGCCCGCTGAAGGGGTTCGGCATGACCACCATGCTCGGCATCATCACCTCGGCCTACACCGCGGTCTCGGTCTCGCGCGGCATCGCCACCGCGATCTACGGCGGCAAGCGCAAGCCGAAGTCGGTTTCGATCTGAAGGAGCACAGGCCATGAAACATTTCAATGTGTTCCCGTACGACAGCAACATCGATTTCATGCGGATGCGCTGGGTGTCGCTGTCGGTGGCGGCCCTGCTGATGCTGGTCTCGCTGGTGGCGATGGGCACCCGCGGCTTCAACTTCTCGCTGGATTTCACCGGCGGTATCGGCGTCGAGCTGCGCTATGCGCAGGCACCGAACGTCGACCGGGTGCGTGAACAGCTCGAGGCGGCCGGTTTCCACGGCGCCGAAGTGCAGAGCTTCGGCAGCGACCACGACCTGCTGGTGCGCCTGCAGACCGACGACAAGAAGGAAGGCACCAGCGACAAGGCGGCCAGCATCGGTGATGCGGTCGCCAGGGCGGCGTCGCTGGCCGGCAACCCCGCGACCAAGCGCAGCAGCTCGGTGATCAGCGCCGAGGTCGGCAAGGACCTGGCGCTGAACGGCATGTACGCGGTGATCTTCGTCATCGTCGGGTTCCTGCTGTACATCTCGATGCGGTTCGAGAAGAAGTTCGCGGTCGCGGCAACCATCGGCACCATGCATGACGTCATCGTCTGCGCCGGCTGGTTTGCGGTCAGCGGCCACGAGTTCGACCTCAACGTGCTGGCCGGCATCCTGTCGGTGATGGGCTTCTCGATCAACGACACCATCGTGGTATTCGACCGCGTGCGCGAGAACTTCCGTTCGCTGCGCTCGGAGCCGACCGAGATCCTGAACAAGTCGGTCAACCAGACCCTGTCGCGTACCGTGATCACCTCGTTCGTGGCGTTCCTGACCGCGCTTGCCCTGTACATCTTCGGCGGGGACTCACTGCGCGGGATGGCTGAATCGCAGATGATCGGCATCGTCATCGGCACCCTGTCTTCGATCTACATCTCCTGCGCCCTGCTGACCATCGGCGGCCTGAAGGTGACCAAGCAGGACCTGATGCCCAAGGCCAAGGACCACGCCGAGCTGGCGCGCCGGCCGTAAGCGGCGCGTCGCCGGTCGCAAGCAGCAATCCTCCCTTCCCGCCGCAATGCGGGAAGGTCAGGCGTCGCCGACCACGCAAAAGTCCCGCCGCTTTCCCGAACCCCGCCGCTTCTGACAGCCGAATGGCTGTCCAATCCTGCCGCTTCTGACAGCCGTAATGGCTGTCCAATCCCGCCGCTACTGACAGCCGAATGGCTGTCCAATCCCGAATCCCGAATCCCGAATCCCGAATCCCGAATCCCGAATCACGAATCACGAATCACGAATCACGAATCACGAATCACGAATCACGAATCCCGAATCCCGAATCCCGAATCCCGAATCCCGAATCCCGAATCCCGAATCCCGAATCCCGAATCCCGAATCACGGATTTCAGCAGCGCATCCACCAGCTTGATGCTGCCTGCCATGACCTCGTGGCTGCCGCCGCCGGCTGCCGGATCAATCCGGCCCGGCTGCGCACCGCGGAAGTCGCAGAGACGGCCGCCGGCTTCGCGCACCAGCAGCTGGCCGGCGGCGATGTCCCAGATTCTGAGGCCGGCTTCGAAATAACCGTCGAGTCGGCCGCTGGCCACATAGGCCAGATCCAGCGCGGCCGAGCCGGTCCGGCGGATGTCCTCGGCGTCGGCCAGCAGCCGGCGCACGCAGTCGAGCCGCGCCGCCGCCTGGGCGCGGTCGCGGGGGGGAAAGCCCGTCGCGAGCACTGCGCCGGTCAGGTCCTTGCGCTCGTTGACGCGGATGCGGCGGTCGTTCAACATCGCGCCCGCGCCGCGGCTGGCGAGGAACAATTCATTGCGCAGCGGATCGAACACCACCCCGTGCTGCGCCACCCCGCCTTCGACCAGCGCAATTGAAATGCACCAGTGGGGAAACCCGCGCAGGTAATTGCTGGTGCCGTCCAGAGGATCGATCACGAACAGGCTGCCGCCACGGCCTTGGGTGCCACCTTCCTCGCCGAGGAACGACGCATCGGGGTGGGCGCGCTTGAGCTCGCGGATGATCGCTTGCTCGGCCTGCTGGTCGAGTTCGCTGGCGTAGTCGAGACGGTCTTTCTCGATCACGTTGATCGCATCGAGCTTGTTCATCCCGCGCAACAACACACCGCTGCCTGCGCGTGCCGCCTTGACCATGACGCTGACGATCGGTTTTTGCATGACAACGGGCCTCGGAGGCGAAGGCGAACGGGACGGTGGCGGAAAAGAGCAGGCCCGGCTCGGGTCCGGGGCGGAAAGTTTACCATTGGCGCATGGAAGCATCATCGCAGGCGCCGCTCGCGCACCACCTCCGGATCGTGCTGGTCGGCACCCAACACCCCGGCAATATTGGTTCGGCGGCGCGGGCGATGAAGACCATGGGCCTGCGCCAGCTGGTGCTGGTGGCGCCGGAAAAGGCCCCCGACCGTGATGCCCAGGCGATGGCTGCGGGCGCCGACGACCTGATCGCGGCAGCGCCGGTGTTCGCCACCCTGGCCGAGGCGGTGGCCGACTGCCGCTGGGTGCTGGGCTGCACCGCCCGCAGCCGGCGCATCCAGCTGGAACCGATGCATCCGCGCGCCGCCGCCGCCCGCGCGGTGGTCGCGGCGGCCAGCGGGCCGGTGGCGCTGGTGTTCGGGCGCGAGCGCAGCGGCCTCGACAACGAGGAAATGGCGCTGTGCAACGGTGCCGTGCACATCCCTTCCGATCCCGACTTCAGCTCGCTCAATCTCGCGGCGGCGGTGCAGGTGCTGAGTTATGAACTGCGCTGCGCGCTGCTCGATGCTGCCAGTCACGACAGCGGAGGCGAGGCGGGCGGAAGCGGCGCTGCGCTGCGCACGCCCCCGCCAAGCGCCGATGCGGCGACCCATGCCCAGCTCGAAGGCCTGTTCGAACACCTCGCCACTACCCTGGACGCGATCGATTTCCACAAGGGTCGCGCGCCGGACTCGGCCATGCGCAAGCTGCGCCGGTTGTACCTGCGCGCCAACCTCGACGCCGCCGAAGTCCGCCTGCTGCACGGCATCCTCGCCGATTCCGAGCGGATGGCGCGGCTGGCCGGCGATCGCACGATGCGGGACGAAATCTTGTAGGCTTGCGGGGTTGCCCGAAGGAGGCCGAACATCTGCCATGGGTCGAGTTCTGCGGACGTTCGTTTGCCTGCTTTGCCTGCTCGTCGCCTTTGTTCCCGTCGCCGCTGCCCAGAGCGTGCCCGAAGATCCCGATGCCGGCGTACTGGTCCTGGGGCGGATCAGCGACAACCCGAAGGCGCACTTCGAAGAGCTCAAGCCGCTGCTTGACTACCTCGTGCCGCGTCTGCGCGAGGTCGGGATCCGCAGCGGCCGGATCCTGATGGCGCGCGATCTGCAGCAGATGTCGAGCTACCTGCGGCGCGGTCGGGTGGATCTGATCAACGAAACCGCCGGCAACGCCTCGGTGCTGGAAGACCGCGGCGTTGCCCACACCTTCTTGATCAGCGAACGGGACGGGGTGCTGCGCTATCACAGCCTGTTCTTCGTGCGCCAGGACAGCCCGATCGAGTCACTGTCCGACCTGCGCGGGCACAGCGTGGCCTTCCAGAGCCCGTATTCGACCAGCGCCTACTACCTGCCGGCGAGCCACCTGCTCGCCGAGGGCGAATCACTGGAACCCCTGCTGTCCCCGACCGACAAACCGGCCCGGGATCGGGTGGGCTATCTGTACGCGCGCACCGAACTCAACATCACGACCTGGGTGCACAAGCGGCTGGTCGATGCCGGCGTGCTCAGCAACCTCGATTGGATCGATCCACACCGCGTGCCCCGGGCCTACCTGCCGGACCTGCGGATCATCGGCCGCAGTGAAGACGTGCCGCGGGCGTTGATGCTGGCGCGCAGCGGCATGGATCCGCGCGTGGAAGCACGCCTGCGCGAGCTTCTGCTGGAGGCCGCCAACGATCCCGCGGCGGCCGTGGCGTTGCGAAAATTCATGGGAACGACCCGCTTCGTGCCGATCGACGAGACGGACCGGGCCGCGCTGCGGCGGTTGGCGCGCGGCGTGCAGCGGCTGCGCCGGGAGGTCGAGTGAATCCGCGCCGTTCGAGCCTGCAATGGCGCTTCGGCAGCGCGGTGGCAGGGCTGCTGCTGCTGATGCTGATACTGACGCTGGCGCTGTGGTTTCGACAGACCCACGACGAGCGCGAGACCGTCGAGATCGCGCGCCAGAGCACCCATGCGCTGCTGCTCCAGCAGCTGCGGGACAGCGGCCAGGCGCAGGTGCGGCAGCTCGCCGATGCGCTGACCAATCCGCTGTACTACTTCGATCTCGAGGACGTGGGCGACCAGGCCCGCGATGCCCTGCGGTCCCCCGGGGTTGCCTACGTGCTGGTCTACGATCCCGAAGGCCGCATCCTGCACGATGGTTCGGGTGACATTCCCGCCTATGGCCGGCCGATGCGGGACGCGCTGGCCGGCAAGGTCGTTGCCGCCAAGGCCATGCTCGTGCAACAAACGGGCGCGATGCTGGACGTTTCCAGTCCGATATTCGTCGGCGATGAGCGGCTTGGGGGCGTTCGCATCGGCTATTCGATGGATGCCGCCGCACAGTCCGAAGAGCAAACCCTGCTCGGACTTCGCGAACGCCTGTCCAGCGTCAACAGGATCAGCCTGCTGTGGCTGCTGGCGATGTGCGCGGGCCTCGGCGTGGTCTGCATCCTCGGGGCGGTGGCCCTGCAGCGCATGCTGGTCGGTCCGATCCAGGCCCTGGCCGATGCTGCCCGCGAGATCGAACAGGGCAATTTCACCGCGCCGATCCCCGCGACCCGCCGCGATGATGAACTGGGCGATTTGACCCGTGCTTTCGGGCACATGCGCGACAGCGTGGCGCGCCACGACCGCGACATGCGCCGCGCTGCCTACAGTGACGCACTGACCGGCCTGGCCAATCGGCTGGCGTTTCGAACCGCGCTTGACCAGCGCCTGCGCGAGCTGCACGGGACGGGCGGGCAGCTCGCGCTGTTGTTCTGTGATCTCGATGATTTCAAGAGCATCAATGACACCCTCGGTCATGAAGCCGGCGACGACGTGCTGGTGCAGACCGCGTCCCGCATCGAGCAGGCCGTGAACACGATCGGCGCGGTCGGTGCGCTGGTCGCCCGCCTCGGCGGCGATGAATTCGTGATCCTGCTTGAGCCGACTCCCGGTGAGGCGATGGATGAGATTGCAACCCGCCTGGCCGAGGCGCTGGTGCAGAACCTCGCGTCACCGCTGCTGTTGCATGGACGGCGGCTGGTGCTGGGGACTTCGGTGGGGGTGGCGATCTTCCCCGACGATGCGGTCAACGCATCGCAGCTGATGAAGTGCGGCGACATCGCGATGTACCAGGCCAAGTTTGCCGGCAAGAACTGCTATCGCTTCTACAGTCGGTCGGTGGACGAGGATGCGATGCGACGCCTGCGGCTGGAGCAGGATCTGCGCGGTGCGTGGGACCGTGGCGAGCTGTCGGTGGTGTATCAGCCGATCTACCGCACCCACGACCGCGCGCTGATGGGCGCCGAGGCGCTGCTGCGCTGGGCGCATCCCGTGGAGGGGGCGATTTCGCCCGACGTGTTCGTGCCGGTGGCGGAGCAAAGTGGCCTGATCGACGAGATCGGCGAGCGCGTCCTGCGCACGGCCTGCACCGAGGCCGCGGACTGGCCGCGGCTGGCGGACGGGTCTCGACCGTTCGTGTCGGTCAATGTGTCCGGGCGCCAGCTGCGCAACGTGGGCCTGTTCGCGCAGGTGGTCGAAGCCCTGCAACTCAGCCAATTGCCTGCCGATCGGCTGCATCTGGAAGTGACGGAAACCGCGGTGATCCGAGATGTTGCCCACGCCGCTGACCTGCTGTCGCGGCTGCGCAATCTCGGGGTGCGGGTCTGGCTGGATGATTTCGGCACCGGGTATTCCAGCCTCAACCACCTGCGCCGGGTGCAGGTGGACGGGTTGAAGATCGACCGCAGCTTCATCGTCGATCTGCTCGATGACGCGGGCGATCTGGCCCTGACCAGCGCCACCATGGCGATGGCGCATTCGCTGGGGATCATCGTGGTGGCCGAGGGTGTCGAGCAGCGCGGCCAGTACGACCTGCTGCGCGAGCGCCAGGGGGATTACGTGCAAGGCTTCTGGCTGAGCGAGCCGCTGGCTGCGGCCGACTTCACCCGCCTGCTCGGTTGATCGCCGGGTTCACGTTCAGCCTTCGCCGGCCGGGCCCGGCGCGGGCACCGACGCGTCGCGTTGCAACAACAGCTTGTCGACCCGGGGGCCGTCGAGATCGACGACCTCGATCCGCCACTGGCCGACCCGGAAATATTCGCTGACCCGCGGAATGCGCCCGAAGTGGGCAATCACCAGTCCGGCGACGGTGTGGAACTCCATGTCGTCGGCATCAGGAATGCGCTCGCCGGTCAGCTCGCGCAGTTCGTCGATGTGCAGCCCGCCATCCACCAGCAGCGAGCCGTCCTCGCGTTCGACCACCAGCGCCTCGCCGTCGGTGGCGTCGCCACCGGCCTGCAGGCGCCCGATCACCGCATCGACGATGTCGGCGACCGTCACCATGCCCTGGATGTCGCCGTATTCGTCGACCACCAGCGCCATCGTCTGCTGGTCCTCGCGCAGCAGTTCCAGCAGCTTCATCGCGTGGGTGGATTCGGAGACGAACAGCGCCGGCCTGACGTCGTTGAACAACGCGGGCTTGGGACGGCCGAGTTCGTCGAGCAGGGTCTTGACCTCGAGGATGCCAGCCACGTCGGCGTCGCTGCCACGATGGACCGGGTAGCGCGAATAGGCGTGTTCCAGCATGACCGCGAGGTTTTCCTGCAGGCTCGCCGTCGTGTCCAGCCAGGTGATCCTGGTGCGCGGGGTCATCAGGCTGTCGGCGGTGCGATCGCCCAGCCGCATCACCCGGTTGACCATGTTGCGTTCGTCGAGATCGATGACGCCCTGCTCGTGGCCTTCGCTGACCAGCAGCTGGATCTCTTCTTCAGTGACATGGCTTCCGCCATGGCCATTGAGCCGGAACAGGGTCAGGACTGCGCGCACGGTGATGCTCAGCAGCCAGACCACCGGGCTCGAAATCCACGCCAGCCAGCGCATCGGTGGTGCCACCACGGAAGCGAGGCGTTCCGGCGCCAGCAGCGCGAGCCGCTTGGGAATCAATTCGCCCAGGACGATGCTCAGGTAGGTGATCAGGCTCACCGCCAACACCGTGCCGATGGTCTCGGAATAGCGACCCAGGGTCGGCACGTGGGTGGCCAGCCAGCGGCCGATGTGCTGGCCGATGGCGTCGCCGCCGTACATGCCGGTCAGGATGACAATGCTGGTGATGCCGACCTGGACCGTGGACAGGAAGCGTTCCGGGCGCTCGGCCAGTTCCAGAGCGGTGCGCGCGCCGCGGCTGGTTTCCGCACGTTGCTTCAGGCGCACCTTGCGCGAAGTGACGACGGCCATCTCCGACAGCGCGAAGAAGCCGTTGAGCACGATCAAGGCAAGGACGATCAGCAGTTCCAGCACGGACGGATACCGGGGACGGGAGGCGCATTGCCGCTTGACCGCATGCGAGCGGCCGGATGGGCGACAAGGGGCCGCCGGGCAAAGCGCGGAAGATGGGTCGGGTCGTGGGCCATGGCTGGGTGACGCCGGGGCATCATAACAGGCGTTTCGTGTCATGAATGCGTCACATTCGACGATTAGGCTGTGCCGCAATGCCCTCAGGCGACGTGGAAGTCACGATGTTTTCCCTGCAAACCATCTTCGGTTCCGGAACCCAGTTCTATGCGTTGCTGGACGACGCGGCGGCCGCTGCGCTGGACAGCGCCAAGGCCCTGCACGCGATGATGAAGGAGGCCGACCGCCAGCCGGCGTTGGATGCCTTCAAGCTGGCCCGCCTGCGCGAGCGCACCGCCGCCGAAAAGATCAGCCAGGCGCTGGTGGACAGCTACATCACCCCGATCGAGCGCGAGGACATCGAGGCGCTGGGCTCGGCATTGCACAAGATTCCCAAGCAGATCGAGAAGTTCGCCGACCGCTACGCGCTGGCGGTCCAGCACCTGGGCCACATCGATTTCGCGCCGCGCGCGGCGATGCTGGAGCAGGCCGCTGGCGTCGTGGTGGAAATGGTGGACCAGCTCGAGCACATGAACCTCGACCGCATGACCGCGCTCAACGAGAAGCTGCGTTCGATCGAAAACGAGGCCGACCGCCTGATGCTGGAGCTGTATCGGGAAATCTATTCCGGCAAGCTCGACAGCCTGCAGATGTTCCTGCTCAAGGAATTCTTCGAAATCCTGGAGAAGGCGATCGACCGCTGCCGCGAGGCCGGCGTGGTCGCCTACCAGATCGTCCTGAAGAACAGCTGACGGGGCACTGGCCAATGATGCTGACCCTGGTCCTGGTGGTGATCGCCGCCGCGCTGATCTTCGAATTCATCAACGGCTTCCACGACACCGCCAATTCGATCGCGGCGTCGGTGGCCACCAAGGTGCTTAGCCCCGGGCAGGCGGTGGTGATGGCGGCCGTGATGAACATGATCGGCGCTTTGACCGGCACTGCCGTCGCCGCAACCATCGCCACCGGGATCGTGAACACGGCCGTGGTGGATGCCACTTCCCAGCTGATGCTGTGCGCGCTGCTGGGCGCGATCGCCTGGAACCTCGTGACCTGGTGGTTCGGCCTGCCGTCCTCGTCTTCGCATGCCCTGATTGGCGGACTGTGCGGCGCGGCCTTGTCGGCTTCGCACATGGACTGGAACGCATTGCTGTGGGCCGAGCGTGCGGCCAGCTGGACCCAGAGCAAGGGCCTGGTGTGGAAGGTCCTGGTGCCGATGGTGACTTCGCCGCTGGCCGGCTTTCTGCTGGGCTTCACGTTGATGGTGGTGCTGTGGGCGCTGATCTTCGGGATGGAGCGCAGCGGCGGCTGGCTGCGGCGGATTGCCCGGCCGCGCTGGATCAACGCCGGCTTCGGCAAGCTGCAGATCATGTCGGCGGCATACATGGGCTACGCCCACGGCCACAACGATGCGCAGAAAACCATGGGCGTGATCGCGCTGACGCTGATCGGAGCGCAGGCCTCGGGCGCGCTGGACGACCTGCCGGGCTGGCTCGCCTTCATGCACCCCGAGCAGTCCTCCGGGGCGACGGTGGCGGACTGGATCATCGTCACCTGCGCGCTGGTGATGGCGGCGGGCACCGCCTCCGGCGGCTGGCGCATCATCAAGACCCTCGGCCACAAGATGGTCAAGCTGCATCCACTGGACGGGTTTGCGGTGGATACCAGCTCGGCCACGGTGCTGATGGCGGCAGCGCATTTCGGCATGCCGGTCTCGACCACGCACACGGTGTCCACCGCGATCATGGGCGTGGGCTTCGCCAAGAATCCGCGCCGACTCAAGCTCGGCACGATCGAGCGCATCGTCTGGGCCTGGATCCTGACGATCCCGGCCTCGGCCACCGTGGCCTGGCTGTTTTATCGGGGCCTGATGCTCGTCGGCTGGGTTTGAAGACGGGCGCTTACAGCAGATCCCCGCCGGCCGACAGCCGCAGTTCCATGGCGTCGCCGATGCCGCCGATTTCCAGGATCAGGCGGTCGATTTCGGCCGGCAGCAGGCTGTCGTAGGGACGGTTTTCGCACAATTGCAGGTAGCGCACGCCGTCCAGCTCGCCGATCGCGAGGAAGCCGACCCGGCTTTCCCAGTTGAAGATCAGGGCCTTGCGCGCGTCCAGCCCGGTGATCGGGGCGATCGAGGTGCTCACGCGCAGGAAGCGGCGGCCATCGTCGTTCTGCAGCTCGGTCAGGAAGATGGCCTGATGGCGCTGGCCCTGGCGCAGCGACAGCTCGACGCAGGCCAGACCATCTTCCTCCAGCAGCATGTGGTAGCCGGCGGAAATCAGGTGCTGATGGATCTGTTCGAAGTGGTTCATCGTGAAAGCGGGCCTGCGGGGGAGGGCGTTATGCTAACCCGATCATGGACCTCCCCGCAGGCACGCGTTCCCCACAGCAGCGCATCCTCGACGCCATCCGCGCGATCCCGGCCGGGCAGGTGGCCAGCTATGGCGGGATCGCGCGCCGCGCCGGACTGCCGGGACGGGCGCGGCTGGTGGCCCGGGTGCTCGGAGAGAGCGATGCCCCGGAGTTGCCCTGGCACCGGATCCTGCGTTCGGACGGCCGGATTGCCTTTGCGCCGGGAACCCGGCCCTGGCGCGAGCAGGCCAAGCGCCTGCGCGCCGAGGGCGTGGCGGTCCGCAATGGCCGGGTGCGGATGGACGCGGACGCGGAAACGCTGGATGCGGCCCTCTGGGCACCGCGCTGAACCGGTATGATGCACTGCAACGAAGACCGGGTTCCGCAAGGATGGCGTTCGACATTCCCCGCATCACCAAGGCGCTGCTGATCGCCAACATCGCCGGGTTTGCCCTGCAGTTCGCGCTGGGCAACGAGGCGATGATCAGCCTGATGCTGTGGCCCTGGGGCGGCTCGGTCTACGACCCGGCCCTGATGGCACCGTCGTTCATGCCCTGGCAGCTGCTCAGCTATGCCTTCCTGCACGGCAGTTTCTGGCACCTGGCCTTCAACATGCTGGCGCTGGTGATGTTCGGCGCGCCGCTGGAATACGTCTGGGGTCCGAAGCGGTTTTTGACCTTCTATCTGGTCTGCGTCGTCGGCGCCGGCATCTGCCAGCTCATCACCAGCTCTTGGATGCTCGCCAGCGGCAGCATGCCGATCCCGTCGATCGGCGCGTCCGGTGGCGTGTTCGGCCTGCTGCTGGCCTACGGGATGCTGTTCCCGAACCAGCGGGTGATGCTGCTGTTCCCGCCGATCCCGATGAAGGCGCGCACCCTGGTGATCCTGTACGGCATCTTCGAACTGGCCGCGGGCTTCACCGGGTTCCAGCCCGGCGTCGCGCATTTCGCGCACCTGGGCGGGATGCTGTTCGGCTGGCTGCTGATCCGTCACTGGCGCGGTCAGGGGCCGTTCGGCGGCGGGCGGCGCGGGCCGGGGATGCGCATCGTGCGCTGAGGCATTGCCATGAAAAAGGCCGGCATCGCCGGCCTTTTTCGCAACCGCGCCACAGGATCAAGCCGTTTTCGGCGGATCGCGCAGCTCCTTGCGCAGGATCTTGCCAACCGGGCTCTTGGGCAGGTCGTTGCGGAACTCGATGAACTTCGGGCGCTTGTAGCCGGTCATGTTGTCGTGGCAGAACGCCTTGACCTGGTCGGCGGTCAGGCCCGGGTCCTTCTTGACCACGAACACCTTCACCGCCTCGCCGGATTTGTCGTCGGGCACGCCAATTGCCGCCACTTCCAGTACCCCCGGCATCATCGCGATCACGTCCTCGACTTCGTTCGGATAGACGTTGAAGCCGGAGACCAGGATCATGTCCTTCTTGCGGTCGACGATGTAGAAATAGCCCTGCGCGTCCATCTTGGCCATGTCGCCGGTGTGCAGCCAGCCGTCGGCGTCCATGACTTTCGCGGTTTCTTCCGGGCGCTGCCAGTAGCCCTTCATCACCTGCGGGCCCTTGACGCAGAGTTCACCGATCTCGCCCATCGGCAGGACGGCACCGTCATCGCTCTTGATGCAGACATCGGTGGACGGCACCGGCATGCCGATCGAGCCGTTGTATTCGCGCAGGTCGAGCGGGTTGATGCATACCGCCGGCGAGGTTTCGGTCAGGCCGTAGGCTTCGGCCAGGGTCGAGCCAGTGACCGACTTCCACTTGTCCGCGACCGCGCGCTGCACCGCCATGCCGCCGCCGAGGGTCAGCCGCAGCTTGGAGAAATCGACCTCGTTGAAGCCGGGAGTGTTGAGCAGGCCGTTGAACAGGGTGTTGACGCCGGTGATCGCGGTGAACCCGGAGGTCTTGATCTCCTTGATGAAGCCGGGCATGTCGCGCGGGTTGGTGATCATCAGGTTGGTGCCGCCGAGCTTCAGGAACACCAGGCAGTTCGCCGTCAATGCGAAGATGTGGTACAGCGGCAGCGCGGTGATGATGAGTTCCTCGCCCGGGCGGACGTTGGATTGCACCCAGGCCGAGGCCTGCTGCATGTTGGCGACCAGGTTGCGATGGGTCAGCATCGCGCCCTTGGACACGCCGGTGGTGCCGCCGGTGTATTGCAGGAAGGCCAGGTCCTCCGGCGCGTTGCGCACCTCGGGAAGCTGGTGCATCCGCCCGAGCGTGAGGGTGTCCTTGAAACGGATGGCGCCGCTGATGCTGTAGTCGGGCACCATCTTCTTCACATACTTCAGGACGAAGTTGACGATGGCTCCCTTCGGGAAACCCAGCATGTCGCCGAGGCCGGTGGTGATCGCCTTCACCTGCGGCATCTGTTCGAGCACTTCCTGCGCCACGTTGCCGAAGTTGTCGAGCACCAGCAGCACGCTGGCGCCGGCGTCGGACAGCTGGTGCTTGAGCTCGCGCGCGGTGTACATCGGGTTGACGTTGACCACGATCAGGCCGGCACGCAGGATGCCGAACACCGCGATCGGGTATTGCAGGCAGTTGGGCATCATTACCGCAACCCGGTCGCCCTTCTTGAGTTTGAGTTCGCCCAGCAGGTAGCCGGCGAAATCGCGGCTGAGGCGATCGAGCTGGTCGTAGCTGATGCCCTTGCCCATGTTGATGAAGGCGGTGCGCGAACGGTAGGTCTTCAGCGCCGAATCGAATACGTCGGTGATCGACGCGAACTCGTTCAGGTCGATTTCCGCCGGTACACCGGCCGGGTAATGGGCCAGCCAAGGACGTTCGGAACTCATGTGCATCTCCCCAAGATCGTGATCGGCGCGCGCAATGCGCCAGCGTATGGTGCCCAAACCGATTTGAGCATAGCCTTTCGTGCGTGACAAGGCGACTCTTGCGGGCGGGAGACGGGGCGATGTGGAAGTTGCGAAGCCGATCACGCGGCCTGTGCGCGCTGCTGCTGGTGCTGTTGATGGCGCTGGCGCTGGCCAGCTGTGGCGGCCCGCCGCCGGAACAGGCGGTGCGGGCGCAGATTGCGGCGATGCAGGCCGCCATCGACGCCAGGGACGCCGGCAAGGTCAGTGACCTGCTGGCCGAGGATTTCGTCGGCAACGACGGCCTGGACAAGCGCGGCGCGCGGCGGATGGCGGCCGGGATCTTCCTGCAATACCGCAACGTCACCGGCCGGATCGGGCCGGTCAGCGTGGAACTGCGCGGCGATGACGATGCCGTGGCGCGTTTCACCGTGCTGGCAACCGCCGGCAGCGGCGGGTTGGTGCCGCAGGACGGGCAGGTGTTCGAGGTTGAAACCGGCTGGCACCGCGACGGCAGCGACTGGCTGCTGCGCAGCGCCAGTTGGAAGCCGAAGTTGTAGAGCGCGCGGCCTGACGCCCCCACACCCGGCTGCCCGGGCCGTGGGAGCGCGCCGCGCGCGCCAGCTGCTGCGCCTCAACCCTTCTTCGCCGCCAGCTCGCGCAGGACGTACTGCAAGATGCCGCCGTGGCGGTAGTAGGCCACTTCCTTCGGGGTCAGCAGGCGCACGTCGACTTCGAACGCCTTGTGGCTGCCGTCGGCGCGGGTGGCGGTGACGGTGGCGGTCTTGGACTGGCCGTCGTCCAGGCCGGTGATGGCGTAGATCTCGGTGCCGTCGAGGCCGTGGGTCGCGGCGTTTTCGCCGTCCTTGAACTGCAGCGGCAGCACGCCCATGCCGACCAGGTTGCTGCGGTGGATGCGCTCGAAGCTCTCGGCGATCACCGCCTTCACGCCCAGCAGCAAGGTGCCCTTGGCGGCCCAGTCGCGGCTGGAGCCGGTGCCGTATTCCTTGCCGGCAATCACCACCAGCGGGGTGCCGTCGGCCTTGTACTTCATCGCCGCGTCGTAGATCGACAGCTTCTCCGGCGGGTTGCTGCCGAAGTACAGGGTGTTGCCGCCTTCCTCGCCGTGGAAGAACTGGTTCTTGATGCGGATGTTGGCGAAGGTGCCGCGCACCATCACGTCATCGTTGCCGCGGCGGCTGCCGTAGCTGTTGAAGTGGACCGGGGTGACGCCGCGCTCGATCAGGAAGCGGCCCGCCGGCGAATCCTTCTTGATGCTGCCGGCCGGCGAGATGTGGTCGGTGGTGATCGAATCACCGAACAGCCCGAGCACGCGCGCGCCGTGGATGTCGGCGACGTGGCCGACTTCCATCGTCATGCCATCGAAGTAGGGCGGATTCTTGATGTAGGTCGAGGCACCGTCCCAGGCGTACAGCTGGCCGTCCGGGGAGGGAATCGCGTTCCAGCGCGCGTCACCCTTGAACACGTCGCCGTAGTTCTTCTTGAACATCTCCGGGTCGATGGTCGCGGCGATGGTGTCGTGGATCTCCTTGCTGGTCGGCCAGATGTCCTTCAGATAGACCGGCTGGCCGTCGCTGCCGGTGCCCAGCGGGTCGGTGGTCAGGTTGATGCCGGTGCTGCCGGCCAGCGCGTAGGCCACCACCAGCGGCGGGCTGGCGAGGTAGTTCATCTTCACTTCGGCGTGGATGCGGCCTTCGAAGTTGCGATTGCCCGACAGCACCGAGACCACGCACAGGTCGCCCGAGGCGACCCCGGCGCTGACTTCGACCGGCAGCGGACCGGAGTTGCCGATGCAGGTGGTGCAGCCGTAGCCGACGGTGTAGAAGCCGATCTTCTCCAGCTCCTTCTGCAGGCCGGCCTTTTCAAGATAGTCCGTCACCACCCGCGAGCCGGGCGCCAGCGAGGTCTTCACCCACGGCTTGCGGGTCAGGCCCTTGGCCGCGGCGTTGCGCGCCAGCAGACCGGCGGCGATCATCACCGCCGGGTTGGAGGTGTTGGTGCAGGAGGTGATCGCGGCAATGACCACCGCGCCGTCCTTGATCCGCACGTGCTGACCGTCGATGGTGATGTCGGCCAGGCCCTTGCCGATCTGCTCGTTGCCGACCGCCGCGCCGCCGCCTTCGGCAACGAAGTTGGAGACATCGCCGTTGCGCTGGTCGCGGGCCGCGGTGAGCTGGCTGATGACCTTGCGGGTGGATTCCTTCATGTCCGACAGCAGCACGCGGTCCTGCGGACGCTTGGGGCCGGCCAGCGAGGGCTGCACGGTGCCCATGTCCAGTTCCAGGGTCGAGCTGTAGCTGGCGGTCGGGGTGCTGGGTTCGTGCCACAGGCCCTGCGCCTTGGCATAGGCCTCGACCAGGGCGATGCGCTCTTCGCTGCGGCCGGACAGGCGCAGGTAGTTCAGTGATTCGGCGTCGATCGGGAAGATCGCGCAGGTGGCGCCGTATTCGGGTGACATATTTCCAATCGTGGCGCGGTCGGCCAGCGGCAGGTGCTGCAGGCCGTCGCCGTAGAACTCGACGAATTTGCCGACCACCCCGTGCTGGCGCAGCATCTGCGCCACGGTCAGGACCAGGTCGGTGGCGGTGGCGCCTTCCGGCAGCTTGCCGGTGAGCTTGAAGCCGACCACCTGCGGGATCAGCATCGAGCTGGGCTGGCCGAGCATCGCCGCCTCGGCCTCGATCCCGCCCACGCCCCAGCCGAGGATGCCCAGGCCGTTGACCATGGTGGTGTGGCTGTCGGTGCCGAACAGGGTGTCCGGGTAAGCCCAGAGCTTGCCGTCGATCTCGCTTTCCATCACCACCCGCGCCAAGTATTCGAGGTTGACCTGATGGACGATGCCGGTGCTGGGCGGCACCACCTTGAAGTTGCCGAAGGCTTTCTGACCCCAGCGCAGGAAACCGTAGCGCTCGTTGTTGCGTTCGAACTCGATCCGGCCGTTGACGTCCAGCGCGTCGGGCGTGGCGAACACGTCGACCTGCACCGAGTGGTCGATCACCAGCTCCGAGGGAATCAGCGGATTGATCTGCTCGGGCTTGCCGCCGAGCTTGACCACCGCGTCGCGCATCGCCGCCAGGTCCACCACGCAGGGCACCCCGGTGAAATCCTGCAGGATGACGCGCGCCGGCATGAACGCGATTTCGGTAGAGGGCAGGTCGCTGGCTTTCCAGTTGGCGACCGCCTCGATGTGGGAGGCGTGCACGGTGACATCGTCTTCGTGGCGCAGCAGGTTTTCCAGCAGGATCTTCATCGAATACGGCAGCCGCGCGATGTTGAAGCGCTGGCCCAGCTTGGCGAGGCTGGCGTAGGTGTAGGACTTGCCGTTGACCTCGAGCTGGTCGTGGCTGGCGAAGGAATCGTGCATGGATTTGCTCCGTGGCGTGGACGCGGGAAGTGTAGAACTGCCGACGTGACCGAACGGTGACGTGGTGGCGGGTCGGCAGGATCCGGGCACGGGTATGATATGACAAAAAAAGTATGTATGCTTCGTGCGTACTTCACCCAAGGGAGCGTGTGCGATGGATGTCATCGTCGGTGAGCGCGGCCAGGTGACCCTGCCCAAGCCGGTGCGCGACGCGCTCGGCCTGGCCAAGGGCAGCGTGCTCAAGGTCGAGCTCGACGGCGGCCGGATCTTGCTGCGCAAGGATGCCAGCGAGGCGCTGCGCAAGGTGCGCGGCAAATTCCGGCTGGTCGATGGGCTGGAATCGACCGACGCGGCCATGCGCGCCCTGCGCGGCCGCGCACCGGGTGGCCACGGAAAGGGGTGAACGGCCGTGATCGCGCTGGATTCCCCGGTTCTGATCGACCTGCTGGTCGGTGATCCTTGCCACGCTGAAGCCGCCGAGGCCTGCCTGGGCGACGCGCTGGCGCGGGACGACGTGGTGGTGTGCGAGGCGGTGGTGGCCGAGGTGCAGGCGGTGCTGGACACCTCGGTGAGCCTGATGGAGCCGCTGGCGGTGCTCGGCATCCGCTTTCTGCCGGCCAGCGAAGGGGCGGCGATGCGCGCCGGCCACATGCTCAAGCGCTTCCGCGCCCGCAGCGGCAGCCGCGAGCGGCTGGTGGCCGACTTTCTGGTCGGGGCCCACGCGTTGTTGCAATGTGACGCGCTGATCACCCGCGATGCCGGGTTTTTCCGCGACTACTTCAAAGGTCTGAAGCTGATCGTTCCCGGCGCCTGAGGCGGGGGCGGCCGGTGCCGGTCCAGGCCCGGAATTTGCCTGGTCCGGAATCGGGCCTTGCTTTGATTCGCCTCGATTCGGCGGGCCCCGGATGGGCGCAACAGCGCGTTCGTGACGGCTGTCACGGAGGTGAATTCGGGCTGAAGACTTCGCCCGCAATCCCTGTCCGGAATGCCCCCCTTGTTTCGTTGATTCCTGTGCTAGCCTGAATTCGAGGAATGATCGGGGCCATATCCCTCGGATGGGGGATTCCAGGGAATCCACCAAACACGGACACTGGGTTCCGGCGGCGACGAGGCCGCACGGGCCTGAACCGGCAGAGGCTTGCCGGGGTGTCCAGCGCCCCAACTTCAATCAGCGGAGAACCATCAAATGATTTCCATTCGTTCCACGGTGCTGGCGGCCTGCATGACCGGGATGGTCGCGCTGGCTTCCATGGGTCAGGCGAGTGCCGCCGACCGTCACGTCGTGATCAAGAACCACACCAGCTACACGATGGTGCGCTTCTACGCGTCGCGGTCGTCGACCAGCGACTGGGAAGAGGACATCCTCGGCGATCGGGTCGTGCGTTCCGGCAAGTCGGTGCGGATCAACATCGACGACGGTACCGGCGCCTGCATCTTCGATTTCAAGGCGGTCTTCAGCAACGGCAATGAAGCCACGCGCGGCAAGGTCAACGTCTGCGAAATCGGCGAATACACCTACACCGACTGATCCGATCGGACCCCGGGCAATGCCAGGACGGCGTTGCCCGGGTTTTTCGGTGAGCCACCCATTGCGCTGCTGTGCAGCCGGGGGTGGTTTTTCCGTTTGCGATCCTGAAAGCCTGCGGATGACGCAGGCTCGGGTGGGGCCGCACCTGCCGAATTTGCGGTTCCGTTTTCCTTCTCTCCGGGGACTCGCAGGCGTATTCCCTTATCCCTCCGGGAGAAGGTGGCGCGAAGCGCCGGGTGGGGGCCCGGCGGCGAACGGCTTTCGCCTGCGGCCTCAGCCCAGCCGCGCGTCGATGGCGGCCGCCATGGCGCGGCGCTGGAACACGAAGTCCCACAGGCTGCCGCCGAGCTGGCGCCAGAGCACGGCTGAGCGCAGTGCCGCCAGCAGCAAGGCGCGAATCTCCGCAACCACGCCGGCCTGCCCGAGGTAGTGCGGGTTGCCTTGCACCATCACCCGCGGTCGCAAGCTGCTGATGGTGTCGGCATAGAGCTTGGCCAGTTGCGCGACCGTTTCCGGGTCGGCGCTGCCGCGTGTGGCCCCAGTCGGTTCCAGCTTGCGCAGCCCCTGCTGCACCTCGCTGGCCATGTCGCCGTTGCGGATGAACCTGCGCTCCAGCTGCATGACCGCCAGCACCAGGCGACCCAGCGCCTCGTCCTTGTTGCCGTGGGCCAGGTAGTCACGCAGTTGCTGCAGCCCGGTACGCAGATTGCCGGCGCTGCCGTACACCGATTCGGTGTCGGCGGCGTCGATCCGCAGCACGCTGTCGAGCGCGGTTTCGACCTGCCGACTCTCGCACTGGCCGGTGTCGGCGATGCGCCGCACCTGCGCCAGCGCCTGCAGCAGGCCGGCCAGTGCCAGCACGCGGTCGTCGATGCTCGTTGTGGTCATGCGGGTTATCCTTGGCTTGTGACAGCCCGGCTTGCGTCAGGCGCGGGCGCATCGGTGGATGCGATCACCGCGCCGCCCAGGCAATTATCGCCCGCGTAGAGCACCAGTGCCTGTCCCGGCGTCACCGCCCGCTGCGGCTGCGTGAAGCGCACCGCGAGCGTGCCGTCATCTTGTACTTCCACTTCGCAGGCCTGATCGGGCTGCCGATAGCGGGTCTGGGCGGTGCAGGAAAACTGGCGGGAAGGCGCCGCGCCCGCGACCCAGTGGGCAACTCCGGTGCGCAGGCTGCGCGACAGCAGCCACGGGCTGTCGTGGCCCTGGTCGACGTACAGGACGTTGCGTTCAACATCCTTGCCGACCACGAACCAGGGCGCCTGCGGGCGGCCGCGCACGCCGCCGATGTTCAGGCCTTCGCGCTGGCCGATGGTGAAATAACACACGCCCGGATGCGCGCCGAGCCGGACCCCGTCCGGCGTGCGAATGTCCCCCGGCCGGCTGGGCAGGTAGCGGGCGAGAAAGGCCCGGAAATCGCGTTCGCCGATGAAGCAGATGCCGGTCGAATCGCGCTTGGTCGCCGTGCCCAACCCGCGCGCGGCGGCCAGCCGCCGGACTGCATCCTTGTGCAGTTCGCCCAGCGGGAAGCGGGTGAAGGCCAGCTGCGTCTGGCCGAGCTGGTGCAGGAAATAGCTCTGGTCCTTGCTGCGGTCCAGCGCGCGCAGCAGCCGGAAACGGCCGTCCGCGCCGCGTGCCACCCGCGCGTAGTGGCCGGTGGCGATGGCGTCGGCCCCGAGCGCGTGGGCGGCGTCGAGAAAGTGCTTGAACTTGATTTCGCGGTTGCAGGCCACGTCGGGGTTGGGCGTGCGGCCGGCCGCGTATTCGTCGAGGAAGTGCTGGAACACCTCGTGCCAGTATTCCCTGGAAAAATCGCGAAACCGGATCGGGATGCCCAGCAGGCCGCACACCGCCACCGCGTCGCGGCGGTCGTCCTCGGCCCGGCATTCACCGCTGCCATCGTCGGCCCAGTTGGACATGAACACGCCGGTGACCTCGTGCCCGGCCTGCTGCAGGAGCAAAGCGGCCACCGAGGAGTCCACGCCGCCGGAGATGCCGACGATGATCCGGGTGCCGGTCATGGCAGGGCGTCCAGCAGGGCCGGCGGATCGCGGCCGTCGACCCGCGCCTCGACGCACGGCAGCCGACCGTCGCGGGCCGCACCCACCGCGACGGTGACCTCCGGCGCCCGCTGCGCCATCCGTTGTGCCCCCTGCTCAGAGGCGATCGGCGTCGCCGGACAGCTCGATTTCCTTGTCATCGGCGATCGAGCCGGCGACCCGGATCGCGGCATTCAGCTCCTGCGCGTTGGCGCTGTCCGGGAGCTTGATCACGTAATACAGGTAATCACCGGCAATTTCCCAGGCGCCGATCTTCTTGGTGCGGCTCTCGCGCAGCAGGTCCATCGCCATCTCGGCCGTGAGGCCGTCGGTCTTGATGTTTGCGGCCGGGGCGAACACCTCACGGATGCTCAGGCCGCTGACGTCCTCGGTGCCGCCGGACACGTAGATCAGCTGGGTGCGGCCTTCTTCGGAGAAATTGAGGATCACCTTGTAGTCGCCGTCGTCGTCGATGGTGTACTTCAGGCCACGCGCGGTCAGGCGCGCCTCCACCGAGGCGTCGGCCGCCGCGGCGGGAAGCGAAGCCAGCGGGAGCAGGCAGGCAAGGGACAGGGCAAGCAGGCGCATGGTGGACTCCGGTTGAAATGGGCTGGCCGCACGGGCGGCGTTTTATACTTTGCCAATGCCACAACAGCCTGACAAGCCACAGCATGAGCGCGGCACCGTGGTCGCACCCGCGCGACCCGAGCTGGCGCGACCGCCGATGTATACGGTGCTGCTGCTGAACGATGATTACACGCCGATGGATTTCGTGGTCGAGGTGTTGATGCAGTTCTTCTCGATGGGGCTGGAACGGGCCACCCAGGTCATGCTGCACGTGCATACCCGCGGCCGCGGCGTGTGCGGGGTGTATACCCGCGAAATTGCCGAATCCAAGGTGGCCCAGGTCAACGAGTACGCCCGGATGAGCCAGCATCCGCTGCTGTGCACCATGGAACGCGGCTGAACCGCCCGCATCCTTCCGCCGGAGAAATGTCGGCAATGTGAACGCGGTCACATTCGGGACTTGCCCCTGCGGCGTTTCCACCTTACATAGGAAGCAGACGTCACCGAAGGCGAACACCGCATGTTCAGCAAGGACCTCGAGCAAAGCATCGGCCTGTGCTACAAGCGCACCCGCGAGGCGCGCTACGAATTCATGACCGTCGAGCACCTGCTGCTGGCCCTGCTCGACAACCCGTCCGCCGAAGCCGTGCTGCGCGCCGTCGGCGCTGACCTCGACCGCCTGCGCGGCGAGCTGGAAAGCGCGATCGAAGCCTCGGTCGCGCATCTGCCCGACGGTGATGCCCGCGACACCCAGCCCACGCTGGGCTTCCAGCGCGTCCTGCAGCGCGCGGTCTACCACGTGCAGTCTTCGGGCAACAAGGAAGTGACCGGCGCCAACGTGCTGGTGGCGATCTTCGGCGAAAAGGATTCGCACGCGGTGTACTTCCTCGGCCAGCAGGACGTGCGCCGGTTGGACGTGGTCAATTACATTTCCCACGGGATCGCCAAGCACGGCGAAGAGCCCGCGCCGCCGCCCGCCGACGGCGAGAACAAGGCCGAATCGCCGGAAGCCGAGTCCAAATCCGACCCGCTGCAGGAATTCGCGGTCAACCTCAACGAACTGGCCGCCGCCGGCAAGATCGACCCGCTGGTCGGGCGCGCCGACGAAGTCGAGCGCACCATCCAGGTGCTGTGCCGCCGGCGCAAGAACAATCCGCTCTATGTCGGTGAATCCGGCGTCGGCAAGACCGCGCTGGCCGAAGGGCTGGCCAAGCGCATCCAGGACGGCGAGGTGCCCGAGGTGCTGGAAAACGCGGTGATCTACGCGCTCGACCTCGGCGCGCTGGTCGCCGGCACCAAGTATCGCGGCGATTTCGAGAAGCGCCTGAAGGGCGTGCTGGCGGCGCTGCGCAAGGTGCCGGGCGCGATCCTGTTCATCGACGAAATCCATACCATCATCGGCGCCGGCTCGGCCAGCGGCGGGACCATGGACGCCTCCAACCTGATCAAGCCGGTGCTGGCCAATGGCGAGCTGCGCTGCATCGGTTCCACCACCTTCCAGGAATACCGCGGCATCTTCGAAAAGGATCGGGCGCTGGCGCGGCGCTTCCAGAAGATCGACATCGTCGAACCGACCGTGGCCGAAACGGTGGAGATCCTGCAAGGCCTGAAGCCGAAGTACGAGCAGCACCACGCGGTGAGCTATGCCGACGATGCGATCCGCGCGGCGGTGGACCTGTCGGTCAAGCACATCGGTGACCGCCTGCTGCCGGACAAGGCGATCGACGTGATCGACGAGGCCGGCGCGCGCCAGCGGCTGCTCGGCCCCGAGCAGCGCAAGCAGGTGATCGACGTGGCCGAAATCGAGACCATCGTCGCCAAGATGGCGCGCATCCCCGCCAAGCAGGTGTCCGCAACCGATCGCGACGTGCTCCAGCACCTCGACCGCAACCTGAAGATGGTGATCTTCGGCCAGGACCCGGCCATCGCCACGCTGACCTCGGCGATCCGGCTGGCGCGTTCGGGGCTGGGCATGCCCGACAAGCCGATCGGCAATTTCCTGTTCGCCGGCCCCACCGGCGTCGGCAAGACCGAGGTGACCCGCCAGTTGGCGCTGCAATTGGGGATCGAGCTGATCCGCTTCGACATGTCCGAATACATGGAGCCGCACTCCGTCTCGCGCCTGATCGGCGCGCCGCCGGGCTACGTCGGTTTCGACCAGGGTGGTCTGCTGACCGAGAAGATCGTGAAGACGCCGCACTGCGTGCTGCTGCTGGATGAAATCGAGAAGGCGCATCCGGACGTGTTCAACATCCTGCTGCAGGTGATGGACCACGGCACCCTGACCGATACCAACGGCCGCGAGGCGAACTTCCGCAACGTCATCCTGGTGATGACCACCAACGCCGGTGCGGTGCAGGCGGCGCGGCGCAGCATTGGTTTCACCACCCAGGACCACAGCACCGACGCGATGGAAGCGATCCGGCGCGCGTTCACGCCCGAATTCCGCAACCGCCTGGATGCGGTGGTGCAGTTCCAGCCGCTGGGCCTGGACCACATCCTGCGCGTGGTCGACAAGTTCCTGATCGAGCTGGAAGTGCTGCTGCACGAAAAGGGCGTGGTGCTGACCGCGACCCCGGCGGCGCGCGAGTGGCTGGGCCACAACGGCTTCGATCCGCAGATGGGCGCGCGGCCGATGGCGCGGCTGATCCAGGAAAAGATCAAGCGCCCGCTGGCCGACGAACTGCTGTTCGGCAAGCTGGCGAACGGTGGCCGGGTGGCGCTCGACGCGGTCGGTGGCGAGCTGGTGCTGGACGTGCAGGCCGAGCCGGAAAAGCTGCTGCCCGCGACCATCGAGTGAGGCCAAGCCGATGGCGCAGCCCAAGGTCCTGCTGCAGATCGCGGCCCTGGGCACCGCCGCGGCCGCCGCGCACAAGAACGGATTGGGCTGGCTGACCGAAGGCGAGCGGGCGCGTCTGGCGAAGATGCGCGCCGGGGCGCGTCGCGCCGAGTTCGTTGCCGGGCACTGGATGGCGCGGCGGCTGGCCGCGCACTGGCTGCGCGTGCCGCCCAAGCGGGTGACGCTGGACGCATTCGCCGACGGCCGCCCCGCGCTGCACCTGGACGCCGCGCCGGTGCCGCTGTCGCTGTCGATCGCCCACAGCGGCGACTGGTTGGCGCTGGCGCTGGGCGAGGTGGCGGTGGGCGTGGACGTGGAACTGCCCAAGCGCGGGCGCGACCTTGCGGCGCTGACGCGGATGGCGTTTTCCGCGGCGCAGGCGCGGGAATTGCGCGCGCTGGAGGGGCCCGAACGCGAAGCCGGGTTTTACGCCATCTGGGCGCTGAAGGAAGCGTGGGTGAAGCGCAGCGGCGAGGGCCTGCGGCCGCGTCAGGCGCGCACGATTCAGCCCGAACCATGCGATGAAGGCGGTGCCGAAGCCCGCAGCTGGGCGTTCCACGGCGGCGCGCTGGCGCTGGCGCTGGGCGTGCCGGTGCGGCTGGAAATCCACGGCGCCCGGCTTGAGCCGGCGCGCTGCTGGCGCTATGCGCACTGACAGCTTGTCAGTCGCTGCCAGCGGGGAGATGACCTCTCAATCCACGGACTCGGGATGCCGCGCCCGCCAGGCTTTCAGCGCCGCTTCGTAATCGGCCAGCTCGTCGGCGTAGACGTCCTGCACGCAGCGATCGCAGCCGCTGTCGCAGCAGTCCGAGGCCAGCGGGCGCTCGGGCGGCAAGGGCTTTGGATCCAGAAGATCGAGGGCGACAACCACGCTCATGCAAGCAGTGTGGCAGGCGACGGATGAAACCGACATAAGCGGCCGGAGTCGGGACCGGCCCGGGACTTCATCCGAACAGGTCATCCTGCAGCGGGCTGTCGTCGGGTTCGACGAAACCCGACAGCCCGACGCCGACCAGACGATAGCGGGTCGCGGCCGGAAGTTCGACGCGTTCGCGCAGGGCGCAAGCGGTGTCAGCCAGTGCTGCCTCGCTGGCGGGCGGCTCGGGGCCGGTCAGGCTGCGGGTGAGGATGTGGAAATCGGCGGTCTTGAGTTTGAGCACCACGGTGCGCGCCAGCCGGCCCGGGCGGTGCTGCCATTCGCGTCCATAGGCGGTCCAGGTGCTGGCGGCCATGCGGCGGATGTGCGGCTCCAGCGCGTCGAGATGCAGATCGGTGGCGAAGGTGTCTTCGCTGGAGATTTGCAGGGTCGGTCGTTCGGGCTCGACCGGACGCTCGTCGATGCCGAACGACAGTTCGTGCAGCCGTCGGCCCCAGCGCCCGAACCGGGCTTCCATTGCTTCAACCGGCCAGCGCCGCAGGTCGGAGCAGGTGGTGATGCCCAGCTCGGCGAGCTTGCCCTGCATCACCTTGCCCACGCCCGGCAGTTTGGCCACCGGCAACGGCGCGAGGAAGGCATCGACCATCACCGGTTTCACCACGAACTGGCCGTTCGGTTTGTTCCAGTCGCTGGCGATCTTGGCGAGGAACTTGTTGGGCGCGATGCCGGCCGAGGCGGTGAGCCGGGTTTCCGCGTAGATGGCCGCGCGGACATCACGGGCGATGGCGGTGGCGCTGCCCAGATCGCGCTTGGGTAGCGTGACGTCGAGGTAGGCCTCGTCCAGCGACAGCGGTTCGATCAGGTCGGTATGGCGCGCAAAGATGGCGTGTATCTGACGCGAAGCGGCCTTGTAGCGGCTGAAGTCCGGTGGCACAAAGATGGCCTGCGGGCACAGCCGTTCCGCGCGCAACGCCGGCATCGCCGAACGCACGCCGAACGTTCGTGCTTCATAGCTGGCCGCGCACACCACCGAGCGCGCGCCGCGCCAGGCCACAACCACCGGCTGGCCGCGCAATTCCGGCGCATCGCGCTGCTCCACCGACGCATAGAACGCGTCCATGTCGACGTGGATGATCTTGCGCTGCAAAGGCCCACTCACGTGCGGATTTTACGGCGGCTCGGCTTGTCGATCAGCGCCAGAACGGGATCACGTCGAAACCCGGGTCAGGATTGTCATCGCCCGGGGTCTGGTCGCTGCGCGGCGGGTGGGCGATGCGCAGCTCGTGGCGGCCCGGCGGCAGGCTGCGTACGTCGATCATTGCCAGCAGCGCGGGGCGGTCGGTACGCGGGTCGCTGGCGATCTCGTAGCGCAGGCTGGCCAGTGGTTTGCCGTCCAGAACGACCCCGTGCAGCGCCTGCAGGCAGGCAAGGCGCGCGCTGGCCAAGGCGTCTCCCGTTCGGCCTGCGTCGGTGGACGGGCAGGTCGAACGCATCGCGGCGTCGTCCCGCAGCGGGCGATAGGGAATGACAAGTTTCAGGTACGGCCCGACGATCACGGCCGACTGCACATAGGGTGTCGCCGAGTCGCGTGCCGGGTTGCGCTGATCGTCGTAATGGGCGGAATCGAGTTGTCGCGTGGTCGACTTCGGGAACCAGGCATAGCTGCCAAGCCAGTCCGGATGCTTCTGCAAAGCCAGAGAAATTCCAGCGCTGGCCATTGCCACGAACATCACGCTCGTCGTCAGCAGGATGGCCTTGCGACTTCCGCCGCGGTTGGTGGAAAGCAGTGTCATCTCCGGATTGCTGCCATGGCTGAAGCCGATGCGGGCATAGCCGCGAAAGCCGGCGGAGACGGCCCGATATCGCCAGCTTCCGGGCAGCCAATGCGCGGCTTTGCGCCGATCCAGTTGCACCAGGGCGATGAAAGGCAAGGTGATCAATGCAAAGATCGCCAGCATTGCAAGTGAGGCATCGATCCAGCCGCCGCTGAGGGTCGCGATCAGTACGCCCAGCGCATACAGCGCCGTGGCACCGGCGGCGGTGACAAGCAGCATCGTTGCCAGCATGACGCCGATCGCGAATACCGTCGTCGCCAGATTGTCCGCGCGCTCGATGCGTGCCGGCATCGGCATGTCGCGCTCGCGTTCCAGCGCCTTCTGGATCGGTCCCAGGCGGAGCTTGTCGAGCAGGATGCCCTGCGGGTGGACCGAATGCATGCCCACAAGCGCGATCCAGCGCGCGCGCAGCAGCAGGTGCAGCACGAAGGTCGTGGCAAGGATCAATGCCGCGCTCTTGCCGTAGAGGTAGCCGAGAATCAGCATCTGTCGCCAGTCGACGTCCAGACGCGGCTCGAGCGCGAACATCGCGTCATCCAGCAGGCTGGGCAATTGCAGCATCGCAAACACCGCCACGCCGGAAATCAGCAGTTCGACTTCCCAGGTAGGCGTGGTGCGATGGGAGAGGGCGTGTGGATTTTCAGGGTCGCTCATGCCGCGATGATGCGTGCAGCCAGCCGTCCAGACAAGCGATCCGACCGGGTTCAAACCCAGCCGGTGGCGTAGTAGATCCCGATCACCACGAACACCGCCAGGGTCTTGATGATCGTCACCGCGAAAATGTCCTTGTAGGCCTGGCGATGGCTCAGCCCTGTTACCGCCAGCAGGGTGATCACCGCACCGTTGTGGGGCAGGGTGTCCATGCCGCCGGAGGCCATCGCGGCGACGCGGTGCAGGACCTCCATCGGGATGCCGGCGGCGTTGGCATTGGCGATGAAGGTATCGGCCATCGCCGCCAGGGCGATGCTCATGCCGCCCGATGCGCTGCCGGTGATGCCGGCCAGCGCGGACACGGTGACGGCTTCATTGACCAGCGGATTGGGGATCGAACCCAACGCGTGGGCGACCACGAGGAAGCCGGGCAGGGCCGCGATCACCGCGCCGAAGCCGTACTCGGAGGCGGTATTCATCCCTGCAAGCAGGGCGCCGGAAATGGCCGACTTGCTGCCTTCGGCAAAGCTTGCCTTGACCGGCCTCCACGCGAACAGCAAGACGCACAGGATGCCCAGCAGCAGTGCGCCTTCCACCGCCCAGATCGCGGTCACTTTCGAGATTTCCTGCACCACTGGCGCGGGGTTGCCGATCACTGCCGGAATGAAGCTGGCGCTGTCGCCGTAGTGCTGCGGGATCCACAACGTCAACAGCTTGTTGACGATGCCGACCACCAGCAGCGGCAGGATCGCGATCACCGGATTGGCCAGCTTGGCCGCGGTGAATGGTTCCGGCTCGTTGATGAGCGTGGCCGGATCGCCGTAGCCCTCGCCGTTGCGTGCGGCGATGCGTCGGCGCCAGTTCAGGTAGGCCAGGCCGACGACCAGGATGAACACGCCGCCGAGCGTGCCCAGCCACGGCGCGGCCCAGGTATTGGTGCCGAAGAAGGTGGTGGGGATGATGTTCTGGATCTGCGGGGTGCCTGGCAGTGCGTCCATGGTGAAGGTGAACGCGCCAAGAGCAATCGTGCCCGGGATCAGGCGCTTGGGGATGTTGCCCTGACGGAACAGCTCGGCCGCGAACGGGTATACCGCAAACACCACCACGAACAGCGACACCCCGCCGTAGGTCAGCAGGGCGCACACCAGCACGATCGACAGGATTGCGCGCTGCGCGCCGACGACCTTGATGGTCGAGGCGACGATGGCCTTGGAAAACCCGGAGGTTTCGATCACCTTGCCGAACAGCGCGCCGAGCAGGAACACCGGAAAATACAGTTTCAGGAAGCCGACCATCTTGTCCATGAACAGGCCGGTGAACATCGGTGCGACCAGGGCCGGATCGGTCAGCAGCACCGCGCCCAAGGCGGCGACGGGCGCGAACAGGATCACGCTGTGGCCGCGGTAGGCCATCAGCATCAAGAAACACAGCGCCGCCAACACGATCAGGAACGCCATCGTCTGTCCCGCTCAGGAATCCGGCGCCCAGTGTGGTTGTGAATGTGGTCTGGCTCCCATTGCCCGAACGTCCAATGCCGCCGGCGGCAACGGTTCCTTAACGTATCGCCATCGGCCGCAATGGCGTGGCCCGTCACATGCACCCGCAGGAGGGGCAGATGAAACGCAAGCAGTTGAGCATGGCGATCCAGGGCGCATTGGTCGCCACCGTGTTGATCGGCGCCCCGGCCCTGGCCGCCGAGACGGGCGCGGCGCCAGCTGCGGCGCAAGACCAGGCGCAGGCACAAGCCCAGGATCAGGAAGCCAAGCCGCGCATCACGGCGCCCACTTCGCCGACCCAGTTGGAAACCGTGACCGTCACGGCCCGTCGCCGCGCCGAACCGATCCAGGAAGTGCCGGTGGCGGTGACCGCCTTCGGTGAAACCCAGCTGCGCGACATGCAGGCCAACAACGTCGATGGCCTGCAAAGCTCGGTGCCGAACATGAACATCGTGCAGGGCCGCGGCTCGGCCAACAGCATCAACGTGTTCATCCGCGGCATCGGCCAGCCGGACGCGCTGCAGACCTTCGATCCGGGCGTGGGCATGTACGTCGATGACGTCTACTACTCGCGCATCAACGGCGCCCTGTTCTCGCTGTTCGACGTGGCCCAGATCGAAGTGCTGCGTGGCCCGCAGGGCACGCTGTACGGCAAGAACTCGACCGGCGGCGCGATCAAGCTGACCACCAAGGACCCGTTCGACTACGAGGGCGGCAGCATCGAGGCCACGCTCGGCAACTACGGCCGCGCCGAGGGCCGCTTCTACTATGGCGGCCGATTCAGCGACACCGTGGCCGGCAGCATCGCCGCCGCCTGGATCACCAACAACGGCTACGTGCGCGATGCCGTCAGCGGGCGCCACTACAACGATGACGATACCCGCGCGCTCCGCTTCAAGCTGGCGTTCGAACCCAGCGATTCGTTCAATGCGACCTTCAGCTTCGACTACACCGATCAGGACGCCGCGCTGACCCTGGGCCGTCCGACCGCGCCGCTGATCGCGGTGGACATGGTTCCCGGGTTGGGGCCATATGTGCTGCAATTTGCGCCCACGGGCGAGTGGGACTACCGCGCGCGCACCTCGTTCGGCCCCGACAAGGGCCAGGACATGACCCACAAGGGCGTGTCGCTGATCATGAACTGGAACATCAACGACGCCTGGCTGCTCAAGAGCATCACCGCCTGGCGCAAGCTCGATACCGCGTCCTACATCGACATCGATGCCTCGGTGTTCGAATTGGGCGACGTGTTCGTCGGTTTCCACCAGCGCCAGTGGAGCCAGGAGCTGCAATTGCAGTACCACAGCGATTCGGTCAAGGCGATCATCGGCGCCTACTATCTGAACGAGCGTCTGCCTTCGCATCAGGAAGCGTATGCGGATGACTTCCTGCGCTTCTTCGGCACGCCGTTCGATTTCCTGCGCACGATCGACGACAACCTGCGCACCACCAGCACCGCGCTGTTCGCCAACGTCGACTGGAGCATCAACGATCACTGGTCGCTGGCGGCCGGCGTGCGCTGGTCGCGCGACCGCAAGTCCTACTTCCGCACCACCAGCGCCTTCTTCGGGCCGCCGCTGGGCGCCTTCAGCGCCGATCCGCAGGCGGTGATCCCCGGCATCCGCCACAGCTGGAGCGCCGTCACGCCTTCGTTCAGCCTGAAATACAAGTTCAGCGAACAGGCCATGGCCTATTTCTCCGCCAACCGTGGCTTCAAGTCCGGCGGTTTCAACGGCCGCGCGAACTCGCAGGCGGAATCGGACAACCCGATCTTCAACCCCGAATTCGTGTGGACCTACGAAGTCGGCCTGAAGCTGCAATCGGCCGACCATCGCCTGATGGGCAATTTCACGGCCTTCCACAGCAACTACCGCGACTTCCAGGCCCGGGTGTCGGAAATCGTGCAGAGCGGCGGCGTGCCGAATTTCGCCTTCCCGGTGCTCAACGCGGCGCGGATGACGATCGACGGCTTCGAGTTCGAAGGCAGCGCGCTGCTCGGCAAGTCCACCACCCTGAGCGGCCAGCTGAGCTGGATGAACGCGCGCTACAAGGAGTTCAACGACCTGCGCCTGGATCCGAGTCGGCCCGACTACGATCCGCACATCCACGACCACGTGCCGTTCTCGCCGGATTTCACGGGTCGGGTTGCTTTGCAGCACGCGTTCGACCTGAGCAACGGCGGGATGATCAGCATCGGTGGCGACGTGTCCTATCGCACGGAAACCTGGCTGTCGGTGGACAACCGGGCGAACCTGCGCCAGCCGGCATACACCCTGGTCGGTCTGTACGGGGTGTGGGATTCGCCGCAGGGAGCCTGGCAGGTGCGCGCCGGGGTTCGCAACCTGACCGACAAGACCTACATGACCGAAGGCCAGGAGTTCTCCAGCGTCGGCAACATCCAGACGGCGTATTTTGGCTGGCCGCGCAATTGGTACGTCTCGCTGCGCTACAACTTCTGATCGCGCAGCGAAAGCCCCTCTCTGGCGGGAGAGGGGTGAAGAACGGACGTGGCGATTTGAAACTGTGACTTGCGAAAAGCCCACAGGGTGTGGGTGGTCCGGTCGGGTTTGAGCAGGCCATGGATGGTCTGCGGCCGCGAATCGAAGCCGGACGCGGAGTATTGAGCGGCAAACCCGACCGAACTACCCGCGCCCCGCGAGAGTGTTCGGCTCGCGGTCGATGGCAACGGCGGCAACGGCACAGGACATCCGTATCCGACATCCACGAGGGTCGATATTTTCTGGCGTCAGTGCCGGCCGCCTGCCTGCGCGCTCGCTTCGCCGCTCAAGCTGCGCATCCGGCTTCGATTCGCGGCCGCGGGCCATCCCTGGCCCGCTCGAATCGATCGCGCAGGCAGGCGGCCTCAAGATCTTCGTGCGCGTGGCGGGTTTTTCCGCGCCAGTGAAAGGTGCTTTGTGAATTGGATTGGCGGGAAGCCCGGATACGACGATGTCAATCCATGGAATGCGAAAAACCCGCAAGGTGTGGGTGGTCTGGTCGGGTTTGAGCAGGCCATGGATGGCCTGCGGCCGCGAATCGAAGCCGGACGCGGAGTATTGAGCGGCAAACTCGACCGGACCACCCACACCTTGCGAGAGTGTTCGGCTCGCGGTCGATGGCAACGGCACAGGACATCCGTTCGGACATTCAGGAGGGTCGATATTTTCGCGCCGGCCGCCTGCCTGATCGCGCAGGCAGGCGGCCTCATGAATTGGCGCGCGGCGAGTTTCTGGGACAGCCGAAATTGTTTGCGTGTCGATTTGCGGTGAAGAACGGACGTGAAGATTTGAAACTGACGCGGGTGCGGGTGGTTCGCAGGCTATGCCCTGCGGCCGCGAATCGAAGCCGGAAGTACGGCAAACCCGACCGGACCACCCGCGCCCCGCGAGAGTGTTCGCCTCGCGGTCGATGGCAGATTCGCGGCCGCGGGCCACAGGACATCCGCAATGACATCCACGAGCGTCGATATTTTCTGGCGTCAGCGCCGGCCGCCTGCCTGAAGCCGATCGGAGTACTGAGCGCAAACCCGCCGCGCTGCGCTTCCTGCTCGGCATCGGCGCAACGGCAGCAACAGCAGGCCATCCGCAATGGCCTTGGCCCGCTCGGACCGATCACGCAGGCAGGCGGCCCTGTTGTTTTTGCGCAGCGCGCCGGAAATCGCGCCGGGTTATCCTCGCCGGCAATGCCCGGCACTGACGCACACCACGACGAAGCAATGAAGGCGGCGCGATGCTGAGTCTTCCGGTCGTGGTCGCGGCCGCGCTGGCGTGGATGGCGCTGCTGTTCGGCACCGCGCTGTACGCCGAACGCCATGCCGGCGTGTTTGCGCGCCAGTGGCGACATGTTTACGCGCTGTCGCTGGCGGTCCACTGTACCTCGTGGACCTTCTACGGTACCGTCACCCAGGCCGCACGCTACGGCTGGCCACTGCCGCCGACTTTCATCGGCGCGATCCTGTTCTACACCTTGGCGCTGGCATTCATGGTGCGGCTGGTCCGGCTGGCGCGGGAAAGCAATGCGACGTCCATCGCCGACCTGATCGCCACCCGCTTGGGCAAGGACGCGTGGCTGGCCGCCATCGTCACCCTGGTGGCGGTGCTCGGCTTGATTCCCTACATCGCCCTGCAATTGCAGGCGATCACCTTGAGCCTGACCGCGACGACGGTCGGCTTTGACGCCGGGGCAACGACGGTCGTGCCGCCGTGGCGCGATGGCGCGCTGTACGTGGCGCTGGCGATGGCGGCGTTCGCGATCCTGTTCGGCACCCGCCGGGTCAGCGCCGCCGAGCACAATCGCGGCCTGGTGCTGGCACTGGCGTTTGATTCGCTGTTCAAGCTCGCCGCGATGCTGGCGCTGGGCGGTTTCCTGTGGCTGGGCTTGCGCGATCTTCCGGAACTGACAAGCGCGCCGGTGGCGCAGGGCGCGCAAGGTGCCGGCGGCTTCGTGCCGCTGGTGATCCTCGGCGCGATGGCGATGTTCGTGATGCCGCACCAGTTCCACGTCGCGGTGGTGGAATGTCGAGACGAGCACGATGTGCGCACCGCGCGCTGGCAGTTTCCGCTGTACCTGCTGCTGATCGCGTTGCCGACCTTGCCGGCGGCCCACGCCGGCGCGGCTCTGCTGGGAGATCGGGTGCCGTCGGACATGTTTTCGTTGGCCTTGCCGCTGTCACAGGGCAACTCCGGCATGGCCCTGCTGGTCTTCCTCGGCGGCCTGAGCGCGGCCACCGGCATGGTGATCGTGGCCACGCTCACTCTGAGCCTGATGATCGGCAACCACTGGTTCGCGCCGGGACTGCTGCGCAGTGCCTGGGCCGGTGGACGCGGTGATGACGACCATCGCAGTAGTCTGCTGCTGCTGCGGCGCAGCGGCATCGTCGCCATCATGCTGCTGGGCTGGGCGTATGCGCGTCTGGTCAGCGGTAGCGAGGCCCTGGCCGACATCGGAACGGTCTCGTTCTCCGCGTTGGCGACGCTGATCCCGGCGCTGGGATTTGCGGTGTGGCGACCGCAGACGCCGGCGCTGGCGGCGAGCGCGGGAATCCTGGCCGGCTTTCTGGCCTGGCTGTGGGTGATGCTGGTGCCGCTGCTGGTGTCCAGTGCCGGCGTCGATCCGGGCTGGCTGCAACACGGGCCATTCGGCCAGGCCTGGCTGGCGCCGGATGCGCTGTTCGGGCTGACCGGTTGGAGCCGGGTGGGGCGCGCGATCGGCGTCAGCCTGTTTGTCGGCACCACTACGACGCTGCTGCTGTCGGCGCTGCGGGAGCGGCCGCGGCGCGAGCCGCCGCGCGGGGCCGATCTGGGGGCGCTGCGCAGCGCCGGGCGGCGCTTCCTGCCGGCCGAACGCGTCGAAGCCCTGCTGCGCGATGCCCCCGAGCTCGGGCCGGTGGCGCCACGGATCGAAGCGCGGCTGGAACACGAGCTGGCAGCGGTGCTGGGCAGCGCCTCGGCGCGGCTGCTGCTGGACGCCGCGCGTCGCGATGCGCCCGGTGCGGATCTGGAGACGGTGGCCGCGATCGTCGGCGAGGCCTCGCAGGATCTGCGCTTCAACCAGCGCTTGCTGGAAGCGGCGCTGGAGAACATGAGCCAAGGCATCAGCGTGGTCGATGCCGAGCTGCATCTGGTGGCGTGGAACCGTCGCTATGAAGAATTGCTGGGCTATCCGCCCGGCATGCTCCGGGTCGGCATGCCGATCGCCGAAGCCTCGCGCTGGGCGCTGCGCGAGGTGGCCGGGATCGACCCTGCGCAGGATGCCTCGGCCTTGGAGCGACGATTGGCGCACATGCGCGCCGGCACCCCGCACCTGGCCGAGCGCGTGTTCCGCGATGGCAGCATCGTCGAAATCCGGGGCAATCCGATGCCGGGTGGCGGCTTCGTTGCCACCTTCACCGATGTGACAGCGTTCCGGCAGGCCGAGTTCGACCTCAAACGCAGCAACGAAACCCTCGAGCAGCGCGTCGGTGAGCGCACCGCCTTGCTGGAATCGGCCAAGCGCGAAGCCGAGCATGCCAACGATGCCAAGAGTCGCTTTCTGGCTGCGATCGGGCATGACCTGCTGCAACCGCTGCACGCCGCGCACCTGCTGGTCGATGCCCTGCAGCAGCACGCCGGCGAGCCGCAGCGGGCGCTGGCACGGCAGATCGGCGGCGCGCTGGATTCGACCACCGACCTGCTCGGCACCTTGCTCGACATGTCGCGGCTGGAAGCGGGTGGGCTGGTGCCGGAACCGCGCGACTTTCCGCTGGCCGAAGTGCTCGATCCGCTGGCGGCGCAGTTCCGGGTGCTGGCGCGCGAACGCGGCCTGCGCCTGCGCTTCGTGCCGACCCGCGCCTGGGTGCGCAGCGATCCGCAGCTGCTGCGGCGGGTGCTGCAGAACTTCCTCGCCAACGCGGTGCGCTACACCGCCAGCGGCAGCCTGCTGATCGGCGTGCGTCGACAGCACGACGTGCTGCGTGTCGAGGTCCACGACACCGGCCCGGGAATTGCCCCCGCGCAGCGCGAATTGATCTTCGAGGAATTCCGCCGCGGTGACGAAGGTCGCGGGCAAGGATTGGGCCTGGGCCTGGCGATTTCCCGCCGGATCGCCCACCTGCTTGGGTCGGAGGTTGGGTTGACCAGCCAGGTTGGTCGCGGAAGCCGATTTTCGATCACGATTCCAAGAGTGGCAGGTGGCCCGCAGCCACGCCTTCCCGCGCGCGGACTGGGCGACCTGCGGGTGCTGATCGTCGACAACGAACCCGAGGCCGGCGCGGCGTTGGCGGCGGTGCTGCGCGGCTGGGGCTGCGCGCCATTGGCCGTGCTCGATGGCCGGACCGCCCGCGCCGCCTTGACCGAGGCCGGTTTTGACCTGTGGGTTTTCGATTACCACCTCGACGCCGGTGACAACGGCGTGGCCCTGCACGCGCGGCTGGTCGGTGAATTCGCGTCTGCCCCTTGCCTGATCCTCAGCGCCGACCAGACCGGCGCCGTGCGCGTCGCCGCCCAGGAGGCCGGATTGCCGCTGCTGCTCAAACCGCTGCGGCCGCTGGCGTTGAAGTCGATGCTGGATCGGATGCTGGCAGCGCAGCGCAGCGTGATTCCGCCGGATTGAGGTGAAGGCCGTCCGCACTGGATCGGAGTTTTCCTACCCGTCGTCGCGCATTTGTCTGCTTGGCCGGCTGCGCCGGGCGCGCTACCTTGTCGCCATGGCGTTGAATCGGGAAGGGGGAAGGCGATGCCGATCCGGGTTTTCGTGGTGGATGATCATGCGCTGGTGCGGACCGGCTTTCGGATGATTCTTGCGGCGGAGCACGACATCGAAGTCGTGGGCGAGGCCGACAGCGCGGAAGCGGCGCTGCCGGAAGTTCGCCGGCTCAAGCCCGACGTCGTCCTGTGCGACCTGCACCTGCCCGGGCTGAGCGGGCTGGAGCTGACCGAGCGCATCGTGCGCGGTGATCACGGTTCCAGGGTCATCGCGATTTCGGTGCTGGAGGACGGGCCGATGCCGCGCCGATTGCTGGAAGCCGGCGCCAGCGGCTATGTCGGCAAGGGCTGCGATGCCGCCGAGCTGCTGCGCGCGGTGCGCGACGTGGCGCGCGGCAAACGCTATCTTTCCAGCGCGATCGCGCAGGGGCTGGCGCTGTCCCAACTGCAAGGAGACACCGGCTCACCGTTCGACAACCTGACCCCGCGCGAGCTGGAAATCGCGCTGATGCTCAATCAGGGCCTGCGTCAGGAAGCCATCGCCAAGCGCCTGAGCCTGAGTGCCAAAACCGTCAACACCCACAAGACCCATCTGTACGACAAACTCGGCGTCCGCGATGCCATCGCGCTGGCGCGGCTGGTCAGTCAGTACGGGTTGGTCGACCCGGCGCAGCAGATGCACTGAGCCTTCGTCCGCCGCGGGCGCTGCGATGATTGCCGCCAACATCCGGCCCGCGCCAAGGATGGCATCCCGCGGTTCAGGCCTGCGGTGCCCGATCCGGCGCAGGGCACATCCCCGCGCCGGAATCGTGCACTGGCGGCAACGGTCTCCGGAAGTCTCCGTGAGGCCAATCGGCCAAGCGGCCAAGCGGCCAAGCGGCTTCTGGTGAAGCCGACTTGGCCGTGCAGCGACCCTGTGCCGGAAAACCGGCGCCTCAGGGCACGTGCGGAGGCGCGGGATCCGGCGGATTGCCGACCGAGGGCGCGGGGGTGACCGTCGGGCTTGCCGCGGGTGCCGCCGGACCTGCAGCCGGCTGCTGGCGCGCTGCCTCGAACAGGACCCGCAGCCGCTCGGCGCGCAGCCGGGCGGCGGCCAGATCGACCATGGCGGGGCCGGCGATGGGCTGCAGGAGCGGGTTCTGGCTGACCGCGAACGGGTTCGCGCTCGCAGCCAGCGACAGCGCGCTGGCCGTGTCGTTGGTGGCCGGCACCTTCGGTGCTGCAGGCGTCGAGGAGGCGGGTGTCGGCTGGACGGCTACGGCCGGCGTTTCTGCCGGGGTCGGCTCCATCACCGGGGCCGTCACCGCGACGGGATCGGCCTGCGCACCTGCATCTGCAGAGGTATCCGTCGGCGGCGATGACGGCTGCACGGCGACCGGGGTCGCCTCGACTTCGACCGCCTGCACCGCCGCTTGGTCTGGATGCGATTCGGCCTTGCTGTCCTCGCTCGCTGCCGGGTTCGCCTGGGCCGCATTTGCCTTCACCGGCGGCTCCGCAGCTGCCGGCGCCGATTCGGGAATGGGGGCAGCGGCGGATGCCGTTGCGTCGGCTTCCGCGGGCGCAGTGGCGGCCAGATCGCTGAACTCGAATTCGGGCTGGCTCACGTCCAGACCAAGCACGTCCAAGGCCTCGTCGTGCTCGCCGACGTCAATCTGGGCGGCACCCGCGCCATCACCACCCCGCCGACGGCGGCGTCCGCCGCGGCGTCCGCGCCGGCGCTTGCCGTTGCCATCGCCAGCCTCGTCCACGGCGGTCGGGGCGTCGGTCTGTGCAATGACTGCGACGGCGGTGTCATCCTGTTGACCCGTGACCGGTGCGACCGGAGATGGCGGTTGCGGTGCCGGTACCGGCGGCGTTTCCGCGCTGGCAGGCGCGGCAACCGTTGCCGGAAGCGCCGTCGCGGGCTCCGCACGGTCCTGGCGACCGGGCCGATTCTGGCGCGCCGGCTTGTTGTTTCGGTGTTCGGTTTTTTCGACCTTGGCCGTGGCTTCGACGCGTTCCGGCTTGGGCGCGTGCTGCCGTTCCTGGCGTTCGGCCTGCTTGTTGTCCTGGCGGCCGCCCTGCGACTTTTGCTGGGACTGCGGCCTGGCCTGCTTCTGCTGTTGTCGGCCAGCTTCACCGCGACCCTCGCGGCGTGAACGCTGGTCGCTGCGCCCGCCGCGCTCTTCACGTTGCGGCAGCTTGTCCAGACTTGCCGGGGCCTCGGCGCTGACCGGTGGTTCCGACGGCGTGCCGAACAGACCGCGCAGCCAGCCGAAGAAGCCGCCGTTGGCCGGGATCGGTTGTGCCTGTGCGGGCTGCGCGTGCGGCACGGCTTGCACGGTCACGCCGTGCGGTTCCACTTCCAGCGGTGCCGGCTTGGGATCGCGCAGCGGAGCGGGGTTGGCCGGCTTGACCCGGGTGACGACCGGCGCCGGGATGTTGAGTTGGCCCTTGGTCAGCGCGATGGTATTGAGCTTGCGCGGCGTGCCGCGCTGGTAGCTGGGTCGGCCGGTTTCCTCGCCCATTTCATTGCTGCGAATGCGCGTCACTTCGTAATGCGGCGTCTGCAGCTGTTCGTCGGCGACGATCACGATCGGGGCGTCGTGACGCCGCTCGATCTCGCGCAGCGCGTCGCGTTTTTCGTTGAGCAGGAAATTGGCGATGTCCACCGGCGCCTGCACCAGCACCTGGCCGGTGTTGTCCTTCATCGCGTGCTCTTCGGCGACGCGGATGATCGACAGCGACAGCGATTCGATGCTGCGCATCCGGCCCTGGCCTTCGCAGCGCGGGCACACCACCTGGCTGGCTTCGCCGAGGCTGTTGCGCAGGCGCTGGCGGCTCATTTCCAGCAGGCCGAAGCGGCTGATGCGACCGATCTGCACCCGCGCCCGGTCGTATTTGAGCGCATGCTGCAGCTTGTTTTCGACATCCCGCTGGTGCTTGCTCGACGACATGTCGATGAAGTCGATCACCACCAGCCCGCCCAGGTCGCGCAGGCGCAGCTGGCGGGCCACTTCTTCGGCGGCTTCGAGGTTGGTGTTGAGTGCGGTTTCCTCGATGTCGCCGCCCTTGGTGGCACGCGCCGAATTCACGTCGATCGCGGTCAGCGCTTCGGTCTGGTCGATCACCAGCGCGCCACCGGACGGCAACCGCACGGTGCGCTCATAGGCCGATTCGATCTGCGATTCGATCTGGAAGCGGTTGAACAGCGGGGTGTCGTCGGTGTAGTGCTTGAGCTTGCGCTTGTTGTGCGGCATCACCTGTTCGACGAATTCCAGCGCCTCGGCGTACATCTCCGGCGTATCGACCAGGATTTCACCGATGTCCGAACGCATGTAGTCGCGCAGGGCGCGCACGATCAGGCGCGATTCCTGGTAGATCAGGAAGGGCGAGGGCTTGGATAGGGCGGCTTCAGCAATTGCGCGCCAGATCGACAGCAGGTAGTCGAGGTCCCACTGCAACTCTTCGGCATCGCGGCCGACGCCGGCGGTGCGGATGATCACGCCCATGTCGTCGGGGATGGACAGCGCGTCCATCGCCTTCTTCAGCTCGGCGCGGTCGTCGCCCTCGATCCGGCGCGAGACGCCGCCGGCGGTGGGCGAGTTCGGCATCAGCACCATGTAGCGGCCGGCCAGCGAGATGAACGTGGTCAGCGCCGCGCCCTTGTTGCCGCGCTCTTCCTTGTCCACCTGCACCACGACTTCCTGGCCTTCGCGCAGGAGTTCCTTGAGGCTGGCCTTGTGCGGATCGACTCCGGCCTGGAAGTAGTCGCGGGAAATTTCCTTCAGCGGCAGGAAGCCATGCCGTTCCGCGCCGTATTCGACGAAGGCGGCTTCCAGCGACGGTTCGAGCCGGGTGATGCGGCCCTTGTAGATATTCGACTTCTTGTTGTCTTTCGACGGTTGTTCGATGTCGATGTCGTACAGACTCTGGCCATCGACGATGGCCACCCGCAGTTCTTCCGCCTGCGTGGCGTTGATGAGCATTCGCTTCATTGTTGCGTTCCTTGGCGCTCCTCGCCCGGTGGGCGGGAAGCGGAACGCCGCGGGCGTTTTCGCCTGCTGGATACCGCATGAGCCGCGGCCGCGCTTGGCGCGGACCTTGCGACTTTCCAGTTTTCCAGCGCTTCCACACCACGGCGGACCGCGGGAGCGCTTTATCCTTGTTGTGATGTTGCGGGGCCGGCGACCGCCGCCCGGCCATCGGCAGGGCGCGTCGCACGGGGCGTTGTTCAGCGTTGTCGTCACGACCTTCAGGCCGGTGATGGCCGGGCTTGCCGCGCAGTCGTTAACATGTCCACCCCGAGGGTGGTGGCAACGGCACTGCGGCGGGGATCATCAGGCAGGCCGGCTTTTGGCCGGAAAGCGCATGCAGCGCCCATCACTTCCCGCGAAATCAAACCCTTGCATCGCCCCCCGAGTGTACCAGATCAGTTCCCGATGACACAGCCCGTCCCGCAAAACCCGTCCGTACGCACCGTGCGCGTGCCCGCCGACCGCGCTGGCCAGCGTCTGGACAATTTCCTGATGGGCCAGCTCAAGGGGGTGCCGCGTGGACTGATCTACAAGCTGGTGCGCAGCGGCCAGGTCCGGGTGAATGGAGGGCGGGCCAAGGCGGAACGCAAGCTGGAAGTGGACGATGAAGTCAGAATACCGCCTGTTCGCGTCGAATCGCTGCAAGATAGCGGACGTTCACCGCCGAAAGGTCTGCTGGCGGCGTTGGAGGCCGCGATCGTGTTCGAGGATGCGCGCCTGCTCGCCATCGACAAACCCTCGGGCGTGGCCAGTCACGGCGGCAGCGGGATTGCCTTCGGCGCCATCGAGGCCCTGCGCGCGCTGCGTCCGCGCGACTCGCTGGAATTGGTGCACCGGCTGGACCGCGACACCTCCGGCCTGCTGATTCTCGCCAAGAAGCGCGCGGCAATGACCGAACTGCAAGCCCTGCTGCGCGAGGACCACGGCGCCGGCGTTCACAAGCGCTATCTGGCGCTGTTGCTCGGGCGGATGCCGGATGGGCTGATGCGGGTGGAGGCGCCGCTGCACGTCGGCCTGCGCCAGGGCGGCGAGCGTCACGTCCAGGTCAGTCCTGCCGGCAAGCCGTCGCTCAGCGAATTCCGGGTGCTGGAGCGGCGCGGCGGGCAGAGTTATTGCGAGGTCCGCATCGCTACCGGCCGCACCCACCAGATTCGCGTCCATGCCCAGCACATCGGCCACCCGGTGGCCGGCGATGACAAATACGGGGATCCCGAGGCCAACCATCGTTTGCGCGAAAAAGCCGGACTGCGGCGGTTGTTCCTGCACGCTTCCTCGATGGAATTCGCGCTCGACGCCGGCCGCACGCCCTACCTGCTCAATGCACCGCTAGCAGCCGACCTGGTTTCCGTATTGAACGATTTGTGAGTTGTTCGATGGCGATTGTTCTCGACTCGCCGGGTGGCCTTGCGATCCTGTCGGGAAGTGATGCAGACGTGGGCGGCTCGTGATCCGGCGCGCGCCGTGTTGCTGCGGAACCACAAAGCCGGGCTGCCGCCGCCGCTGAAGCGAAGTCTAAGGAGGAGATGGCGGCAGCAAGCCGCCATCGGGGGACATGAGCGGAAGTGGCGGCGGCAGCCCGGCTTCAGCCTTGGCTCATGAACAACTGATCACCGTCAATGCGCCCACGGCGTGCCAGTGACACACTGCCGGTGTTGCCAATGAGACAGGAAAACCCATGACCGACGATGGATGGACACCCGGCCGCATCACCCGATCCGATTCCGGCTTCGAGGGCCACCTCGAACGCGAGCTGGCGCATCCGGCGGCGGCGGTGTGGGCGATGTTGACCGAACCGGCTTCGCTGGCCCAGTGGCTGGCGCCAGGCAGCATCGAGCAGCGCGAAGGCGGCGCGGTGCGGATCGACTTTGCCGACAGCGGTACGGTCATCGATAGTCGGGTCACGGCGTTTGCGCCGCAGCGGCTGCTGGAATATTCGTGGAGCAGCCCGGGCCAGCCGCAGCGACCGCTGCGCTGGGAGGTGCAGCCGCAGGGAGGGGGCAGTCGCCTGAGCCTGCGCGTGCGCCTGCCCGAAGGCGAGGACCCTGCCAAGGCCTGCGCCGGCTTCGAGGGGCATCTGGAAATGCTGGCGGCGGCGCTGGAGGGCGTGCCGATCAAGTTCCCGTTTGATCTGTTCGTGCAGGCACGCAAGGTCTACGGCGAGCAGGTGGGATAGTGCTCAGGCCAGCCGGTCGGCCTTGGCGGCGCAGATGAAGTCGTTTTCCGACAGCCCTCCGCAGTCGTGGGTGGACCAGCGCACCACGCAGCGGTCGTAGTGCACCGACAGGTCGGGGTGGTGGTCTTCGCGGTTGGCCACGTGCGCCAGCGCATTCACGAATGAAATCGTGTGGTAGTAGTCGGGGAAGCGGAAGGTCTTGCTCAGCGCGCGGCCGTCTTCGGTCAGCTCCCAGGCGTCCACCTGTGCCTGCAATTCGCGCACTTGCGCTTCGCTCAGGCGATGTTCATGGCCACGGCGCGGAATGCAGTGGGCCTGGTCAAGCGGGAGATGATCGGTCATTGGGGGCTCCTGGCGATGTTCGGTCTGCCTGGGTCGCACTGGGCGACCGGGCTGCCGCTAGAATAGTCCTCGAAGGTGCGGTGCCGCTGGCGCGGTGCGCGCGTCTGGGGCAATATCGCCCGAATGGAGGTTGTGGTTGATCCAGATTTCCGATGCCGCACAGTCGCATTTCCGCAAACTGATCGAGCGCGAGGCAATCCCCGGGCTCGGCGTGCGGCTGTCTGCGCTCAATCCCGGCACCCAGCGCGCCGATGTGCGGCTGGAGTTCGCCGAGCCTGACGAGCTCAACGGCGACGAGTGGGTGGTCGATTGCGCCGGCTTCAGCCTCTGGCTCGATGCCCCCAGCGTGCCCTGGCTGGAAGGTGCGCAGATCGATTACGAAACCAATCCGACCGGCGGTCAGCTGCAGATCCGTGCGCCGCGGATCAAGGGCGTGGTGCCGGGCGCGGACGCGCCGCTGGCCGAGCGCGTGCAGTGGATCATCGACAACGAGATCAACCCGCAGCTGGCGATGCACAAGGGCAACGTCAATCTGGCCGGGGTCGATGCCGACGGCGTGGTCCGGCTCAATTTCGGCGGTGGCTGCCACGGTTGCAGCATGGTCGACATCACCCTCAAGCAAGGTGTCGAGAAAACCCTGTTGATGAAGGTTCCGGGCGTCACCCGAGTCATGGACGTGACGGATCACGACAGCGGGGCCAACCCGTATGCCTCTCGCGGGAGCAAATCGGCTCCCGCAGGCGCCTCACCCTACAGCCAGGCCTGACGGAAGCTCGCACGCGTGACGACAGCCGCCGATCTCATCGCCGCGCTCAACCAGAGGCGGCTGCTCAAGACCGGCAAGTCGCCCGAGGAAGGCGTCGGTTATCCGTCCGGCTGGCAGAGCTGGCTGGATGCCATGCGTCCGGTCGAAGGCGCACCGAAGCGGCCGGATTCGCGCGATTGGGTGACGGCGCTGGACGCGCGGCCGCTGGAGCAACCCAAGAGCCTGCGCGGCAAGGTCCGCCCGTTCTTCCAACTGCTGCGGCTCAGCCGGCCCGAGGATCCGCGCGACGAGCGCACGCTGCGGATTGGCGCGACCACCGCCGACATCGTGCTGCACCTGATCCTGGCGGCCCTGCTGCTGTGGCTGATGTACTCGCAGTTGTTCGCGATCGCCGAACCCGAGGAGGAGGCTGGCGGCGGCAGCGATGCGGTGCAGGTGGAATTCATCGGTCGCGGCAACGTCCAGGAAGGCGGCGGCGCGCTGGCCACCGAGGGGGCCCAGGCGGCGCCCGCGGCGGCCTCTGCCGCGGCGTCCGGCAAACCGACGGCCAACCAGGCGGCGCCGGCGGCGGCCGCGGCGGCGGCCAGCGCACGCCCGGAATTGAACACGGTGCCGGTACCGACGCCGCCGGCGGTGGCCGCTTCGCAGGCGCCGCAACGGGTGGAAGTGGCGCCGACGCTGGAAGTCGTCCCGGCCCAGCCGCTGCAGGTGAGCGAGGTACCCAAACCCCAGCCCGAAACGTTCCGGCTGCCGCCGCCGCGCGAGCTGAGCGTGCCGATGCCGCAGCAGACGCCGCGCGAGGTGCAGCTGCAGGCGAAGGTCGAGGCGATCACCACCCTGCAAGCCCAACCGATCCGCCAGTTGGAGGTGCGACAGACGCAGCCGCAGCTGCGGCCGCAGCAATTGCGCGAAACCGTGCGCGAGATCGAAGTGCTCGCGCCGCCGTCCACGCAGCTTGCTCGCGAGCGCGCGCTGCCTGCATCCGCCAGCGGGCAGGCGCAGCTGCGGGTACCGGCCTTGACCGGGGAAATTCGCGGCATTCCGTCCGGCACCGGGCCGGGTGGCAGCAGCACCGCCAGCGGCAGTGGCGCCGCCGCGCTGGGGAATTCCGCGGCCCGCGGTGCCGGTGGCAATGCCAGCACCGCAGGGGGCAGCGGTCAGGCCCAGGCCGGCAGTGGCCACGGCGCGGCGCCGGGAACCCAAGGCGGCCGTGGTGCTTCTGCTACCGGGGCCGGGGCCGGCCCGGGCGCGCGCGCGGCGGCCGGCGGCTGGCCGGGCGCGGCCCGCAGCGACGATTGGGGCGCTTCCAATCGCAATGCGCCAGGCACAGGGCGCGGCGACGGCAATGCGGGCCGCGGCGGGCAGGGTGATCGCGGCAGCGGCACCGGGGACGGTCGCGGCGCGGGCGACCTGTTCAATGACGACGGCCGCGTCCGCCTGCCGGATCAGTGGTCGGCCAATTCCGATGTGGACCTGGACCGTTCCGGCACCTGGCTCAAGCGCCGTGGCCTCGAATACCGCGGTACCCGCTTCGATCGGTACTGGATCCCGGAAGGCAACCTGCTGCAAGAGTGGGTGCGGCGCGGGATCAAGGAAATGTCGATCCCGATTCCCGGCACCCGCCTGCGCCTGAAGTGCGTGATCTCGATGCTGCAGCTCGGCGGCGGCTGCCTGCCGTTCAACCCCGACGTCAACGAGCAACCCGCCACCGGGCGCCCGGCGCCGGTCATCCCCTTCAAGCCGGAATTGCAGGAAGACAACGGCAGCGTGCGCCCGCCACCGGCGCCCGCAGTGCGCCCGCAATCCGCGCCCGCCGCGACCACGCCAGCGCCCAGGCCCGCAGCGCCGGCAGCGGCGACGCCGGCGAGTACGCCGCCCAATCCCGCCCCTGCGGCCACCGCGCCGGCAGCGCCCAGTCCGGCTCCGGCCGGGGGTTGAGGATCACGCTGGGGCAGCGGCCAGTGCGTTGCGCGGGGCGTTCGCGTGCACCGGACAATGGGCGGCTGGACGGGCGATCAATCGCCGGCGCCGCTTATCCCAGCGCCTTGCCGATGACCCAGAGCACGCCCCCCAGCGCCAGCCCGGCCAGGATGACGAGGACCGAAATCCGCGCCGGGGTGGCCAGCGCAGACAGATTGCTGTCGGGGGTGGCGCGATAACCACCGCGCAGCAGCCACAGCAACGCCGCCGGGCGCAGGAACGCGCCGGGCCCGAGCTGGGTCTTGATTTGCGGGTGGCGGTCGCGGATATGCACCAGGGTCAGCGGCCAGAAGATCACGAATGCCGTTCCGCCGGCGATCGAGATCGCGAAGGCGAGCAGGGCGAGGAACAGGATGACGTCGGCGTCCATGGCGGCGCGGCGATCAGAATTCGGCGCTGCCCGGCGCGCGCGGATAGGCGATCGCGTCGCGGATATTGGCCAGCCCGCACACATACACCACCAGCCGCTCGAAGCCTAGGCCGAAACCGGCGTGCGGCACCGTGCCGTAGCGGCGGAAATCGCGGTACCAGCCGTAGTGGGCAGGGTCGAGGCCGAATTGCGCCATCCGCGCATCGAGCACGTCGAGGCGTTCTTCGCGCTGGCTGCCGCCGATGATTTCACCGATGCCCGGCGCCAGCACGTCCATCGCCGCAACGGTCCGGCCGTCGTCGTTCAGGCGCATGTAGAAGGCCTTGATCTGCTCGGGATAATTCATCACCACCACCGGTCGGCCGACGTGTTCCTCGGTCAGCCAGCGCTCGTGTTCGGTCTGCAGGTCCAGGCCCCATTCCACCGGGAAGTCGAACTGCTTGCCGGACTTCTGCAGCAGCGCCACCGCATCGGTGTAGTCGATGCGCTCGAACGGCGCGTTGAGGAAGCCTTCCAGCCGGGTGATCGCGTCCTTCTGCACGCGTTCCGCAATGAAGGCCATGTCGTCGCCACGCTCGTCCAGCACCGCCTTGAACAGGTACTTGAGAAACTCCTCGGCAAGGTTGGCATCATCGTTGAGGTCGGCGAAGGCGATTTCCGGTTCGATCATCCAGAACTCGGCCAGATGGCGCGAGGTGTTGGAATTCTCGGCGCGGAAGGTCGGGCCGAAGGTGTAGACCTTGCTCAGGCTCAGGCAGAACGCCTCGACGTTGAGCTGGCCGGACACGGTAAGAAAGGTTTCCTTGCCGAAGAAGTCGCGGCTGAAATCCACCTTGCCCTTGCCGTCGCGCGGCAGGTTGGCCATGTCCAGGGTGGACACGCGGAACATCTGGCCGGCGCCTTCGGCATCGGAGGTGGTGATGATCGGCGTGGAGATCCAGTAGAACCCGCGCTCGTGATAGAAGCGGTGCACCGCCTGCGCGAGGCAATGGCGGATGCGGGTCACCGCGCCGAACAGGTTGGTGCGCGGGCGCAGGTGGGCGAACTCGCGCAGGTACTCCAGCGAATGCTGCTTGGGCTGCATCGGATAGGTCAGCGGGTCCTCGACCCAGCCGACGACCTCGATGTTCGATGCCTGCACCTCGAAGCTCTGGCCCTGGCCCTGCGACTTCACCAGCGTGCCGGTGCACATCACCGCGCAGCCGCTGGTCAGGTGCTTCACCTCGGATTCGTAGTTGGACAGGCTGTCCGGCGCGACCACCTGGATCGGCGCGAAGCAGGAGCCATCGCTGACGTTGACGAAGGACAGGCCCGCCTTGGAGTCGCGGCGGGTCCGCACCCAGCCACGCACGGACACCTGGCCACCTTCCGGCACGTGCCCGGCCAACGCCTGGGCCACGGAAATCGTCGTCATCGCTGCAAACTCGTTTCACGCAATCGGGTCAGGCAGTTTACCGGAGTGCACATGGCGGCGAGCAGGACGTCGCCCGCGACCGTACCTCGTGGACGGTGCCTGCGGCGCAAAACTTGCATGCAAGGCCTTGATTTCCCATAATAGGCGGCTCCCGCACGCGGGAGACCTTGCCCGAACGCGCCGGGCCCCGAGCTGAGATTGATGCGGAAGGGGTGGGTGGCCGAGGGCTGACCGGCAGGCGAGTGCTTGCCACCATCCACAAGGACACCACCATGCGTCATTACGAAATCGTGTTTCTGGTCCATCCGGACCGGAGCGAGCAGGTTCCGGCCATGATCGAGCGCTACAAGAGTTCGATCGAGGCCGCCGAAGGCAAGATCCACCGCCTCGAGGACTGGGGCCGCCGCCAGTTGGCCTACCCGATCCAGAATCTGGTCAAGGCCCATTACGTGCTGCTCAACATCGAAGCCAGCCAGGCCGCACTGGACGAGCTGGTCGAAGGCTTCCGCTTCAACGACGCGATCCTGCGCCATCTGGTGATGCGCCGTGACGATGCCGTCAGCGAGCAGTCCGCGATCATGAAGAACAAGGACGAGAAGGGCGAGCGCGGCGAGCGCAGCGAGCGTCGCCATCGCGACGAAGAGGGTGCGTCGGATTCTGACTCCGATCGTGCCGACGACACCGCCGAAGCCGCCTGAGGAGCCTGACCATGTCCAAATTCTTCCGCCGCCGCAAGTATTGCCGGTTCACCGCCGAGGGCGTCACCGAGATCGATTACAAGGATCTCAACACCCTGCGCCAATACATCACCGAGACCGGCAAGATCGTGCCCAGCCGCATCACCGGGACCAAGTCGCGCTACCAGCGCCAGCTGCAGACCGCGGTCAAGCGCGCGCGTTTTCTGGCGCTGTTGCCGTACACCGACAACCACAACGTCTGAGATTGCGTCGCCTGCTCGACGTGGCGGTGTCGCCGGTCGGTCGCGCGCATCCTCATTGACCCATGTCAACTGCGGTGCGCGCTCCCTCCCGCTCCTTGCCACGCCTTCGCAAGCCGTTCGTCAGCACGTTCGAAACCCCGTCCATTCGGACAGCCACCGTTGCGACGCCAAGCGTCGCTAACGAATAACGGAGCAACACCATGCAACTGATCCTCCTGCAGAAAGTCACCAACCTCGGTGGTCTGGGCGACAAGGTCACCGTCAAGCCCGGCTACGGCCGCAACTACCTCGTGCCGCAGGGCAAGGCGGTGCCGGCCACGGCCGCCAACCTCGCCGAGTTCGAGCAACGCCGCGCCGAGTACGAGGCCAAGGCGCAGGCGACCCTTGATTCCGCCAATGCGCGCCTGGCCAAGCTGGAAGGTGCCAGCGTGACGGTCGCTGCCAACGCTTCGACCGAAGGCAAGCTGTACGGCTCGGTCGGCCCGCGCGAAATCGCCGAGGCGCTGGAAAAGCTGTACGGCGTCGACGTGCACAAGTCCGAGGTGACGATGGGCGAAGGCCCGCTGCGCCACGTCGGCGAGTTCGAAGTGCAGCTGCACCTGCACGCCGACGTGCAGACCGCCGTCAAGGTGGTGGTGGTGCCGGAAGCGAACTGAGTCTCGCCACCGGCCCGACCCCGCGACGGGCGCCTTCGGGCGCCTGTTCGCGTTTTGGCGTCGCCGACAAGCGTCCATTCGCCCCCGGCATGCGTCAGCCTGAAGCCTGTCGCAGCCCGTGAGACGGGTTGTCCACAGGATGTCCCATGACTTGTCTGCAACACCCCCGGGCCATCCCCGCCTACGATGCAGGACTTCGACGCCGATCGGCGCGCCAATCCGGCGCGCTGGTGTTCCAGGAGACGGAAATTCCCCATGACCGCAGGTTCAGGCGCACGTCGTGACCCCAGCTTCAGTTCGCGCAGCGATGCGCGGGTCGAAATGCTGCGGGTGCCGCCACAGTCGATCGAATCCGAGCAGGCGGTGCTGGGCGGCCTGCTGCTGGATGCAGGTGCGTTCGACCGGGTCGCCGACCGGCTGGTCGATGAGGATTTCTACCGCCGCGACCACCGCCTGATCTACCGCGCGATTCGCGAACTGACCGAGAAAAGCCAGCCCTGCGACATGCTTACCGTGCGCGAGTGGCTGGATGCGCGGGGCCTGCTGGGCGACGGGCTGGATGCCAGCTACCTGTTCGAGCTGGCCGCCAACATCCCCGGCGCCGCGAACATCCAGGCCTATGCCGAGACCGTCCGCGACAAGGCGGTCCAGCGGCGCCTGATCGAGGTCGGCACCACGATTGTCAATGACGGCTTCCAGCCCGAAGGCCGCGATTCGGTTGAACTGCTGGCCAAGGCCGAGCAGGAGGTGTTCGCCATCGCCGAAAGCCACGCCCACGGGCGCCAGGATTTCGTGCCGGTCAACAAGGCGCTGAGCGAGGCGTTCGAAGTCCTGCAGCAGCGCGCTGACAGCGGCGGCGGCATCACCGGCCTGCCGACCGGCTATGCCGAGTTCGACCGGATGACCGCCGGGCTGCAGCCCACCGACTTGATCGTGCTGGCGGCGCGCCCGGCGATGGGCAAGACCACCTTCGCGCTGAACATCGCCGAATACGGCGCGCTCAAGTCGAAGAAGGCGGTGGCGGTGTTCTCGATGGAAATGTCGTCTTCGCAGCTGGCCCTGCGCCTGATTTCGTCGCTGGGCCGGGTCAACGCGACCCGGCTGCGGGTGGGCGATCTGGAAGACGAGGATTGGAGCCGGGTGCATGGCGCGATTTCCCTGCTCAGGGGGGCCAGGATCTTCATCGACGACACCCCGGCGCTCTCGCCCGACGTGCTGCGCGCCAAGGCGCGGCGGCTCCGGCGCGAGCACGACCTCGGCCTGATCGTGATCGACTACCTGCAGCTGATGCAGGTGCCCGGCAACAGCGAGAACCGCGCCACCGAGATTTCCGCGATCAGCCGTTCGCTCAAGGCGCTGGCCAAGGAGCTCAAGGTGCCGGTGCTGGCGCTGTCGCAGCTCAACCGCTCGCTGGAATCGCGCACCGACAAGCGCCCGGTGATGGCCGACCTGCGCGAATCCGGCGCGATCGAGCAGGACGCCGACATGATCGTGTTCATCTACCGCGACGAGTATTACCACAAGGAAAACTCGCCCGACAAAGGCCTGGCCGAGATCATCATCGGCAAGCAGCGCAACGGGCCCACCGACAGCTTCAAGCTCAAGTTCTTCGGCGAGTACACCCGCTTCGACAACCTCGCCCACGACGGCAGCGGCAGCTTCGAGGGCGAATGATGGCGCGCTGCCGGCCGGCGGTCCGCTGCGCTGGCGCCGCGACCGCGCGCGTGGTCGAATAGTCGGCCATGAGCGATCTTGTCAGCCAGCGCCCCACGCGGAGCGTGGTCGATCTCGACGCGCTGGCCGGCAACCTGCGCGCGATCCGCGGCCGCGTCGGCGTGCCGGTGATGGCCATCCTCAAGGCCAATGCCTACGGCCACGGCCTGATCCCGGTGGCGCGCCATCTGCAGGCGCAGGGGGCCGGGCAATTCGGCGTGGCCTTCGTCGAGGAGGGCATCGCCCTGCGCCGCGCCGGCATCACGGTGCCCATCCTCGTGCTGGGCGGCATCCTCGGCCGCCAGGCCGGCCAGCTGATCGAACACGACCTGGAACTCACCGTGTCCTCGATCGACAAGCTGCGCAAGGTGGAAGCCGCCGCGCAGGCGCTGGGCCGCAAGGCCGTGGTGCACCTGAAGATCGATACCGGGATGGAGCGCATCGGCGTGCACAGCGAAACCTGTGCGCCGTTCATCGAGGCAGCGGTGGCCTCGCGCTGGTGCACGCTCAAGGGCGTGTACTCGCACCTGGCCTGCGCCGATGACCCGGGCTCGGCGATGACCGCGCTGCAGCTGGAACGCTTCCACGCCGCCTGCGCCCACTTCACCCGGCTGGGCGCGCCGATGCCGATCCGCCACCTGGCCAATTCCGGCGGCATCCTGCACTTCCCCGACAGCTGGCTGGACATGGTGCGTCCCGGCATCCTCCTGTACGGCGTGCTGCCCGATCCGCAGGCGCGGCCCACGATCGAGGTCCGCCCGGCGCTGGAGCTGCTCTCGCAGGTGGTGTACTTCAAGGTGGTCCATGCCGGTCGCCCGGTCAGCTACGGCGCCACCTGGGCGCCGCCGGCCGATACCCGCATCGTCACCATCCCGCTGGGCTATGGCGACGGCTACCCGCGCGCGCTGTCCAACCGCGGCCAGGTGCTGATTCGCGGTCGGCGGCTGCCGATCGTCGGCCGCGTGTGCATGGATCAGTTCATGGTCGACCTTGGCCCCGACGGCACCGCGTACAACGGCGATGACGTGGTGCTGATCGGCCAGCAGGGCGACGCGGCGATCCGGGTGGAAGATCTGGCCTTGCAGGCCGACACCATCGGTTACGAAATCCTGACCCGGCTCAACGAGCGCATCCCGCGCGAGTATCGGGGCGGGTGATGCCGGCGCCTGCCGGCTCGATTCGAGGCTGACGCCGGAATCATTGCCGCCCGCGTTGACCTTGCGCCGCCCCGGTGCTTCACTCGCGGCTAGTCTCAGGAGAGTCGGCATGGCCACAGCACGACCGCGCGCGCGCCGCAGCGCCGCCGCCACCCCGCAACGCCCGCGCCGCGAGCCGATGTCGAAGGTGGACACCGCCTGGCTGCGGATGGAACGGCCGACCAATCCGATGATGATCACCGGCGTGCTGATGTTCGCCGAGCCGATGGCGCTGGCCCAGCTGAAAAAGGTGATCGAACGGCGTTTCCTCGCCTATGCGCGGTTCCGGCAGAAACCGGTCGAAGGCACCGCCGGCGCGCAGTGGGTGGAAGACGGCAATTTCGACCTCGACTGGCACGTGCGCCTGTCCGGCCTGCCCGGCAAGCCCGGCAAGGCGTCGGAAAAGCGCGCGCTGGAACGCTTCGTCAGCCAGCTCGCTTCCAGCCCGCTGGACCCCACCAAGCCGCTGTGGCAGTTCCACCTGATCGAACGCTACCAGGGCGGGTCGGCGGTGGTCGCACGCATCCACCACTGCTACGCCGACGGCATCGCGCTGGTGCAGGTGCTGCTGTCGCTCACCGACACCAGCCGCGAGGCCTCCACCGCTTCCCGCCTCGACAAGAGCTGGCTGAAGGAACAGGCCGCGCCGGTGGCGCGCCGGGTCGGCGCGATGGAACGCTACATGAAGCTCGGCGGCAAGGCGCTGGAGCAGGGCATGGCGATGATGCAGGACCCTTCGCTGGCCACCCTGCTGGCCAAGGAAGGTTCCGACATCGCGCTGGAACTGGTGCACGCACTGTCGCTGTCCGATGATCCGCCGTCGCTGCTGCGCGGTCGCCTGGGCGTGAGCAAGCGGGTGGCCTGGGCAGCACCCATCCCGCTGGAAGAGGTCAAGGCGGTCGGCCGCGCCTGCGACTGCACCGTCAACGACGTGCTGATGGCGGCGGCGGCCGGCGCCCTGCGCAGCTACATGATCGAGCGCGGCGACGACCCCGACGGCCTGACCCTGCGCGCCACCGTGCCGGTCAACCTGCGGCCGCTGGAGCACGCGAAGAAGCTGGGCAACCACTTCGGCCTGGTGTTCCTCGACCTGCCGGTTGGCGAGGACAACCCGCTGCGCCGCCTCGAGCGCGTTGCCGAGTGCATGTGCAACTTGAAACACTCGCGCCAGGCCATCGTCGCCTACGGATTGCTGGCCGCGCTCGGGGTCGCCCCGCAGCCGCTCCAGGAACTGGCGCTGGAATTGTTCAGCCGCAAGGCCAGCGCGGTGGCGACCAATGTCCCCGGCCCGCAGCAGCCGCTGTACATGGCCGGCAGCACCCTGCGCGAGATCATGTTCTGGGTGCCGCAGACCGGTTCGATCGGGCTGGGCCTGTCGATCCTGAGCTATCGCGGCCAGGTCCACTTCGGCCTGATCAGCGACGCCAAATTGATTCCGGATCCGGACGCGGTCGCGCGCCGGTTCGTCGAGGAGTTCGACAAGCTGCTGTATCTGGCGATGATGGGCCCGTGGGATCGCCAGCTCGACGCCGACGCGGCGCTCGGATTGATGCAAGCGACCGGCGCCTGAACTGGTTCGGGCCGCGCTGCATCGCGAAAACCGGGCCCGTGTTCATCCTCCAGCCACGTGCGCCCGTCTAGGCTGGCCCCTGTGTCCTGACCTGATACTGGAGCCCGCATGAACACCACGCCGCTCAAATGCATCGCCCTCGGTGCCTGCCTCACCGCCTTTCTGGCGGGTTGTGCGACCTACGACGATCAGGGCAACGAGACCAATCAGCGCACCCGCCGCGGCGCGCTGATCGGCGCGGCGATTGGCACCGCCGCCGGCCTGCTCAGCGGCGACAGCGCGGTCGAGCGCCGCCAGCACGCCATGGTCGGCGCCGGCATCGGTGCGCTCGCGGGCGCGGCGATCGGCAATTACCAGGATCGCCAGGAAGCCGAACTGCGCCGCGAAACCGCCGGCACTGGCGTGGACGTTCGCCGTGACGGCGACGTCATCCTGCTGAACCTGCCCGACGGCGTCACCTTCGACTTCAACCGCACCGACATCAAGCCGCAGTTCTATCCCTCGCTCAACACCATCGCCGGCACCTTGCGCGAATACAACCAGACCATCGTCGAAGTCAGCGGCCATACCGACAGCATTGGTTCAGACGAAGTGAACCAGCGCATTTCCGAGCAACGCGCGCAAGCGGTGGCCAGCTACCTGACCGCACAGGGCGTGCAGCCCCAGCGTTTTGAAATCATCGGCATGGGCAAGCGCTACCCGATCGCCGACAACGCCACCGAATCCGGGCGCGCGATGAATCGCCGGGTCGAAATCCGCCTGCTGCCGCTGCGGTCGTGATGGGAGGCTATAAGGGCTTTTGGACGCGGATCAACGCCGATGAAGCGCGGATAGGGCGGGACAGGTCGAAATGCTGTTGAACCAAGCCGCGACATCCGCGTTCTTCGCGGAGATCCGCGTCAACAAGAAGCCCCGCCACCCCGTCGAGCCATCCCGTTCGAGCAGGCCGGGTCGTCCCATTCGAGCAGGCCGAGCCGCCCCATTCAAGCAAGCCGGGCCGCCCCGTTCGAGCAAACAGAGTCGCCCCGTTCGAGCAAGCCGGGTCGTCCCGTTCGTGGTGAGCTTGTCGAACCATGAACGGGGTGTTGCTGTGGATCCGCGCCTTCCGTCGCAATGCTTGTGAAACCGGCCGCAGCCCCTATACTTGCCCCGTCGGCGACATCGACATTCCCGGGGGTGCACTGGCTTCGACGGGGGTTGCGAAATCGCACGGCGCATGCCGAGGGGGTAGCTTTCCTCGCTAATCCAGCTGCAAAACTCATAGTTGCCAACGACGACAACTACGCTCTGGCCGCCTAAGGCCTAGCCCCGAACCCACTTGTGCCTGTGCTCGTGGATGTAGGGTCATTATCACGGGATAGGTTCCGGCGGCGACCCGCCAACCGGCTCCGAAACTCAGCGGGTGTGGATGACGGCGTGCCTCGCACGGTGTGTTGCCGCCATCCGAGACCAAACACCGAGCTAAGCATGTAGTGCCTGGCATGGAGCATCTTCGGACGGGGGTTCAATTCCCCCCACCTCCACCAATATCAAAACCCCAACCGTTCCCGGTTGGGGTTTTTTCTTGCCCGGAGCGCCAGTGTTGGCGCGGGTTCGGGCCTTGCTGCGACGGACGCAGCCACCCCGGACAACCCCGTTTCGGGCGGTTTTCCGTTCTCAGTTCCCGCTATCGTTCAACTGCAACACCACGACACGCGATGGTGGTGATGCGATGTTTGTCGAGATCCGTTCATGGTTCGACAAGCTCACCACGAACGGGGGATGTGCGATCCGTTCATGGTTCGACAGGCTCACCATGAACGCACTATGTGCGGGCCCACGAACGGAAGATGGGCAGACTCGAGAAGGGGATATGTTCAGGCCCAAGTACGGGATATGCAGCGATGACGTGCTTACTCCTGCGCTGGATTCCGCGCTGCCACCACCGCCGTCGCGGTCATGTCGCCGGTGACGTTGCCGACGGTGGCCAGTACGTCCGGGATCGCATCGACTGCCATCAAGACCGGTAGCGGGGCGATCGGCAGGCCGAGTGCGGAGGTGACCGGCAGGTTGGTGGCGAGGAAGATCGCCTGGCCGGGCAGGCCCACCGAGCCCATGCTGACCAGCACGCTCAGCGCCACACCGGTGGCGAGCTGCGCGGGCGTTAGGGCCGCGCCCAGTGCCCAGGCAATGAAGCAGGCGGTGGCGATGTATTGAATGGGCGAGGTGATGCGGAACAGCGACACCGCCATCGGCAGTACCAGTCCGGAGATGCGGGCGGGGATCGCCAGCCGGTTCTGCGCGCTGTCCAGCATCGCCGGCAGGGTGGCAAGCGAGGATTGCGTGCTGGCGGCCACCGCCTGCACCGGCACCAGCGCCGTCATGAATTCGCCAAGCTTGCGGTGCCCGAAGGTGAGTGCGGTGGCGATCAGCAATATCGTGGCCAGCGCGTACAGCGCGCATTCCAGCAGGATGTAGATGCCCAGCGCCTGCAACACGTCCAGCCCGGCGCGGGCGGTCAGGGCCAGCACCAAGGCGAAGATGCCCACCGGCGCGGCCAGCAGGACCCAGTGCACGATCACGATCATCGCGTCGCTGACGGCCTTGAAGAAGCCGACGACCTGGGTGCGGCCCGTCGCTTCGATCCGGGTCAGGGCGAAGCCGAAGAACAAGGCGAAGGTGACCAGCGGCAACATCGCATTGGCAACTGCGGCGGCCAGCGCGTTGCTGGGGACGATCGCGGTCAAGGCCGCGGCCCAGCCGCCGCTTGCCGCCGGCGAGGCCTCGCCATGCGCTTGCAGCGCGACGGCGACGGCGTGCGAGGGTTGCAGCAGCGACAACGCCAGCGGCGCAAGCACGGCGGTCATTGCGGCGGCGGCGGTAAGCAGGAGCACGAAGGTCATGATCGCCTGCTTGGCGATGCGCCCGGAATGCGCAGCGTCACTGGCCTGGTTGATGCCCACCACCACCAGCGAGAACACCAAGGGCACCACGGTCATCTGCAAGGCATTGAGCCAGAGTTTGCCGAAGGGCTCGACGATGGTGGCCGTCTGCAGGGCGGTCTCGGGCGTCCGCCATGCCAGCAGGATGCCGATCACCAGACCGGCGATGAGGCCGGCGAGAACGCGCACGGTCTGGTTCATCGAGTCGCCTCCGCGGCGGTGATCTCAGGCAGGTGCCAGTCGGCCTTCAGGGCGAGGTATTGCGGGGTGGGCAGCAGCACGAAGACCGGATGCTTGCGCTTGTCGAGCCAGGCCAGCAGCGCGTCCATGCTCGCCGGCGCCATCGCGGTGCAGCCGGCGGTGGTGGTCTGCGGGTCTTTCCAGAGATGGGCGAAGATGCAACTGCCGCCCTGGCGCTGCTGGCCGTCGAGGTTGTGTTCGATCACGAAGCCTTCGCGGTAGCGCTGGTCGCCGTCAACATGAATGTCGCGGCGCATCGGTTCGCTGCTTTGATCCAGCAGTGGCGCCTTGATCACGCTGCGATCGACGATGCGGTTGTAGTAGGCCGAAGCGGGCACATCAATGCACCAGTCGTTGCCGGTCATGGCCTGATAGTGCAATCCGGTGGTGGCGCGCTCGGAGTAGCCGAAGGCGGTGCCGATGGTGAACACGCCGGCGGGCGCGCGGCCGTCGCCTTCGCGCTTGTTCGGGCCGTCGCTGCGTGGCGGATTCAAGCCAATGCCCCAGCCGCTGCCGCTGCGACCAAGCACGACTGGCGCGGTCTCACCGACCTGCACCCAGCGGCCATCGACGCGTTCGAAGCGGCGCAGTTCGGCGGCGGTGGCATTCCAGTCGGCGGAGGTCACCAGCACCAGTTGGCCGGCATCGGACCATGCACGGGCATCGTGGCTGGCGTCGGGCGGCTGGTGGGCGCAGGCGGCCAGCAGCAGGCTGGCGAACAGGCTCAGCGCGAGGCGAGCAGTGGTGTGCGCCATCGCGGTGGGTCGATTCGTGAGGCGTTGGTGCGTGTGCTGCGTGGGCATGGGTGGGAGATGACTCCAATTCAAATTCGGTGGGCTCAACGCCAGTTTGCGTGACGTTCCCAGAATGCCACGCTGCGCAGGTAAGCGGCGCGGTCGATGGCCACTCCGGAGCCGCCTTCGGCCACGCCCAGCGCATTGCGCAGTTGGGTGATCGGCACCATCGGGATTTCCTCGGGTTCCAGCGTGTACAGGCAGCCGACCACGCCCCAGTCGGCATCGATGGCGGTGCCTTCCCTGGCCAGCTGGGCGCGGTCGTACAGGATCGGGATCAGGTACTGGGCCACCGGCGGTTCGATGCCTTCGAACCAGCGCACCAGCACCGGCAATTCCTCGCGGCTGCGCGCCTCGTAGGCGCTGCGCAGCAGGTGACGATTGGCCTCGGTGATCGCGATCATCGAGCAGCGGGTCGTGGTCCAGTTGGCGTGGACGTGGAGCTTGCAGAAGGGCGCGTAGCCATCGAGCACGCGCAGCGGCGGCGCGGAGTTGAGGCGTTCGATGAACGCATCCGGGGTGCAGTCCTGGATCGCGGTGCAGCGGCCGTCGCGCGGGAACAATCGGGTGCGGGCGAAGTCGGTCAGGGCGATGGACATCGTGGGTGGCGTCGGGAACGTGGAGGCGGGGGCGATGGAGCGGGGTGCGGCGCGGGGCTGCAGGCGGCCCTGTTGCGGGCGCCTGTCGCGGATTGTCCGGGATTCCGGGCCTGCGTGCCCCTTTGGACATCGGGCCGCCATGTCACCACCGAAAGAATCTGGCCGGTTCGCGTTCCGGATAGTGGAGAATGGCCACAAGCTGCCGCCCGTTTTGTCAGGCAGTCTTTCAGCGTCCACCGTCTGCGCCATTCGAGGATCGACCGGCTTCGTGATCAGCACGCTCTGGCCCTATCTGGCATTGATGCTGCTGATCGCCGGCGCGTTTCCGGCGTTGGAGCGCCGCACCGGCTGGAAGTTGTTCACGGTGCTGCCGCCCATCGTGCTGGTGTATCTGTCGATCACCGCGCTGGCGGTGGCCGGGCTGTGGGTGATCAGCCCGGAGATCAAGCAGGCCCAGGGCGTGCTGGTGTCGCGCGGGGTGCCGGCGCTGCTGTTCCTGCTGATGGTCAATTGTGATTTGCGCGCGATCTACCGGCTCGGCCCGCGCGTGCTGGGGGTGTTCGTGTCCACCACCTTCAGCCTGTTCGTGGCCTTTCTTGCGGTGTTCCTGCTGTTCCGCCCGTGGCTGGCGGGGAAGGCCTGGCAGCCGCTGGCGGCGCTGTCGGGCAGCTGGGTGGGCGGCACCGCCAACCAGATCGCGGTGAAGGAAGCGATCGGCATGTCCGACGCGCTGCTGGGGATGTCGCTGCTCACCGACGCGCTGTGCTATTCGGCCTGGGTGGTGGTGCTGTTCTCGATCGCGCGACTGGCACCGGCGTTCAACCGCTGGACCGGCGCGATGAACTCCGGCGACGTGCCGCATATCGAGGCTCGTGCGAGCGTGCCGCTGCATTGGGACGCCGTGCTGCTGTGGCTGGGTTTCGCGCTGGCGGCCGCGCTGCTGTCGCGGCAACTGGCCGACTGGCTGCCGGCAAGCGGCGTCATCAGTGCGACCACCTGGGCGATCCTGCTGGCCACCGGCTTCGGTCTGGTGGTGGCGCATACGCCATTGGCACGCTTTCCAGGTGCCAGCCAGCTGTCGTCGGCGCTGCTGATCGTGGTGGTGGCGGTGCTGGCTTCGCAAAGCAACTTCAAGGGCATTGCCTCGGCGCCGCTGTATCTCCTCGCGGGCGTCTGCATTCTGGCGATCCATGCGCTGGTGCTGGTGATCCTTGCCAAGGTCTTCCACTTCGACCTGTATCTGTGCGGGATTGCATCGTTGGCGCACGTCGGCGGCGTGGCCGCGACGCCGGTGCTGGCGGCAAGCTATGCCAAACCGCTGGTGCCGGTGGGTATCCTGCTGGCATTGCTGGGCTACATTCTCGGAACGGGTTTCGGCCTGCTGATGGCGACGATCATGTCGGCATTGGCGCTGCCGGGGCCGTGAGGCGAATTGGAGGCGAACCCCATGCCGGTGTCCCGGTTGTCACGCAGCTTGCTGATTCTGGTCCTGCTTGCCGGGATGCCTTCGCTGGTTCGGGCTGCGCAGCAGCCGGCGGAGCCGCTGCTGCTGCCGGCCTCGGGCGTGCTGGGGGTGGAGGACGCGCAACTGGTGCCGGAGTTCTGGATATCTCGGCTGGAGCAGCCGGATGCGGTGGTGCTGACGCCTGCCGACATCCAGGCGGCCAATGCGCGGCTGCTGCGGCTGGAGCCTTCGTTGCATGATCTGGCTGCGTTGCCCGACACGCTGTCGCGGCAAGCGGTGTTGGGCTGGATCGGCGGCGTTTCCAGGCTGCCAGGCGATCCCTTGTTCGATGAAGAAGGGCAACGTTATCCGGAGGCGATGGCTGCGGGCTGGCGCCAATCCCTGGCGCTGGATCGGGTGCCGGAGCGGGTGACGCCGCGCTTCGGCCTGATCGTCCGGCGCGCGCCGCTGCGCACCTTCCCCACCGAGCTGCGCGCTTTTGCCGCACCTGGAGACGTGGATATTGACCGGTTCCAGGAAACCGCGGAATTCCCCGGGACCCCGGTGGCGGTCGTCCATGAATCTGCCGATGGGCGCTGGCTGTTCGTGCTCAGCCCGCGCTATGCGGCGTGGGTGCAGCGCGATTTCGTGGCGCTGGGCGCGCGTGCCGCCGTGCTCGGCTACGCGACCCGAACGCCATTCCGAATCGTCACCGGCGCGCGCGTGGAGTCGGTGTACACGCCGGAGGCGCCGCAGGTCTCGCGCCTTGAATTCGACATGACCACGCGCCTGCCGCTGGCCGCCGGGCTTGCGCCGGACCAGCCAGTGAACGGGCAGACAGCCTACGCGGCCTGGCCTGTGACGTTGCCGGCCCGCGGGCCGGACGGCGAACTGGTTTTCCAGCCTGCGCTGATCCGGAAGAATGCGGACACCGCCGACGGCTATCTGCCCTATACCCGCGCCAATCTGATCCGGCAGGCGTTCAAGTTCCTCGGCGAGCGCTATGGCTGGGGACATGATTTTGACGGTCGCGATTGCTCGGGGTTCGTCTCGGAAGTGTATGGAAGCCTGGGCGTGTTGCTGCCGCGCAATACCAGTCGACAGGCGGCCAGTCCCGGACTTGTACATCGCTCGTTTGGCCCCGGTGACGGGCATGCCGCACGGCTTGCCGCCGTGCAGGCCCTGCAGGTGGGCGATCTGGTTTTCATCCCCGGACACGTGATGCTGGTGATCGGCCATCTGCACGGTCAACCTTATGTCATCCATGACGTGGCGGGCATGCGCTACCGGCGTGCGGACGGGACGCTTGCGGACATCAAACTGAACGCGGTCTCCGTCACGCCGCTGCTGCCGTTGCTGTTCAACGACGGTGCGCCCCTCGTGGATCGCATGACCAGCATCGTTCGCGTGCGACACTGATCTGATCGGGTGGCGCTAAGATCGAAATCAAGGAGCCTGCAACCCGATGAGGATTCCCGACACCCGCCCGTACCCGCGTCACGTGTTGATCTCCAAGCCGGTATTGTGGAGCGCGGAAGACGGGTAGGGCGTGGTCATGATCGGTTCGGACGGCGGCCGCAAACAAGCCGGGATTGTTCAAGCAACCGCGGTGCCGGTCACCCATGCCGCAGCTGACCTGAGGAAGCGAACATGATCAAACGGGCTGTCTCTTGGCTGTGTTTTCTGGTGTGTTCGGGCGTCGGTGCCAGTGCCTGCACCGGCGCGATGCGGGTGAGCGACGCCCCGGTTCTGGCGTCGGCCACGACCATGCAGGAGGCGGGTTTGGTCGATCTCCGGTCACGCATCCCGGACATTGATCTGGAGATCCGCTATGCCGGTCGCCACAACTTCATCGGCATTCCGATCGATGGCTATGACGCCCCGCGCTGCTGGCTCAAGCCCGAGGCCGCAGATGCACTTGCGCGGGTCGAAGCGGCGCTGCGTTCGCGCCATCTGCGCTTGCGGATCTTTGATTGCTATCGCCCGGCGCGCGCGGTCGCGCAGTTCGTGCGCTGGATGGATGATCCGCGGGACCTGCGCGGGAAGGCGGAGTTCTATCCGGATCTGGACAAGTCGCAGCTGCGCGGGGTGTACATCGCGCCGGTCTCCGGCCACAGCCGCGGCGCGACCGTGGATCTCACGTTGTTGCGGTGCGTTGACAGCATGACCGACTGTCAGCCCCTCGATATGGGGACAGGGTTCGATTTTTTCGGCCTGCGCGCGCATACGGATTCCCCTGAAGTCAGCGCGGAACAGCGCGCCAATCGCGACCTGCTGCGAAACGCGATGCAGGCGCATGGTTTCATCAACTTGCCCGAAGAATGGTGGCACTACCGACTGGAGCGCGAACCGTCGCCGCGCGCGTACTATGACGTGCCCATCACCGGCCCTTGAGCCTGGATTCTTCGAATCGCGCGATGGCAGGATCGGTTGCTTGCGGCGTCCGTGTCCGTGCGGTCTTGCGGTGTGTGAATCGCTGAGCAGGCCGCCGGACCCGGTCTGATCCGGCCACCCTGCGCTTGGGTGGGGCCGTGGCTATTGCCAGTTCGAGGGGCGTGCGGGGTGGGTGTTGACGCCGGGGAAGGTGTTTTGCTAACGTATTAACGTGTTATCACAATAGCGTGATAGCATGATAACGAGCTAACATGTTTTTCCAGCAAGCACTGCGCTGCCAGCAGTGCTGGCAGCAACTGATGTTCGCGTGAGGCGGACCCCGGACCAGGATCGACACCCGTCATGAAGCAACGCCCCGAGCCATTGCCGACGTACGATGCAGCCGTCGCCATTGACGCGCTGGCCCACGTGCTGTCCACGCTCAAGGGGGCCGCCGAGGTCCGCGCATTCCTCGAGGATCTGTGTACCCCCACTGAGCTGGAGGCGATGGGCGATCGCTGGCGGGTGGTCCCGGAACTGCTGAAAGGCACTCCGTATCGGGAGATCCACGAGCACACCAAGGTCAGCACCACCACCATCGGTCGCGTGGCGCGCTGTCTTGAGCTTGGGGCCGGCGGCTATCGGGCCGCCGCCAAGCGGCTCGGACTTTCCAGAAACTCCCATTGAGCGTTCTGCATGAACACTGCCGCAAATGCGGCGGTGCGCGATCGCCTGCGCATCGCCATCCAGAAGTCCGGCCGCCTGAGCGAACCGGCGCGTGCCTTGCTGTCGTCTTCCGGCCTGAGCTGGCGTGAAAGCCGGGATCGGCTGTTTTGCTATGGCGAATCGTTGCCGGTGGACCTGTTGTTGGTGCGTGATGACGATATTCCCGGGCTGATTGCTGACGGTGTCTGCGATCTCGGCGTGGTCGGGCGCAATGTGCTGCTGGAACACGCCGGTGAACGGGCTGGAGTCGGTGCTTCCGTGCCATTCCGGGAATGGCGCAGCCTCGGGTTCGGCGGCTGCAAGTTGTCCATCGCCGTGCCCGAGGGCTGGGACTGGCGGGGCGCGGCGCAGCTGGCCGGCAAGCGGATTGCCACCACGTATCCGAACCAACTCCGAGCCTGGCTGCATGAACAGCAGATCGCCGCGGACGTCGTGGTCCTGAACGGATCGGTGGAGATCGCGCCGCGCTTGGGGCAGGCCGATGCCATCTGCGACCTGGTCTCCAGCGGTGCCACCCTGGCCGCCAACCAGCTCAAGCCGGTCCAGGTCATCCTGCACAGTGAAGCAGTGCTGGTCGGGCCGACGCAGCCGTTTGACGATGTGCGTGCCGAGCTGGCCGAATTGCTGCTGCGGCGGATGGCCGGGGTGTTGCGGATCCGCGACAGCAAGCTGCTGTTGTTCCAGGCCGCGCGTGACGCGTTGCCGCACGTGCTGCCGCTGTTGCCCGATGCCGAGCCACCGACCATGTGTGTCGTGGACGGCACTGAAACGCTGGCATTGCAGGCGCTCTGCCACGGCGCGATGACCTGGCAGCGGCTGGAAGATCTGAAACGCGCCGGCGCGCACGGGCTGATGGTGGTGCCGGTGGAGCGGATGCTGGCATGAAGTGCTTCGACTGGAACCGGCTCGATGCGCGCGAGCGCGAGGACATATTGCAGCGCCCGGTGCAGGCGGTGTCGGAGGCGGTGCGCAGCGGCGTGCAGGCCGTGTTCGCCGATGTCCAAGCACGCGGTGATCGCGCCTTGCACGATTTCACCCTGCGCTTCGATGGCGTCGCACTGTCGGCGTTCGAGGTGGAAGCCGCGGAATTCGACGCGGCGGCAACGCGGGTGGCGGCACCGGTGCAGGCCGCGATTGCGGAGGCCGCCGGCCGGATCGAAGCCTTCCACCGCGCCGGCATGGCCGCAGGCTACGCGCTGGAAACCGCGCCGGGGCTGCGCTGCGAGCGGGTGCTGCGGCCGATCCGGCGGGTCGGGCTGTACGTGCCGGCCGGCAGCGCGCCGCTGCCATCGACCGCCCTGATGCTGACGATCCCGGCGCGCCTGGCCGGCTGTGCCGAGATCATCCTGTGCACGCCGCCGCGCAAGGATGGCAGTGCCGATCCGGCGGTGCTGCTGGCGGCGCAGCAGGCGCCGGGCGTGCGCGTGTTCAAGCTGGGCGGGGCGCAGGCGATCGCGGCGATGGCGCTGGGCAGCGCGCGCATCCCGCGCTGCGACAAGCTGTTCGGCCCCGGCAATGGCTGGGTGGACGAGGCCAAGCGGCAGGCCGCGCAGCGTCCGGGCGGGCCGGCGATCGACATGCCGGCAGGGCCTTCGGAAGTGTTGGTGATCGCCGACGCCGGCGCCAATCCGACGTTCGTCGCCGCCGACCTGCTGTCGCAGGCCGAGCATGGGCCGGATTCGCAGGTGCTGCTGCTGAGCGATAGCGATGCGCTGCTGGACGCGGTGGCCGAACAGATCGCGCAGCAGTTGCCGCAGCTGCCGCGGGCCGATATTGCCCGCCAGGCGCTGGCCAGTTCACGCCTGATCCGAACGGCCGACATCGCGCAGGCGATCGCCATCAGCAATCGGTACGCGCCCGAGCACCTGATTCTTGCCCTGCACGATGCCGAGAATTGGGTGGAGCAGGTCGACAATGCCGGCAGCATCTTCCTTGGCGACTACACCCCGGAAGCATTGGGGGATTACTGCAGCGGCAGCAATCACGTGCTGCCGACCGGCGGCGCGGCGCGGGCCTGGAGCGGGCTGTCGGTGGCGAGCTTCCAGAAAGCGATCACCGTGCAGGACGCCAGCCGCGCCGGGATCGCCCGGGTCGGGCCTTGCGCGGCCACCCTGGCGCGCGCCGAAGGCCTGGTCGCGCACGCGCGGGCGGTGGAACTGCGGCTGGAGGCTGCGGCATGAGCCTGACCGTGAACGCGCTGCTGCGCGCCGACCTGCAGGATTTTGCCGGCTACAAATCCGCGCGCAGCGAAGCCCTGACCGGCGCGGTCTGGCTCAATGCCAACGAGTCGGCCTGGGCCAATGCCGGCGATGCCGGTGGCCAGCTGCGGCGCTATCCGCAGCCGCAGCCGCAGGCGCTGTGCGCGCGTCTGGCCGAACTGTACGGCGTGGCGCCGGCGCAGCTGCTGGTCGGCCGCGGCAGCGATGAAGGGATCGACCTGCTGCTGCGCGCGTTCTGCCTGCCGGGGCAGGGCAAGGTGGTGCTCGCGCCGCCGGTGTTCGGCATGTACGCGGTGTGCGCGCGCCTGCACGGCGCGCAGGTGGTCGAAGTGCCGCTGCGCGACGGTGCGGCCGGCCTGTGCGCCGACCTCGCGGCGCTGGGCGATGCCGCGCTGGCGCAGGGCGCCTCGCTGCTGTTCCTGTGCACGCCCGGCAATCCGTCCGGCGAGCTGCTGGCGCTGGCCGAGGTGGCCGCGCTGGCGCAGCGCCTGCGCGGCCGCTGCCTGGTCATCGTGGACGAGGCCTATCTCGAATATGCCGAGGCGCCGTCGGCGGCCAGCCTGCTGGCTGCGCACGACAACATCGCGGTGCTGCGCACCCTGTCCAAGGCGCATGCGCTGGCGGGCGCGCGGGTGGGCTGCGTGCTCGGCAGTCCGGCGCTGATCGCGGCGCTGCGCCGCTGCCAAGTGCCGTATCCAATCCCTGAACCTGTGGTCGAGGCGGCGCTGCGTTCGCTGCAACCGGCGGCGGTGGCGGCGTCCCGCGCGCAGGTTCGGGATGCGTGCGCCCTGCGCGAGCAGGTACGCGATGCGCTGCAAGGGTTGCCGCAGGTGCGCCGCGTCTATCCATCTGCGGGCAACTTCGTGCTGGCGCGATTCTTTGATGCGGATGCGGTGTTTGCTGCCTTGCTTGCCGCCGGCGTGGTGGTGCGTGACATGCGTGCATTGCCGCAGCTGGGCGATGCGCTGCGGATCAGCATCGGAACCGCGGCCGAGTGCGGGCGCCTGTTCGCGGCGCTGGGCGCGGCGGTGGAGGTCTCGCCATGAGCCTGCAGCCGATCCTGTTCGTCGATCGCGACGGCACCCTGATCGAGGAGCCGGAAGATTTCCAGATCGATGCCTACGAGAAGCTGCGCCTGGTGCGCGGGGTGATCCCGGCCCTGCTCAAGCTGCGCGATGCCGGCTACCAGTTCGTGATCGTCTCCAACCAGGACGGTCTCGGCACGCCGAGCTACCCGCAGGCCAGCTTCGACGGCCCGCATCGGCTGATGCGGGAGATCTTCGCAAGCCAGGGCATCGTGTTCCGCGAGGAGTTGATTGATTGCAGCCTGCCGGCCGACAACAGCCCGAACCGCAAGCCCGGGATCGGCATGCTGGTGCCCTACCTTCAGGATCGCACCATCGATTGGGCGCGCTCGGCGATGGTCGGGGATCGCCCCACCGACATCACGTTTGCAAACAATCTGAAGATTCGCGGCTTCCAGCTGCACACCGAGCCGTTCGGCGGCGACTGGGACTGGGCGGGGATTGCTCACGCCTTGGCGCAGGCCCTGCGCACCGCCATCGTCCTGCGCAACACCAGGGAAACCCGGATCCGGGTGTCCGTCGATCTTGACCGGATCGCCGAACCGAAGATCCGCACCGGACTGGCCTTCTTCGACCACATGCTGGAACAGATCGGCAAGCACGCCGGCCTTGCGCTGGACATCGACGCCGAGGGTGATCTCCACGTCGACGAACACCACACCGTGGAAGACACCGGGCTGGCGCTGGGGCAGGCGCTGCGCGAGGCGCTGGGCGAGAAGCGCGGGATCGGCCGCTACGGTTTCAGCCTGCCGATGGACGAATGCCTGGCGCAGGCCGCGCTGGATTTTTCCGGGCGGCCGTATTTCGTGTTCGAGGGGAACTTCAGCCGCGAGAAAGTCGGCGACCTGCCGACCGAGCTGGTGCCGCATTTTTTCCGTTCGCTCTGCGATGCGGCGGGCTTGAATCTCAATCTGAAGGTGGAAGGCGAAAACGCCCACCACCAGGTCGAGGCCTGCTTCAAGGCGTTTGCCCGCGCGCTGCGCCAGGCGATCCGCCGCGAAGGCGTGGAGCTGCCTTCGACCAAGGGCGTGCTCTGATGCAGGTGGCCTTGATCGACGCCGGCGGCGCCAACCTCGGCTCGGTGCACTATGCACTGGAGCGGCTAGGGGCAGCGGTACGGCTGGTGCGCAGCGCGGAGGCGCTGCACGGCGCGACGCGGGTGGTCCTGCCGGGCGTCGGTGCGGCCGGCGAGGGCATGCGCCGGCTGCGCGCGCAGGGCCTGGTCGCGCCGCTGCGCGCGCTGCAGGTGCCGCTGCTGGGGATCTGCCTCGGCATGCAGCTGCTGTACGAGCATTCCGACGAAGACCATAGCGACGGCCTCGGGCTGCTCCCCGGCCGGGTGCGCCGCTTGGCTGGTGGCCCCGCTCTGCGGGTGCCGCACATGGGCTGGAACACGTTGGACTCGGTGGCTGCATCGCCGCTGCTGGCGGGGATCGCCGCAGGCAGCCCTGCCTATTTCGTGCACAGCTACGCCGCGCCGGTGAGTGCAGTCTGCATCGCCAGTTGCACGCACGGAGAATCATTCGCTGCACTGGTCCAGAGCGGAAGGGTTGCCGGTGCACAATTCCATCCCGAACGTTCGTCCGCTGTGGGCGCCAGGCTGCTGTCCAATTTCCTGCAATGGAATCCGACATGAGTCCGGAATCATGAGTTCCACCGTCTACCCCGCGATCGACGTGCGCGATGGCCGCGTGGTGCGCCTGCGGCAGGGCGATTACGCGGCGGAAACCCGCTACCCGGATACGCCGCTGGCGCTGGCTCGGCGCTACGCCGAAGCCGGTGCGCGCTGGCTGCACCTGGTCGACCTGGACGCGGCCAAGGCCGGTGGCTACACCCTGGCGCCGCTGCTGGCCGAGATCGTGCGCGAGACCGGGCTGCAGGTGCAGACCGGTGGCGGCGTGCGCAGCCGCGCGGATGTCGAGGCGCTGCTGGCGGCCGGTGCGACGCGGGTGGTGGTCGGTTCGCTGGCGGTGCGCGAGCCGAGTCGCGTGATGGATTGGCTGGAAGCGTTTGGCGGCGAGGCGCTGACCGTCGCTCTCGACACCCGGCAGGCTGCCGATGGCCAATGGCGATTGCCGGTGCACGGCTGGACCGAGACCTCCACACACACCCTGGACGTGCTGTTGCCACGCTATGCGCAGGCCGGCCTGCGGCATCTGTTGTGCACGGACATCGCCCGCGACGGCATGCTGGCCGGCGTGAACCTGGGCCTGTATCGCCACCTCTGCGCCGAATATCCCTGCCTGCAGGTGCAAGCCAGCGGCGGCGTGCGAGGCATTGCAGATGTGATCGGCGCACGCGCGGCAGGATGTGCGAGCGTGGTGCTGGGCAAAGCGCTGCTGGACGGGCATCTGTCGCTGAAGGACGTGCTGGCATGTTGAGCCGACGGATCATTCCCTGCCTCGACGTGCGCGCCGGGCGGGTGGTCAAGGGCGTGCGCTTTCGCGACCACGTCGACATGGGCGACTGCCTCGAACTGGCGCTGCGCTATCGCGAAGCCGGCGCCGACGAGCTGGTGTTCTACGACATCACCGCCAGTCCGGAAGGGCGCAGCGCCAGCTGCGATTGGGTCGAGCGGATCGCCCGTGTCCTCGATATCCCGTTCTGCGTCGCCGGCGGCATCCGCAGCGTCGAGGACGCGCGCGCGCTGCTGCATGCCGGCGCCGACAAGATCTCGATCAATACCCCGGCGCTGGAACGCCCGGCGCTGATCGCCGAGCTGGCGGAAGCGTTCGGCCAGCAATGCGTGGTGGTCGGCATAGATTCGTTGCGCGAGGCCGACGGCCAGTGGCGGGTGCGCACGCATAGCGGCCATCCGCAGGCGATGCGCGCGCCGAACAAGCGCACCCTCGACTGGGTGGTGGAAGCCCAGCAGCGCGGCGCCGGTGAGATCGTCCTCAACTGCATGGGCAATGATGGCGTGCGCGCAGGCTATGACATTGCGCAACTGCGCGCTGTGCGCGCGCTGTGCGCGGTGCCGCTGGTGGCCTCCGGCGGCGCCGGCGCGGCGGCGCATTTCGCGGAAGTGTTCCGCGAAGCCGACGTCGATGGCGCGCTGGCCGCCAGCGTGTTCCATTCCGGCGCGCTGGCCATTCCCGAACTCAAGCGCGGGCTGCGCGCAAGCGGCATCGAGGTGCGGCTATGAATCGAAATTTCGACATCGAATCGCTGGCTTGGGACAAGCAGGGCGGAATGCTGCCCACCATCGTGCAGGATGCCGACAACCTGCGCGTGCTGATGCTGGGCTACATGAGCCGCGAGGCGCTGGCCGCCACCTTGGTCAGCGGCCACGTGACGTTCTTCAGCCGCAGCAAAAACCGGCTGTGGACAAAGGGCGAACGCTCCGGTCACGTTCTGGAATTGGTTTCACTCGAAACTGATTGCGACAATGACGCACTGTTGGTGCAAGCCCGACCGTGCGGATCAACCTGCCATCTTGCGCGCGCCAGCTGCTTCCCTGATGCGCCAAGTGATGGCCTGGCGGAACTCGACGTCTTGATCGCGCAGCGCGAGCGCGAGCGTCCGCAGGGCAGCTACACCACACAACTGTTCGAGGCCGGCACCCGCCGCATCGCGCAGAAGGTTGGCGAAGAAGGCGTGGAAACCGCGCTGGCGGCGGTGGTGCAGGGCGATACGGCACTGCTGGGCGAGGCCGCCGATCTGCTCTATCACCTGACCGTGCTGCTGCGCGCGCGCGGGCTGTCGCTGGCGGAAGCACGCCGCGTGCTGGCCGGTCGGCGCGGCTGAGCTTGGCGAACACAGGTCAATCATCGCGTGAATGATTCGCGCTCGGCCTTCCTTGGCCAGCAGACAGCGCCGATCTTTTCAACATGGCTGTGGTCATAATGCGCCGATGATCCGCTCCTTCCTGTGGCTCGCGTTTCTGCCCATCGCACTGGCGCTGCCGGCGGTGGCCAGTTCCGCCTGCATGCCCGTGACAGTGGAAACGTCGTTGCCGCTGCCGCGTTCGGAATCCGGCGTTGCGGCGGGCTGCATCGCCTATCGACGGGCACCCGCGACTTTGCAAGGCGCCAGCGCACAGGTGCTGGTGTTCGGCGATCCGCAGGTAAAATCGGCGGCGGATGTCGATTATTACCGCCGCGATATCGTCGAACCGTTGATTGGAACGCCGGCGGCGCTGGGCATCGTGCTGGGCGATCTGGTGGATGATGCGCCGGCGCTGTACCCGCAGGTCAAGACCGTGACCGGGTTGCTTGGCGTGCCATGGCTGTACGCGCCGGGCAATCACGACGTTGATGCCGATGCGGTCAGCGATGAGGCGTCGCTCGACGCATTTCACCGCGCCATCGGCCCCGATACCTTCGCCCGCGAAACCGCCCTGGCCAATATCGTGGTGCTGGATGACGTGATCGTGCAGCCCGGGCGGCAGCCGGCCTACATCGGCGGTCTGCGCGAAGATCAGTTCGCGTTCCTGGAACGCTGGCTGCCGTCCCTGTCGAAAGACAAGCTGCTGGTGGTGGCGATGCATATCCCGCTGTACCGGCGCGACAGCGCTGACAGCTTCCGTGCGCAAGACCGCACGCGGCTGTATGCGCTGCTGGCGCCATTCCCGCACGTGCTGGTGCTCAGCGCGCATACCCACATCCAGCAGCAGTACGCGCATACGGCGCGCGATGGTTGGCACGGCCCGAAGCCGCTGCACGAATACAACGTCGGTGCCGCCTGCGGCGCGTTCTGGTCGGGGGTGAAGGATGCGGCCGGGATCCCCGCCGCGACCATGGCCGACGGCACGCCCAACGGCTACGCGGTGCTGACGGTGAAGATGGGCGGCGCCTACGCGCTGGCCTGGCACAACGCCCGCGATCCGGAGGACACCCAAATCGGCCTGCACGCACCCAAGGTGCTGCGGCACGGCGCCTACCCGGCCTGGGGCGTGTACGCGAATGTCTACATGGGCGATGCCGATTCAAGGGTCGAATACCGGATCGACGATGGCGCCTGGAAGCCGATGCGCAGGGTCCTGCAACCCGATCCGGCGCTGCTGGCGGAGAACGCGCGCGACGATGAAGCCGATGTCTTGCGTGGATATGATCGTTCCCCCGAAGCCAAGGCGTCGCCGCACCTGTGGCGCGGCGCATTGCCCACCGATCTTGCGGAAGGCGGGCACGTGATCGAAGTCCGCGCGTTCGACCGCTGGCGTGGTGAAGTGCACGCGCAGACGCGCTATCGCTTGCAGGCGGCTGCGTCGCCGCGAGCGCCGCTCTAGCAGCGCCTTATGCCTGGATTTCGGTAAAGGACGTGACCCGCCGATGTCCGTTTGCGGCCTCGCCTGAGCGGGGTTGCGGGTAGTCCTCGCGACGATCCAGCAGCACCGTGCGCAGGCCGGCAGCGCGGGCGGAGTCGAGCTCTTCCACCACGTCCGACAGGAACACGATCTCCCCGGGCGCAACGGCCAGCTGCCCGGCGATGCTGCGGTAGCTGTCGGCTTCACGTTTGCCACCGATTTCGGTATCGAAATAGGCGCTGATCAGCGGCGTCAAATCCCCCGCATCGGTGTGCGAAAACAGCAGCTGTTGCGCCGGCACCGAGCCGGAGGAATACACCGCCAGTCGATGTCCCGCCGCGTGCCAGGCGCGCAGCGCCGGTGCGACGTCCGGATACAGCGACGCGGTGAAATCGCCATCCCGATATCCGGCTTCCCACACCAGACCCTGCAATGCTTTCAGCGCCGTGTGCTTGCGATCCTGGTCGATCCAGCCTTGCAGGGTTTCGACGATCACCGCGTCCTGGCAGGCGCTGGCAGAGATTTCGATGGCGACCTGATCCAGCCAGCGGCGCACCTCGGGTTGCTGCCCATGCGCACGCACGAAGCCGGGCAGGGCGGCGCGGGCGTACGGGTACAACACGTCCTTGACGAAGGAAATGCTGCTGGTGGTGCCTTCGATGTCGGTGAGGACGGTGGTTATCATTGCGTGTTAGCTGCGAGAATCCCGTTCATGGTTCGACAGGCTCACCACGAACGGGTTCATTCGTAGCGCGGAAATTCTTGTGCGATGTCACTGCCGGTGAAGTGACCGACCCAGCCATCGGGTTCGGTGAAAAAGCGGATGGCGACGAAACTCGGTTCCGGCCCCATGTCGAACCAGTGGGTGGCGCCGTCGGGCACCGAGATCAGATCGCCCATTTCGCACAAGACCTCGTAGACCTTGCCGTCGACGTGCAGGTCGAACAGACCGCTGCCGGCGACGAAGAAGCGCACTTCGTCTTCCTTGTGCGCGTGTTCATCGAGAAACTTGGCGCGCAGCGTCGCCTTGTCGGGGTTGTCCGGCGCGATGCTGACCACGTCCACGCTCTTGAAGCCACGGGCGGCCACGAGGCGATCGATGTCGCTTCGGTAGGCCGCCAGGATGGCGTCGGCGGGGTCGCCGGGCACGACCGGGTGCACCGGCCGCCATTGCTTGAATTCCACGCCGATCGCGTCCAGCTCGGCGCTGATGGCGGCGTGCTCGTGCAGCACCCGCAGGGGAGTGTGCGGTGCGTTGTCGTGGAAAATGCGCAAACGGCTCATGGCGGCGTCTCCGGTCAGGCACGCAGGCGCCGCATTTCCAGCTCGCAGCCGAGCAGAAATTCGAACGCGTCCAGATGGCGGCGTGCCTCGCTGATGCCGTGACCCCAGGCATACAGGCCATGCCCGGCAATCAGGTAGCCCCAGCTGTTCGGCGCGGACAGCGCGGCATCGACGCTGGCGGTCAGGGTGTCCATGTCCTGCGAATTGGGCACCACCGGCAGATCCAGGGTGGTTTCGTGGGTGGTGTGCCCACGCAGGGCCTTGAACAGCTCATAGCCGCGCAGGCGCACCCGGCCCTCGGCTTCGTGCAGCAGCCCGGCAATGGTTTGGGTCGGTGAATGGGTGTGCAGCACCGCGCCGACCTCGGGGAAGCGCCGGTACAAGTGGGTGTGCAAGGCGGCCTCGGCCGACGGGCGATGGTGGGTGGCGACCGCGTTGTTGGTCATGTCCACCACCATGATATCGGCTTCGGTCAGGCGCCCTTTGTCCTTCCCGGAAATCGTGATCGCGGCGTGGTTGGCGTCCATGCGGATCGAGAAGTTGCCCGCGGTGGCCGGTGTCCAGCCCTTCGCGGCCAGTTCACGGGTGTGGGAAATGATCTGCGCCGCGCAGCCGGCGTACAGGTTGTGGTCGAAGGCGGTGGTGGTCATGCCGCGAAGTTTAGCGGCTGCCGCCCGCTTGCCACATGCCACTTGGTTCGGCCTTCATGCGCCGTTGCCGTGCCGCAGGCCTCAATGATCACTGCGCTGCTGGCCATAGGTTTTGAATTTCTCCAGCACTACCCGCATTTCATCCGCGGACAGGTTGCGTGTTGCCCCCAAGGTGCGCGCCAGCAGGTATTGGCGCGCCAGGTTTTCGACTTCCTCGGCCAGCGTGTAGGCCTCCGCCAGGGTCTTGCCGGTGGCGACCTGGCCGTGGTTGGCCATCAGGCAGGCGCGCACGCCGTCGCCCAGCGCGGCCAGAACATTGTGCGAGAGTTCGGTGGTGCCGAAGGTGGCGTAGGCCGCGCAGGGGATGTGGTCGCCGCCGGCGACCGCCACCATGTAATGGAAGGCCGGGATGCCTTCGCCAAGGCAGGCCAGTGCAGTGGCATGGGTCGAGTGCACATGCACCACGGCATTGGTGTCCGGGAACGCCTGCAGGATGTCGCAGTGGAAACGCCATTCACTGGAGGGCAGCAGCTGCCCGGGCGGACAGCCGCCATCGGCTTCAAGAAAGACGATGTCTTCCGGTTGCAGGCGGTCGTAGGCGCGTCCGGTGGGCGTGATCAGCAGGCCGCTCGCCCAGCGCAGGCTGGCATTGCCGGACTTGTTCAGCGACAGCCCGCTGGTATTCATGGCGCGGCAGTGGTCGATCAACGATTGCCGCGCCGCGCGTTCGTGGTCGTGCATGGAAGGGCCGTTGGGGGTGAAACGCCAAGGATACCTGCGCTGCGCCAACCCCGGAAACGAAAACCCGGCCGCAGCCGGGTTCTCGTGATTGCCTGCGGCACGAAGGTGGAATCAGGCGTGCGGCCCTTCGTGGAAACTCGGCGGATCCTTCATTCTCGGACCGCCTTCCGGCCCGGTGATGCCGCGGGCCAGGTCGCTCTTGCGGTAGCCGTAGAGGAAGTAGACCACCAGCCCGATCGCGCCCCAGACCGGCAGCACCATCTTGGCTTCGAACGGCAGGTTGAAGAACAGGAACACGGTGCCGATCACGGCCAGCGGGGCCACCACCCACACCATCGGCGTGCGGAACGGACGCGCGCGGTTCGGGTCCTTGATGCGCAGCATCAGCACCGCCAGCGCCACCATGAAGAACGCGAACAGGGTGCCGGAGTTGGAGATGTCGGCCAGCTGCCCGACCGGGAACAGGGCGGCGGCAATCGCCACGAAGATGCCGGTGATCAGGGTCACCTTGTGCGGGGTCTTCCACTTCGGATGCACGTCGGCCAGCTTTTCCGGGAGCAGGCCGTCGCGGGCCATGACGAAGAAGATTCGGGTCTGGCCGTACAACATCATCAGGATCACCGACGGCAGCGCGAGGTTGGCGGCAAGGCCCACCATGTCGCCGACGCGGTCGTAATTGATCATGCGCAGCACGTGCGCCAGTGCCTCGTTGGAACACACCAACGGCTGGGTGCCTGCAGTCGCCAGTGCCTGGCACTGGGCCATGAATTCCGGCGAACCCGGCTGCACGCCAAGCGCGGTAGGCTGCGCGCCGATCGCGCCGATCGCACCGGCCGAAACCAGCAGGTAGAACACGGTGCACACGCCGAGGCTGGCGAGCAGGCCGATCGGGATGTTGCGCTGCGGGTTCTTGGTTTCTTCGGCGGCGGTCGACACGGCGTCGAAGCCCACGTAGGCGAAGAAGATCGAGGCGGCGGCGCCAACGATGCCCAGTCCGGATCCGTTGCCGTTGCCGAACCAGCCATTCGGGGCGAACGGCTCGAAGTGGGCGCCGTCGATCACCGGCACGGTGAGTGCAATGAATGCGGTCAGCGCGATGATCTTGATCGTCACCAGCACCGCGTTGACGCGCGCGCTTTCGGTGGTGCCGATCATCAGCAGTCCGGTGACGGCAAGGGCGATGATCACGGCCGGCAGGTTGAACACGCCGTGAGTGAAATCCACGCCGATGCCGCCGGTGAACGACCACGCCGGACCCGCCGCCAGCGCGGTCGGCAACTCGAACCCGGTGGCGCTCTTCACCAGCCCCATGAAGTAGCCCGACCAGCCGACCGACACCGCCGAGGCCGCCACCGCGTATTCGAGGATCAGTGCCCAGCCGACCGTCCACGCCAGCAGCTCGCCCATCACCGCATAGGTGTAGGTGTAGGCCGAACCGGACACCGGCACCATCGAGGCGATTTCCGCGTAGCACAGTGCCGCCACCGCGCACACCGCACCGGCGATCACGAAGCTCCACATCATGCCCGGGCCGGCCTTTTGCGCAGCGGCCGCGGTCAGCACGAAGATGCCGGTGCCGATGATGGCGCCGATCCCGAGCAGGGTGAGTTGGAGGGCGCCGAGCTGGCGCGTCAGGGCATGTTTTTCCGCGGTCTCGAGAATCTTGTCGAGCGGTTTGACGCGCTGAAACAGCATCGGGGGCTCCCCTTCAAGTCCATTGCGTGGCGCGACTGCGGGATGCAGGCGCAATCGGCCGACCTTATACGCTGCACGGGGCTTGCACAAGCGCCGCAGGTCCCGCACGCGCATAATTCGGCGCATTCATGTTGCCAGGATGGAAGAATGGCGGGCGGGATCGCGGAAGATCGGCGGCTGCGGGAGGGGCTCTTCGGCTACGCGCGGCGCTGGCCGGCCGAGTCGGACACGGTTGATCTGTTTCTCGAACTGCTGGCCGATCCCGACAACCCGTTCCGGCGCGAGCGCCTCGCAGGCCATTTCACCGCCTCCTGCTGGCTGGTCAGCCGCGACGGTGCCCGCGTCCTGCTGACCCACCACCGCAAGCTGGGGCTGTGGCTGCAGTTGGGTGGACATGCCGACGGCGAACGCGACCTGGCCGCGGCGGCGCTGCGCGAAGCCGGGGAGGAGTCCGGGCTGTCCGGCCTGTGCGTCGAGCCCGGCATCTTTGACCTCGACCGTCACTGGATCCCCGAACACAAGGGCGTGCCGGCGCACTGGCACTACGACGTGCGCTATGTGGTGCGGGCGGGTGATGACGAGGCGTTCACCGTCAGCGAGGAGTCACTGGACCTCGCGTGGCGCAGCGTCGTCGATCTGGCAGCTGACCCCGCCGCAGATGCCTCGGTGCGGCGGATGGCGCGCAAGTGGATGGGTGATTGGTGATTGGTGATTGGTGATTCGTGATTGGTGATTAGTGATTAGTGATTGGTGATTCGTGATTGGTGATTTGAAAGAGGCAATGTGCTTTTCCCAATCACGAATCACCAATCACCAATCACGTCTCATCAATACAGCACCCGCGTCCGCAGTGTGCCTGGGATCGCCGCCAGCGCATCCTTGAGCGCGCTGGCCCGCGCCTCGTCGGCAGCAACATCGATCACCACGTAGCCAACCTTGGGGTCGGTGCGCAGGTACTGGCCATCGATATTGAGCGCGGCCTGGCTGAACACCTCGTTGATCCGCGAGAGCACGCCCGGCACGTTGCGGTGGATGTGCAGCAGGCGCAGGCTGCCGGGGTGTTCGGGCAGGGTCACCTCGGGGAAATTGACTGCCGACAGGGTGCTGCCGTTGTCGCTGTAGCGCACCAGCTTGGCGGCAACCTCCACCCCGATATTGTCCTGCGCCTCCAGCGTGCTGCCACCGACGTGCGGGGTCAGGATCACGTTGTCGAGGCCGCGCAGCGGCGACTGGAATTCATCGTCATTGGCCTTGGGCTCGACCGGGAACACGTCCACCGCCGCGCCGGCCAGATGGCCCGAGCGCAGCGCCGCCTCCAGCGCCTCGATCACCACCACGGTCCCGCGAGCGGCGTTGATCAGATGTGCGCCCGGCGGCATCTTCGCGATTTGCGCCGCGCCGATCATCCACTGGGTTGCCGCAGTCTGCGGCACGTGCAGAGTGACGATGTCGGCGCGCGCCAGCAGGTCGTCGAGGCCGGCGGCCGGCTGCGCGTTGCCCAGCGCCAGCTTGGTTTCGATGTCGTGGAACAGCACCCGCATGCCCAGCGCCTCGGCCAGCACGCCGACCTGGGTGCCGATGTGGCCGTAGCCGATGATGCCCAGGGTCTTGCCGCGCACCTCGTGGCTGCCGGTGGCCGACTTGCTCCAGCCGCCGCGGTGGCACTGCGCGTTTTTCTGCGGAATGCCGCGTGCCAGCATGACGGCCTGGGCCACCACCAGTTCCGCCACCGAGCGGGTGTTGGAATAGGGCGCGTTGAACACCGGGATGCCGGCCAGTTGGGCGGCGTCCAAGTCGACTTGGTTGGTGCCGATGCAGAAACAGCCGATCGCGATCAGACGTTTAGCCTGGGCCAGCACCTCGGCGGTCAGCTGGGTGCGCGAGCGCAGCCCGACGATGTGCGCTTCGGCGATCCGGGCCTTCAGCTCGTCTTCCGGCAGCGCCTTGGCGTGATATTCGATCTGGCTGTAGCCGGCGGCGCGGAAGCTGTCCACTGCGGTCTGGCTGACGCCTTCCAGCAGCAGCACGCGGATGTCCTGTTTCGGGAATGAGGTCTTCGGAGGGGACATGCCGGGGTGCATCCGCGGAGGATTGGAAGGGCGACTATAGCCAGAACCGCGGCGTTTTGTTGCGCTGCGTCATGCTATTTTGCATCCGGCCCATGCCGCCGAGGTCGTGAAGTCCGCTTCGATGGCCGGGCCGTCGCCTTTCGTTTCCGAGCCGCCGCCATGACCGATCACCGCCTCCTGTCGCTGCAGGCCGAACTGCCCGGGTTGCGGCTGCTGACCGATGCGGCCGATCGGGAGCACTACGGCCGCGACTGGACCCGGCGCTGGACGCCGGCGCCGCTGGCGATCGCGCTGCCGGGCAGCGTGGACGAGGTCCAGGCGATCGTGCGCTGGGCCAATGCGGCGGGGGTGGCGGTCGTGCCGTCCGGTGGCCGCACCGGACTGTCGGGCGGGGCCGTGGCCGCGCACGGCGAGCTGGTGGTGAGCACCGCGCGGATGAACCGGGTGCTGGATTTCGACCCGATCGATCGTTGCCTGACCGTGCAGGCCGGCGTGCCCTTGCAGCGTGTCCATGAGGCGGCGCAACAGCACGGTCTGCAATACCCGGTGGATTTTGCCGCGCGCGGGTCGTGCAGCATCGGCGGCAACATCGCCACCAACGCCGGCGGCATCCGCGTGCTGCGCTACGGCAACACCCGGCAATGGATCGCCGGGCTGAAACTGGTGACCGGCAGCGGCGCGTTGCTGGACCTGGGCCGGGGGCTGGTCAAGGATTCCAGCGGCTACGACCTGCGGCATCTGGCGATCGCATCGGAAGGTACGCTGGGCATCATCGTCGAGGCCAGTCTGTGGTTGACCGAGCCGCCGCCGCCGACCAAGGTGATGCTGCTGGCGCTGCCATCCTTCGAGGCATTGATGCAGGTCTTTGCGGTGTTTCAGGCGCGCCTTGCGTTGCAGGCGTTCGAGTTCTTCACCGAGGTGGCGCTCAAGCACGTGCTGGCGCACGGCGCGCAGGTCCCGTTCGCGCAGCAACATCCGTTCTATGTCGTCACCGAGTTCGCCAGCGACCCGGCCAGCGAAGCGGCGGCACTGGCGGCGTTCGAACAATGCCTCAGCGACGGGCTGGCCAGCGATGGCGTGCTCAGCGCCAGCGACGCGCAGGCGGCGCAGCTGTGGCGGCTGCGCGAGGGCATCACCGAAAGCCTTGCGAAGTACCTACCCTACAAGAACGACATCTCGGTGCGGCTCTCGGCGATGCCGGCCTTCCTCGCCGAAACGCAGGCGCTGCTGGGGCACGAATATCCGCAGTTCGAAGTGGTCTGGTTCGGCCATATCGGCGACGGCAACCTGCACATCAACATCCTCAAGCCGGACGCGTTGGCGCTGGAGGCATTCGTGGCCGACTGCGAGCGTGTCACCCGGCTGCTGGCCGACAGTCTGCAACGCCACGGCGGCAGCATTTCCGCCGAGCACGGCATCGGCCTGGTCAAGAAGCCCTACCTGTGGTGCACCCGCAGTGCGGTGGAAATCGCGGCAATGCGCGGGATCAAGGCCGCGTTCGACCCGAACGGGATCATGAATCCGGGCAAGGTGTTCGATGCGGCGTGAGGGCACAATTCCTGATCGGTCGCGCCCGGCTGGATTAAACTTGCCAGGTAGTTGGAGAGCGTTGTGGTAACGGGGACGTTGCGTGCTGGCAAGATTTGACCCGACGGCGGCGGTTCTGGCCTTCCTGCTCACGGCGGGAGCGATGTGCCTGCTGCGGCCAGTGGCCCACCGGCTGGACCTGCTGGACCATCCGCAGGGGCGCAAGGACCACGCCGCGCCGACGCCCGTCACCGGTGGCATCGCCATCTTCATCGGCTGCCTGATCGCCTTTTCCCTGTTCCAGAACGTCAGCGACGGCCTGCAGGCGTTCAGCGTGGCGGCGCTGCTGCTGGTCGCGGTGGGGCTGTGGGACGATATCCACGATGTGCGCTGGTACTGGCGCATCCTGGCGCAGATCACTGCGGCGCTGATCATCATCTACTGGGGCGAAGTGCGGGTGGAGCAGATCGGCCCGGTGTTCGGCCTGTCGACATTCTCGCTGGGCTGGCTGTCGGTGCCGTTCACGGTGTTCGCCACGGTGGGCATCATCAATGCGATGAACATGATCGACGGTGCCGACGGGCAGGCTGGCCTGCTGGGCTTGGCGGCGCTGGTGATGCTGATGGCGGCATCGCTGTACGCCGGCAACGGCGAGTTGGCCATGCGTGTCTCGGTGCTGGCCGGTGGCCTGGCCGGATTCCTGGTCTGGAACCTGCGCCTGCCGTGGCGGCCGCGTGCCAGCGCTTTCCTCGGCAACGCCGGCAGCGCCCTGCTGGGCCTGGTCATCGCCTGGGTCAGTTTCCGCTTGACCCAGAACCCGGGGCATCCGGTGAATCCGGTGCTGGCGCTGTGGCTGCTGCCGATTCCGGTGATGGACTGTCTGGTGGTCAGCGTGCGGCGGATGCGGCAAGGGCGTTCGCCTTTCTTTGCCGATCGCACCCACATCCACCACATCCTCCAGGACGCCGGCTTCGGGCCGACCCGCGCCGCCTTGCACTTGACCTGGTTCAGTCTGCTGTGCGGACTGCTGGTGGGGCAGGCAATGCGGATGGACGTTCCCCATCCGGTGCTGCTCGTGCTGTTCGTCCTGCTGTGCGTGGGCTGGTACGCGTTGACCTGCAAGCGGGAGCGAGCAGTGGCATTGTTTGCCCGGCTGCGGCGTGCCCGCCCGGTGGACAGTACGGCCGTGATCGACGTGCCGCAGCAGGCGACGCCGGTGCACGAACATCCGGATCGCTCCGCGTGAGATTGCCGGTGGCGATGGTGCGATCGCGCCCAGTGCGCAAACGACGGTGTTGCGGAGAGGCGTTCCGGTTCAATCCGATGGCAGCGACCGCGTGAGCCTGGCCGCGATCATCCTGCTGGTGGTCGGCGTCTGGCTTGCGATCAAGGTGGTGGACGCGCTGCTCAAGCTGGCGTTCTGGGGCGTGGCGCTGGTGGGGGCCTACTGGTTTCTGGCGCCGCTGATGGACTGGCCATGGCCGTTTTGAACAGGCTGGATTGAAAGTTTTCGACGCCGGTCAACGCGGAAGGATTGGCTGGCCGGAGCGGCCGGTCATCCGCGGAAAATGGCCGGTTCGTCGCGCCTGGAACTGCCTCACGCAGTATCAAGCGGGACAGGTTTCGCCCGCGGCTGTCCGGTTTGACCGGGGCCGGAAAACCCAAGGTCAACCGTCGTGCGATTTGCGTCCGCGTGGCGCCGGTGGGCGGCGCTTGCCCTTGCCGGCGGCGCGATCCTCATCGGTGGCCAGGCGCATCCGCAGCGGCTGGCCGGCCACGCGCACCTTTTTCAGATGGGTCAGCAGTTCGGGCGGCATGCCTTCGGGCAGGTCGACCAATGCATGGTCGTCGCGGATGTCGATGCGGCCGATGTAGCGGCTTTCCAGGTCGGCTTCATTGGCAATCGCGCCGACGATGTTGCCGGGCTGGACGCCGTGCCGGTGGCCGACCTCGATGCGGAAGGTCTGCATCGGGAACTCGGGCGCTGGACGTTCGCGCGCGGGTCTCGGGCTGCGTGTGCCGGCGTCTTCGTGACCGTGTGCCAAGCCTTCGTTGCGCTGGTCGTGTTCGTGCGCGTGGCGATGAGGGGCAGCTGGCTTGCGTGGCGTTGGCCGCTTGGTGCCGGCGTCGGTGCGGCGATCGGGCAGCGGTTCGAATACCCGCTCCGGCTTGGCCGGCTGCGGCAACAGCAGCGGCGTCTTGCCCTGCACGAGTTTGGCCAGCGCCGCCGCGATTTCCACCATCGGCACGTTCTTCTCGTTCTCGAAACGTTCCACCAGATCGCGGAACACCGTCAGGTCCTCGCTGCCGAGCGCGGCGTCGATCTTTTCGAGGAACTTCGCCACCCGTCGTGCGTTGACCGCGTCGACGCTGGGCAGGCTCATCGCTTCGATGGTCTGGCGGGTGGCGCGCTCGATCGCGCGCAGCATCCCGCGCTCGCGCGGGGCCACGAACAGGATCGCATCGCCCTGCCGGCCGGCGCGGCCGGTGCGGCCGATGCGGTGGACGTAGCTTTCGGTGTCGTAGGGGATGTCGTAGTTCAGCACGTGGCTGATGCGCTCCACGTCCAGCCCGCGCGCGGCGACGTCGGTGGCGACCAGGATGTCGATCTGGCCATCCTTCAATCGCTGGATGGTGCGCTCGCGGGTCTTCTGTTCGACATCGCCGTTGATCGCCGCCGCCGCGAAGCCGCGCGCGGCCAGCTTGTCGGCCAGTTCCTCGGTGGCCAGCTTGGTGCGCGCGAACACGATCATCGCCTCGAACGGTTCGGCCTCCATGATCCTGGTCAAGGCATCGAGCTTGTTGATCCCGCTGACCATCCAGTAGCGCTGGCGGATGCCGGCTGCGGTGGTGGTCTGGGCCTTGATCGCCACCTCCACCGGCTCGCGCAGGTGGGTCTTGGCGATGTTGCGGATCGGCGCCGGCATTGTCGCCGAGAACAGCGCGACCTGGCGCGTGTCAGGCGTGCTTTTCAGCACGGTCTCGACATCGTCGATGAAGCCCATCCGCAGCATCTCATCGGCTTCGTCGAGCACCAGCATCCTCAATTGCGACAGATCCAGCGTGCCGCGCTGGAGGTGGTCGATCACCCGCCCGGGCGTACCGACAACGACGTGTACGCCGCGCCGCAGCGCGTGCAGCTGCGGGCCATAGCCCTGGCCGCCATAGATCGGCAGGATCTGGAAACCGGGAATGTGTTTGGCATAGGTCTGGAATGCCTCCGCCACCTGGATTGCCAATTCGCGAGTGGGCGCCAGCACCAGCACCTGCGGCTTGCCCGGCGCTGGATCGAGCTTGGCCAGCGCGGGCAGGGCGAACGCCGCGGTCTTGCCGGTGCCGGTCTGGGCTTGGCCGATCACGTCGTGGCCGGCCATCAGCGGCGGAATGGTGGCTGCCTGGATCGGGCTGGGCGATTCATAGCCGACATCGCGCAGCGCCGCGAGCAGGGGCTCGGGCAGGCCGAAGGCGGTAAACGGAGAAACGGAAGGTGTGTCGGCGCTCATGAGGCCTGCGGGCGTTGTCGCCGAAGTCAAACGGGGGTTCATTCTACGCGGGTTGCGATGGGCGGTTCGTGACCCGCGGTCAGGAAAGTGCTTTTTGACGCGGATGGATACACAGAAACTGGAACCGCAATACCGGCACCCATCTTCAGGTGCCTTGGTGGGTCTCGACGAATTGAAATTCCGCCTGCTGGATCTTCGAGCCTGCCGCGACCCGCGGATCTTCGGGGCAAATGTCCCCCGGCATCCGTCTTCGACGAATGCCTCCTCCTTGATTTTGCCCCGAAGATCCACGGGTCACGGCCGTCGGCTTGTCGTGACCGATGTGTGACTTGCAATCAGGAAAGCAGGTTCGGGTGTCCTAGGACGCAAAATCAAGGGGGGAGGCGTCGGCCACGGGCCGGCGCCGGAGGACATTCGCGTCCTAGGGCACCCGAACCTGCTTCAATCGACCATGAAATTCGGGCGATGCTAGGCCAGGCTGTGACCTCAGCCCCCTGCCACTCCCCGCTGCGCGTGCTCCGCCACCACCCGCGCCACGCAGCCCGTCACGGCCTTGCCCATCGGGATGTGCAGGAACTCGTTCGGGCCGTGGGCATTGGAATGCGGGCCGAGTACGCCGGTGATCATGAACTGCGCCTCCGGGTACTTCTCGCCGAGCATGCCCATGAACGGAATCGTGCCGCCTTCGCCCATGTACATCGCCGGCTTGCCGAAGAAATCCTGACTCGACTGCTCGATCGCATTTTCCAGCCAGGGCGCCATGGTCGGAGCGTTCCAGCCGGTGCTGGCCTTTTCCAGATGCAGGCTGATGCGCGCACCGTAGGGCGCATCCTTCAGCAGGGCCTCCTGCAGCAACTCGCCGCCGCGCTTGCCGTCCAGCGTCGGCGGCAGCCGCAGACTGAGCTTGAGCGAAGTCGAAGGGCGCAGCACGTTGCCGGCCGAGGCCAGCGGCGGCAGGCCGTCGGCGCCGGTGATCGACAGCGCCGGCCGCCAGGTGCGGTTGAGCACGAGTTCGGTGCGGTCCGTACCCATCGGGGTCATGCCGGGCAAAAACGGGAATTTGCTGAACACCTCGTCACCCAGCGCTTCAGCCATGCGCTTGGCCTGCGCGTGGCGATCGGCGGGAATTTCGACGTGCATGGCGTCGATCAGGATCTTGCCGCTGCCGGCGTCCTCGATGCGGGCGAGCAGCTCGCGCAGGATCCGGAAACTGGACGGGACGATCCCGGAGGCATCGCCGGAATGCACGCCTTCCGACAGCACTTCGACGGTGAGGTTGCCGCCGGCCATGCCGCGCAGCGAGGTCGTGCACCACAGCTGCTCGTAATTGCCGCAGCCCGAATCCAGGCAGACCACCAGCGAAGTCTTGCCGATGCGGGCGGACAGGTGATCGACGTAGGCCGGCAGGTCGTAGCTGCCGGACTCTTCGCAGGCTTCGATCAGCACCACGCAGCGCGCGTGCGGCGTGCCCTGGGCTTGCAGCGCCATGATCGCGGTCAGCGCGCCGAAGATCGCGTAGCCATCGTCGGCACCGCCGCGCCCGTACAGGCGATCGCCTTCCATGACCGGCGTCCACGGGCCCTTGCCTTCATCCCAGCCTGTCATCTCCGGCTGCTTGTCGAGGTGGCCGTAGAGCAACACGCAGTCATCGCCGCTGCCGCCGCCGAACGCCGGAATTTCGATGCAGATCAGCGGCGTGCGCCCCGCCAGCTGGACGACTTCAAGCTGCATGCCCGCGATGGGTTGGGCGCGCGCCCAGCCTTCGAACAGGGCCACCGCGCGCTGCATGTGGCCATTGGCCCCCCAATCGATGTCGAACATCGGTGACTTGTTCGGGATGCGGATGTAGTCGACCAGGGTCGGGACGATTTCCTGGTCCCACTTCGCCGCGATGAAGTCACGGGCTTGGACGGCGTCGAATCGGCTGTTGTGCATGGCGTCCCTTCAGACATTGCTTCAATTGGCCATTGTAGCGCGGCGCCGTGGCCGCGTTCCTGGCCGAGCAAGGGCACATCAGACTTTTCCTACCCATTGTCGGGGGGAAAGTCTGATTCCCTTTGGGAAGCTTCCCGATACCCTGCTTCCATCGCGATGGGCAATCTGCACGCACCGGCCGCAAGACGCGAATCGGTAGCCACCCACCGCAAGGAGCAACGCCATGAAAACCCTGTCCACCCTGCTGTCTTCGATCGTCCTGCTGTTCGCCCTGTTCGGCAGCGCGATCGCCGGCGAGACGGTCAACATCAACACCGCCGATGCCGCCACCCTGGATCGCGTGCTGGTCAATATCGGGCCGGCCAAGGCGCAGGCCATCGTCGATTACCGCCGCGCCAACGGCGCGTTCCGCAGCCCCGAACAGCTCGCCATGGTCAAGGGCGTCGGCCTGAAGACCGTCGAGCGCAACCGTGACCGGATCGTGATCGGCACGGCGCGCCCGGCCGTGCAGCCTGCGGGTCGCACTGCCCCCGTGCGTACGCCGCAGTCGGTGGCGCGGCGATGAACGCGCCGGCGGCCGTCAAGCCGAGGATGGAGGATATGCGGGCCATGGCGGAGCAGGGGTCTTCTGCGCGCCCGGCATCGCGGATCCTCCGCTCCGGGGACTATCGCAGGATGCCGTGGAAAAACGGCGCCGGCAGGACTTCGGAAATCCTCTGCGAGCCGGCCGCCGGTGACTGGCGCTGGCGGCTGTCGATCGCCGAGGTCGAAGTCGCCGCGCCGTTTTCGCCCTATCCGGGCGTGGAGCGCGAGCTGGTGCTGCTGTCGGGCAACGGCCTGCGGCTGCACTTCGAGGATGGCCAAGTCAGCGAGCTGTTGCCGCCTTACGGCGAGCTGCGGTTTCCAGGCGAGCGTCGGCTGGTCGGCGAGCCGATCGACGGGCCGAGTCGGGATTTCAACCTGATGTGGAAGCGCGGCCAGGTCGATGCCTGCCTGTGGCGGCGGCCGCTGGCCGGGACCATGGTGCTGTTTGCCGCGCCGGGCGAAACCTGGGCGGTGCACCTGCTCACCGGGCAAGGACGGTTTGCCGACGATTCCGGGCTGGGCGCGATCGAGCCGGGCGATACCGCGATCCTGTGCGCTAACGACGCTGAACGCGGTCGGTTTGCGCTGGAGGCCAGCGGCGAAGCGCTGGTGATGCACATCCAGGAGGGACGAAACCATCGAGGGGATCGCGCCGGCGCGTGCGCCTGAGTGCGAGCCCAGGGTCAACGCGGCGACGAAGGAACCGACGCCGCGGCGGCACAGGGACGTGCCGCACCTGTTTTCGATGTTTGCCTCGATGCCCTCGCCGCAACGCCGGGTATTCAAGGCAATGCTGCTCAAGTCAGCATTGCCTCAATACCTGTAATTGATCGACACCCACGCACTGCGCGGGGCGCCGGGGCTGATGTTGTTGTTGCTGTGGGCACTGGAGAAGTAGCGCACGTTGCCGAGATTCTCGACGTTGAGCTGGACTTCCATGTCCTGGGTGATGCTCCAGTAAAGGGCTGCATCGATGCGGGTGAAGGCGGGCAAAGTGACCCGATTGTCGACGTTGGCGTACAGCGCACCGCGGTAAACGATGCCCAGGCCGGCGCCGAAGCGCGGCGTGAAGTCGTAGCGGTTCCACAGTGAAGCGGAGTGACGGGGCAGCTGCGCCAACCGGTTGCCCTTGAGGATCGTCGCCGATTGGGTGGTGGTGATTTCGCCGGTCTGCCAGGCATAGCCCCCCATGACCTGCCAGGCGTCGGTGATGCGCCCGGCCAGGCCGAGTTCGACGCCGCGGGTGTTCTGGCCATCGACCAGAAGCATGCGGGTCGCGTCGTTCGGATCCACGATCGCCACGTTGCCGCGGTCCAGGCGGTACACCGCGATGCTGGCCTGCAGGTCGCGGCGGATATCCCATTTGGCGCCGATCTCGCGGTTGCTGAAACTCTCGGGGCGCAACGCGGCGTTGCTGGCCGTCAGCGAGGCCAACTGGTCGCCGGAGCGCGGCTGGAAGGCGCGACTGTAGCTGGCGTAGATCGAGACGTCGGCATTGGGCTTGAAGATCAGCCCGGCGCGCGGGGAGAGCATGTGGTCGGCGCTGCGGAAGACCTGGCCGTTGCGATTGTTGCGCAGGTCGACCCGGAAATCGTCATAGCGCAGGCCGATGATGGCCTGCCAGTGTGGTGAAAACTCGATCTGGTCCTGCAGGTAGACGGCGGTGATTCTGGCGGTGGTGTGGTTGTCGGCGTCGCTGGCGCTCTGGCGGAAATCGACAGCGGCATCGACGTTGGGTGCAGCCACCGGAACCACGTTGGTGCCCGGAGCGAAGTAGCCGGTCATCCGGAAATTGTCGTTCGACTGATACCCAAGCTCGCTGCCCAGCAGCAGGGTGTGGCGCATCCCGGCGGCTTGGGTTTCCAAGACCAGATCGGTCTGGTTGAAAAGATTGGTGCGCCGGGTCGCGTGGCTGTAGGCCCCGAGTGTCACCGTGGCACCGTCTGCACTGACCGCTCCGGGGAACACGTTCTGGTACAGCTTGTCGTAATCGGCCCAGCGCAGGTGGTTGCGCAGGCTGAGCTGCTCGGTGAAGGCGTGCTGGAGGGTGGCGTCGAAGGCGTTGACGTCGGCTTCGCTGAAGCTGAGCTCGGGATTGCCGAAGAAGGTCGAAGGGTCGGTGGCGACCGGGCGGCCAAGGTACGAGGGAACGCCGCGGTCGGCGGTGCGCTTGTCGTGGAAGCGCTCGTAGGACAGCAGCAGCGATGTGGCGCTGCCGAAGTCGACGTTGAAGGTCGGGTTGATGCCGTAGCGCTTCAGGGTCGCATCGTCGCGGAAGCTGTCCGAATCCTCGTACACGGCGTTGACGCGGAATCCCGCGCGGTCGCCGATGCCGGTGCCGTAGTCGATCGTTCCGCGCCGGCGCAGGCCCGAGCCGAACTGGGCGGTTCCGCTGTGGTGGTCCATGCCATCGGCCACGCGGGTGATCCGGTTGATGACGCCGCCGCTGCCGCCGCGCCCGAAGGTCAGGGCGTTCGGGCCCTTGAGCGCCTCGACCCGGTCGAGGTTGTACATGTCACGGAAATACTGGACATCGTCGCGGATGCCGTCGACGTAAAAATCGCCGGTGGTGCTGATGCCGCGCATGACCGGGGTGTCGCGGTTGCCTTCGCCCTGCGCCGTGCCGATCCCCGGCATGTAGCGGAAGGCATCGCCGAAGCTGGTCATGGCCTGGTCGGCGACCAGCTTGTCGGTGACGACGGTGGCCGCCTGCGGGATGTTCAGCAGGGCGGTATTGGTGCGGGTCGCGCTGCGGGTGCTGCGCACGTTGTAATCGGGCAGGTAGCGCTGGCCGATCACCACCACGCCGTGCAATCGCGTCGGGTCGCCGTTGCCGGTGGACTGCGCGGATGGGGAATCTCCGCCGCTGCCTGACGGTGTTTCGGTGCCGGTGCTTGCGGCGGTTGGATGGCCCGTTCCTGCGTGCTTTGGCGTGGTGGCAGCTGTGGTCGTGCCGGCGAAGGCGGGCGTGGCCAGGGACAGGCCAATGGCCAGTGCGAGGAGCGTGCGCGACAGCGCGAACAGGTGTGACGACATGGGGTCCTTGGTGGGGTGTGGCGGCATCCGGCCGCATCGGGTGCGCATGATAATGAGACTGATTCGCATACGCAACAAAATCTTGGACTTCAAGCCGGCGTTCCGGCATTGGAGTGTGTCCGCGGGCAGGCGCCCAGCGTGTGCCCAGCGGCGCCGGCAAGGTGGGGCCATTTGCGGCAGCAGAGCGTCGCGCCGGCAACCTGGCGCGGGGAGACGGCAGCGTCCGAATTTCAGCGCTTGTTGCCGGCAGCGCCCGCTGCGTTCAGGTTGCCGACTTCCACCGCCAGCACGCCTTCCATCCGCCGCAGTGCGTCCGCCTTGGCCAGCAGCTCGGCGCGCGGCCGCGGCGGGTCGCACTCGAGCTCGACCACGTCCAGCCCGTCGCCATCGCGGCGCAACGTGACGCTGGACATTTCCAGCCCGACCTCGGCGATCGCCGTTTCCACCTGTGCCAGCGGGGTGCCGCCCGCCAGCCGCAGGCGGACGTGGTTGTTGCGGAAGTTGCGGCGCAGGAACCGCCGCTCCAGGGGTTTGAGGATGGCCAGGATGGTCCACATCAGCGCGGTGCCCATGGCGGCAGCCAGGTACATGCCGGCACCGGAGGCCAGCCCGACCGCGGCCACCGCCCACAGCCCGGCGGCGGTGGTCAGCCCGCGGATCACCTGCTCGCGCTGCAGGAACAGGATGGTGCCCGCGCCGAGGAAGCCGATCCCGCTGATGACCTGGGCGGCGATACGCGAAGGGTCCAGGACGATGGCTGGCTGCCCGAGCACGTCGCGGAAGCCGTAGGTCGATACCAGCATGGTCAGCGCCGCGCCGACGCAGACCAGCATGTGGGTGCGCAGGCCTGCCGCCCACTCGTGGTGCTCGCGGTTGATCCCGATGACCCCGCTGAGGGCGGCCGCGAGCACCAGCCGCAGGCCCATTTCCCACCATGGAATCATCGGCCTGCCTCCGCTGGCGCTTCAATCATCGCGATCATCCCGCACATAGACCTGGCCGTCTTCGATCCTGACCGGGAACTTGATCACCGGCTCGTGCGCCGGCGCGCACAGCGCGCGTCCGTCCTGCACGTCGAAGCGGGCACCATGCAGCACGCACTCGATCTCCCCGCTGGCGGCGTCGAAGTGGCCGACCGACAGTTCGAAGTCCTCGTGCGAGCAGCGGTCCTCGTAGGCGTACAGGTCGCCGTCGAGGTTGAATACGACGATCTGCACGCCGGTGGCCTCATCGAAGGCCACCTGCATCTCGCCGGGCAGCAGTTCGGCGGTGGTGCAAACGCGGGTCCACCCACCGCTCATGCCGCGTGCTCCGTCGGCAGGGATTTTTCCAGCACCACGAAGCGCAGGTCGTCGCGTTTGGGCAGGCCGAAGCGTGGATCGCCGTAGGGGAAGGGCTTGATCTCGCCGGTTGTGCGGTAGCCCCGGCGCCGGTACCAGTCGATCAGTTCCGGGCGCTGTTCGATCACGGTCATGCGCAGCGCCGGCAGCCGCCATTGGCCGGCCACGATGTGTTCGCACTCGGCGAGCAGCGTTGATCCCAGCCCCGAGCGCTGCAGCTCGGGGGCGACCGCAAACATCCCGAAGTAGCCGGCGTCGCCGTCGCGGCAGACGTGGGCGCAGGCGACGGTCGTGGCACCGCGTTCTGCAATGAGCACGCGGCTGTGTGGACGCGCGATGTCCGCACGCAGCACGTCCGGGTCGATCCGCTCGCCGTCAAGCAAGTCGGCTTCGGTGGTCCAGCCGGCGCGGCTGGCCTCGCCGCGATAGCAGCGCGTCACCAGCGCGACCAACGCGGGAACATCGGCAAGGGTGGCGCTGCGCAGCGTGGTTGCGGTATTCAAGGCATCCATGCGGCAATGCTAGCGCGGTTCGGATGAATTCCCCTGCACGCGCAGCATGTGCGCCGGCAGGGTGAAAACAGCTTGGAACGGGATGCCGCGCGTGCGCCAGTGGTCGGCGGCGTCGGCGAGCAGTGACAGCAAGGTGCTGAAGCTGGCGGGATCGCTGGCATGCAGGCTGCCGGCGTGGGTGAACAGCAGGATGTGGCCACGGGATTCGGGCAGCCAGCCCAGGTCGCGCAGCTGGTCGGCCAGCGCATCCCAGTTGCGGCCCTGCGCCGCCGGCGTGCCCAAGGCCCGGGCAATGCGCTTGAGCAGGGCGGGTTTGTCGCGACAGCCGCGCAGGTCGATGCGCAGCATGGGCAGACCGGCGGCGTCGGCGGCCGCGGCGAGCGAAGCGAGCTCGGAGGCGGCAAGGGCGACGATGCCGGAGCGTGCGGGGTCAGCCAGCCCGTGGGCAAGCGGGTTCATGGACGGGTGCCCTCGAGCTCGAAGCGGCGGAAGCTGCGGTAGTGATCGGCGCTGTAATACCAGACCTGCGGTGGCGTACCCCCGGTGACGATCCGGCGCGTGCCGCGGTGCGACAGCCCCGGCGTCGGCACCGTGTATTCGTGGTACCAGCCGCGCGGCTGGCGTGGCAGGTGGCCTTCGTAATTGCCGAAGGTGCTGCCGTCCTGCGGATAAGGATAGGGCCCGTCGCGCAGGATGCGGGCGATGACCGCCTGCGCTTCGGGCGGCAGGAAGGCGGGCAGGGACGGTGGCGCCGGGCGTGAATTGCGCCCGGCCCGGGCCGGCGGGGTGGGTGCAGTGGCCGGCGCTGCGGATCCCGCCACCTCGACGGTTGGCGCCGCGTCGGGATGCAGCTGTCGCCATCCGAACAGCAACGCAACGGCGAGCAACAGACAGACTGTGGTCGAAATTCTGCGCATGCGGGATTGGCGTTGCGGCAACCGGGAGCATGCAAGGATAACCAAGCGCACGGCCGGCGCGGCCACGGCGTGCGAACATGCAGGCCTCCCCTCGCTGCGGTTTCGCCATGACCACGTTGCTGTATTACGCCCCGGGTTCGGCCAGCTTTCTCGTGCACTGGCTGCTGATCGAATTCGGCATGGACTACGAACTGCGGTTGGTGGATTTCGACAGCGACGCACAGAAATCGCCGGACTATCTGGCCTTGAATCCGAACGGCGTCGTGCCGACCCTGGTGATCGACGGCAAGCCGTTGCACGAAGCGCCGGCGCTGGCGCTGTGGCTGGCCGAGCGGCATCCGCAGTCGGGCCTGGCGCCGGGGCCGGATGATCCGCGCCGGTTCGCGCTCCTGCAATGGATGTTCGACTTGGCCAACGAAGTGCAGCCGCTGGTGCGGCAGTGGTGGTTCCCCGATCCGGTGGCAGGCCCGGAACAGCGCGAGGCGGTCAAGGCGCACGCCGGACGGCGGGTGGCGGCGCACTGGCGGCGGATCGACGCCCATCTCGCGGCGCACGGGCCGTTCCTGCTTGGCGCCGAGCCGACGGTGCCGGATTTCTTCCTCGTGCTGCTGATGCGGATCGGCCGCAAGATGGAAACGCCGGCGCTGGACTTTCCGCAGCTTGCCGAACTGGCGCGCCGGATGACCGCAAGGCCGACGTTTGCGACGCTGTACCAACGCGAGGACCTGGGCGAATGGCCGTGAACCGTCTGCCGGCGGCGGAGCGCTGAGATGCAGCTGTCCGTCAACCTGATCATCGTGGGCCTGACCGTGCTGGTGTCGTGGCGGGCCTTCAACGATCGCAGCCTGCTGGAGCGTCTGCTGCTGTGGCCACCGGCGGTCCAGCGCCGACACCAGTATGACCGCCTGCTGACCTACGGCTTCGTCCACGCCGACTGGACCCATCTGCTGTTCAACATGATCACGCTGTGGTCGTTCGGAAGCGCGGTGGAACGGGTGTATTCGGCGTGGTTCTCGCCGCTGGGCTACGTGCTGTTCTACCTGTCGGCGATCGTGGTTTCGATCCTGCCGACGTTCATTGTGCAGCGCAATAATCCCGCTTATCGGAGTCTGGGCGCCTCCGGCGGCGTGTCTGCCGTTTTGTTTGCCTTCATCTTGTTCGCCCCCTGGTCGACGCTGATCATCTTCCCGCTGCCGATTCCGATCCCGGCCATCCTGTTCGCCGTCCTGTACGTCGGCTACAGCCTGTGGATGGATCGCCGCGGGGGCGACAACGTCAATCACAGCGCGCATTTGTGGGGCGCCGCCTACGGAGTGCTGCTCACGCTGGCGCTGCAACCACGGGTGCTGGGGCATTTCCTGCAATCGCTGACCGGCTGACGCTGCGCTAGTCCGGGGTGGCAGCTCCCGAAGGCCGGGGCGGAACCCGGCGGTTTCCCGTCCCGTGGCGCGTGAAAAAAATGCGCCAAAATCCACACTTTCGCCCGAAAACAGGGTAAGGTGCGCGCACTGTTTCAAGCGGGATCACGGTACATCGTGACCCGATGCGGTAGATCGGCTGCGATCCGCTACATCGTGTGCGTTACCCCTTGCTCGACAGTCGCGCTTCGAAACCATCGAATCGTGTTTCCATGACCCACTGTTTCAGGAGTAACAACATGTCTGATCGTCAGACCGGAACCGTCAAATGGTTCAACGACGCCAAGGGCTTCGGCTTCATCACCCCGGAGTCCGGCCCGGACGTCTTCGTCCACTTCCGCTCGATCCAGGGCAACGGCTTCCGTTCGCTGCAGGAAGGCCAGAAGGTGACCTTCAAGGTCGTGCAGGGCCAGAAGGGCCTGCAGGCGGACGAAGTGCAGGCGGCGTAAGTCGCTTCATCGCGTCGATGAAAAGCCCGGCTTCGGCCGGGCTTTTTTTGTGGGGTGCCGACACGGCCATGCCGGCATGTTCGAGCCTGGCGCGCCGGGTCGCGAACTTTCGATTTCACGGAATCCTGTTGCCGTGTGTCGGGTCGACACGAATCCCGTCGCAGATCGAGCTGCCTTCCCTCCCGCGGGTACGCCCCTTCCCAAAGTGGATGGTCGTGAGAAAATGCGGGGCATCGCACTGATTCAATCAGCACCGGAGTTCGCTGTGCCCGTCTCGTCGATCCGCCCTCACCCCTTGCAGGCTGCGCTGGTCCTGGCGCTGGGGTTGCTGGTCGGGTGCAATCGCGATGCGCCGCAATCCGGCCCCGGCGTGAATCCGCCAGCGCAGGCCGCACCCGCGGCGGCGCAACCGGAGACCGAGCAACCGGTGACGCTGAAGGACAGTATCGAGACCACGCCGGCTTACATCATCGGCATCAGCTACCCGCAGGCGGCCAGCAAATATCCGCCGCTGGCGCGGGCGCTGCATGACTATGCCGAAGCCTCGCGGGCGCGTTTGATGCAGGCGGTGGATGGACTGCACGGCGCGAAGCCGGAAGCGCCGTTCGACCTGAGCCTGCCGTTTACCACTCTCGTCGAAACGCCGCGGGTGGTGGTGGTGGGCGTGGATGGGACCAGCTACACCGGCGGGGAACACGGAACGCCGCTGGTCGAGCGTTTTGTCTGGCTGCCGCAGATGCAGCAGATGCTGGCCGCCGAGCAACTCATTCCGCAGGCGCGGGACTGGAAGCCGGTGTCCGATTACGTTCGCGACCAGCTGATGACCCAACTGTCGCAGCAGCTTGACGAGGACGAGGTGCCGCCCGAGCAGCGTGCGCCGAAGATGCGCCGCGGCAGCGCGGCGATCAGCGCCGGCACCGCGCCAGAAGTGCGCAATTTTTCCCGCTTCGAGCCGGTGATGAATGCCGACGGCAGCATCCGCTCGCTGCGTTTCGTGTTTCCTCCGCAGCAGGTGGCGCCTTACGAGGCCGGACAGCAGGCCGTGGAAGTGCCGGCCAGCGTGCTGCGTCCGCTGGTGGCACAAGAGTATCGGGAGCTGTTCCGCGGCGAATAGGAGCGCGCTCTGCGCGCGGCTCCCATCCGCGTTGCCTTCAGTTCGCGTCCAGCCCGCGCCGTTCCAGCAGCGGCTCGATCGTCGCCTCGTGCCCGGCAAGATTCGGGAACAGCTTGGCCGGGTCGATCTCGCCACCCGGCGCCAGCACCTTGGCGCGCAGGGCATCGCCATTGGCGCGGGTCAGGCCGCCGTTGTCCTTGATCCACTGGGTGGTGTTGGCGGCCAGCACTTCCGACCAGATATAGGCGTAGTAGCCGGCCGCGTAGCCGCCCATGATGTGGCTGAAGTAGGGCGTGCGATAGCGCGGCGGCACCGGGGCGTAGTCGAAGCCATCGGCCTTGAGCGCACGGGTCTCGAAGGCCATCACGCCGGACGCATCGGGGATCTGCTCCAGCGGCAGTTGGTGCCAGCGCTGGTCGAGCATCGCCGCTTCCAGATACTCGGTGGTGGCAAAGCCCTGGTTGAACTTCGATGCGGCGATCACCTTGTCCAGCAGTTCCTTGGGCATCGCCTCGCCGGTCTGGTAGTGGTGCGCATAGTGCGCCAGCACCTGCGGCCAGTCGGCCCACATTTCGTTGTACTGCGACGGGTATTCGACGAAATCCCGCGGCACGTTCATCGAGAAGTACGGATAGCGCACGTTCTGGAAGAACCCGTGCAGGGCGTGGCCGAATTCGTGGAACGCGGTAGTCACCTCATCCCAGGTCATCAGGGTCGGCTTGCCGGCCTCGGGCTTGGGGATGTTCAGGTGATTGGCCACGACCGGCTGTTCGCCGGTCAGGTCCGACTGCGCGACATAAGTGTTCATCCATGCGCCGCCCTGCTTGGTCGCGCGCGCGTAGGGATCGAAGATGAACATCGCCAGCGGCTTGCCGTCCTTGTCGAACACCTCATAGGTCCATGTGTCCGGATGGTATTTCGGCAGGTCGGTGCGTTCCTTGAAGGTGATGCCGTAGAGCTGGGTGGCGGCGTAGAAGACGCCGTTCTCCAGCACGTTCTTCATCTCGAAGTAGGGCTTGAGCTGGCCTTCATCGAAGTTGTAGCGGGCCTGGCGCACCTTCTCGCTGTAGTAGGCCCAATCCCAGGGTTCCAGCTGGAAGCTCGGCGCACCGGCGTGCTGCTGTTCGCTGTCGATCATCGCCTGCAGGTCGGCGCCCTCGCGGCGGGCATTGGCCAGCGCCTTGGGCGCCAGCTGGCCGAGCATCCGGTTGACGTTGTCCTGATTGCCGGCGGTCTCGTCGGCGAGGATGAAATTGGCGTAGGTGTCATAACCCAGCAGGCGGGCGCGTTCGGCGCGCAGCTTGAGGATGCGCGAAACCACGCCGGTGTTGTCCCACTGGTTGCCGCGGCTGCCGCGCGCGACCGAGGCACGGTGCAGGCGCTCGCGCAGGGCGCGGTTGCGCAGCTGCGCTTCGGCCGGCTGGCCGGTGGTATTGGTCAACGCGATCACGAACTTGCCCGGCAGGTTGCGGGTGCGTGCGGCTTCGGCGGCGGCGGCAATCTGCTCGTCGCTCATGCCGGCGAGCTGGTCGCGGCTGTCGACCACGATGGCCGAATCGTTGACCTCGTCCAGCACGTTCTGGTCGAACTTGGTGCCCAGCTGTGACAGCTCGGTATTGATGGCGCGAATCCGCGCTTTTTGCGCATCGTTCAGCGCGGCGCCGGCGCGCACGAAGTCCTGGTAGCGCTTCTCCAGCAGACGCAGGTCGATGGCGTCGAGGCCAAGCCCGGCACGCGCGTCGTACAGGGTCTTGATGCGGGCGAACAGCTGCGGGTTGAGCGAGATCGCATCGCGATGGGCGGCGAACTTCGGCGCGTATTCGACTTCCAGCGCGGCGCGCGCCGGGTTCTTGTCGGTGCCGACCAGGTTGAAGAACACGTTGGAGGCGCGGTCGAGGACGCGGCCGCTGCGCTCCATCGCGACGATGGTGTTCTGGAAGCTCGGCGCTTCCGGGTTGTTGGCGATCGCGTCGATCTCGCGCAGCTGCTGCGCCATGCCGGCGTCGAAGGCGGGCGCGAAATCGCTGTCCTTGATCCGGTCGAACTGCGGGTAGTGCAGGTCGAGCGGGCTGGGCGCGGCGAACGGGCCGCTGTAGCTCGCGGCGGGCGGGGTGGTGGTCCGGGATTGGGCGTGGGTCGTCATCGGGCTGGCGCTGAGCGCAAGGGTGAGCGCGCAGGCGAAAAGGGTGGAGTAGGGGGCGGTCATTGAGCTTGCCGGTGTTTGCAACGAAGTGCGTAGGGTAGCGCATGCAGGCTTTACCCGCCGTGCGTCCGGTGTTGGCGGCTTGTCGCGTATGTTGAATGTGAGGCGTTGCCGCCTCGGGGGAGGCATGTGATGGAAAGCGCGTTTGACTTCGAAGCCGTAGCCCTCGATGGCACCCCCGGTCCGCTGGGTCGCTGGCGCGGCAAGGTGCTGCTGATCGTCAACGTGGCCAGTCGCTGCGGCTTCACTCCGCAATACGACGGGTTGGAACAGCTGTGGAAGGACTACCGCAAGCGCGGGCTGGTGGTGCTGGGCTTTCCCTGTGACCAGTTCGGCCACCAGGAGCCTGGCGATGCCGAGGAAATCCGCCAGTTCTGTTCGCTGACCTACGGCGTGAGCTTCCCGATGTTCGCCAAGGTCGAGGTCAACGGATCGGGCGCGCATCCGCTGTGGAAGTGGCTGAAGGCGCAGAAGGGCGGGTTGCTCGGGATCGGTGCGATCAAGTGGAATTTCACCAAGTTCCTGATTGGTCGCGATGGCCAGGTGCTGGAGCGATACGCGCCGACCACCACGCCGGAGGCGCTGCGCGCCGCCATTGAAAGGACGATCGCATGAGTCGGAACGATGCTCCGAGCGGCGAATATCGGCTGGAATTCAGCTATGACGCGCCGCGGTTGACCGTGCGCCTGATCGGCAATCTCGCGGCGAGCCTTGCCGCGAGCAGTGCGTATTGGCTGCGGATCGGCGCGGAGGCGAAGGCGCGCGGCGCGCGGCAATTGCTGGTGCTCGACGAGCTTCCGAGCGAGGTACTGGCGGAAGCCGACCTGCCGAAATTGTTCGAGGTCATCCAGCATTCCGGCTTGCGCGAGTTGCAGATCGCCTATGTGGAGGGGCGGGCGGACCAGATGCCGCAAATCGAAGCGGTGGAGATGATGGGACGCGAGCGCGGCTACCGGGTGCGGGTGTTCTCCGACGCAGCCGAAGCATCGCTGTGGTTGCGCTATGGCGAGGATGCCTGAGGCCTCATCGGTGCTTCAGGTGCGGCCAGCCGCGACGGGCTTTCACCTCTCGACAAACGCGCGTTCGAACACGTATTCACCGGCAACACCGATCTTCGCCGAGGCGCTGAATCCGCGTGCGTCGAGGATGTGGCGGAAGTCGGCGAGCATCTGCGGGCTGCCGCAGACCATGGCGCGGTCGCGTGCGGCATCGAGTGGATCCAGCCCGAGCGCCGCCGCGATCCGCCCTTGTTCAAGGTGGTCGGTGATGCGGCCGCGGTGGTCGTGGCCGTTGTAGTCGAAGGCCTCGCGCGAGACCGCCGGATAATAGAGCAGGCGGTCGCGGAGCAGGTCGCCGAGCAGCTCGTGGCGCGGCAGTTCGCGTTCGATGTAGTCGCGGTAAGCCAGATCGCGGGCTTCGCGGACGCCGTGGCAGAGCACCACGCGCTCGAAGCGCTCGTAGGTGGCCGGATCCTGGATGATCGCCAGCCACGGCGCCAGCCCGGTGCCGGTACCCAGCAGATACAGATTGCGACCCGGGTGCACGTCGGAGATCAGCAAGGTGCCGGTGGGCTTGCGCCCGACCAACACCACATCGCCCGGCTGGATGTGCTGCAGGCGCGAAGTCAGCGGCCCGTTGGGCACCTTGATGCTGAAGAACTCCAGCTGCTCGTCCCAGTTCGGGCTGGCGATCGAGTAGGCGCGCAGCAGCGGCTTGCCCTCCACCTCCAGCCCGATCATCACGAACTGGCCGTTGTCGAAACGAAAGCCGTCATCGCGGGTGAGGGTGAAGCTGAAGTAGGAATCGGTCCAGTGGCGGACGTCGAGCACCGTTTCGGTGCCGAAAGGGGCGGCCATGCGCGTGGGGGCTCAGACTGGATGAATGGGGATTTTACGCCGCAGCGCAACATGAGGTTTGATCCTGAGCAAAATTCTCCTGCGTGAAGCACGATTCGACCGTCGCAAGCGCATGCTTCCGCTGTGGCAGAGCCGCTGCACATCTTGTGGACGATCGGACATTCGACTCGCCCGTGGCCGGACTTCGTGGCCCTTTTGCGCGAGGTCGATATCGAGGTGCTGGTCGATGTCCGTCGCTTTGCCGGCTCGCGCCACAACCCGCAATATTCCCGCGACGTCCTGCCGGCAGCGCTGACCGTGGCCGGAATCGGCTATCGCGCCCTGCCGGCGCTGGGCGGACGGCGCCGCCCGGCAGCAGGATCGGTCAATCTCGGCTGGCGGGTCGAGGCCTTCCGCGCCTATGCCGACCATCTGGCCAGCGCCGAGTACCGGCAGGGCCGCGCCGAGCTGATGGCTCTGGCGCAGGAAAAGCGTGCCTGCGTGATGTGCGCCGAAGCGGTGTGGTGGCGCTGTCACCGCCGCCTCATCGCCGACGATTTCACGGTCCGCGGCTGGACGGTCGAACACCTGATGGGCCCGGGCAAGCACATGCGCCACACCCTGCAGCCGGGCGCGCTGCTGGTGGACGATGTCCTGCGCTATCCCGGAGCGCCCGCACTCAGCGCTTGATGGTGTACAGCGCCAGCTTGTTGTCGACCGCCGTGGCCGGCAGCCCGAGGCTCTTGGCGATCTCCTTGAGGGCATCGTGTTCGCGCACGTCCAGCCGGCTGTCGGAAGCGGCCAGCCGCACCAGGATGTCGAACAGCCGGTCGATCTGCTCGGAGCCGGGCTTGTGGCTGTCGGTGAACCGCAGCAACTCCGCCTGGGCGTTGATGTTCCGGCTCATCCCGCGATCGAAGGCGGACGAAGCGATTTCACGTTCGGCCAGCGACAGGTCGATCTCGTCCATCACGGTGTTGGCGACGTTGGACTCGTGGCTGCTGACCAGTCGGTCGGTCTTGGCGACGTAGCCCATCATTCCGAAGAAGACCTCGATGGTCATTCTGCGCTCGGCGTCCGGCTTGCCCAACCCGAGCATGTCACTGAGCAGCAGGCGGATGTCGTTGAAGACGCCGCGCATGCCGGAGTGCTTGTCGTTCTCTGCCATGATCCCCTTTCCCGAATTGACCCGAGCCCATCCTGCGCTACTTCGGGCCTGCTGAAAAGGGGGCCGGCGGGCGGTCGCCGGGTTTCGTGACCGGGTTCCCGAGACGCCGGTCAGGGCCCGACCGCGGGCGGTGGCGTCGGCTCGAGGAGATTGCCCGCATCGGCCGCGCGCTGCGCGCGATCGACCTGCTCGTCCAGGGTGTGATCGACCGAGGTGTCGCGTTCCTGTCCGTTCTCGCCGGGCAGCGTTCCCAGCACGTCGTTGCGCACTAGGTTCACCCGGGTCCGTGCCTCCGGCGGGGCGATGCCGTGCTGGCGAAGCGCCCGCCGCACCCGGCGCAGGGCCTCGCTGCGGGTCCGGGTCAGATCGTTGCGGGTCTGGTTGATCCAGCCGGTGAAGCGCAGCACGGCACCGTCATTGTCCAGGCTGAACACGCTGCCGTCGGGGGCGGGATCGGCGAGTACGGCGTCGATGGCGGCGATCGCGGCGATGCCCGCATCCAGCGCGGTGTGCAGCGATGCACCATGCCCCACCATGAGATCGAAATTGAACCGGCGCTGCGGGTTGCGCGAGTAATTGAGGAGCACCGACTTGAACACCAGCGCATTGGGCAACTGCAGATGGTGGCCTTCGGCGGTCATCAGCACCGTGGCCCGCGAAGTGAGGGCGATGACGCTGCCTTCGTGGATATCGATGCACACGCTGTCACCGGGGGAAAATGGCTGGCGAATGCTGAGCAGCACCCCGGCCACGTAGTTTTCGGCGATATCCTTGAAGGCGAAGCCCAGCACCAGGCCGACCACGCCGGCCGAGCCGAGCACCGCTCCAACCAGCGAGGTGGCGCCCAGCAGATCGAGGGCGACCAGGACCCCGGCCAGCCCGACCAGCACCTTCACGGTGTTGCGAAGCAGGCCTTCCATGTAGGGATTGCTCTGGCTGATCCGGCGCAGCACGCGCATGCGCCGGCTGAGGACGCCGCCCAGCCAGATTGACAGGAAGACAATCAGCAGGGCCAGCAGCAGCAGCGGGGCGCTGGCCAGCAGATGCACCAGCTTTTCCTGCACCTGGTCCAGTGCAGCGGTGAAGCGGTCGGAAAGGGTGGCGTGTGGGAGGGCGGGCTGGAAGGTCATGAGGCGTGAAGGTGAAACATCGTTCGGGTGGTGGGGCGGGTGCTGCCGGTCGTCGGATCAAAACCACCAGGCGAATGCGAAGATGCCCAGCATTGCAAAAGCCAGCGCAAACCGGAGCCCGATCCCGATCAGGATACCGAGCCAGGTGCCGGCCCCGACTTTGGTGGCCTGGCCGATGGCCCCGGCGCGCAGGCTGCGCACGCCGAGCAGTTCTCCGACCAGCGCGCCGACGAAGGGCCCCAGCAGCAGGCCCGGCAGGCCGAAGAACAGGCCCACGAGCGTGCCCAGCGCCGCGCCCCACATGGCCGTGCGGCTGGCGCCGACGCGCCTGGCGCCGTGCGCCGTGGCCCAGAAGTCGAGAGCCATCGAGGCCAGGGTCAACGCCGCCAGCGTCGACAGCAGCCCGACACCAAGGTGCCGGAAATCGTCGACCCAGGCCGCCAGCAGCATCCCCGCGAACATCAGCGGGATGCCGGGCAGCAGGGGCAGCAGGATTCCGACCAGCCCGATCAGGATCAGCAGGCCGGCCAGCGCGTAGAGCAGGACGTGTCCGTCCATCGAATCAGCCGGCTGCCTGTGGCCGCGACCGGCTCAGTCGCGGAAATCCCGGTGGCAGCCGCGGCAGGTTTCGCCCATCGATTTGAGGGTGGCGCCGAACGCCGCGCAGCTCAGCGGCGGGGTGGCGATCGCCTTGTCGGCAGCCGCGCGCATCGCGGAAGCCGCGCTGCGGAAGCGTTCGTCATCACGCAGTCCGGGGAAGGCGTCTTCGAGATTCTCCGAGGTCATCCGCAGCGCCTGCAGGTGCGGGAGCGCGGCGGTGGGGCTGCAGTGATTCGAGTCCAGCGAAGCCTTCAGCTGGTCCATGTGCCAGCCCTGCACGTGCATCAGCGCATCGGGGAAGGGATCCTGGCGCGCCTGCAGCGCACGCATGCCCATCACCGTGGCGATCACGCCGATCACGAAACCCAGGATCAGCAGGAACAGGTAGCGCCCGCCGCGGGACTTGGCTCGGGGGACGTCATTGGGGGCGGGATCGGGGCTGGGCATGGGGACTCCGTGGGCAGGTTCGCGGGGCAAGATGGAAACGGCGCGCCCCGGGCAAGGCGCGCCGCCGCGGGATGGCAAACGCGAGCTTACCAGCCCATGTGGTGGCCGCCGTTGATGTCGAGGTTGGAGCCGGTGATCCAGCCGGCGCGGTCATCGGCGAGGAAGCCCACGCCGTAGGCGATTTCCTCCGGCGTGCCGAGGCGGCCGGTGGGGATGTCGGCGACGATCTTGGCGCGCACTTCCTCCGGCACCGCCATCACCATGTCGGTGGCGATGTAGCCCGGGGAAATCGTGTTGACCGTGATGCCGTTGCGCGCATTCTCGCGGGCCAGCGAAATGGTGAAGCCGTGCATGCCGGCCTTGGCTGCCGCGTAGTTGGCCTGACCGTACTGGCCCTTGAGACCGTTGATCGAGCTGATCTGGATGATCCGTCCCCATTTGCGCTCGCGCATGCCCTCGATCACCGGGCGCGTCACGTTGAAGCACGAGTTGAGGTTGGTGTTGATGACGTCCATCCACTGCTCCGGCTTCATCCGGTGGAAGGTGCCGTCGCGGGTGATGCCGGCGTTGTTGACCAGGATCTCGATCGGCCCGAGTCTGGCTTCGACCTCCTGGACCATGTGTGCCGCATCTTCGGCCGAGCTGACGTCGCCGTGGACGATCAGGATGTCGAAACCTTCGCCATGCATCTGCTCCTGCCAGGCCTTGGCCTTGGCCTCGTTGCGGTAGTTGGTGGCGACGCGGTGCCCTTTTCGGGCCAGTTCCTTGACGATGGCGGTACCGATGCCGCCGGTACCGCCGGTGACCAGTGCAACTCGGGATGTCATGTGCGCGCTCCTTGATGGATCGAATCTCCAGCCGCAGTGATTCTAGACGGCAGACGCTGAATCCGCGTTGTGCGCTGCGGCGAGGGAAGTGAACGGGCTGGCCGGCACTCGCTCCAGCCGGAACTGGTCGAGCGAAAGTTCGAGGAATTGGCCCACGCTTCGAGCCGGTGGCAGTGGACGCTGCCCGAGGCATCCCCACAGGCGTGCCAGCGCGTCCAGCGGCCGGTCGGCATCGACCGGCAGCGCCGCCGAGGATTTCGACAGCTTGTGCCCGTCTGCGTCCCGCAGCAGCGGCAGGTGCGCGTAGCGCGTCGTTGGCAGGCCCAGCGCGCGTTGCAGCAGGATCTGGCGCGGGGTGGAGTCAAGCAGGTCGGCGCCGCGCACGACTTCGCTGATGCCCTGTTCGGCGTCATCCACGACCACCGCCAGCTGGTAGGCCCACAGTCCATCGGCCCGGCGCAGGACGAAGTCGCCGACGTCCACGTCGACGCGCTGCCGGATCGTCCCGCAGATGGCGTCATCGAAACCGATCGTGCAGCGTTCGGGCACCCGCAGCCGGATGGCAGGGTCGGGGCGTTCGGACCGGGCCATGCAGCGGCGGTGGATGCCACCGCTGGCGGCCAGATCGCTGCGGCTGCAGTGGCAGGGGAAGGCCGTGCCGGCGGCCAGCAGGCGGTCGATTGCGGCCTGATAAAGCGCGCCGCGTCGGCTTTGGTATTCGACCGCGCCGTCGTGGTCGAGACCGAAGCGGGCGAGCGTGCGCAGCTGGTCAGCCGCGGCGCCGGGGCGCTGACGCGGCGGGTCGATGTCCTCGATCCGGATCAGCCACTGGCCGCCGGACTGGCGGGCAACCAGCCAGCTTCCCAGCGCGGCGAGCAGCGAGCCGGCGTGCAGCGGCCCGGTGGGGGAAGGGGCGAAGCGACCGCGGGCGGCTGGCGTGGCGGGCATCCGCTCCCTCGTGAATGATCCGTGGCCGGTCGTCCACGTGCGGCGGGCAACGCTGGAGGCACCCGCCTTGGCTCAACTCTCGAAATCGTAGTTCATGTCCGGGCCGGACTGCGCCAGGAACTCGCCCTGCACGTAGTCGACGCCGCTGGAGAACAGCGCGGTCATGCTGCTGGCGTCCTGCACCCCATCGGCAATGCTCATGATCCCGAGATCGCGCGCCTTGTGGGTGATTTCCTGGACCTTCTGCTGGTTGGTGGCGTTCTTGGCGAGGTCTTCCATGAAGCTGGGGTCGAGCTTGATGAAGCCGGGCGTGAAGTGGGACAGCAGCTGGAATGAGTCCAGGCCGGCACCGAAGCGTTCGAGGACGATCTGGCAGCCGTGCTTGCCGATGGCGCTGGTCAGGGTCTGGGTATCGGCCAGGTTGGTGAACACGGTGGATTCCGGGATCTGCAGCAGCAGGCTGGAACCCGTCACGCCGTGCTGTGCGAGCAGACCGCCGACGAACCCCGGCAGCCCTTCGTCGGTCAGCGAGGCCTGGGTGATGCGCACGATCAAGCGCACCGGCTTGGGGCCGCTGTTGCGCGAGGCGACCACCTCGATCGCATTTTCGATCGCCCAACGGTCGATGTCGCCCAGCAGGCCGTGCTCCTCCGCGATCTGCAGGAAACTCATGTCGGTGACGCTTTCGCCGTTGTCGCCTTCCAGCCGCAGCGAGGTTTCGTAGATGCCGCCGGGCGCGCCGAGCAACGGAATCACCGGCTGGTAATGGAACAGGAAATGGTCGTTCTCGAGCGCATCGCGCAGGCGGTTCACCCAGGCCTGGATGCGTTCGGCCTCGGCGCGGTCGATCGCGCCCGGATCGAACACCTCGATGCGGTTGCCGCCAGTGCTGGCCGAGGACTGCATGCCGTGGCTGGCGCGGCTGAGCACCTGGTTGACGTTGGCCGTCTTTTCGCTGATCTGGACGCCGCCGATGCTGACCGAGAAGGTGCTGGAGCCGTCGCCGACCGCGAACACCCGGGTCGGGAAAGCGGCCAGGATGCGTTCGGCCAACGCCTTGTTCTGGGCGTGGTCGCCCGGCGCCAGCACCGCAAAGCCGTGGTCGGAGAAGCGCCCCAGCCGGATCCCGCTGGCCTCGTCCGGGTTGCCCAGCGTCGTCCGCAGGAACTCGGCGATCGCGGCCAACAGCTCATCGACGCTGTCCAGCCCGACGCCTTGCAGGGTGCGCTGCCAGCTGTCCGGTTCGAACAGCAGGAAGCCGTACTGCGCCTGATTCTTGCCGGCGTCGATGACGGCATCTTCCAGATGCTTCAGGAAGGTCTGGCGGTTGAGCAGTCCGGTGGCCTGGTCGCGCTCGCGCAGCTGTGCCAACTCGCGTTCGAGCTCCGGGTCGGCTTCGATCGCCTGGTGCCGGAAGATGATCTGCTGGCATGCCTCGCCCTGATACTCGGCGGCGGAGAACTCCATGACCGCCGGGAATTCACCGCCCTCGCTGTCGACCGCGGTGAGTTCGTAGCGCGGCGGCGGCGCTTCGCCCCTGGCGAGATCCTTGAGCAGGGTGCGGAAGTTGCCCACGTCGCCGGGTGCCACCAGATCCAGCAGCGACATGCCCTCGATGTCCTCGAAGGACTCGAAGCCGAACATTTCCAGATACGCCTGATTGGCGCGGATGTGCATGCCTTCGTGGATGTAGGCAATGGGCTCGCGCGAGGAATCGATCAGCATGTCGCAGCGGCGCTGGGTTTCGCGCATCTGCGCCTCCAGCCGGCGCTGCGAGCGACGGGCGTCGAGGTCGTTCCATTCGGTCAGGATATTCTTCAGGAACTGCTGCGGGCGCTCGCGCAGCGCCACCGCCTGCGCGCCCAGCGCCTGCACGTCTTCGAGGATGTCGTCGGTGACCCCGTCCAGCACCGCCAGCAGCGGCACGTCCTTGCCGCAGCCCATGACCATCTTGGCCACCTGTTCGAACGGCATCTGCGTGGAACCGTAGTCGCCCAGCACCATGTCGACCGGCTGCTGCTGGGCCAGTGCCTGCGCCAGCTCGTCCAGCGACTCGGGCCGGGTCGGGCGGACCGCGATTCCCGAGTTGCGCAGGCGGCTGACCATCGCTTCGGCTTCGTTGACCAGGTCGGTCACGATGATCAGTCGGAGGGCAGTGTCCTTGGTGATGGCCATGCGTCGGGGGATCGTGGCGGCGATGGGAAGAGGCTACATCATACGGCCGCTGCCGTGCCCGATGCAGCCTGCGCCAGCGGCGTCTTGCCCGGCTGGCCGGCGATCTCCCGCACCAGCCTCGGCACCAGATAGCCCGGCAGGGTGGCCGAAAGCCCGGCGTGCAGTTCCAGCGCGCGGGCGTCGCTGACCTCGAAGTGCGCGGTGCCGACGACGCGGTCGAGCTGGTGCAGGTAATAGGGCAGCACGCCTGCCTCGAAGCCGCGTTCGCACAGGGTGGCCAGCGCCGCGACGGAATCGTTGACGCCGCGCAGCAGCACGGCCTGATTGAGCAGGGTGATTCCGATGCTGCGCAGTTTCGCCATGGCGGCATCGACGCTGGCGTCGAATTCGTTGCTATGGTTGGCATGCACGACCAGAGTTGCGGGCCACGGCAGGCCGCGCAGCCAATCCAGCAGGCCGGCGTCGACGCGCTCGGGCAGCACGATCGGCAGCCGGCTGTGGATGCGCAGGCGGCGGATGTGCGGCACCGCGCGCAGCGCGTCGGTCAGTTCGGCCAGTTTGTGGTCGGCCAGCGACAGCGGATCGCCACCGGACAGGATCACTTCGTGGATCGAGGCATCCTCACGCAGCCTGGCAACGGCTTCGCGCCAGCCGGCCGCCGCCGCCGTGTCCTGCGCGTAGGGGTAGTGGCGGCGGAAGCAGTAGCGGCAGTTGATCGCGCAGCTGCCGGTGGCGATCAGCAGGGCGCGGCCGGCGTATTTGTGGATGACGCCGCCACCACGGCGCGCCGCGCCATCGCCGACCGCATCGAGTTCGAAGCCTGCCACCACGCGCTCTTCGTCCAGAACCGGCAGGACCTGCCGCAGCAGCGGATCCTCCGGATCGCCGTGGCGCATGCGGGCGATGAAGCCGCGCGGTACCCGCAGCGGGAACTGCCGGGCGGCGGCCTCGGAAATGCGCTGCGCCTGGGTTTCCAGCCCCAGCAGGGCCAGCAGTTCGCGCGGATCGCGGACGGCCTGCCGCCACAGCGCCTGCCAGCGGGTTTCCTGCGCTTGCTGCAATGGCGTTGAGGCTACGGGTATCATGTACGACCGCTTCGGTACGCGGCGCTGCCGCCGCGTTTCCCCTGAAACCCCACATTCTATGCCGCCCGGCGGGCGGTCCCAAGGAGTACCCCATGGCCAGCCTGGGCATGAACGACGTGAAGGCCGGACAGAAGATCCTGGTCAACAACGAGCCTTCCGTCATCACCGAGACCGATTACGTCAAGCCCGGCAAGGGCCAGGCGTTCACCCGCGTGCGCTACCGCCAGATCCGCACCGGCCGGGTGCAGGAAATCACCATGAAGTCCACCGATTCGGTCGAAGCGGCCGACGTGGTGGATACCGACATGCAGTACCTGTACACCGACGGCGAATACTGGCACTTCATGAACCAGGAAACTTTCGAGCAGGTGCAGGCCGACAAGGCCGGCGTCGGCGATGCCGCCAAGTGGATCAAGGGCGAGGAAACCTGCGTCGTCACCCTGTTCAACGGCAACCCGATCCAGGTGACGCCGCCGAACTTCGTCGAACTGAAGATCGTCGAAACCGACCCCGGCGTGAAGGGCGACACCGCCGGCACCGGCGGCAAGCCGGCCACGCTGGAAACCGGCGCGGTGGTGCGGGTGCCGCTGTTCGTCGGCCAGGACGAAATCATCAAGGTCGATACCCGCAGTGGCGAATACGTCTCGCGGGTGAAGTGATTGGTTCGCAGCGAACGCGCAGCGCTGCACGGCGAATCCGTCATCCCCGCGAAAGCGGGGATCCAAGGACGTTGGTCTTTTTCGTGTCGTGACTCTGACCAAGAAACTCAAAGTCCATGGGTTCCCGCTTTCGCGGGAATGACGATCAAGATTTTGTCGCGGCGAGTAGGTCGCAAGAATTTCTAGCGGTACCCGTTTTTCGGGGCAATGTGGATCAAGAGCATAGGGCGAGAGTCATGAGCGAACGTGTTCCGCTTGAAACCTGCGACCTGTTGATCGAAGCCGGCTGGGTGGTGCCGATCGTGCCCCACGGCGTGGTGCTGGAAGACCATGCCGTTGCCATCTCGGGCGGTCGGATCCTTGCCCTGCTGCCGAGCGCCGAAGCGGCGAGCCGTTTCCTGCCGAAGGAAACGGTGCGACGCCCGGAGGCGGCGCTGATCCCCGGCCTGGTCAATGCCCACGTCCACAACCCGATGACCCTGCTGCGCGGGGTCGCCGACGACCTGCCGCTGAAGGTGTGGCTGCAACAGCACATCTGGCCGATCGAGGCGGCGGTGCTGTCGCAGGGTTTCGTCGAAGACGGCGTGCAGCTTGCCATCGTCGAAATGCTGCGCGGCGGCACCACATGCTGCAACGAAAACTACTTCTTCCCGGACGTGCAGGCGGCCACCTATGCCAAGCACGGGTTCCGCGCGCTGGTAGGGCTGCCGGTGATCGATTTCCCGACCGCCTGGGCCGCCAGCGATGACGAATACTTCGAACGTGCCGGCGCGGTCCACGACCAGTGGAAGGGCCACCCGCTGGTGGCGACCGCGTTCGCGCCGCACGCGCCTTACACGGTGGGGGATGCCAACTTCGAGCGGATCCGGATGCTGGCCGACCAGCTCGACATCCCGGTCCACCTGCACCTGCACGAAACCGCGCAGGAAGTGCAGCAGTCGATCGACAAGCACGGCCAGCGCCCGCTCGCCCGCATCGACCGGCTGGGCCTGCTCAACGATCGTCTGATCGCGGTCCACATGACCCAGCTCACGGATGCGGAAATCACGCTGTGCGCGCAGCGCGGCGTGAGCGTGGTGCACTGCCCGGAGTCGAACCTGAAGCTGGCCTCCGGCTTCAGCCCGGTGTGCAAGCTGCTCGCGGCCGGGGTGAACCTGGCCATCGGCACCGACGGTTGCGCCTCGAACAATGACCTCGACATGGTCGGCGAAACCCGCACGGCCGCCTTGCTGGCCAAGGCGGTAGCGGAAGACGCCGCCGGCTTTCCCGCCTTCGAGGCGCTGCGCGCGGCGACCCTCGGCGGCGCCAACGCGCTGGGCCTTGGCGAGCGGATCGGCAGCATTGAAGTGGGCAAGGAGGCGGATCTGGCCTGCATTGATTTGTCGGCGCCGGAAACCCAGCCGCTGCACCACGTCATCTCGCAGCTGGTGTATGCGGCCGGCCGCCGCCAGGTCAGCGATGTCTGGGTTGCCGGCGTCCGCAAGCTCGACCGTGGCGACGTGGTCGGCATCGACCTCGACGCGGTGCTGGCCAGCGCCGGATCCTGGCGCGAACGCATCGCCCGGGTGCGCCCGGCGTGACCGAATCGGAAAGCCGCGTGAAGCGACCGGCCGCCGACGCAGCCACTCCGGGACCGTCGTTTCCCCCTCTGGTGCTGTTCGACCTTGACGGCACCCTGCTCGACAGCGCGCCCGACATGCTGGCAACGGTCAATCGCATGCGCGCCGCGCGCGGGCGTCCGGCGCTGGCCCTGGCCGAGCTGCGCCCGCATGTGTCCAAGGGCTCGCGGGCGATGAGCGCGGTGGCTTTTCCCGAGCTGGGCGGGCAGGTGCCCGACGCCCTGATCCGCGAATTCCTCGACGTCTATGCGCAGGAACTGGGCCGGCACGGCGCACCGTTTGCAGGCGTCGAGTCGCTGCTGGCGGCGATCGAGGCCTCCGGCAGCCGCTGGGGCATCGTCACCAACAAACCGGAATACCTGGCGCGGCAGGTGCTTGACGCGCTGGGCTGGACCCGGCGCTGTGCGGTGCTGGTGGGTGGCGACAGCCTGCCGCAGCGCAAGCCGGACCCGCTGCCGCTGCTGCACGCGGCCGCCAGCCTCGGCGTTGCCGTCGCGCAGTGCGTGTATGTCGGCGATGACGAACGCGACGTGCAGGCGGCCCGCGCCGCGCACATGTACTGCATCGTGGCGCTGTGGGGCTATCGGCTGGCGGATGACGACCCGGCCGGGTGGGGCGCCGAGGCGCTGGCGGCCCGCGTCGATGCGCTGCTGAACCAGGCGGTCTGGGGCATGGCGGTCCGGGGCGCGCGGGTATGAGCGACCCCGACGATCTGCGCCATTTCTTCGACAAGTGGCGCGCGCGCTGGCCGGAATGGCCGGTCGTCGAGACCTTCATTCCCGAACCGCAGCGTGAACTGGCGATGGCCTGGTTGGCGCTGCGCAGCGAACTGGCGGATGCGGCCTGGAGCGGCAGCGATCCGACCCCCGGCGCGGCCAAACTGGGCTGGTGGGCAGAGGAATTGTCCGGCTGGGCGCAGGGCGCGCGCCGACATCCACTGGGAAGGGTGTTGCAGAAGCAGCCTGCGGCCTGGGCAGCGCTGGCGGCCGGGATTCCCGCGCTGCGCGCCAGCCGCACCCAGATCGGTGAACTGGCGCCGGCGGCCAAGGGTCTGGAACCGTTCTCCGCCGGGCTGGCGCAGGTGTCTTCTGTCTTGTTCGACGCCCACCCGACGGCATCCGGCTGGACCACGGCCGTGGTGCTGCTGGGCGAACGCGCCCTGCGCCAGCCGCCCAGCGGCACCCCGGGCGAGATCAGCGCCCGCGGTCTGCTCCTTCAGCCGCGTTTCGATGCCGGTAGCCGGCCCGAGCGCATCCACGCCGCGCTGGTGCGGCTGCGCCTGCAGCGGCTGCTCGCCGGGAAGCCGCCCGAGCCGGGCCGCTTTCGTGCCCTGTGGACGGCTTGGCGCGCGGCGCGCGAGCAGGCGCTGACCTAAGCCGTTGCCCAGGAGGCGAACGCAGCGTTGCGGGTGCGTCAAGCCACGTCAAAGCGAAGCCGGTAGAATGTCGCGATGCACAACGCATTCCCGCGCTTGCCCTTGCCTGATGTCGCCTTCGACGCGGTGCCGCTGGCGCGCCCGCTGGACTGGGTCGGCATGGACGGGATGACCCTGCCGATCCGGGTGGACGGCGCGGACGGTGTTCCGATGCTGGTGCCGGCGGCGGTGGATGTCGCGGTCAACCTGCGCGATCCGGCCGCACGCGGCATCCACATGTCGCGGCTGTACCTGCGGTTGCAGCAGGCGCTGGCCAGCGAAACTCTGGGCGCGCCGACGCTGCGGCGGCTGCTGGATGCCTGCGTGGCCTCGCAGGAAGGACTGGCCGATCGGGCGCGGCTGCGGCTGCGCTTCGACCGCCTGCTGCTGCGTCGTGCCTTGCGCAGCGACAACGCCGGCTGGAAGCGCTATCCGGTCGAGATCGAAGCGGAACTGACCGAGGGCCACCTGCGGCTGACGCTGGGCTTCTCGGTCGAGTATTCCAGCACCTGCCCGGCCTCGGCGGCGCTGGCGCGTCAGGCCAACGCGCAGCGGTTCAGCGAGGATTTTGCGGTCGATCCTGCGCCGCCGGCGGCGGCCGTGCGCGATTGGCTGGAGAGCGAGTCGGGCATGATCGCCACCCCGCACGCCCAGCGCAGCCGCGCCGAACTGCGGGTGGAGCTGCGCCCGGCGTTCGATGAACTGCCGCTGGAACCGCTGATCGATGCGGTGGAAGCTGCGCTCGGCACGCCGGTGCAGACGGCGGTCAAGCGCGAGGACGAACAGGCCTTTGCGCTGGCCAACGGCGCCAACCTGATGTTCTGCGAAGACGCGGCGCGGCGGATTGCGGCAGCGCTGGCAGCCGATTCCCGGGTGGCGGCGTGGAGCGTGCGCGCGGCGCACCTGGAAAGCCTGCACCCGCACGACGCGGTGGCGTCGGTCAGCGGCCGCAATCCGGCGTAGGAACGCACCGCAGGGCGCGGACGCTCTTTCCCGGGCCACGCAGAGCATCGCGCCCCTGCGGTGCGCTCCCACAAGAATCCGCGGCATGCCGCGTCGCAGCTATTTGCGTTCCAGCACCAGCTGCGGGTCGATCCGCACGTCAAACCAGTTCATGCCCCAGTGCAGGTGCGGGCCGGTGGCGCGGCCGGTGGCGCCCACCGCCGCGACCGCATCGCCCTGGCGCACCGCATCGCCCACCTGCACGTCGATCCGCGACAGGTGCAGGAAGGTGCTGCTGATGCCGTGGCCGTGGTCGATGACGAGGGTGCCGCCGGTCAGGTACAGATCGGGTGCGGCGAAGATCACCAGCCCCGCTGCCGGAGCTTTGACCGGCGTGCCGCTGGCGGCGGCGATGTCCATCCCCGAATGCGGTGCGCCGGGCTGGCCGTTGTAGCTGCGGGCGCGGCCGAAGCGCCCGCTGATGCGGCCGTCGAGCGGGCGGATGAAGATTTGTGCAAACCCGAGTTCGTCGCCGTCGCGCGTGCGTGTGGCGGCCACCGCGGCCTGCTCGCGGGCGATCCGCTCGGCGATGGCCTTGGGCGGATTCACGGTGGCGGGCGGCACGCCGCGCACGGCTTCGATCGGCCAGTCGCGCGGCGTGATCCGGATGCTGTGCTCGACCCAGTCGCCGGCCGGCGGCTTGATGCGCACTTTCACGATGCCGGTGGCGTCGCGGCCGATGCCGAAAACGAAGCTGCCGTAGGGCGTCACCTTCAGCGTGCGGCCGGCGTATTCCACGCGGGCCGCCGGGTCGGTCTTGCCCAGCACCATGCTGCCCTGCGGTACCGAGGCGGGCAGGCGGGTTTCCCCTGCCGGGATCGCGCCGCCGCCGATCACCGGACCGGCCTGCTGGGTGGGCGCGGGCCCGCTGGCGGATACCGCCTGCTGGGCGCCGGCGGCGGCGATGGCGAACAACAGGGCAGGCAGCCAGCGGGCGTTCATCGGTCAAACCGCAGCCGCTGGCCCTGCGGCGCGCCGATGAGCCGCGAGCCGTCCCAAGCCAGCACGCCGTTGACCCAGGTGGAAGCGATCCGCGAGCGGAAGGTCATGCCCTCGAATGGCGACCAGCCGCATTTGGACAGCACGTCCTCGCGACGCACCGGCAGCGGCGCGTCTTCGACCAGCACCAGGTCGGCGGCGTAGCCTTCGCGCAGGAAGCCGCGCTGCGCCACGTCGAACAGCTGCGCCGGCGCGTGGGCAAAGCGCTGCACCACCTGCGCCGTGGTCAGGCGCCCGTCGTGGACCTGTTCCAGCGCCAGCAGCAGGGCGTGCTGCACCAGCGGCAGCCCGCTGGGTGCTTCGGCATAGGGTTTGCTCTTCTCTTCCAGCGTGTGCGGCGCGTGGTCGGTGGCGAGCACGTCGAGGCGGCCTTCGGCCAAGCCCTGGATGATCGCAGCGCGGTCGGCCTCGTCCTTGATGGCCGGATTGCATTTGATGAAATTGCCCAGCCGTGCGTAATCGGGACGCGCGAAGTGCAGGTAGTGCACGCAGGTTTCCGCGGTGATCTGCTTGCGGCTGCCGTCGGCGCGGATCAGCGGGCCGGCTTCGAACAGCGCCACCTCGTCGGCGGTGCTGATGTGGAGCACGTGCAGGCGGGTGCCGTGGCGGCGCGCCAGCGACTGCGCAAGCCGGGTGGACTTGATGCAAGCCTCGCGCGGGCGGATGTCGGGGTGGCATTCCACCGGGATGGCCTCGCCGTATTTCGCCTTGTATTCGGCGAGCTTGGCGTTGATCATCGGGGTGTCTTCGCAATGGGTGATGATCGGCACCGGGGTTTCGCCGAAGATGCCGTCCAGAGTCACCGGGTTGTCCACCAGCATGTTGCCGGTCGATGAGCCCATGAACACCTTCACCCCGGGCGTGGCCAGCGGGTCGATGGCGCGGATGGCGTCGAGGTTGTCGTTGCTGGCGCCCATGTAGAAACCGTAGTTGGCGCGGGCGCGGCCGGCGGCGCGGCGGTATTTGTCTTCCAGCTCGGGGGCGTCGAGGGTCGGCGGGCGGGTGTTGGGCATGTCCATGAAACTGGTCAGCCCGCCGGCCACCGCAGCGCCGGATTCGGTGGCGATGTCGGCCTTGTATTCCATGCCGGGTTCGCGGAAATGCACCTGGTCGTCGATCATCCCCGGCAGCAGGCGCTTGCCGCCCGCGTCGATCACGGTTTCGCCGGAGCGTGCGGCCAGACCGCTGCCGATCCGTTCGATGCGGCCGTCGGCAAAACGCAGGTCGCCGTCGAATTCGCGGCCTTCGTTCACGAGGCGGGCGTTGACGATCAGGGTGGAGCTCATGGGCTTTCCTTGTGCAGTGGTGGGGCAGTCCGGATGCGACGGTCAGGCCGGCGCCGGCGGAACGGAATTCTGCGCGGCGGCGGCAGCGCGGCGCCTTCAGGCCGGTGGAACCGGATCGTGGCCGCCCGGATGGAATGGATGACAGCGGCCGACCCGACGCATGGCCAGCCAGCCGCCCTTGACCACGCCAAAGCGCGCCAAGGCCTCCATGGCGTATTCGGAGCAGGTCGGCGCGAACCGGCAGCGTTGACCCAGCAGCGGGCTGATCCAGCGTTTGTAGCCGCGCAGCAGGGCGATAAGGAGCTTGGCGATCACGATTTGGCTGACAGGCGACGTGGCGCGGTTGCCGCCCCGTGCTGGGCAGGTTATAACAGCCCGCCTCACCGGCTCAAGGAAAATCCAAGGAACCCTCTGTCGTGGCTGTGAAGAAACCCGTGAAAAAGGCTGGCCAGAAGGCCGGCTCCACCAGGAAGGCGGTGAAACCTGCCGCTGCGAAGAAACCTGCGGTCAAGAAGCCGGCGGCGAAAAAGCCGACCCCCGCGAAAAAGCCGGCGCCCGTGAAGAAAGTCGCGAAGAAGGCGACGGGCGTGGTCGGGAAGGCGGTGGCCGCGGTGAAGAAGCTGGTGGCTGCCAAGAAGCCGGCGGCGAAGCAGCCGGCCGCGAAGACGGCACCGAAGAAGCAGCCGGCCGCTGCAAAAAAGGCCGCTGCAAAGAAGGTTGTCGCGGCGAAAAAACCGGCCGTTGCCAAGAAGGCGGCGGCAGCTCGGAAGCCGGTTTCTGCGAAAAAACCGGCGGAGACCAAGCGGGCGGCTGCGGCAAAGAAGCCGATCCCGGCCAACAAACCGGCTGCGGCCAGCAGGGCGCCGGCTGCCAAGCCGGCCGCCGCGCCGAAAAAGAAAACCGCAGCCAATGCGCACGCGCCAGTCAAGGCCGCCGGTGCTCCGATCAAGGCGGCGTCAACCAAGGCGAAGGGGCACGTAGCGCCTCCGGCGGTGGTCACCACGGCACCCCGGACCTCGGGCAAGGTGGCGGTGGCTGTCCCCAAATCGGCCGAGCCGCGTCCGGCGCCCAAGGTCAAGTACAAGGTCATTGCCTACCGGGTCGACGAAGCCACCGGCCGACCGCTGCTTCCGTCCGGCTACAAGCCTGCGCCGGACGAGGAGTACATGAGCGCGCTGCAACTCGAGTACTTCCGCCAGCGACTGCTCGACTGGCGCGCGAGCCTGGTCGAGGAATCCAAGCAGACGATCGAGAACCTCAAGGAAGAGGTGCGCGATGTCGGTGATGAAGCCGAGCGCGCCACCCGCGAGACCGAAAATTCGCTGGAACTGCGCACCCGCGACCGCTACCGCAAGCTGATCGGCAAGATCGACAGTACCCTCAAACGCCTGGACAACGGCGAGTACGGCTTTTGCGTTGATACCGGCGAGGAGATTGGCCTCGACCGCCTTGAGGCGCGGCTGACGGCCGAGCGCACCCTGGATGCACAGGAGCGCTGGGAACACATCCAGAAGCAGATGGGAGATTAGGCCGGCTGCGCGTCGCCGAGGCGGGCGCGTGCGGTGCTCGGAATGCTCATGTACGCATGAGTACACTCCGCTTCCTGTGCTCCGCGCGAACCCGCCTCGGCTTAGCTCGCTCGGCCTAATCCGGGCCAGCCGGCTGTGTGTCGCCGAGGCGCTCCGGTTGATGCAAAAGCCCCGCCGCGGTGGGGCTTCTGCTGTCGGCTCGTCACTTCGATGGGTTATTGCAATTCGCGCAGGTCCAAGCGCCGCAGTTTGGGCGCAAGTCGTGCCGTGGTCGCCACCACGCCCAACGTGACGAAACCGCCGACGATCATCGCCGGCACCAGCCCGAGCAGGCGCGCCATCACGCCGTCGTAGAAGGCGCCCAGTTCGTTCGACGAGCTGACGAAGATGCCGTTGATCGAAGAAACCCGTCCGCGCATTTCGTCGGGCGTCACCAGTTGCATGATGGTCGAACGCAGTACCACCGACACCCCGTCGCACATGCCGTAGAGCACCAGCAGCGCGCCGGACAGCCAGATGTTGCGGGACAGCGCGAAGGCAATCGTGCACAGGCCGAAGCAGGTCACCGCCCACATCAGGATCGGTCCGGCCAGGCGTTCCAGCGGGCGCCGGGTGAGCCAGATCGCCACCAGGATCGACCCCACGGCGGGCGCGGCGCGCAGGAAGCCGAAGGCTTCCGGGCCGGCGTGCAGGATGTCCTTGATGAAGGCGGGCAGCATCGACATTGCACCGCCCAGCAGCACCGAGAACATGTCCAGCGCCATCGCTCCGAGCATGATCTGGTTGCCGGCGACGAAGCGCGCCCCTTCGGCGATGCTGGCAAACACCGGGCCACGCTGCTGCTTCAGCGCGGGTTCCGTCACCGGCATCACCAGCAGAGTGACGGCGGCGGCCAGCGCGACGATCGTTGCCGTGGCATACGCCACCGATTTGCCCAAGCTGCCGACCAGCAGGCCGCCCAGCGCCGGCCCCAGCACCAGCCCGGTCTGGAATACCACGCTGCCCATGCTCGCGCCGGTCGGGAACTGCGCACGCGGCAGCACCCGGGCGAACAGCGCGTTGTAGACCGGCCCGAGGAATGAACGCCCGATGCCGCCCACGGCCACCGCCAGGTAGATCGGCCAGGTGCCGTGGGTGTGCAGCAGGATGTTGCCTGCGACCAGCGCGAGCGCGCCGGCATTGATGGCGAGCAGGATGCAGGCGGCAGCGCCGAGCTTGCGCCGCGGCAGGTGGTCGACCAGATGGCCGGAAAACGGCGCCACGCAAAAATACGGGATTACTTCGGCCAGCCCGATCAGACCGAGCGCGAGGGTGTCGTGGGTGATCTCGTAGATGTGCCAGCCCACCGTGACCGACACGACCTGATAGGACAGCAGGGTGAAGATGCGAAACAGCATCAGCCAGCGGAAGCCGACGCTGCCCAGCGGTGATGACGCCGATGCGGTCATCCGCCGATGGCGGCCTGGGCGCGTGCGCGGATAAAGGCCAGCAATGCCGCCAGCCCGTTGCTGCGGGTGGGCGACAGGTGCTTGGACAGGCCGATGGCGGAAATGTAATCCGGCGCGGTGGCGAGGATCTCCTGCGCGCTGCGGCCCGAATACACCCGTAGCGCCAGGTAAATCAGCCCGGACACGATGACCGAATCGCTGATCGAACGGAAGCTCAGGTGCTCGGCGTCACCTTCGGCCACGATCCACACCAATGACTGACAGCCGTGCAGGCGGTGTTCCTCGGTTTTCCATTTGTCCGGAAATTCCGGGAGCTTGTGGCCCAGATCGATCAGGTATTGGTAGCGCTCGGACCAGTCGCCGAAGAAGCCGAATTCGTCGGCGATCGCGGCCTGCGCTGCGGCGGCGGTGGGTTCGAGGGGAAAAGGGGAGTCGGTCATTGGTGTTCCTGTTCGTTCGAGCCCCTCTCCCTCCGGGAGAGGGGTTGGGGTGAGGGCCCGGCGTGTGTGGTACAGCCGGCTTCACCGAACCCTCATCCGCCCTGCGGGCCACATACATTCGGCACGTCCATGTGCCTCACCCATCGGGCGGGTGACGCCGTGCAAATCGGCAATCCTGCCGATTTGTCTCCCGGAGAGAGAAGGAGCATCACGCCCGCTTCCAGTGCACGCCCTGCGGGGTGTCCTCCAGCAGGATGCCTTCGCCGGCGAGTTGCTCACGGATGGCGTCGGCACGGGCGAAATCGCGCGATTTCTTCGCTTCGATGCGTTCGTCGATCAGGGCCTGGATGCGGGCATCGTCGGCGCGACTGGTGCCGCGCGCGAACCACGCGCCCGGATCCTGCTGCAGCAGGCCCAGAACGGCGCCGGCACCCCTGAGCTGAGCGGTCAATTCAGACAACTCTTCAATGCCTTCCTGCGGCGGTTTGTTCGAATGGACGAGCTGGTTCCGAAGAGCGCGAACACGGGCGGCAATCGAAGCCAGTTCTGCCAAGGCCTTGGGCGTGTTCAGGTCGTCATCCAATGCGTCCTCGATGGATTGAGGGGCCGGATGGTTCAGCGGTTCGGGGTCGCCTTTTCCCCTGAGGATACTAAGTAATCGTAGAACGTCAGCATCTCGCAGCGTGCCGTACAGTCGATCCAGCGTGCGCACACTTTGATCGATCAACCCATCCGACCATTCCAGCGGCTGCCGGTAATGCGCCGACAGCAGCGCATAGCGCAGCGCTTCCGGCGGATGCTGTTGCACCAGATCGTGCACGCGCTGGATATTGCCCACCGACTTGGCCATCTTGGCGCCGCCGAAATTGAGCATGCCGTTGTGCAGCCACCAGCGTGCAAACGGCGCGCCGCCGTGGGCGCACTCGCTTTGCGCGACTTCGTTTTCGTGGTGCGGAAACTGCAGGTCAACGCCGCCGGCGTGGATGTCGATCGTCGGCCCGAGATGGGCTTCGGCCATCGCCGAGCATTCGATATGCCAGCCCGGACGGCCGCGGCCCCAGGGCGAATCCCAGCCGGGCAGGTCGTCGCTGGAGGGCTTCCACAGCACGAAATCACCGGGATCGCGTTTGTACGGGGCCACCTCCACCCGCGCACCAGCCAGCATTTCCTCGGGGTCGCGGCGCGAGAGCTTGCCGTAGGCCTCGAAACTTGAAACCGCGAACAACACGTGGCCTTCGGCGGCGTAGGCGTGGCCTTCGGTGATCAGGCGTTCGATCATCGTGATGATCTGGCCGATATGGGCGGTCGCTTCCGGCTCGATGTCCGGCGCAAACGTCCCGGTGACACCCAGCGCCGCCATGTCCTCGCGATAGGCCGCCGCGTATCTGTCGGTGATGGTGGAAATCGGCGTGCCCAGTTCCTTCGCCGCCGCGTTGATCTTGTCGTCCACGTCGGTGATGTTGCGAGCGTAGCGCAATCCGCCGAAACGCCGCCGCAAGAGCGCAGCCAGCACGCCGAACACCACCGGCCCGCGCGCGTTGCCGATGTGCACGTAGTTGTAGACGGTGGGGCCGCAGACGTACATCGTCGGGCAGGCCGGATCCAGCGGTACGAAACGCTCGACCCGACGCGACAGGGTGTTGTAAAGGGACAGGTTCATGGAAGCGACCGCAGGGGATGCGCCATTGTAGCGGCGCCGGTCGCCGCGCCGGGCGACAGCGGGGATTCAGCCGCGCCAGCGCGGGCGCCGATAGACTCGCCGCATGTTCGCGCTGCGGCAAATCCCGCGTTTGTTCCTGCCCATGTCCCTGTGCGTGGGCGGGCTGGCACATGCGCAGGCGTCAGCGCAGGGGCAGCCGCCGCGCGAGGTCGTGCTGCCGATCGAGAACGTGCGCTACGACTACGCGCAGGTGATGTCCGTGCGTCCGGTCCAGCAGGTGCTGCGCACGACCAACCGCGAGCGCGTCTGCAGCGACCCGCAGCACCCGGAAACGCAGGTGCCGGTGCCCGCGGGCCAGGATTCCGGTCGGCTGCGCAATTGCCGGATGGCGCCGGTGGTCCGCGAATTCCGGCGCACGATCGCCTATGACGTCGATTACGTCTATCGCGGCAGCCGGTTCCGGACCCGGATGGGCAGCGATCCTGGCAATCGCCTGCGCATCCGCATCTCGATCATGCCGGCGCCGCTGAATTGACGGCGCAGCGCTTGCGCGATGAACATGGACGTGCGAGGATTCGCGCCTCGATGAACGCCGCCCTTGCCCCCCGTCATGCAGTCGCCGCCCGGATGGCCTCGGGCATGACCTCGCGCGCGCGCCGACCGGAACTGACGCCGCCAGCTGGGTAATCCGGATCGTTTGCATGCGCTTCAACTTCCGAAACCCAGCCCCGCAGGCTGGGTTTTTTGCGTTGAACCCCCTTGGTTTTCCCTTGTGAAACTTGCCAATGAAGCATTTCCTCAACACCCAGGATTGGAGCCGCACCGAGCTGGACGCGCTGCTGGCCGACGCGGCGCGGTTCAAGCGCGAGAAAGCCGGCGATGCGCTGAAGGGCAAATCCATCGCGCTGGTCTTTTTCAATCCATCCATGCGCACCCGCACCAGCTTCGAGCTGGGCGCGTTCCAGCTGGGCGGGCACGCCATCGTGCTGCAGCCGGGCAAGGACGCGTGGCCGATCGAATTCAACCTCGGCACGGTGATGGATGGCGACACCGAAGAACACATCAAGGAAGTGGCCCGGGTGCTGGGCCGCTATGTGGATTTGATCGGCGTGCGCGCCTTCCCGAAGTTCGTCGATTGGCAGGCCGACCGTCAGGACCGCGTGTTGAAGTCGTTCGCCAGGTATTCGACGGTGCCCGTCATCAACATGGAAACCATCACCCATCCCTGCCAGGAGCTGGCCCACGCGCTGGCCTTGCAGGAACACTTCGGCACCACCGACCTGCGCGGCAGGAAATACGTGTTGACCTGGACATATCACCCCAAGCCGCTCAATACCGCCGTCGCCAACTCCGCGCTGACCATTGCCACCCGCCTGGGCATGGATGTCACCCTGCTGTGCCCGACCGAGGAATACATCCTCGATCAGCGTTATATGGGCTGGGCGGCCGACAATGTGGCCGAAAGCGGCGGCTCGCTGCACGTCAGCCACGACATCGCAAGCGCCTATGCCGGCGCCGACGTGGTCTATGCCAAGAGCTGGGGGGCGCTGCCGTATTTCGGCAACTGGGAGCCGGAGAAGCCCATCCGCGACCGGTTCAAGCACTTCATCGTCGATGAAGCCAAGATGGCGCTGACCAACAACGGCGTGTTCAGCCACTGCCTGCCGCTGCGCCGCAACGTCAAGGCCACCGACGCGGTGATGGATTCACCGCGCTGCATCGCCATCGACGAAGCCGAGAACCGTCTGCATGTGCAGAAGGCCGTCATGGCGGCCCTTGTGGGCAGCCATGACGGGCGTGATTCGTGATTCGTGATTCGTGATTCGTGATTCGTGATTCGTGATTCGTGATTCGTGATTCGGGATTCGGGATTCGGGATTCGCAAGAGCAACCAATTTTTCAGTTCAGCCATTACTGGGTCTATCCATGTCACAGCAAACTGCCTCTCCGAATCACGAATCGCCCATCACCAATCACGGCCCCGCTGAAAGCAAGGACTGCGTCCTGGCGTTCAGCGGAGGCCTCGACACCAGCTTCTGCGTGCCCTGGCTGAAGGAACGGGGCTGGAACGTGCACACCGTGTTCGCCGATACCGGGGGCGTGGGTGCCGAGGAACGCGCCACCATCGAGGCACGTGCGGCGGAACTGGGCGTGGCCTCGCACGTCACCATCGACGGCGGGCCGGCGCTGTGGCGTGATTTCGTCAAACCCTTCGTCTGGGCCGGCGAGGGCTACCAGGGCCAGTATCCGCTGCTGGTGTCCGACCGCTACCTGATCGTCGATGCCGCACTGGCGCGTGCGCGGGAATTGGGGACTGACGCAATCGCCCACGGCTGCACCGGCATGGGCAATGACCAGGTGCGGTTTGACCTCGCGGTGAAGGCGCAGAGCCAGTGCCGCATCATCGCCCCGATCCGGGAAATCCAGAAGGAGCACACGCAAACGCGTGCTTACGAGCAGGCCTATCTGGAAGCGCGCGGCTTTGGCGTGCGCAGCAAGCAGAAGGCCTACACCATCAACGAGAACCTGCTGGGCGTCACCCTGTCCGGTGGCGAAATCGACGCCTGGGAAGCGCCCGGCGAGGGCGCGCGCGGCTGGTGTGCACGCCGCGAGCAGTGGCCGGCCGAGCCGATGGAAGCGAGCCTGCGTTTCGAGCGCGGCGAGGCGGTGGCACTGGACGGTCATCCGCTGGCAGGCGAGAAACTCCTGGCCAAGCTCAACATCATGTTTGCCCAGTACGGCGTGGGGCGTGGCCTGTATACCGGCGATACCACGATCGGTCTGAAGGGGCGGATCGTGTTCGAAGCGCCCGGCCTGACCGCCCTGCTGGTCGCCCACCGCGCGCTGGAGGAAGCGGTACTGTCCAAACTGCAAAACCGCTTCAAGCCGGAAGTGGCGCGCAAGTGGGTGGAGCTGGTGTACGAGGGCTTCTACCACGATCCTCTGAAGACCGACCTGGAAGCCTTCCTTGCAGCCTCGCAGCAAAAGGTCAGCGGTGAAGTGACCCTGCGTACCAACGGCGGCCGGGTCGATGCGATCGCGGTGCGCTCGCCGCACATCCTCAGTGGCAAGGGGGCCACCTATGCGCAATCAGCGGATTGGGGCGTGGAAGAGGCCGAAGGATTCATCAAGCTGTTCGGCATGAGCAGCACCTTGTGGGCGCAGGTGAATGGCGATCGCTGAGCTGCCCGTGATGGGTTTCAAATCCCCGTTCGTGGTGAGCCTGTCGAGCCGCGAATGGAACCGATTGGCCGTTCATCCTTCGACCAGCTCAGGACGAACGGCAGGAAGTGATCCGTTCGTGGTGAGCCTGTCGAACCGCGAATGGAGCCGATTGGCCGTTCATCCTTCGACCAGCCCAGGACGAACGGCAGGATGTGATCCGTTCGTGGTGAGCCTGTCGAACCGCGAATGGAGCCGATTGGCCGTTCATCCTTCGACCAGCCCAGGACGAACGGCAGGATGTGATCCGTTCGTGGTGAGCCTGTCGAACCATGAACGGGGCACAGCAGCTGCACATCCTGCGAACGGGACAGGACAAATGTTTGGACAACGAAATGCTCAATAACGTCCTCCCTCACCTCGAAGCGCTGGTGTCGTTCGACACCCGCAATCCGCCGCGCCGGATCGGCACGGACGGGATCTTCGACTATCTGCGCGTCCAGCTCCCGGGCTTTCGCATCGAAATCACCGACCATGGTGACGGAGCGGTGTCGATGCTGGCCGTGCGCGGCAACCCGCGGCGGGTGTTCAACGTGCATCTGGACACCGTGCCGGCGACGGCGGCCTGGAGCGCCGATCCCTTGCAGCTGCGGTTGGCGGCCGACCGCGCGATTGGCCTTGGTGCCTGCGATATCAAGGGCGCCGCCGCCGGGCTGCTTGCGGCTGCAAGCGCCACCTCGGGCGATGCCGCGTTCCTGTTTTCGTCCGATGAAGAGGCCAACGATCCGCGCTGCATTGCGGCTTTCCTTGCGCGCAAGCACGGCTTCGATGAGGCAATCGTCGCCGAGCCGACGCGCTGCGAAGCGGTGCTGGCGCATCGCGGCATCAGCTCGGTCCTGCTGCAGTTCAACGGCGAAGCCGGGCATGCCTCGGGCGCCAACGCGCTGCAGGCCAGCGCGCTGCACCAGGCGATGCGCTGGGGCAGTCGGGCGCTGGATCTGGTCGAGGCCGAGAGTGGCGCGCACTTCGATGGCCTGAGCGGGCTGCGTTTCAACATCGGCAAGGTCGAAGGCGGCATCAAGGCTAACGTGATCGCGCCCAGTGCCGAGGTCCGCTTCGGTTTCCGGCCGCTGCCATCGCATGATGTGGATGCCCTGCACGCGCGCTTCAGCGCCTGCGCCGCGGTGGGGGCATTGCAGCGCTACGAGGAAACCTTCCGTGGGCCGTCGTTGCCCGCTGGTGACAGCGCGGGCGCCGAGCAGCGGCGGCGGGCCGCCCAGGCGCTGGCCGAATCCATGCAGCTGCCGATCGGCGCGGCCGTCGATTTCTGGACCGAAGCCGCATTGTTCTCGCAGGCCGGACTGACCGCCGTCGTCTACGGCCCCGGTGAGATCGCGCAGGCGCATGCCGCCGATGAGTTCGTGTTGTTCGACCAACTCCTGCACTACACCACTTCCATCGTTCGCATCCTCGGGAACTGACCGACCGTGACCCCGTTCCTGAAACCCCAGGCCATCCATGACCCGCAGACGCGGCAGACCATCGTGCGCCTGCTGTCCAGCATGGGCAGTGCCAAGGAAATCTCGCAGTATCTGAAACGCTTCTCGCAGCTCGATGCCGCGCGCTTTGCGGTGGTGAAGGTGGGTGGCGCGGTGCTGCGCGATGACCTCGACGCGCTGGTGTCGTCGCTGGCATTCTTGCAGGACGTCGGCCTGACCCCGATCGTCCTCCATGGCGCCGGCCCGCAGCTGGACCTGGAACTGTCCACGGCCGGCATCGAGAAGAAAACCATCGACGGCCTGCGGGTGACATCGCCGGAAGCGCTGGCCATCGTGCGCCGGGTGTTCCATGCGCAGAACCTGAAGCTGGTGGAGGCCCTGCAGGCGGCGGATGCACGCGCCACCAGTATCGTCAGCGGCGTGTTCGAGGCGGATTACCTGGATCGTGAACGCTTCGGCCTGGTGGGCGAGGTCAAGCGCGTGGATCTGGCCCCCATTCAAGCCAGCCTGCAATCCGGCTCGATCCCGGTGATCGCGTCCCTGGGCGAAACCATCGGCGGGCAGATCCTCAACGTCAATGCCGACTTCGCCGCCAAGGAATTGGTGCAGGTGCTGCAGCCGTACAAGATCATTTTCCTGACCGGCACCGGCGGCCTGCTGGATGCCGCCGGCAAGATCATCGATTCGATCAATCTGTCCACCGAATACGACCACCTGATGCAGCAGCCGTGGATCGACGGCGGCATGCGGGTCAAGATCGAACAGATCAAGGATCTGCTGGATGGCCTGCCGCGGGCTTCGTCGGTGTCGATCACCAAGCCTTCGGAACTGGCCAAGGAGCTGTTCACCCACAAGGGGTCCGGCACCCTGGTCCGGCGCGGCGAGCGGGTGCTGCGCGCCGTTGCCTGGGACCAGTTGGATGGCGAGCGCCTGACCCGGCTGATCGAATCCAGCTTCGGCCGCAGGCTGGTTCCCGATTATGTGTCGCGCACGACGCTGCTGCGGGCCTACGTCAGCGAGAGCTACCGCGCCGCGATCGTGCTGGCCAGCGTCGATGGCCAACCCTACATGGACAAGTTCGCGGTGACCGATGCGGCGCAGGGCGAGGGCCTGGGACGGGCGGTGTGGAACGTGATGCGGGAAGAAACCCCGGAACTGTTCTGGCGCTCGCGCCACGGCAATCCGGTCAACCCGTTCTACGTTGCCGAATCCGACGGCTGCATCAAGCGTGAGAAATGGAAGGTGTTCTGGTCCGGCCCGGCCGGCTTCGACCGGATCGAACGCTACGTGCAGCTGTGCGCGCAGCGGCCGGCAACGCTGGAGGAACCGACGTGAATGCGATCAAGATCGGCCTGATCGGCGCGCGCGGCCATACCGGCGCCGAATTGATCCGCCTGCTCGCCGCGCATCCGCGCTTCGTGCTGGCGTTTGTCACCTCGCGCGAGCTGGACGGCCAGCGCGTGGCCGACCACAACGACGGCTTCGACGGTGCGCTGCGGTATTCCAATCCGGCGCATGGGCAGTTGCCGGAACTGGGCGCCGATGCGGTGATCCTGGCCTTGCCCAACGGCAAGTCCGCCGCGATCGTCGCCGCCTTCGACGCGGCGGGCCAGGATCCGGTGTTCGTCGATCTGTCCGCCGACCACCGATTCGATGCGGGCTGGTACTACGGTCTGCCCGAGCGCACCCGGGGGCACTACAACGGGCAGCGACGCATCAGCAACCCCGGCTGCTATGCCACCGCGATGCAGTTGGCCATTGCCCCGATGCTGGATGCATTGAGCGCGGCGCCGTTGCAATGCTTCGGCGTGTCCGGGCATTCCGGTGCCGGCACCACGCCATCGGACCGCAACAATCCCGATCTGCTGCGCGACAACCTGATGCCGTATGCCTTGATCGGCCATGTCCACGAGCGCGAAGTCTCGGCGCAGTTGGGGCATGCGGTTGAATTCATGCCGCACGTGGCGCCGCATTTCCGCGGCATCACGATCACCGCCAACCTGCATCTGTCCGGGCCGTTCACGCGGGCGGCGGTGCTGGCGCGCTACCACGAGCGCTACGCGGGCGAGCCGCTGGTGCGGGTGCAGGACCAGGCCCCGTGGGTGAGCCGCATCGCCGGGCGGCACCACGTCGAAGTCGGCGGTTTCACGCTGTCCGACGACGGCCGCCGGCTGGTGGTGGTGGCAACCGAGGACAATCTGCTGAAAGGCGCGGCGACGCAGGCGTTGCAAAATCTCAATCGGGCGTTCGGGCTGGATGAGCTCGAAGGTGTCCCACGGTAGCGTTGCGCCCCTCTCCCGCCGGGAGGGGGGTTGGGGTGAGGGTACGGGGCCGTTCGATGCTCCAATCCCGCATCCGGCCCTTCGGGCCACCTTCCCCCGGCCGGAGAAGGAAAAGCAGGGAGACATAGATGACTGATTTGCTATGGCAAAAACCCGGCGTCGAGGTCGATGCGCGGATCCAGGCGTTCCTCGCCGGTGACGACGTGCTGCTGGATCGTGAATTCTTCCTGCACGACATCTTCGCCAGCAGCGCCCACGCACAGGGATTGCAGCGCATCGGCCTCCTGACTTCGGACGAGCTGGCGGGGCTGGAGCAGGAACTGACGCAGCTGGCCGAGGATTTCCGCAGCGGCGCGTTCGTGCTCGATGCGCGCTTCGAGGACGGCCATTCCGCGATCGAGGCGCGGCTGACCGAGCGGCTGGGGGATGTCGGCAAGAAGATCCATACCGGCCGCAGTCGCAATGACCAGGTGCTGGTCGCCACGCGCTTGTGGTTGAAGGAAAAGCTGGCGCATTTGCAGGCGCTGGCACGCGAGATCGCCAAGGTCGCGCTGGCGCGCGCCGAAGCCGAGCGCGCGCTGCCGATGCCCGGCTACACCCATCTGCAGCGCGCCGTGGTGTCCAGCGCCGGGATGTGGTGGGCGGGCTGGGCGGAGGCGTTCATCGATGATGCCATCCGCGCTGGTGACACCCTGGCCCTGATCGATTGCAACCCGCTGGGCACGGCGGCCGGCTACGGCGTGAACATCCCGCTCGATCGCGAGCACACCACCGCGGCGCTGGGCTTTGCGCGGATGCAGGTCAGCCCGATCTACGCGCAGCTGTCGCGCGGCAAGTTCGAGTTGGCGGCGCTGGAGGCGCTGGGCAGCGCCACCCTCGACCTGCGCCGCCTGGCCTGGGACCTGTCGCTGTTCGCCAGCGCCGAGTTCGGCTGCATCGCGTTGCCGGCGCAGTACACCACCGGCTCCTCGATCATGCCCAACAAGCGCAATCCCGACGTGATCGAACTGATGCGCGCCAGCCATGCCAGCGTGGCGGCGGCGCGCACCGAGATCGAACAACTGCTGTCGCTGCCGTCCGGCTACCACCGCGACCTACAGGCGACCAAGGGGGCCATCTTCCACGGCTTTGGACGCGGTCTGGCTGCACTCGAACTGCTGCCGGCGCTGCTGGCCAGTCTCGAATGGCGTGAAGAACGTCTGCGCGGCGCGATCGATTCGGGCATGTACGCCACCGACGTGGCGGTCGAAGCGGCGCTGGCCGGTATTCCGTTTCGTGATGCCTACAGGACTGCGGCGGCGTCTGCCGACAGCGCCGGGCGGGGGCGCAGCCCGGAAGGCTCGCTGGCGGCACGCCGCTCACCCGGGGCCGCCGCCGACCTGCGGCTGGAGGCGCTGCGCGAGCGCTGGCAGGGGCTGGCCTGAATCCGGGCGATCGTGGCCGGGCTGACGCACGCCACGGCCGCCCGGTGCATCCGCCGGCGCGATGCCCGAACCGGGGCAGGCTGACCGCTTGCGGACGCGGCTGCCGTTGCTGAACAAGGGCGCTGCCAAAAACCTGCCGTTGCGGTAGGCTCATGGCGGGGGTTCGGACAGGCGGATTTCAGGGGAATGGAGTCGGTTGGCTTGCGGAAGGTGGCTGGCAACTCTTTTTTCGACGACTTTCCGGACTGCATCTCATTCGCGCATCCCCTGCGTGCGCGTTGATCGTGGAGTCCTTGTTCATGCGACCAGCCACCGTTTCGCACCGAAGGATGACAGCACTCGTCACACTCGCCTTCAGTGGCCTGTTGGTCTGTGGTTCGGCCGCCGCCAATTGCGCGCCGGATGCGGCGCTGCTGGCGACGAGCGGGCTGGCGTCATCGGCTCCGCTGGCAGCGCCCGCAGCCGCGCCCGTGCCGCAGGCAAGGCGCGCTGCGCCGGCAGCGCCGGCCGACGGCGGTTCCCGTGAAGCCTTGGCAGCCCTGGCCCGGCTGCAGGATGCCGACACCGCGCTCTCGCTGGCGGCCGAAGGCGCCGCCCTGTACGCGCGGGAACGGGTCAAGCTCGACGGCTATGCCTACTGCAGCCAGGCCGTGGAGCTGGCCGACCTGGGCGAACTGCGTGAAAGCGCGCGGGCGGCGAGCATGGCCCTGCACGTGGCGCTGGAGACCGGCAATCCGGATTTGCTCGGCAAGGCCTACCGCGATCTGTCGATCGCCTTCAGCTATGCCGGCCAGTTGGAGCGTGCCGAACAATTCGCCACGCTGGCGCTGAAGTATCCGGGCCTGGATCCCACCCAGGTGCTGGGGCCGGCCAACAAGATCCTCGGCGACGTGCGCGCCCGCCAGGGCCGCTATGCCGAGGCGATTGCCTATTATGATCAGGCGGAGAAAGGAAGTTCGCCGCGCTTCCAGCCGCTGGTGCAGGCCTCCCTGGCCAACGCGTTGATCCAGTCGGGTGATCTGGCGCGCGCGCGCAGCACGCTCGACGCGATGCCCGAGCCGGCCGACCGTGCCCAGCGCGCGCAGCTGGCCCGCACCCGCGGCAAGCTCCTGCTTGCCGAAAACCAGCCGGCGCAGGCGCTGGCCGTGTTCCGCCAGTTGGCCGACACGCCGGTCGATGCCGCGGCCGGCGACGGCGTGTTCTATCGCGCCTGGGCGCTGGACGGCATGTCGCGCAGTCAGGCGGCCCTGGGCGACGATGCGGCGGCCGCCGCGTCGCTGGATCAGGCGCTGGACGAATTCGAACGCGCGCGCGCGCAGTTCCGCAGCGATGATTTCAAGATGGGGCTGTTCTCGGATGCGCAGAGCGTGTTCGAACGCGCCATTGCCCTGCACGACAAGCTGGGTCAGGTCGAGCGCGCCTTCGACATCAGCGAACGCAGCCGCGCGCGTGCGCTGCTGGATTCGATTGCGGGCCGCGCCGACCTGAATTCGAACGAGACCACCGCGCTCGACGTGCAGACCCTGCGCGCCGGGTTGGCGCCCGATGAGGTGGTGGTCGCTTTCCACACCCTGCCGGACCATCTGGTGGCCTGGGTGCTGACCCGCGAGGGCGTGCGCGAGGCGCACTTCCCGACCGCGCTGCCGCGCGCCGATCTGGTCAAGTTGGTGGAGGCCTACCGGACGGCGCTGATCGGCCGCAACGCGGGCATCGTGACGGCGTCCGACCAGATCGGTCGCCTGCTGCTGGCGCCCTTGCAGATTCCCGCCGGAAAACGGCTGCTGATCGTTCCGCACGGGCCGCTGCACTACCTGCCGTTCCAGGCCCTGCGGCTGGACGGCAAGTACCTGATTGAACGCAATCCGGTGGCGCTGGCGCCTTCGGTCAGCATCGCCGCACGGCTGGCTGCGCACGCACCGCAGGCGCAGTCGCATCTGCTCGGGTTCGGCAACCCGACCGTCGCTGCCAGCGTCGCCGCGCCGCTGCCCGGCGCCGAACGCGAGGTGCGCGCGCTGGCCGCGGACTTCCCCGGCGCTCGGCTGTTCTTCGGTGAGCAGGCCACCCGCGCCAATTTCGACGAGTACGCCCCGCAGTCGCAGCTGGTGCACGTGGCCTCGCACGCGCTGGTGGATACCCTGGATCCGCTGCACTCGAAAGTCCTGTTCACCGATGGCGACGGCCAGCCGGTCTACCTGGAAGCCAAGGACGTGATGGCACTGAAGCTGGACGGGGTGGCGCTGCTCACCCTGTCGGCCTGCGAGTCCGGGTTGGGCCGGGTGGAGAACGGTGACGAAGTTCTGGGCTTCACCCGTGCCTTCCTGTCGGCGGGTACCTCCAGTCTGCTGGCCTCGCTGTGGCCGGTGTCGGATGCGGCGACCGAAAAACTGATGACCACCTTCTACGGCGACCTGGCCCACGGCGCCAACGCCCAGGACGCAATGCGCGACGCCCAGCGCGCGGTGCTGGCCAATCCGGCCACCGCGCATCCGTACTACTGGGCGCCGTTCAACCTGATCGGCAACTGGCGGCTGCGGGTGATGCAGTGAGCAGCGGAATCGGACGAGACGAGGATGTGATGATGGAACACCACAACGACTGCCCGCCGCGCCGCCCGGTCCGCCTGCGTCCGGCGCTGCTGGCGGCGGCGCTGGCGCTGGGGCTGCCCACCGCGCCGGCGCTGGCCGCTGATGCCAGCCCGCAGAGCGTGCCGCAGCAGGCCCAATCGTTGCCCGAGCCGCAGATGGCCCAGCAGGCGCAGGCCAGCTTCGTGCTGCAGGGCGTCGAATTCGTCGGCGCCACCCTGGTGCCGGAATCCGAATTGCAGGCGTCGGTTGCGGAGATGATCGGCAAGTCGGTCACCTTCGCCGACTTGCAGCAGCTCACGGTGAAAGCGGCGGCGGTGTACGCGCGGCACGGCTACGGGCTGGCGCGGGTGTTCGTGCCGGTGCAGGAAGTGGTGGACGGGCGGATCAAATTGAGCGTGCTGGAAGGCAAGCTGGGCGAGGTGTCGATCGAGATCGCCGAAGGCGCCCCGATCCACCTCGAGCGCGTGGCCGGGATGCTGTCCGTGCTCAAACCGGGCGAGCCGCTGAGCACGAATGAATACGAGCGGGCGATGCTGCTGCTGTCCGACCTGCCGGGCATCAAGCCGCAGTCCAGCGTCACCGTGGGCGCGTCCTCGCAGGCCAACGACCTGCGCGTGCACGTGGAGGCCCGCGACCGCTTCCAGTTCATGCTGGGGCTGGACAACAACGGCACTCGCGATTCCGGGCGGCTGCGGCTGACCGGCAGCCTGCGCTGGTCCAGCCCGTTCGAACGCGGCGACAATCTCGACCTGAGGATCATGGCTGCCCAAGGCATGCATACCGCGTTCGGGCGGATTTCCTACGAAACCCCGGTCGGCTATTCGGGACTGCGCATTGGCGGCGGGCTGGCGCGGGTGCAGTACGAACTGGGCGGGCCGTTCGCGCCGCTCAAGCCCACCGGCGTGGGCGATGTCGCCGACCTGTCGTTCAACTACCCGCTGATCCGCCAACGCAGCACCAACCTGCTGCTGCGCGGCGCACTGGAGCGCAAGTCGCTGACCGACCGCTATGAAACGGTCGGCCTGGAAACCCGCAAGCGGGTCAACGGCGTCAGTCTCGGCCTGGCGCTGGAACACCGCGACCGCTGGGGCGGGGGCGGCTACAACAGCGCCAATGTCCAGGTTTATCGCGGCAGCCTGCACCTGCTCGACCCGATGGCCAGGGTGCTCGACCGGCCGCCGTTCGGCTATTCCACCGAGGGCAGTTTCACCAAATTCACCCTGCAAGCGGCGCGGCTGCAGTATCTGGCACCGCGCTGGAGCCTGATGGCCAGCGTCGGCTACCAGCACGCCAGCCGCAACCTCGACCCCTACGAAAAGCTGTCGCTGGGCGGGCCCAAGGCGGTGCGTGCCTACGCCACCGGCGAGGTGCTGGTCGATGACGGCTGGTTGGGGGCGCTGGAACTGCGCTTCTCGCCGCGGCCGGAGACCACGCTGTATGCGTTCTACGATGCCGCGCGCGGGGACATGTACCACCGCCGCCGGGTCTTCGACCCGGATCTGGGGCGCAGCCTGCGCGGCTACGGCCTGGGTTTCAGCTGGAGCAAGCCCGGCAGCGTGGGCATGAACCTTAGCGTGGCCTGGCGGGCGACTGGGCCGGGCGTCACCGACGGCGGCGACCGCAATCCACGCATTTACTGGTCGATCCAGAAGGCGTTCTGAGGGGAAATGACATGAGCGCGAACATCAGCAATCGCAACAACGACAAGCATCGCAAGCAGACCCAACGCCGGCCGCGCCGCGGGCGTCTGGCGCTGGCGCTGGCCTTGGCGCTGCTGGCGCCGGCGGCGTGGGGGGGCGTCGTCACGCCGCCGACGCCTCAGCCTGTCCCGGCCTGTCCGCTTTGCTTGCCTGAAATCGGCACGGTGACATCCGGTGCCGCCACCTCCAACCTCGATCTCAGTGGCGTCATGAATCCGGGCCCGACGGGGATGGACACACTGATCATCACCCAGACCACGAACAGCGCGATCATCGAATGGAACACGTTCAACGTCGCCAGCGGGTTCGCGGTGTATTTTGATCAACCCAGCACCTCCAGCGTCACCCTCAACCGGGTGACGGGCGGCAATCCATCGTTCATCCAGGGAACGATCAATGCCACCGGGTCAGTGTTTCTGGTCAATCGCGCGGGCATCCTGTTCGGGGCCGGTTCGTCCGTCAACGTCGGCGGGCTGGTGGCCTCGACGATGGATATCACTGACGCGAATTTCAACGCGGGCGTGGGTTCTGGTCACTACATCTTCAACGCCGTCGCCGGGTTCCCGGGCGCGCCGGTCGTCAACCAGGGGGCCATCACCGCCGATGCCGGCGGCACCATCGCCCTGCTGGCAGCGCGGATCGAGAACCAGCCCGGAGCCACCCTCACGGCCCCCGAGGGCAGCGTGGTGTTCGGCGCCGCGGTCGGGGCCAACCTGGATTTCTACAACGATGGCCTGACCACCGTCACCCTGACCGGAAACGGGGCGGCGTCGGGCTGCGCGGTGGGGATACCGACCTCCTCCTGCCTGGGCGGCATCGAAAACAGCGGCACCATCACCGCCGCCGGTGGCCATGTCGAAATGCGTACCACCACCGACGACGGCCTGCCGCAGCCGATCGGCACCGCGCTGTTCACCGAGGCCACCAACGGCGGGCGGATCTGGATCGGCGGTACGGTGTCCACGCCGACCACGGCATTGGGCCCCGGCTCGATCATCCTCGATGCCGGGATGGGGAACGTCGATCTTGGCGGGATTTCCGGGCAAGCCGGCGTGGTCAGGGCCAACGCCACCGGCGCGGGCCAGAATGCGGGCACGGTGGAAATCGACGCCTACCAGTTGTTCACCCACGTCTGCTTCACGCCCGGCCCGCCGGGGAATTGTTCGGGCGTCGATAACATGGGCTGGATCGACGCCACCGCCCAGGGCGCCGGCGGCAACGGTGGCCAGATCACCATCAACCTCACCGGCGATACCTACGGTGGCGGGCTGTATCACGCCGGCATCATCCAGGCCGCCGCGTTCGGGGGCAACGGGGGGCTGGTCGACATCAACAACCCCTTCGGCACCTCCCAGATCCACAACTGGATCCTGGCCGAAAGCGGAAGCGCGACCGGAACCGGCGGCACCATCGATATTGAATCGATGAACATCGACATCTACCGCGGCCAGCGCGCCTGGCTGGGCGGTCCGGGTACCCTGATGTCACAGGGCGTGCTGTCGGCCTATGGCTACAACAACGGCGGTACGGTCAACCTCAGCGCCAACAGCATCAGCCTGATTTCCAATGGCTTGGCCGTGGTGCCGTCCGATCCCGAGTACTACTGGGCCATCAATGTGCGCGGGATGGGCGGCACTGGCGGCACGGTCAATGCCATGGCCAGCGGCGGGTCGATCTCGGTCATTGTGGCGCCGGGCTCGCCGGTGCCGTGGTTCGTCAATGCCAGCGGCTACGGCGCGGGCGGCTTTGTCGATTTCCAGTCCGAATTCATGCAGTTCGACGACACCCGCTTCGATGTCAGCGGCGGCGTCGGCTCCGGCACCGGCAACGGCGGCACGATCCAGCTCGGCGCGACGATTATCAATGTCAATGGCACCTTCCTCGCCTTGGGCGGCGCGGCCGGCGGCAATGGTGGCGATATTTCCATTAGCGGTGCCATCGTCAACTATGGCGGGTTCTTTGATACCCGTGCCGCCACGCCGGACATCTGGGGAACGCTCTTCAGCGAAGCCTCCGTCTATCTGGGCGTTGGCGGCTCACCGATCACCGTATTCGCGAAGGACTGGTCCCTCTACAGCGGCGAAGTCTGGGTCACCACACCCCTTGGTTTCGGCTCCTACAGCGAAGGTGTCGTGGTGACCGACGCGGTGCTGGCGGCGGCGATGGGCAATGGCACCCATGTCTGGCTGCTGGCCGACAACCTGACCTATGCCGGCGGGACCAGCTTCTTCGGCAACGTGAATTTCGTCGATTTCGCTTCGGTCAACGTCACCGGTACCGCCTTGGGCGGCGCTTCATTCACCGCGCTCAATGACATCCTCGGAAACAACTTCGCCATCACCGGAGCGAACGCCGCGCTGGGGCTGGAGTTTTCCGCCGGCGGCAACATCCAGCTTTCCAATTTCAGCCTGGACAGCTACGGCGGCGATATAGGCCTGTCCGCCGGAGATGTCCTGCTGAATGCAGGCATCATTGCAGCTGCAGGCGGTGAGTTCTACGCCGGAGCCAGTGGCAATGGCATCACCATCAACGGCGCCTCTTCGGTCACGGCAAGCACGATCACGCTGTTTGCCCCCGGGACCGTCGGCGGCATCCAGATCGCTGGGTCCACGCTCACGGCCGCCGGGGGCCTTGAGCTGGACGCGAACAGTTCCATTGCAGGCATCACGATCAGTGGTGGTTCGACCCTGCATTCCGACAGCGGCGACATCTTCTTGAACGCGGATGACAGCAGCAGCGGCGGCATCCAGGTCCTGGGCGGATCGATGATCGACGCCGACGGCGGCGGCATCACCTTGCAGGCCGAGCGCAGCTATATCGGAATCACGATCGACAACTCCACGCTCAGCGGCGGTAGTTCGATCGGGCTCTATGCCGAGGCGAGCGGCGGCGTTGAAATCCTCGGTTCCACCATCAGCGCGGTCGGCGATTATCTCCGCATCGAAGCAGACAACAGCACCAACGGGGTCTTGCTGGATTCCAGCACGCTCTCCAATCCCGCCGGGGGGATCGTCGTCAACGCCAATGACAGCGGCACCGGCATCCACATCACCAACACGACCAGCCTCACCAGCTACGGCGACATCACCCTGAGCGCCGACCACGGCGCCACCGGGGGCATCCGCGTGGATAACGGCAGCCTGATCCGCAGCAGCAACGGCGACATCGTGCTGCAATCGATGAACAGCGATACCGGGATCGATATCGATGATGCATCGATCTACGCCACCGGCGGCGATATTTCGCTGCTGACCGACGGCAGTGAGGGCACCGGAGGCGAGGGCATCCAGATCACGGGCAATTCCTACATCGACAGCGATGGCGGCAATGTCTACATGCTGGCGCGCTATACCGCAGACGGAATCTTTGTCGACGATTCCCATGTGCGCGCCGGCGGCGGCGACATCACGCTGCTGGCCGATTACGGCAACGGCATTTCCATTCTTGCCGGGGCGCTCGTGGACGCCGAAGGCGGCGCGATCCTGATCGATGCCGATCGTTCCAACATCGGGATCGTGGTCGACGCTGCGCAGGTCATTACCAGCAACGCCGCCATCACGATGACGGCGAATCTCGCCAGCGCTGGCGGCATCCAGATCGGCAACGGCGCTCTGGTCGACAGCAACGGCGGTGCCGTGACCCTGGACGCCGACGACAGCAGCGATGGCCTGCTGGTCTCCGGGTCGACCGTCAGCAGCGACGCGGGCGCGATGTACCTCAGCGCGTTGGGCACCGGCGGCGGCATTTCCCTGGTCAACGGCGACCTTGCCAGCACCTCCGGGAACATCGAACTGGCCGGGTACAGTGCCAGCGGGGCGGGGGTCAATCTCGACGCTGCCTCCAGCATCACGGCGGGCAGCGGTACTGTCGTCATCCGCGCCGGCAACGACGGCAGCAGCGATGCGATCGTGCTGGCCGGCCAGATTGCCAGCAATACGGCGGTGAACCTGCGCCCGCTGGATGCCACCGACACCATTTACCTGGGCGGCGGCAATGGCTTCGTGCTGGACAATGCCGAGCTTGCGAACATCGCCTCGCCGTGGCTGGTGCTCGGCAGCGCCCAGCATCAGGGCGCGATCCAGGTGCTTTCGGCCATCACCTATGGCGGCAACCTCACCCTGCAGAACCAGGGCGGTGGCAACGGCATTCTGCTCGACGCCATGATCGATGTCAGTGGCCATACGCTGGGCTTGCTGACCGCGGGCGACATTTCACAAGGCGCGACGGGCGCAATCCATGCCGAAAGCCTGCTGGCGGTGGCCGGTGGCAGCGTTTTCCTCAATGCCGCGGCCAACGACATCACCGGCAACACGCTCGCAGGCAGCGCCGGGGGCAGCTTCCTGTATCTGGACGCGAATGACCTGTCCATTGGCAACGTGGCCGGCCAAGGCTTCAACAACGGGGCCTTCGTCAACGTGAACGGGGCGGGCGTGAATGCAGACACCATCCTGATCCAGAACCTGACCGGCAACCTGAGCCTGAACGCCAACGTCAGCGGTGACGATATCGATCTGGTGACCGCCGGCGTGTTCCTCAATCCCGGCGGTGCCACCATCACCGCCAGCAACGCCTGGCGGGTCTGGGCCAGCACCTGGGTCGGCGAAAACCGCGGCGGCCTGCTCGGCAGCGGGCCGCTGCCCAACCTGTACAACTGCACCTACGGCGGCCCGTGCGGAGTCACCGTTGGCAGCGGCAACCACTTCATCTATACCCAGCAACCGGTGCTCAGCATCAGCGTCGATGACGTCAGCCGCGAGTACGGTGACAGCGATCCGGTCTTCACCTACACCGTCAGCGGCCTGATCTTTGCCGACGACAATCCGCTGTACGTCCTCAGTGCGCTGCTGAGCAGTGGCACCAGCGCCGGCAGCAACGTCGGAACCTATGCGATCAACGGCAGCTTCAGCTCGCCGGCCGGCTACGGTTTCAGCTTCACGCCCGGCACCTTGACCATCACCCCGGCAACGCTGGTGTTCACCGCCGATCCGTTGACCTGGTACATGGGCATGCCGTTCCCGGCGTTCACCGGCACGGTCACCGGCTTCAAGAACGGTGACACCTTGACCAGCGTGTTCGGGCCGGGCGGGATCCTGTGGGGCACCCCGGCAGGTCCGCTGTCGGGGCCCGGGTACTACGGGATTTTCGGCGGCGGCTCAGGCGCGATGAACTATGTCTTCGTCCAGGCGCAGAGCAACGTGTCGGCACTGCACATCCTGCCGCTGGCGCAGCCGTCGGACACCCCGACCCAGTTCATCTCCGAGCCGGAGGAAACCTTCGTCTACGAGACCAATTTCGAAACCGTCGCCATGTGCCCGCTGACGATTTCGGGCAATGAAAACGAATTGGCGGGCGGCGATCCGCTGGGCAACGAGTGGTCGAAGGTGCGCAAGCGCCTGAATCTGGTGAACTGCTTCAGCAATGACCGCCGCAACGGCTGCGGCAGTTTCTGAGGCAGCGGCGTCCGCCCGCGGCTGCCGCGGCGGACGCCGGATACGGTGGGAACTTGTGCAGGTGCTCCGTGGATTTGTTTATCCAAATCAATTGGTTGGATGATTGGCGTGCCCGATTGCTTCAACTTCAGGCAGAGACTTTGCCGAGGGCGTCTGAAGCCGCGGCTGAGCGAATGGGAAATGGCAATGGCCGGTCGCCGACGGCAATGGCGTATTCATGATCAAACGGGCGAACAATCTCTGATCGCCCCCCAAGTGGCCGGATGGCCACGGTGTCAGGAGGATTTGCAATGAGCGTCAAGACCTGGATGCGTGGCACGCTGGCGATCGCCTTGCTGGCGAGCTCCGGTGCCGTGTTTGCGCAAAGCAACCAAGGCAGTGAGCCGACCGTCGATTCGATCGTCAATGCCCTGAAATCGAACAATGACCAAGCCCAGGACGAGCAGACCCGGGCGCTGCGGCCGGGTGCCGCCTCGATGGCCACCACCGCGCCCGCGGCAGCGCCGGAGGCGGCGCCGGCAGCGGCTGCGGCACCAAAGCCGAAACCCCGCGCAAATCGCGGGCATGGCTCGCATGTCGCAACGTCTTCGGCGCGCGCCTCGACCAACATGACGATCAATTTCGAATTCAATTCGGACCAGATCTCCGGTGATTCGCAGCGCACCATGGCCACCCTGGCCGAAGCGCTGGCCTCACCGCAGCTGTCCGACCGCAAGTTCACCGTCGTGGGGCATACCGATGCCAAGGGCTCGGGAGCCTACAACCTGTCCTTGTCCGAGCGCCGCGCCGCTTCGGTGCGTGCTTATCTGGTCGAGCACGGCATCGACGCCGATCGCCTGACCGCAGAAGGCAAAGGCGAGAGCCAGCTGCTCAACCCGCGCAATCCGAATTCGGGCGTGAACCGCCGCGTCGAGATCATTGCGACGGGGCGTTGAGGCAACGGGGCTTTGAGGCAGCGCCGATGCAGCCGGGGTTGTCTTGAGAACGAGATCTTGAGGGACGAGGATTTCCCGGCGGGCAAGTCCATGCCGTTGGCAAATTCGCAAGGAGCAAGGCCCGGGGAGGGCAGGAGCAGGCTGGTCGCGTTCATCGCCGTGCGGTGGGCGCGATCCGCTTTCTTCGGCGGGCGCCGAACAAGTCCATCCCGGGCTTGTCGGCTGACGCCAAGTCCAGTGCAAGCCAGTGCTGGCCTGGACTTGGCGCTCGCGGATCAAACACTTGGGTGAATGATCCGCTGCCGGCCCTTCCCGGCCGGCCGGCATCGCCGGCTTTTCGGCGTTGTCATGGGATTGACTGAGGTGCGTGGCGGCACGGCTTCGATCTGCGAAGCAGGCGCCATCTCCGGCTCGGTCCGGGTTGGGTGAAGATGCCAGAGCAAGACGAGCCAATTTCCCGACGACGGACCCCGATGAAGGCCCGGGGCTGCGGCGGTGCACGACTGCATTTCCCGGCCTTGCTGCTGGTGCTCGTGGCCTCCAGCGCTGCTGCTCTAACTCCGCAGCAGGCGCCGCCGGATACCACCCGCAGCCTGCACGCGGGCACGGCGACCCAGGCGGCGCGTACCGACGTCCAGTCGCGGGAAGAGCCGGCAACGCGACGCGAAACACCGGCAGAACCGGAGCAAGTGCCGCCGGGCCTCACCCGCGGCGTACGTCCTGCGGCCACGACCCAGGCCACGGACGCAGTCCTGCATCCGGACGCGGCATCGAAGCGCGGGGTGTTGTTCCGGATCACCGCGCCGGCGCAGGGCAACGCCCGGCCGATCGTCGGCTATCTGTTCGGCACCATCCATTTCGGGACAGCCGAGGAGCAGGGAATCGATTACGGCATCTTGGGCAAGCTGCTCGACGAGGTTGCGGTGTTTGCCAACGAGGCTGATGTCGATACCCCTTGGGACACGCGGCTGGACGGCTATCGCTGGCTGCCGGCGCGGGCCTCACTGTCGCGGTTGCTGGGCGCCGTCGCCATGGCCAAGGCGCACGAACTGCTGCCGGACGTGCGGGAGCGCGATTTGCAGCGGATGCGGCCGTGGATGGTGCTGGCGCTGCTGGAAGCGCGCGGTGAGCCGGCGGGGGCAGACAATGCCGATGTCCGGCTGCAGCGGATCGCCAGCGGCATGGGCAAACAGCTGGTCCATCTGGAGTCCCTGGAAGACCAGCTGCGCGCGCTCGACTGCGTTCCGGCGGAGCAGCAAGCACAGGTCCTGGCCGAACGCCTGCACAATCCGGTGTTCCTGCAGCTCGATTCGGCCGAAGCCATGGCTGCCTACCGCGCGCGCGATCTCGAGGCCTGGATGGCCGACGTGGATCGCATGGAAGGGCTCAGCGATTCCGCCAAGCGGATCGAACGTCGTTCGCGCCTGTGTCTACTGGAGGACCGCAATGCACGCTGGATCGGTGTGATCGAGGATTTGTTCCGCCGGCAGCGCGCCCTGGTTGCCGTGGGCGCCCTGCATCTGGCTGGACCGGACGGACTGGTCGCCCGGCTGCGCCGTGATGGCTTCAGGGTCGAGGCGATACCGCCATCTGAGCCTTGAGATGATCGCATCTGCAAGGCCATTGCTTACACGAAAAAACCGGCACTAGGCCGGTTTTCGCTGGAACCCTTGATTTCATTGGTCGGGGAGACAGGATTTGAACCTGCGACTTCTACGTCCCGAACGTAGCGCTCTACCAGGCTGAGCTACACCCCGAAGTGGAACGCGAATTTTATGGGTATGCAGGGGCGACGGCAAGGGGGAGGGGCGATTTGGCTGGATGCGTTGCCCTAGAATGTGCGTTTGTGCACTGCGGAGCCCTGCGTTGATCAAGCCGCGTACCCCCGCCGGGGTGATGGAACTGCTGCCGCGCGATCAGATCGCGTTCCAGCGGATGCTCGACACCATTCGCCAGACTTTCGAGCGTTTCGGCTTCCTGCCGGTGGAGACGCCGGTGATGGAGCTGTCGGAGGTGCTGCTCACCAAGACCGGCGGCGAGACCGAGCGGCAGGTGTATTTCGTGCAGTCCACCGGTGCACTCGGGCGGGCGGACGAGGGTTTGCCGGAATTGGCGCTGCGGTTCGACCTGACGGTGCCGCTGGCGCGCTATGTGGCCGAGCACGAGCGCGAACTGGCGTTTCCGTTCCGGCGCTACCAGATGCAGCGGGTCTACCGCGGTGAGCGCGCCCAGCGCGGGCGTTTCCGCGAGTTCTACCAGTGCGACATCGACGTGATCGGCAAGGACAGCCTGTCGTCGCGTTTCGACGCCGAGATACCGGCGGTGATCGCGGCGGTGTTCGAACGGCTGGCGATCGGCGCGTTCACCATCCAGCTCAACCACCGCAAGCTGCTGCGCGGGTATTTCGAAGGGTTGGGGATTGCAGGCGAGATGCAGCTGCTGGTGCTGCGCGAGCTGGACAAGCTGGACAAGCGCGGCGCGGACGCCGTGCGCGAAACTCTGGCGGGCGAGGGGTTCGGGCTTGGTGCCGAAGTCATCGACAAGTTGATGGCGTTCTCGCAGGTGCGTTCGCACGGCCATGCCGACGCGCTGGCCAAGCTTGAGGCGCTGGGCAGCGGAGGCGCGCTGTTCGAGGAGGGGCGTGCGGAGCTGCGCGCGATCCTGGAGCAGCTCAAGGCGTTGGGCGTGGACGAATCGCGCTATGCGCTCAATCTTTCGATCGCGCGCGGCCTCGATTACTACACCGGCGTGGTGTACGAGACCACGCTCGATGCCTGGCCGCAGATCGGCTCGATCTGCTCGGGTGGCCGCTATGACAATCTCGCCGGCCACTACACCAAATCGAAGCTGCCGGGCGTGGGCATCTCCATCGGCCTGACCCGTTTGTTCTACCAGCTCAGGGAAGCAGGCCTCGTCGCCGCGGCCGACAGTACGGTGGACGTGCTGGTGGCGTTGCTGGATGACTCCGGCCTGGAGCATGCGCTGGCGCTGTCGCAGCGGCTGCGTGCGGCCGGCCTGAACGTGGAAACCCAGTTGGAAGCGCGCAAGCTGGCCAAGCAGTTGCAATACGCGGACAAGGCCGGGATTCGCTTCGTGGTCCTGCGTGGCGAAGACGAAGCCGCGCGCGGCGTGGCGACGGTCAAGGACCTGCGCCGCGGGGCCCAGTTCGAAGTGCCCGAAGCCGAGTTGACCGCGGCCCTGCTGGTGGAGCGCGAGCAGCAGCGCGCGCTGGGCTGACGGCCTCCCATTTCTTTCCGGATCGAAATCCACGATGAAGCACATTCAACTCGACGGCACCTCGCTCACCCGCACCCAACTGGCCGCGGTGGCCCATGGCGCAACGGTCGACCTTTCACCCGTTGCACTGGCAAGCGTGGCGCGGGCCGCGGATTTTCTCGCCGAACAGGTGTCGAAGCAGGAACCCATCTACGGTGTGTCAACCGGTTTTGGCAGCAATGCCGACAAATTGCTGGGCGCGCATCGGCTGCGTGATGCGCTGCCGGGGGCGCAACCGTCGGGGCGAGCGCCGGGGATTGAATTGCAGCACAACCTGATCGTCACCCATGCGGTGTGCGTGGGCGAGCCGTTTGCGCCGGAGGTGGTGCGGGCGATGCTGTGCATCCGCATCAACACGCTGCTGCGCGGACATTCGGGGATCCGCGTGCAGACCCTGCAAGCACTGGCGGACCTGCTCAACGCCGGCGTCGTGCCGGTGGTGCCGCAGCTGGGCTCGGTGGGGGCGTCCGGCGATCTGGCACCGCTCTCGCACCTGGCCATCGTGCTGATCGGCGGCGGCGAGGCGTTCGTGGACGGCGTGCGGATGCCCGGCGGTGAAGCGCTGGCGCGCAAGGGGCTGAAGCCGATCGACTTGAGCTACAAGGAAGGGCTGGCGCTGAACAACGGTACCGCGCAGATGCTGGCGACCGGGGTGCTGGCGGTCCAGCAGCTGGAAGACCTGCTGGATACCGCCGATCTGGCCGCGGCAATGACGATCGACGCTTTTGCCGGGCGCTTGGGCGCGTTTGCGCCGGAGGTCCATGCGCTGCGCCCGCACCCGGGCCAGGTCAAGACCGCCGCCCACCTGCTGCAGCTGCTGGAAGGTTCCACGCTGGCCAATATTCCCTACCATCTGGTGCCGAAATTTCGTGCCTGGCAGCCGACCAGCTGGGATACGCCGGCGGCGCAGGCGCTGGGCTTCGACATCGGCTGGGACTGGGTGGCGTTCCACCAGCGCCACGGCCGCGAGAAGTTCTACCGGCGCTTCCTGCCGTTCCGCGGCGGCAAGAAGCACCAGCCGCAGGACAGCTATTCGCTGCGCTGCATCCCGCAGGTCCACGGCGCGGTGCGCGATGCGCTGGAGCAGGCCAAACGCGTCCTCGACATCGAACTCAATGCCGTCACCGACAACCCGCTGGTGTTTCCGGACAAGGCCGACGCCGCCCACGTCGAAGAGCAGGTGATCTCGGCCGGTCACTTCCACGGCATGCCGCTGGCGCTGGCGATGAGCTACCTGAAAGCCGCCATCCCGGTGCTGGCTTCGATCAGCGAGCGGCGCTTGAACAAACTGGTCGATCCGGCCACCAATGACGGGTTGCCGGCGTTTTTGATCGGCAACGAGGACGGCACCGAATCCGGCCACATGATCGTGCAGTACACCGCGGCGGCGATCGTCAACGATCTGGCCTCGCGCGCCATGCCGGCTTCGGTGTATTCGATTCCGACCTCGGCCAACGCCGAGGACCATGTGTCGATGGGCGCCAACGAAGCGCGCCACGTGCTGGCGATGGTTGGGGATCTGGGCAAGGTGCTGGGTCTGGAGCTGCTGGTAGCCGCGCAGGCGCTGGATCTGCGTCGTGACATGATCAATGCCGCACGCGAGCTGGCGCACCGCAGCGATGCCGAAGGTTTTGCCAGCAAAGTGCTGGGCGGACCGTTGCCGGAGGCGGCCGAGCGCGCGGACTTCCTCGCTGAAGTGGACGCACTGCGGGCCCAGCTGGCGGAGACCCAAGCGTTCCAGCCGGGCAAGGCCGTTGCCGCCGCCCACGCGCTGCTGCGCAAGCGCATCCCGTACCTGGGCCGCGACCGCGCGCTGGATGCCGAAGTCGCCGCTGCCGTGGCGCTGGTGGCCGACGGCAGCGTGCTGGCGGCCGCGCGCGCGGCCTGGGCTTGAGGCCGCGCGCAGCGGGGCGGATCAGATCCTGCCGAAGCGCCCGCTGTTGAAGTCCTCGATCGCCTGCGTGATTTCCTGGCGGGTGTTCATCACGAACGGCCCGTAGCCGACCACCGGCTCGTCGATCGGTTCGCCGGACAGCAACAGCAGCTTGGCATCGCCGCTGGCCGCAAGGGTGAGACCTTCGCCTTCGGCGGAGAGCGCGGCCATCTCGGCCGCGCCTAGGGTGGTCCCACCATTGAGTGTCACCTGGCCGGCCAGCACCACCAGCAGGGCGTTCCAGCCCTCCGGCTGCGGCAGCTCCAGCGTGCGGCCATCCATGAGCCGCACGTCCAGTACATTCATCGGCGTGAAGGTGCGCGCCGGTCCCGCGCTGCCGCCGAAGCTGCCGGCAATCACGCGCACCTTGCCGGCGTCATTCGGCAAGGTCACGGCAGGAATCTGCGCATCGGTGATGCCCTGGTAGTGCGGGGCGCTCAACTTGTCTTTCGCCGGCAGGTTGACCCAAAGTTGCACCATTTCAAACGGGCCGCCGCGTGCGGCGTAATCCGCGGAATGAAATTCTTCATGGATGATCCCGCCGGCGGCGGTCATCCACTGCACGTCGCCCTTGCGGATCACGCCGCCGGCACCGGTGGAGTCGCGGTGCTCGACTTCGCCGTCATACACAATCGTGACGGTCTCGAAGCCACGATGCGGATGGCTGCCGACCCCGCGCCGTTCTGCGGTGGCCGAAAATTCCATCGGCGCCGCGTAGTCCAGCAGCAGGAACGGGCTGCGGCCGGACACGCCCGGGCCGTTGTAATCGAACATCCCGTGGACCGGAAAGCCATTCCCCACCCAGTGGCGACCCGGCGCCTTGCGGGTGGACAGCACGGTCTTGCGGGCGGCGGCGAGGGCGGTGTTCATGGGGATACTCCCTGGAGTGCGGGCGCGGGTTGCGCCACGGTTTTCAGGATATTGTGTTCATTTGAATGGAACAAATGACCATTGTTCCGATTGAGTGTCCTGTTTTTGGAACGAATGTCGAGTCAGCATGTTAGCGCGTTAATGTATTAGCATATTAGTGTGATAACGCATTAGCATAACAACACGCTAGGCAAATAGCCGGCCAACTGGTCAGCCGGCCGATCGGCTAATCGGCTAACCGGCCAATTCGGTCAATTGGATCACTGAGCGATAATCCGCTCTGCATGCAGTCACAACCTCGGCCAGCGCTTTCGATCCCAGCTGCCCAATGGCAATTTGAGCTGACGCACGCGCCAGCAACCGCGGCAAAGCGGTCTTGCGAAGTCGTCTGGTTGCGCACGCCGCTAGCCGCGCACGCCGCCGGGTTTGCAGTTCGGGTGCAGGCTGGCGGCGGCGGAAGGACGCCCGGATACACGGTGGAACCACGGGCCAAGATGCGGCAGGTGGCGATCGAATGGCTGGCCGACCGAGACGGCGAAATCCAGCCAGGCGTAGAGCCAGATGTCGGCGATGGTGAACCGATCGCCGGCCAGCCAGACGTGGCCTGCCAGCATCCCGTCCAGCCAGCGGATGCGATCTTGTGCGACCCGCTTGAGGCCGGCGGCGGCTTCCGGCGCCACCGGGATGCGGTTCTCGAATCGCGGCAAACCTTCCGCGTAGTGGTAGGCGTTGTGGATGTTCTCGGTGATGTTGAGTTCGACACGCCGCTGCCACTGGCGGGCCAACGCGCGTTCCTGCGGGGTGGTTCCGGTCAGCGCCGGCGCCGGGTGCAATTCTTCGAGGTATTCCATGATCGCCACCGCTTCGGCAAGGCAGGTGCCGTCATCGAGCAGCAGCGCCGGCGTCTGCCCGGCGGGATTGTGGTCGAGGAAAGGCGGCTGCCGGTTCTCGCCCGTGAACACGTCGATCTGCTGCATCGGCAGATGCAGCCCCTTTTCCAGCAGGTACATCCGCAGGGTGCGTGGCGCGGGGCTGAGGGCATCGAGCAGCAACATCGGCGGCGTTCCTCAGTGGAACGGCAGCGGCTGCTGGGCGGCGTGCGGCATGTAGAAGTCGTGCAGGTACTTCTCGCCCTCGTCGTCGAAGATCGTCACCACGGTCTTGAGCTCGGGATGCTGCTGGCGGATCCGCTGCGCGGCCAGCAGGTGGGCGCCGGAGCTGGGGCCGCACAGCAGGCCGCGGGTGCTGGCCAGCTTGCGCATCTGGGCGACGGCCTCTTCGCTGGACACGCTGATGGTGTTGTCGCCGATCAAGTCGCGATGACGGGCGAAGATGCCGGGAATGAAGCCGTCGGAGATGCCTTCGATCTGGTGCAGCGCCACTTCGCCGCACAGGATGGTGCGTGATTCGGACGGCTCCATCGCGAACAGGCGCACGTTCGGGTTGACCTCGCGCAAGGCCTGGCCGACGCCGATCAGGGTGCCGCCGGTGCCGACGCCGTGGACGAAGGCGTCGGGGATGCGGTCGCCGAGCTGGGCGAGGATTTCCTGCCCCAGCCAGCTGCGGTTTTCCTCCACGTTCCACTCGTTCTCGAACTGGCCGGGAAAGAAAAACCCTGGCTGGCGGCCGAGTTCGCGGGCGCGTTCCAGCGCGGCGTTGACGTGGAAGGTGCCGCAGAACAGCACCTCGGCACCGAATGCGCGCGAGATGGCCACGCGCTCGGTGGACAGGCCCTCGGGCATGACCACCAGCATCCGGTAGCCCTTGACCGCGGCCACCATCGAGAACGCGTTGCCGGTATTGCCGCTGGTGGCTTCCACGATCGTGTCGCCGGGCTTGAGCAGGCCTTCCTTTTCGGCGCGTTCGACGATGTACTTGGCGATGCGGGCCTTGATCGAGCCGGAGGGATTGATGAATTCGCATTTGGCGAACACGCCGTCGATGTCCAGCAGCGGGGTGTCGCCGATGGCGTCGAGGATGTTGCTGGAAACGCCGGTATAGCGGGTGGCCATGTGCGAGGCTCCGGTGGGGGAAGGCAGTGTCGCCAAACCTCCGCCATGCTCGCACTGATGCACGTCAACGCGGTGCGAAAACGCGAAACGCCCCGGACGGGGCGTTTGCTGGACGTGCGGTGCTGGTGCCGGATCAGCGGTGGCGGTAGGTGATCCGGCCCTTGGTCAAATCGTAAGGCGTCATCTCGACCTTGACCTTGTCGCCGGTCAGGATGCGGATGTAGTTCTTGCGCATGCGCCCGGAGATGTGGGCGATGATCTCGTGGCCGTTTTCGAGCGTCACCCGGAACATGGTGTTCGGGAGGGTTTCGGAAATGGTGCCTTCGAATTCGATGACGTCGTCTTTCGCCATGGGCGGAGTGCGCAACCGGGCGCCGCGAATGCGGTCCCAAAGTCCGCTATTTTGGCACGTTGATGGGCTGCGCGCAAAGCAGGGTTGTCTGACGCCAGCAAGACACGATGACAGGGAAGGATGCCCTTGAACGTGAATGTCTTCCGGTAGCGGCCTGCGGCCAGGGGGGGGGGGCTGCGTCTGCGCGGAGACGGGGTCGGATGTCCTTGCGTGCGGATGCTGGCGTGCGAATGTCCTCCGGCGCCGGCCTGCGACCGACGCCTCCCCCTTGATTTCGCACGCCAGGACATCCGACCACGTCTTGTTGCTGGCTTCAGGCCAGTTTTTCCGCCGGGAATTCGCCGAACGCTTCGGTCCATGATCCGGTCAGGCCCGGCTGGTCGCGGGCATCGAAAAGCGCGGCCAGATAGCGCTCGCGCGGCCAGATCTCCACGCCCAGGCGCCGGGTGTGGGCGTTGGGGATCTGGGCGTCGATCAGCGGCCAGCCCCAATCGTGCAGTCGCCACGCCAGCACCGCCAGCGCCAGTGAGGAGGCGCCGGAACCCGCCGAGAACATGCTGTCGCCGCAGAACATCCGGCCGATGCCCAGCCCAAGCAGGCCGCCGGCGAGCGCCTTGCCGTCGAAGACTTCGATGCTGTGGGCGTGGCCGAGGCGGTGCAATTCAAGATAGGCATCGAACATGCCGGCGGTGATCCAGGTGCCGTCCTGCCCGGGGCGCGGCGCCATGCAGCCGCGTACCACGGCGGCGAAATCGGTGTCGGCGCGCACGGTCCAGCCGCTGTGGCGCAGCCGTTGCCGAAGTTTGCGTGGCAGATGCACGCCGTCGGTGCGAAACACGGCACGCTGCGACGGACTCCACCACAGGATCGGTTCGCCCTCGGAATACCAGGGGAAGATGCCGCTGCGATAAGCCCCCAGAAAGCGCGTGGGTGACAAATCGCCGCCCAGCGCCAGCAGTCCGTCCGGATCGGTCAGCGCCAGTTCGACCGGTGGAAACGGGGCATCGGGCGCGGAACCGAGGCGGTGCAGGCGCAGCGGTTCCATGCGCTCAAACCCCCACCTTGGCGGGGAAGACGCACATCAATGCCCCTCGTCGAGGAACTTCTCCGCGTCCAGCGCCGCCATGCAGCCGAAGCCGGCCGAGGTGATGGCCTGGCGATAGACCTGATCGGCCACGTCGCCGGCGGCGAACACGCCTTCCATGCTGGTCTGGGTGGCGTTGCCTTCGAGCCCGGTGCGGATGGTCAGGTAGCCGTTCTTCATCTCCAGCTGATCCTTGAACAACTCGGTGTTGGGGCTGTGGCCGATCGCGACGAAAAAGCCGTGGACGTCGATCTGTCGGGTAGTGCCGTCCTGCACCGATTTCAGGCGCATGCCGATGACGCCGGAATCGTCGCCCAGCACTTCATCGACCGTGTGGTGCCAGACCGGTTCGATCTTGCCGGTCTCGATTTTCGCGAACAGCTTGTCCTGCATGATCTTTTCCGCGCGCAGGGTGTCTCGGCGATGGACCAGATAGACCTTGCGGGCGATGTTGGACAGGTACAGTGCTTCTTCGACCGCGGTGTTGCCGCCACCGATCACCGCCACGTCCTGATCCTTGTAGAAGAAGCCGTCGCAGGTCGCGCAGGCGGAGACGCCGCGGCCCTTGTAGGCCTCTTCGGAAGGCAGGCCGAGGTAGCGCGCGGTGGCGCCGGTGGCGATGATCAATGCGTCGCAGCTGTATTCGCCGGAATCACCGCTGAGGACGAACGGGCGCTGCGACAGGTCGGCAGTGTGGATGTGGTCGAACACCACTTCGGTATCGAAACGTTCGGCGTGCGCCTGCATGCGCGCCATCAGGTCCGGGCCCATCAGGCCGTGGGCGTCGCCGGGCCAGTTGTCGACTTCGGTGGTGGTGGTCAGCTGGCCGCCCATCTGCATGCCGGTGATGACCACCGGCTTGAGGTTGGCGCGGGCGGCATACACGGCGGCGGTCCAGCCGGCGGGGCCGGAACCGAGGATCAACAGGCGAACGTGGCGGCGGGTGCTCATGGTCGGGGGCAATGTTCCTATAATTGGCGGGATTCGCGATTTTGACGGCAAACCGTTAGCTTGGCGGCCGCCGCGTCACCTGACAAGCCACGCCGGACACAACGCTGCCGGCCGCGGCTGGAACGGCTTCACTCTTCACATCGCACCAGTCATCGACAGGAGCACGACATGCGTATCGGCGTACCGAAAGAAACCAAGACCCTCGAAGGGCGCGTTGCGCTCGTGCCGGCCGCGGCCGGCGATCTGGTCAAGCGCGGCCACGAAGTGTGGCTGGAACAGGGGGCGGGGCTCAAATCCGGTTTCGCTGACGAACAATACACCCGGCTCGGCGTGAAGATCGCCGCGGACGCGGCGGCGCTGTATGAGAAGGGCCAGATGATCGTCAAGGTCAAGGAGCCCATTGCCGGCGATTTGCAGCACCTGCGCAAGGATCACCTGTTGTTCTGCTATCTGCACCTGGCCGCCGAACCGGCGTTGACCAAGCGCCTGCTCGACATCGGCCTGACCGGCATCGCCTTTGAAACGGTCGAGCTGGCCAACGGAGAATTGCCGCTGCTGGCGCCGATGTCGGTGATTGCCGGCACCCTGGCAACCCAGGTCGGCACCCACCTGCTGCACCAGCCGATGGGCGGCAAGGGCAAGATGCTCGGCGGGCTGTCGGCAACCGAGCGCGGCAGGGTGGTGGTGTTCGGTGCCGGCAAGGCCGGCGGCGCGGCGGCGACGCTGGCGGCCGCCGCGGGCGCCAATGTGACGGTGTTCGAGATGCGCCACGACCGCATGGACGAAATGCGCCGCCTCGGCAACAACGTGACGGCGCTGTATCCCTACCACGACGTCGTGGCCAAGGAGGTGGCTTCGGCCGATCTCGTGGTCGGCGCGGTACTGGTGACCGGCGCGCGCGCGCCGCACGTCATGGATCGCGAAATGCTCAAGGGCATGGAGCCGGGCAGCGTGCTGGTGGACATCGCCATCGACCAGGGCGGCTGCTTCGAGACTTCGCGCCCGACCAACTGGAAGGAACCGACCTACGTGGAAGAGGGCGTCACGCACTTTTGCGTGACGAACATGCCCGGTGCGGTGCCGCAGACCTCGTCGCAGGCGATCTGCGCGGCGATCCTGCCCTGGGTCAACCGGCTCGCGGCCGGCGACGGTTGGCGCAAGGATGCCGCCTTGGTCAAGGGCATCAACGTCGAGAACGGTGCCATCGTGCATCCCGCGCTGCACGGCATGAATCTTTGACGTACTATCAAGCAGGTGCGAAAGATTCCTGAGGTTTGATCGCAGGTGGGGAAAGCGGCGACTGACGTTCGCAAGTCCAACCGGAAAACGGCGCCGCGTGGCAGCGGCGACCGTCCGCAATCCATGCCGAAGCTGTGGCGCGACATCGTGTTGATCGCGGTTGCGCCGCTGCTGTTGTACCTGCTGGCCTGCCTGTTTTCCTATGCGCCGTCGGATCCGGGTTGGGACCACGGCGGCAGCCTGCTGGCGCCGGTCCACAACCTCGGCGGGATCGCCGGGGCCTGGACCGCCAGCTTCCTGCTGTTCCTGACCGGCTATGTCGCCTTCCTGCTGCCCTTCGTGCTGGGGGCGATCGCCTGGATCGCGCTGTTCGGCCTGGACAGCGATGGTGACGGCAAGGCCGACCTCGGCCCGGCGCTGCGCCTGGTCGGCATCGTCGGCTTTCTGGTGGCCAGCTGCGGGCTGCTGTTCCTGCGCGGGGTGCCGGCAAATGATTTTTCCGCCGGCGCCGGCGGGATCCTCGGCACCCTGGCCGGGCGTTCGCTGCTGCACGGCTTCGGGCCGGTCGGTGCGAACTTGTTCCTCGTCACGCTGTTCCTGATTTCCGTCACCCTGGCCACCGGATTGTCGTGGCTGGCGGTGATGGATCGGATCGGCGCCTGGGCATTGGCACTGCCGGGCCTGCTCAACCGCGGTGCGCGGCAGGGGGCCAAATCCGCCAGCGAATGGGGCGAGGCGCGGGCGCTGCGCGAGCAGCGCGAGGAGGCGCGGCGCACCGACAGCCAGCTGCGCGCCAAGCGTGACAAGGTCAAGATCGAGCCACCGATTGCGCCGGTGGTCGAAAAGAGCGAACGCGCCAAGCGTGAGCAGCAGATCCCGCTGTTCCACGGAGGCGATGCCACCGGGGTGCCGCCGCTGGCCCTGCTCGATGAGCCCAAGCCGCAGCCGTTGAGCTACGACGAGGACACGCTGGAAACCCTGTCGCGGCAGATCGAGTTCAAGCTCAAGGATTTCCGCATCGACGCCGAGGTGGTGGGCGCCAATCCTGGCCCGGTCATCACCCGTTTTGAAGTGCAGCCGGCACCGGGCGTGAAGGTCAGCCAGATTTCCTCGCTCGACAAGGACATTGCCCGCGGCCTGTCGGTGAAATCGGTGCGCGTGGTCGACGTGATTCCGGGCAAGTCGGTGATCGGCCTGGAAATCCCGAACGTGCGCCGGGAAATGATCTACCTGAGCGAGCTGCTGCGTTCGAAGGAATATGACAAATCCGGCAGCGCGCTGACCCTGGCGCTGGGCAAGGACATCGCCGGCAAACCCATCGTCGCCGACCTCGGGCGGATGCCGCACCTGCTGGTGGCCGGCACCACCGGTTCCGGCAAGTCGGTGGCGGTGAACGCGATGGTGCTGTCGCTGCTCTACAAGGCTTCCGCGCACGACGTGCGGATGTTGATGATCGACCCGAAGATGCTGGAGCTGTCGGTCTACCAGGGCATCCCGCACCTGCTGGCGCCGGTCGTGACGGACATGAAGGAGGCCGCCAACGGCCTGCGCTGGTGCGTGGCCGAGATGGAGCGCCGCTACAAGCTGATGAGTGCGGTCGGCGTGCGCAATCTGGCCGGTTTCAACAAGAAGGTGAAGGACGCCATCGACGCCGGCCAGCCGCTGCTCGATCCGCTGTTCAAGGCCGCACCCGACGCGGACGGCGCGCCGCCGACACTGGAACCGCTGCCGTTCATCGTCGTGTTCATCGACGAATTCGCCGACATGATGATGATCGTCGGCAAGAAGGTCGAAGATCTCATTGCCCGCCTCGCGCAGAAAGCGCGTGCCTCCGGCATCCACCTGATTCTCGCGACCCAGCGGCCGTCGGTGGATGTCATCACCGGCCTGATCAAGGCCAATATCCCGACCAGGATCGCGTTCCAGGTATCGAGCAAGATCGACTCGCGCACCATCCTCGACCAGAGTGGGGCGGAAACCCTGCTCGGCAACGGCGACATGCTCTACCTGCCGCCAGGCACCGCCATGCCCGAGCGCATCCACGGTGCCTTCGTCTCGGATGAAGAAGTGCATCGCGTGGTCGAGCACCTCAAGCAGGACGGCGGCGGCCCGGATTACATCGAGGGCGTGCTGGAAGAAACGCAGACCATGTACGATGGCAGCAGCGTTGGCGCCGGTGGCTTGCCGGAAGCGCCGGTCGGCACCGATCCGGAAGCCGACCCGCTCTACGATCAGGCCGTCCAGATCGTGACGGAAACCCGGCGTGCTTCGATTTCCGGCGTCCAGCGGCGGCTGAAGATCGGCTACAACCGCGCCGCGCGTCTGGTCGAGGCGATGGAAGCGGCCGGCGTGGTGAGTGCACCCGAGCACAACGGCGATCGCGCCGTGCTGGCGCCGCCGCCACCGCGCTGAGGGTGCAGCGTTATTTCGCGGGACGGGCCCTGCCCGTGACCGGGGTTTGATTGCGCGGCTGACGCGCACGGGGCGCGCTCCCACAGGCGACCGGCGCTGACGCAAGCGTATCTCCGGTTGTCGCGCATGACACTGGCTGAAGCTGTGGCCACAGGTTTTCTTGCAACGGGCGCAGAGCGCAGGGTATGAAGCGTCGCGGGTCGCCCGCTGGGGCTCGCCGCTCAACACTCCGCGTCCAGCTTCGATTCGCGGGCGCAGGCCATCCATGGCCTGCTCGAACCCCAGCGGGCAACCCGCGACCTGTGGCTACTCGCAGCGCGTGGCCTCACAATCGCACGCCGGTTCGCCGGATTCCGCAGGCCTTTTGGGCAAAGTAAAGGAGGAGGCATCCGCGCAGGCGGATGCCGGGGGACATTTGCCCAAAGGGCTTGCGGAACCCGGCGAACTTCCGGGAAGCGCAGACATGCTTGCGCGGGCTTGATGGCACTGCCGTTCAGGATGGTTTCGACACACTGCTGACAACGTTGCAGGAGATGCCGCATGAAGTTCATCGTTTCCGCCGCACTGGCTGCACTGCTGGTGGCGGTCGCCTCGGTTGCCAATGCCGGCGCACGCGAGGATCTTGCGGCATTTGCCGCCGGCCTGCGCGGATTGGACGGCCAGTTCAACCAGGACGTGTTCGATCCGCAGGGGCGGCGCAAGGAGTCCAGCTCCGGCCGCGTGGCGCTGTCGGCACCGCATTTGTTCCGCTGGGAATATCGGCAGCCCTACGCGCAATTGGTGTTGGCCGACGGCAAGACGGTGTGGGTCTATGACCCGGATCTGAAGCAGGCCAGCCGCCGCCCGCAGGGCGCCGAGGAGGCCAGCAGTCCGCTCGCTGTTTTGCTCGATCCGGCTCGCCTGGATCGCGATTTCATCGTCAAGGAAGCCGGCGATGCCGATGGCCTGAGCTGGCTGTCGATCCAGCCACGCAGTGCCGAGGCCGGTTTTCGCAGCGCGCGCCTGGGGTTTTTGCGCAATCAATTGCTGCGCATGGAGTACGAGGATGCGCTCGGCCAGCGCACCGAAATCCGCTTCAGCGGCTGGAAGCGCAATCCGGCCTTCGCCGCCGGCACCTTCGTCTTCACGCCGCCGGCGGGCGTGGACGTGATTGGCGGGTAGCGCGACGTTCACCGCCCGCGCGCAGTCGTGCTGGATGCGAACCGTTCTCGACTATAGCCACGGGAAGTGCGCGCGAATCGCTGGCGCTGCGTGAAAACGCGACCCGGGTCTGGCCGCGGCCGCATCGCGGCGGGTAGAATGTGCGGCTGTCGGTCGACGACTTCGTGTCGTCGGGATCCTCCACAACGCATGAGGCGAGCGTGCTGGCCGAGTATCTGCCCCCCCTGCTGTTCCTGATCGTCGCCGCCGGCATCGGCATCGTGCTGATCATCGTCGGCAATGTGCTGGGCCCGAAGCGGCCATCGGCGGAGAAGCTGTCTCCATACGAATGCGGCTTCGATGCGTTCGAGAACGCGCGTATGCCGTTCGACGTGCGCTACTACCTGATCGCGATCCTGTTCATCGTCTTTGATCTGGAAATCGCGTTCGTGTTTCCTTGGGCGGTGGTGTTCCGTGAGCTGGGAATGTTCGGCCTGATCGAAATGGGCACCTTCCTCGCGCTGCTGGTGATCGGTTTCGCGTACGTGTGGAAGCGCGGCGCGCTGGAGTGGGAATGAGCAACCTCGTTCAAGGCGTTCTGGATGCCGCCAACAATCCGCTGCCGGAAGGGCGGCTGGATGACATCCTGCGGGCCGATGGCGGTGCCGAGCACCTGCGCCAGAACGGCTATTTCACGACCTCGCTGGACGCGCTGTGGAACTGGGCGCGCACCGGCTCAATGTGGCCGATGACCTTTGGCCTGGCCTGCTGCGCGGTGGAGATGATGCACGCCGGCGCCGCGCGTCTGGACCTCGACCGCTACGGCGTGGTGTTCCGCCCGTCGCCGCGCCAGTCCGACGTGATGATCGTGGCCGGCACCCTGGTCAACAAGATGGCCCCGGCGTTGCGCAAGGTCTACGACCAGATGCCCGATCCGAAGTGGGTAATCTCGATGGGCAGCTGCGCCAACGGCGGCGGCTACTACCATTATTCGTACTCCGTCGTGCGCGGCTGCGACCGCGTGGTGCCGGTCGATGTGTACGTGCCGGGCTGCCCGCCCACCGCCGAGGCGCTGGTGTACGGCATCCTGCAACTGCAGAAGAAAATCCGCCGGCTGGAGCAGAATCCGTTCTCGAAGGCGGACAAGCCCGAGGGCGCACGCGCATGAGCACGGCGCTGGTCGAGGCGCTGGTCGCGCGCTTTGGTGCGGAAGCGGTCAAGCTCGCGCAGCCGCGCGGCGAGATCACGCTGGAGCTGACGCCAGAGACCTGGCTGTCGGCGGCGACCGACCTGCGCGACAACTTCGGTTTCGATACTTTCATCGACCTGTGCGGGGTGGACTACCTCGGCTACGGCAACGCCGAGTGGGACAGCGTTGAAGCCAACTGGCACGGCTTTGGCCGCGGCGCCGAAGGCTACGGGCCCGGGCGCTTCAACTGGGGCGAGGAACCCAGCCATCAGGTGTCGACTTCGGCGGGCATCGCCCCCGACCGCCGTGAAACGCGTCGTTTCGCCGTGGTCCTGCACCTGCTGTCGATCCGCGACAATCGTCGGATCGCAGTGCGCTGCTACGCACCCGACGACGGCCTGCCGGTGGTGCCCTCGGTGACCGGCGTCTGGCGCGGCGCCGACTGGTACGAGCGCGAGGCGTTCGACCTGTACGGGGTGATCTTCGACGGCCATCCCGACCTGCGCCGCATCCTCACCGACTACGGTTTCGTCGGGCATCCGTTCCGCAAGGACTTCCCGCTGATCGGCAACGTCGAGGTGCACTACGACGCCGAACGCAAGCGCGTGGTCTATGCGCCGGTCACCAGCGTGACGCCGCGCGTGGGCGTGGCGCGGGTGATTCGCGAAGACAGTCACCTGGCGACGGCGGAAGAAGAAGCCGAGCACCGCATCCTCGACCGCGAGACCCGCCGATGAACGCGCACGTGCAACCCAGCCCCGAGCCGTTCGCAAGCAATCCGGCCGAGGCGCATCAGGAAATCCGCAACTACACGCTGAACTTCGGTCCCCAGCACCCGGCCGCGCACGGCGTGCTGCGCCTGATCCTGGAAATGGACGGCGAAACCGTGCGCCGCGCCGACCCGCACGTCGGCCTGCTGCACCGTGGCACCGAGAAGCTGGCCGAATCCAAGCCGTTCAACCAGTCGATCCCGTACATGGACCGGCTGGATTACGTCTCGATGATGTGCAACGAGCACGCCTACGTGCGCGCCATCGAAACCCTGATGGGGATCGAAGTGCCCGAGCGCGGGCAGTGGGTGCGCACCCTGTTCGATGAAATCACCCGCATCCTCAACCACCTGATGTGGCTGGGCAGCAACGGGCTGGACCTGGGCGCGATGGCGGTGTTCCTGTACACCTTCCGCGAACGCGAAGAGCTGATGGACACCTACGAGGCGGTGTCCGGCGCGCGCATGCACGCGGCCTACTACCGCCCGGGCGGCGTCTACCGCGATCTGCCCGAGCAGATGCCCAAGTACAAGCAATCGCCCTGGCACAAGGGCAGGAGCCTCAAGCGTTTCAACGAGGCCCGCGAGGGTTCGCTGCTCGACTACATCGAGCGTTTCACCCAGACCTTCCCGGACCGCATCGACGAATACGAGACCCTGTTGACCGAAAATCGCATCTGGAAGCAGCGCACGGTCGGGATCGGCGTGGTGACGCCGGAGCAGGCCAAGGCCTGGGGCATGAGTGGCCCGATGCTGCGCGGCTCCGGCATCGAATGGGATCTGCGCAAGAAGCAGCCCTACGCCAAGTACGCCGAGGTCGATTTCGACATCCCGGTCGGTGTCAACGGCGATTGCTATGACCGCTATCTGGTACGGGTGGCCGAGATGCGCCAGTCCAACCGCATCATCGCCCAGTGCGTGCAGTGGCTGAAGGCCAACCCCGGTCCGGTGATGGTCAACAACTACAAGGTCGCGCCGCCCAGTCGCACCGAAATGAAGCACAGCATGGAAGCGCTGATCCACCACTTCAAGCTGTTCTCGGAAGGCTATTGCGTGCCGGCCGGCGAGACCTATGCGGCGGTGGAAGCGCCCAAGGGCGAATTCGGCTGCTACCTCGTCAGCGACGGCGCCAACAAGCCGTTCCGCGTCCACCTGCGCGCGCCGGGTTTTGCCCACCTGTCCTCGATGGACGAAATCGTGAAGGGCCACATGCTCTCGGACGTGGTGGCGATGATCGGCACGTATGACCTGGTGTTTGGTGAGGTGGATCGATGAAAGCAACCGGCAATTTCGAAGCCTGCCGCAACATCGATCCGATGGTCGCGCTGTCGGAGACGACGCGTGGCCATATCGACCACTGGTTGACCAAGTTCCCGGCCATCCAGCGGCGTTCGGCGGTGCTGCAGGGCTTGCACGCGGCGCAGGAGCAGAACGGCGGCTGGCTGAGCGATGAATTGATCGCGGCGGTGGCCAACTACCTCGGCATCCCGCCGGTGTGGGCCTATGAGGTCGCGACCTTCTATTCGATGTTCGAGCTGCGTCAGGTGGGCCGCAACAGCGTCTCGTTCTGCACCAACATCAGCTGCTGGCTCAACGGCGCCGAGGATCTGGTCGCGCACGCGGAGCAGAAGCTCGGCGTGAAGCTGGGCGAAACCACGGCCGACGGCCGCGTCTATCTGCGCTGCGAGGAAGAATGCGTGGCCGGCTGCTGCGGTGCGCCGGTGGCCGTGGTCAACGGGCACTACCACGAAAAGCTCACGCCGGCGAAGGTCGACGAGCTGCTGGACGGGCTGAAGTAATGATCGGACACCTCTACTATTCGGACGCCACCGGCCCGGTCGGCCCGGCGCCGAAGGAACACCAGGCGGTCTACACCACGCTGCATTTCGATCGCCCGTGGTCGTACGAGAACTACCTCAAGACCGGCGGCTACCAGGCGCTGCGCAAGATCCTGACCGAGAAGATCCCGCCGGCGCAGGTGATCGAGATGGTCAAGGCCTCGGGCCTGCGCGGCCGCGGCGGCGCGGGTTTCCCGACCGGGCTGAAGTGGAGCTTCATGCCCAAGCACGATGGCGAGAAGTACATCCTGTGCAATTCGGACGAGTCCGAACCGGGCACCTGCAAGGACCGCGACATCCTGCGCTACAACCCGCATTCGGTGCTCGAAGGCCTGGCGATCGCCTGCTATGCCACCAACACCAAGGTCGCCTACAACTACATGCGCGGCGAGTTCCACCTGGAGCCGTTCGAGCACATCGAAGAAGCGCTGGCCGAGGCCTACAAGCACGGCTGGCTGGGCAAGAACATCCTCGATTCGGGCGTGGACATCGACATCCACAACGCGCTCGGCGCCGGTGCCTACATCTGCGGCGAAGAGACCGCGCTGATGGAATCGCTGGAAGGCAAGAAGGGCCAGCCGCGCTACAAGCCGCCGTTCCCGGCCAACTTCGGCCTGTACGGCAAGCCGACCACGATCAACAACACCGAAACCTATGCCTCGGTGCCGGCGATCATCCGCAACGGCCCCGAGTGGTTCATGGCCCAGGGGATTGCCAACAGCGGCGGCTGCAAGATTTTCTCGGTGTCGGGCCACGTCAACAATCCCGGCAATCACGAAGTGAAGATGGGCATCCCGTTCAAGGACCTGCTGGCGCTGTGCGGCGGCGTGCGCAATGGCCACAAGATCAAGGCGGTGATTCCCGGCGGCTCGTCGATGCCGGTGCTGCCGGGCGAGGTGATGATGGGGCTGACGATGGATTACGACGCCATCAAGAACGCCGGCTCGGGCCTGGGCTCGGGCGCCGTCATCGTGATGGACGAGACCACCTGCATGGTGCGCGCCTGCCAGCGCATCAGCCGCTTCTACAAGAACGAGAGCTGCGGCCAGTGCACGCCCTGCCGCGAGGGCACCGGCTGGATGAACCGCATGCTCAACCGCATCGCCGCCTTCCAGGCCAACCTCGACGATCTGAAGATGCTGCGCGCGGCCGCCGGCCAGATCGAAGGCCACACCATCTGCGCCTTCGGTGAAGCCGCGGCGTGGCCGGTGCAGGGTTTCCTGCGCCACTACTGGCATGAATTCGAATACGCCATCGTGAACAAGCGTTTCTACGTCGACGACGAGCGCGCCGGCACCTTGGTCACGACTGCACAGGGAGGGGCGTGATGGCCGACCCCGTCAACCCGAACCTGCCGCCCGACCAGGTCACCGTTTTCATCGACGGCGTCGAGCTGGCTGCGCCCAAGGGTTCGATGATCATCCAGGCCGCCGACAAGGCCGGGATCCAGATCCCGCGCTTCTGCTACCACCCCAAGCTGCCGATTGCGGCCAACTGCCGCATGTGCATGGTCGATACCGAAGTGGGCGGGCGGGCATCGCCCAAACCGCTGCCGGCCTGCGCCACGCCGGTGATGGACGGCATGAAGGTCTTCACCAACAACGCCAAGGCCATGCAGGCCCAGCGCAATGTGATGGAATTCCTGCTGATCAACCATCCGCTGGATTGCCCGGTCTGCGACCAGGGCGGCGAGTGCGAGCTGCAGGACCTGGCCCTGGGCTACGGGCGTTCGGTCAACCGCTTCGTCGAGCGCAAGCGCTCGGTGGCCGATGAGGATCTGGGGCCGCTGGTCTCCAGCGACATGACCCGCTGCATCCATTGCACCCGCTGCATCCGGGTGACCGCCGAGATCGCCGGCACCTACGAGCTGGGCGGCATGTACCGTGGCGAAGACCTGCAGATCGGCACCTACGACGGCAAGCCGCTGACCACCGAGCTGTCCGGCAACGTGATCGACGTCTGCCCGGTCGGCGCGCTGACCGACAAGGTGTTCCGCTTCCAGGCGCGGCCCTGGGAAATGATCGCGCGGCCATCGCTGGGCTATCACGACCCGCTCGGCAGCAACCTGTTCCTGCACACCCGGCGCGGCGAGATCCTGCGCTGCGTGCCGCGCAACAACGAAGCCGTGAACGAGTGCTGGCTGTCCGACCGCGACCGCTACGCGCGCGCCGGGCTGTATTCCGAAGACCGTGCCATCGCGCCGATGGTGCGCGAGGGCGACACCCTGCGCGAAGCCTCCTGGGACGAAGCGCTGGCGCGGGCCGCGTCGATCCTCCAGGACCACCGCGGCGACGCGCTGGGCGTGCTGGCGCATCCGGCCACGACCAACGAGGAGGGCACGCTGCTGGCGCGGCTGGCCGAGGGGCTGGGCTGTGGCAATCTCGATCACCGCATCACCCAGCTCGACCTGTCCGACGGCGCGGTCGCCGAACCCTTCGGCATGCCCGTCGAACGGATCGAGAAAGCCGATGTCATCGTCATCGTCGGCAGCAACCTGCGCCATGAGGTGCCGCTGCTGCACCAGCGCGTGCGCAAGGCGTGGAAGGCCGGGGCCAGGGTATTCGTGGTCAATCCGGTCGATTTCGATTTCACCTTCGACATCGCCGGCAAGCGGATCGTGGCGCCTTCGAAGCTGGCGTCGGCGCTGGCCGAACTGGATCCTGGTGATGCGCAACAGGCGGCGGTGATCGTCGGCGAGATCGCGGAAAACGGCCCGCACGCCGCCGCCATCCGCGCCGCGGCGGCGGCGTTTGCCGCGCGCACCGGCGCCAGCCTGTGCCGCATTCCGCAGGGCGCCAATGCCGTTGGGCTGAGCCGACTGGGCGTGCTGCCGAGCGGGCGCGACGCCCGCGCCATGCTCAAGGACCGCCGTGCCACCTATGTGTTGCACGGCATCGAGCCGGCGCTGGATTGCGTCGATCCGGTCGTCGCGATGGAAGCCTTGGCTGGGGCGCAGGTGATCGCGCTCAATGCCTACGCCAGCGAATCGCTCAAGGCGGTGGCCGACGTGCTGCTGCCGATCGGTGCATTCCCGGAAATCGAGGCCAGCCTGACCAACCTCGACGGCATCGAACAGCAGGCGCTGCCGGCCGGCAAGCTGCAGGGCGCGGCCCATTCCGGCTGGCGCGTGCTGCGCGCACTGGGCGGCGACCTGAAGTTGCCGGGGTTCGAATTCACCACGCTCGACGAACTGCGCGCCAGTCTGGCCGCCAAACCCGTCCAGCCGTCCCGCGGCAGTGCGCCGCAGGTGGGCAGCGGGCTGGAGGTGGCTGTCACTCGCGCCATCTACCGCAGCGACGCGGTGATCCGCCGCTGCGCGGCGCTGCAATCGCACCCGCTGACCAAGGGTCCGCGCGCCAGCGTGCATCCCGACGACGCGGCCGCGGTCGGCGTGGTCCACGACGCGATGGGCAAGCTGGGCGGAGCCATGCTGCCGGTCGTGCACGACCGTCGCGTCGCCCGCGGCTGCGTGTGGATCGAATCCGGTTATGACGCCACCGCGCCGCTTGCGGCCGCGGCCACAGTGAGCCTTGCCCGCCCATGATGACTGCGACCTTCAATCCGCTGATGACCTACGCGATCGATCCGCTGCGCGATGCGCTGCTCGGCTTCGGCACGCTCGGCCTGCTGGCGTGGATCGTGCTGAAGATCCTCGTGATCGCGGTGCCGGTGATCCTGGCCGTGGCCTTCTACGTGGTCTGGGAGCGCAAGCTGATCGGCTGGATGCACGTCCGTCACGGCCCGATGTACGTCGGCTGGGGCGTGTTCCAGGCCTTTGCCGACGTGTTCAAGCTGCTGTTCAAGGAAGTGGTGCAGCCGACCGTCGCGCATCCGGTGTTGTTCCGGCTGGCGCCGCTGCTGCTGCTGGTTCCGGCCTTCGCGGCCTGGGCGGTGGTGCCGTTCGATGCGCAGGTGGTGCTCTCCAATGCCAATGCCGGCGTGCTCTATCTGCTGGTGATGACTTCGCTGGGCATTTACGGCGTGATCATCGCCGGCTGGGCCAGCAACTCGAAGTACGCCTTCCTCGGCGCGATGCGCGCCTCGGCGCAGATGATCAGCTACGAGGTCGCCGCCGGCTTCGCCCTGGTCGGCGTGCTGGTGGCCGCCGGCACGTTGAACCTGAGCGAGATCGTGATGGCGCAGTCGGGCAACGGCGGATTCACCGAATGGTTCTGGATTCCGCTGGCGCCGCTGTTCGTCATCTACTTCGTTTCCGGTGTGGCCGAGACCAACCGACTGCCGTTCGACGTGGTGGAAGGCGAGTCGGAAATCGTTGCCGGCCACATGGTCGAATACTCCGGCTCGCAGTTCGCGCTGTTCTTCCTTGCCGAATACGCCAACATGATCCTGGTCAGCATCCTGACCCCGATCTTCTTCCTCGGCGGCTGGCTGTCGCCGATCCCGGCGGCGTGGATCCCGGACGTGCCGGTGCTTGCCACCGTGCTCGGCGACGGCTGGTGGTGGCTGATGGCCAAGATGTTCTTCTTCGCCAGCTGCTTCATCTGGTTCCGCGCCGCGTTCCCGCGCTACCGCTATGACCAGATCATGCGGCTGGGCTGGAAGGTGTTCATCCCGATCACCATCGCGTGGATCTTTGTCACCGCGCTGCTGGTGTATTTCGGGATCCTTGAGGCGGGGAGGTGAGGGCGTGAGCAAGGTCGTTTCCTACGTCAGGAGCCTGCTGCTGCTGGAAATGCTTTCCGGCCTGTGGCTGACCCTGAAGTATCTGTTCCGTCCCAAGTACACGCTGATGTACCCGATGGAAAAGACCCCGATGTCGCCGCGGTTCCGCGGCATCCATGCGTTGCGCCGCTACGCCAACGGCGAGGAACGCTGCATCGCCTGCAAGCTGTGCGAGGCGGTATGCCCGGCGCTGGCGATCACCATCGAGGCCGGCCCGCGCGAAGACGACGGCACCCGCCGCACCACCCGCTACGAGATCGACCTGTTCAAGTGCATTTTCTGCGGCTTCTGCGAAGAATCGTGCCCCACCGATTCGATCGTGGAAACCCATATCCACGAATACCACTTTGAACAGCGCGGCGAAAACATCCTGACCAAGCCCAAGCTGCTGGCGATTGGGGATCGGCTTGAAGCCGAAATCGCCGAACGCCGCGGCGCCGACGCCCCGTACCGCTGAAGCAGGCACGCATGGACTTCGATTACCCAACCCTTTCCTTCCTGTGCTCGGCGGCGGTGGCGACCATCGCCGCGCTGGCCGCGATCAGTGCCCGCAACACCGTCCACGCGGTGCTGTGGCTGGTGTTGACGTTCTTCTCGGTGGCCTGTACCTGGATCGTCGGCAACGCCGAGTTCCTCGGCCTGATGCTGGTGCTGGTCTACGTCGGCGCGGTAATGGTGCTGTTCCTGTTCGTGGTGATGATGCTGGACATGGAGCGGGTGCCGCTGCGCGAGGGCTTCGTGCGCTATTTGCCGGTGGGCCTGATCGTGGCCGCGGTGATGCTGGCGCAGATGCTGGTGCTGGTTGGCGTGCACGGGGCCATGCAAACGCCGCTGCCGGCCGACCCTGCCGCTGCCGCCGGTCTGTCAAATACCCAGTGGCTGGCCAGCACGCTGTTCACGAATTTCCTGCTGCCGTTCGAGGTGGCCGCGGTGATCCTGACCGTGGCGGTGGTGGCCGCGGTGATGCTGACCCTGCGCCGGCGCGAAGGCACTCGCCACCAGAACCCGTCCGAGCAGGTGCGCGCGCGTCCGGAAGGGCGCCTGCGCATGGTGAAGATGCCGGCGGTGCGGCCGGCCGCGCCGGCACCCGCCGCCGCTGAGGAGGTCAAGCCATGAATGCGCTGCTGACGGGGCTGTCGCTGGGTCACTACCTCGCGCTGGGCGCGGTGCTGTTCTGCATCAGCGTGGCCGGGCTGTTCCTGAACCGCAAGAACGTGATCATGCTGCTGATTTCGCTGGAGCTGATCCTGCTGTCGGTGAACGTCAATTTCGTGGCCTTCGCACGCGCGCTCGGCGACGCGTCGGGGCAGGTGTTCGTATTCTTCATCCTGACCGTGGCGGCCGCTGAGGCGGCCATCGGTCTGGCGATTCTGGTGACCTTGTTCCGCAACCGACGCAGCATTGACGTTGCCGACATCGACACCTTGAAGGGGTGAGTTCAAGCGCCCGCGTCGGCCCTGGTCGATGCGGGATTCGAGCGCCGGCACGGCCGGCACGGCGGGTGTTCAAGATTCGCCGCGATTGGGCAACGCAAGACCAGACAAGACGATTCCATGGCCATTTCCCAAACCCAGCTCGTCCTGATCGTCCTGCTGCCGCTGCTGGGCTCGCTGATCGCGGGCCTGCTCGGCCGCTTCGTCGGGCGCGCGGGGGCACACACCGTCACCATCCTCGGCGTGGCCGGCAGCTGCGCGCTGTCGTGCCACGTGCTCTGGCAGCTGATGCAGGGCGCGCCGGTATTCAACGAGAACGTGTACGGCTGGCTGCAGGCCGGCAGCATCTCGGTCAACGTCGGTTTCATGATCGACAAGCTCAGCGCGATGATGATGGTGGTGGTCACCTTCGTTTCGCTGCTGGTGCACATCTACACCATCGGCTACATGGCCGACGACGACGGCTACACCCGCTTCTTCAGCTACATCTCGCTGTTCACCTTCTCGATGCTGATGCTGTGCATGAGCAACAACTTCATGCAGCTGTTCTTCGGCTGGGAGGCGGTGGGCCTGGTGTCCTACCTTCTGATCGGGTTCTGGTACAAGAAGCCGACCGCGGTGTTCGCCAACCTCAAGGCGTTCCTGGTCAACCGGGTCGGCGACTTCGGCTTCATCCTCGGCATCGCCGGCGTGCTGTACTGGATCGGCACCCTGGACTACGCCACCGCGTTCGCCAACGCGCCATCGGTGGCGGGCAACACCTTCGAGTTCTTCCCCGGCCACGCCTGGTCGGTGCCCACCATCATCTGCATTCTTTTGTTCATCGGCGCGATGGGCAAATCCGCGCAGGTGCCGCTGCACGTGTGGCTGCCGGATTCGATGGAAGGCCCGACCCCCATTTCGGCGCTGATCCACGCGGCGACCATGGTGACCGCCGGCATCTTCATGGTGGCGCGGATGTCGCCGCTGTTCGAGCTGTCGCCGATGGCGCTGGAGTTCGTCCTGTTCATCGGTGCCACCACCGCGTTCTGGACCGGTCTGATCGGCATGGTGCAAAACGACATCAAGCGGGTGGTGGCGTATTCCACCCTGTCGCAGCTGGGCTACATGACGGTGGCGCTGGGCGTGTCGGCGTACTCGGCCGCGGTCTATCACCTGATGACCCACGCCTTCTTCAAGGCGCTGCTGTTCCTCACCGCCGGCAGCGTGATCATCGGCATGCACCACGAGCAGGACATGCGCAAGATGGGCGGGTTGCGCAAGTACATGCCGATCACCTTCTGGACCACCCTGGTCGGCACTCTGGCGCTGGTGGCGATGCCGTTCTTCAGCGGCTACTACTCCAAGGACACCATCATCACCGCCACCGAACTGCACGCCGCCGCGCGGCCGGGCGACATGATCGCCCAGTACGGCAAGTGGGCGGTGATCCTGGGCACCTTCGTCACCAGCTTCTACAGCTTCCGCCTGCTGTATCTGACCTTCTTCGGCGAAGAGCGCTTCCGCAAGGTTGCGGCCGAGCACGGTCATGACGATGCCCACGCGCGGGACGATCACGGCCACCACGGCGCGCATGAACCGCACGAATCGCCGTGGGTCGTCACGCTGCCGCTGGTGCTGCTGGCGATCGCCTCGGTCGGGGTGGGCTTCTTCACCGCAGGGCCGATGCTGTTCGGCACCGACGTGATGGGCCACGCCCGGCAGACGCCGTTCTTCGAAGGCGCGATCCACGTGCTGCAGCAAAACGACATGGTCGCCAAGGTCGCCGAGGAGTTCCACGGCCCGATCGCTTTCGCGCTGCACGGCTTCACCACGCTGCCGTTCATTCTGGCCTTCCTTGGATTTGCCACCGCGACCTTGCTCTACATCATCAAGCCGGAACTGCGCGCGGGCGCGGCGCGGGCGCTGGCGCTGCCGATCCGCGTGCTGCAGCGCAAGTTCTACATGGATGACCTGTGGATCGGCGGCCTGGCCGGCGGCAGCGTGCAGCTGGGCAAGGCTTCGAATCTTGCCGACAGCCGCGTCGTCGATGGCCTGTTCGTCAACGGCAGCGCCAACCTGATCGGCGTGGTGGCCGCGATTTCCCGCAAGCTGCAATCGGGCTACCTCTACCACTATGCCTTCGCGATGATCATTGGCTTGGTCGTGCTGTTGGCCATGATCCACCAATTCTGGGCGTAAGCCGGCAACCGACACTCGATGGATACCGCAAGCGTGACCCAATGGCCCCTGCTTAGTCTGCTGATCTGGTTGCCGATCCTCGGCGGCGTGCTCTCGCTCATCGTCGGCGACCGCCGCCCGGATGCGGCGCGCTGGACCTCGCTGATTTTCGCGCTGATCACTCTGGTGCTGACCGTGCCGCTGTTCACCGGCTTCGACCAGAGCACGGCGCAAATGCAGTTCGTCGAGCTGCACGAGTGGATCCCCGCCTACAACATCCAGTACCACCTCGGCGTCGATGGCCTGTCGGTGCCGTTGATCGGGCTGACCACCCTGGTCGGCGTGCTGGTGCTGGTCGGTGCCTGGGGCTCGGTGCAAAAGCGCGTTGCCCAGTACTACGCCAACCTGATGTTCCTCGAAGGCGTGATGATCGGCGTGTTCTGCGCGCTCGATTCGATGCTGTTCTACGTGTTCTTCGAGGCGATGCTGATCCCGATGTTCCTGGTGATCGGCATCTGGGGCGGCCCGCGCCGGATCTACGCCGCGCTCAAGTTCTTCCTGTACACCTTCCTCGGCTCGGTGTTCATGCTGGTCGGGCTGATCTATCTGTACATGAAGGGCGGCAGCTGGCAGATCGCCGACCTGGCCGCGATGCCGCTGAGCATGACCGAACAGACCTGGCTGTTCTTCGCCTTCTTCGGCGCGTTCGCGATCAAGGTGCCGATGTTCCCGGTCCACACCTGGCTGCCCGACGCCCACGTCGAGGCGCCCACCGGCGGTTCGGTGGTGCTGGCGGCGATCATGCTGAAGATCGGCGGCTACGGCTTCCTGCGCTTCACCCTGCCGGTCGTCCCCGACGCGGGGCAGGAGTGGGCTTGGCTGATGATCGCCTTCAGCCTGATCGCGATCGTCTACGTCGGCATGGTCGCGCTGGTACAGGCCGACATGAAGAAGCTGGTGGCCTATTCTTCGGTCGCGCACATGGGCTTCGTCATTCTCGGCACCTTCATCGCGTTCCAGCTGGTGCGCGTGGCCGGCGCCAACGACACCGCCGAATTCGGCCTGCAGGGCGCGATGGTGCAGATGATCAGCCACGGCTTCATCTCCGGCGCGATGTTCTCCTGCGTCGGCGTGCTCTACGACCGCCTGCACACCCGCCAGATCAAGGATTACGGCGGCGTGGCGCGGGTGATGCCGTGGTTCGCGCTGTTCTGGGTGCTGTTCGCGATGGCCAACTGCGGCCTGCCGGGCACCAGCGGCTTCGTCGGCGAATTCGTGGTGATCCTGGCCAGCTTCCAGGCGCATCCGCTGATCGGCCTGAGCGCGGCGCTGACCCTGATCATCGGCGCCGGCTACTCGCTGTGGCTGACCAAGCGGATCATCTGGGGCGACGTGACGAATGCGCCGGTGCTGACGATGAAGGACATCAACATGCGCGAGTGGATCGTGCTGGGCGTGTTCGCGTTGGGCACCCTGATCCTGGGCGTCTGGCCGCAGCCGCTGACCGACCTGATGGGGCCGAGCATTTCCCAGCTCGTGGACCAGCTGGCCGCAACCAAACTGCCGTGAGCCTTGACGTGAACACGCTACGCCGCGACTTCGAACCGATCTTCAGGACATGACGACGATGCAGGCCACCCTTGCCATGCCGGCCGCCAGCGAACTGGTGCCGCTGATCCCGGAGCTGACGCTGGCCGGGCTCGGCTTCCTGCTGCTGATGCTCGACCTGTTCGTGAGCGATGCCCGCCGCGGCATCACCCACGTGCTGTCGGTACTGGTGCTAGTGCTGATCGCGGCGATGATCGCGACTGGGGTGGGCGCCGGTGACGAAGCGTCTGCGCTGTCGGGGATGTTCGTGCGCGACACCATGGCCGACGTGCTCAAGGTCGGCGCCTGCGTGGTCTCCGCGATCGCGCTGCTGTTCATCTGGCCGGATCTGCGCGAGCGCGGGATCTACAAGGGCGAGGTGTCGGTGCTGGTGCTGTTTGCCGTACTCGGCATGATGCTGCTGATCTCGGCCGGCAGCCTGGTGATGGTGTACCTCGGGCTGGAGCTGCTGGCGTTGAGTTCGTATGCGCTGGTGGCGATCGATCGTGACAATCCGCTGGCTTCGGAAGCGGCGATCAAGTACTTCGTGCTCGGCGCGCTGGCCTCGGGCCTGCTGCTGTACGGCATGTCGCTGGTCTACGGCGCCACCGGCAGCCTCGACCTCGCTACCATCCGCGGCGTGGCGATGGGCGTCGAGCAACCGATGCTGCTGCTGGCCGGCGTGGTGTTCATGACCGCCGGCGTGTCGTTCAAGTTCGGCGCCGCGCCGTTCCACATGTGGCTGCCCGACGTCTACCACGGCGCGCCGACGCCGATCACCCTGTTCATCAGCTCGGCGCCCAAGCTGGCTGCGTTCGCGATGGTGGTGCGCCTGTTCGGCTTCGGCACCGCGCCGCTGGCCGAGCACTGGCAGCCGCTGATGGCAGTGCTGGCCACGCTCTCGCTGGTGGTCGGCAATCTCATTGCGCTGGTGCAGACCAACCTCAAGCGCATGCTGGCCTATTCGACGGTCTCCCACGTCGGCTTCATCTTTCTCGGTTTCGCCGGCGGCGGTGCCGAAGGCTATGCCGCGGCGATGTTCTACGCCATTGCCTATGCCTTGATGGCCACCGCCGCGTTCGGTGCGATCGTGGTGATGGCGCGGCGCGGCTTCGAGGCGGACCAGATCGCCGACTACAAGGGCCTGAACGCGCGTGATCCGTGGAGCGCGGCGATGATCCTGTGCGTGATGGCCTCGCTGGCCGGCGTGCCGCCGTTCCTCGGCTTCTGGGCCAAGCTCGCGGTGCTGCGCGCGGCGATCGACGGCGACATGATGTGGCTGGCGATCGTCGGTATCGTGTTCGCGGTGATCGGCGCGTACTACTACCTGCATGTGATGAAGGTGATGTACTTCGACGAGCCCGAAGGTGAGCCGATCCAGGCCCGCGACAACGGCGTGATGCGCTTCACCTTCGCCGTCAACGCCCTGGCCCTGCTGGTGCTGGGCGTGTTCTGGAACCCGATCATGGCCTGGTGCCAGGCGGCGTTCGTCTGATTCCATGGGCAGGCGGGCAGGGCGTGCGCATGCGCGCCCAATGCTTGGATTAAAGGCTGCAAGCGGCGAAGCGGCGGCTCCCGCTGGCAGCCAGCAGCGCCGCCTTGTCTTTGGAACGGGCAATTCCCGGGGGAATCGGTCAGACTCTAGGCCATGTCCGCGCTGCGCCTGCTCGCCATCGCCCTCATCCTGGGCGCGACCCCGTTGCCTGCCCACGCGGAAGAGGACGCCGATTCGCCGGTTGGCTGGGAAATCGGCGCGGTGTCCGATTATCTGTTCCGCGGCGTCTCGCAGACCGCGGGCAAACCGACGATGCAGGGCGGGGTGAGCATCGCATCCGAACGCGGCTGGTATGTGGAAGGCTGGGCTACCGGCGTCGATTTCGGAGCCGGAAGCCCCAGCGTCGAGGTGGATTGGAGCGTTGGCTATGCGCGCGATCTTGGTGAGGCTCTCGCGCTGGATGTCTCGCTCAACCGCTACAGTTTTCCCGGCGCGAGCGAACTGGACTACAACGAGTGGCTGGCCAGCCTGACCGTTGCCGATGATTACAGCTTGACGCTGGGCTACAGCAATGATGTCTGGAACACCGGCAGTACCGGCTTGTATTTTGCCGCCGAGGCGCAGTGGGCGCTGCCGCACGCGTTCAGCCTGTCGGCCGGTTTTGGACGCAACGTGTTTCGCGACAGCGCGGTCACCGGGGTGCGCAGCTATGTTGACTGGAATCTGCGGGTTGCGCGGCAGTTCGGGGCCGCGGAAGTCGCGCTTGGGTACTACGGTACCGATGGCCGGGCGCGCACGGACTTCGGCAGAACGGCCGACAGCCGGGTCGTGCTGATGGTGAAGTTTGCGCGCTGATTGGGCGTGTGCGTGGGAGAACTTATGGATGGAATGCCGGAAGAGGCAGGCGGGTTTGTGCGGATGGAATCATGACTACGCCGGGCCCATGCCAGTCGGGGCTTTCGCCATGCGACACGCCGTGAATACATCCATGTAGGCTCATCGGCGGCATCCCTGCCGCCGATGGTCACATGGCGAAAGCCCCGACTGGCATGGGCTGCAGGCATCTTGTGCCGCAAGCATCTCCGACCCGGAGATCACATGGCGAAAGCCCCGACTGGCATGGGCTGCAGGCATCTTGTGCCGCAAGCATCTCCGATCCGATGATCGCATGGCGGAAGTCCCGACTGGCATGGGCTGCAGGCCACTCGTGACGTGGGCATCTTCGATCCGAATCAATTCCAGCTGAGAACGACCTTGCCGGCCTTGCCGGATTCCATCAGGTCGAAACCTTTCTGGAATTCATCCACCGGCAGCTGGTGGGTGAGTACCTTGCCCAGCGGGAAGCCGCTCAGGACAAGCTGCGTCATCTTGTACCAGGTCTCGTACATCTTGCGGCCGTAGATGCCCTGCACGGTCAGGCCCTTGAAGATGATCTTGTCCCAGTCGCAACCGGCACCCTTCGGCATGATCCCGAGCATCGCGATCTTGCCGCCGTGATACATGCAATCGAGCATGTCGTTGAAAGCGCGCGGGTTGCCGCTCATTTCCAGGCCCACGTCGAAGCCTTCCATGTGCAGGTCCTTCATCACGTCCTTGATCGACTGGTTGGCGACGTTCACGACCCGGGTGGCGCCCATGTCGGCGGCCAGTTTCAGGCGGAAATCGTTGACATCCGTCACCACCACGTTGCGCGCGCCGATGTGCTTGCAGATGCCGGCAGCGATGACGCCAATGGGGCCGGCGCCGGTGATCAGCACGTCCTCGCCGATCACGTCGAACTCCAGCGCGCAGTGCGCGGCGTTGCCGTAGGGGTCGAAGAAGGCGGCCAGTTCGCCAGGGATCTGGTCCGGGATCGGCCACAGGTTGGTCACCGGCATCACGATGTATTCGGCGAACGCGCCGTCACGATTGACGCCGATGCCGACCGTGTTCGGGCACAGGTGCGGGCGGCCGCCGCGGCAATTGCGGCAGTGTCCGCAGACGATGTGGCCTTCGGCGGAAACGCGCTGGCCGATCTGGTAGCCGGTGACCGCCGCGCCCAGCTGGGCGATGCGGCCGACGAACTCGTGGCCGATCACCAGCCCCGGCTTGATGGTGCGCTGGCTCCATTCGTCCCACAGGTAGATGTGCAGGTCGGTGCCGCAGATCGCGGTTTTTTCCAGCTTGATCAGCACCTCGTTCGGGCCGGGTGCCGGAACCGGCACCTGTTCCATCCAGATCCCTTTGCCCGCTTCGCGCTTGACCAGCGCTTTCATCATCATGTCCGGCATGGCCGTAGTCCTCGGGAACGTGCCGGCATTTTAACGCGGGTTTGCGAACGCTCCGTGGTGACCGTCGCATTGCTGCGGGGTGAGTTGCCGCGCTGCGTGACCCTCGTCATGCCTTGGTAGTGCGGCAAACGGCTAATATGCAAGGCCCGACAATTGCGCCGCGCAGCTGGATCGCGCCGCGCCCTTCCCGGAGTCAAACCATGTCACGACGCCCTCTTGCCGCCGCCCTTGCCATGACCCTTGCCGTGGGCGCCGCCCATGCCGATGAAGGCATGTGGCTGCCGTCGCAGCTTCCGGATCTGTCGGCGCAGCTTGCGGCCGCGGGCTTTCGCGGCGATGCCGCGGCGCTGGCCGATCTGAAGCGGGCGCCGCTGGCGGCGGTGGTATCGCTGGGTGGCTGCACCGCAAGCTTCGTCTCGCCGCAGGGACTGATCGTCACCAACCACCACTGCGCGATGGGTGCGATCCAGTACAACTCGACGCCCGAGCGCAACCTGATCCGCGATGGCTTCAATGCCGCCACGCAGGAAGACGAGGTGTCGGCGGGCCCGGCGGCGCGGGTGTATGTCACCGTCGCTTTCGACAAGATCACCGATCGCATCCTCGAAGGTGCCCGCGGCAAGACCGGGCGCGCCTATTTCGATGCCGTGGATGCCGCGAAAAAAGCGGCGGTGGCCGCCTGCGAGCAGGACGCCGGCCATCGCTGCAGCGTTGCCGACATGTACTACGGCAGCGATTTCTACCTGATCAAGCAGCTGGAGTTGCGGGACATCCGGCTAGTCAATGCGCCACCGGTGTCGATCGGCAATTACGGTGATGAGATCGACAACTTCGTCTGGCCGCGCCACGTCGGCGACTACAGCTTCTATCGCGCCTATGTCGGCAAGGATGGCAAGCCGGCCGCGTTCTCGAAGGACAACGTGCCGTACCGGCCGCCGGCCTGGCTGACGGTTTCGACCGCGCCGGTCAAGGCGGGCGATTTCGCGATGCTGGCCGGCTATCCGGGTGTCACCTTCCGCCATCGCACTGCGTCCGAGTTCACACACCAGATCGACTGGCTGCTGCCCAACCGCGTGACGATGTACGACGGCTTGATTCGGGTCATCGAACAGGCGACCGCGGGCAATGCCGGCAAGGAGGTGCTGTACGCCTCCACCGTGGCCAGCTACAAGAACACGCTCAAGCGTGCGCAGGGCGAACTGGAAGGCTTGCGCCGCAGTGATGCGATCCGGGTGCGGAACGCGGATGAAGCTGCCATGCGAGCGTGGCTGGCCAGGCAACCCGGCGCGACGGAACGGCTCGCGGAAATCAATGCGCTGCAGGCGCAGCTCGATGCCGGCGAGGCCAGCCGCGAGCGCGATTTCCTGCTGCCGTTCCTGAGGCCGGGGTTGCTGGGCGCGGCGGTTCGGTTGCAGCGCCGCGCGCTGGAACACGCCAAGCCCGATGCCGAGCGGGATTCGGGCTATCAACAACGCGACGAGGCAATGATCGAGGCCGGGCTGCGGCAGCTGCAGCGCCGTTATGACCCGGAGGTGGAGAAGGCCACGCTGCGCTACGCGCTGGCCCGCTATTTCGCCTTGCCCGTCGCGCAGCGCGTGCCGGAGTTCGACGCCGTGTTCGGCCAGGATGCCGCTCAGGCCGCGACCCGCGTCGAGGCACTCTATGCCGGCACGCATCTGGGCGATGAAGCCACGCGGATGGCGGCACTGCAGCTCGATGCTGCGCAGCTGGCGGCTTCCAGGGACACCCTGCTGCGCGCTGCTGCCACCCTGCAACCCGCGCTGCTGCGGTTGGAAGACGAAGCCAAGCAGCGCGCCGGCGAATTGCTGCGGCTGCGCCCGGCCTACATGCAGGCGCTGATCGCCTATCGCCAATCGCAAGGCCGTGCGGTGTATCCGGATGCCAATTCCACCCTGCGCGTCAGCTTCGGTCGGGTCAGCACGCTCAGTCCGCGTGATGGCGTGGACTACCGCGCCCTGACCACGGTGGCCGGGATTGTCGAGAAGCACACCGGCGTGGTGCCCTTCGATGCGCCCAAGCCTTTGCTGGAGGCGATCGAACGCGGCGATTTCGGCAGCACCGCCGATCCCGAGCTGAAGACCCAGACCGTCGATTTCCTGACCAATCTCGATACTACCGGCGGCAATTCCGGCTCGCCGGTGCTGGATGCCGAAGGGCGGCTGATCGGCCTGAACTTCGATTCCAACTGGGAAGCGGTCAGCGCCAGCTGGATGTACGACCCGCGCTACAAGCGCGCGATCCACGTCGACATGCGCTACCTGCGCTGGCTGCTGGCCAAGGTCTACCCGGCGCCACGGTTGCTGCGGGAAATGCAGCTGCCGGCGGAGTGAGTTCGACGGCAGGGCGTGAGTGCGACGCACCTCGATGACGATCGGGGTGCGTCGATCACCGGTCGTCAGCCCTCGTCCAGCGTGTAGTCGAAGGTGTAGAAGTGCTTGCCATCGACGATGTCGATGGCGATGCGCCCGCGCAGTCCGGCCAGATCGCCCGTGCCGGTATCCGGAACCACGGTCAGTTGCAGCGACGGCGTGCCGCGTTCCATGACGCCGCTGTGCTGGGTGAGGAAGCTGCCTTGGCGGCCATCCAGCGTGCCTTCGATGCGCTCGATGGCCACGTAGGCACCGGAGCCGGGCACCGGCGCCATCGCCGCCAGCATGTGCACCACGCTGGTCGCAGACAGCGGTCCGTGAAAACGCTTGTCAAAGCGCATATGGCCGATGCGCAGGCCGCCGCCGATCTCCAGTTCGCCCTGCGGTGTGCGGGTGACATCGAATTCGCCCTTGGCTTGCATGCGTGATTACCCCGCTGCGTGGAGGAGTCGATACGGTACACGCAGATGCCGGGCAGGGCGCAGTCTGCTAGCCTTGTGCGCCGCACCATTGCCGTTGTCGCGCCCATGAAACTCCTGCTTGCCCGCCACGGCGAAACGCCGTGGAATGCCGAAGGCCGCTATCAGGGCCAGGTGGATATTCCGCTGTCGGAGGTGGGCATCGGCCAGGCGGAGGCGTTGGGGCACCGCCTGCGTGAGCTGCGGATCGACCGCGCGGTGGCCTCGCCGCTGGATCGCGCCGCGCAGACGGCACGGCTGGCGCTGGGCGCGGAGCGGGCGGGCATGCTCACCCTGGATCAGGACCTGCAGGAAATCGGTCACGGCGATTGGGAGGGCCTGCTCGCCAGCGAAATCCAGGCCCGCGACCCCGAACGCCTGACCGCGTGGCGCAATGCGCCGGACACGGTGCAGATGCCGGGCGCGGGCGGTGAATCGCTGCAACAAGTCTTCGAGCGCTCCTGGCCTGCGCTGACGCGCGCCTGCGCCGGCCTCGGCAAGGACGACACCGTGCTGGTGGTCGCCCACGATGCGGTCAACCGCGTGCTGCTGTGCCATGTGCTGGGCATCCCGTTCGCGCGCCTGTGGGGGTTCCGGCAGGCACCGACCACCCTCAACCTGCTCGAAGGCGAAGGCGTGGACACGCTGGAAGTGGTGCGGCTGAATGATTGCAGTCATCACACCTCCCTGTTCGGCGAAGCCAAGCATCGGGCGCTGTAGGCGCACTCCTGCAATTGGCCATGATGAAAACCCTCCCCGATTGGCTCGCCTTCATTGAACGACAGCATCCCAACGCCATCGCGTTGGGGCTGGATCGGGTGCGTGCCGTCGCCGCGCGCATGGGGCTGGGGCAACCGGCACGCCGCGTCATCACCGTCGGCGGCACCAATGGCAAGGGCTCGACAGTGGCCTTTCTCGAAGCGATTGCGCGTGCGCAGGGCCTGCGCGTGGGTGCCTACACTTCGCCGCATTTGCTGCGGTTCAACGAGCGCGTGCGCATCGAGGGCGTCGATGCGGAGGATGCGGCGCTGGTGGCCGGGTTCGAGGCCGTCGATGCCGCGCGTGCGGATACTCCGCTGACCTATTTCGAATACGCCACCCTGTGCGCGCTGTGGTTGTTCCAGCGTGCGGAACTGGATCTGGTGGTGCTGGAAGTCGGGATGGGCGGGCGGCTGGATGCGGTGAATCTGGTCGATGCCGATGCCGCCATCATTACCACCGTCGGGCTCGATCATCAGGCTTGGCTGGGAGATGACGTCGAGGCGATCGGTTTCGAAAAGGCCGGGATCGCGCGGGCGTTCAAGCCCTTGGTGCTGGGTGACATCGATCCGCCGGCCAGCGTGCTGCGCCATGCCTATGCGATCGGTGCGCCGGCCTGGCGCTTCGGCAGTGATTTCTTCGCCGAATCGGTTGATGCCGCGCACTGGCGCTGGCGCGAGGTGGGTTATTCGATTGAATTGCCCTTGCCGATGGGCGGACAGGCGGCGCCGGTGCAGTTGCGCAACGCGGCCTGCGCGATTGCCGCGCTGCGCGCCCTGCGGCTGCGGCTGGAACAGGGCGCACTTGAACAGGGCGTGGCACAGGCGCGCGTGGCCGGGCGACTGCAATGCTTCCATCGTGATGGGGTCGAGGTGTGGGTCGATGTGGCGCACAACCCGCAGGCAGCGCAGGCGCTGGTGGATTGGCTGCTCGGCCAGCCGCGCAAACGCACGCTGGCGGTGTTTTCGGCGTTGGCGGACAAGGATGCGGCCGGCGTGGTGGCGGCGCTGGCGGCGCAGGTGGACGGCTGGCATCTGGCGGGCCTGCACGATGCCGGAGCGCGTGGCACCGAGGTGGACGCGCTGGCGCTGCGGCTGCATGGAACCGCAGCGGCTGGCGGTTGGCGGCATCCGGACGTGACGGCGGCGCTGGCCGCGGCGCTGGCGGAGGCCCATCCGGGCGATCGCATCCTCGCCTTCGGTTCTTTTCATGTCGCGGCGGATGTGCTGCGCTGGCTGAATAGCCCGGCGTCAATTGCCCCGGACCTGTCCCCGCGGTCGGTATAATTCGCATTCCCCCGCCGCCCCGGTGCGCGCCCATGTCGTTGGATGTCTCGATGAAACAGCGCTTGATCGGCGCGGTGGTGCTGATAGCGCTGGCGGTGATTTTCCTGCCGCTGCTGGTCAAGGATCCGGCACCGGACAGCGGCGTCTCGGGGGTTTCGTTGCGGATGCCGGCCGAGCCGCAGGGCAGTGGCGATATGGTCACCGAAGACCTGCCGCTGGATGCGCCCGGTGCGGCACCGGCCGGCGGTGCGACCGGCATGCCGGCGCCCGTGTCGGCGCCGCCAGCTGCTCCCGCACCGGATGCGGCCGCAACGGCGACACCGCTCGCGGCGGTGGCGGCCGGCAACTTCGTGGTGAGCTTCGGAAGCTACAAATCGGTGGCGGATGCCGACAAGGTCATCACGGCCCTGCGCGCGGCGGGTTTGCCCGGCTATCGCGAGAAAATCACCTCGGGCAGCACTGAGGTCCAGCGCGTGCGAATCGGGCCTTTCGCAGATCAGGCCACCGCCGAATCCGCACGCATCCGGGCCGGCCAGCTGGGCAGCCGGGTGGAAGCCAAGGTAATCGCGCTGGACGCGGCGCCCGCACCGGCCACGCCAGCCGCGCCAGCAACGCCTGCCGCCGCAGCGGCGACCCCGCCGCCTTCCAAGCCGGCCGAACCCCCCAAGCCTCCCAAGCCTGCCGAGCCGCCGAAGCCGGCCGCTGCCCCCGCACCTGCGCCCGCCCAACCGGCTGCGACCGCCAAACCTGCGGCCGGTTCAACCGAGCCGGCGCCGACCCCGCCGGCCAATCCGGCCGCGACCGGGTTCGTGGTCCAGATCGGCGCGTTCGCCTCGGCCCCGGACGCCACCAAGCTGCGCGACGAGATCCGCCGTGCGGGCTTCAACGCCTTCACCGACACCGTGCGCGGCGAGCATGGCAGCCTGACCCGGGTGCGGGTCGGGCCGGTCATGACCCGTGCCGAAGCCGACGCGCTCAAGGCGCAGGTCAAGTCGAAAACCGGCAAGGACGGCATGGTCCGTTCCCATCCCTGATTCAGTACGGCCCACGGGAATAAATCGATGTGCGGGATCGTTGGTATCGTCGGCCAGGGCGAAGTCGCAGGCCTCCTGTATGACGCCTTGACCGTGCTCCAGCACCGTGGCCAGGACGCGGCCGGAATCGCCACCGTGCATGGCACGCGGTTGCGGGTGCACAAGGGCAATGGCCTGGTGCGCGACGTGTTCGACGCCAGGGCGATGGCGCTGTTGCAGGGCCGGGTCGGGATCGCCCACTGTCGGTACCCGACCGCGGGCAGTGAAGGCAGCGACGAGGCGCAGCCGTTCTACGTCAATTCGCCCTACGGGATTGCGCTGGCGCACAACGGCAATCTGGTCAATACCGAAGCACTGCGCCGCGAGGTGTTCGAGCAGGATCGCCGCAACGTCAACACCGGCTCGGATTCGGAAGTCCTGCTCAACGTGTTCGCGCACGAGCTGGACAAGCAGCAGGCGCTCACCCCGGACGCGGTATTCGCCGCGCTGGAAGGCGTGAACCGGCGCGTGCGCGGCGGCTATGCGGTGGTGTGCACGGTGCTGGGGCTGGGCGTGGTCGCGTTCCGCGACCCCAACGGCATCCGCCCGCTGGTGCTCGGCAAACGCCGCGTGGACAGTGGCGAGGAATACATGGTGGCCTCCGAATCGGCGGCGCTGGACATCCTTGGCTTCGAGCGCCTGCGCGACGTGGCGCCGGGCGAGGGCATCGTGATCAGCGCCCGCGGCGACCTCCACGCGCGCCAATGCGCCCAGCCCGGCAAGCACACGCCCTGCATCTTCGAATACGTCTATTTCGCGCGCCCCGACTCGATGATCGAGAACATCTCGGTGCACAAGGCGCGGATGCGCATGGGCGTCACCTTGGGCGAAAAGATCCTGCGCGAGCGCCCGGATCACGATATCGACGTGGTGATCCCGATCCCGGACACCAGCCGTGACTCCGCGCTGGAAATCGCCAACACGCTGGGCGTGAAGTATCGCGAGGGCTTCATCAAGAACCGCTACGTCGGTCGCACCTTCATCATGCCGGGGCAGAGCGAACGGGCGAAATCGGTGCGCCGCAAGCTCAATCCGATCCCGCTGGAGTTCCGCAATCGGGTGGTGCTGCTGGTGGATGATTCGATCGTGCGCGGGACGACCTCCAAACAGATCGTGCAGATGGCGCGCGATGCCGGTGCGAAAAAGGTCTATCTGGCCTCGGCCGCGCCGCCGGTGCGCCATCCGAACGTGTATGGCATCGACATGCCCTCGGCCGAAGAATTGGTGGCACATGGGCGCAGCGAACGGGAAATCGAGGCGCTGCTGGGCTGCGATTGGCTGGTCTATCAGGATCTGGCCGATCTGGAAGCGGCGGTGGCGGGGCCGAAATTTCCGGGTCGGGCATTCGACAGTTCCTGCTTCAGTGGCGAGTACGTCACCGGGGTTGATGCCGACTACTTCGAACGCATCAAGCAACTGCGTTCGGATGATGCGAAAAAGATGCGGCGAGCGACCTAGGCACAATGTGGTGGGTGGAGATCGGGGCAGCGTTTCAATTTGCTCCCCGATACTCGCTCGGTTGAAACGCTACCCCGACTATCACCTTGCAACCCCCCACCTTGCAACGAGTGCGGGCTCTTGGCAGGCGCGCGACGGGGGATGCGTTTCAAGTCGCTCCCCGATACTCGCTTGGTTGAGACGCATCCCCCGCCGCGCGCCTCCCTGACAGTCTCGTTGTCGCCATGAAAGATCTGTTTTCCGCCGCCCGCGCCTGCCTTGACGCCGACACGCCGGACGCCAAACCCGCGCTGACGCTGGCGATGGCTGAGGCCTTCGCGCGCGGTGCATTGACCGTTCCCGACGACGCGCCGACGCCCGAACCGATCCGCATGCCGGGCCGACCGGCCACACCCAAGCTGGTGCATCCGCGCGACCTGCCGCGCCGCGGCTTCGGCACGGTGGAAGGCCGTGCTGCTTTCATCCACGCGGTGGCGCACATCGAATTCAATGCGATGGATCTGGCGTGGGATGCGGTGTATCGCTTTCGCGGCCTGCCGGCGCAGTTTCATGCGGACTGGGTGTCGGTGGCGCACGATGAAGCGTGCCACTTCAATTTCCTGCGCACGCGCCTGCGTGAACTCGGCTACGACTACGGCGATTTCGATGCCCACAACGGGCTGTGGGAGATGGCGGAGAAAACCGCGCACGATGGGCTGGCGCGGATGGCCTTGGTGCCGCGGGTGCTGGAGGCACGCGGGCTGGACGTCACGCCGGGAATGATCGTGAAGCTGCGCGGCTTGGGCGATGCCGCGACTGCCGACATTCTGGAAATCATCCTGCGCGAGGAAATCGGGCACGTCGCCGCCGGTTCGCGTTGGTACCGCTGGTATTGCGCGCGCGCGGGTGTGGAACCGAAAGAGCGTTTCCGCGAATTGTTGCGCGAATACGCCAGCGGTGTGTTGCACAAACCCTTCAATACCGAAGCGCGGCTGCAAGCCGGGTTTGACCTGGAAGAACTGGAGAGTTTGCTGGCTGCGGCGGATGAAGCGTTCAGTGCCCAATAGACGGGCACAGTCGCGGCGGTTTGTCCCCTGCAGCGAAATCAAGGCGGAGGCAGCGGCCGCAGGCCGTTGCCGGGGGACATTCGCGGAAGGGGGCAGGCCGCCGCGACTGTGCTTGGCGACAGGGTGGGTTGAGGCTGACTACAACGCCGCCAGTGCCACCCCATCCGCATCCACCCGCAACACCGAGCCCTGTGTGTACCAGTCGCCCAGCACGATGCGGGTGTGGCCATTGCCTTCGTCGTGGATGGCGGGGCGATGGGTATGGCCGTGGATCATGCGCGTCACGCCGTAACGCGCAAACCAGTCCTGCACCGTGGCTGGCGTGACGTCGGTGATCGTCTCCGATTGCCCGCTGGCCTGCAGTTCGCCATAGCGGGCACGGCTGGTGACGCGTGCCTGCTCGGCAAAGGCCAGCCGTGCGGCCAGCGGCTGCGCAAGGAACTGCGCTTGCCACTGTGGGGCGCGGGTCTGGGTGCGGAATTGCTGGTAGGCGGTGTCGTCGGTGCACAGCAGATCGCCGTGCAGGATCAGGGTCGGCGTGCCGTACAGGTCGATGACGGTGGGATCGCCCAGTACGGTCATGCCGCAGCGAGCGGCATAGGTGTCGCCCAGCAGGAAATCGCGGTTGCCGCGAATGAAGAACACTGGCACGCCTGACGCGGCGAGCGTGTGCAGCGTTTCCGATATCACCGCACCGGCCTCTGCCGGATCATCGTCGCCCACCCAGGCCTCGAACAGGTCGCCGAGGATGTAGAGCGCATCCGCGCTACGCGCTTCGCCATCGAGGAATCGGGCGAACAACTGAGTGATGCCGGGACGCTCGGCATCGAGGTGCAGGTCGGAGATGAACAGCGTGGTCATCCGCGCAGTGTAAGGCGGCACGCTAAAATACGCGTTTGCCGTATTCACGATTGCCATGACCACCCGCACCCGCTTCGCCCCATCGCCGACCGGCTACCTGCACATCGGTGGTGCCCGCACCGCGCTGTACTGCTGGCTGGAGGCGCGCCACAAAGGTGGGCAGTTCATCCTGCGGATCGAGGATACCGACCGCGAGCGCAGCACCCAGGCGGCGATCGACGCGATTCTGGAAGCGATGGATTGGCTGGGCCTGGACTACGACGAAGGCCCGATCTACCAAACCCATCGTTTGGATCGGTACAAGCAGGTAGCCGAGCAATTGGTCGCGTCCGGCCATGCCTATTACGCCTACGAAACCAAGGAAGAATTGGAGGCGATGCGTGCCGCAGCCGAGGCGGCGAAGGAGAAGCCGCGCTACAACGGTGCGTATCGCGAGGCCAATGCGGGCTGGCGCGATGACCCCAACCGCGTCATCCGCTTCAAGAATCCGCTGGATGGCACGGTAGCCTGGGACGACAAGGTGAAAGGCCGCATCGAGATCGCCAACAGCGAGCTGGACGATCTGGTCATTTTCCGCAGCGACGGCTATGCCACCTACAACTTCGCGGTGGTGGTGGACGACATCGACATGCGCATCAGCGACGTGGTGCGCGGCGATGATCACGTCAACAACACCCCGCGCCAGATCAATATCTACAAGGCGCTCGGCGCGCCGGTGCCGCATTTCGCGCACCTGCCGATGATCCTCGATGAGCATGGCGCCAAGCTGTCCAAGCGCACCGGCGCGGCCGACGTGATGCAGTACCGCGACGCCGGCTACCTGCCGCACGCGCTGCTGAATTATCTGGTGCGACTGGGTTGGTCGCATGGCGATCAGGAGATTTTCTCGATCGGCGAAATGCAGGCGCTGTTCGACTTGGCCGATGTGAACGCCAAGGCGTCGCGTCTGGATCCGGCCAAGCTGGGTTGGCTCAACCAGCAATACCTGAAGACGGATGATCCGGAAGCCGTGGCTGAACATCTGCGTTGGCATTTGCAGCAGGCCGGCTACGATCTGGATCACGGTCCCAAGCCGGCGGAACTGGTGATTGCGTTGCGCGAGCGGGCGCAGACGCTGAAAGAAATCGCGGAAAAATCGGCGGTGTGGTTTGGCCCGCTGGCCGCCTACGATGAGGCGGCGGTGGCCAAGCATTTCAAGGATGCCGCGAGGCAACCTCTGGCGGAAATGCGTGTGCGGTTGCAAACCTTGCCCGCGTGGGAGCCGGAGGCCATTCACGATGTGGTGAAGGCCGTTTCGGAAGCACTGGGCATCGGCATGGGCAAGATCGCCCAGCCGCTGCGGGTGGCGATCACCGGCACCCAGGTCAGCCCGGATATCGGCTGGACGGTGTACCTGTGCGGGCGCGAGGAGGCGCTGGCGCGCATTGATACCGCCATCGGGATGCTGCCTTCGGCCTGAGCGTGGCAAGATGGCGGCATGGGCAAGTCACGCGCCTGCATCGATCCGCACCACCACGTCCACGACGCCGATGACTTCGTGCGCGTGGTCGAACGCGCCTGCCAGGAGCGCGGCCTGCGCCTCACCGCCACCCGCGCGCGCGTGCTGGCCTTGATCGCTCGCGCCGGTGCGCCGATCAAGGCCTATGACCTGCTCGACAAGATGCGCGATGGTGAAGACGGCGGCATCGCGGCACCGCCAACGGTCTACCGGGCGCTGGATTTCCTGCTGGCCAATGGTTTCATCCACAAGCTGGAATCGATCAACGCGTTCGTCGCCTGCCATCACCCGAACAGCGCCCAGCATTCGGTGCCGTTTCTGATCTGCAATCGCTGTCACTCGGCGACCGAGCTGGAGGACGCCAGCATCGTGTCTTCACTGGATGCCGCCGCCCGCGCGCTGGGGTTTGCGCCGCAGGCGCAGACGCTGGAAGTGCATGGCCTGTGCGCGCGCTGCGCGGCAGAGTGATTTGATTCCTTCCGGGTGCGCCAGACTCGAATCGACCGCGAAGGGAGGCGGCCTTGTGGCTGCTTTGCATGGATTCAGCACATTCTCCGACGACACCGCCGGACATTCGTGGTGGTGGGTTAGCCACCAAGCGCGAACGTGTCGATTCAAAGCCGTGGAATGCGAGAAGCTCACGGGTCGCGGGTGGCCCGGTCGGGTTTGAGCAGACCAGGGGTGGCCTGCGGCCGCGAATCGGAGCCGGAAGCGGAGCATTGAGCGGCAAACTCGATCTGGCCATCCGCGGACCGCATCAGCACTGGCCCTGCGACCCGCGCCCCGTATCAGTTCCAGCCACGCGGCAGCTGAAAGCGCGATCAGCGACAAACGATCGATCAGAAGAACACCCGCACGCCAAAAGCAAGGCTGCGGCCCGGCAGCAGCACCACGTCCTTCAGGAACGAGGTGTGCACGCGGGCGTCCTGATTGGTCAGGTTGCTGGCGTCGATGAACACCTCCCAGCTGACGTTGCCGGTATCGAAGTGACGTGCGGCGTGCGCATCCACCAGGGTATGGCCGGCGGTTGGGGTTTCATTGGGCGCAACGTGGTTCTGGCGGCGGCTGCAGATCGCGCCCAGGGCGGCGCGCCAGCCCAGGTTTTCCCAGCGTAATTGCGCGCCCAGGCGGGACGGTGCGATGCGGGGAACATTGCCGCCGCTGTCGAAGCTGGCACGCACGCCGTCGGCAAACACGCGCAGGTCCCAGTCACCCCTAGCGTTGGTGGTCAGATGGAAGATGGCCTCGCCTTCGAACCCGCGGAAATCGGCATCGGCTTGCGTCCATCGGCGGATTGGCAGGAGTTTGTCTGCATCGTCCCAATGCCAGAACGCGCCGGTCTCGGCCAGATGGATGAAGCCGCGGATGCGGGTGGAATACACCGTCAGCTTGGCTTGCATGCGCGGTGATTGGTATTGCAGTTCCAGCTCCAGTTGCCGGGCCGTTTCCTTGCGCAAGTGGGCATCGCCGATCTCGTAGGCGAGGGTGGCGACGTGCGGGCCATCGGAGAACAGCTCTTCTTCGGCCGGTGCGCGTTCGGCATGATCGAAGTTGGCGGCCAGCGTCCAGCGGGGGGCGAACTTCCACGCGCCGGCGATGGAAAGACTCAGCGGGTGGAAGCTGCGCGCAGCACCGCCGACAGGTCTGGATTGGAGATGGTCGATGCGCGCGCCCAGATCCAGCTGGACGTTGCCGGGACTTCGGCGGACCACGCCGAACACGCCCTGGGCCCGGGTGCGGGTCTCCGGCACGAAGGCCTCTTCGCCGATGGCGATGAAGCGGCTTGCCGATGCTTGCACGCCCACCACGCCCTGCCAATGTGTGGCGTTGCCAAAGCTGGCTTCGAGGCGGGCCTCGTTGGCGTTCTTGCGGAACACCGTGCCGGGCGTGTCCCCTTCGAATTCGGTGTGCTCGTAGCCGCTGTGACCGGCCGCAAACCGCAGCCCATTGCCCGCGCCCCACACGTCGCGCAATGCGCCTTTCAATTCGTAATGGTCCTGTCGCATCCGCAGGTGCACGTCGGGTTCGCCGGGATTGCCGTAGATATTCCCGAAACGCGCCGCCGACAGACCCACGAAGCCCCAGTCGCCCAGCAGCGCGCCGCCGAGACTGCCGGCCCGCGTGTCGATGAAGGAATTGGCTTGTCGATCCCGCGGTGTGGCGTAGTCCCGGGCGTGGCGAAACACCGCATCGGCGTGCAGGGCGAACAGGTCGCTGCCGCCATCGACGCGGACCATGCTGGTATTGCCTCCTTGCGCTGCGGCGAGGAAGCGGGTTTCCGCACGCCCGCTGAGGCCATTGTCGACGGCCACCTCGGGGATGCGGCCATCGACCACGTTGACCGCGCCACCGATTGCGCCACCGCCGTACAGCAGGGTGGCCGGACCTTTCAACACCTCGATCCGGTCGGCGAGGAAGGGTTCGACCGCCGGGGCGTGGTCCTGGCTGAGCGTCGAGACATCCTGCGAAGCCAGCCCGTCGTTGAGGATGAGCACGCGCGGGCCATCCAGACCACGGATGATCGGGCGACCCGCGGCGGGGCCGAAATTGGAGCTTTGCACGCCGGGGACGCTGGCGACGGTGTCGCCCAGGCTGGCGGCCCGATTTTCATCGAGGCGTTCGTCGGACAGCACTTCGGCAGGCCTGCCCAGGTCGGCCGCGGTGTCCCGCGGCATGCCGCCGGTCACCACGAGGCCGGTGAGGACCTTGACATGCTCTTCTTCGGGCGGATGCCGGGTGTCGGTGGCAGGTGGCGGCGGTGCGGTGGCGGGTGGCGTCTGCTGGGCCCTGGCAGGTGCGATCGACCCCAGCAGGGCCGCCAGCACGGCTGCCCGGGTGGCGTACTGCTTGCGGGAATGCGCGGCGTGGCGAAGCATGGAGGAGATGGCGTGTCGGGTTGCGCGGGTATTGCAAACGTTATAACATAACAAAAATTGAGACTGCCTCTGCCTGAAGTCACGCTGCCGATGCGCGATCGTGTCCCTGCAATGTTCGACCGGATCGGCGCGACCGGCTCCCTGGTCTGCGCCATCCATTGCGCGCTGCTGCCATTGCTGATTGCCGCCCTGCCTTCGCTGGGTGTGGCGCTGTGGTTGGGTGATGGCTTCGAGGCCGGGTTCGTGGCCTTTGCCAGCCTGTTCGGGCTGGCGGTGCTGGCGTGGGGGTACCGTCGCCATCGCGCCGTGCGCGCGCTGTGGCTGCTGCTGCCGGGGTTGGCGGCGCTGTGGCTGGCGATCCTGTACGCGCCCTTGCACCACTCGGTGCTGCCGCACGCACTGGTGATGACCTTCGGCGGGGTGCTGGTGGGACTGGCGCATTGGCAAAACCTGCGCCTCAACCACGGGCACGTGCACGGTGCGACCTGCGCGCAGGGCCGCTGCGCCGACGCCGTGCGCGGTTCCGCGCACGAAACCGCGTGATAGAATGCCCGACTCGCGCGCGACGCGATCCACCTTCTGAACGAATCGATCCGGGAGCAACACCGATGGGCAAGGGCGATACCAAGACCGCCAAGGGCAAGCGCTTCAACGCCAGCTTTGGCAACGTGCGGCCGAAGGCCCCCGCGAAGAAGGCCGCCGGCAGCGCCGCGGCACCTGCTGTCAAGAAGACGGCGACCAAGACCGCCGCGAAGAAGGCGGTGAAGAAGTCCGCCGCCTGAGCCGCGGGTCCTGACGCTTGTCGAAAGCCCCGCGATGCGGGGCTTTCGCGTTTCCGGAACCGGGTGATTGCCGGTTCAGCGCAGCTGTGTCCCGCCGGCGTACACGCTGCGTGCGAAGCTTCCGCCCAGCCAGTAGCACAACTCGGCGGGATGGCCGAGGTTCCAGACCACGAAGTCGGCGCGCAGGTCGGCGCGCAGGAGGCCCCGATCGGGCAGGTCCAACGCCTTGGCGGCGTGGACGGTGGCGCCGCGCAGGGCTTCTTCCGGGGTCAGCTTGAAGTGGGTGCAAGCCAGTTGCATGGCCTGCCGCAGCGACAGCAGTGGCGAGGTGCCGGGATTGCAATCGGTGGCCACCGCCATCGGCACGCCGTGCTGCCGCAGCTGGTCCAGCGGTGGCAGCCGGGTTTCACGCAGCACGTGGAAGGCGCCCGGCAGCAGTACGGCCACCGTGCCGTGGCGGGCCATGGCTTGCACGCTGCCTTCATTGCTGAACTCGATGTGGTCGGCTGACAGGCCGTCGAATTCCGCGGCGAGCATGGCCCCGCCGAGGTCGCTGAGCTGGTCGGCGTGGAGTTTCACCGGAACCCCGAGCTCGCGTGAAGCGTTGAACATCCGCCGCGTCTGCGCCGGGGTAAACCCGATGCCCTCGCAAAAGGCGTCCACCGCGTCCACCAGTCCTTCGGCGTGCAGGACCGCCAGCCAGTCGATGGCTTCCTCGACGTAGTCGTCGGCGCGGCCGTGGAACTCCGGCGGCAAGGCGTGCAGGCCGAGAAAGCTGGTACGCACGCCGATCCCGAGCGTCGCGCCGATCCGCCGCGCCACGCGCAGCATTTTGCGCTCCGAATCGAGATCCAACCCGTAGCCGGACTTGATTTCCAGCGTGGTCGCGCCGTCAGCCAGCAATGCCTGCGCGCGTGTGAGGGATTGTTCGAACAGTGCGTCCTCGCGTGCCAAACGCACCGAAATCACGCTGGAGAGAATGCCGCCGCCGGCGCGGGCGATGTCCTCGTAGCTGGCGCCGTTCAGGCGCATGTCGAACTCGCGCGCGCGGTTGCCGGCAAACACCAGATGGGTGTGGCAATCGATCAGCCCCGGCGTCACCAGCGCGCCGCCAAGGTCGTCTTCCCGCGCGGCGGTTGCGCCCTCGGGCAATCGTGCCATCGGGCCCACCCACGCAATCACACCGTCCTTGCAGGCCAGCGCGCCGTCTTCGATCAGGCCGAACGGCGCGGAGCCGTCCAGCGTGGCCAGCGTGGCATGGGTCAGCAGCAGGTCCCAATCGGGTGCGGACATGGATGTTCCATGGCGGTTTCGAGGGTTTGATTATGGCCGTGTGCGGAGGAGCCGGCCAGATTGCGTTGTGGTTGCTTGGGTGCGGTTTGTGGATTGGCGAGTCCTGCAGCACCCCCGCGACAGCGAATGTCCCCCGATGACGGCCGGCGGCCGTCATCTCCTCCTTTACTTCGCTGTCGCGGGGGTGCCGCAGGACCGTTGCGCGGTATCGCGCAGTTGCGGGAAGGTGAGCGCCGTCGTCGGCTGCACGTTCCATAATGCCGGCATCGAAACGGAGTGACGTCATGCAAGCGATGCGGCGGGTGCGGTCATGAGCACTGTAGACGGATGGGGTGGTCGCGTCGATCTGCCCGAGGATGCCTCGACCCGGCGTTGGCACCAGTGGGTGCGGCGGGCGCAGGCGGGTGCCGCGCCCGGGGTGGCGTTGTTGGGTTTTGCCTGCGATGAAGGCGTGCGCCGCAATCATGGCCGGGTCGGCGCGAAAGACGGCCCGGTGGCGCTACGCAAGATGTTGTCGAACTTGCCCGTGCTCGATGCCGCACCGCTGTACGACGCCGGTACGGTGGACTGCACCGATGGCGATCTGGAAGCCGCGCAGTCGCGCTATGCACAGCGACTGGCGGCGCTGCTGGATGCCGGCCACTTCGCGGTGGGCCTCGGTGGTGGTCACGAGATCGCCTTCGCCAGTTGGCAGGGCCTGGCGCAGCACCTGGGCACGCGAAGGCCGCGCGTGGCGATCATCAACATCGATGCCCATTTCGACCTGCGCCGGCAGGACGAAGGCAGCAGCGGTACGCCGTTCCTGCAGGCGATCGAGCACGCGCAGGCGCTGGGAATCGATTTGCAATACCACGTCTACGGCATCAGCGCCGCTGCCAATACCCGCGTGCTGTTCGACACCGCCGATCGGCTTGGCGTGCGCTACGTCATGGATGACCAGCTGAACCTGCTGACGTTGGCTGCGCACATCGAGCAATTGCAAGCGCGCCTGGCCGACGTGGACTTGATCTACCAGACCATCGACATCGACGGCCTGCCGCACGCGATGGCACCCGGCGTCAGCGCGCCGGCCGCGCGCGGGCTGCCGTTGGAGGTGGTGGAGCCGCTGCTCGATGCCGTCGCAGCCACCGGCAAATTGCGGCTGCTGGACGTGGCCGAACTGTCACCGCCGCTGGATCGCGACAATGTGACCGCTCGGGTGGCCGCGCGCCTGATCCACCGTGTGTGTCATGCGGCATGGCAGGCGCGCACGGGTGCGTGATCCGGCAATCCGCGCCCCATGTCGGCATCCGCCATGCAACACCACGCGAATCCGCTGCAGCGACGGGCGATGTGTTGCTGATATTGACGCTTGCCGGTGTCCTCTTGCCTCAGCATCGGCCTGCGTGCGCTGCGAACAACCCGGCGTTCTCCGCCGGCAGCGCGCCTTCCAGGCGCAGCAGGAATTCCTTGATCGGCAAGCCGCCGCCGTAGCCGGTGAGGCTGCCGTCGGCGCCGATCACGCGGTGGCAGGGCACGATGATCGACAGCGGATTGCGGCCGTTGGCCAATCCGACCGCGCGCGATGCTTTCGGATTGCCCACCCGGCGCGCCAGTTCGGCGTAGCTGATGGTCTGGCCGTAGGGAATCGTTTCCAGTGCGCGCCAGACGCGAAGTTGGAAATCGGTGCCCTGCGGTGACAGCGCCAGATCGAATTGGCGGCGCTTGCCGGCGAAATACTCGCCCAGCTGTTTTTCGGTGGCGTCGAGGAACGGGCTGTTGCCGCCGCGCCAACCGCTGCGGTCGACGGGGTGGCTGCTTTGCCGGAATTCGATGTTGCACAGGCCGCGTTCATCGGCAGCGATCAACAGCGGCCCGATCGGGCTTTCGATGCGGCGGAAGACAATCATGCTCGCTCCTCGGCGGCGGGGCCATTGACGTCGGGTTCGCTTGTTCCATCGTAAGGCAAGCGGAGTTCCCGATTGTTCACGCGGACTGCGTTCGCCGCAGTTGCCGTTGGCCGGTGGCGGCAAGCGTCAGCGCGTGTCGCGCAGCGCCGGCAGCAGCGGCGCGATGTCGCCATCGTTGGGCAACGGTGTCAGCCCCAGCAGGCGCATCAGCAGGGGATACACGTCGACGTTGTCGAACGGTTGCAGCGTCACGCCGTTGCGGAATGCCGGGCCGGAGGCGATGAAGGTGGCGTGCATCGTCGGGTCTTCGATGGCATACCCGTGGCCACCGCCGGCCTTGAACGGCCGTCCGTTGTCGCGGGCCAGCAGCAGCCAACCCAGGTCGGCCTGACACAGAATCGCCGGGATGCGCGCGTGCGTGCCGTAATGCCATTGCGCGGGCAGATCCTGCTTGCGCCAGCAGGTGGCGTGCGGATGGCGACCCAGCAGCGCGGCCGCGACGGCGGCTTCCTGTCCCGGGCGTGGATTGATGCTGGCCAGCGCGCCGCCGGTGACGATGGTGATCGCCTCCAGACCCAGACCGTGTGGCCGCAGGTAGTCGGCGAGGTATTCGCGGCCGGTGATGTCGGCCATGCCGTGGTCCGACACCACGATCAGGTTGATCTTGTCTTGCAGCCCGCGTTGGCGCAGCCCGTCCTGCAACCTGCCCAGCGCGGCGTCCACCTCGGCGCGGGCGGCGCGGCTTTCCGCCGAGTCCGGTCCGGTGGCGTGGCCGGCGTGGTCGACCTGTTCGAAATACAGGGTGATGAACTGTGGGCGGGTACGGGCCGGGCGGTCCAGCCACGCCAGCACCTGATCGACCCGCGCCGAGGCGCTGAGGTGTTCGTCATAGACGCGCCAGTCGGTCGGATGCTGGCCCTGGATGGCGGCTTCCGAACCGGGCCAGAACATGGTCGCAGCGCGGCCGCCGTGGCGCTGCAGGGTGATCCACACCGGCTCGCCGCCGGTCCACCAGCGCGGGTCCTGCACGGCGTCGCGCGAGGACAGGTTGAAATCGCCCAACACCGGGTCATACATGGTGTTGTTGATCATGCCGTGGTGGTCGGGGCGCAGGCCGGTGACGAGGGTGTAGTGGTTTGGAAAGGTCTTGCTGGGATAGGAGGGCGTCATCCACTCCGCCCGCACGCCGGCATTGCCCAAGGCGTTGAGGATCGGCATCTGGTTGGCATCGACATCGGTCGGACGCAGACCGTCGATCGACACCAGCAGCAGCGGAGGGCGTGCGTCCGAGGGCGGCTGCGTGGCGCAGCCGGTGATCAGTGCAAGAGCCAGCAGCAGGCTGGCGCGGATCCATGCGGGCATCGGCCCATGGTATTCGATCATGGGGGCGGTGTGGACCGTGGACGGCGGTTTTCTGCGCGGATGCGATAATCGGCGTTTGCTCGCCTATGCAATCCATGCAGGAGCCCGCCATGTCCACCCGCAATGATCCGACCCGCGTCATCCATCCGCCCAAGGGCAGCCAGCTGAGCTGCAAGAACTGGCAGATCGAAGCCGCCTACCGGATGATCCAGCACAACCTCGATCCCGAAGTGGCGGAGAACCCCGCCGAGCTGGTGGTCTACGGCGGCATCGGCCGCGCCGCGCGCAATTGGGAGTGCTTCGACGCGATCCTGAAATCGCTGCGCGAGCTGAATCCGGACGAGACCCTGCTGGTGCAATCGGGCAAGCCGGTGGGCGTGTTCAAGACCCACACCGACGCGCCGCGGGTGCTGATCGCCAATTCCAACCTGGTGCCGCACTGGGCCACCTGGGAGCATTTCCACGCGCTCGATAAGAAGGGCTTGATGATGTACGGCCAGATGACCGCGGGCAGCTGGATCTACATCGGCTCGCAGGGCATCGTGCAGGGCACCTACGAGACCTTCGTCGAAATGGGCCGGCAAAGCTATGGCGGCAATCTCAAGGGCCGCTGGATCCTCACCGCCGGCCTCGGCGGCATGGGCGGCGCGCAGCCGCTGGCGGCTTCGTTGGCGGGCGCCTGTTCGCTCAATATCGAATGCCAGCAGAAGAGCATCGATTTTCGCCTGCAGACCCGCTACGTGGACGAGCAGGCGACCGACCTGGATGACGCGCTGGCGCGGATCGAAAAGTACACGCAGGCGGGCGAAGCCAAATCCATCGCCCTGCTGGGCAATGCCGCCGACATCCTGCCCGAACTGGTGCGGCGCGGCGTGCGTCCGGATGCGGTGACCGACCAGACCAGTGCCCACGATCCGGTCAACGGCTACCTGCCCAAGGGTTGGACCGTCGAAGAATGGTTCGAGCGCCGCGTCAGCGATCCCGACGCCACCCGCGACGCCGCCAAGGCCTCGATGCGCGAACACGTCGAAGCGATGCTCGCATTCCAGAAGCAGGGCATTCCGGTGTTCGACTACGGCAACAACATCCGCCAGATGGCCTTCGACGTCGGTTGCAAAAACGCCTTCGACTTTCCCGGCTTCGTGCCGGCCTACGTGCGCCCGCTGTTTTGCCGCGGCATCGGCCCGTTCCGCTGGGTGGCGCTGTCCGGCGATCCCGAGGACATCCTCAAGACCGATGCCAAGGTCAAGGAATTGATTCCCGACGATCCGCACCTGCACCACTGGCTGGACATGGCCGAAGAGCGGATCAGCTTCCAGGGCCTGCCTTCGCGCATCTGCTGGGTGGGTCTGGGTCTGCGCGACAAGCTGGGCCTGGCGTTCAATGAAATGGTCCGCAGCGGCGAGCTGAAAGGGCCGGTCGCCATTGGCCGCGACCACCTCGATTCGGGATCGGTGGCCAGCCCCAACCGCGAAACCGAAGCGATGCGCGACGGCTCCGACGCGGTTTCGGATTGGCCGATTCTCAACGCCCTGCTCAGCACCGCCGGTGGCGCCACCTGGGTCAGCTTCCACCACGGCGGCGGCGTTGGCATGGGCTACAGCCAGCACGCCGGCCTGGTTATCGTGTGCGACGGCACGCCCGAAGCCGATGCGAGGATCGCCCGCGTGCTCTGGAACGATCCCGGCACCGGCGTCATGCGCCATGCCGATGCCGGCTACCAGATCGCCATCGACTGCGCACGCGAACAGGGATTGAAGTTGCCGATGCTGTGAGGACCTTGGCCGTTGGCCCGGGCGGTCTTTGCGCGACCGGGAATCGCGCCCGGCCGGCAGGCGTGCTAGAGTTGCATCGCAAATGCAATACATCCGGAGAACGCCATGAAATCCGCCACCTTGCCGCCGCTGCGCGTGGCACCGGAGCTGCGTGAAGCCGCCGAATCGGTGCTGCGCGAGGGCGAAAGCCTGTCCGGGCTGATGGAAAAATCGCTGCGCGAGGAAGTGAACCGCCGTCGCCTGCGATCCGAGTTCATCGCCCGCGGGCTGGCGGTGCGCGAGGAGGCCAGGCGGACGGGGGATTATCTTGACGCCGCCGAGGTTCACGCTGAGCTGGGTGAGATGCTCGCCGCTGCCGAGGCCAAAGCAGCGTGCAAGAATCGTGCATGAGCTGGCGCATCCGCTACGCGCCGGCGGCACGTGACGATCTCAAGCGTTTGTACGCGTTTTTGCTGGAGCGTGACATCGCCGCCGCGCGCGCCGCACTGGCGGCAATCCTGAGTGGCGCCGACCTGCTGCGGGAGTCGCCCTTCGCCTGCCGCAAGGCGGATGAGGCCAATCCGTTCCTGCGCGAGCTGCTGATTCCGTTCGGCAGCGCCGGCTACGTGGCGTTGTTCGAGATCGAAGACGGCCAGACCGTCACCGTGCTGGCGGTGCGACACCAGCGCGAAGATGACTACCACTGACGGCTGTCGCGCGGGTGCGGACGACGGCGTGCGGCCGGTGCGGACCGCCGTTGCGGGTGGCGGGCGGGCGTTCATCCGCGCCTGCGTGAGGCGGGACCGCTGATGCTCTGGTGGCTGGGCGCGGCGCTGTTTCTGTGGCTGGCCCTGCGCGAGGTCTATTACGGTTTCGTGCCCAAGCCCGGTTTTGCCGAGCCGCAGAAGATTTTCGGGCCCTATCTCGTGGTCACCCTCGCGCTGGCCTGCGCCTGCGCATACCCCCCGCTGCGCACCTGGCGCTTCGAGCAGTTCCTGACCCGGCAGGCGCGGATCCTGTCGGGGGTGGAACAGGCGAAGGTGCACTGCAATACCTTCTTCGACACCGCGGTCGATCCAATGGCGTTGGCCTCCGGCCACGCCGATTTCGAGAGCGGACGGATCGTGTTCCAGAAACCGTGGTGCAGCGTGCTGCGACGCTATCTGCGGCATCCGGAAAAACTCGATCGTGAAGGCATCATCAGCGTGCAGATGTTCGCCCACGAGGCCATGCACGTGCGCGGCGAGCGCAACGAGGCGGTGACTGAGTGCCAGGCGATCCAGCGCTACCTGCGCGCGGCGCGCCTGCTCGGCATCCCCGAAGCCAGCGCGCGGGCGGGCGGGATGCTCTATTACCAATCCCTGTACCAGCAGCGCCAGCAGATTGGCGGGATGCAGGCGGCGTATTACTCTGATCAATGCGCGCCGGGGAAGCGGCTGGACGAACGGTTGCCTGATTCCCTCTGGGCGTCACCGTGACGGCGTTTGGATAAAGTGTGCGGGCGGGTTTCGCCATTTGCAGGAGTGGACAATCATGGCTGCGACGGAAGGCCACGGCACGGTGCCCGTGATGCGCATCGATTTCGTCTCCGATGTGGTCTGCCCGTGGTGTGCGATCGGGCTGGCCTCGCTGAGTGAAGCGCTGCGGCGGCTTCAGGGCGAGGTGAAGGCGGAGATCCACGTGCAGCCGTTCGAGCTGGACCCGGAGATGCCGGACGAAGGCATGGACGTGGCCGAAAACCTCAAGCGCAAGTACGGCATGAGTGATGCGCAGCTGGCCGAGAATCAGGAACGGATCCGCCAGCGCGGCGCCGAGCTGGGCTTCCACTTCGACTTCAACGCCCGCAGCCGCACCTGGAACACCTTGTCCGCGCATCGTCTTTTGCACTGGGCCGAGACCCAGGGGCCGGGCTTGCAGCTGGCGCTCAAGGGCGCGCTGTTGGTGGCGCATTTCAGCCAGGGGCGCAACGTCAGCGACCATGCGGTGCTGGCCGAAATCGCCGGCGGCGTTGGGTTGGATGCGGACAAGGCGCGCGAAGTGCTCGATTCCGACCTTTACGCCGACGACGTGCAGGCGGCCGAACGATTCTTCCAGAAACTGGGCATCAACAGCGTGCCGGCGGTGATCGTGGACCGGCGACACCTGATTTCCGGCGGCCAGCCGCCGGAGGTGTTCGCGCAGGCGCTGCGGCAGATCGCCCGCGAGCCGAAGCCGGCGGCCAACGGCGAAGCGACCTGAGCCGGATGCGCAGGCTCAGGTTCGAACCAGCATCCCGCCGTAGACCAGCAGCGAGCCGGTGACGTAGAGCGCGTTGACCCACTTCAACCGCGCCAGATTGCCGCGGCTGCCGGTGACGTCGATCAGGAATTGGCGCAGCAGGAAGGTATACAGGACGTAATACAGGAACGGCGTGATGTTGACATACCACGGATAGTCATCGATGTTTTTGCCGAACTTGTCGAGCAACCAGCCGAGCTGCGAATAGATGCCGAGGAAACCGAGTGCGGCATTGATCAGCATCCAGCGCACTTCGTCGAGGCCGAAGATCACCCGGTAGAAGATCAGGTAGACGACGATCGCGATGCCGCCGTGCATGTAGATGAAAAACAAGCTGGGGCCGTGTTCCGCATACGACATGAAAAAGCCGGACAGCCCGAACATCAGCATGTGAAAGCCGAAAAACGGGTAGATGAACCATTTGCCCTTGTCCTGCATGGCCGACAGGGGGACGCCGTTCACTCTCACTTGCCAGCGGTCGTTTTCCTGTTCCATGCCAGCGCCCGTCGTGGTTCCATCACGATCATAGCGGCGTTGCGGCAGGTCTGACAGTTTCACCACGGTTCATGCGTCGCCCGCGGTTTGCTCGCGATCGCCATCAGCGACTCACGCCGGATCAAGCACTTGCGCACTCGGCCCGCGGGCGCGCCCGCCATGGCGTGCGGCACGCTGGACAAATCAACGTTGCCTTAGAATGGGCACGGTCATTCGGACGAATCGCCACGATGCCCTTGCGCCGGATCCTGCTCTTGCTGTGCGTGCTGATGGTCGCCTGCAGCCGCACGCCTGAGCCTGCCCAGACCAGCGCCGATGCGGCTGCGATGGCGCCGCCGGCGCCGGTGACGCAGCGCAAACCGCAGGCCGAGATCGACTGGTCGCCGGCGCGGCTGGAAGCGGGTGATGCCTCGATCGATTGCAGCGCGGATTATCTGCACGGCGACGGCAAGCCGGTGCTGTCGCTGGCCTACCTCGACCTGCGCACCACCATGCAAGACTGCCGCGCCACTGGCCTGATGCGGCTGCGCTACAAGGGCAAGATCACCGCCGGCTTTGCCGCCCTGGCCGAGCGTGCCGGCAAGGTGGCTGCTGATCTCGGCATCGGCAAGCGCATCCTCGACATCGATTCCTCCGGCGGCAGCGTGGAGGCGGCGATGCGCGCGGGCGATGCGATCGGCGAAAACGACTGGACGATCTGGGTGCGCGGTGATTCGGTCTGCCACAGCGCCTGTGTGCTGATCCTGGCGGCGGGCGACATGCGCGTGATCGTCGGGCCGGTCGGCATCCACCGGATGATCCGGATGCGCTCGACGGCAACGTCCCGCAAGGAGCTTGGGGAAGAACTGCGCGCTCTGAGCGAGGAACTGCGCAATTACCTCGAACGCAACGGCGCTTCGATCGAAGTCTATGACCTGATGACCACGGTGCCCAATCGCACGGTGAAGATCCTGACCGACGAAGAGTTGGAGAATTTCGGGCTGTCCGGCGCCAACGCGGTGGAGGATGACCTCGACCGCATCCGCCTGGCGCGTCGCTGCGGCAGCGAGTTCCTGCAGCGCCGCGACATCTTCCGCCGCGCCTACGAGCGAGAATGCGTGGAGCCGTCGGACGCCGCCAACCAGGACGTGGCCGAGATCAACGCCTGCGGCTTGGCGCTGCGCGCGCGCTATGGCTTCCCGGACCCGAAGTGCCCGATCGAAAGCCCGATGGCCGAGCTCGATGGTGCCATTCTGGCGATTCCGGCCGAGCCGGCAGAGGTCCCTGGCGATGAAGCCGCGGCGCCCGAGTCGGCGGAAGACGTGCCGATGCAGGACTCGCAAGCGGCTGGTTCGACTTCGGGTGCCGACGCGAAGCCGCCGGCCACCCACCGCTGACCAGGGCGCGAGGAGCGCGCGGGTGCTCAGCGCCCGCCGCCGCCGCCGCCACCACCGCCGCCGCCGGAGTAACCGCCGCCACCGCGACCAGAGCTGGAACCGGGACGGTAGTGGCTGGAGCTGGTGCGGGTGGAGGATGTGGTGCGGGTGCGGGTGCGGGTTGTCGGTAGCGGTGGTGGCGCAGCGGCTTTGGCGATGCGCCTGTTCAGATCGTGATTGAGCTGGCGGTTGAGCTGGGCGAGCGAGCTGGCGCTGGCGTTCTGGATCCATGCGAAGTCCGCGATCGCCGCACTGGCCATTGCCGAGCCGACCGCGGCGGTGAACTTGGCGGTCCAGGCCGCTTCGACGCCGAGCGCGATCGCCCACGGCAGCAGCGCGGCGTAGCGCTCGCCGTCGAGCGTTGGCGGCGCGTCCGGGCCCTGCAAGCGCGCCAGATCATCGCGATCGGCCACGCTCAGATACGTCTTCAGGCCTTCGAATTCGTCCAGAAGTTTGCGGCCTTCCGCAGTGTAACTTGCGGTCAGCTTCCAGAAACCGAGGGCCACGCCTGCCGTTGCCAGGCCGATGCCCAGCACCATCCACAGGGCCCAGCCGTTGGCGAGGATGAAAGCGGCGATGAAGCCGGCGGCACCGATGGCGGTCGGAATCAGGCAGCCCGTGGTGTCCTGGGTGTCGTGGTGCATGCCGCCGTAGCGCTGCTTGAGCGCGTCGGACTGCATGGTCTGCGCTGACCGCAGGAATGGGCCGTGGGCTTCGTCGACGGTGACCGCCTCGCGGCTGCCGAACAGGGTGTCGAGGAGTCTGCGCTCCGAGACCGGAAGCTCTCCCGGAGCGGCATCGGTGCGGGTCAAGGTCCACAGCGGGGATGCGTTGCCGTCGGCAGCCACCGTGATGCGGATCAGGCCCTTGACCGCCAGTGCCAGCAGCCCGGTGCTGAAGCACAGTTCGTCCGCGGCCTGCTGCTGCAGGAAACGCGCTCCGGCCGGAGAGTGGCCGGCGGGCGGCTCGTAGCGGGCGATGATGACGCCCGGTTTGGGGTCGCGCCCCACCCGCAGCCACAGCAGGAACTGCCAGCCCAGGACCAGCAGCAGTGTCGCCAGCATCACGGACGGGCCGGGATTGTCCTGGAGCAGCCATCGGGTTTTTTCCAGCGACTGGGCGGCGTCAGGACGCCCTTGGGGAAGCTCAGGACGATCGTCATTCCTTCCCCAGCAGCCAGCGGAGCGGCCAGCGCCCAGCGCGCCGTGCCCGGCGATGGAATCGAAGCGCGATAGCCTTGCGCATTGCTGAACTGGGGTCCGGTGTAGCCCTCCGCGCGCATGGCGGCAATGGCCACCGCCTGCGGAAGGCGCACGGTGACGTTGGCCTGCTCGATGCGAAATTCCCACGAATTGCCGATGGCGTTCCAATACAGCTCGTCGTGGTCGCTGAAAAATCCGATCTGACGATCGGTGCGATAGGTCAGGGCGTAGCTGTAATCCGCGGGGACCGGCAGAAGGTCGTCATTGCCGAAGTTCACCCGCACGCCATTGTCGATATCTTCGGTGAACCACGGCTCGGGCTTGCCGTCGCGTTGCAGGCCGATGACCTTGAAACCGACCACGACGTCGTTGCCGTAGCGGTCCGGGTAGCGGGTCGGGAAATCGCGGTAGATGCCGCGCCGGATCTTGTTGCCTGCGGCGTGGACGCGCAGGATTTCGGTGACGTTGAGGCTGCCGTCGGCATTGATCTTGATGTCGATGTCGTAGCCGAGGATGCGTTCGTCACCGGATGGGCGGCGTGGCTGTTCCGGCAGCGCAAGCGGTGCCTCGGTTGCGGGCTTGGGTGCAGCCTTGTCGGCCGTGGCCGTGGTTGCTTTTTGCGGGACCTTGGCGCTCGGTTGCGCTGCCTGCACGCCGGCATCTGCGGACTGCGCAAGCAACAGGCACAGCGCCAGCAACGCCAGCGCGACGCGCGCGCGCAGCGGGCAGGCATGGACTACCGCGAACCTGGCCTGAAACGGCTGGCGGATGCCGCTGAACAAAGCTCGCGCGATGGCGACTGCGTGCCTGCGCATGTCTCAGCGTCCGCCGCCGCCACCACCACCGCCGCCGCCGCCGGAGGAACCGCCGCCGCCGGAGCTGCTTCCGGGTGGCGAAGACGCCGAGGCGATCGAGGTATTGAAGCTGCTGCCGAGGCTGCTGCTGAGCTGGCTCAGGTTGCTGAAGCTGGTGCCGTGGTACCAGGACAGATTGGAGGCGGTCTGTTGGGCTACGGCCTCGCCTACGGCAGCGGTGAACTGCTTGGTCCACGCCTCTTCCACATCCAGCGCCAGCGCATAGGGCAGCATGGCTTCGTATTCTCTGGCGTCGAGGGTGGGTGCGTCCCCCGGGGCTTGCAGCCGTTTCAGTGCATCGTCTTCGGCAACGCCCAGATACAGCTTCAGTCCCTCGATTTCATCCAGCAGCTTGCGCCCCTCGGCGGTGGGCGCGGGCAGCAGCTGGCCGAACAGGACGATGACGCCGAACATCAGGAAATCGATCACGACCAGCGCCGGCAATCCGTTGCCGTGCGAGAGGAAGTAGGCGAGGACGGATATCCCCATGGCCATCAGCAGTGCAAAGAAGATGGGCTTGCCGTTGCGCTTGAACATGCGGCCGGCGTAGCTCGCTTCGAGCCGTTTGGTTTGCGCCAGCCGTGAGGCCAGAAACCGCTCGCGATTGGCCGCCGAGACTTGCAGCGTCTCTTCCTCCGAAAACAGTTCATCCAGCAGCTCGCGCTGGGCGTCGCTGATGTAGAGGGGGATGCGTGCGTCGGTGCGGGTGACGGTCCACTGGTCGGCGCCGAGGCGTTTGGGCTCACGTTTGATCGTGAGCAGGCCCGCGACCGCCATTGCCAGCAGGTCGGCGGTGTAGCCACGGCCATCGGCGCGCATCGTGCGGATGAAGCGCAGGGCGGCGGGCGAGTAGCCGTCCGGCGGTGTGTAGCGGGCGATGATGGTGCCGGCTGGCGGGTCGCGACCCACCTGGGTCCAGCGCAGCAACAGGTAGGCCAGCATCAGCGCCAGCGCGGCCAGCATGATCAGGACGGAAACATTGTCCTTGAAGAACCATTGCGCTTTCTGGATTGAAGTCGGCGCGGTGACGATGCCCTTCGGAAAGCTCAGGACGATGGTCAGTCCCTGCCGCGTGTAGAGCGGTGCCTTCAAGACCCAGCGCGCCTCGCCGGCAGCGGGCAGCGCCGCGAGGAAGCCTTTCTCGTGCGCGCCCTGGGTGCCGGTGAAGCCGTCTACCTGCATCGCGGATACCGGCACCGGCTGCGGCAGCTGGACGCGCACGCTGGCCTGTTCGATGACGAAATCCCAGCCGGTGCCGATGGCGTTCCAGTACAGCTCGTCGTGATCCGCAAAGAACCCGATCTGGCGACTGGTGCGGTAGCGCAGGGTGTAGGTGTAGTCGGCGGGCACCGGCAGGAAATCATCGTTGCCGAAGTTGACGCGCACGCCGTTGCTGAGGTTCTCGGTGAACCAGGGCTCGACCTTGCCGTCGCGCTGCAGGTCGATGACCTTGAAACCGACCACGACGCTGTTGCCGTAGCGATCCTTGTAGCGGGTCGGGAAGTCGCGGTAGATGCCGCGCCGGATCTGGATGCCTTCGGCGTGGACGCGGATGGTCTCGGTGACGTCGAGGCTGTTGTCGGCGTTGACCTTGACGTCGATGTCGTAGGACAGGATGCGCTCACCTTCCCGACCCGAAGCGGCGCCGGCTTCCGCGCCGTTGCCGGAAATATCCTTGAGGCTGTAGCCGCTGCCCGCGAGTGCGCTCTGGATGCGCTGGCGGGTCTCCTCCGCGCTGCCGCCCTGGGCGATGGCCGCTTTGACGCGGCGGGCGATCTCGTCGGCGTCGGGGGTGGCGGTTGTCGCGGCGTTCGGGGGCGGCGCTTGCTGCGCAATAGCAGGGGCGGCGAGCGCACAGGCCAGACCCAGCAGCAACGCGAACAGGTGCTTCATCGGCCCAGCTCCACGTGTGGTGCCGCCTGGCTACTGGTTTCTGCCTGGAAGAACTCCGCATCGCGGAAACCGAAGACGGGCGCAATCAGCAGCGCGGGGAAGCGCTGGATCGCGTCGTTGTAATCGCGCACCGCGCCGTTGTAGAAGCGCCGCGCGTACTGCAGGTGATCCTCGACGGTCACCAGTCCGGTGGACAGTTGCTGGAAGTTTTCGCTGGCCTTGAGCTCAGGGTAGGCCTCCTTCAGCGCGATCAGTCGCGACAGGGCCTGTTCGAGCTGGTCTTCGGCGCGACCCTGATCGCGCGCGCCGCGCATCGCCTGCGCCTGCGCCCGCAGCTCGGTGACGGCTTCCAGGGTGGCGCGTTCGTGTTTGGCGTAGCCGCGCACAGCTTCCACCAGCTGCGGAACGAGGTCATGGCGGCGCTGCAATTGGACGTCGATGTCGGCCCAGGCCGTGCGGTACTGATTGCGCAAGCGGATCAGGCGGTTGAATATCAGTGTCAATCCGACGGCAATCGCGGCCGCCGCGGTGACGGCAAGAATCCCCATTCCCTCTCCTCAAGCCGCCGGCAGTCCAGCAGCGGCTGACACCGACATCCTGCGCGATCGGATGCCGCCGTCGACCGCCGCTTCTTGGTTCAACGTGGATTGTGCGGGAATGCGGACGCAAGTGCATCAGTGGGCGCGCACGCGGATCTCCGACGCCCCCACCTGCACCCGCTGCCCGGCATGGATCTTGGCGGTCTTGCGCGTCTCGACCACGCCGTCGACGCGCACCGCGCCGCTGGCCACCAGTTGCTTGCCGGCGCCACCGGAATCGCACAGGCCGGTCAGCTTCAGCAGCTGGTTGAGTTCGACGAAATCGCGCTCGAGGAGGAAGTCGAGGATCGGCATGGGCGCTGCACGCGGCTCAGGGCAGGGGCACGCGGGCGCGAATGCCGCTGCGCTCGATGATCACGCCGTCGCGGCGGATGGCGATCACCTGCACGCTGCCGTTGCGATCGCCTTCGCCCATGCGCTGGCCGTCAAGGATGACGAAGCGCTTGCCGGGGTCGGCGTCCCACATGTGCATGCTCAGTTTCATTGCCGGCAGGCCGGTGGCTGAAATCGGCGGGGCGTCTTCGCTGTCTTCCGCGCGCGGGGTGATGGCTGGCGCCGGGGCCGGGACCGGGCGCAGCGATGCGGACGGAGCCGGCGGCGCTGGCGGCGGGGTCGCGACGCTGGGAGGCGGCGCATGCGCGGGTGCGGGCGGTGGTTCGGGCGCGGCGGCCAGGGAGGGAGACGCGGGCGCTGGCGGAGCCGGCTGTGGTACGGGCAGCGGCGCAGGCGGCGGTGCGGGCAGTGGAGCAGGCCCGGCAGGAGCGGATGGCGCGGCCGCAGCGGCCGGCGGCGTGGCGCCTGCGGGCGCCGCTTGGGCGGCGGGGTCGGTCGTATGGCCGCCTTTGCCAGCGCGTATTCCCAACCATCCCGCCAGAACCGCGCCGACGACCACGATGGCCAGCGTCGGCCACACCCAGCCTGGCGTGGCGCCGGCGCCGCGTGCGGGCACCGGCGGCAGTTCCATCGCCACGCTCGGGGCCCCCTCGCGCTGACGTTCGGCTTCGGATTTGCGCAGGGCTTCAAGGATCAGCGACATCGAAATTCACTCCAGCACCCGCTGCAGGCGCGGGCCGGGCAGGTCATTGGCCAAGGCCATCAGGGTCAGGGAGCCGGCGATGCCATCGGTGGGCAAGCCGCGTGCGTTCTGCAATTCGCGCACTGCCGCACGCAGTGCAGCGTTGTAGGGTGTGCCGGGCGCCTGTGGTTGTGCCGCAAGCTGTTGCCACAGCCAGTCGACCGCCGGGCCGGCGGTGCCAGGCAGCGGTGATTGCGCGAGCGCGTCGGGGCCGCGCCACAGGCCCGCGTAGCGGCCATCCCAGCGCGATTGCAGCAGGGTGCGGTCGATGTCGATCGTGCGCGTGCCGATCCGCAGGCGAACCATGCGCGCATCCGCGCCCAGCAGCAGCGCCCAGGCATCCACCGCGCCCGCGCGCAGGCGCAGCAGCAGCGGCCGGTCCAGGGCCAGCAGCGTGTCCAGGCGGGTACTGCCCTGGATGCAATGCAGGTCCAGGCGCGCTGCGGTCGGGCTGCAACTCCCGTCAGCGGCCAGGGTGATGGTATCCCCGCCCAGTGACCACTGTTGCAGCAGTTCGCGCCAGGCGGCCGTTGGTGAAGCGTTGACGGTGGCGAGCAGCTGTTCGAATGTGGCTGCATCCACAGTGTCAACGACCGGCCCGGGCAATCTCGCGGGTGTGTTGGATGGCACCGCCGAGAGCATCGGCTGCGCCTTCGTGGGCGCGGCGCTGGCACCCGACGGCCACGGGTGGAAGTACCAGGTGGCGGCGATCAGCGCCGCCACGGCCACCCCGCTGCCCACGGCAAGCAGCGGGTGGAAGCGTGGCGCACGCGCGGGCGGCAGGACTTCGCGCGCCGCCGCGTTCACCAGCTTGGCGTCGATGCTGACCGCATCGCGGGCGTAGCCGGCCAGCAGCGCGCGTTCTGCGATCACGTTGAGCAGCCGCGGCACGCCGCCGGACAGCGCGTGCAGCCGGCGCACCGCCTTGGCGTTGAACGGGAAACGCGATCCGCCCGCCACCCGCCAGCGGTGGCGCAGATAGGCCGCGGTTTCGCGTTCGTCCAGCGGGCTCAGGTGGAAGCGTGCGGTGATGCGCTGGGCCAGCTGGCGCAGCTCCGGGCGCGCCAGCAGATCGCGCAGTTCGGGCTGGCCCAGCAGCAGGATTTGCAGCAGCTTCTGGGTGTGGGTTTCCAGGTTGGTCAGCAGCCGCACCTGCTCCAGCGCATCCGGCGGCAGGTTCTGCGCCTCGTCGATCAGCAGCACCACCCGCAGGCCCTGCGCGTAGGCGTCCAGCAGGTAGGCGTTGAGGGCGTCGACCAGGGCTTTGGCGCTGCCGTGCTTGCCTTCAATGTTGATGTGCAGTTCCTCGCACACCGTTTCCAGCAGCTCGACCGCGTTCTGGCGCGGATTGAGTACCAGTGCGATCCGGGCGTGCTCGGGAAGCTGCTCCAGCAGCAAGCGACTGAGGGTGGTTTTGCCGGTGCCGACCTCGCCGGTCAGCTGCACGAAGCCGCCGCCACCACCCTTGTCGATGCCGAACAACAGGTGCGCCAAGGCGTCCCGGTGGCGCTCGCTGAGAAAGACGAAGCGCGGGTCCGGGGTGATCGAAAAGGGCGGCTCGCGCAGGCCGTAATAGGCAAGGTACATCCGTCTAGCGTGCCACGAGACGCGCAGCGGCGCGAGCGCCGCGGGTCCGCGTCAGGGCGTGCCGCGGTCGCGGCCCATCCGACGCGCGTTCACGACCGATCCAGCCGGCGCCGGCAGGCTGCACGGGCCAGGGCCAGCGCAGCGCGTGCCGGCGTCAGTGTGTCATTTGACGGCGAAGGAATGCTGCAGGAGCTGGCTGTCGAAGCCCGCCGGCGTTTCCTGTGCGGTGGCGTAGCGATACAGCGCGGCCGAGTAGATGCCCGACAGCGCGGCCTGGACCAGGGCGGTCAACACGAAGGCGAACGCCACGATCGCCGCCGTCACGCCTGCCAGCATCGCGTTCTGGGTGCCTGCGCCGACGAGGGCAATTGCCACGATGCCCACCACGGCCAGCAAGGCATAGAACAGGGCGAACACCACGCCGACGCCGCCCTGGCCGATCAGGTTCTCGCCCCAGGTCTTCTTGAGCAGCGTGGCGCTTTCCTTCAGCGCGTCGATCGGCCCGATGTCGCGGGTCACCAGCACCGGCACCACCAGGAAGGTCGCCACCGTCCACGCCACCCCGAGCAGGCCGACCGCGATCCGGCCCAGGAACCCGGCGCGCTCCTGCACTGAGCGCAAAATCAAGCCCACGGTGGCCGCGATGGCGGCATAGCCAAGAATCGGCACCAGCTTGCGGAAGGCGATGCCCAGCCCGTCGCCCACGGTCGGATTGCCGCCGTCGAGCCGGATCATGGCGGCACCGACCAGCGCGGAATTGAAGAAGAAGATCACGAAGTACTGGACCAGGTAGAACAGGAAAGCCAGGACGTAGACCCCGACCCGGGTTCCCGCCGAACCACTGTGCAGGTTGTCCAGTGCCCCCATCCCCAGCGCCGGCAGCACGAATGCGGCGAGGACGATCAGGCTGCATATCGTCGACAGCAGCGGAAACACCAGCAATTCCTTGTCTTTCGACAGCACGCCGGCGCTGGCCTTGATCAGATTCCAGCTGCGCGAAAACCGTTCAAACATGGCCCGACCCTCGGCTTCGTGGCTTCTTCGTCCATGGTACATGCAGGAAATCGCCGCGTGGTGGTGTCCGGCTGCGGCACAATGCGCGCATGAGCAAATCGTCGCAATGGGTGGTCGGGCTGAATCCGGTGGCCTCGGCGCTGGAGCACGACGCCGAGCATGTGCTGGAAGTGCTGCTGGAAGCCGGTGGCCGGAATCCGCGCATCGTCGAGATCGAGCAGCAGGCGCGGCGACGCGAAATCGAGGTGCGCCGGGTGCCGGCGCAGGCGCTGGACGGGGTGGCCGGCGGGCTCCGACATCAGGGCGCGGCGGCGCGCTATGCGGCCGCGAAGCCCTGGGACGAACACGAATTGCCGGCGCTGGTCGAGGCCGCGGCGGGACGCGCGCTGCTGCTGGTGCTGGACGGCGTGCAGGATCCGCACAACCTCGGCGCCTGCCTGCGCAGCGCGGCGGCCGCCGGTGCGACGGCGGTGGTGATCCCGAAGGACAAGGCGGTGCAGGTCAATGCCACCGTCCGCAAGACCTCGGCGGGCGCGGCGGACACGCTGCCGATGTTTGCCGTCACCAACCTGTCGCGCAGCTTGCGCGAGCTGCAGAAGCTGGGTGTATGGGTTTACGGCCTGGCCGGTGAAGCCGAGGCGTCGCTGTATGCGCTGGATCTGGTCGGCAACGTGGCGCTGGTGTTGGGCGGCGAGGGCGAAGGGCTGCGCCGGCTCACCCGCGAGCACTGCGACCAGTTGGTGAAAATTCCGATGCCGGGCGGTCTCGAGAGCCTGAACGTGTCGGTGGCCGCCGGCGTTGCCCTGTTCGAAGCCGTGCGGCAGAGGAGTCGATGATGGCAATCAATCTGGCGTGGTACGACTGGGTGGGGATTTGCGGCACGCTGGGCGTGTTGCTGGCGTTTTTCCTGCTGCAGGCCGGGCGGTTGGCGGGCACGGGCATCGTGTACCAGTTGCTCAATCTGTTCGGTTCCGGCGGCGTGCTGGTCTCGTTGGTCGGCAAGTTCAATGTGTCGGTGTTCGTGCTGGAAGCCGCCTGGGTGGCGATCAGCGCCTACGGTATCTTGCGAATGTTGAGGCTGAAATCAGGCGCGGTGAAAACTTGACCGTGCGGCGGTGAGTTGCTTTGGCTTGATAGCGTCTTCGCGTTGTTCGCCGAAGGCCGCTTTTGCACAGGGACACGCCGCAAGTACGTCCATGTAGGCTAATCGGCGCCATCCATGGCGCCGATTGTCCCTGCGCAAAAGCGGCCCTCGACGAACGTGTCGTGTCTGCGCGTAGGCACGCCGCAAGTGCGTACATGCAGGCTAATCGACGCCATTCATGGCGTCGATTGTCTGCCTTGGGCAAGCTGCCCGCGATGAGCGCCGGATCGGCGTCCCGACGCTTACGTGCAGCCTTGCACGTCGCGCGGATCGCCGTCGTCATCCCCGGCCGCTGCGTCCGGAAATGGCGCGGCGGCATGGGCCAGCGGCGGCCAGGCGTTGGCGATGGTGCAGAAGAGTTTGGCGGTCTGCTCGGCGTCGTAGATCGCCGAGTGCGCTTCGTTCGGGTCCCAGCCGATGCCGGCCGCGAAGGCGGCGCGCGCCAGCACGGTCTGGCCGTAGGCCAGGGCCGCCATGGTCACGGTGTCGAACACGCTGAACGGATGGAAGGGGTTGCGCTTGTGGCCGACCCGGGCGACGGCGGCGTTGAGGAAATTGAGGTCGAAGTGGGCGTTGTGGCCGACTAGGATCGCGCGCTGGCAGCCGTGACGTTTGATCGCCGCACGCACCGGTGCGAACACTTTGTCGAGGCCCGCGCGTTCGTCCAGTTCGCCACGCAGCGGGTGGCCGAGCCGGATTCCCGTGACAGCCAGTGATTTGGGATCGATCAGGGTGCCGGGCGCGGGGGCGAGGTTGGCGTGCGCCACTTCGCCGGGGACGAAGCGGCCGTCGGCATCGAATTCGAGCGGAATCGCGGCGATCTCGAGCAGGGCGTGCCGGTTCCAGTCGAAACCGCCGGTTTCGACATCCACCACGACCGGCAGGTAGCCGCGAAAACGCGCGGCCATCGGCGTGGGTGCGCTGGGCTGCGCCGCGCCGCTCATGCTTCCAGCCCCGCGGCTGCCCGAACCGACGTCCGGGCGGGCCTTGCGGCGGGCGCTGCCGAGGCCGCGCTCAATGGTGGCCGGCGTGCTCGCCGTCGGCAGCCGGCGCGTGGCCCTCGGTCGCCGCACCCATCGCCGCGTGGTGGGCATCGAATTCCTGCTGGCTGATGAAGCCATCGCCGTTGCCGTCGATCGAGGCGAAGCGATCGGATTTCCCGCCGTGCGCGGCGGCAAATTCGGTCCGGGAAATCCGACCGTCGTGGTCGGTGTCGATCTGGCCAAAACCGTGTTCATGCCCGGACGGCTTGGCGGGCGCGGCGCCGCCTTGTGCCTGGCCCGCAGCGAATGCAGCCGATGGCGACAGGGTCAGGGCGAGTGCGGCGGCGGCGAGCAGGGCGGTGAAACCCGTGCGCGAAAGAGGGTTGAATGGGTGCATTGCGTAGCCTCGTGGAATGGGTCCCGTCGAAGTGTAAATGCTAACGGCAGTGCGCGCTGGCGGTGGCGATGGAGGCAGGTGCGTTCAGGTTCCGTGCGGCTGTGGTGATGGGTTAGAGTGCGCCTTTTGCGGGACTGGCGACCCAGCATGGATGAACTGGTGGCGGTGGGGCTGGTTGCACTGCTGGCATTGCTGGCCATGCCGGTGTTGTTGGTGGTGGCCTTGGTGAAGCTGTCCGGCCTGCGCCAGCGGGTCGAAGTGCTGGAGCGGGCGGTTTCCCGGCGGGCGGCGGAGATGCCGGCGGAAGCGGCTGCGCCGGCCACCGCGGGACCCCCTGCCGAGCCGGATGACGCGGTGGCCGCAGAAGACCCTGCGCCCTGGGTGCCGGCATACGCGTCGCAGCCGCGGTGGTCACCGCTGGCCGAGACGCCCGCCACGAGATCCAGAACGACGCCCGTGGAAGCGGCAGCGGAGACGGCAGCGGAGACGGCTGAGCCCGCCGGAGGCGACGGGGAAGAGGCGCAGGCGCCGTCCATGCCGCCCCCGCTGCCGCCATCGCCAGCCGCGTCCCCGCGCGACGAGCCCGACTGGGTCGAACGTGGCGTCGAACGCGTGAAGGGCTGGTTCACCACCGGGAACGTGCCGGTCAAGGTGGGCATGCTGGTGTTGCTGGCGGGCGTGGCGGCGCTGCTGCGCTATGCCAGCGACCAGGGCTGGCTGCGGTTGCCGATCGAATTCCGTCTGGCCGGGGTGGCCGCGGCGGCGCTGGCCGGCCTGGTGTTCGGCTGGCGCAAACGGGACAGCCACCGCAGCTTTGCGCTCGCGCTGCAGGGCGGGGCGATCGGCATCCTGCTGCTGGTGACGTTCGCCGCCAGCAAGCGCTACGACCTGCTCGGGGCGGGACCGGCGTTCGCGATCAGCGTCGCGTTCATCGCCGGGCTGTCGGTGATGGCGGTGCTGCAGGATTCACGCACGCTGGTGATCCTCGGCGTGCTGGCCGGCTTCCTGGCGCCGCTGTGGCTGTCCACCGGCGGCGGCAACCATGTGGCCTTGTTCAGCTATTACGCGGCCCTCAACGCAGGCATCTTCGCGATCGCCTGGGTGCGACCGTGGCGGGTTCTCAACTTGCTGGGATTTGCCTTCACCTTCGGCATTGGCACCTTGTGGGGATTGCTGGAGTACCGACCGGAACACTTCGCCAGCACCGAGCCGTTCCTGCTGCTGTTCTTCGGCTTCTATCTGCTGCTGCCGATCCTGTATGCGCGCAAGGCGCCAACCCCCGGCGGCGCGCGGATCGATGGCAGCCTGCTGTTCGGGACGCCGCTGGTCGCGTTCTCGATGCAAGCGGGCATGTTGCCGGGGCAGCGCATGACGCTGGCGCTGTGCGCGCTGGGGCTGGCGGCGCTGTACGCCATTCTGGCGAAGCTGCTGCTGCCGCGGTCGCGGATGGCGCTGCTGGCTCGCGGCTACGCGGTGCTCGCGGTCGGCTTTGCCACGCTGGCGGTGCCGCTGGCACTGTCGGCGCGGGCGACCGCCTCGGTGTTCGCGCTCGAGGGCGCGGGCCTGGTCTGGCTGGGCTTCATGCAGTCGCGGCGATTGCCGCGCTGGGCGGGCCTGGGTTTGCAACTGGCCGCGGCGTTCGCGCTGCTCACGGTCGGATTCGGCGCGCTGGATCACCCGCCTGCTGCGTTGCCATTTGCCAATGCCGCCTTCATGAGCGGGCTGCTGGTGGCCTGCGGCGGTTTCGCGGTTGCCCTCCTGTATCGGCGCAATGCGGGCGATGGCATGGCCGTCACCGCCTATCTGTGGGGGCTGTTCTGGTGGCTGTTGTCCTTCCTTCGGGAGATCGAGGCATTTGCGGATTCGGGCGAGCGCCTGCATTGGATCCTGCTGCTGGTTGGCGCCACCGGCTGGCTGGTGGCGGAATACCACCGACGGTCCCCGGCGCGGGCCTTGGCCCTGACCACGCTGGTGGCCCTGCTGCTGGCGTTCCCGCTGGCCTGGGCGCAGTGGAGCGCCGACGGCCAGCCGTTTGCCGGACATGGGGCGTGGATCTGGCCGCTGTTCGCCGCGTTCGCGGCGCGGGCGCTGGTGGGCTTGCGCAATGCCAGCGGCCGGGTGGCAGGACTGGCGCAGCTGGCGTGGTGGCTGCTGTGGCCGACGGTGCTGTCGCTGCTGGCCGCGTTCGTCGGCGAGCGTTTTGTCTTGGCCGATGGCTGGGTCGGCATGCTGCTGGCGCTGCCGTGGCTGGTGCTTGCGGCGGTCTCGCTGCGCCGTGCCGCCTGGCTGGCGCCGCCGTTGGGCGCCGGGTTTGCGCCGTTCCAGGCCGCGTTGCGCCTGCTGGTTTTCCTCGCGCTCGGGTTGTGGTGGGTGCTGATGTTGTTCCATTCCGGGCACAGCGCGCCGCTGCCGTGGATCGTCGTGTTCAATCCGCTGGATTTGGCCCAGATCGCAATGCTGTTGTTGCTGGCGGTCTGGTTGCGCAGCCACCGCGCCGCGGCCGCCGGGGCCGGATCGCTTCCCGTGGTCTGGCTGGCGCTCGCGGGCCTGCTGCTGGTGAGTGTCCTGACCCTGCGGGCGGTCTGCCATTGGGGTGGCGTTGCATGGGATGCCGACCTTCCGGGTGCCAGCCTGTCCCAGACCGGCCTGACCGTGGTGTGGAGCCTGCTGGGCGTGGCCGGCTGGTTTTCCGGGTCGCGGCGTGGCCATTGGGGGCTGTGGCTGGCGGGAGCCTTGCTCATGGGCGTGGTCTTGCTCAAGCTGTTGCTGGTGGATCGCGGCAATCTGGGTGATTTGCTCGGCATTGGTGCGTTCATCGTGTATGGATTGCTGTGCACGCTGGTGGGTTGGCTGGCGCCGGTGCCGCCACGACGTGCGGCCATGGGGGCAGCGACGACAGGCAGCGAGGGGAAGGGATGAAGCGTTGGCTGGCACTGTTCCTCGCGCTGTTGCCGCTGGCCTCGCAGGCCGCGGACAGATACGCGCAGCAATGGCCGCTGCAGCTGTCGCGCGCCGATGCCGGTGCGTACCGGGTGCCGCTGGACGACGCGGTGTATCGCGCGGCGTACTGGCCGGATTTGCGCGATGTGCGCGTGCTGGATGCCAAGGGGCGGCGGGTGGCCAGCATCGTGATGCCGGCGCAGCCACCGTCGGCGCGCGTGCAGGCCACGGCGCTGCGCTGGTTTCCCTTGCCGGCGGACGCGGCGACGACCGGCGCCGATCTGAGCGTGATGGTGCGCCGCGATACCGATGGCGCGGTGGTGTCCGTGCGCGATGTCACGGCGCAGCGTGCGGATGCGACCGGCGGCAGCGGTTGGCTGGTGGATCTGGGCGCCGACAGCACGCGGATGCAGGCGCTGCTGCTGGACTGGGGCAACGACGCCGCGGCGGTGGATCTGGGCTATCGGCTGGAAGGCAGCGATGACCTGCGAGATTGGCGGATTCTCGATCCACAGGTGCGGCTGGTGCAGTTGCGCAACCAGGGGCAGGAGCTGCGCAGCAACCGCATCGCGCTGGCGTCTCCGCCACGCTACCTGCGGCTGCTGTCGCTGCAGGACGGTGCTGCCCTGCGCCTGAGCGGCGTGCGCGGGGAATGGCGCGAGGCCGCCGAACCCGCGAACTGGCGCTGGCTCGAACTGGCCGCCGCGCCGACACCCGCCTCCGCGGAGGCCGGTTTCCAGTATCGACTCGAAGGTCGTTATCCGATCCAGCGCGTGGACGTGGTGATGCCTGCCAACAGCAGCGTGCGCTGGAGCTTGTTCAGTCGGGATGGGGCGGCGCGCAGCGCCGACACCAGTCCACCGGCGTGGAAACTGCGCGCCGCTGGCTGGAATGCGTGGCGCCTGGACGATGCCGGGGAAGCACGGTCCTCGCCGCCGCTGGACCTGCACTACGTGATCCAGGACCACGATTGGCGTCTGCAGCCGGACGCGGGGACGACGCCGGCGCTGGCTCCGACCCTGCGGCTGGGCTATGTGCCCGGCAGTCTGGTGTTCCTCGATCAGGGCACGCCGCCGTATGTGCTGGTGGCGGGAAGCGCGTCCGAGGAAGTCGCAGCCGACGCCGTGGGTCCGATGCTGGACGCGCTGTGGACGCAGCGCGGCGCGCAGTGGTCACCGGCGCCGGCGGTGCTGGGGCCCGCGCGCGCGCGCGCCGGGGCCGCCGCCTATTCGCCCGCGCCGGCGCCGCGCGACTGGAAGACACTGACCCTGTGGGCGCTGCTGGTGCTGGGGGCGCTGGTGGTCGTCGGTTTTGCGTTCACCCTGCTGCGGGCCCACGGCGGCTCATCGCGCGATTGACCGCCAGGCGCTGTCGCCGATGGCCAGCGGCGCCTTCTCCGGCCACCGGCACAGGTCGTGCAGCAGGCAGTGCGCGCAGTCCGGTTTGCGCGCCCTGCATACGTAGCGCCCGTGCAGGATCAGCCAGTGGTGGGCGTTGCGCCGAAATTCCTCCGGCACCAGGCGCAACAGCTTGTCTTCCACCGCGCGCACGTTCTTTCCAGGCGCCAGTCCGGTGCGGTTGGCGACCCGGAAGATATGCGTGTCCACGGCGATGGTGGGCTGCCCGAAGGCAATGTTGAGGACGACGTTGGCGGTCTTGCGGCCCACGCCGGGCAGGGCCTCGAGTTCCTCGCGGGTGCGCGGCACCTCGCCACCGTGGCGCTCCAGAAGCAATTGGCACAACGCGATCAGATGTGCCGCTTTGGCGTTGTACAGGCCGATGCCATTGATGCACTCCTTCAAGCCGTCCTCGCCCAGCGCCAGGATTGCTCCAGGCGTGCTGGCAATCGGATAAAGCCGACGGGTGGCCCTGTTGACACCGACGTCGGTGGCCTGTGCCGAAAGCACCACGGCCACCAGAAGCTCGAACGGGCTGGAATATTCCAGTTCGGTGGTGGGCTGCGGGTTGGCCTCGCGCAGGCGCGCGAACAACGCATCGATTTCCGCCGGCGTGAGCTTGCTGCCGCGGGCGGCACGCGGCTTGGTCGGTGCGGGTGAATGGGGTGACGCGGCGGCGCGTGACTTGCTCATCCGCGCCGCGACTTCACCCGCGCCAGCGCGCGGGCCAAGGCGTCAGCGGCGGCGGCGGGCAGGGCCGGGTCCGGTGCGAGGCGATTGACCTGCGCCGGACGCCGCGCGGCTTCGCGTTCGGACTGGATCCGCGCCAGCCGCAGCGCCCGTGCGCGATGGCGGTCGCGGGCGGCGAGGGCAAACTGGCGGGCCTGGCTGGCGGCGGCCAGCATGGCGTTGCAATCTTCGCGGCAGCTTGCGCAGTGCGGCAGGTCGAGCAGGCCGAGCGCCAGCGCCGCGTCCAGGTCGTCTTCCCGCAGCGCGGCCAGCACCGCGTGGGCGCGGTCCGGTGCCGTGCAGCCGCAGGACGGGCAGGGGCGGGTCGCCCGCGTCATTTCCCGGCGAAGGTCGGCTTGCGCTTTTCCAGGAATGCCGACGTGCCTTCGCGCATGTCCTCGGTGGCGAACATCAGCCCGAACTGCGCGGATTCGTACTCCAGGCCTTCCTCGATCCCGCACTCGCCGCCCACGTTCACGCAGTCGAGCATTCCGCGCAGCGCCAGCGGCGCCGCATTGGCGAGCTGCGTGGCCAGCTTCATGGTTTCTGCCTCCAGATCGGCAGCGGCCACCACGCGGTTGACGATGCCCAGCAGCAGCGCACGTTCGGCGCTGATCGGCGCACCGGTCAGGCACAGTTCCAGGGTGGCGGCGCGGCCGCACAGCCGCAGCAGGCGCTGGCTGCCACCGAAGCCGGGAATCAGTCCAAGATTGATTTCCGGCTGGCCGACCTTGGCGGTGTCGGCGGCGACGCGCAGATGGCAGCACATCGCCAGCTCCAGGCCGCCGCCCAGCGCAAAGCCGTTGATCATGGCGATCACCGGCTTCGACAGTTTCTCGACCCGCCGCATCATCCGGGTGCCACGCAGCGAAAAATCCCGGCCCTGCACCGGCGTCAGAGTGCGCATTTCGGCGATGTCGGCGCCGGCCACGAAGGCCTTGGGGCCGGCCCCGGTCAGGACCACCACGCGCACCTCGGGATCGGCTTCGGCGGCCGCGAAAGCGGCGTCCAGCGCATCCAGGGTGGCCGCATTCAGGGCGTTGAGCTTGTCCGGCCGGTTGACCCGCAGGGTGCGGATACCGTCGGCGGTTTCGGTCAGGAGCAGGGCGTCGATCATGGTGTGTCCGGAAATTGCTGGAAATTGCTGGAAATTGCGGAACTTCCCCGGCCGGCATTGGTCGCAGTGAAGCCTCAGTAGCCGTTCAGGGCCGCGAACTGTATCCTATCGTGTCCCGCAGGCGGCTTGCCGCCCGGTGCAGGCAAACCCATCCGGCCTCGGCCGGTTTTTTCCATCCCGGCCGCGTGCGCGGTCACGATCAACGAATGAGGTTCTGGATGAAGTTTCATGCACTCGCTGCCAGTCTGGTGGCCCTGACCCTGAGCGCCGGCGTGGCTACCGCGCAGACCCAGACCGCTCCGGCGGCGGCTCCCCGTCCGGCGACGGCGCCTGCGGCCCCGGCCCTGCCGGTGGTCGACAAGACCCACGCCAGCTACGTGATGGGCTGGAACCTCGGCCAGGAACTGCGGGTCGGCGGCGAGCCGATCGACATCGCCACCGTCGTGCGCGGTCTGCAGGATGCGTTCGGCAACAAGCAGCCGGCCTATACCGAAGACCAGCTGCGCACCGCCTTCACCGGCTTCCAGGCGCGCATGGAAGCCAAGGCTCAGGCCGCCTTCCTCAAGGCGCTGGAAGACAACAAGGCGCAGTCCGCCGGCTTCCTCGCCCAGTACAAGGCCCAGCAGGGCGTGTTGACCCTGCCCAGCGGCGTCATGTATCGCGTCGTCAAGCCCGGCACCGGCGCCAAGCCGACCGCCAACAGCGAGGTGACGATTGCCTTCCGCAGCTTCCTTGCCGCGGTCGGCACCCCGCTGAGCAACGTCCAGACGCCGCCGCCGTTCAAGGTATCGCAGGCGCCGATCCCGGCGATCAAGGACACCCTGCCGCTGATGCAGCAGGGCGCGGTCTGGGAAGTCGTGATTCCGCCGGGCGCCGCGCTGGGTGCGGGTCAGAATGCCCAGTTCGCGCAGCAGGCCATTGCCCTGCAGATCGAGCTTGGCGCGGTGAAGTGATGTGGCAGGCGGGTCCGCGTGCGGACTCGCCGTGATCGGGAAGTCGCCCGCAGTTTCGGGCGGCCTCCATCGGGAACCTGCCCAGGCAAACCTGTCGATGCGCCGGCCCCGTGCCGGCGTATCGCGTTTCGGGAGCGTTGATTTCGTCCATGAGTGAACCGGTTGCCATCCTGAGTCCTTGCACGGGCATTTGCACCCTCGGTGCGGATGGCCTGTGCCTGGGCTGCCTGCGCAGCGGCGATGAGATCGCGGCGTGGCTGGCGCTGGACGATGCGGAACGCCGGCACATCATGGATGTGGTTGTTCCAGAGCGCGCCGCGCAGCGTGCACTCCCATGAGCGACGTCGACACCCTCGCCAGGCGCCTGCGCCGCGCCGCCCATCCTCTGGATGCGCCACCGACGGCGGCGCCGTGGAACCTTGCGGAATTGGAGGGGCTGCCGGTGGCGGCCCATCCGCGTCCGGCCGCGGTGCTGATCGGGGTGATTCCACGGCCGGCCGGCGCCGGCGTCCTGTTGACCCGGCGCACCGAGCGGTTGCGCCATCACGCCGGCCAGGTCAGTTTCCCCGGCGGCGGGATCGACCCGCTCGACGCCAGCCCGGCCCAGGCGGCGCTGCGCGAGGCCAACGAGGAAATCGGACTGCCGGCGGGACAGGCACGGCCGCTGGGCTATCTCGATCCGTACCTGACCGTCACCGGCTATCGCGTGCTGCCGGTGCTGGCAATTGTCGAAACCGGGTTCTCGCCGCTCGCCAATCCTGCGGAAGTGGCGGATGTGTTCGAGGTGCCGCTGGATCTCCTGCTCGATCCACGCCGGCTCGAAGCGGTCGAAATCAGCTTTGCCGGTCGCCCGCGCCATGTGCTGCAATACCGGTATGCTGCGCATCGGATCTGGGGCGCGACGGCCTCGATCCTGTACAACCTTCGCGAACGACTCGCGGCCGTGGATCAGGGAGAAGCGTGATGGCCGGGTGGACGACCTTGGTGCAGGCGGATGTCTTGTCGATGGCGTTGGGGCGTTCCGACCTGGTCATCGTCGACTGCCGTTTTTCCCTGCTCGATCCCAACCAGGGCGAGCAGGCGTGGCTGCGCGGGCGGATCCCGGGCGCCGTGTATGCGCACCTGGAACGCGACCTGTCGGACATCTCCCAGTTCGGCCACGGCCGCCACCCGTGGCCAAGCGAAAAACTCTTCCTGGAGCGCCTGCGTCGCTGGGGCGTGACGCCGACCTCGCAGGTCATCGTCTACGACGACAACGACGGCGCGATCGCGGCGCGGCTGTGGTTCATGCTGCGCGTCATGGGCCATGAGAAAGTCGCCGTGCTCGATGGCGGCTGGACCGCCTGGACCTCGCTCGGGCTGCCGGTCTCCACCGCACCGTCGCCGCCGGGGGCTTCGTTCATCAGCGGGAGCTTCGATGCCAGCCGCTTGCTCGATGCCAACGGCGTGGCGGCCCGTCTGGCGGTGGACGATCTGCTGCTCGACGCCCGCGCCGCGGCGCGCTTCCGCGGCGACGAAGAACCATTGGACCGGGTGGCCGGGCACGTGCCCGGCGCGGTCAACCGGCCCTACGCGCTGAATCTGGAAAACGGGCGCTTCAAGTCGCCGGTGCGGCTGGCCGCGGAGTACCGCGAGCTGCTGCAAGGCCGCGACCCGTCCGAGGTGGTGATGATGTGCGGCTCCGGCGTGACCGCCTGCCACAACCTGCTGGCGATGGAGCGGGCGGGGCTGAAGGGAGCGAAATTGTTCACCGGCTCGTGGAGTGGCTGGATCGCCGACCCGACCCGACCGGTGGCGACGGGAGACTGAAGATGGTGGACAAGACGCAGCGGGTGGAGATCTGGCACCGCCCCACATGCAGCAATTCGCGCGGCGCGCTGGAGATTCTCCTTGAAGCCGGCATCGAACCGGTGATCGTGGATTACGTCAACAATCCGCCCGACAAAACGCGCCTGAAGAAGGCGATCAAAGACGCCGGACTGCGCGTGCGCGATGCGATCCGCAGCAAGGAACCCGAATACCAGGCGCAGGGCCTGGGTGATCCCGCCCTGAGCGACGACGCCCTGCTGCAGGCGATGGTGGACACGCCCAAACTGATCAACCGCCCGTTCGTCTTCACCGCCAAGGGCACACGCCTGTGCCGCCCGCCGGAGACCGTGCTGGAAATCCTCTGAAGCCGGGCGACGGTTTCTCGTAGAAGCACCGCAGGGGTGCGATTGATATCGCGGCTGCCTGGATGCGTCGCGATTCGCACCCCTCGGCCAGTGGCCTCGGTGTGCTCCTACTTCCCGATCCGCGCCAGCATGGCTTTCAGGCCGGCTTGGGTGTCGGGACGTGACCAGGCGGTGATGAATCCGCTCAGGCCGATGCGCTCGGGCGCCAGCGCATCGACCACGTCGCGGCGGGCGATGGCGCGGGTTTCCAGCATCGGCTCGCGTGGCAGTTGCAGCAGTTCGCCCAGCCAGGCGCGGGCGCGGGTCTCGACGTCGGCACTGGCAGCCAGTTCGTCGACCAAGCCAATCGCCAGTGCTTCCGTGGCCTCCGGCATGTGGCCGGCCACCAGCAGGCGTTCGGCGCGGTGCGGGCCAACCACGCGGGCGAGCAGCGCCTGGATGCCTTCCGGGGCGACCAGCCCGACCTGGGTCTCGTTGAGGCCGATCCGGAACGGGCCTTCGGCGAAGATTCGGTAATCACAACACAGGGCCAGCACGCAGCCGCCGGCGGGTGCGTGCCCGGCCATCGCCGCGACCACCGGCACCGGGCAGGTGGCCAGCGCGCGCGCTGCTTCGAAAAAGGCTTCCCAGGCCTGCGCCAGCGCGGTCTGGTTTTCGCCGAGACCCAGCAGGTAGGGCACATCCAGGCCCGCCGAAAACACCTTCGCGCCGCCGGCCAGCACGATGCCGCGCGCATCCGCGGCGATCGCCGCGTGCAGGGCCGTGGTGAGTGCCGCGCACAGTGTCGGATCCAGCGCATTGACCGGTGGCCGCGTCATCCGGATCTGGTGGATGTCGCCGTGGACGGTGGTTTCAATCAGGGCGCTGGATGGCATGTGCGGGTCTCGATGGCCGGATGCTCAATGATACGGATGCGCAGGGTGGGATAGGACGACTGCTGCGTCCAGATCTGACGCGGGAACAACCGGCGCCATGGATGGCGTGCCCAGAGACACGCCGGAAACGCGGCACCCGAATCGGACACAGGGACACGCCGGAAACGCCGGAAACGCCACGTCCGAACCGGCCACAGGGACACGCCGCAAGTACATCCATGTAGGCTAATCGGCGCCATCCATGGCGCCGATTGTCCCTGTGTCCGGTTCGGACGTGGCGTTTCTTTCTCAACAAGCGGCCCGGGCCCGGCAGGCTTCCGTCAAGGCTGCGCCAGCAGTTTCCCCGCCGCCCGCCGCACGCAATCCGGCAGGTCCGTCGAGCGGCCGCTGCGGCGGTCGATCCAGACCGCAACCACGTTGCCGTCGCAGTACAGGCGGCCGTCTTCGTCCACGATACGGTGGCCGATCACCACGCTGCGCGTGCCCAGCCGGTCGGTGAACAATTCGACGAACACCTTGGACGGGTATTCGATCGGGCGCTTGAAGTTCAGCGTGGCCGAGGCCACTACCGGCGCGAAGTCCTCGGTCACCCACGGCTCGCCGATGCTTTCGAACCACTCGATCCGCGCCTGTTCGAGGAAGGTCAGATAGCGCGCGTTGTTGACGTGGTTGAACGCATCCAGGTCACTCCAGCGCAGCGGCAGAAGCATCCGGAATATGGGGGATGTCTCGTTCACGCGTGCTCCCTGGGTTCACTGGTTGCGTTGACTCGGGATTTGACGCGTGGCCGCAGCAGCGGGGCGAGGTAGCGGCCAGTGTGGGAGACGGGGTTGGCGGCAACCGTCTCGGGCGTTCCGGTGGCGATGATTTGTCCGCCGCCATTGCCGCCTTCCGGGCCCAGATCCACAACCCAGTCCGCGGTCTTGATGACATCGAGGTTGTGTTCGATGACGATGACGGTATTGCCCTCGTCGCGGAGTCGGTGCAATACCACCAGCAGCGCTTCGATGTCGTGGAAGTGCAGGCCGGTGGTGGGTTCGTCGAGGATGTACAGGGTGCGGCCGGTATCGCGCCGCGACAGTTCCTTCGACAGCTTCACCCGCTGCGCCTCGCCGCCGGACAGCGTGGTCGCGCTCTGGCCGAGCTTGACGTAGGACAGGCCAACGTCCACCAGCGTTTCGAGTTTGCGCGCGATCGACGGCACCGGCTCAAACAGGTTCAGCGCGTCTTCCACCGTCATTTCCAGCACGTCGCGGATGCTGTGGCCCTTGTAGCGGATCTCCAGAGTCTCGCGGTTGTAGCGCTGGCCGTGGCAGACGTCGCAGGGCACGTACACGTCGGGCAAGAAGTGCATTTCGACCTTGATCAGACCGTCGCCCTGGCAGGCTTCGCAGCGACCGCCGCGCACGTTGAAGGAGAATCGCCCCGGCGAGTAGCCGCGCGCGCGCGCCTCGGGCGCCTGCGCGAACAGCTCGCGCAGCGGTGTGAACAGGCCGGTGTAGGTGGCCGGGTTGCTGCGCGGGGTGCGGCCAATGGGCGATTGGTCGATCGCCACCACCTTGTCGAACAAGTCGAGCCCGACGATCTCGCCAAACGGCGCCGACGTGTGCGAAGCGCCGTTGATCTCGTTGGCCGCCAGCGCGTACAGGGTGTCGTTGATCAGGGTGGATTTTCCGGAGCCGGACACCCCGGTGATGCAGGTGAGCAGGCCGGCCGGGATTTCGAGGTCCACCTGCTTGAGATTGTTGCCGCAGGCGCCCTTGAGCTTGAGCATCCGCCTGCGGTTGGGCGGGTTGCGGTGGGCGGGCACGTCGATCTTCAGTCGGCCTGACAGGTATTGCCCGGTCAGCGAACGCGGCGCTTCCAGCACGTCAGCCAGATGTCCCTGTGCGACCACCTCGCCACCGTGGACGCCGGCGCCGGGGCCGATGTCGACGATGTAGTCGGCCAGCCGGATCGCTTCCTCGTCGTGTTCGACCACCAGCACGGTATTGCCAAGGTCGCGCAAGCGGGTGAGCGTGGCCAGCAGGCGTGCGTTGTCGCGCTGGTGCAGGCCGATGCTGGGCTCGTCGAGCACATAGGTGACGCCGACCAGGCCAGCGCCGATCTGGCTGGCCAGGCGGATGCGCTGCGCCTCGCCGCCGGAGAGTGAATCGGCCTGGCGTTCCAGGGTCAGGTAGTCGAGGCCGACATCGACCAGAAAACCCAGCCGCTCGCGGATTTCCTTGACGATCCGGGTGGCGATTTCACCGCGCCAGCCGGGCAGGGCAAGGCCCTTGAAGAAGTCCAGCGCTTGCCCGATCGGCAGCACCGCGATTTCCGGCAGTGGCTTGCCGGCCACGAACACGCTGCGCGCCTGCCGGTTCAGCCGCGCGCCGCCGCAGTCGGGGCAGGGGCGCTGGCTGATGTATTTGGACAGCTCCTCGCGCACCGCCGCGCTTTCGGTTTCGCGGTAGCGGCGTTCCAGGTTCGGCAAGATGCCCTCGAAGGCGTGTTTGCGCTGGATCTTGCGGCCGCTTTCGCTGATGTATGTGAGGTTGACGGCTTCCTCGCCGCTGCCGTTGAGCAGGATGTCGCGGATGCGTTCGGGAAGGTCCTGCCAGGGCATGTCCACGTCGAAGCCGTAGTGACGCGCCAGCGAGGTGATCATCGAAAAATAGTAGGCGTTGCGGCGGTCCCAGCCGCGCATCGCACCCGCCGCCAGCGACAGCTCCGGGCGCGCCACCACCTTGTCGGGGTCGAAGAACTCGGCCACGCCCAGCCCGTCGCAGGTTGGGCAGGCGCCGATCGGCGAATTGAACGAAAACAGCCGCGGTTCGAGTTCCGGCAGCGAGTAATCGCAGACCGGGCAGGAATAGCGCGAGGAGAACAGCAGCGGCGGGCGGGCGGGTTCGTCCATCGACTGCACCAGCGCGATGCCGCTGCCGAGCTTGAGCGAGGTCTCGAACGATTCCGCCAGCCGTTGACGCAATTCGGCGCGCGGCTTGAAGCGATCGATCACCGCCTCGATGGTGTGCTTGACCCGCAGCGCCAGCGGCGGCACCGCGTCGATTTCGTGGATCGCCCCGTCCACCCGCACCCGCGTATAGCCCTGCGCGCGCAGCTGGTCGATCACCTGCACATGCTCGCCCTTGCGCTCACGGATGACCGGGGCGAGCAACATCCAGCGTTGCTCGGCCAGATCCGGGTCGGCTTCCAGCGCCAGCACCGCATCGACCATCTGGCTGACGGTTTGCGCTTCCAGCGGAAAACCGTGGTCGGGGCAGTGCGGCGTGCCCACCCGCGCATACAGCAAGCGCAGGTAGTCGTGGATCTCGGTGATCGTGCCGACGGTCGAACGCGGGTTGTGGCTGGTGGATTTCTGCTCGATCGAAATCGCCGGTGACAGCCCTTCGATATGGTCCACGTCCGGCTTGTCCATCACGCTCAGGAACTGGCGCGCGTAGGCCGACAGTGATTCCACGTAGCGGCGCTGGCCCTCGGCGTAGATCGTGTCGAACGCCAGCGACGACTTGCCCGAACCCGACAGCCCGGTGATCACGATCAACTGATCGCGCGGCAAGTCGAGGTCGATGTTCTTGAGGTTGTGCGTCCGTGCGCCGCGGATGCGGATGAAATCGAGGGCCATCGTCGTGGATTCGGGAAGCGACCGAGCAGTTTAGCGCGTCGGGCATGTTCGGCGTGACGCCGTGTTCACTCGACAACGCAACAGAACCAGCCGCGTCATGCCGGCGCAAGCCGGCATCCATTTCGATTCTTCAATGCAGCCGGAGAACCAAATGGACCCCGGCTTTCGCCGGGGTGACGATGTAAGCGGTTCACGGCGAATGGGGATCCTCAATGCGCGTGACCGCCGCCGGCCGGTGTCGGTGCTGGCGCTGCCGCCGGTGTTCCGCGAACCCGTTTCACCTCGTCGGCCGTGATCGGCCTGCCCTGGTTGCCCCAGGAGGTGCGCTCGTGATTGGCGATGTCGGCAATGTCGGCATCGTTCAGGGTCGAGGCGAACGGAGGCATTGCGCCCTGATAGTTGACGCCGTCGATCGCCTCACCGTGCATGCCGTTCAGGATGACGCTGATCTGCTTGGTCGGATCGGGAGCGAGCACCACGGCATTGCCCTTGAGCGGCGGGAACATGCCCGGCGTGCCTTCACCGCTGGGCTGGTGGCAGGCGCTGCAATTGCGGTTGTAGAGTTGTTCCGCTTTCGCCGGGTTGAACGCATACGGGCCGGTCGCCTGCGGCGGCGGTGGCGCCGGGGTTGCCGAGCGCGTGATCGGCGGCTTGGCGTTGCCCACGTCGCCTACGGCCAGCACGCCCACCGCGCCCAGTTCCAGATGCGCCATCGAATGATCGACGAACGGGTAGTGGCCGGCCTCGTCCAGGGTCAGATCGAATACCGCGCCTTCACCCGGCCCCACGCTGTAGGTGGACACGCCATCGATGGCCTGGGCCGGATTGCCGCCCGGATAGACCTTGTCGAAGATCGCGCCGATCACGTGGAACGCGCTCCACAGGCTCGGGCCGGCGTTGACCACGTACATCCGCACCAGATCGCCGGGCCTGGCGGTCAGCGGATGGTCGCGGTACTGGAACGCCACGCCGTTGAACACCACTTCGTCCGGCTTGATGTCCAGCATCTTCTGGTAGTTGCCCGCCATGACCTGGCCGGACACCTGTTGGGTGTACCACTCGCCCTGCACCAGCACATAGCTTTCGGCGGCCGGCGGCAGCGGGATGGCCGGATCGACGATCATCGCGCCGTACATGCCATTGCCGATGTGCAACAGCACCGGCGGGGTGCCGCAGTGGTAGAGGAAGGCGCCAGCCACCTTCGCTTCGAAGGTGAACTCGATCGACTCGCCGGGCATGATGTCAACGTAATGCAGGTTCGGCGGCGTGATCGCCGAGTGGAAGTCGATCGAATGCTGCATGCTGCCGTTGTTGGTCAGCACCACCTTCACCATCTGCCCTTGACGGACATGGATCACCGGGCCGGGCACCGATTTGCCGAAGGTCCACGCCTGGTATTGCACGCCGCTGGCGATCTCGATGTTGTCGTCGGACACGCCGATCCGGATCTCCGCGGTATCGCCCGCGGGCACCGGCGGCAATCGCGCGTCACGCGCTTGCGCCACCGGGTTGGCGGACGCCAGTGCCAGTGGCGATACCGCGGCGGCCGCGGCAGCCGGACTGGCGGAGCGCACGTTCAAGGCACTGTGCAGCCCGGCCAGCAGCAGCGCGGTCAACAGCAGCACGCCCGCCAAAGCCGGCGCCTGCACCCGCCAGGACAGGTGCTGCACCTGTTCGGGGCGCACGTCCGGATTCCACTCCGACAGCCTGCGCCACGTCGGCCAGCGCTGTTCGATCAGGTAGTCCAGGCTGTACGGGCTCGGCCCGGAGCGCATGTTGATGACGATCAGCGCGGCGAAGATCAGCACATAGCTCAGCGCCGCGCCGATGTTGCTGGCGCCCACCGAATACGGCCCACCGAAACCCTCGGCCGTGCTCCAGATCAGCAGGCTGAACAGGATGCCGATGATGTAGGTGAACTTGCGGGCGATGCCAAACAGCAGGGCGACGGCCAGCAGCACTTCGGCGATCCGCGTCGCCCACACGAAGAAGGTCACGTTGGGCGTCACCAGCGCGATCCACATGCTGAACCACCACGCCGACCAGGCCGGTTGTCCGGTCGCGGCATTGTGCAGATAGCCCACGTAGTTGTTGGCGAAATCGGCGCTGAAGGTCAGCGCGGCGCCAACCGCCCAGATCATGCCGAACGCCACGCGCAGCGCGGTGCCGGCCATCGCCGGCCAATTGGAATTGGCCGAATTCCGGCCCTCGGTTTCCGTCATGGGATGCCTCTTGATGTGAGCTCGAATTCGATCGCGCAGCGGCATGTCGCAGCGCGAAGACGCACTCAGTCTAGGCAGCCAGCGTGACGGTCGAGTGCATGGCCTCGCGCCGGGCGTGAAACCGGCAGGGCGCCCGGGCCGCCTGCAACAATCGCGGCCACAGCCAGCGTTTGACCATAACTCGATGAATCGGCTACAATTCCGCTTCTGTCCGCCCTCGATGGCGGGCAGGGCTCGATCACGAGCACCCAAGAAGAACGACAGAACCCACGAGGAAACCTTTCATGTACGCAGTACTGGTCACCGGCGGCAAGCAATACCGCGTGATGCAGGGCGAAACGCTCCGCGTCGAACTGCTCGAAGCCGAAGCCGGCAGCGAGATCAAGCTGGACAACATCCTGATGCTCGGCGATGCCGATGGCATCAAGCTCGGCGACGCGCTCAAGGGCGCCTCGGTCACCGCGAAGGTCGTCGGCCACGGCCGCGCCGACAAGGTGCGCATCGTCAAGTTCCGCCGCCGCAAGCACCATCGCAAGCAGATGGGCCACCGGCAGCACTACACCGAAATCCAGATCACCGGCATTGCCGGTGGCAGCAAGTAAGGAGACGCCGTCATGGCACATAAAAAGGCTGGTGGTTCGACCCGCAACGGCCGCGACTCGAATCCGAAGTACCTCGGCGTGAAGATCTACGGTGGCCAGGCCATCGAAGCCGGCAACATCATCGTGCGCCAGCGCGGCACCCAGTTCCATCCGGGCACCGGCGTCGGCCTCGGCCGCGACCACACCCTGTTCGCGCTCATCGACGGCACCGTGGAATTCTCCACCAAGGGCCCGAAGAAGCGCCGCACGGTCAGCGTCGCCGCCGCGCAGTAAGCGGCACGCGACACGCGCGAGAAGCCCCGCCGCGTGCGGGGTTTTTCGTTGTTGGAACGGTGATTGGTGATTGGTGATTGGTGATTCGCAAGAGCCAACAAACCTCGCTTCACTCCTAACCAAAGCTCTTTCCAATCACGAATCACCAATCACCAATCACGAACCCCGAATCACGGCCTTCCCATGAAACTCGTCGACGAAGTTGAAATCACCGTGACAGCCGGCAACGGCGGCAACGGTTGCGTCGGCTTCCGGCGCGAGAAGTTCATCCCGCTGGGCGGGCCGGACGGTGGCGACGGTGGTGACGGCGGCGATGTCTGGCTTGTCGCCGACGAGAACCTCAATACCCTGGTCGATTTCCGCCACCAGACCCAGTTCAAGGCCCAGCGCGGCGAGAACGGGATGGGCAGCCAGAAATACGGCAAGGCTGGCGAGGACTTCACCATCACGGTGCCGGTTGGGACCGTCGTTCACAACGTCGATACCGACGAAGTGATCGGCGATCTCACCGCGCACGGCCAGCGTCTGCTGGTGGCCAAGGGTGGCCAGGGCGGGCTGGGCAACATGCACTTCAAGAGCTCGACCAACCGCTCGCCCCGGCAGTCCACGCCGGGCGGCGAGGGCGAGAGCCGGTTGCTGCGCCTGGAATTGAAACTGCTGGCCGACGTCGGCCTGCTGGGCTTTCCGAACGCCGGCAAATCCACCTTCATCCGCGCGGTCTCGGCGGCGACCCCGAAGGTGGCCGACTATCCGTTCACCACGCTGTATCCGAATCTTGGCGTGGTCAGCGTGGAGCCGGGGCGCAGCTTCGTGATCGCCGACATCCCCGGCCTGATCGAAGGCGCGGCCGACGGCGCCGGCCTCGGCAGCCTGTTCCTGCGCCACATCCAGCGCACGCACCTGCTGCTGCATCTGGTCGATATCGCACCGATGGAATACGAAGGGCAGGGCGCGCTGACGCCCGTACAGCAAGTGCGTGCGATCGAAGACGAGCTGCGCAAGCACGACCCGGAGCTGCTGGAAAAGCCGCGCTGGCTGGTGCTGAACAAGGCCGATCTGATGTTCGAAGACGAGGCGCGTGCTGCAGCCGAAGCCATCGTTGCCGAGCTCGGCTGGAAGGAGCCGTGGTACCTGGTCTCGGCCATCGGCCGCGAAGGCACCTGGCCGATCGTGCTGGCCGTGCAGGCGTTCTTCGATCGTTTGCGCGAGGAAGCGACGGAAGCCTGATTCAAACCGCTCACAATGTACTGCACACAGCAAAAAGCCCGGCTTGCACCGGGCTTTTCAGCGTTGCATGCAACATGCGTGAACTCAGGCCGCCTTCAGCGCCTTGATCCGTGCGGTCAGACGCGACTTGTGGCGGGCGGCCTTGTTCTTGTGGATCAGGCCGCGGGCGGCGAAGCGGTCCAGCAGCGGCTGGGCGACGGTGAACGCCTCGGTGGCGGCAGCGGCGTCGTTGGCGTTGAGGGCCTTGAGCACTCGCTTGACGGCGGTGCGGAGCTGCGAGCGCTGGGCGACGTTGCGGGCATTGCGCACGACCATCTGCTTGGCGCGCTTCTTGGACGACTTGATGTTTGCCACGGGAAAATCCTGGATGCGTTGGAGGTAAAAAACCGGGTTTTGGCGTGCGGCGGCTCCGGCTGGCACAATGCCGCGCCGAATGTCGCTTTGGAAAGACTGCGAATTATGATGGATTCAACGGCTCGGGTCAACGATGCGTGCGCCCGCGTCCGCGCCGGCGCGGGGCGCCCGTGAGCCGCCCGGCCAAGGACAGCGGCAAGCCGCGCGGGATGCTGCGCGGGGTGGTCTCGTTCGGGGCCATGACCATGGTCAGCCGGATCTTCGGGCTGATCCGCGACCGCCTGATCGGCCACAACTTCGGCGCCAACGCGATGACCGACGCGTTCTGGGTCGCGTTTCGCATTCCCAATTTCATGCGCCGCCTGTTCGCGGAAGGCTCGTTCTCCACCGCCTTCGTGCCGGTGTTCACCGAGTTCAAGGAAACCCGCAGCAAGGCCGAACTGAAGGAGCTGATGGCGCGCACGGCCGGCACCCTCGGCGGGGTGCTGCTTGTCGTCACCGCGCTGGGGATGCTGGCTGCGCCCTTGCTGGCCTCGCTGTTTTCCAACCACGCCGAGCCGGTGCCGGGCCAGCAGGCGTTGATCGTGCGTCTGCTGCTGCTGACCTTCCCGTTCCTGCTGTTCGTCTCGCTAACCGCGCTGGCCGCCGGCGCGCTCAACAGCTACCACCGCTTCGGCCTGCCGGCGTTCGCCCCGATCATCCTCAATCTGTGCATGATCCTGGGTGCGATCTTCGGTGCACAGCTCACCGATCCGCCGATCATGACCCTGGGCTGGGCGGTGCTGGCGGGCGGGGTGCTGCAATTGCTGTTCCTGTTCCCGCAGCTGGCCCGGTTCGACCTGCTCAGCCTGCCGCGCTGGGGCTGGCGGCATGCCGGGGTGCGCAAGGTGATGACGCTGATGGTGCCGACCCTGATCGGCTCGTCGGTGGCGCAGATCAACCTGCTGTTCGACACCTTCCTCGCCGCCAAGCTCGCCTCCGGCTCGCAGAGCTGGCTGTCGACCGCGGATCGTTTCCTCGAACTGCCGCTGGGCGTGTTCGCAATTGCGCTGGGCACGGTGGTGCTGCCGACCCTGTCACGACACCACGTCAACGATGACCGCGCCGCGTTCTCGAAATCGCTGGATTGGGGCCTGCGCGCCACCTTCCTGATCATCGTGCCGGCGATGCTGGGGCTGATGCTGCTGGCGCTGCCGCTGGTATCGACCGTGTTCCAGACCGGCAAGTTCGACAAATTCGCGGCGGAAATGACCGCGCTGTCGGTGTTCGGCCTGAGCTTCGGGCTGCCGGCGTTTGCCCTGGTCAAGACCGTGCTGCCGGCGTTCTATGCGCGCCAGGACACCAGGACGCCGATGCGTGCGGGGATTGCCGCGCTGCTGGCGAACATGCTGTTCAACGTGGCCCTGCTGGCGCTGTTGTACGTGCTGTACGTGCCGCCGGAAGCGCAGGCCAAGGGCGTCATGGCCGGGCTGGCCAGCACGCCGGGCCTGCATTTCGCGCTGGGGATCGCCTCGGCCCTGTCCAGCTATCTCAACCTTGGCTTGCTGCTGTATTGGCTGCGCAGGGCGCGGGTGTATGACCCGCTGCCGGGTTGGGGCCGGTTCCTGTCCAAGCTCGGAGTCGCCAATCTGGTGATGGCGGCGGCGGTGCTGGGCGGCCTGCAGCTGGCGCCGGCGTTTCCGGAGATGGGCCAGATGACGCGGGTGTGGTGGCTGGCGTCCCTGGTCGGTGGCGGCGCGCTGGTGTACGCGCTGGCGATGTTGGCGCTGGGCTTCCGGCCGCGCGATTTCCGCGAGCGCTGAAGCCGCCATGTTGCAGCGCAGCTATACTTCCGGACATTCTTCCGAACTGCTGTTCTCGGCCCCTCGTGGCCGGGGTTCCCATCGATGACCCTGTTGTTTCGTGACGCCATCGGGCGGGTGCTTTGCCCGCAAGGCAGCGTGGTCTGCATCGGTGCGTTCGACGGCCTGCATCTGGGCCATCGCGCACTGATCGACCGCGCGGTCGCGCGTGCGCGTGCGCTGGACGTGCCGGCGGTGGCGGTGAGCTTCGAGCCGCTGCCGCGTGAACTGTTTGCGCCAGCCGCCAAGCCTCCACGGTTGATGCTGGCTCACGACAAGGCCGCGGGCTTGCGGGCACTGGGTGTGGAGGGCGTTGGCCTGCTGCGTTTCAATCGCGCGCTGGCGGCGATGACGGCCGAGGACTTCGTGCAGCACTTGCTGGTACGGCGGCTGGCCGCGCGCGAAGTCTGGGTCGGGCCGGGCTTCCGTTTCGGTCACGCGCGCGGTGGCGATCTGGCCCTGCTCGACGCCATGGGCGCGCAGGCCGGGTTCACCGCGCATGCCATCGAGCCGGTGCTGCACGGGGGCGAACGGGTCTCCAGCACCCGGATCCGCACGGCGCTGGTAGCGGGTGGTTTTTCCGAAGCGACGACGCTGCTTGGGCGGCCCTACGCGATCAGCGGCCGGGTGGTGCGCGGGCGCCAGCTCGGGCGCACCTTGGGCTATCCCACCGCCAACCTGCGTTTCGCCGGCAAGACTCCGGCGCTGCGCGGCATCTATGCCACCCGCGTGCGTGGCGTCGCTGCTGCGCCGTGGCCATCGGTGTCGAGCTTCGGCACCCGGCCCACGGTGGACGGCGTCGAGCCGCTGCTGGAAGCGCATCTGTTCGATTTCGATGGCGACCTGTACGGGCGCCGGATCGAAGTCGAGTTCGTCGCCCACCTGCGCGACGAGGAAAAATTCCCCGATCTCGCTTCACTGACCGCGCAGATGCAGCGCGACGATGCGCAAGCAAGAGCCATCCTCCTTCAACACGAACCGCAGCGAGTGTTTGCGTGAGCGACCAGAGCGAAAACCCCTACAAGGCCACCATCCTGCTGCCGGACACCGCGTTCCCGATGCGCGGCGACCTGCCCAAGCGCGAGCCCGACACCTTGGCGCGCTGGGAGTCGGAAGGCTTGTATGCGCAGATTCGCAGCGCAGCCAAGGGCCGCCCGCAGTTCGTGCTGCACGACGGCCCGCCGTATGCCAACGGCGCGATCCACCTCGGCCATGCGGTCAACAAGATCCTCAAGGACATCATCGTCAAATCCAAGACGCTGGCCGGTTTCGATGCGCCCTACATCCCGGGCTGGGACTGCCACGGGCTGCCGATCGAGATCGCCATCGAAAAGAAATTCGGCAAGGTCGGCGTCAAGCTCGACGCCACCGAGTTCCGGCAGAAGTGCCGCGAATACGCGACCACGCAGATCGACGTGCAGCGCCGCGACTTCAAGCGACTGGGCGTGCTCGGTGATTGGGAGCATCCGTATCGAACGCTGGACTTCAAATACGAGGCCGATGAAATCCGCGCGCTGGCCAAGGTGGTCGACAACGGCCATCTGCTGCGCGGGGTGAAGCCGGTGTACTGGTGCTTCGACTGCGGCAGCGCGCTGGCCGAGGCCGAGATCGAATACCAGGACAAGACCTCGCCGGCGGTCGACGTGGCCTATGCCGCGCGCAATTCGCAGCAAGTCAGCCGCGCGTTCGGCAGCGAGCTGCCGGAAGGTGTGGAAGTCGCCATTCCGATCTGGACCACCACGCCGTGGACGCTGCCGGCCTCGCTTGCAATCTCGCTGGGGCCGGAGCTGGACTATGTGCTGGTGGAAGGCCCGGCCAAGGCCGATGGCACGCCGCGCTGGCTGGTGCTCGCACAGGCGCTGGCAGAGCAGGCGCTGGCGCGCTATGGCGTCGATACGCTGGTCATCCATGGCCGCGCAGTGGGCGAAAAACTTGAAGGCCTGGTGTTCGCGCATCCGTTCTATCCCGAGCGCGATATCCCGATCCTTGTCGGCGACCATGTCAGCGCCGAAGACGGCACCGGCGCGGTGCACACGGCGCCCGGCCACGGTCAGGAGGACTTCGCGATCGGCCAGCGCTACGGCCTGATCGAGCGCTATAGCGCGGCCCAGCTCAACCCCGTCGACGGACGCGGCGTGTACCTGCCGTCCACGCCGAAGGCGGGCGATGTCGATCTCACCCAGCTGCACGTGTGGAAGGCAAATGACGCCATCGTCGAGGTCCTGCGCGCCAGCGGAGCGTTGCTCGCATTTTCGAAGATCACCCACAGCTACCCGCACTGCTGGCGGCACAAGACCCCGGTGGCATTCCGCGCCACCCCGCAGTGGTTCATTTCGATGGAGCAGGCCGGCCTGCGCCGCGATGCGCTGGCCGCAATCGCAACGGTCAAGTGGTATCCGGAATGGGGCCAGGCCCGGATCGCCGGCATGGTGGGCGACCGCCCGGACTGGACGATCTCGCGCCAGCGCACCTGGGGCGTGCCGATCGCGCTGTTCGTGCACCGCGAAACCGGCGCCATCCATCCGCACAGCGTCGCCTTGATGCGACAGGTGGCCGACAGGGTGGAGCAGGGCGGCATCGATGCGTGGTACGCGCTGGACCCGGCCGAACTGCTGGGCACCGAAGCGGCGCAGTACGACAAGATCACCGACATCCTCGATGTCTGGTTCGATTCCGGCGTCACCCACGAATGCGTGCTGCCCGGGCGCGGCCTGGGCAAGCCGGCCGATCTGTATCTGGAAGGCTCCGACCAGCACCGCGGCTGGTTCCAGAGCTCGCTGCTGACCGGCGTGGCGCTGGACAAGGCCGCGCCGTACCGGCAGTGCCTGACTCACGGCTTCACCGTCGACGAGCACGGCCGCAAGATGTCCAAGTCACTGGGCAACGGCATCGAGCCGCAGGACATCATGGGCAAGCTGGGCGCCGACATCCTGCGCCTGTGGATCGCTTCCACCGACTACAGCAACGAGATGTCGCTGTCGCAGGAAATCCTCAAGCGCAACGCCGACGCCTACCGCCGCATCCGCAATACCGCGCGTTTCCTGCTTGGCAATCTGCACGGCTTCGAGCCGGCGCGGCACAGCGTTGCCGCCCAGGACATGGTGGCGCTGGATCGCTGGATCTTGCATCGCGCCTGGCAGGTGCAGGAGACCATCAAGACGGCTTATGCCGATTATGACTTCGCGCTGGTGGTGCAGACCCTGATGAATTTTTGCAGCGTCGATCTCGGCGCGCTGTATCTGGATGTCACCAAGGATCGCCTGTACACGATGCAGGAAGATTCGCGGGGGCGCCGCAGCGCGCAGTCGGCGATGTACCGCATCGTCGATGCCTTCGCGCGCTGGATTGCGCCGATCCTGAGCTTTACCGCCGATGAGCTGTGGGGCTACCTGCCGGGCCAGCGCGAGGCCAATGTGCTGTTTGCCACCTGGTCTGAAGAGCTCGCGCCGCTGGCCGACGATGCACCGCTGTCGGCCGCCGCCTTCGACAAACTGCTGGCGCTGCGTGAGCAGGTGACCCGCGCGCTGGAACCGCTGCGCGCCGAAGGCAGGATTGGCGCCGCACTGGAAGCGGAAATCGAATTGCGTTGCAGCGTCGCCCAGCAGAACCGACTGGCACCACTGGTCGACGAACTGCGCTTCCTGTTCATCAGCGGCGATGTGCGGGTGACGCCCGACGAGGATGCCGAGGGCGGAATCAGCGTGCTCGCCCAGCCGACGACCAAGCCGAAATGCGTGCGCTGCTGGCACCACCGCGAGGACGTGGGCAGTCACGCCGACCATCCGTTGTTGTGTGGCCGCTGCGTGGACAATATCGATGGTGCGGGGGAGGTGCGCAAGTGGTTCTGAGTTGAAACAACACCGGCTCACGCCCTTCGACAAGCTCAGGACGAACGGAGAAAGGGATCGTTCGTGCTGAGATGTCCAAATCCGCTCGTGCTGCGCTTCCAAACTCCGCTCGAGGTGAGCTTGTCGAACCATGAACGGATACGCGGAGATCCAGAAACTCCGTTCATCCTTCGACAGGCTCAGGACGAACGGGAGAAAGGGATCGTTCGTGCTGAGCATCCAAATCCGTTCGTGCCGAGCTTCAAAATCCGTTCGGCCGAGCATCTAAATCCGTTCGTGGTGAGCTTGTCGAACCATGAACGGGACACACAGAAACTCGTTTCGCCCCTTCGCCAGCGTCCAGATCAGGCTTCGACAAACCCATGGCAAACCGCCTGGAGACTTGATGCAATCCGCCACCAAACCCAACGCGCTGCCATGGCTGGCCATTTCGGCCCTGATCCTCGGCCTTGACCAGTGGTCGAAGGCCTGGGTGCTGGCTGCGCTGCCCGAACACACCGCGGTACCCGTGATCGACGGCTTCTGGAACTGGTACCGCACCTACAACACCGGTGCGGCGTTCAGCTTCCTCGCCGACGCAGGCGGCTGGCAGCAGTGGTTCTTCATCCTGCTGGCGTTCGTGATCAGCGGCGTGCTGGCGTGGATGCTGGCGCGCACCCCGCGCGGCGACTGGAAGCAGGCGCTGCCGCTGGCGCTGGTGATCGGCGGCGCGCTTGGCAACGTGATCGACCGCTTCCTGCACGGCCACGTCATCGACTTCATCCAGTGGTACGTCGGCAACCACTACTGGCCGGCCTTCAATATCGCCGACAGCGCGGTGGTGGGCGGAGCGATCGGGCTGGTGCTGGCTTCCGGCTTGACCTCAGGCAAGTCCAAACCCGGCAAGGAATCGTAAACTGAGCGCCATGGATGTCCTGCTTGCCAACCCGCGTGGCTTCTGCGCCGGCGTCGATCGCGCAATCGAGATCGTCAAGCGCACGCTGGAGATTTTCGGCGCGCCGATCTATGTGCGCCATGAAGTCGTGCACAACAAATTCGTGGTCGATGACCTGAAAAGCCGCGGCGCGATCTTCGTCGAGGAGCTGAGTGAAGTGCCGGACGGAGCGACCGTCATCTTTTCCGCCCACGGCGTCTCGCAGGCGGTGCGGCTGGAAGCCGAACGTCGCGGGTTGCGGGTGTTCGACGCCACTTGCCCGCTGGTGACCAAGGTGCATCAGGAAGTCGGCCGTCAGAACCGGCGCGGGCGCGACATGGTGCTGATCGGGCACGCCAAGCACCCCGAGGTCGAAGGCACGATGGGGCAATGGACCGCCGCCGGCCAGACCGGCAAGATCCATCTGGTCGAAAGCCTGGACGACGTGGCGACGCTCGAACTCGGCCAGCCCGACAACTGCGCCTACACCACCCAGACCACGCTCAGCGTGGACGACACCCGCGAGATCATCTCCGCCCTGCGTGCGAAATTTCCCGCGATCCAGGGTCCCAAACACGACGATATCTGCTATGCCACCCAGAACCGCCAGGACGCCGTGCGCGATCTGGTGCGCGGCGGCTGCGACGCGGTGCTGGTGGTCGGTTCGCCCAACAGCTCCAATTCCAACCGTCTGCGCGAACTGGCGCAGCGCGAAGGCGCCGCCGCGCTGTTGATCGACAGCGCCGACGAAATCAACCCGGCCTGGGTGGCCGCCCACAAACGCATCGGCGTGACCGCCGGCGCCTCGGCTCCGGAAGTGCTGGTGCAAGGCGTGCTGGCGCGGCTGCGCGACCTCGGCGCCCCGGACGTGCAGGAACTGCGCGGGGAGCCGGAAACCATGATCTTCGCCTTGCCCAAGGAACTGCGCTGACCTCGCGGCCCTTGGCCCGACTGGCGCAAACTCCCCACAGCCGATAAAATGCCCGGCCTTGCCGGAATAGCTCAGCTGGTAGAGCGGCGCATTCGTAATGCGTAGGTCGTAGGTTCGAATCCTATTTCCGGCACCAGTTGCACAAAAACCCGCTGCGGCGGGTTTTTTGCTGGCGCAAGCGCGGGATTGTTCGTCGCGATTCCGTGCGTTTGCCGGGTCGGACGCCCGTTCGAAAGCACGTCCCACGGGGAATTTTCCTGCAGCATGACGCCCGCGCCGGGGCAGGCTAGACTCCGCCGAAGGCTGCCTGCGAGGAGTTGCCCGTGCGTCCGACCGATGTGCGCGATCCGCAGTATTTCCACAAGGTGGTGGACTGCCAATGGGCCTGTCCATCGCATACCCCGGTGCCCGAATACATCCGCCTGATCGCGGCTGGCCGCTACACCGATGCCTATCTGGTCAACTGGGAATCGAACGTGTTCCCCGGCATCCTCGGGCGCACCTGCGACCGCCCCTGCGAGCCGGCCTGCCGGCGCGGGCGGGTGGAGGAAAAGAACACCGGCAAGCCCGAGCCGGTGGCGATCTGCCGGCTCAAACGCGTGGCCGCCGACCACAAGGATCCGGACGTGGCCGCACGCCTGCGCGAAAAGCTTCCGCCGACGCGGCCGCGCAACGGCAAGCGCATCGCCTGCATCGGCGGCGGGCCGTCCTCACTGACGGTGGCCCGCGATCTGGCGCCGCTGGGCTATGACGTGACGGTGTTCGAAGCCGATCCCAAGCCCGGCGGATTCATGCGCACCCAGGTGCCGCGCTTCCGACTGCCGGAAGCGGTGATCGACGAAGAGACCGGCTACATCCTCGACTTGGGCGTGAATTTCGTCGGCAACCGCCGCATCGATTCGATGCGAGCCGTGTTGGACGAGGGCTGGGATGCGGTGTTCGTCGGCTGCGGCGCGCCGCGCGGGCGCGACCTCGACCTGCCCGGCCGGCAGGAGGCCGCCGCGCACATCCATGTCGGCCTGGATTGGCTGGCCAACGTGTATTTCGGCCACGCCACCCAGGTTGGCAAGCGGGTGCTGGTGCTCGGCGGCGGCAATACCGCGATGGACTGCTGCCGCAGCGCGCGCCGGCTCGGCGGTGAATCGGTGACGGTGCTGGTGCGCTCGACCTTCGAGGACATGAAGGCCAGCCCTTGGGAAAAGGAGGATGCCGCGCATGAGGGCATCCCGATCCTGCCTTGCCGCGTGCCCAAGGCTTTCCTGCACGAGAACGGCAAACTGGTCGGGATGCGTTTCGAGATCGTGCAGTCGGTCTATGACGAGGGCGGCCGTCGCAAGCTGGTGCCGACCGGCGAACCCGATGAAGACCATGCCTGCGACGAGGTGCTGATCGCGGTGGGGCAGGAAAATGCGTTCCCGTGGATCGAGCGCGATTGCGGCATCGCGTTCGGGCAGTGGGACATGCCGGTGGTGGACAAGGCGACCATGCAATCCTCGCTGCCGCAGGTGCTGTTCGGGGGCGATGCCGCATTCGGGCCGAAGAACATCATCTGGGCCGTGGCGCATGGCCACGAGGCGGCGGTGACGATCCATCAGCTGCTGTCCGGTGCCGACCCGGCGGTGCGCCCACCGCCGACCACCAATTTGATGTCGCAGAAAATGGGCATCCACGAGTGGAGCTACGACAACGAGATCGTGCGCGACGAGCGCTACGTGGTGCCGTGGGCCGAGCAGGCGAAGAAACTCGATTCGATGACGGTCGAGGTGGAGTTGGGCTTCGATGCGGCCACAGCGTTCAAGGAAGCGCAGCGCTGCCTGAACTGCGATGTGCAAACCGTGTTCACCGACAACCTGTGCATCGAGTGCGACGCCTGCGTCGATATCTGCCCGATGGACAGCATCTCTTTCGTCGCCAATGGCGAGGAAGCCGAATTGCGCACCCGGCTGAGCGCACCGGCGGTCAACCTCGCGCAAGACCTGTATGTCTCGGGGGAACTGCGGACCACGCGGGTGATGGTCAAGGATGAGGACGTGTGCCTGCACTGCGGCCTGTGCGCCGAGCGCTGCCCGACCGGGGCCTGGGACATGCGCAAATACCTGTTCCAGCAGCCGCACGCCGGCACCGGCGGCGGTGAAACGGCCAAAGACCAACAAGGTGGTTGCGCATGACCGTCACGCCGATTGCCGCCTGCAACGACTTCGTCGTCAAGTTCGCCAACGTCAACGGATCGGGTTCTGCCTCGGCGAACGAACTGTTCGCCAAATCCATCCTGCGCATGGGTGTGCCGGTGTCGCCGCGCAACATCTTCCCGTCCAACATCCAGGGCCTGCCGACCTGGTACGAGGTGCGCGTCACCGAAGCAGGCTGGCTCGGGCGGCGCGGTGGCGGCGTCGAGTTGATGGTGGCGATGAACCCGCAGACCTGGGCGCAGGATGTGGCGGAAATCGCGCCGGGCGGGTACCTGTTCCACGACAGCAGCAAGCCGCTGCCGGCCTCGAAGTTCCGCGACGACATCACCGTGATCGGCATGCCACTGACCGCGATCTGCAATGCCACCTACGCCGATCCGCGCCAGCGCCAGTTGTTCAAGAACATCATGTACGTCGGCGCGCTCTCGCAGCTGCTCGGCATTGAGATCGAGGTCATCGAACAACTGATCGGCGAGCAGTACCGGAGCAAGGAAAAGCTGCTTGCCGCGAATCGGGAAGCATTGCACCTTGGCCGCGACCACGCCCGCGAGCAGCTCGGTGACGTGATGCACCTGCGCGTGCGGCGCGCCGACAACGTCGGCGATCGCATCTTCGTCGACGGCAATTCGGCCGCCGCGCTCGGCTGCGTGTACGGCGGCGCGACGGTGTGCGCCTGGTACCCGATCACGCCTTCATCGTCATGCGCCGAGGCGTTCGAGCGCTATTGCACGAAACTGCGCAAGGACGAACAGGGCCGCAGCCGCTACGCCATCGTGCAGGCCGAAGACGAAATCGCCTCGATCGGCATGGTGGTCGGCGCCGGCTGGAACGGCGCGCGCGCGTTCACCACCACCTCCGGGCCGGGGATTTCGCTGATGAGCGAGTTCATCGGCCTGGCCTATTTTGCCGAGATTCCCGTCACCTTGATCGACGTGCAGCGCGGCGGTCCGTCCACCGGCATGCCAACGCGCACCCAGCAATCCGATGTCCTGCTCTGCGCCTACGCCTCGCACGGCGATACCAAGCACGTCCTGCTGCTGCCCGAGGATCCGCGCGAGTGTTTCGAGTTCTCCGCCGCCGCGCTGGATCTGGCGGACCGCCTGCAAACCCCGGTGTTCGTGCTTACCGATCTGGATATCGGCATGAACCAGCGCCTGTGCGAGCCGTTCGCTTGGGACGAATCGCGCCGCCTCGACCGTGGCAAGGTGATGACCGCCGAGGAACTGGAAGCCGGGCGCGATTTCGGCCGTTACCTCGACGTCGATGGCGACGGCATTCCGTACCGCACCTATCCCGGCACCCACCCGACCAAGGGCGGCTACTTCACCCGCGGCACGTCGCGCGATGCCTACGCGCGCTATTCCGAGCGCGGCGCGGATTACATCTACAACATGGAGCGACTGCTGAAGAAATTCGATACCGCCAAGGCCCTGGTGCCGCAGCCGGTGCTGCACCACGCCGAGCAACCAACCCGGCACGGTGCGATCTATTTCGGTTCCACCAGCCCGGCGATGGCCGAAGCCCGGGCCTTGCTGGATGGGCATGACATCCACCTCGACACTCTGCGCCTGCGCGCGTTCCCGTTCCCGCAGGTGGTCGCCGAGTTCATCGCCGGGCACGAGGTGGTGTTCGTGGTCGAACAAAACCGCGATGCCCAGATGAAGGCCCTGCTGGTGAACGAGCTGGGCGTTGATCCGGCCAGGCTGGTCTCGGTGCTGCACTACGACGGCACCCCGATCACCGCGCGCTTCATCGCCGCGGCGATCGGGGAACGCGTGTCCACGGCCACGCGCCCATCGGACCAGGAGCAGGCCGCATGACCTATCTCGCCAAGCCCAAACTCCACCACCCCAGCCTGACCCGCAACAAGGTCGGCTACACCCGCCGCGATTACGAGGGCGCCGTTTCCACGCTTTGCGCCGGCTGTGGCCACGATTCGATTTCGGCGGCGATCATCCATGCCTGCTGGGAGCTGGACATCGAACCGCACCGCGTCGCCAAGCTCTCGGGCATCGGTTGCAGCTCGAAGACACCGACCTATTTCCTCGGCAACTCGCACGGCTTCAATACCGTGCACGGGCGCATGCCGTCGGTGCTGACCGGCGCCAATCTCGCCAATCGCGAGCTGCTGTATCTGGGCGTGTCCGGCGATGGCGACAGCGCATCGATCGGGATCGGCCAGTTTGTGCACGCGCTGCGGCGCGGCGTGAACATGGTCTACATCGTCGAGAACAACGGCGTCTACGGCCTGACCAAAGGGCAGTTCTCGGCCACCGCGGACCATGGCTCGGTGTCGAAGAAGGGCGTGGTCAATACCGATGCGCCGCTGGATCTGGTCGGGCTGGCGCTGCAATTGGGCGCAACCTACGTGGCGCGCGGATTTTCCGGCGACAAGCGCCAGCTGGTGCCCTTGATCAAGGGCGCGATGTTGCATCCGGGCGCGGCCTTGATCGACGTCATCAGCCCCTGCGTGGCGTTCAACAACCACGCCGGCAGCACCAAGAGCTACGACTTCGTGCGCGATCACAATGAAGTGGCCAATCGCGTGGACTTCGTGCCCTGTCGTGACGAAATCGTGGTCGATTACGAAGCCGGCAGCGTGCTCGACGTCGAACAGCACGACGGCAGTGTGCTGCGGCTGCGCAAGCTGGCAGCGACCTATGATGCCCGTGACCGCACCGCGGCGATCCGCTATGCGCGCACCACCGCGGCCGAGGGCGAAGTGGCCACCGGCCTGCTGTACATCGACCCCGACCCGCGCGACCTGCACGCGCATCTGAACACCGTCGCCACCCCGTTCAATCAGCTGGGCGAAGCCGAGCTGTGCCCGGGCAATGCGGCGCTGGAGGCGATCAACGCGGCCTTGCGCTGATCGCACCCGGCCGCAGCGGAGTCCGGCATGGCCTGCCCGCTGGCGTCACATCCTGCGGCGGGTGCGCGGGGCGAAGACTTTTGGCAGGTTCCCGCCGGCACGCTGCGAGGCATGCTGTGCGTCTGTGCAAACTTTGGCGGTCCGGGAGAGGCGAAGATGGCGACACAAGGGCGAAGCACACTGGACCGGCGCCGTTTCCTCGGGTTGTCGGCGGCGGGTGCGGCGGCGCTGGGGCTGGGCATGGCCGGGAGCGCGGCGGCGCAAACGCCACCGGGCGCCTCACGCTTGCCGCCCTCGATCGCCGCGCTGCGGCCGGTGCTGGACAAGGCGGTGCCGATTGCCGACGACGAATACCGTGCGCGGCTGGCCAAGGCGCAGCGGCTGATGGCCGAGCAGGGCATGCAGGCGATCTTCATCGGCTCGGGCACCACGCTGAAGTATTTCGTCGACCTGAACTGGTGGGGCAGCGAGCGCACCGCCGGCGTGCTGCTCACCCGCAGCGGCGATCCGATCTACATCACCCCGGAGTTCGAGCGCAGTCGGGCCATGGAGCAGGTGCGCTTCGGCAGCGAGATCCGCACCTGGCAGGAAAACGAAAGCCCGTTTGAATTGATTGCGCGCACCCTGCGCGACCGCGGCATCGCCACCGGCACCTTGGGCATCGAGGAACAGCTGCCGTTCTTCATGGCCGACGGCATCGGCAAGGCCGCGCCGCAGCTGCATCTGGTCAACGCCACGCCGGTGACGGCCGGCTGCCGGGCGGTGAAGTCCGAAGCCGAAATCGCGCTGCTGCAGATCGCCAACGACGCCACCTTGGCCTGCTATCACGCGGTCTGGCAGGCGCTGCAGCCGGGGATGACCCAGCAGGACGTGCAGGCGCTGGTGGCGCAGGCCTACGGCCGGATGGGCGTGCGCGGCTTTGTCGACATCAACGTTGGCAAGTACACCGCGCAACCGCACGGTTCGATCGAGCCGCAGAAGATCGTCGAAGGCACGGTGGTGATCCTCGACGATGGCTGCCAGGTCCACGGCTACACCAGCGACATCACCCGCACCTTCGTACTCGGCAAGGCCAGCGACAAGATGCAGCGGGTATTCGCGCTGGTGCAACAGGCGCAGATCGCCGCCCGCGAGGCAGCGCGCACCGGCGGGGTGATGGGCGACATCGACGCCGCCGCCCGCAAGGTAATCGTCGATGGTGGCTACGGACCGGGCTACAAATACTTCACCCACCGATTGGGCCACGGCATCGGCATGGACATGCACGAATGGTATTACGCGGTGGGGGACAGCCGGCAGCCGATCCTGTCGAACATGACCCTGAGCGATGAGCCCGGCATCTACATCCCCGGCGAGTTCGGCGTGCGGCTGGAGGAGTGCATGGTGACCACGCCCGCGGGCGGGCGCTGGTTCACGCCGCAGAGCCCGTCGATCGAGCTGCCGTTTGGCTGAGGCCGGCATCACGAAGACGGGCGGCCGCTGCGCCGACGGGCGCAGCGGGCCGCATGCTCACTTGTCCGCAGCAGGATCCGCCGGCGCCACCTGCAGTTGGCCATTGCCGGCGACGCGGAAGCGACCGACCCGCACGTTGCCGGTTCGTTCCAGCAGGCGCATGTTGATCGCCTGTTGGCGCAGCGCGGGCGTGCCGAAGCCGGTTTGCAGGGCGACGTTGATGGTCGCACCGCGTGCCAGCTGCGCCAACCGGCTGCCGAAATACACCACCGAGACCGTGTAGTCGCCCGGCTTGGGATCGCGCAGGATGAATTCCTCCGGCCCGTAGCCGCCTGTGAAGTCGCGCGACAGCGCGCCGCCCTGGTAGCTGTTGCGGTGGGCGTAATAGACCTCTTCGCCGTTCGGGTCCGTCACGTGCAGGTCGATGTCGGTGTCATTGAGGTCCCAGCGCAGGGTGACGCGCAGGCCGACCGGCAGGGCCTGCGCGGTGGCCTCGCCGGCGTCGCGCAGCGGAATGGTGGGGCAACGGCTGTGCAGGTCGTTGCGTTCGGCCAGGGCAATCAGGCCGATGTCGGCGAAGCGCGAATCCCAGGGCGAATCGACCACGTGCTGGAACAGATCCAGCGCTTCGCGGCAGGTGGCCGGCTGGGCCAGCGCCAGCGCCAAGTCGCGGAACGACTGCGGTTCGTCAGGCGCGAGCGCGCGAATCTGCCGCAGCAGGGCGATGGCTTCCTTCGCCATGCCGGCCTCCCGCAGCCGGTAGGCAACCAGTCGCAGCGCCGCCTGCTGGGTGGGCATCAATTCGACGATGTTGCTCAGCACCCGCCAGCCCAGCGCCGCATCGCCCAGTTCGAACAGGCGCTGGGCCACGTCGAAGTGGAAGGCCGGGCTCTGGCCGTACTGCGTGCGCAGGTCGAGATAGCGCTGATAGAGCGCGGTGGCGCTTTGTGCGGTACTCAGCTCGGCGACGTAGGGCGCGTCCATCGCCACCGCTTTCAGTTGCATGCTGATGGCGGGTGAGGTGCCGGCGTCGGAGGCCGTGGCGGCCACCGTACCCGGTGCGAGCAGTGCGACCGAACTGGCCCTGGCCGCAGGCGGGGGCGCGGACTCTGCCATCGGGGCATACATCGGCGCCGGCGTGGGGCGCGCCATCATCACGTCAGCAGAATCCAGGGATGCATCGCGACCCCCGTTGCCACCCGCCACCTTGGGCTGGCGGGGTGGCGCGTTCTTCGGAAATCGGGTATTCCACCAGTCGATGCGCGCCTGCCAGCCCTGGGCAATCGCGCTGCGGTTGGCGGCCCAGTCGCGTGCTTTCTCGTTTTCCTGCTCGGCGCGGCGGGCGAGTACACGCGCGTACAGCGCAGCGTCGGCCTGCGGCGGCAGGATGCCGTAGCGCACGTAATCCTCGTCGCGCTCCAGCACCAGCAGGCTGGTTTCGCGGTTGGGCACGCCGAAGCGCTGGCCCAGCGCGGCCAGTTGCGCAGCGTTGCGCTGCGGCTGGGCTTCCAGATCCTCGGCCTGCCAGACCGCACACCAGAACGCGGCCAGCTCGGAAGCGCGCAGTTCGGTGCTGACGTGGCGGCGCACCGCCACGCCGGTCGCGGTGGCGTGGGCGACCGGCAAGCGCGGAACGGAAGTGGCATCGGAGGAAACATGGCAGCCGCGCAGGGCGCCGTTGTTGGCGGCGATGCTGTCCATGTGCCAATCGCCGTCCAGCGCGCCCAGCCGCGCCTCCAGCGCCGGCGCGTGGGTCAGGGCGCGCAGCGCGTCGGCGGGCGCGAGGGTGGCCAGATCCAGCACCTGCCCGCCGGAGCGGGTCAGCCAGCGCGCCAGCGCGGGATCACCGATACCGCGTGCGATCACGAACACCGGCATGGCGGCGTCGGGCTGCATCAGGCCGGGCAGGGTGTTGACGGCGTCGCTGAACAACAGCACGCGCTCGGCGCGACCGCTGGCGTGCCAGTCGGCCAGCGCGGTGGCGCCGTCGGGCGTTTCCCTGGCCAGTCTGGCAATCAGCGCATCAACATCTGCCTGCGTTGCGATGCGGACCTGACTGCGTTGCAGGGTTTCCCGCAGCACGTTCAGCTGGATCTCCACCGTGTGGCCGCGCAGATAGTTCGCGAGCAGTTCCAGCTCGGCGCGGCGGTCCTTGCCGAGGGTGCTGTAGGAGGCATCCCAGACGATTTCGATGCGCGCCGGGAACGGCGTGCTGGCGCGTGCGGGCTGTGGCGGCACCGGCACTTCCAGCCAATGCATGCGCAGGCCGTCGTCAAAGCGCGCGCTGAAGCCGGCATTGCCCACGGGGGCCTGCACGCACAGATTGCGCGCGGTGCCGGTGCGATCGGAATTCCAATGGGCGGACAGCCGCTCGCCGCTGGCGGCCCATGCCAGACCGGCATCGCCGCCGTGGGCCAGCGGCCCGCGCACGCTGGCGCTGGCCTGCAGCGCGCTGCCCGCAGGCAGGCCGGCGTCCAGAACGTGCTCCCAGCCGCAGACGCGGCGCTCACCGAGGCTGGCCACCTCGATCCGCACCCGCCGTTCGCCGTGGGCCGGCACCGGGAACACCCGGATGCGGTAGCTGTTGCCGACGTCTTTTTCCGCTAAGGCCGGATCGATCCCGCGGCGCTCGATTTCCTCGAACGCCACCCGCGCCTGCACCCGTTCCACCGGCACCGCGTCGCGCAGCTGGCCATCGACGTCGAGCGCATAGCCGCGCAGACGTTCGTTGGCCGCCAGCGGCAGCCGCACCACGGCTTCCAGCGGACGGTTGTGCGGATTGCGCACCACCAGTTCGATACGACGCAGCGCGAACGGCCCGTCCAGCGTCCATTCCAGCGCGGTGGCCCGGGTTTGCACCTCGCCCTCGACGCGGATCTGCGGCGACTCGGCAAGGGCGCTGCTGGAAGCGATGGCGGCGGCAAGTGCGAAGGCGAGGGTGGTGCATGCGGGCAAGGGTTTCATCGGCAATTCCGGCGTTGGGATGAGGAGTCGGCGGTGGCCACATCCCGGGTAAACGTACCAAGCCCGGGAATGGGGTCAATCAGGCCTGACGGGCTGCATGACCGCCATGAGGATGCATCGTCGCGGTTCTTGCGACTCGGCACGGCCAGAATGACGGCTTTCCCATTACGATGATGGCCATGGCCAAGTCCGCATCCTCCAAATCACGCACCGCCTACGTCTGCAATGAGTGCGGCGCCGATTACGCCAAATGGCAAGGGCAGTGCGAGGCCTGCGGGGCGTGGAATACGCTGGCGGAAATCGCGCTGGAATCCGCTGCGCAGGCGAAGTCACCGGCGGCGCGGCGCAGCGGCTGGGCGGGCAAGGTGGACGCGCCGAAGGTGACGCCGTTGGCGCAGGTGCAGACCGATGAACAGGCGCGGGCATCGACCGGGATCGGCGAGTTCGACCGCGTGCTTGGTGGCGGCCTCGCTGAAGGCGCGGTGGTGCTGGTGGGCGGCGATCCGGGCATCGGCAAGTCCACGCTGCTGTTGCAGGCATTGGCGCAGATGGCCGGAACCCTGCCGGGGTTGTATGTGACGGGCGAGGAGTCGCTGGCGCAGGTGGCCGGCCGCGCTCAGCGGCTGGGGCTGCCGTTGGAGGGTTTGCAGGCGCTGGCGGAAACCTGCGTGGAGCGCATTCTCGAACATGCGGTGCAGGCGCGGCCACGGCTGCTGATCGCCGATTCCATCCAGACCCTGTGGACGGAAACCCTGACCGCCGCGCCGGGTTCGGTTTCGCAGGTGCGCGAAGCGGCGGCGCGGCTGGTGCGCTATGCCAAGGAAACCGGGACTGCGGTGTTTCTGGTCGGCCACGTCACCAAGGAAGGCGGCATCGCCGGGCCGCGGGTGCTGGAACACATGGTCGATGCGGTGCTGTATTTCGAGGGCGATTCCGGCAGCCGCTTCCGGGTGCTGCGGGCGTTCAAGAACCGCTTCGGCGCGGTCAACGAGCTGGGCGTGTTCGCGATGTCCGATCGTGGTCTGCGCGAGGTGGCGAACCCGTCGGCCATTTTCCTGTCCGGCAGCGGCCAGCCGCAGCCGGGCAGCTGCGTGATGGTGACCCGCGAGGGCACCCGCCCGCTGCTGGTGGAAGTGCAGGCGCTGGTGGATGCCTCGCCGCTGTCCAATCCGCGGCGCGTGGCGGTGGGGCTGGAAGGCAATCGGATGGCGATGCTGCTGGCCGTGCTGCACCGCCACGGCGGGGTGATGACTGGCGACCAGGACGTGTTCGTGAACGTGGTCGGCGGCATCCGCGTGCAGGAAACCGCGGCCGATCTGCCGGTGCTGCTGGCGGTGCTGTCGTCGCTGCGCAACGCGCCGCTGCCGGAGAAAACCGTGGCCTTTGGCGAGGTCGGGCTGTCCGGTGAAATCCGCCCGGTGCCCAATGGCGAGGAACGGCTGAAGGAGGCGGCGACGCACGGCTTCAAGCGGGCGATCGTGGCCAAGGCCAATGCGCCGAAATCCGGCAGCTACAAGGGCATGGAGGTGATCGGCGTGGAGCGCCTGGCCGACGCGCTGGAGCAGGCGTGAACGAAACCGCCGCGCTTGCCCGGATGCGCTGGCGTGGCATCGGCGGCTGGCTGCACGCGCTGGATGCATGGCTGCTGGCGCCGCCCGTTGCGGCGCTGGCGTGGCTGCCGGCGGGTCTGCGCGAGTTGCTCTGGTTCGGGCTGAAGGAGGCGCGCGCCTGCCTGTTCGCCGGCTTGTTCTTCGTCGCCGTATTCGCGATGCCGCGCGCGGGCGTGTTCGGGCTGCCGCGTTACGACGCGCTGCTGCTGTGGGCGCTGGCGGTGCAGGCGTGGATGCTGTGGTCGAAACTGGAGAGCTTCGACGAGTTCCGCGCGATCTGCCTGTTCCACGTTGTCGGCTTCTTGCTGGAGGCCTACAAGACCCGGATCGGGATGTGGAGCTACCCGGACTTCGCCTACAGCAAGTTCCTGGGCGTGCCACTGTTTTCCGGCTTCATGTACGCGGCGGTGGGCAGCTACATCATCCAGGCCTGGCGCCTGCTCGAGGTGCGCATCCGCCACCATCCGCCGTACTGGATGGCGGCCGGCGCGGCGCTGCTGATCTACGCCAACTTCTTCACCCATCACGTCATCGGCGACTACCGCTGGTACATCACGGCGCTGGTGCTGGGCCTGTATGCCCGCGCCACCGTGGTGTTTCGCCCGCTGGACCGCGAGCGCCGGATGCCGCTGCTGCTGGCCTTCGTGCTGATCGGGTTCTTCCTGTGGCTGGCGGAAAACCTCAGCACCTTCTATGCCATCTGGAGCTATCCGAACCAGATGGGCGCGTGGTCGCGCGTGCACCTTGGCAAGTGGAGCTCGTGGTCGCTGCTGGTGATCATGACCTTCACGATCGTGGCCGGGCTCAAGCATGTGAAAGCGACCATCCACGTGCCGGAAGATTGAGCCTCAGTGACCGCCGCCGGGCGGGCCGCTGGTCTTCGCCCCGAACGGCGGTTTGGCCAACCAGACGAAGGCGATCACGACCAGGAACAGGATGCCCAGCAGGTGGAAGATTTCGTTGAAGCTGATCTGCGAAGCCTGATTGGAAATCATCATCTCGACCACGGCGGCGCCGTGCTGCAGATCGCCACCACCGTAGGCGGCCACCTGCTGCATGGCGGCGGGATCGAGGGTCGAGACATGTTCGGTCAACTGCGCGTGGTGGATGGCGCCGCGCGAGGTCCATGCATAGGTGGTCAGTGATGCCGAAAAACTGCCGCCCAAGGTGCGCAGGAAGGTCATCAGCCCGGAACCGGCGGAGATTTCGTGCTGTTCCAGGTCGGACAGCAGGATCTGCAGTACCGGCATGAAGAACAGCGCCACGCCCAGGCCCTGCAGGAACTGCACCCAGGCGACGTGGGAGAAATCGACGTCGAGGTTGAACGCCGAGCGCAGGAAGCTGGTCAGCGACATGGCGATGAAAGCGAAGCTGGCCAGCATCCGCAGGTCGAAGCGGTTGGCGTATTTGCCGATGAACGGCGTCAGCAGGATTGGCAGCAGGCCAATCGGCGCGGTGGCAAAACCGGCCCAGATCGCGGTGTAGCCGAGGTCGTATTGCAGCCACAGCGGCACCAGGATGCCGACACTGAAGAACGCGCCATAGGCCAGCACCATCGCCAGGGTGCCGTAGGCGAAATTGCGGTGGCGAAACAGGCGCAGGTCGACGATCGGATCATCGTCGGTCAGCTCCCAGATCACGAACACCGCCAGCCCGACCACGGCGACGATCGCCAGGATCACGATCAGGTGGGAGGAAAACCAGTCCTCGTCGTTGCCCAGGTCCAGCAGGATCTGCAGCGCGCCGACGCCGAACACCAGCGCGGTCAGGCCGACGTAGTCCATCTTCGGTTTTTCGAGTTTCTCCGGGCGGCCCTTGAGCTGCGCGCCGACCACGGTGCTGGCGAAGATGCCGATCGGGATGTTGATGAAGAAAATCCATTCCCAGCTGTAGTTGTCGGTGATCCAGCCACCGAGGATCGGGCCGGCGATCGGCGCGACCACGGTCACCATCGCCAGCAGCGCGATCGCGTGGCCGCGCTTGGCCGGCGGGTAGATCGACAGCAGCAGCGCCTGCGTGACGGGATACATCGGCCCGGCCAGCAGCCCTTGCAGCGCGCGCGCCATCACCAGCAGGCCCATGCTGTGCGCCAGTCCGCACAGGAACGAGGCGAACACGAAGCCCAGCGTGGACCACATGAACAGCTTGCGTTCGCCGAAGCGGCGCGCCAGCCAGCCGGTCAGCGGCAAGGCAATGGCGGTGCTGACCGCGAACGAGGTGATGACCCAAGTGGCCTGGTTGGCGCTGCCGCCGAGGTTGCCGGAAATCGTCGCCAGCGAGACATTGGCAATCGTGGTGTCGAGCACCTGCATGAAGCTGGCCAGCGCCAGCCCGAGCGTGGTCAGCGGCACGCTGGGCGGGCGGAAATCGGCCAGCGTCGGCTTGGCCGCCTCCTGACCCGGCGGGATGCCGAGTGCGCCTTCCTGGTCTGCGATGGTCGCCATGGCGCGCCGCTCAGTTCCGCGAGCTGTCCGGCAGGTTGGCGGCGATGATCGCCTCGATCCGCGCGTCGGCGTCGTGCAGCTGGCGCGCGTAGGCGTCGGTGCTGAGCACCGGCTTGCTTGGCGGCGCGGCCGGTAGCACCGGGCCGCTCTGGTCGCGGACGTTGACCGTAGCATCCATGCTCATGCCCAGCCGCAGCGGGTGTTCGGCCAGCTGCTTGCGCTCCAGCGCCACCCGCACCGGGATGCGCTGGACGATCTTGATCCAGTTGCCGCTGGCATTTTGCGGCGGCAGCAGGGCGAAGGCGCCGCCGGTGCCGATGCCCAGGCTGACCAGCCTGCCATCGAAGTTGACGCTGTCGCCGTACAGATCCGCGGTCAGTTTGACCGGCTGGCCCAGGCGCAGGTTGTGGAGCTGGGTCTCCTTGAAATTGGCGTCGACCCAGACCTCGTCCAGCGGGATCACCGCCATCAGCGGTGCGCCAGGCGCGACCCGCTGGCCGAGCTGGACGCTGCGGCGGGCGACGTAGCCGTCGATCGGGGACACGATCGCGGCGCGCTGCAGGTTCAGGTAGGCCTCGCGCAGCTGCGCCGCGGCGGCCTGCACCTGCGGCTGGCTGGCCACGGTGGTGGCATCGACCAGCGCGCGGCTGCGTGCCAGCTGGCCCTGCGAGGCGCCCAGCGCGGCGCGGGCGGCATCCAGCGCGGTGCGCGCGTGTGCGAGCTCTTCGGCGGAGACCGCGCCGCTGGCGACCAGCCCGCTGCGACGCGCCACATCGGCTTGCGCCTGCTTGAGCGCGACCTGGCGCGCGGCGATGTCGGCCTGCGCAGTTGCCACGCTGCTGTACAGCCCGCGCACCTGGCGCACGGTGCCGGCGAGGTTGGCTTCGGCGCGTTCCAGCGCCACCTTGGCGTCGTTCGGATCGAGCTGCACCAGCACCTGGCCGGCGCGCACGCGCATGCCGTCATCGGCATTGATCGCCACCACCGTGCCCAGCGTCTGCGGGGTGATGCTGACGATGTTGCCTTGCACATAGGCATCGTCGGTGCCCTGCTCCCAGCGCGCGATCAGAAGGTAATACGCCAGCCAGCCGATGCCGACGAACAGCATGATCGCCAGCAGGATCAGCAGGGCACGGCGGCGCTTGCCGTTGACCGGCTTGAGCGCGGTTTGCGCGGCGGGCAGGGTGGCGCCGCTGCCGGTGGAGGTGTTCGGCGTGGTTTCGGTGGTCATGGGCGATTACTTGGAAGCGGTTTGGTCGGGAGCCATTTGCTCGGGAGCTGTGGACGAGAAGCCGCCGCCCAGCGCCTGGTCGAGGTCCACGCTGGCGCTGCGGCGCTGCGCGCGCAGGCTGGACAGGAGTTGATCGAGTTGGAGCACCGGCTGTTCGGCGCCCAGCACGTCGAGCCGGGTGGCGAGGCCGGCACGGAAACGCTGCTGGACCCGGGCGTGGGCGCTGGCTGCGGCCGCCTGTGCCTGGGTTGTGCTGGCGATCTGGGCATCCAGCGCGTGTGCGGCCTGCACCGCGTCGGCGACTTCGCGGATGGCGATCAGCAAGGTCTGGTTGTAGCTGGCCACGGCCAGGTCGTGATCGGCCTGGCTGCCACGCAGCTGGCTGCGCAGCAGGCCACCTTCGAAAATCGGCAGGCTCAGCGCCGGGCCGCCGTTGAGCAGCAGGGCCTTGCTGTTGAACAGCTCGGACAGGCCGCCGGAGACCAGCCCCACGATCGCGCTGAGGTTGAGGCTGGGATAGAAGGCCGCCTTGCTGGCGTCGATCCCGCGCTGCGTGGCTTCCACGCGCCAGCGTGCGGAAACGACGTCAGCGCGCCGCGCCAGCAGGTCGCTGGACAGCCCGGAGGGAATCGCCAGCGCCGGTTGTGCCAGCTGCGGCCGGGTGAGTGCAAGGCCGCGATCCGGATCGGCGCCGACCAGGGTGGCCAGGGCGGTGCGCAGGGCCGCGATGCGCTGGTCGGTCAGCTGTGCCTGCTGCTGCGCGGTGGCGGCGGCGCTGCGCTTGGCATCCACCGCGATGGCGTTGTCGATGCCGGCCTGCTGACGCTGTTCGGCCAGCCGCAGCGCGCTGGCGCTGCGGGCGACTTCGGCTTGCGCGGCGTCGCGCACGTCGAACGCCTGAGCCAGCGCGATGTAGGTGCGGGCGACGTTGGCTGCCAGCGTGATCCGCGCCGCCTGCGCGTCCACCTCGGCGGCGTGGGCGTTGTCGACGGCAGCTTCCCAGCGATTGCGCGATTGGCCCCACAGATCCGGGCTGAACTTCAGGCTCAGCATCAGGACATCGGCGACGTTGAGCTTGCCGCCGACCTTCGATCCGGCCATGCCCTCCGGGAGCTGGATGCCGTTGATCTGGGCGCTGGCGCCGACCGCCGGCAGACGGGCGGCATCGGCCACGCCGGCCTGCGCCTGCGCCTTGCGTGCGCGCGCGTCGGCGATGGCCAGGGTCGGCGAATTTGCCAGCGCTTCTTCGACCAGCGCGTCCAGCTGTGGATCGCCGAAAGCGCTCCACCAGCGGGCATCGGGCCAGGCCGCCGGCGACAGGCTGACTTCACCGAACGTGCGTTGGGCGGACAGCGTGGCCGGGTCGCGCGGCGTCTGCGCCGTGCTCAGCTGGCCCATCGAGGTGCAGCCGGACAGCAGCGCGGCGGCGCACGCAAGCAGGAGGATCGATCGAGGCATGGCTCAGTCTTCGCTGGTCAAATTGTCCCGGACCTGTTCGAGCAGCCGGGTCAGTTGGATGCGGGTGGCCTCATCCATGCCGTGCAGCGCGCGCTCACGCACGCGCTGGCCGCACTGGTCGATGTCTTGCCAAATCGCAAGTCCGGCCGGGGTGAGATCGATATTGAGCGCGCGACGGTCGTTCGGGTCGGCGCTGCGGGCCAGCAGGCCGCGGGCTTCGAGCTTGTCGAGCAGGCGCGTCATTGCGCCGGGGTTGAGGTCGGCCAGACGCGCCAGATCGGTGACCCCGGTGGGGCCGCCAATCGCCAAGGCCTTGATGGTGATGAACTGGCTGAAGTTCAGCGCGTGGCCGGAGGCGGCCAGCTCGCGCTCCATCCGTGCCCACATCGCATCACGCACTTGGCGAAACAGCAGGCCAAGCGCCGAGCCGCTGCTGGCGGCGGCGGGAGGAACGGGAGGAAGTGAACTGGGCATGGGCGTATTTTATAGCCCATGCAATTGTTGTCAATGCAAATATATCAGCGGCAAGTAAACAGGGATCAAACCCCGCGCCGCAGCACCAGTTCCAGCACGAATTTGCTGCCGAAAAAAGCCAGCACCAGCAGCGTCATCGCCGTCAGCGTCCAGCGGACGGCGGTCCGGCCGCGCCAGCCGAGCCGCCAGCGGCCCAGCAGCAGCGCACCGAAGGCCAGCCACGACAGGATGCTCAGTGCGGTGTGGTGGACGATGTGCTGGGCAAACAGGTTCTCCACGAACACGGCCCCGGTGAGCAGGGTGGCCGTCAGCAGCACGAAGCCGGCGCCAATGGTGCGAAACAGCAGCGATTCCAGTTCGGTCAGCGGCGGCAGCACGCGCAGCCAAGCGTGGAACTCACGCCGACGCAGGGCGCGTTCCTGCGTCCACAGGAACACCGCCAGCACGGCGGCCAGCGACAGCGTGGCATAGGCCAGCAGGGCCAGCCAGGCGTGCAGCAGCAGCTGCCAGCCCAACGGTTCGGGGCGCGTGGTGTGGCCGTACAGCGCGTAGGCGATCATCGCGCAGGCCGCCAGTGGAAACACCACCACGCCCAGTGCCCGCGCCGGGCCTCCAACCGCCCCCAGCACCGTCAGCGCGGCCATGCCCAGGCCCACCAGCGACAGCGCGGCGAAGAAATGCATGTCGGTGGCGCCGGTCTGGTGCCAGCCCAGCCAGTGGATGAAGGCGTGCAGCGTCACCGCCGGAATGGCCGCCCACAGCCAGCCGCGGCCCTGCGGCTCGCCAAACGCGCGCGCGTCTCGGGCCAGCCACAGCGTTGCGATGGCGTAGAAGGTGGCGGCGAGAACAATCGGGAGCATGGCGAAAGTGTCGCACAGCGGCGGCACCGGCCGCCGGATCAGGCAAAGCGCAGGACCTGGCCGTCGTGATCGAAAGCGGCGAAATCCGACACCCGCCCATCGTTGATCGCATTGACCATGAAACGCAGCGGCTGGGCCGCCTCGTCGGCGCTGGGCGCGATGCCGCCGCGGCCGTCGAGGCTGCCGACGAAGACCATGTCCCAGCGCTGGCCGGTGGCTTCCGATTCGACTTTCAGCGCGGCGAAATCGGCCACCTCGCCGGGTGCCTTGTCGACGCACAGGCAGGGGCTGATGGTGCCGCCCTCGCGGCGTTCGAAGCGCTCGCGCTGGGCCGGCGTGGCGTTTTCCGGGAGTTCGATCCGGGCAAAAACAAACAATAGCCGCTGCGGCTCCGGCTGCTGGCGGGCGGCGGTGAGCAAATCGTCGAAGCTGGCAAGTTCCATCGGATCGATCCGGCAAGTCGTGCAGGGCGCGAACCCTAGCACGTCACCAGGCTTGGCGCTGTGACATCGTCTGCGGCCCCTCACCCCGGCCCTCTCCCCGCTGGCGCAGGGAGAGGAGGACAAGCCTTGGCAGTGGCTACGTCCGGGAGAACACCCTGCTGCCGCAGGGAGACAAGCCTTGGTGCTTTCAGGCTGACTGCGTCCCTTCTCCCCGCTGCGCGGGGAGAAGGTGGCGCGAAGCGCCGGATGAGGGGCAGATGCCGGATGGGCGCAAATCTTGATCGGGATCAAACACGAAACGCGATTCGGCCCTATCCTGCACGGGCAACACCTCCGAGCCCCGGCGCCTACGTCTTCGGATAGGGCGCTTGGGCCGTGGCGCTACCGCCACCGGGTCGGCTTCGGAAACGGGCCGACCTCCCGTGTTTGGAAAGGAGCAACAACATGGCGTCCCTCGTCGACGGCTTCGGCCGGAGCTTTCCCTACCTGCGACTGTCGCTGACAGAAGCCTGCAATTTCCGTTGCAGCTATTGCCTGCCCGATGGCTACCAAGCCAACGGCCGCCCGAGTTTCCTTGGCCTCGATGAAATCCGCCACCTGCTGCGCGCCTTTGCCGGCCTCGGCATGCGCAAGGTACGCCTGACCGGCGGTGAACCCAGCCTGCGCAAGGATCTTCCTGAAATCATCGCGATCGCCGCCAGCACCCCCGGCGTGCGCAAGGTGGCGATGACCACCAACGGATGTCTGCTGCTCTCGAAGGTGCGGCAGTGGCGCGAAGCCGGCCTGACCGCGCTCAACGTCAGCGTCGACAGCCTCGACCCGCAGCGCTTCCACGCGATCACCGGGCATGATCGTTTCGACGAGGTGATGGCCGGGGTCGATGTCGCGCTCGGGTTGGGTTTCGATGCGGTCAAGCTCAACGCAGTGCTGCTGCGTGGCCGCAATGATGACGAATTGCCGCAGTGGCTGGACTTTCTGCGCGAACGTGATATCGCCATTCGCTTCATCGAGCTGATGCGCACCGGCGACAACCACGCCTATTTCGAACGACACCACGTCCGCGCCGACACCTTGCAGCGACAGCTGCAGGACGGCGGCTGGACCCTGACCCCGCGCGCCGCCGACGCCGGCCCGGCGCTGGAATACCGGCATCCGGACTATCGCGGCCGGATCGGCATCATCGCGCCGTATTCGAAGGATTTCTGCGCCGGCTGCAATCGCCTGCGCGTCACCGCACGCGGCGATCTGCGGCTGTGCCTGTTCGGCGAGTTCGGCATTCCGCTGCGCCCGCTGCTGCAATCGGATGATGACCACGAAGCCCTGATGGGCCGCATCGCCACCCAGCTCGGCCTGAAGGCGGCCGGGCACGGCCTGCACCAAGGCAACAGCGGGATCACTCCGCACCTGGCCTCGATCGGTGGTTGAACGCATGAATGAACTACAGGCCGCGGCCTTCCATATGGCCGATATCCGCGACAAGCGCCCGACTCGCCGGCGTGCGGTAGCGGTGGGTGAGTTCCATCCGGGCCAGGACGCATTTGCCACGATTATCGAACGCCGCCTGCCCAAGGGCGACGCGCTGGTGATGGCGGAAATCGCCGGCTTGCAGGGCGCCAAGATGGCCTCGCAATTGATGCCGCTGTGCCATCCGCTGGCGCTGGAACTGGTGCGGGCGCGCTGCGTGCCGGTGGCCGCGCGCCAGGTGATCCGGGTCTATTGCGAATGCGCGACCGAAGCGCGCACCGGCGTCGAGATGGAAGCCTTGGCCGGCGTCAATGCCGCCCTGCTCACGCTCTACGACCTGACCAAGCCGGTGCAGCCGGCGTTGATGATCAGCGGCGTGCGTCTGCTGTTCAAGGAAGGCGGCAAGAAAGGCCTGTGGCTGCATCCCGAAGGCATAAGTGATGACGAGCGTGACCACTATCGTCCGCGTGGCATGGCCAGGCTCGATGGCGTGTCCTGTGCGGTGCTGACCCTGAGCGATCGCGCCAGCAGCGGAGAATACGAGGATCGTTCGGGGCCGGAACTGGTGGCGGGGCTGGAGCGACTTGGCGCGACGCTTGCCCATGTCGAAGTGCTTCCCGATGGTATTGATCCATTGGCCGAACGGCTGCGCAAATTGTCGGATGAAGGCGTGCGAATCTGCCTGTGCACCGGCGGCACCGGCCTCGGGCGGCGCGACGTGACGCCGGAAGCGCTGCGGATGGTGGCGGATCGGCAAGTCGAAGGGCTGGCCGAACTGCTGCGCATCGAAAGTGCCAAGCACACGCCGCTGGCCTGGCTCAGCCGGGCCGAGGTGGTGCAGATCGGGTCGATGCTGGCGTTCGCGCTGCCCGGCAGCCCGCGTGCGGCCAGGCAGTGCATGGACATCCTCGCCCCACTGCTGGCGCATGCGCTGGCGATGATCGATGGCAGGCCGCACGCATGATCGGCTATCAGGACGCCTTGGCCTTGATCTTGCGGGAAGCGCCCACCGCGCAGATGCAGCGCGTGCCGCCGGCATTCGGGCAAGTGCTGGGGGCCGCGATCTTCAGCGAGGAACACCTGCCGCCGTTCGACAACTCGGCGATGGACGGCTTCGCCCTGTACGTCGGTGAGAACGGTGTTATCGCCGGGGCCGAGTTCGATGTGGCCGGCGCGCAGGCGGCGGGCGATGCGGCGGTCCTGGCTGGCGCGGGCGCGTGGGAAATCATGACCGGCGCGCGGGTGCCGGACGGGCTGGATGCGGTGATCCCGGTAGAGCAGATCGAGGTGCTGGCGCGGGATGGCGACTGTCGCCCGCAGCGCATCCGGCTCGCTGCGGCGGTGCCGCCGGGGCAGCACATTCGCCGGCGGGGTGAGGATGTGCGGCAAGGCGCGATGGTGCTCGCTGCCGGCAATCGGATCGAGGCGCCACAGTTGATGCTGCTGGCGGCGCTGGGCGTGCGGGAAGTGCTCGCGGTGGCGCCGCCGAAGGTGGCCTTGCTCAACACCGGCCGCGAATTGGTGGACGATCCGCGCCTGCCGCTCGCGTCGGGCCAGATCCGCAACAGCAACGGCCCGTATCTGTCGCAGCGGCTGGTCGAAGCCGGCGCCGAACTGGTGCTGCGGCAGACCGTCAGTGACGATCCCGCCGCCTTCACCGCCACTTTGCAACAGGCGCTGGACGCCGGCGCGCAGGTGCTGGTGAGCACCGGCGCGGTGTCGATGGGACGCCACGATTTCATCCCCGACGCACTGCGCGCGCTGGGTGCGACGATCCACTTCCACAAGGTGAACATCCGCCCTGGCAAGCCGCTGCTGTTTGCCACCCTGCCGGGCGGTCAGGCGTTTTTCGGTCTGCCCGGCAACCCGGTATCGAGCGCAGTCGGGCTGCGGTTTTTCGTCGAACCGTTGCTGCGCCAGATGCTTGGACTGCCGGTGGAAAAACCGCTGCGGGTGCCGCTGGCGCACGCCTACAACAAACGCCATCCGCTGCGTTTCCACCTCAAGGGGCGGCTGGCGATGGATGCCGCAGGTCAGCTGCAGGCGCAGGTACTGCCGGGGCAGGAATCGTTCCGGATCGCGCCATTGGCTTGCAGCAATGGCTGGATCGTGCTCGATGAAGCGGCGCGCGATCTGCCGGCGGGCGCGCCGGTGGCGTTCTGGGGGCCGGGACATTTGGCGGGGTTGCAATTGACGGGACCGGAGACATGAAAGTCGAAGTGAAGTTGTTTGGCGCGTTTCGCGACTACGAAGCCGATGCACGGGTGACGCTGGAATTGACGCCCGAGGCGAAGGTGGCGGACGTGCGCGACGCACTGGCCGCCTACGCCGGCGCGCACTGGCCGCAGTTCTGCCCGAAGCTGCTGAAGTATTCGGCGTTCGCCAGCGAGCGCGCGGTGCTGCGCGAGGGCGACCCGATCCCGGCCGATGGCCGCATGGCCGTGCTGCCGCCGGTCAGTGGAGGTTGAGATGGACGCACCCGCCGCGCCGCGCCACCATTGCGCCGTCGTCGATATCGCGACCGATAAACTCGATCCCGCCGCCGCGCTGGAATTCGTGTCCGATCCGGGTTTTGGCGGCATCACGATGTTCGTGGGCCGGGTGCGTGACCTTAATCACGGCCGCGTCGTCACCGGCGTCAGCTACGACATGTTCGACGCGCTGGCCTTGAATGGATTTGCCGAGATCGCCGCCCGCGGCGAGGCCCAATTCGGCCCCAAGCTCAAGCTCTACATCGCCCACGCCAAAGGCCGGCTCGGGATCGGCGATCTGGCGGTAGTGGTGGCCGCCGGCACCCCGCATCGCGATGAAGCCTTCCGCGCCTGCCGGCTCGCGATCGAGGCGGTCAAGCACGAAAGCCCGGTCTGGAAGCAGGAACACTACGCCGACGGCGACAGCGTCTGGAGCGAAGGCTGCTCGCTGTGCGGGCACGATGCACACGCGCCAGCGGGCGAAGGCTTGGCGCCATGAAAGTGCAGCTGCAAGGCCAGTCCCTGCGCCTGCGGATCGACGAGGCCGAACTGGCGCGGCTGCGCGATGGCGAGGAGATCACCAACACCACCGCCCTGCCGGGGCCGGGCGCCTGCGCCCAACGCATGGCGCTGACGGATGCCACGCAGGTGGGGTTTTCCGGCAGTTCCGGCGATTGGCTGCTGCTCCTGCCGCAAGCGCAGGTCGAAGATTACGTCCAGCGCCTGCCTTGCAAGGACGGGTTGCACTACGCCCTGCCGGCGTCGGCGGGCCGGACCTTGACCATTGATTTCGAAGTGGACGTGCGCGACAGCGCCCGGCTGCGGGGGAAGGCCAAGCGCTGATCAGGGCCCCCTTTGCTCGGTCCAGTGGCCAGGATGCGCTTGTATCCGGTTCCCGCCGGTCCTGGATGCCGCAAACCCGGATTTTGACTCCGATCAAAAAGGCCGCCGGCCGTTCGCGGCACCATGGCTTGGTGGCGACGGTGGCAGCTGGGTTCGAGCTTGCCCCGTAGCCGATCCATTCGAAGCAGACGGGCAGGCCCATGACAAATCCGCAGGCGACACCGGCAATCGGCTCCAGCGAGGCGTGGCCTCTGTGCCGCGACCACCGCAGTGAAGGGAGGACGGCCCGATGAGCTATTTCCTCGATCGTCTGCAGTTCTTCAAGCGCAATCCCGAGCCGTTTGCCGATGGTCATGGCTTCACCAAGACCGAAAGTCGCGAATGGGAAAACGCGTATCGTTCGCGCTGGCAGTACGACAAGATCGTGCGTTCCACCCACGGCGTGAACTGCACCGGCTCGTGCAGCTGGAAGATTTACGTCAAGAACGGGCTCGTCACCTGGGAAACCCAGCAGACCGACTACCCTCGCACCCGCCCGGACCTGCCCAACCACGAGCCGCGCGGCTGCCCGCGTGGCGCCAGCTATTCCTGGTACCTGTACAGCGCCAACCGCATGAAGTACCCGCTGGTGCGCGGCGCGCTGCTGAAGATGTGGCGCCAGGCGCGCCAGACCATGCGCCCGGTCGATGCCTGGGCCAGTATTGTCAGTGACCCGGACAAGGCCCGCGAGTACAAGACCCGGCGCGGCATGGGCGGCTTTGCCAGGGTTTCCTGGGATGAGGCAAACGAGATCATCGCCGCCTCGAACCTGTACACGAGCAAGGAATTCGGCCCCGACCGCGTGGTGGGCTTCTCGCCGATTCCGGCGATGTCGATGATTTCCTATGCCTCGGGCGCGCGCTATCTGTCGCTGATGGGTGGCGCCTGTTTGTCGTTCTATGACTGGTATTGCGACCTGCCGCCGTCCAGCCCGCAGGTGTGGGGCGAGCAGACCGACGTGCCCGAATCGGCGGACTGGTACAACAGCCGCTACATCATCGCCTGGGGCAGCAATGTCCCGCAGACGCGCACGCCGGATGCGCATTTCTTCACCGAGTCCCGCTACAACGGCACCAAGACCGTCGCCATCACCCCGGATTACGCGGAAGTCGCCAAGCTGTGCGACCACTGGCTGCACCCCAAGCAGGGCACCGATGCGGCGCTGGCGTTTGCCTTCGGCCACGTGATCCTGAAGGAATTCCACGTCGACAAGCCGACGCCGTACTTCGTCGACTATTGCCGGAAAACGACCGACATGCCGATGCTGGTGCGCCTCGAACAGCGCGCCGATGGTCGCGTGGTCGCGGAGCGCTTCCTGCGTGCTTCGGATCTGGGCGGGCTGGGTGAAAGCAACAATCCCGAGTGGAAGACGCTGGCGTTCGATGAGCTCAGCGGGCAGGTGGTCGTGCCCAACGGTTCGGTCGGTTTCCGCTGGGGCGAAAAAGGCAAGTGGAACATCGAGGAAAAAGACGCCTCCGGCCGCGAGACCCGCTTGCTGCTGTCGTTCAAGGACGGCAACGACGGCATGGCCGCGGTCAGCTTCCCGTACTTCGGCGGGGTCGTGCACGACCGTTTCACCGCCGCCAAGTTCGATGACATCCTCGAGCGCAACATCCCGGTGCGCAAGCTGACCCTGGCCGATGGCAGGGAATGGATGGTCGCCACCGTCTATGACCTGCTGCTGGCGCAATACGGCGTCGATCGCGGGTTCGGCGGCGGCAACGTGGCGTCGAGTTATGACGACAACCTGCCGGGCACGCCGGCCTGGCAGGAAATCATCACCGGCGTGCCGCGCGCGGACGTGATCGAGATCGCCCGCGAGTTCGCCAGTACCGCCGCCAAGACCGGCGGTCGCAGCATGATCATTGTCGGCGCCGGCATGAACCACTGGTTCCACAACGACATGAACTACCGCGGCCTCATCAACATGTTGATGATGTGCGGTTGCGTGGGCCAGACCGGCGGCGGTTGGGCGCATTACGTCGGGCAGGAAAAGCTGCGTCCGCAGACCGGCTGGCTGCCGGTGGCGTTCGGCCTTGACTGGAGCAAGCCGCCGCGGCACATGAACGGCACCTCGTACTACTACTTCAACTCGGATCAATGGCGCTACGAAAAGGTCGAGATCAGCGAACTGCTGTCGCCGCTGGCCGATCCGGCCAAGTACAGCGGCAGTCAGGCCGATTTCAACCTCAAGGCGATCCGGATGGGCTGGTTGCCCAGCGCGCCGCAGCTGGATCGGAACCCGCTGGGCATCGCCAAGGCGGCCGAGGGCGCCGGGATGGCGGTTCCGGAGTTCGTGGCGAGTCAGCTCAAGAGCGGGGCGATGGATTTCGCCTATGCCGATCCGGACGCGCCGAAGAATTTCCCGCGGGTGATGTTCGTCTGGCGTTCGAACCTGCTCGGCAGTTCCGGCAAGGGCCACGAGTACATGCTGCGGCACATGCTTGGAACCAAGCATGGCTTGCAGGGCAAGGATCTGGGCGAGCGCGGCGCGGTCAAGCCGGAAGACGTGAAGTGGCATGACCAGGCGCCGGAAGGCAAGCTCGACCTGCTGGTGACGCTCGACTTCCGCATGTGCACCACAGCCCTTTACTCCGACGTGGTGCTGCCGACCGCGACCTGGTACGAGAAGAACGACCTCAACACTTCGGACATGCATCCGTTCATCCACCCGCTGTCGAAGGCGGTGGACCCGGCTTGGGAAGCGCGCAGCGACTGGGACATCTTCAAGGGCGTGGCCAGGACCGTCAGCGACATGGCGCCGGGCGTGCTGGAGGTCGTCAAGGACGTGGTGCTGGTGCCGACCCTGCACGACACGCCCAATGAACTGGCGATGCCCGTTGTCGCCGACTGGAAGAAGGGCGAGTGCGAGCCGATCCCGGGCAAGACGATGCCGGCGGTCGCGGTGGTCGAGCGCGATTACCGCGATATCTACAAGAAGTTCACCTCGCTGGGGCCGCTGCTGGATGCGCAGGGCAATGGCGGCAAGGGCATCAACTGGGATACCAAGGATGAAGTGGAATTCCTCGGTGAGCTCAACCATCGCGTGCGCGAGGAAGGCGTCAGCAAGGGGCGCCCGAACATGCTGTCGGCGATCGACGCGGCCGAGTGCGTATTGCACCTCGCTCCCGAGACCAATGGCCACGTCGCGGTGAAAGCGTGGGAGGCGCTGGGCAAGTTCACCGGGCGCAGCCACACGCATCTGGCGGAGGGCAAGGAGCACGAGGCGATCCGCTTCCGCGACATCCAGGCGCAGCCGCGCAAGATCATCTCCAGCCCCACCTGGTCAGGCCTGGAAGACGAGCACGTCAGCTACAACGCCGGCTACACCAATGTCCACGAGCATATTCCGTGGCGCACCGTCACCGGCCGCCAGCAGTTCTACATGGACCACGAGTGGATGATCGCGTTCGGCGAGGGCTTCATGCAGTACCGCCCACCGGTCGATACCAAGACCGTGCAGCCGCTGCTCAACCAGCGCAGCAACGGCAACAAGGAGATCGTGCTGAACTGGATCACCCCGCACCAGAAGTGGGGCATCCACAGTACCTATTCCGACAACCTGATCATGCAGACCCTCTCGCGCGGTGGCCCGATCGTGTGGATCAGCGAGGACGATGCGCGCGAGGCCGGGATCGAGGACAACGACTGGATCGAACTGTTCAACGTCAACGGCGCGATTGCCGCCCGCGCGGTGGTCAGCCAGCGCGTGATGAACGGCATGGCGATGATGTACCACGCGCAGGAACGCATCATCAACATCCCGGGCTCGGAGATCACTGGCACCCGCGGCGGCATCCACAACTCGGTGACCCGCGTGGTGCAAAAGCCCACCCACATGATCGGTGGCTATGCCCAGTTCGCCTACGGCTTCAACTACTACGGCACGGTGGGCAGCAACCGTGACGAGTTCGTGATCGTGCGCAAGATGAAGAAAGTCGATTGGCTGGATGGCGAGGCGGTGCCGGCGTCCGCACAGGAGGTGGTGTGATGAAGGTCCGTGCACAAATCGCGATGGTGCTGAACCTGGACAAGTGCATCGGCTGCCACACCTGTTCGATCACCTGCAAGAACGTCTGGACCAGCCGCGAGGGCGTCGAGTACGCCTGGTTCAACAACGTCGAAACCAAGCCCGGCATCGGCTATCCCAAGGAATGGGAAAATCAGGACAAGTGGAACGGCGGCTGGGTGCGCACCAAGGCCGGCAAGCTGGTTCCCAAGGCCGGCGGCCGCTGGCGGATGCTGTCGAAGATCTTCGCCAATCCCGACCTGCCGCAGATCGACGACTACTACGAGCCGTTCGATTTCGACTACCAGCACCTGCACGAAGCGCCGGATTCCAGGCACCAGCCGACCGCGCGCCCGCGTTCCCTGATCTCCGGGGAGCGCATGCAGAAGATCCACTGGGGTCCGAACTGGGAGGAGATCCTCGGCACCGAGTTCGCCAAGCGCGCCAAGGACCGCAATTTCGACGGCGTGCAGAAGGAGATCTACGGCGCCTTCGAAAAGACCTTCATGATGTACCTGCCGCGGCTGTGCGAGCACTGCCTGAACCCGGCCTGCGTGTCGGCGTGTCCGTCCGGCGCGATCTACAAGCGCGAGGAAGACGGCATCGTCCTGATCGATCAGGACAAGTGCCGTGGCTGGCGCATGTGCGTCTCGGCCTGCCCCTACAAGAAGATCTACTACAACTGGAAGTCGGGCAAATCCGAAAAGTGCATCTTCTGCTACCCGCGCATCGAGATGGGCGAGCCGACCGTGTGCTCGGAAACCTGCGTCGGCCGCATCCGCTACCTCGGCGTGCTGCTGTATGACGCCGACCGGATCCAGGAAGCAGCCTCGGTGCCGGCCGAGAAAGATCTGTACCAGGCGCATCTGGACATCTTCCTCGACCCGTTCGACCCGAAGGTGATCGAGGCGGCGCGCAAGGAAGGCATCCCCGACAACTGGCTGGAGGCGGCGAAGATTTCGCCCACCTACAAGCTCGCGATCGACTGGAAGCTGGCGCTGCCGCTGCATCCGGAATACCGCACCTTGCCGATGGTCTGGTACGTGCCGCCGCTGTCGCCGATCCAGTCCGCAGCCGAGCGTGGCCGCGTCGGCATGAACGGCGAATTGCCGGACGTGGCGTCCTTGCGCATCCCGGTGCGCTATCTGGCCAACATGCTCACCGCCGGCGACGAAGCCCCGGTGATCCGCGCGCTGGAGCGGATGATGGCGATGCGCGCCTGGCGCCGTGCCCGCAACGTCGATGGCGTCGAGGACACCAAGGTGCTGGAGCAGGCCGGGCTGACCGTGGCCCAGGCCGAGGACATGTACCGCTATCTGGCGATCGCCAATTACGAGGACCGCTTCGTCATTCCGACCGCGCATCGCGAATACGCCAATGACGCCTTCGGCGAACGCGGCGGCTGCGGGTTCAGCTGGGGCAATGGCTGCAGCGGCGATACCCCGGCCGATCTGTTCACCCAGCGCAAGACCGCCCGCTACTCAGTGCACCCGAATCGGCAGGAGAAAACCGAGGTGCTCGAATGAGCCTGCTCAAGCTGGTGGGCGTGCTGCTGGACTATCCGCAGGACGCGCTTTGGCAGCACGGTGACGAGCTGCTGGCGGCTGCCGACGATCCGGGTTTGTCGAAAGCGCGGCGTGCGCAGCTCGTCGGTTTCGTTCGCGGCCTGCTCGACACCGATCCGCTCGACGCGCAGGACCGCTGGCTGAGCTTGTTCGACCGCGGCCGCAGCATGAGCCTGCTGTTGTTCGAGCACATCCATGGCGAATCCCGCGATCGCGGCCAGGCCATGGTCGATCTGATCAACACCTACCGCAAGAACGGCTTCGAGCTGTCGGCGCGGGAGCTGCCGGACTACCTGCCGCTGCTGCTGGAATACCTCAGCCAGCGGCCGGCCGAGGAAGCCCGCGACTGGTTGCATCACGTCGCCCACATCGTCGGCCTGCTGGCCGCACGCGCCGGCGAACGCGGCAGCCCGTACGCGCTGCTGCTGGAACTGCTGGTCGAACTGGCCGACGGCAAGCTCGACCTCGGCCCGCTGCGCCGCCGCGCCAGCGAAGAGCCGCGCGACGACACCAACGAGGAAATGGATCGGCTGTGGGAAGAGGAGGCGGTGCGCTTCGGCGCCGATGCGCCATCCGAAGACTGCGCGCCACCGACCCGCCGCCCCGCCACCGCCCAACGCCAGGTGCAGCCATGAGCTATTTCGACGTCTTCTGGTTCCAGATCTATCCCTACATCGCCATGGCGGTGTTCTTCGTCGGCAGCCTGGTCCGCTTCGACCACTCGATGTACACGTGGCGCAGCGGTTCCAGCCAGCTCTTGTCCAGCCGCGGCATGCGGATCGGCAGCAACCTGTTCCACGTCGGCATCCTGGTGGTGCTGGGCGGCCACATCGTCGGCCTGCTGACCCCGCATTCGATCTACTCGATTTTCATCAGCCAGGAAAACAAGCAAATGCTGGCGATGGTGGTGGGCGGCACCTTCGGCGTCCTGTGCCTGATCGGCATGGTGATCCTGATGTGGCGGCACCTGTTCAACCCGCGCATCCGCGCCACCGACAACTGGCGCAACGTGCTGTTGCTGGCGATGCTGATGGCGCAGCTGCTGCTCGGGCTGAGCACCATCTTCCAGTCTGCGCACCACCTCGACGGCAGCGTGATGACGCTGCTGGCCGACTGGGCGCAGCGCATCGCCACCTTCCGCGGCGGCGCGGCCGAGCTGATCTCCGGCGTGCACTGGGTATACAAGGCCCACATCATCCTCGGCCTGACCCTGTTCCTGGTGACCCCGTTCACCCGCCTCGTGCACATCTGGAGCATCCCGCTGAGCTACCTGTGGCGGCCGTATCAGGTCGTGCGCCGGCGCCAGCCCGGGCTGCGCTACGGGCCGAGGAGCTGAACCATGGGCGAGCGCAAGCCGGGCAGCCGCGAGCTGCCGATCACCGTCATCGATTCAGGCAATTCGGTGGCGCAGGAAGCCCACGCGCATCATCACGACGATGCGGGCGAGGGCCCGCGCACGCTGGGGCAGGCGGCGCCGAGCTATCTGTCGGTGGGCGACACCGCCATCAGCGAAGCCGAAATTGCGCGGGAAATGCAGTTCCACCGTGCGATGAAACCCGAGCAATCACGCGCCGATGCGGCGCGTGCCTTGGTGGTGCGCGAACTGCTGCGGCGCGAGGTCGAACGGCTCGGGTTGCAGGACGAAGTGGACGCTGGCGGTGGCGAGGCGGTCGAGGAAGCCTGCATCCGCGTCCTGCTGGAACGCGAGGTGGAAAACCGCGTCCCCAGCGAAGACGACTGCCTGCGCTATTACGAGCAGAATCCGGAGCGCTTCCACGCGCCCGACCGGATCCGCCTGCGCCACATCCTGTGCGGGGCCGCGGCCGATGATGTCAACGGCCGCTTCGATGCCCGCGCCCGCGCCGAAAAGATGATCGGTGAGCTGAAATTGCAGCCGCACCTGTTCGCCGACTTCGCGCTGCGCCATTCCGATTGCCCCTCGAAGGAAGAAGGCGGCGACTTGGGCTGGCTGGAACGCGGCCAGACCACGCCGGAGTTCGATCGGCAGGTGTTCCGCCTGCGCGAAGGCCTTGCCGCCTTCCCGGTGGAGTCACGCTGGGGCTACCACGTGGTGTGCGTGGATGCGATCGCCGCCGGCGAAAAGCTTGCGTTCGATCAAGCCCGCGCGCGCATCTCGGACTACCTTGAACTGCAAGTGCGCCAGCGCGAGCTGCAGCTCTATCTGCAAACCCTGCAGGAGCGCTTCGAGGTGCGTGGACTGGCCGAAATCGAGGCGGAAGCCGGCTGAGCGAGTTCCCGCACGCCGCGTCCTCCTGCCCCCGCAATATGACAAACGGAAACGCGACCATGCAAGAGCACGTCGAGATCAGCAACGCACGCCGCCAGCGGGCGCTGTGGCTGAGCACCTTTGCCTTCGGCGTCTGCTTCGCCATCTGGGTGGTCTTTTCGATCATCGGCATGAAGCTCAAGGAAGAATTGGGCTTGTCCGATACCCAGTTCGGCCTGCTGGTGGCCACCCCGGTGCTGACCGGCTCGATCAGCCGGCCGATCCTCGGGATCTGGTCGGAAATGATCGGCGGGCGCCGGGTGTTTGCCCTGGCCATGCTGGTGGTGGCGGGCTTCGCCTATGCCTTGCCGCATGCAAGCAGCTACCCGATGATGCTGGCGCTGGGCCTCGGGCTGGGGCTGGCCGGCGGCACCTTCTCGATCGGCGTGGTCTATGTGTCGGCCTGGTTCCCGCGCGAGAAGCAGGGCACCGCGCTGGGCCTGTTCGGCATGGGCAACGTCGGCGCCGCCGTCACCAGCTTCGGCGCACCGCTGCTGCTGGCGGTGATGGACTGGCGCCAGGCGATCAACGTCTATGCCACCGCAGTCCTTGTCACCGCCGTGCTGTTCTACCTGCTGGCCGAGCCGGCCCCGAAGGATCCCGCAACCGCGGGCCAGCCGGCCTCACTCAAGGAGCGCCTCGCCCCGCTGGGCAACCTGCAGGTCTGGCGGTTCTCGCTGTACTACTTCCTGGTGTTCGGCGGCTTCGTCGCCCTGACCTCGTGGCTGCCGCGCTATTACATGGGCGTGTACAAGGTCGACATCGCCACCGCCGGCATGCTGGCAGCCAGTTTCGGCCTCCCGGCCACCATCTTCCGCGCCTTCGGCGGCGTCATGGCCGACCGCTACGGCGCCCGCAAGATCATGTACATCTCGTTTTCGGTGTGCATGGTCGGCCTGTTCCTGCTGTCCTACCCGAACACCCACTACGTGATCGAAGGCATCAAGGGGCCGATCGCCTTCACCATCGCGCCGACCATGCTGGAACGCGCGATCGTGCTGTTCATCCTCGGCTTCGTGATGTCGCTGGGCATGGCCGCCGTGTTCAAGCACATTCCGACCTACTACCCCAAGCACGTCGGTTCGGTGGGTGGCGTGGTCGGCATGATCGGTGGCCTCGGCGGCTTCGTCCTGCCGATCGCCTTCGGCGTGATGAACGATCTGGTCGGCATCTGGTCCAGCTGCTTCATGCTGCTGTTTGCGATCGCCCTGACCAACCTGCTGTGGATGCACTTCGCCATCCTGCGCGCCAACCGCGCCCGCCATCCGGAGCTGGTTGCAGACACCGACCTGCCGGAAATCATGGCCGCGCAGGAAGCCGCCCGCCACGCCCAAGCTGCTGCCGACGCCGCGCAGCAGGCCGCGCAGGCGGCGGCTGCGGCGGCGGAAGCGGCGCGCAAGCGCGGCGCGAAGGCGTAGTCGGGAAAGCGCCTGAACCGTCGCGCTCAGCCCGCAGCCCGCAGCGCCAGCAGCGATTGCGCGCCGCGCCGCAGGGCGCCGAGGAAGGTGGCGGTCCAGGCGACGATCGCGGCGGCGAAGAACAGGTCCGGGATCGGGTCGAGGAAATCCAGTTTCATCGCCAGTGCCAGCTGGTGGGTGCAGGCCGCGTACATGCCCAGCGGGAACACCGCGCCCCAGTACAGCGGGTCGTAGCGCAGCGGGAAGCGCTTGTAGATGTGGCGCCAGACGCCCAGCACCAGCAGCATCGGGATCCACCAGGTGCCGGTGGCCCAGTAGAACACCGTGAAGCCCTTGATGAAGGGCAGCACCGAGGTCAAAAACGGCGCTTCATCCGCGTTGAGGATCAGCAACGAGCCGGCCAGGGTGGAGATGGCCATCGCGCCCATGTTGATCCAGTACGGCGGCGACAGATCGTGCGGCTGGAAGCGGAAGAAGGTGTAGCGGTAGAAGATCAGCGACATCATCCAGATGTAGAGCATCCCGCCCCACAGCCACATCGACAGCGCGAAATAATTGAGCTCCAGCTTCCACGGCTGCCCGGTGCGCGCGGCCAGCAGCGCGCTCAGGACGGTCAGCGACTGGGTAGCTACCACCGCCAGCAGCCAGCCACCGCTGATGCCGCGATCCAGCGTGGGCTTGTTTTCCTTGACCGTGAGCACGGTGAAAATGGTGTAGGTCAGCACCAGCCACAGCGCGATCGCCAGCGTCCACAGTATCCAGCTGGCGCGCAGCGCCGAGTCCAGCAGCAGGAACTGCGAGCCCAAAACGCCGGTGGCGGCGACCACGGTGAAAAAGGCCGGGCCCAGCAGGTGGTCGAACAAATCGCCGAGAAAGCTACGCGGGTGGCGGAACAGCCGCAGCAGGTACAGCACCCACAGCAGCACGTAGACCGCAAGATTCAGGGCGAACAGGAATTCCGCCAGCCGTGGCCAGCCGCGCATCCACGCGGCCAGCGAGACGATGCCGGTGGCCATGACCATGCCGAAATAGGCCGGCGACAGGCTTGCCAGACCCGCCTGCGGCGCGGGTTCATGCAGCGATCCATCGTCGTGCTTCAAGGTGGCGTCTGACTGGGACATGGGATGGCGACGGGCGGGTGGCTGGCGGGTGGGCGGGCGACTTTCCAGACTAAACCTGCGGACGCTCCCTGATTTGATCGTGATCAATCGGGAGTGCGCTGGAAACCATCACAGCAACAGGGCCACCGCCTTGATTTGTGCCCACAGCGCCATTCCCGGCTGCAGCTGCAGCCGTTCCAGTGAACGGTGCGAGATGCGCGCCAGCAGCGGGTTGCCGGCAGCCTCCAGCCGCACCTGTACCTGGCCGCCGGGCAATTCGACCAGATCGACAATGCGGACTTCCAGCAGATTGAGCAGGCTGGAATCCTCGTGCCGGCTCAGCGCCAGGCTGACATCGCGGGCGAGGATGCGCAGGCGCAGCGCGGTGCCCGGCGGGTGCGCGTCGCCCTGCGCGTGCAGGGTTCCGATGGCGGTTTGCAGGGCCAACAGCCCGTATGGGTCGCGCTCGATGACGTGGGCGTCCAGCACCACGCCGGCATCGTCGCGCAGCGCCAGCGGCAGGTCGGGGCGGTTGAGCAGGTCCAGCGCCGCGCCGGTGGCGACGACGCGGCCAGCGTCGAGCAGCACCAGGTGATCGGCCAGCCGAGCCACTTCTTCCACCGCGTGGGTGACGTACAGCAGCGGGATGCCCGCCTCACGCCGGACGGCTTCGAGGAACGGCAGGATCTCGGCGCGGCGCGGCGCGTCCAGTGCGCTCAGGGGTTCGTCCAGCAGCAGGATTTCCGGCGCACAGGCCAGCGCCCGGGCCAGCGCGACCCGCTGGCGTTCGCCGCCCGACAGCGAGTCGGGTTTACGTGCCAGCAGGGGCTTGAGCGCCAAACGATCGATCCATCTGTCGAGCAAATCGGCACGCGCGCCGGCGCGCTTCCAGCCGTAGCGCAGGTTGTCCAGCACGCGCAGATGCGGCAGCAGGGCGCTGTGCTGGAACACCATGCCGACCGCACGCCGATGCGCGGGCAGGCGGGTGGTCGCGTCCTGCCAGGTGCGGCCGGCCACCCGCAGCACGCCGCTGGCCGCCGGTTCCAGTCCCGCGACCGCACGCAGCAGGGTGCTCTTGCCGCAGCCGGAAGGGCCGAACACCACGGTCGTCCCGCATGTCGGCAAATGCAGATCCACGTCCAGCCGAAATGTGCCGCGATTCAACCGCAGCGCAATGTCCAGGGTTGAATCGCGCTCAGTCATTGGCCATCGCCGTGCGCCGGCCCAGGCATTGCATCAACAGCAGCAGCGCGAACGAGAACAACAGCAGACCCGCCGCCAGCCGGTGCGCGTCGCCATAGGCCATGGCCTCGACCTGATCGTAGAGCAGCACCGACAGCACCCGGGTTTCGCCTTCGATATTGCCGCCCACCATCAGCACCACCCCGAATTCACCCACGGTGTGGGCGAAGCCGAGCAGGGCGCCGGCGAGCAGGGACGGGCGTGCCAGTGGCAGCGCCACGCTGAAGAAGCGATCCAGCGGCGAGGCGCGCAGGGTCGCGGCGGCGTCGAGCGTGGCTTGCGGAATGCCGGCGAAGCCCGCCTGCAGCGGTTGCACCACGAACGGCAGCGAATACAGCACCGAGGCCAGCAGCAGGCCGTTGAAGGTGAAGGCCAGCGTACTCAGGCCCAACGCTGCCGTGGCTTGGCCGATCGGCCCCTGCGGTGCGAACGCGACCAGCAGGTAGAAGCCGAGCACGGTCGGCGGCAATACCATTGGCAGGGCCACCACCGCGCCGATGGGTGCGCGCCAGCGCGAGTGCGTGCGCGCCAGCCACCACGCCAGCGGGGTGCCGATGGCCAGCAGGATCAAGGTGGTCAGGCCGGCCAGCTTGAATGACACCCATGCGGCCATCAGCCAAGCCGGAGGGGCGGCGTCAAGCGGCACGGCAATGCTCAGTCGTAGCCGAGGCTGCGGATCCGGGCGCGCACCGCCGGACTTTGCAGGTAGCGCAGGAAGCCGCGCGCGGCGGCATTGCCGCGCCCGTGGCGCAGCAGCACCGCACTTTGCACGATCGGCGCATGCCACGCCGCCGGCACTTCCCACGCGGAGCCGGTGGGCCGCCCGCGTGCCGGGCGCACCAGCGAGGCCGGCAACAGGCCCAGCGGCGCGGCACCGCTGGCGACGAACTGCGCCGCCTGGCCGACGTTCTCCCCGATCACCAGTCGCGGCTGCAATTCGGTCCAGCGGCGCAGGTATTGCAGGGTCTCGCGGGCGGCCGCGCCGTAGGGGGCCAGTTCGGGATTGGCGATGGCGAGTTTGCTGATGCTGCCTTGGCGCAGCAGGGCTTCGCCATTGCGAACGAGGTTCGGGTCGCGGCTCCACAGCACCAGTCGGCCGGTGGCATAATCCTGCACCGTGCTGCCATCGGCGAGGCCTTCATTCACCAGCAGGCGCGGCGTCGAGGCATCAGCCGACAGCAGCGCATCGAACGGCGCACCGTTGTGGATCTGCGCGTACAGCTTGCCGGTCGAGGCGGAGGAGATCGTGATCCGATGGCCGCTCTGCCGGCCGTACTCGCTGGCCAGCTGGCGGGCGACGTCGGCGAAGTTTGCCGCCACCGCGATCCGTGCGGTCACTGGCGCCGGCTTCGGCCCGGCGGGTGCGGTGGCGGCTAGCGCGGGCGTTGCCGCAAGCAGCAGCGCCGCAGCGAGCGTGAGCAGTTTTGCCAACCAACCGCCTTGTGTCATTCCGGCCCTTCCTTACTGCGCTGGTGCCGACAGTCTAGCGGCTTGCTTCGTCGAAATGATCCCCGGGGTTTGCCGTTGCCGTTCGTGGTCCTTCCGATGCCTGGGCCTGCCGCCGGTGCCGAGTCAGCCGAGTCATCCACGGCAGACCGGGGCCCTCCGGCGCCAGGCCAGTCGCGAATGCTCCGGGTTCTCCATGGGGAACCTCGAAAAACCGGGTCATCGCTCGTCATTCCCGCGCAAGCAGGCCGCGTCTGACAAACGCATGTTTGTCCAATCCATTGCTCTTGTATTCAATGACTTGAAGTTGCTCGTTGAGGGCCCCAGCGAGACAAACAGGGTTTTTCGCGGTCACCTATAATTCCCGTCCTCAGTCCGAAGAGTGGCCCCGTCGCGTGTTTGAATCCCTGACCCAACGCCTGTCCGGCACGATCGAACGCCTGCGCGGCCGTGGCCGCCTGACCGAATCCAACATCAGCGAGGCCATGCGCGAAGTGCGCATCGCCCTGCTCGAAGCCGACGTTGCGCTGCCGGTGGTGCAGGCCCTGATCCAGCGCATCAAGGTGCGTGCGCTGGGCCAGGAAGTGCTGCGTTCATTGACCCCCGGCCAGGTGCTGGTGCGGATCGTGCGCGACGAACTGGCGGCGGTGATGGGGTCGCAGGCCACCGAGCTCAACCTCAACGTGCCCGCGCCGGCCGTCATCCTGATGGCGGGCCTGCAAGGTGCCGGCAAGACCACCACCGTGGCCAAGCTGGCCAAGCACCTGAAGGACAAGCGCAAGAAGAAGGTGATGGTGGTGTCCGCCGACGTCTACCGTCCGGCCGCGATCGAGCAGCTGCAGACGCTGGCCGGGCAGGTCGGCGTGGTGTTCTACCCGTCGGCGGCGTCGCAGAAGCCCGAGGCCATCGTCAGGGCGGCGATCGACGAGGCGAAGAAGACCTTCGCCGACGTGCTGATCGTCGATACCGCCGGCCGCACCTCGATCGACGACGCCATGATGGCCGAGATCAAGGCCCTGCACGCCGCCGTGCATCCGGTCGAGACCCTGTTCGTGGTCGATTCGATGACCGGCCAGGACGCCGCCGTCACCGCCAGGCATTTCGGCGAGGCGCTGCCGCTGACCGGCGTGGTGCTGACCAAGACCGACGGCGATGCGCGCGGCGGCGCGGCGCTGTCGGTGCGCTACATCACCGGCAAGCCGATCAAGTTCATCGGCGTCGGCGAAAAGCCCGATGGCCTCGACGTGTTCCACCCCGAGCGCGCCGCCGGCCGCATCCTCGACATGGGCGATGTGCTGTCGCTGGTCGAGCAGGTGGAATCGCAGGTCGACAAGGACAAGGCGCAGAAACTGGCCGAGAAAGTCGCCAAGGGCAAGCGCTTCGACCTCAACGACATGCGCGACCAACTCGAGCAGATGCAGAACATGGGTGGCCTGCACGGGCTGATGGACAAGCTGCCGGGCATGGGGCAACTGCCCGAATCGGTCAAGCAGCAGGTCACCGGCAAGGAAATGCCGCGGATGATCGCGATCATCAATTCGATGACCAAGAAGGAGCGCCGCAATCCCGACCTCCTCAACGGCTCGCGGCGCGCCCGCATCGCCCGCGGTTCCGGGCTGACCCCGGCCGACATCAACAAGCTGATGAAGCAGTATCAGCAGATGGAAAAGATGATGGGCAAGCTCGGCCGCGGCGGCATGAAGGGCATGATGCGCGGCCTGTCCGGGATGATGGGCGGGCGCGGCGGCATGCCGCCGATGCATTGATGGGCGAGACGACGCAGGCGCAGCACGATCTGGCGCGGCGGTTCGCGGCGCTGCACCACGGTGCCCGTCCGCTGTTGCTGCCCAATGCCTGGGATGCCGGCAGCGCGGCGATCTTCGCGGCATTGGGCTATCCGGCCATCGCCACCACCAGCGGCGGGGTGGCGTGGTCGCTGGGTCACGCCGATGGCGAAGTGCTGGCGCTGGCCGAGTTGCTCGCGGCGGTGCGGCGGATGGTGCGGGTGGTGAATGTGCCCGTCACGGTGGATTTCGAAGCGGGCTTCGGTGCCACGCCGCAACAGGTCGGCGAAAGCGTGCGCGCGCTGCTGGACACCGGCGCGGTGGGCCTGAATCTGGAAGACGGCGTGGAGCACGCCTGGCTGCGGCCGGTGGGTGACGCCGCCGCGCGTATTGCCGCCGCCCGCGCCGCTGCCGCATCCGCGGGCGTCGATGTGTTCATCAATGCCCGCGTGGACAATTGGATCGTCGGCGGGATGGATGCGGCGGCGCTCTTCGAAGAGGCCGTTCAGCGCGCCCGCGCCTACATCGACGCGGGTGCAGACGGCATCTATCCGATCGCGCTGTCCGACCCGGAGCTCATCGAGCGCTTCTGCCGCGCGGTACCGACGCCGATCAACGTCGGCGCCCGCGCCGGGTCGTCGTCGCTGGAGGCGCTGAAACAGCTCGGCGTGGCGCGCGTCAGCACCGCCACGCGATTGGCCATGGTGGCGTATTCGGCGGCCCGGGAAACGGCGCAAGCCCTGCGTGCCACCGGCGAATTCGCAGGCCTTGACGCCAGTTTCGGCTACGACGCGCTACAACAGTTGTTCCCGAAACACTGACGTCATTCACGGAGGTTCCGATGTCCCAGCGTCTTGCCTACCAAACCGCTTCCCCGGAAGCGTTCAAAGCCATGCTTCACCTCGAACAGCAGATCCACCACCTGGGTCTGGAGGAATCCCTGCTCGAATTGGTCAAATCGCGCGCCTCGCAGATCAATGGCTGCGCCTGGTGCCTGGAAATGCACACCAAGGACGCCCGCGCGCAGGGCGAAACCGAGCAGCGCCTGTACCTGCTGCCGGCCTGGCGCGACGCCCATTGCTACACCCCGCGCGAACGCGCCGCGCTGGCCTGGACCGAAGAGGTGACGCGGGTTGCGAACACTCAGGACGTGTCGGATGCGGCGTGGGAAGACGCCCATCGCCAGTTCAGCGACAAGGAGCTGGTGGACCTGACCCTGGCCATCATCGCCATCAACGGCTGGAACCGCTTCAACATCGCGTTCCGCACCACGGTGAAGGATTACCTTAGTTCTCATTCCCGTTAGGAAATGGCACAGATGGCGCACTCCGCAGAGAACGGAATCCGCTTCAATGCGGCGGTGGTGCGCGGTTTCGTGGTGTTTTCACGAGTGGCCGGGTGGGTCGCCCTGGCAATCGGGATCCTGGTGTTGGCCTTGTGGGTGGCAGGGGTTGGCCCGATAGACTTGTTTGCACATGTGCAAGCCGGGATGCACGCCGCATCTGCCTTGGCCTGCGTGTTTGCGGGCAGTGCGTTGCTGTTGGCTGGCAGATTTCCTGCCGCCAGCATGGCCATGTCGCTGATGGTTGCTCTGCTGGGGGGGCATGAGCTATGGCTGCATGCGACCGAGCCCACCCACGCACAATCGCACTGGCTGGATGTCAGTTTCCCGGACTATGCGGGTCGCCCTTCGGCGCACATGACCGGGCTTGCGACGCTTTCCTATCTCCTGCTCGCCGGCGTGGGCCTGTTGGTTGTGGCAAAGCGGGCGCTGTGGCTGCGTGAAGCGGCTGCACTGGCTGTCATTGCCAGCGTATTGGCATCCGCCGCGACCTATGGCCAGGTCTTGGCAGGCGACGGGTTGGCCCTGCTGGAGAAACTGCCGATCCTCACTGCCGCGATGCAACTGCTGCTGGTGCTGGGCTGGCTGTCGTCGGTGCCGACGACCGGGATGACCCGGGTCGCCGTGGCGGACAGCCTTGGCGGGGCGTTCGCGCGACGATTGATCCTGCCGTCGCTGCTGCTGCCGTCGCTGATGACATTCGCCCTCCGGGCCGGACGTGAGTGGCTCGGCATGTCGGAGTCACTGTCACTTGCGCTGGCATCGGTCGTTGCCGGGGGCGCAGTGGCGACCATGATCGTCTGGGTCGGATTCCTGCTGGATCGGGTGGAACGCCAGCGGCGCGTGGAGGTTTTGCTGCGCCAAGATGCCCACAGCGATGGGTTGACCGGGCTTGCCAATCGACGTGCGTTCGACGCTGCGCTGTCCAATTCAAAGCGCAGGCCGGGTGAATTTTCGCTGCTGATGCTCGACCTGGATCGTTTCAAGGATTTCAACGACAGTTTCGGGCACCAAGCCGGTGACGATGTCCTGCGCGAGGCTGGGCGAATATTGCGCACGGTCATGCGTTCGCAGGACATGGCGGCGCGCTATGGTGGCGAGGAGTTCGTGATCCTGCTCCCGGAAGGCGGCGAAAGGCAGGCGCAGCTGGCAGGGCAGCGCATCCTTGATGCATTCCGAGGGCATGCCTGGCCCCAGCGTGCCATGACCGTCAGCATTGGCGCCGCAGTGGCACGCGAAGGGGAGCCCCCCGAAGACCTGCTGCGCCGCGCCGATGCGGCACTGTACGGCAGCAAGGCGTCCGGGCGTGACCGTCTGACTGTCGATTCCACCTAGGTACCGGGGTGGCCGGGCCGGGTCATGTGGCGAACGCTGGCTCAGAGAGACGGAACCGGGGCGTGGGGCCGCGTGCCCCTGTCCCTTGGTTGTCGTGGCAATCACAGCTATACTTATCGGCTTACCCGGTCATTCCGACCGCTGGATGGCAGTACAACCATGGTCAAGATCCGCCTCACCCGCGGCGGCGCCAAGAAGCGCCCCTTCTACCACATCATCGTCACCGACAGCCGCAGCGCGCGCGATGGCCGCAACATCGAGCGCGTCGGGTTCTACAACCCGGTGGCGCAGGGCGGCGAACAGCGCGTCCAGCTCGATGCCGAGCGCGTGAAGTTCTGGCTCGACCGCGGCGCCCAGCTGTCCGACAAGGTCGCCGACCTGTACAAGCAGGCCGCGCAGGCGGCCTGACCCGGCTGGCTCCGGCGATTCCCGCCGGAACCGCAGGCAGTGGACATGAACGCACCGGATGCCGGCCAGCGGTTGATCACCGTCGGTCGCCTGCACGGTGCGTTCGGCGTGCGCGGTGAAGTGAAGTTGGAAAGCTTCACCGATCCCGCGCCGGCCATCGCCCGCTATCAACCCTGGATCCTGCGTGATGCGCGTGGCGATGCGCTCAGTGTCGCCGGCGTGCGCGTGCGCGTCGGCGGCAAGGGCCTGGTCGCCACCGTGCCGGGGGTTGCCGATCGCGACGGTGCCGAGGCGCTGCGCGGGTTCGAGGTGCTGGTGCCACGTTCGGCGCTGCCGCCGCCTTCACCCGGTGAGTATTACTGGGTCGATCTGGAAGGCCTGCGCGTCGTCAATCTGGAGGGCGTTGCTTTCGGCACCGTCTCGCATCTGTTCGATACCGGTGCCAATCTGGTGCTGGTCGTCATCGGCGAGCGCGAACGGATGATTCCGTTCGTGCAGCCGGAATACGTTCACGAAGTGGATTTCGATGCGGGCACCATCCGGGTTGATTGGGACGCGGATTTCTGACGGATCTGGGCATTGTGGGAGCGCACCGCAGGGGCGCGAAAGCTGTTTCCCGCGGAGCTTCAATCGTACTCCTGCGGTGCGCTCCCACAGACAAGCCGCCATTGCATTTCGGAGGGGCCATGCGCATCGACCTCATCAGCCTGTTTCCAGACTTCGTGGCCAGCCTCGCCGGCCACGGTGTGGTCGGGCGGGCGGGCGAGCGCGGGTTGATTGATATCCACGGCTGGAATCCGCGCGACTACGCCGAAGGCAATTACCGGCGCGTGGACGATCGCCCGTTCGGCGGCGGTCCTGGCATGGTGATGCTGATCGAACCGCTGCGCGCCGCGCTGCAAGCCGTGCGAGCGGCCGATCCTGCGCCGGCATCCGTCATTTACCTCAGCCCGCAGGGGCGGCGACTGGATCAGGCCAGGGTGCGTGCCTTGGCGAGCGCGCCACGCCTGATCCTTCTGTGCGGGCGCTATGAAGGCGTGGACGAGCGTCTGCTGCAGGCCGAAGTGGATGAGGAGCTCTCGATCGGCGACTACGTGCTGTCCGGCGGCGAGCTGGCGGCGGCGGTGCTGATCGATGCGGTGGCGCGCCTGCAGGACGGCGCGCTCAATGACGCGCAATCGGCCGAGCAAGACAGCTTCGGTGCCGATGGCCTGCTCGACTGCCCGCATTACACCCGCCCGGTTGAGCACGCGCTGGGCGCGGTGCCCGAGGTGCTGCTGTCCGGCAACCACGCCCAGATCGCGCGCTGGCGGCGGATGCAGGCCTTGGGGCGGACCTGGCTGCGGCGCCCGGATTTGCTGGAAGAAGCCGCGCTGTCGAAGCAGGACCGGGCATTGCTGGCGGAATTCCTGGCCATGCAGGCCGCACCGGGCACCAATTCAGGCGAGCCGGCCTGAGCCGCGCAATCCGGTGGATGCCGGGTTCTGTTGCCGGGTTCCAGCGCATGCCTGCAAAACCCGCTACAATGCGCGGCTAGGCCATGCCCTGAACAGCTTCACCAGTGCCATGACGCGGGTCCACGTGCACTCGCGCAACAACAACATCCAACAGGCGCGTGCTCGCCACGCAAACGACTCCACAGGTTGATCCCATGAACAAGCCCTCGATCCACACCCTCGTCCAGAATTTCGAAGCTGCCCAGGTTTCGCGCACGCTGCCCGACTTCGGCCCCGGCGATACCGTCATCGTCAACGTCAAGGTCAAGGAAGGCAACCGCGAGCGCGTGCAGGCCTATGAAGGCGTCGTGATCGGCATCAAGAATGCCGGCCTGAATTCCGCCTTCACCGTGCGCAAGATTTCCCACGGCTTCGGCGTCGAGCGCGTGTTCCAGACCCACAGTGCCGCGATCGATTCGGTCGAGGTCAAGCGTCGCGGCGCCGTGCGCGCCAGCAAGTTGTACTACCTGCGTGGTCTGGAAGGCAAGAAGGCGCGCATCAAGGAAGACCTCGCCGGCAATGCCAAGGCGCGCGCCAAGGCCGCCGCCGAAGCGGCTTCCGAGTAAGCCGCAGGATCCGGATGCGCACGACGGCCACCCCCGGGTGGCCGTTTGCGTTTCAAGGCCGGAAGCGTCGATGCCGCAAGCAAACCCATCCGTCGCTGGCGTGCGCCTCGATCTGTGGCTGTGGGCCGCGCGTTTCTTCAAGACCCGCGCTCTGGCCAAGCACGCCATCGAAACCGGCAAGATCGCGCTGGCGGGCCAACCAGCCAAGCCGTCGCGCCTCGTCATCGTCGGTGATGCCATGTTGATCGAACGTGCCGGCGAGCGCTTCGAAATCGAAGTGCTGGTGCTGTCCAGCACGCGCGGTTCGGCCAGCGTTGCCCAAGCCTTGTATCGGGAATCCGAAGCATCCAGAGTCGCCCGCGAACAAGCGCGGGCCCAGCGAGCCGCCGAACGCGCCGGTTACCAGCCACCGGCCACGCGCCCGGACAAGCGCGCGCGCCGGCTGATTCGCGCCCTCGGTGACCTGGACGCGCTGTAATGATTCAGGCGTTGTCGCTGCCCGGATGGATGCGCTTGACCAGGCGCAGCGTGTTGCGGTCGGTGTGGTGCATCTCCTTGCCGCCCTGCGCCGCCAGCTTCAGCACCAGATCCGAGGTATAGCTCAGCGTTCCGTCGTCGTTGAAAGTGAAGGTGCTGTCGAAGCTGCGCAGTTCGGCGCGTTCCAGCAGGTATTTGTTCTGCAGGATGCCGTAGTCGGGATTGCCGGGGCGGGAATTGAAATGCAGCGTGCGGTCGCGCGGGCCGGCGCTGCTGCCGGCGAGGACCGCGATCCCGCGCCCAAACACCACCGCGCGCATCACCTGGCCGCGCTGCTTGTCCCACAGCAGATAGCCGACCTCGTCGTGGAAGGGCTCCATCGCCTCCTCGCCGTGGCGCCAGGCCACCATGCCGTACTTCAGCCCTTCCAGCTGCTGCTGGCCGTTTTCCTGCATCGGGATCGGGTGGAACCAGGCTTTTTCGAAGTAGCTGGTCTGTCCGGTTTCATCGTCCTTGTTGTGGTAGGACAGATCGACGCCGACATCGCCTTCCCAATCGCCCACGAACCGCGTCAGCGGACCCAAACGCTGCGGACCCAGAACCTCTGCCATGACTTGCTCTCCCATCGGGGTGGAAGGTGCACGCACGGTGCACCGCTCCACCAATCTGGGCGCAGCGGTGTTGGCGCCGCGTCAAAACGGCATCGCTGCTTGCCAGGTGAGCTGCGGCGGTGGCGCCGGGCCTTGCTTCAGCTGGCGAGAAGCTCGGCGGCAACCGCGGCGATATCCTCAACGCAGGCCTCCATCTGCGCGCGCCGGGTGCGGAAGCTGAGCACGCAGACGCGGCCGAGGAAACGCTCGCCGACCTGAGCGCCGGTCACCATCACCCGGCCGCGTGCCGTCACGCGCTCCATCAGCGCGCGGGTGGCCGCGTTTTGCGCGTCCAGCGTCGGCAGCGTGGGATGTTCCAGGTGGAAGGCGAACAGCGACAGCTGCGGCGGTGCGTCCATCACGATGCCGGGGATTTTGCCCACTTCGCCGGCGGCCCAGATGGCCAGGCCGCGCTTTTCCGAGAGTGCCGCGCGGTAGCGGTCGGTGCCCAGCAGTTTCATCGTCAGCCACACCCGCAATCCCGGGAAGCCGCGCGACAGGTCGGGGCCGTACTGGGCCGGATCGTAGAAGGTGTTCTGGTTGCTGGGCAGATAGCCGGCCTCGGAGGCGTGCAGCGCGCGCAGCGCTTCGCCGTCGCGCACCAGCAGCGCGCCGGTGCCGTAGGGCAGGAACAGGCCCTTGTGTGGGTCCAGAGTCAGCGAGTCGGCGCGCGGCAGGCCGGCCAGCAGCGGCCGCAGCTCCGGCACCATGTGGAAGAACGCGCCATAGGCGCCGTCGACGTGGTGCCACAGGCCCTCGCGCGCGCACAGGTCGGCCACCGCGTCGATCGGATCCACCGCGCCGGTATTGGTGGTGCCGGCGGTGGAAAACACCATGAACGGTTTCAGCCCGGCGGCGCGGTCGGCGGCGATCGCCGCTTCCAGAGCGTCCACGCGCATGCGGAACTGCGCATCGACCGCAATGGTGCGCACGCGGTCGTGGGCAATGCCGGCCAGCCGCGCGGCCTTGGTGATGGAGTGGTGCGATTGCGAGGACACGTACAGCACACCGGCGCGAATATCGGTGCCCAGGCGCTGCTCGCGGGCGGCGGCAATGGCGTTGAACATCGCCATCGAACCGCCGGTGGTGAACACGCCGCGGGTGCTGGCGGGCATCTGCATCCATTCGCGCATCCAGTCCAGCGCGTTGGCTTCCAGCTGGACCAGCGCCGGGGCCGCCTGCCAGATGCCGGTGTAGCGATTGCAGGTGTCGGCGATGAAATCAGCCAGCGCAGCAGGATAAATGCCGCCGCCGGGGATATAAGCCAGATAGCCGGGGCCGGGCGTGCCGAACGAGCGCGGGATCCACTGCTCGAACAAGGGATCAAGCAGGGCATCCAGCGGACTGCCGTCCAGCGGCTCGGGTTCGCGCAGCGCTTCGCACAGGGCCTCGATGCCGTCGAAATCACCGTTGGAAGGCGCCTCGCCGAGCGCGTCGATATGCGCCACCGCGCGATCGACCACCGCATGGCCCATCGTGCGCATGGCCTCGGGCGTGAATTCGAGATTGGCTGGATCGTTCATGGGGATGTGCCGCAGCAGGGGAAACTCCGATTATGCGACGTCGTGTCGGCGCGGCCAGTGCAACAAGTTTGGGCGTCATTCCGCCCCGGGGCGCAGCGGCAGCTCGACGTTGCGCTGGTATTCGAAGATCAGCCGCGTTTCGATGTGCGCCACTTCATCGCGCTCGGTGAAGGCGGTGAGGGTGAAGTTGCGCAGGTGGTCGCTGTCACGTACGCCGACGTGGACCAGGAAATCGTCGGCACCGGCGACGTGGTAGCAGGCCAGCACTTCCGGCAGGGCCAGCAGATGCGCGTGGAAGCCGTCCACCAGCGTGCGTGAATGCCGCGCCAGCCGCACCGACACCATCGCTTGCAGGCCGACCCCGATGGCCGCGGGCGCGATCTCGGCGTGGTAGCCCAGCAGCACCTTGTCCGCATGCATCCGGCGCACTCGCTCCAGCGCGGTGGACGGCGCGATCCCGACGCGCGCGGCGAGATCCTTGTTGGACAGCCGAGCATTCTTCCGCAGCAGGCGCAGCAGGGCGTAGTCGGTTCGGTCGAGCATGGAATTATCCGCTGATATCGAAATATCGTTCGATGTGATGGCCTTGTACCGAACGACGTTCTAGCATAAGGGTTTCCCGTCGATCGGAGTGCGCCATGACCCGTTTCCAGACCACCGCCGTCCACGCCGGCCGCGAAGACTTCGGCAAGCTGTGCGTGCACGCGCCGCCGCTGGACCTGTCGACCACCTATCCGATCGCCGACCTCGACACCGGCAGCGCCAGCTTCGACGCCCTGATCGGCGGCGCTGCCGACGCGGCCAACCCGATCTATGCGCGCCTGCACAATCCGACCGTGGCGCGCGCCGAAAACGGCATTGCCGCGCTGGAAGGCAGCGAAGCCTGTGTGGCCTACGGCTCGGGCATGGCCGCGCTGACCGCGCTGCTGATGGACCGCGCCCAGCACGGCAAGCACGTGCTGGTGGTGCGACCGCTGTATGGCACATCCGATCATCTGCTGGAAAGCGGCATCTGCGGGATGCAGGCCGAGTTCATCACCGACGCCGGCCAGATCGCCGCGCATCTGCGCCCCGACACCGCGCTGGTCATCATCGAAACGCCGTCCAACCCCACCTTGAACCTGATCGACATCCGCGCCGCCGTTGCCGCCGCGGGCAAGGTGCCGGTGGCGGTGGATTCGACCTTCGCCACCCCGGTGCTGCAACGCCCGATCGCACTGGGCGCGGCCTACGTCTGGCACAGCGCCACCAAGTTCCTCGGTGGCCACGGCGACGTGATCGCCGGGGTGGTGTGCTGCAGCGAGGAGCGCGCCCACCCGCTGCGCACCATGCGCGCGGCCACCGGCGCCCTGCTGCACCCGCTGGCGGCCTACCTGCTGCACCGCGGACTGCCGACGCTGAAGCTGCGGGTGGAAGCCGCGCAGGCCAACGCCCAGGTGCTGGCGCAGCGCCTTGCCGAGCATCCGGCGGTGGCCAAGGTGCATTACCCCGGCCTGGCCGATGCGCCCAACGCGCATCTGGTCGGCACCCAGATGTCCGGCCCCGGCTCACTGCTCTCGTTCGACATGAGGGGTGGCCACGAGGCGGCGGCCAAGGTCATGTCGCGGGTGAAGGTGATGACCTCGGCGGTGAGCCTGGGCTCGGTGGATACCCTGATTCAGCATCCGGCCGGGTTGACCCACCGGATGGTGCCCGACGACGTGAAGCTGGCCACCGGCATCACCCCGGGCCTGCTGCGGATGTCGGCGGGGCTGGAGGACGTGGAAGACCTCTGGGACGACCTCGCGCAGGCGATGGCCTGAGCGACAGCCCGAACCGCGGCCGGCGCGGCCGCGACCGGTGCGATCAACTGGCCGCGCGCTGCAGCGCGCTGATCACGCTGCGGGTGTCATCGGGAATCGGCAGGCCGTTGCGCATCGCGTGCAGCCACTTCGGCAGCAGCGCCACCGCGGCTTCCAGCGCGGCGATCTGGTGCAGCTCGGGGTTGCGCTTGCGGCCGGCACGCTTGGCGGTGGCTTCCGCGGCGCGGCCGAGATCCGCAAGTTGAGTGGCGCCAATCACCGGCGCCGAGCCTTTGAGGGTGTGAAAGGCGCGCACCATCGACCGGGTGTGGGCCGGGTTGGCGAAATCCTCGCGCCAGGCCGCCAGCGCCTTTTCGACGTTCTTGATGATGTCTTCGAGCTCGCCCAGGAAGACTTCGCGCATTTCCTGATCGACGTCACCCGCCAGTGCCGGCCGCCCCGGGCGCGCCGCCCCGCGCGAGAACAGCCTGTAAAACAGTGCGGAAAACCAGTTGTTCAAGTGCATTTCCCCGTCCGAGTCGAAACGGTGTTCGCGCCGCGGACATCCACGGGCACGCCCCCGGTGCTTGCCCCGCGAGTGCCCGGGCATGATAAACGCCAGTCGCGGCCGGAAGCCATCCAGACCGGGCCGGGGACGGCCGTGGGCGATGGATGGCGGAAATGGACGGTCAAACGGCTGGAAAAAACGGAATCACTCCCGTTCCGGTCCGTCGATCCGTTTGCTCCAATGCTCGATGCTGCCCAGCTGCAGTCGCCGTTCAAACAGCTTTCGCCACGAAGCCACCAGTGGCAGCGCCAACGCGGGCTCCAGCAGGACTGGGTCCAGAACGCGGTCGTAAATCAGCCGGGCCAGCCGGGTGAGTGGCCAATCGGGATGGGCCCGCTCGAACAGGCGCAGGCTGTCGCCGCGTTGGACACGGCCGGGTTGCAGCACGCGGTAGTACCAGCCGGTGCGGCCGCTGGCCTGCACGCGGCGGGCCATGTCCGGCAGGTCGAAGCGATCGTTGAGTTTCCAGCACGGCTGCCTGCCCTGACTGACTTCCAGCAGCGCATCGCCGAGTGCGAAGCGGTCGCCCAGGCAGACATCGGCCTCGGTCAGGCCTTGCGTGCTGAGGTTTTCGCCGAATGCGCCGGGCTGTTGCAGCACCGGCAGGTTGCCCAGTTCGCGGCGCCAGGCCGGGTAATGCTCGAAGGCATAGTGATGCACGGCCTTGTCCGGCCCGCCGTGCACGCGCGGATCGCCCTGCTCGTCACCCTCGAATCCGAGTGCACCGAGCTGCACGCTGTCCGTGCGCGGCTGCTTGTCGATGCCGCTGCGTGAGCCGGGGCGCGTGTAGGGTCTGGCCGTGCCGGTCAGCAGCGCCTCCACGCGCACCTGCAGCGCTGGTTTCACGTCAGCGCCTTCAGCCGGTACAGCGCTTCCAGCGCCTGTTTCGGGGTGAGGTCGTCCGGGTCGAGGCCGGCCAGTGCGTCCAGCGCGGCGGACTGCGTGGCGAACAGGCCGAATTGTTGCGGCGCATCCAGCGCCGGTGCGCTCATCGAGACCTGCGGTGCGTCGCGGTTCTGCGATTCCAGTTCCGCCAATCGCGCACGCGCCTGTTGCAGCGCGGCTTTGGGCAGGCCAGCCAGTGCCGCGACCTGCAGGCCAAAGCTGCGGTTGGCAGGGCCGGGTTTCACGGCGTGCATGAACACCAGCGCGTCGCCGTGCTCGACCGCATCCAGATGCAGGTTCGCGATTCCGCTGCCCGGTTCGGCCAGGGCCGTCAGTTCGAAATAGTGGGTTGCGAACAGGGTGTAGCTGCGGTTGCCGGCGGCCAGCTGGCGCGCTACCGCGTCGGCCAGCGCGAGGCCATCGTAGGTGGAGGTGCCGCGACCGATTTCATCCATCAATACCAGCGATTGTTCGGTGGCGTGGTGGAGGATGTAGGCGGTTTCGCTCATTTCCACCATGAAGGTCGATTGCCCGCGGGCCAGGTCGTCACCGGCGCCGATGCGGGTGAGGATGCGGTCGATCGGGCCGAGGGTCGCCTTCGCCGCCGGCACGAAGCTGCCGATGCAGGCCAGCAGTACGATCAGCGCGTTCTGGCGCATGAAGGTGCTCTTGCCGCCCATGTTCGGGCCGGTGATGATGTACATCCGGGTCGCGTCGTCGAAGACAAGATCGTTCGGCTCGAACGGCGCGTCGCGCAGCGCTTCCACCACCGGATGGCGGCCGCGTTCGATGTGGATGCCGGGCTCCTCACGCAGCGTCGGCAGGTTCCAGTCCAGCGCCTGCGCGCGTTCGGCGAAGCCGGCCAGCACGTCCAGTTCGGACAGCGCCAGCGCGCAGCGGCGCAGTGGCTCCAGCACTTCGTTGAGCACGTCGAGCAGGCCCTCGTACAGCAGCTTCTCGCGCGCCAGCGCGCGTTCGCGCGCGGACAGCACCTTGTCCTCGAAGCCTTTCAGCTCCTCGGTGATGTAGCGCTCGGCGCCGGTCAGGGTTTGTCGTCGCGTGTAATGCACGGGGGCCTTGTCGCTCTGGCCCTTGCTGATTTCGATGTAGTAGCCGTGGACGCGGTTGTAGCCGACTTTCAGGGTCGGGATGCCGGTGGTTTCGCGCTCGCGCGCTTCGAGGTCGATCAGGAACTGGTCGGCGTTGGTGGAAAGCTGGCGCAACTCGTCCAGCTCCACGTCGAAGCCGTCCGCGATCACGCCGCCGTCGCGTGCCAGCAGCGGCGGCTGGGCGACGATGGCGGTGCGCAGGTGGTGGGCGGTGGCGTCGTGTTCGCCGAGTTCGGTATGCAGGGTTTGCAGGCGCGGGGAATCCAGCGGGGCGAGGATCTCGCGCACGGCGGGCAGCAGCGCAAGGCCGTCGCGCAGGGTGGACAGATCGCGCGGCCGCGCGCTGCGCAGCGCCACCCGCGAGAGGATGCGCTCCATGTCGCCGAGGCTGCGGAAGGACTCGCGCAGCGTGTCGTCGGCGCGCGCGTCGATCAGCGTCTGCACCGCGTGGTGGCGCTCGCCGAGCGTGCGCCGGTCGCGCAGAGGACGGTGCAGCCAGCGCCGCAGCAGGCGGCCGCCCATCGGGCTGACGGTGGAATCCAGCACGCCCAGCAGGGTGGCCTTGACGTCGCCGTCGATGCGCGAATCCAGTTCCAGATGGCGGCGCGTGGCCGCGTTCATGGCGATGGCCTCATCGCTGGTTTCCAGCGCGATGGCGCGCAGGTGCGGCAGGCGCTGCTTCTGGGTTTCCTCGACGTAGTCCAGCAGCGCGGCGGCGGCGGCGATGGCCAGCGGCCGGTCGTCGATGCCGAAGGCGGTGAGGTCGTGCACGCCGAAGAATTGCAGCAGTTGCCGGCGGCCGGAATCGGCGTCGAACAGCCACGGCGCGCGCCGACGCAGGCCGCGCGCTTCCTGCACGCATTGCGGCCAGCCGTCTTCGTCGGGCACCAGCGTTTCCGCCGGCTGCAGGCGCGCCAGCTCGGCTTCCAGCGCATCCTCGCCCGCCACTTCGTTGGCGCGCAGGCGGCCGCTGGCGAGGTCGGCCCAGGCCAGTCCGTAGCCATGCTTGCCGCGACTGATCGCAAGCAGCAGCGTGTCGCGGCGCTCGTCCAGCAGCGCCTCGTCGGTGACGGTGCCGGGGGTGACGATGCGCACCACCTTGCGTTCCACCAGGCCCTTGGCCAGCGCCGGATCGCCGATCTGTTCGCAAATCGCCACCGATTCGCCCAGCGCCACCAGCCGCGCCAGATAGCCCTCGTAGGCATGGTGCGGCACGCCCGCCATCGGGATCGGCTGGCCTGCCGACTGCCCGCGCTGGGTCAGGGTGATGTCCAGCAGCCGCGCCGCCTTGCGCGCGTCGTCGTAGAACATCTCGTAGAAATCGCCCATGCGGAAGAACAGCAGCACGTCCGGATGCTCCGCCTTGGCGGCGAAGTACTGGCGCATCAGGGGCGTGTGCTGGCTGGAATCGGCGGGGGCGGGGGCCATGGTGCGGGAACGGCGGGCCAATGGCGCAGTGTCGCATGCCCGCCGCCTGCTGCCCAAGCCGTCACCGTGCTGTCATCTTCATCGGTTGCAATATCCGCGTCACGCAGGCGACACGGAACCCGAACATGCAAAAACGCGTGCTGGTGGTCGAGGACGAGGCGGCGATCCGCGACATGATCGCGTTCGCCCTGCGCAAGGCGGACATCGAGGTGGCGCACGCCGCCGATGCGAGCGCGGCACTGGTCGCGATCGCGGACGCGCCGCCGGACCTGATCCTGCTGGACTGGATGCTGCCCGGCATGTCCGGTCTGGAGCTGGCCCGGCGCCTGCGCGGCGAGGAGGGCGGCGCCGAGGTGCCGATCATCATGCTGACCGCGCGCGGCGAGGAAGCCGACCGCGTCAGCGGGCTGGAGGCGGGCGTCGATGATTACGTGGTCAAGCCGTTCTCGACCCGCGAGCTGGTTGCGCGCATCCGCGCGGTGCTGCGCCGCAGCCAGGCCGACGGCGACGACGGTTCGATCCAGGTCGGCGGCCTGCGCATCGACGGCCCGGCGCACCGTGTGTTCGCGGGCGACGCCGAGATCAAGGCGGGCCCGACCGAATACCGGTTGCTGCATTTCTTCATGACCCACGCCGACCGCGTCTATTCGCGCGCGCGGCTGCTGGACCAGGTCTGGGGCGGCAGCGTGTTCGTGGAGGAGCGCACCGTGGACGTACATATCCGGCGCCTGCGCAAGCTGCTCGAACCGCACGGCCTGGCGCACATGGTGCAGACCGTGCGCGGGACCGGCTACCGCTTCTCGGAGGCGTGAGCGGAACGGTCGGGAGGGTCGGCCGGCAAGCGACGCTCAGGGCTCCGAGACATCATGCGTGTCGTCGCGCTTGTCGCGGGTCGGCAGGCTGTCGTCGCCGTGGACGAGGAACCAGACGTTCTCGGCGATGTTGGTGGCGTGGTCGCCGATGCGTTCGATGTTCTTGGCCATGAACAGCAGGTGGGTGCAGGGTGTGATGCTGTGCGCGTCTTCCATCATGTAGGTCAGCAGTTCGCGGAACAGGCCGGTGTAGAGCACGTCGAGTTCGGCGTCGCGTTCGCGGACGCGCTGCGCGGCCTGGGCGTCGCCGTCGCGGTAGGCGGCCAGCACGTCGCGGGTCTGGCGCGCGGCCAGCGTGCCCAGCGCGCGCAGGCCGCGGGTGGGCTGCAGCGGCGGGGTGCGGTTCAGCGCCATCGAGCGCTTGGCGAGGTTGGCCGCGTAGTCGCCGATGCGCTCGATGTCGGAGGCGATCCGCAGGGCGGCCAGGATCTGGCGCAGGTCGCGCGCCAGCGGGCCGCGCAGGGCCAGTTTCATGACGTCGTTGCTGACCTCGTGTTCGAGCGCGTCGATCGCGCGGTCGCCGGCGATGATGCGTTCGGCGGCGCGGTCGTTGCGGCGGTCGATGACGTCGAGCGCGGCGTCGAGCTGGGCGGCGGCCATTTCGCCCATGCGCAGGATTTCGTCGAGCAGGCGTCGCTGCTCCTCGTCGTGGCTCTTGACGATGTGGCCGTGCTGTTCGTTCACGCGTTTGCTCCTTTCTTCCCGTTGCGGACGCGGCGGCCGGGGCTCACCCGAACCGCCCGGTAATGTAGTCCTCGGTCTGCTGCTTGCCGGGATTGGAGAAGATCGTCCCGGTGTCCGCGTGTTCGATCAGCTCGCCCAGGTACATGAAGGCGGTGAAGTCGGACACGCGCGCGGCCTGCTGCATGTTGTGGGTGACGATGACGATGGTGTAGTCGCGCTTGAGTTCCTCGATCAGCTGCTCGATCTTGCTGGTGGAGATCGGGTCCAGCGCCGAGGTCGGTTCGTCGAGCAGCAGCACGTCGGGGCGCAGCGCCACCGCGCGCGCGATGCACAGGCGCTGCTGCTGGCCGCCGGACAGGCCGAGCGCGCTCTTCCCGAGCTTGTCCTTGACCTCGTCCCACAGCGCGGCCTGGGCCAGTGCGTGCTGCACCCGCGCGTCCAGTTCCGCGCGCGGCAGCCGCTCGTGGTGGCGGATGCCGTAGGCGACGTTTTCGTAAATGGTCATCGGGAACGGCACCGGCTTCTGGAACACCATGCCGACCTTGCTGCGCAGGCGGTTCATCGAATACGTCGGCGCCAGGATGTTCTCGCCGTCGAGCAGCACCTGTCCCTCGGCGCGCAGTTTCGGATACAGCGCGTAGATGCGGTTGAACACCCGCAGCAGGGTGGATTTGCCGCAGCCGGACGGCCCGATCAGCGCCGTCACCTGTTTTTCCGGAATCTCCAGGTCGATGTGCCGGACGGCGTGGAACTGGTCGTACCAGAAGCCGAGGCCGCGCGCCGCCATCTTGATCGACGGCTGGGCGACCGCGGCCATCGGGCGCTTGGTTGGCGTGATGGCGATGGGTGCATCGTTCATGGACGGCGTCCGGTCGGGGAACAGGGGCGTGGTGACGTGGGATGGGCCGTTTTCGCGAACCCGCGAAACATGGGCCAGTGCGGCGTCAGTCATGGGCGACTCGCTTGCGCAACAGGAACAGGCGCGCCAGCAGGCTGACCGCCAGCACGAACAAGGTGGTCAGCAGCGCGCCGGCCCACGCCAAGTGCTCCCAGTTCTCGTAGCCGGAGCCGGCGAACTTGTACATCACCAGCGGCACCGCGCTCATCGCGCCGGTCGGCTTCAGGCTGAAGAACTCGTTGCCGAACGCGGTGAACAACAGCGGCGCGGTCTCGCCGGCGATCCGCGCCAGCGCCAGCAGCACGCCGGTGAGGATGCCGGGCAGGGCGCTGCGATACAGCACCTGCATCGTGACCTTCCACTGCGGGATGCCCAGCGACAGCGCCGCCTCGCGCATCTGCACCGGCACCAGCCGCAGCATCTCGTCGGTGGTGCGCACCACCACCGGCAGCACGATGAAGGCCAGCGCCAGCGCGCCGGCGATAGCCGAGAACCGGCCGTTGGTCGTCATCACGAAGGCGGCATAGACGAACAGGCCGAGCACGATGGACGGCGCCGACAGCAGGATGTCGTTGACGAAGCGCACGACGGTGCCGAGCTTGCCGCGATCGCCCAACTCGGCGAGCCAGGTGCCGGCGGCGATCCCCAGCGGCGTTCCGATCGCGATGCCCATGCCGCACATCAGCAGGCTGCCGACGATCGCGTTGCGCAGGCCGCCGGCTTCCATCGGCGGGGGCTGGTCCTGGGTGAACAGGGCGAGGTTGAAATTGGCCAGGCCCTTGGCCAGCAGCGTCCACAGGATCCAGCCCAAGGCGGCCAGCCCGACCAGCGCGGCGGCGCAGGCCAGCGCAATCGCCACGGCATTGGCGATGCGGCGACGGCGATACAGCGCGGTGGACACGGCGCTCATGCGTTGCCTTCCCTGCGCGACAGGTTGCGCAGCATCAGCCGCGCCAGCGCCAGCACCACGAAGGTGACGAGGAACAGCACGAAGCCGAGCAGCAGCAGGGCGGCGCGGTAGGTTTCGGTGGCCTCGCCGAAGTCGTTGGCGATCAATGCGGCGATCGTGGTGGATGGTTCCAGCAGCGAGGCGGTGAAGGCGACGCTGTTGCCGATCACGAAGGTGACCGCCATGGTTTCCCCGAGCGCGCGCCCGAGGCCGAGGAAGATGCCGCCGATCACCGCCGAACGGGTGTAGGGCAGCACGATGTCGCGGCTCACTTCCCAGCGCGTCGCGCCCAGCGCGTAGGCGGATTCCTTGAGCCGCGCCGGCACGGTCTTGAACACTTCGCGCATGGTTGCGGCGATGAAGGGGATCACCATGATCGACAGCACCAGCCCGGCGGTGAGCATGCCGATGCCGATGGGCGGGCCGCGGAACAGCGCGCCGATCACCGGCAGCGGGCCGAGGTGCGCATCCAGCCACGGGAACAGGTTTTCGCGCATCACCGGCATCAGCACGAAGAAGCCCCACATGCCGTAGATGATCGAAGGGATGCCGGCCAGAAGTTCGATCGCGGCGCCGACCGGCGCGCGCAGCCAGCGCGGCGCAATTTCGGTGAGGAAAAAGGCGATGCCGAAACTGACTGGCACCGCGATCAGCATGGCGATCACCGCCGTCACCAGGGTGCCGTAGATCGGCACCAGCGCGCCGTATCTGTCCTCGACCGGATTCCAGTCGCTGGTGATGAAGAAGTCCAGGCCCATGTGCGCCAGCACGCTGCGCCCGCCCCACAGCATCGACAGCGCGGCGCCGGCCAGCGTCACCAGCACGAACACGGCGGTGGCGGTCAGCAGCCAGCGGAACCCGGCGTCGTGGCGCGCATCGGCGGCGTCGCGGAGCGCGGCGGTTGGCAGGACTGCGGGTGTGACGACGGCTGACATCATTTCGGCTCTACGGGTATTGCCCGCGGCCGCGGGCAATGGCGAAGAAGGCTGGCTGCGGCAGCAGTCGGTGCTGCCGCAGCCGGAGTGGAATCAACGCAGCTTCTGCTGTGCCCAGTAAGCCTCGACCTGGCGCACCACGGCGTCCGGCAAGGGCACATAGCCGAGCGCGGTGGTCGCGGCGTCGCCGTTGGCGTAGACCCAGCGGAAGTAGTCGATGGCCGCGCGCGTGCCCGGCTTGCCGTCCTTGCGCACCAGGATGAAATTGGTGGCGGTGATCGGCCACGCATTGGCGCCCGGCGCGTTGGTGACGATCAGATAGAAGTCCTTGCTCCCCGCCCAGTTGGCGCTGGTGGCGGCTTCGGCGAAGGAATCGTCGTTCGGCAGGACGTAGTTGCCGGCGGCGTTCTTCAGGCGCGGGTAGGCCAGCCGGTTCTGCACGGCGAACGCCAGTTCGACATAGCCAATGCTGCCGCGAATCTGCTTGATGTAGGCGGACACGCCCTCGTTGCCCTTGCCGCCGATGCCCGTCGGCCACTTCACCGTGGTGCCTTCGCCCACCTGCGCTTTCCAGGACGGGCTGACCTTGGACAGGTAATTGGTGAAGTTGAAGCTGGTGCCGGAACCGTCGGAACGGTGCACCACGGTGATCTTCAGCGCCGGCAGCGGCAGGCCGCGGTTGCTGGCGGCGATGCGCGGGTCGTTCCACATCGTGATTTTGCCGAGGAAGATGTCGGCCAGCACGTCCGGATCGAGCTTCATCGCGCCGGCGGCGACGCCGGGCAGGTTGAAGGCCGGCACCACGCCGCCGATCACCGACGGAAACTGCGCCAGACCGGAGCGCGCGAGTTCTTCCGGCGGCAACGGCTTGTCGGACGATCCGAAATCCACCGTGCCGGCCTTGATCTGGGCGATGCCGCCGCCGGAGCCGATCGACTGGTAGTTCACTTCCTTGCCGGTGGCGGCCTTGTAGTCGGACGCCCACTTGGACATGGCGGGATAGACGAAGGATGCGCCGGCGCCGGTGACGTCGGAAGCCATGGCCACGGAGGTGAGGCCCAGCGCCAGCGCGAATGCAACGAGACTGGATTTGAGGGACTGAATCACGAACGACTCCTGGGGGTGGGGAAGACGGCGGGGCAGGCCCGCCTCGCCGTGTATTCCAGCGTGTCCGGGTGACGCCAACACGACGATTCCATGACAGTTCCGTGACAGCCGTGGCCGCGATGCGCGGAAACCGAATCGCCAAATTTCCGACACGAAACCGCAACACGATTCCTGTGGAATGCGCCGCGGATGGGGCCGCCGGCGATGGGCCGCGCGCAGCCGCCATCCGGATCGCCAATTCCCCATCCGGAGTGACCCCATGCGTTCTGCACAACTGGCCGCCGCGATCGCGCTGGCCGTCGCAAGCTTCAGTTTCACCGCCGCCGCGCAAACGGCGCCCAGCGCCCAGGACATCGCCGAACTGAAGGCGCAGATCGCGGCACTGCAGGCCCAGGTCCAGAATCTGGAAGAGCGCAGCGATGCGCAGTCTGAAGTCAACGTCGCCCAGGCCGCCACCAACGAGCAACTGGACGATTTCTCCGCATTGCGGCGGCTGGTGAACGACACGAAAATCAGCGGCCGCCTGTATTACGACCTGACCCACATCGAAGACAGCAACCGGGGCGTGAAGACCGACAAGTCCGGCTTCGCCTTCGACATCAAGCGTTTCTACCTAGGTGTCGATCACAGGTTCAACGACCGCTGGTCGATGAACCTGACCACCGACTTCCAGTACTCGTCGGCGATCTCGTCCACCGAGATCTACATCAAGAAGGCCTATGTGCAGTACAAGCTGAGCGATGCTTTCGTGCTGCGCGCCGGTTCCACGGATCTGCCGTGGGTGCCGTTCGCCGAAAGTTGGTACGGCATGCGCTACATCGAAAACACCCTCGCCGACCGGCTCAAGTTCGGTACCTCGGCCGATTGGGGCATCCACGCGAGCGGCAAGCTGGCCGGCGGTTCGCTGGAGTACGCGGTCGCGGCGCTGAACGGCAATGGCTACAAAAACCCCAGCCGCAGCCAGGGGCTGGATTTCGAAGGCCGGCTGAGTTTCTCGCCGACCAGTCGAACGGTGCTTGGCGTGGGCCTCTACACCGGCACGCTTGGCCGCGACAAGGAGACGACCCCCGCGCTGCACACCGCCAACCGCGTCAATTTCATGGCGGCGTACAGGAACGGCAACACCCGTCTGGGCGTCGAGTATTTCCAGGCCAACAACTGGAACAACGTCGCCACCGTCGCCACTGACAAGGCCAGCGGCTGGTCGCTGTGGGGCAGCCATGGCCTCAATCAGGCCGGCGTCACCCTGTTCGCGCGCTACGACAACAGCCATCCGAGCCGCACGCTGGATCCGACCTTGCGCGACACCTACTACAACCTCGGCGTGGAATGGCCGGTGGCGCCCGGCATCAAGCTCGCCACCGTGTACAAGCACACCGAGCAGCGCAATGCCTTGCGCACGCGGGATCTGCAGACCGACGAGTTCGGCGTCTGGGGCGAGTTCCGGTTCTGATCGGGCGTGGCGGCCGGATTCGGCGGCTGCCGTGGAACCGTTTGATGAGCCGGCGGCCGGTGGATCAATCCGCCCCGGGCTGCGCTGGTGCCGTGGCGGTGGAGACATCGCCTTCGGCTCGCTGCGGCGCATCCCAGCCGCCGCCCAGGGCCTTGTACAGGGCGACCAGCTGGATGGCGCCGTCGGTCCGGGCATGGATGCGGGCAAGCGCGGCTTCATGGAACTGACGGCGTGCCGCGAGCAATTCGAGTCTGGAAATATCGCCGGCCGCAAGGCGTGACTGTGCGTGTTCCAGGACGCGCAGGCTGGCATCGAAGGCCTGCGTGCGCTGGTCGAGTCTGTCCAGTCCGGCCCGATAGTCGCCCAGGGCCTGCTCGGCATCCGCGAGCGCGGACAGGACGGCCTGTTCGTAGGCCAGCGCGGCTTGCTGCGTGGCGGCTTCGCGGGCCCGGATCTCCGCACGGACGCGGCCACCGTCGAACAGCCGCCACGACAGCAGCGGCAGGATGGAAAGCCGTTCGCTGGACCCGGCGAACCAGTCCTTGCCGGCCAGCGCCTGGAAGCCGCCGCTGGCGCTGATCGACAGCTTCGGGAACAGTTCCGCAGTGGCCACGCCGATGTCCGCCGTGCTGGCGGCCAGGCGCCGCTCGGCGGCGTACACGTCGGGCCGGCGCCGCAGCACGTCCGCGCGTTCGCCGACCGGAAACGGGCGCAGCGCGATGTCGGCAGGCGTGGCGTCTTGCAGGTCGAGCCCGGCCTCGGGTGGCTCGCCGAGCAGGACGGCCAGCCCGAGCAGGGCCGCGCGGCGACGGGCCGCGATGGCGGGCAGGAGGGACTGCGCCGCGGTCCATTGCGCCCGGGCTGTTTCGACATCCATCTCCGAGGCATCGCCGGCCTGCGCGCGCGTTCGGGTCAGCGCGAAGGCCTGCTGCAGATCGGCACTGCGCGCTTCCTGCGCCCGCAGTTCCTCGCCGGCGCCGCTGGCGACGAACCATGCCCGCGCCACTTCGGCGACCACCCGGACGCGCACGCCCTGCGCCTCGGCACGGCGTGCCTCCCAGCGCGCCGTTGCTCCCTCCAGCGCCCGTCGCTGGCCGCCGAACAGGTCGAGCTCCCAGGACGCATCGAAACCGACGTCGCGAATCGTCTGGGTGGCGTCGAGGCCGGGAATCCGGTCGATCGGCAACGGGCCGTTTTCGCTCTGGCGCCGTCGGGTGACGCCTGCGCCCGCAGCCGCCACCGGAGCCTGCCCGCCGGCGACGCGGTCGCGCAGGGCGCGCGCCTCGTCGATGCGCGCCTGCGCCTGCCGCAGGTCCAGGTTCCGTTCGAGCGCGGTCGTCACGAGGCGATCGAGTACCGGGTCGCCCAGCGTCTGCCACCAGTGGGTCAATCGTTCCGGCGTCGCCGCGTCCGCCCCGGCGTCGCTCCAGCCGTCGCCGGTCGTCACCGCGGGCGCCGAGCGGTAATCGGGGCCGACGGTGGTGCAGGCACCCAGCGGCACCGCGCAGGCCAGCGCCAGGGCAAGCCGGGCGGAAAGGTGCCGGGGCGTGGCCATCGTGGTCGGCGTGGTGTCGGAAGGGGGCAGGTTCATTGCAATCTCCCTCGGATGGAGACAGTGGCGAGCGTGAGGGTTGCCGTCGCGATCAGGGCCAGGGGCCAAAGGCTGGCGAGGAGGTCGGACAGTGGCATCGACTTCAGGAAGCTGCCTTCGATGATGATCAGGAAATGGGTCAGCGGAATGGCCTGCGCCAGCCATTGCAGGAACAGCGGCATGTTCTCGACCGGGGTGGCGAATCCCGACATCAGCACCGAAGGGACGCCGATCGCGAAAGCGCCGAGGATCGCTTGCTGCTGGGTCTGGCTGAATGCGGAAATCATCAGCCCGATCCCGACCGCGGCCAGGATGAACAGCACCAGCCCCGCCAACAGCAGCAGGAACGATCCGGTGAAGGGGATCGAAAACAGCACGGTTGCCGCCGCCACCATCAACAGTCCGAGCAGGGTGCCGATGGCCAGCGCCGGCAACGATTTGGAAATGATGATCTCCGGGGTGGAGACGGGTGAAACCAGCAATTGGTCGAAGGTGCCCAATTCGCGTTCGCGTGCGATCGACAGCGAGGTGATCAGCAGCGCGCTGAACAGGGCGAGGATGCCGGTCAAACCGGGGACGATGAACCAGCGATAGACCAGATTCGGGTTGAACCAGTGACGCACGGCGACGGGCGATGCGATCGCCGCGGTACCGGTTTCGGCCCCCATGTCGGCGACGATCGCGGACAGATAGCCGAGCGCGATTTGCCCCGCATTGCTGCGGCGTCCATCGAGCAGCACCTGCACGGGAGCGGGCTGCCCGGCGACGAGCTTGCGCGAGAAGTCCGGGGGGATATCCAGGGCCGCGATCACCTGGCCACCGTCGAGCAGCGCGCGCAGTTCGGCGCGGTTGTCCACGCGCCGAACGCGATGGATGAACTGCGCGCTGTCGAGCCGCAGCAGCAATTCGTGCGAACCGCGTCCGCTGTCCTGATCGCGCACGGCAATATCGACGTTGCGCACTTCCAGTGTGGCTGCGAAAGCGAACACCAGCAGTTGCAGCAGCGGCGGAACGAAGACGATCAGTCGGCTGCGCGGATCGCGCAGCAGGCTGAGCATCTCCTTGATGAATTGGGCTCGCAGCCGGGTCAGTGAAAAGAGGCGGGACGCCGTGACCATGGTCAAGGCTCCAGATTCTTGCGCGTGGCTCGCTTGGCCAGCAGGAAGAACACCGCACCGATGGCCGCCATCGCAAGCAGGTCGGGGATAAACACCGACCACAGGTCGCCGGCGAGGAACACGGTCTTGAGCGAGGTCACGAAATAGCGCGCCGGGACCAGCCAGGTGATGGCGCGGATCGGTGCCGGCATCGCGTCGATTTCGAACAGGAATCCGGACAGCATGAATGCCGGCAAAAACCCGGAAAACAGCGCGATCTGGGCGGCGAGAAACTGATTGCGCGCCAGCGACGAGATCAGCAGGCCCTGGCCGAGCGCAGGCAGCATGAATACCGCCGACAGGGTCAACAGCGCCAGCAGCGAACCGTGCAGAGGCACGCCGAACACGGACACCGCCAACGCGGCCGAAGCAAGCGTCGACAGCATGCCGAGCACGAAATAGGGCAGCAATTTCCCGATCAGGATCTCGGCGATTGAGGCGGGCGTGGACAGGACCGCCTCCATGGTGCCGCGCTCCCATTCGCGCGCGACAACGAGCGCGGTGAGCATGGTGCCGATGATGGTCATGACGATGGCGATTGCGCCGGGCACCAGCGCGCGCCGGCTTTCCAGTTCGGGATTGAACCAGTAGCGCGGTTCCAGCGCGACCGCTGCCGATGGCGCGTTTGGCCCGCCGCCGCGCCAGGTCTGGATCACGCCCTGGGCGTAATTTGCGACGAAGTTCGCCGTGTTGGGCTGGGAGCCGTCGGTGATGATTTGCACCAGTGGCTGGCCATCGTGTGCAGCCATGCGTCGTTCGAAATCCTGAGGGATCACGACGAACCCGCGCAGGGTGCCCGAGACCAACCGATCGGCGACCTCGCGGCGGTCGTGGGCGAAGCTGACGTCGAGATAGCGGGTGGCTGCAAAAGCGGCCGCCAGCGACTGCGCCGATGCCGAAGGCGATTCCACCACCACGCCGATGCGGACATGGCGCGCATCCAGAGAAACCGCGTAGGCAAACAGCAGCAGCAGGACCACCGGAAGCACGAACGCGATCAACAGCGTGGAGGGGTCGCGCAGCGCTTGCAGGCTTTCCTTGCGCACCAACGCCAGCAGGCGCCCGCGGTCAAAGCGACGCAGAGGACTGGCCGCAAGTGGCGGCAAGCTGGAGTTCGCGCTCATGCTGCCTCCGTTTGACGCCGATCGACCGCTTCCACGAGATGGATGAAGGCGTCTTCCATGGTCGGATCGGGATGGGTGGCGTCGATCGCGCTGCGCTTGATCGCATCAGGCGTATCGAGGGCAATCAGTTTTGCCCGGTACAGCATGGCGACCCGATCACAGTACTCAGCCTCGTCCATGAAGTGGGTCGTCACCATGATCGTCACGCCCTTGCGGGCGAGACCGTTGATGTGGGTCCAGAATTCGCGACGCGTCACTGGATCGACGCCCGAGGTGGGCTCGTCGAGAAACAGCACCGGTGGCCGATGCATCAATGCGCAGGCCAGCGCCAGTCGCTGCCGGAACCCCAACGGCAGCGCTTCCGGCGCTGCGTCCAGCCACGGCTCCAGCCCGAAGGTGGCGATCATTTCGTCGATGCGCTCGCGCCGCAAGACGCCGTCGAGGCCATACACACCGGCCGAGAATTCCAGGTTCTGGCGCACCGAGAGCAGGCCGTACAGCGAGAATTTCTGCGCCATGTAGCCGAGCCTGGCCTTGGCTGCACCGGTGGCGCGACGCAGATCCATGCCGGCTACGTGGGCTTCGCCATGGCTGGGTTTGAGCAGGCCGCACAGCATCTTGAACGTGGTTGATTTGCCGGCACCGTTTGGCCCGAGCAAACCGAAGATTTCACCCTTGCGCACCTCGAAACTGACGGAGTCGGTGGCGGTGAATTCGCCGAAGCGCTTGGTCAGTTGGCGGCAGGTCACGGCGTTTTCGACATCCAACGTGACCGGGGGCATGCGTTCGGCCAATGCCGAGGTGCCGCCGGGGCCGCCGCCGAGCAGATCGATGAATGCATCTTCGAAGCGTGCCGGGACCGGCGCGAGTGCGACGGCTTCTTCCGCGGCCAGCGTCTGAATCGCATCCACCGCGGCACCGTTGCGCAGCACCACGCGAACCCCGGCACCCTGGATCACACCGTCACCGACGCCAGGCAGGGCCAGTGCGCGCGCCAGCACGTCGCGGCGGCGGCCGCCGATGTTTTCGAGTCGAAAGCTGCGTCCCGACAGCCGCCCGGTCAATTCCGCCGGTGGCCCGTCAAAGGCCAGCGTGCCCTCGTTCAACAGCAGGACGCTGGCGCAGCGCTCGGCTTCGTCGAGATAGGCCGTTGACCACACCACCGCCATGCCTTCGTCAGTGAGCGCCAATACCATCCGCCACAGATCCTGGCGGCTGACCGGGTCCACCCCGACGCCGGGTTCATCCAGCAGCAGCACCTTGGGGCGCGCCATCAGCGCACAGGCCAACCCCAACTTCTGTTTCATCCCGCCGGACAGTCTTCCGGCAAGGCGACGGGTGAACGGTGCCAGTCGGGTGAAGTCGAGCAGTTCATCGAACAGTGTGGCGTTCCGGTTCGCGTCCATTCCGCGCAGATGCGCGTACAGACGCATGTTTTCCATCACTGTCAAGTCTTCGTAGAGACCGAAACGTTGCGGCATGTAGCCAGTGGCAACGTGGATGGCGTCGTTGTCCTCGACCACGTTGAAGCCGGCCAAACGCGCGCTTCCCGCATCGGGTACCAACAGCCCGGTGAGGATGCGCATCAGGGTGGTCTTGCCGGCACCATCCGGGCCAACCAGTCCGGTCAGGCATCCGTACTGGATTTCGGCATCCAGCCCGCGCAAGGCATGTACCTTGCCGAAACGCTTGTGCAGGCCGCGAATGACCACGGCGGCACCGCTGCTGCCTGACTTTTCGACCGTGCCGCTGGCGGGCGTGGCAGTCATCCTAGCGCTTGTCCGCGGGTGCGGCGTTCACGTCAATCGTCACCGGCATGCCTTGGCGCAGGGCTGCATCTGCATCGGTCACCACGATCCGCAGCCGATAGACGAGATCGGCGCGCAGATCGGTCGTTTCCACCGTCTTTGGCGTGAATTCCGCACGCGGCGAAATGAAGCCGATCTGACCGTGATACACCTTGGTCGAACTGTCCGATCGCAGCGTCACGCGGGCACCGGGTGCGATGCGCCCCAGTTCCGTTTCACCAACATAGGCGCGCACATACACTGGTCGATCCAGACTCAGGACGTAGACCGGAGTCTGTCCGTTGACCATGCTGCCGGGCTCGCGCACCCGCGTGATCACGGTGCCGGGTCCGGGGGCCAGCAGGGTGGCGTCCGCCAATGCGGTTGCGGCCTGTGCGCGCGCCGCTTGCGCGGCCTGCAGGCGTGCCTCGGCCGCTTCGATGTCCTCCGAACGTGCACCCTCTCGGGCCTGGGACAACGCAGCCTGTGCGGATTTCAGCCCGGCGGCGGCCTGCTCCTGCGCGGCTCTTGCCACGTCCAGAGTGCGCTGGCTGGCGGCGCCGCTGGCCTGAAGGCCGAGTTGCCGCTGCAGGTTGCGGTCGGCTTCGGTGGCTACTGCGCTGGCCTGTCGCAAGGCCTCTCGGGCGCGCACGAGCTCTTGTGGACGCAGTCCGTTGCGCAGCTTGTCCCGCTCGGCGCGGGCGACCGCAACCGCGGCGTCGGCGGCGGCCAACCCATCGCGGTAAGGCCCGGCATCCAGCACTGCCATGCGCGCGCCTGTCGCCACCTGATCGCCTTCCTCGAAGGTCATTGCGGCGATGCGTCCGGGCTGACGGAAGGCCAGCTGCACTTCGCGGATGTCAACGTTGCCGTACAGGCGCACTGCGGCCGTGCCACGACCATCTCGCTGCATCCACAGCCAAGTCAGACCCAGCAAAACAAGGACGATGGCGACGCCCGCCCATGTACGCAGGGCAGAGGGGGAGGGACGGCCAATGCTCATGGGTGGGCGTCTCCATCGTGAAAGGCGGGCAGGTTTGCTGGCGCAAGCGTCGGGACTGCGCGTGTGCCGCATGCAAGAGTGCTCATGGTCTGGCTTCGATCCCGCGACGATAGATCGCGAAGGCGCGTGGGGCATCGCGGCGGATGGTGTCGCTGTTTCCGGAGAGCAGGGATTGCATCACCAGCCCTTGAACGGTGCCGATGAACAGCGAAATCGCTGCATCCACGTCCAGCGCCGAGTCCAGTTGCTCCCTTGCCTTGGCTGCATCGAACAACTGCTGCAGCCGCTGGCGATAATGCGAAAGAAGTGTCTGCACCATCCGCCGTGTCACGCTTTCACTCGGGCGCTGCAGTTCCGCGAACAGCATTCGCGGCACGCCTGGATGATCCGCCACGAATCCGGCGTGGGCCAGGAACATCGCTTCCAGCGCCGCCAGCGGAGAGGCGGCATTGGCCGACGCCGCGTCCAATCGCGACAACAGACGTTCGGACACCCAAGCCATGACCGCTTGCACGATGGCGTCCTTGTTAACGAAGTGGCGGAACAACGCACCCTGCGTCAGCCCCATCCGGGCAGCAATCTCGGTGGTCGTGATATCGCTGGGATTGCGCTCGGCGGCCAGAGAAACCACGGTCTCGACGGTTGCGTTGCGGCGTACGTCGGCTGGGAGATAGCGAGGAGATGGGGACATGGGAGCATTCAAAGTAAGTAATCGCTTACTAACATACCGGCTTGCGGAAAAATTGCAAGTTGAAATTTGACTCGACGCTGAACGTCCGTTTCGGGCAAAGGAGGCGTGCGGCGGCTTTCGCTCCTGATCGCCATGCGATACAAAGCGACTTCCGTCCGCGGGAGTCGCGTCGTGTCTGTTCCCACCAACACCGAGTTGAATGCCTTGGCGCAGGCCGTGGGCGAACGCCTTGCGGCTGCACGGCAGATGCTGGTGACCGCCGAGAGCTGCACCGGCGGCTGGATTGCCAAGTGCGTGACCGAGGTCGCCGGTTCGTCGGCGTGGTTCGACTGCGGGATGGTGGCCTACAGCTACGAGGCCAAGCAGGCGCTGCTGGGCGTGCGGCCGCAGACGCTGGAACAGACCGGCGCGGTCAGCCGCGAAACCGTGGTCGAAATGGTCAGCGGTGCGCTGGTGCATTCCGGCGCGACGATTGCGGTGGCCGTCACCGGGATCGCCGGTCCTGGCGGTGGCAATGAGGACAAGCCGGTGGGGACGGTGTGGATCGGCTGGAAGCGGCGCGGCGGTTATGCCCACGCCGAGCTGTTTCATTTCGACGGCGACCGCGACGCGGTGCGTCGGCAGACCGTGGCGGCAGCGCTGCACGGGCTGGAGCACGAACTGGGGTGAGCGGGCGGAGCGCAGGCCGGCGCGCTTGACGACCACTGGCATTAGTAGTATTACTACTAAACATGAGCCTGACCGATACCCAGCGCGCGATTCACGCTTTCCTCGCCGAACGCATCGAGGCCGACGGCTATGCGCCCTCGCAGGCGGAAATCGCCCATGCCTTTGGTTTCAGCGGCGTGCGCGCCGCGCAGTACCACTTGGAGGCGCTGGAAGCGGCTGGCGTGATCGAACGCAGCCCCGGGCGCGCCCGCAGCCTGCGCTTGCTGCAGTGGCCGGACTGGCCGCGCCAGCTCGACCTGCCGGCCAACGACGATGCGCTGCAGCTGCCGGTGCTGGGGCAAGTGGCGGCCGGCGTGCCGATCGGTGCCGACATCGGCAGCGAGCAGGTGGTGCTGATGGACCGCACCCTGTTTTCGTTGACCCCGGATTATCTGTTGCGCGTGAAGGGGGATTCGATGCGCGATGAAGGCATCTTCGACGGTGACCTGATCGGCGTGCACCGCACCAACGAGGCGCGCAGCGGGCAGGTGGTGATCGCCCGAATCGACGATGAAATCACGGTCAAGCTGTTCAAGCCGACCCGCGGCAAGGTCCGTCTGCTGCCGCGCAATCCCGATCACGATCCGATCGAGGTCCAGCCGGGGCAGGACTTTGCCATTGAAGGCCTGTACTGCGGCCTGGTGCGTCCGCATGGCTGAGCTGGCGGCCCGGGTCGAGCGCAATTCCGATGCTTGGCGCGGCGTTTTCCGATTTCCCCGCTTTGCGCAACATGAAAAATTTTCATCGCGGCCCGCCAGCGTCGCAGTCCGTGCGACTGGCCCCGCCTAAGCTGTCTCCGTACCGAACGCACACCATCCCCAACCGCTTTCTAAGGAGTACCCCGATGGACGAAAACAAGAAGCGCGCGCTGGCCGCGGCCCTGACCCAGATCGAGCGCCAGTTCGGCAAGGGCTCGGTGATGCGCATGGGCGACCGCACCGTGGAAGCGGTGGAAACCATCGGCACCGGCTCGCTGATGCTCGACATCGCGCTGGGCATCGGCGGTCTGCCCAAGGGCCGCGTGGTCGAAATCTACGGTCCGGAATCCTCCGGCAAGACCACGCTGACTCTGCAAGCCATTGCCGAGTGCCAGAAGGTCGGCGGCACCTGCGCCTTCATCGACGCCGAACACGCGCTGGATCCGGTCTACGCGCAGAAGCTGGGTGTCAACCTCGATGACCTGTATCTGTCGCAGCCCGACACCGGCGAGCAGGCGTTGGAAATCGCCGACATGCTGGTGCGCTCCAATGCGGTGGACATGGTGGTGATCGATTCGGTGGCCGCGCTTACCCCCAAGGCCGAGATCGAAGGCGAAATGGGCGACCAGCTCCCCGGCTTGCAAGCGCGCCTGATGAGCCAGGCCCTGCGCAAGCTCACCGGCAACATCAAGCGCAGCAATACCCTGGTGATCTTCATTAACCAGCTGCGCATGAAAATCGGCGTGATGATGCCGGGCCAAAGCCCCGAAGTGACCACCGGCGGCAATGCGCTCAAGTTCTACGCTTCGGTGCGGCTCGACATCCGCCGCATCGGCAGCATCAAGAAGGGCGACGAGATCATCGGCAACCAGACCCGGATCAAGGTGGTCAAGAACAAGTTGGCGCCGCCGTTCAAGCAGGTCATTACCGAAATTCTCTATGGCGAAGGCATCTCGCGCGAGGGCGAGTTGATCGAGATGGGTGTCACCGCGGGCCTGGTCGAAAAATCCGGTGCCTGGTACAGCTACGACGACCAGCGGATCGGGCAGGGCAAGGAGAACGCGCGCCAGTTCTTCAAGGAAAACCCGGAGATTGCGGCCAGGCTGGAAGCGCTGCTGCGCGAGAAGTTCGTCCCGCAGGAAGCCGCGCGCGAAGAAGGTGAATGAAGCATCCGGGACCCGGGCCTGACAGGGATGTCGCCTCCCGGCGCCGGCGCCCGCCGCACGTCGAGCCGGCCCCGACCCAGCGCGCGCTCGCGCTGCTGACGCGGCGCGAGCACTCGCAGGCCGAGCTCGCGCGCAAGCTGGCACAGCGCGGCGTGCCTGTCACGGAGGCGCAGGCGGTGGTGGACAGGCTGGCCCGCGATGGCTGGCAAAGCGATGCGCGCTTTGCCGACGCCCTGTTGCGCGCCCGCGCCAGCGGCGGCTATGGCCCGGCCTACGTCCGCGCCGAGTTGGCCAACCTGCACGGGTTGTCGGCCGGCGTCATCGCTGCCGCCATGGACGGCTTCGAGGGTGATTGGTTGGCGCTGGCCCGCGACCTGGCCCGACGGCGGCATCCGCAGGCGTTCTCCGGGGCGGTCACCGCCCGGCGCAAAGCCCTGGATTTCCTCTTGCGTCGCGGCTTTTCCATGGACCAGGCACGCGCCGCGCTGGCCCAATCCCCGCCTTGAGCCCAAGCGCACCTGATTGCGGTCGGGGCGGTCCGGCAAAGCTCGCCGAAGCAGGCAGTCGCGCTAAAATCCCCGGACTGGGTTGCCAACTCGAAACTGCGGCCGCATCGTGTCGAGTTCGCGGGTCTTGTGTTGCCCGCATTCCGCCATCTTGATGCCTGCATGAAAACCACCGCCGACCTTCGCCGCGATTTCCTCGACTTCTTTGCCGCCCGCGGTCATACCGTCGTGCCGTCCGCGCCGCTGGTGCCTGGCAATGATCCCACCCTGCTGTTCACCAACTCCGGCATGGTGCAGTTCAAGGACGTCTTCCTCGGCGCGGAGAAGCGCAGCTACGTGCGGGCGGTCGATGTCCAGCGTTGCCTGCGCGCCGGCGGCAAGCACAACGACCTCGACCAGGTCGGCTACACCGCGCGTCACCACACTTTTTTCGAGATGCTCGGCAACTGGTCGTTCGGCGACTACTTCAAGAAAGACGCCATCCTGTGGGCCTGGGAGCTGTTGACCGAAGTCTGGAAGCTGCCCGGCGAGCGCCTGCTGGCCACCGTCTACCACGACGATGACGAGGCCTACGCCATTTGGCACGATCTGGTGGGCCTGCCGCCCGAGCGCATCATCCGCATCGGCGACAACAAGGGTGCGCCTTACGCTTCCGACAATTTCTGGCAGATGGCCGACACCGGCCCCTGCGGCCCGTGCAGCGAGATTTTCTATGACCACGGCGAAGGCATCGCTGGCGGCCCGCCCGGTTCGCCGGAGGCCGATGGCGATCGCTTCATCGAAATCTGGAACCTCGTGTTCATGCAGTTCGATCGCCAAAGTGACGGCCGGCTGGAGCCGCTGCCGGCGCCCTGCGTCGATACCGGCATGGGGCTGGAGCGGCTGGCGGCGATCTTCCAGCACGTCCATTCCAATTACGAGATCGACCTGTTCCAGACCCTGATCGGTCGCGCCGCTGAACTGACCGGAACCACTGATGCGGGCAGCAAGTCGCTGCGGGTGATTGCCGACCACATCCGCGCCAGCGCGTTCCTGATCGTCGATGGTGTGCTGCCGTCGAACGAAGGCCGCGGCTATGTGTTGCGCCGGATCATCCGCCGCGCGCTGCGCCACGGCTGGATGCTGGGCACCCGCGAACCGTTCTTCCACAAGCTGGTGGCCACCCTCGATGCGCTGATGGGCGAGGCCTACCCGGTGCTGCGCGCCGGCCGCGCCACTGCCGAGCGCGCGCTGCTGGCCGAGGAGGAGCGTTTTGCCGAAACCCTGGATTCAGGGATGAAAATCTTCGCGGACGTGGCCGCGGGCGTGGATGATGGCGTGATCCCCGGTGCCGAAGCCTTCCGCCTCTACGATACCTACGGCTTTCCGCTGGATCTCACCCAGGACATGGCGCGCGAGCGGGGTTTGTCGGTGGACGTGGCCGGCTTCGACGCGGCGATGGAGCATCAGAAGGAAACCGCGCGCGCGGCCGGCAAGTTCGGCGGCGGCGTGCAATTGCCGGCCGAGTTGGTGGCGCAGCTCGCGCCGACCCGCTTCCTCGGCTATGAAACGCTCGCCGCCGACGACCTCGGCGTTGTCGCCCTGCTCAAGAACGGCAAGTCGGTGGACGCACTGGTGGCTGGTGATGACGGCATCGTCCTGCTCGACGCCACCCCGTTCTATGCCGAATCCGGCGGCCAGGTCGGTGACACCGGCACGCTCTCGGGCGCGGGCGCCGCGTTTGCCGTGGCCGACGCCCACAAGCTGGCCGGCCAATTCCACGCCCACATCGGCAGGCTGCAAACGGGCCAGCTGCGGCTGGGCGACCGTCTGTCCGCCAGCGTCGATGCGGCGCGTCGCGGCGCGATCATCCTCAACCACAGCGCCACCCACCTGCTGCACGCCGCGCTGCGCAGCGTGCTGGGCACCCACGTCCAGCAGAAAGGCTCGCTGGTCGCGCCGGATCGCCTGCGTTTCGACTTCTCCCACTTCCAGCCGATGACGGCGCAGGAACTGGCCGAGGTCGAGCGTCGCGTCAACGCCGAGGTCCGCGCCAACCACCCTGGCGAAGTGCGCCACATGGGCATGCAGGAGGCGCTGGATTTCGGTGCAATGGCGCTGTTTGGCGAGAAGTACGGCGAGCGCGTGCGCGTGCTGCGCTTTGGCCCCACTTCCACCGAATTGTGCGGCGGCACCCACGTGGGCCGCACCGGCGACATCGGCCTGTTCAAGATCACCAGTGAAGGCGGCGTATCGGCCGGCGTGCGCCGGATCGAGGCCGTCACGGGGCAGGGCGCGCTGGATTTCGTGGCCGAGGAAGAACGCCGTCTGCATGAAGTCGCCCACCTGCTGGGCGGCAACGCGCATGAGGTGGCCGGCAAGCTGCACGGCGTGCTCGACCGGCAGAAGAAGCTGGAGCGCGAAGTCGAGGCGCTCAAGGCCAGGGCCGCTTCCAGCGCCACCGGCGATCTGGCCGGGCAGGCGCGGGCGGTGGCTGGCGTCAAGGTGCTGGCCGTGCGGCTGGAAGGTTTCGACGTCAAGGCGCTGCGCGATGCGGTCGATCGGCTCAAGCAGCAGCTGGGCGATGCCGTGATCGTTCTGGCTGGCGTCCAGGATGGCAAGGCGGCGCTGGTGGCCGGCGTCGCGGGTTCCGCGCTGGGCAAGGTCAAGGCCGGCGACGTGCTCGGCGAGGTCGCGCGCAAGATCAACGGCAAGGGCGGGGGACGCCCGGACATGGCGCAAGGTGGCGGCGAGGATGGGCCGGCGCTGCGCACCGCGCTCGACGACGTGGCGGCAGCGGTGGCGCGGATTCTGGGATAGTTCGTATCGAATCTGTGACGCAGTGCGACTTGTTCCCGGACGATCCGCGCGACTATCATCCATGAACCGGACGTGACCGCACGCACAGACGTTGTGCAGGACGGCGGCAATGGAGTTGCGATGTTGATCCTGACCAGACGCGTAGGCGAGACCTTGATGATTGGTGATGCGATCACCGTCACCGTGCTTGGCGTGAAAGGCAACCAGGTGCGCATCGGCATCAGCGCGCCCAAGGACGTGGCCGTGCATCGCGAGGAGATCTACCAGCGCATCCAGGGCGAGGGCAAGCCGGAAGTGGTGGCCGATTCCGGCGACTGAGGTCCGTGGTTGAACTCTGCGCTGGAAATCCGCGCCCGAAATCCGCGGTTTGCCTGTCAGGTCGCGTGCGCGCTACAATTGACGGGCTCAGACGAGCGTTTCCCATCCATTTGTGACGGACCGTGCGGTGCGGGCTTGATTGCCCTGTTCCTGCCGGCTCCGCGACTGTGAGGCAATCATGTCCATCGATACCAGCAAAGTCATCAACGAACACAAGCGCGGCGACAACGACACCGGCTCGCCGGAAGTGCAGGTCGCCCTGCTCACCGCACGCATCGAACAGCTCACCGAGCACTTCAAGGCGCACAAGCAGGACCACCACAGCCGGCGCGGCCTGCTGATGATGGTCAACCGCCGCCGCAGCCTGCTCGACTATCTGCGCAGCAAGGACGGCGAACGCTACAAGGCGCTGATCGGCAAGCTCGGCCTGCGTCGCTGATACAGACACACCCCGCGGCGCGAGAATGCGCCGCGGTGCGTTTTTGCGGAAGGAAAACCCGACCGTGCGGCCCGTCCGCACTCCCGCGTCGCTCGCGGCGCAGCGTCGACAGGCAAGGGCCGCCGACGTCAACGTGCAACCAGTCAAGGATTTCGAAGTGGCAAAGATCAGCAAGACGTTCCAGTACGGCAACCGTCAGTTCACGCTGGAAACCGGCGAGATCGCCCGCCAGGCCGGCGGCGCGGTTCTGGTGAAGTGCGAAGGCACCGAGGTGCTGGTCACCGCGGTGGCCGCCAAGTCGGCGCGCGAAGGCCAGGATTTCTTCCCGCTGACCGTCGACTACCAGGAAAAGTTCTATGCCGGTGGCCGCATTCCGGGGGGCTTCTTCAAGCGCGAAGGCCGCGCGACCGAAAAGGAAACCCTGATCAGCCGCCTCATCGATCGCCCGATCCGCCCGCTGTTTCCCGACGGCTACCGCAACGAGATCCAGATCATCGCCACCCTGGTCTCGCTCAACCCGGAAGTCGAGGGCGACGTGCTCGCCCTGATCGGCGCGTCGGCGGCGCTGTCGCTGTGCGGCACTCCGTTCCAGGGCCCGATCGGCGCGGCCAAGGTCGGCTACAAGAATGGCCAGTACCTGCTCAACCCGACCGTCACCGAGCTGAAGGATTCCGACCTTGAACTGGTCGTGGCCGGCACCTCGCAGGCGGTGCTGATGGTCGAGTCGGAAGCCAAAGAGCTGTCCGAGGACGTGATGCTGGGCGCGGTCACCTTCGGCCATCGCGAAATGCAGAAAGCCATCAACGCGATCAACGAACTGGTGACCGAAGCCGGGGCACCGGTCTCGACCTGGCAGTCCGCCGAACGCAACGCCGCGCTGGTCGCCGCGATGCAGGACGCCGTCGGTGGCCGCATGGGCGAGGCCTTCCAGATCCGCGACAAGCTGCAGCGGCGTGACGCGATTTCCGCGCTGAAGAAGGACGTGCTGCTGGCGCTGGCCGGGCGCGCCGAAGCGGAGGGCTGGAGCGCTGCGGCGCAGGCCGCCGAGTTCGAGGAACTCGAATACCACACCCTGCGCGACAGCGTGCTCTCGACCAAGGTCCGCATCGACGGCCGCCAGCTCGACGCGATTCGCCCGATCACCTGCAAGGTCGGCGTGCTGCCGCGCGTGCACGGTTCCGCATTGTTCACCCGCGGCGAAACCCAGGCCCTGGTGGTCACCACGCTGGGCACCGCCCGCGACGGCCAGATCATGGATGACGTGGCCGGCGAGTGGAAGGAACACTTCCTGTTCCACTACAACTTCCCGCCGTATTCGGTCGGCGAGACCGGCCGCTTCGGCGCGCCCAAGCGCCGCGAAATCGGCCACGGCCGCCTCGCCAAGCGCGGCGTGCTGGCGATGATGCCGGGCATGGAAGCGTTCCCGTACACCATCCGCGTGGTCTCGGAAATCACCGAGTCCAATGGGTCTTCCTCGATGGCCTCGGTCTGCGGCAGCTCGCTGGCGCTGATGGATGCCGGCGTGCCGATCAAGCGTCCGGTCGCGGGCATCGCGATGGGGCTGGTCAAGGAAGGCGAGCGCTTCGTGGTCCTGTCCGACATCCTCGGTGACGAGGATCACCTTGGCGACATGGATTTCAAGGTGGCCGGCTCCGATCAGGGCATCACCGCCCTGCAGATGGACATCAAGATCCAGGGCATCACCGAGGAGATCATGCAGGTCGCGCTGGCGCAGGCCAAGCAGGGCCGCCACCACATCCTCGGCGAGATGGCCAAGGCGCTGACCGCGCCGCGTCCGGACCTGTCCGACTACGCGCCGCGCCTGATCACCATCAAGATCCACCCGGACAAGATCCGTGAGGTGATCGGCAAGGGCGGTTCGGTGATCCAGGGCATCACCAAGGAAACCGGCACCCAGATCGACATCCAGGACGACGGCACGATCACCATTGCCTCGGTCAACGCCGCCGCCGGTCAGGCTGCCAAGCACCGCATCGAACAGATCACCTCGGACGTCGAGCCGGGCCACATCTACGAGGGCAAGGTGGCCAAGATCATGGACTTCGGCGCCTTCGTCACCATTGCCCCGGGCAAGGACGGGCTGGTGCACGTGTCGCAGATTTCCAACGAGCGCGTCGAGAAGGTCTCCGACAAGCTCAAGGAAGGCGACATCGTCAAGGTCAAGGTCCTGGAAGTCGACAAGCAGGGCCGCATCCGCCTGTCGATGAAGGCCGTGGCCGAAGGCGAAACGGTCGGCTGAACCGGCCTGCCTTCAGGAATGCAGGAAAAAACGGGCTGCGGCCCGTTTTTTCGTTGTCGCCAAGCCCCTGCCGTCAGGTTCGGGCCGCGCCGCAGTGGCGCGCGTAGACCGCTTCGATGGCTTTCGCGTACACCGGGTCCAGTTCGTCCGGGCCGTGCACGTCCATTCCCAGTTCGTGGATGTGGCCGTCGTCGAGCCCGTACACCCAGCCGTGTACGGCCAGAGGCTGGCCGCGGGTCCAGGCGTCGCAAATCACCGTGCTCAGGCAGACGTTGCGCGCCTGGGCGATGGCGTTGAGTTCGCACATGGCGTCATAGCGCCGCGCTTCCGGAAGGGCGTCAAGCAGCGGCAGGTGCTGCTGGGCCACGTCGGCGACGTGGCGAATCCAGTTGTCGGCCAGCCCGATCCGCGCGCCTTCCAGCGCCGCGCCGACACCGCCGCAGCCGTAGTGGCCGGCCACCAGGATATGCCGCACCTTCAGCACGTCGACCGCGTACTGGATGGTGGACATGCAGTTGAGATCGGTGTGCACCATCACGTTGGCGATGTTGCGATGGACGAACACCTGACCGGGATCCATGCCGAGGATCTGGTTGGACGGCACCCGTGAATCCGAACAGCCGATCCACAGGTACTTCGGCGCCTGCTGTTTCGAAAGACGCTCGAAGAAGGTCGGGTCATCGCGGGTGATGCCATCGGCCCAGTCGCGGTTGCTGCGCAGCAGGGCTTCGAGTTCTTTTTTCATCCGCGAATTTTACCGCATTCCGATCCCCGGCCCGTGCCGGCGCATTTGTCCGGCTGGCAGTGCGGGCACAGAAACAGCGGGCGTGAATTGGAACTGATGCGTGCAATCGTGGTGCCGCAGCGCTCGCAAGGTTCATCCTCGCGCTTGAAGGCATGGAAGTGGAAGGCTGCGCCCTCGTGGACCTGCAGGTCCTTGCGCATCCCCGGCCTGGGCTCGACCCCGCGGGTGGCGTAACTCAGGCGCGGGATCGCCAGACATTGCCTGGCCAGCGCATTGCGCTGGCGTGCGCTCAGATCAACGGGGCGCAGCGCCGGATGCAGGCGGGTGGCGTAGAGGATTTCGGCGCGCAGGTAATTGCCCAGCCCGGCGAGGAAGCCCTGATCCAGCAGCAGGCCACCGAGCGCGCGATGGCAGAACGCGGGCGAGCCAAGTCGCGCCGCAACGGCGGTCGCATCCAGCGCCGGATCCAGCACGTCGGGCCCCAGGCCTTGCAGGAACGGGTGCGATTCGATTTGATCGCTGCGCCAGATTTCGATGGCGGAAGCCGAATACAGCAGGATGGCCGACTGCGCGGTCTCCAGCGCCACCCGCAGGCTGCGCGTGGTGGCCGGCCAGTGGCCGGCTGGCGCGACCTTCCAGACGCCGTACAGCTGGTTGTGGGTGTACAGCGTCCAGCCGTTGTCGAACGCCGTCAGCAGCGCCTTGCCGCGCGACGTGATCGATTCGATCCGGTGCTCGCGCAGCTTGCGTTCGTAGGGCTTGAGCTGGGGAAAGGCGAACTGCACGCGCCGCAGCGGCTGCCCCAGCACGGCCGCCGCAAGGCGGTCAGCGGCGCGGCGGATTTCAGGACCTTCGGGCATGGGATGAATGATCGGTATTTGCTGGCGCGGGCAACGCCGACACGACGTGATACGCCCGTCGAAGATGATTATGCGAGCGGCGTTGCGATCAAACCTTCACATGGGTCGAAAATCACCCGTGGGTTCCAGCGCCGCAGGGCAGGAGCCGCACGTGGAGGTTCTCGCGAGGCGCGAGGCATGAAAAGACCGCGCCGTAGCGTGGTTGCATGGGCAAAACAGGAATCCAGGTACAGCCCTTCCACAAGCTCGTTGATCCCGTCCGGGTTCTCGTTTTGCTCGCGGGCCACGGCGCGCAATTCGTCCGCATCGGCAACCAGCACCACCTGCGGCGCGCCCTTGCCTCAGTGCGCGGTGAGTTCCTGCTTCAGGCGCTGGCCGTCCTGCATGGATAGGCCAGAACGCGAAACCCCGCCGGCGGGTGCGACCGGCACCGGGGTACACGTCCTAGCCTTCTGCCAGCAACGCATTCAGCCTAGCCAAGGCCGAGACGACGGCTTGTCCCTGCTCGTCGATACTGGCGATGATTTCTCCAAGCGTTCGATCATCCACCACCGCCACCGCATTGGGATTGACTGCCTTCAAGTCGAATACCGCTGCGTCAATGGCGGCGGCTTCAGCCTCCATGTCACGCGCAGCTTTGTCCCTTTCGCGGATGGTCGCCTCGGTAGCCTGGATCGCGCCAGCCGCGGCCTTGTCCTTCTTCAGCCGCTTCAGCTCCTCCTTCAGGTCGACCACGGCCGCCCTGATCTCTGCGGCCTTGTCCAATAGCGGCTGCATCTCCTCTCGGGATTTGGTGCGGCGTTCAGTGAAGTCCACTGTCCAGGAGTAGCGACTGTCGCTGTGCGACGCCAGCATGCGCGCATAGCTCGGGAAAGCCTGGCCGGCATTGGCTTCATCGGCTTGCCACTCGGCCAGCAGTGCGGCGGGAAGCGCTTCATCCTCCAGCACCGAGCCGTCCTTGCCGAACCCGAAATGCGCCAGGGTCAGCGGCGTCTTCTTGCCCACCTTCACCCACGACAGGTCGTAGTACCAGATGCGCTCGGTCTTCTTGCCCTTGGTGAAGAACATCAGGTTGGTCTTCACGCCGGCGCCGGCGGTGGAGAACACCCCGCCCGGCAGGCTGACGATGGCCCACAGTTCACACTCGTCCACTAGCTTGCGCTTGGTCTCGACGAAAGCGCTTTCATTGGTGCGGAACAGCAGGCCCTCGTCCAGCACGATGCCGCAGGTGCCACCGTGTGCCAGCTCAGCCAGGATGTCCTGCACGAACAGCACCTGGGTGGCGCTGGTCTCGAACGCGAAGTTCTTCTGCGCCTCCTTGCCTTCCTTGCCGCCAAAAGGCGGATTGGTCAGGATCACGTCGAACTGGCCCGGTGCCTGCCGGAACAGCGCATCATAGGTCGCGCGCTTGGTCAGCGCATTGCCATGCCACAGGTTCGGCTGGTCGATCCCGTGCAACACCAGGTTGGCCAGCGCGATGGGAAACACCAGATTCTCCTTCTCGCGGCCGAAGAAGGTGTCGTGTTTGAGCTTCTCGATGTCCGTGCTGGCCGGCGCGCTGCCCAACTCACGGGCGATGTGCTCGTAGGCCACCGCGAGAAAGCCGCCGGTGCCGCAGCACGGGTCGTAGACCGTCTGCCCCAGCTTCGGATCGACGGTATGCACCATCGCGCGGATCACCTCGCGCGGGGTGAAGAACTGGCCGCCGTCGGAGTTCTTCTCGCCCATCTTCAGCAGCAGGTCCTCGTACACCTGCGACAGGGTGAAGAAATGGGTGTCGTCGATGTGATCGATGCTGATCTCGTGGACGCGATCGAGGATGTCCAGCAGATTGGCCTCGTCGTCCACCCGCACCCGCTCCACCGCCGTCATGATGCGGCCGATGATCCGCTGCTTCGGGCTCACGGCCGGATTTGGCAGTCCTGTGCGCACGTCCACATCCAGCGCATGCAGATGCGGCAACAGTTCCTTGTTGATGAAGTCGAACAGCCTGCCGCCGCCGGCAGCGAACAGTTCCTGCCGCTTCCAGCCCTGCGGCTTGCCGTCGGTGGTCTGCGGATGGCCGGGTTTGTCCGACCACGGCGCGGCCCAGTCCTGCCAGCGGTACGGCGCGCGCAGCGCGGGCGAGAACTCCGCGCCCAGTGCCTCGGCCTGCTCGGCATCGCGCGTCTCCTGCGCGTCCAGGATGTGCAGGAACAGGATCCAGGTCAGCTCCGGCACGTATTGCAGGGCGCTGGCGCAGTTGGAGCGGCGCATCACATCGCAGATACCCTTCACGAACGCGGACAGCGACTGGGTGCTGGCAATCGCCTTGGCCGGCTTCGCCGCCTTTCCAACCTTTTGTTTTCGGGGAGTCTTGGCAACGGCAGTCACTTAACGATTTCCTTGATCTGTGCTTCAAAGCCGGCCAGCCGGCCCTGCACGGCGCGCACGCCGTAGTGGAAGGCCAGCACCGCGGCTGGCCAATGGCGAATCTCGCTGCCGTCGATCGTCTGCTGGCGGATCAGGCTGCGGGTGGTGGCCCAGGCTGACGGCAAGTGATTGGCGCGCACGAATTTCATCAGCCCCTTGAGCGACTCGGGTTTGTCCGCGTACTTGTCGCTCCACTTGATTTCCAGCGCAGCCACCGGCTTGAGCGCCTGGGACGACTCCACCAGATCCACCTCGCTGTCGTCGGTGCCCCAGCGCGCGTAATTGAGCCGCGCATCCTCGTGGAAGCGCTGCGCGAACAATGCCGTTTCGACCAGGTGCCCGAACTCCGGATCCTCCGCCGTCTTGGCACCGAACAGGCCGGTGTACATCGCCGAATTGGTCAGGTAAACCTTGAAGTGGCGCTCGCGCTGGTAACGCTTTCCGTCCTGATCCACCCGGAACACACGCTTGATCAGGAACGCAGCTTCCAGGTACTCGATGTACTTCTGGATGGTCTGCTTGCCGACCCCGCTGCGTTTGGACAGTTGCTCGAACGCGACTTCCTCCGCCGTGTTGAAGGCCAGCAGGGTGAACAGCGAATTGAGTTCCTGGATGTCCTTGATGCCATACAACTGCGGCAGGTCGCGCAGCAGCACCTTGTCCACGATGTCGGACTTGACGAACCGTTCCGGGTTGCCACGTACCACCGGCGACAGCGCCAGTTCGGGATAGCCACCGTAGTTGACGTACTCCACGAACTGGGCGTTCAGCCGGCCAATGTCCTCCAGCAGGTAGACGCCCGGTGTTTCCTCGCGGACGGCGGCGGGTTCCTGGCGCAGGTCCAGATATTCGGAAAAGGTCAGCGGCGGCAACAGGAAATCGGTGAAGCGCCCCGCGCCGGATTCGGTGCTCTGGCGCTTGAGCGCGGCAGCAGCGGAGCCGGATACCAGGATGCGCAGGTCGGGGCGATGGTCCACCAGCGGCTTGAGGTGCTTCTCCCAATCCTTGTGCGACTGGATCTCGTCGAAGAACAGGTAGCGCGTGCCGTCGCCGCCGGGCGCCGCCTCCTCGATCTGGCGGATCAGGGCCTCGAGCGACTGGCCGTGCAGCAGCGGGTGATCCATTTCCACATAGGCGATGCGCTGCGCGGGCGTGCCGCGCGCCAGCAGATCGGCGATCAGGTGGCGGATCAGGATGGTCTTGCCGACCCGGCGTGGGCCCAGCAGCACCACGGCGCGGCGCAGCTTGGGCTCCAGCAACAGTTGCCGCACCGGGTCCAGGTAGGCACGGGGGCGCAGCGCCAAGGTTGCGTCGTCCATCGTGGCGCTCTGCCACCACGGATTCAGGCGCTTAAGATGCTCTGCAACTTGCTGATCTGAAACGTCTTTCATGAGAAATACGGGTTAAGCACAGATTGACATGCTTAACTCTAGCACGCCGTCGGGCCGCTCCGATCAGGCGGGCGCGGCGAAGGCCTTGGCCAGCAGCCGCTGCGGCAGGCGTTCGATTTCGGCCAGTTGCGCGGCGGCGGCGTGGGCGATGGCGTCGGCCTGCGCGAGTTGGGCTTGCAGTCGGGTGACGAGGTGGCGTTGGGTGTCGATGTCGGGGGCGGGGATTTCCAGCGCGTTCAACAAAGCTCCGTTCAATGCCGACTGACTTCCGCCTCGTGAAGCCGAAAGTTCCCGCAAGTCTTTATACGAAGCCATCAGCCAGTGATACAGGAACGTCGCATCCCAAGAGTCGTTCGGCAGGATTGCAAAGCAGTTCTGATTGGTCACCGCCTCTATCTGGAGAATCGCCGACTGACCGCGTGTCTTGCCCTGACCGATCATGGCGATGAGCACGCTTTGCGGCGGCAGCAAGGTCAGCGAACATTCCTCCAGCGCCTGCCGCGAGATGGCTTCTTCAGTCGTGCTGATTGGCGCGAAGGCGACTTCACCGGTTTTCACCCACGGAATTTCGGCAGGCGACCAGTAACGCTTGTCTCCACGCGGTGGCGTGGAGCCGCTGGTGGTCTTCGCCCACTCACCCAATACCTTGCGCGGCGCATCATGCAGCGCATCGAAGGTCTGGCGCAGCAGGCGCTGGCGCAGCAAGCCAGCCTCCCGCACCTGCGCCTGCGCCGCCTGCCGCGCGGTGTCCACCTCGGCCAGTTGGGCTTTCAGGCGGGCGGCGATGTGGCGTTGTTCTGGCAATTGCAACGTAGGAATTTCGAGGTCTTCGAGAAAATTAGCTACAAGGCTGTGCACGGTTGGGCCGCGCTTCACGCCGTCGGCTAAGACGTGCGGCTGTTTCGCACGTAGATATAGCGCAACGAACTCGGGGTCAAAGGCATCGCTTGGAACGATGGCTTTGATGTCTTGATTGAATGTCGAAGGCTGTCGAACGATACCGACTGGCAATGTGTGCGCCAGAACACCGGAGCGGCCAACAACGAGAATCGTGCCAGGCATGATGAGTTGGGTTGCCGACTCGGCAATGGCAAGTTTCGAAATCCTGTCTTGTGCGACACACAAGTCAAAAGTCTTGATGTCTTTCGGCGAAAACCAAGGAATGTCGCCATTCCAATACTGGGCCGTGCCCTTGGCCGGGGTGCCGCCGCTATAGAACTTGCAGCAGTCGCCGAGCCTCACAAAGCCACTGGATTGGACAGCCATTCGGCTGTCAGAAGCGGCCCGCTTGCGCGGGAATGACGGTGTGGTGGTCATACCCCAAACAACCTCATCTTCGCGTCCTGCATCACCTCCACCGGCTTGCCCAGCGCGCGCAGCGCCTTGATGCCTCCGGCCCGGGCGATGTCCGGCACATCGAACAGGCTGTCCGACTCCAGCGCCTCGGTGCCGCCTTGGGCGAACTGCGCGCCCAGCCCGCGCAGCACGATGGCGGACTTCGCCTCCATCCCGGCAAACCACGCCGCATTCGCGCTGACGTAGTGCGCACCGCGCTCCGGTCGTTTCAGCGCCCGCGCGTGGTAGCCGTGCTTGCCGAAGAAATCGAACAGGTCGAACTCCGCCATCTGGTCCGCCTCGCGGATGACTTCGGGGCTGAGGTGGTCGCCCAGGAGATGGTCGATCAGTTGCCGGCGCTTCTTCGCCTCGACCCACAGCGCGCGGAAGTCGTCCAGGTTGTGCGCTTCGGACAGTACGCGCTGGATCACTTCACGCCGATATTCGTCCACCGGGATCGGCGTGGCCTGGCCGTTGCGGTTGGCGAGGATGAAGCGGCCTTGGGCATTGATCAAGACACTCTCGCCTTCGCCCAGGCGGATACCGGGGATAGGCGTACCTTCATAGGGTTCGCCTTCCTCACCGCCACCACCGCCCCCACCACCACCGGAACGCGGCGGCTGGGTGATGAACTCGGTGCCGAACAGGTCGGTCACGCCGGTGTAGTCGTACAGCCAGAACTTGTACTTCTGCGTGGCCTCGTCGATGCGGGTGCCGCGCCCCACCATCTGGTGGAATTTGATGCTGGATTGCAGGTAGCGGAAGAACACCACCGCGTTGAGCCGCTCGATGTCCACGCCGGCTTCCAGCAGGTCCACGGTGCAGGCGATGAAGGCGCGGGAGCCGCTGCCGCGCATGGCCTCGATCTTGTCGGCGCCGGCATCGGCCGTGCACTTGAAGGCATAGTCGTCCTTGCGCGCGTGGCTATTGGCCGTGCACCACGTCCTGTACAGATTGTTCATGTGCATTGCCACGCGGTCGGCGTGGGCATCGCGGGTGCAGAAAATGATGACTTTCTGCTCCGGCCCGCCGTTTTCGCACAGCAGCTTGAACAGGTCCTGACACATCGCCGGCGTGCGCAGGTCGATGAACAATTCGTCATCGAAATCCTTGCCGGTGTAGGTGTTCTTGTTCAGGTCCGCTTCGGTGAGCAGTTTGCCGGTCTTGATGTCCTTGACCTTGGCCGCGAGGACTTCGCCACGGGTGAACACGCGGGCGTCGATGTCGGCCTTGCGCTTGATGATTTCGCAGGCGGCCAGATAGCCATCTTCCTGCGCCTGCGCCAGCGTGTATTCGTACACCGGCTCGCCGAAATACCGGACGTTGTGGGCGGTGATGGCCGCGTCTTTGGCGAGGGCGGTTTCCAGCTCCTGCGCGATTGCTGCACGGCGTGGTTCGACAGGCGCACCACGAACGGGGCGTCGCGGACGTCTGGGTGGCTTGAGCTTGCGCGGCGTGGCGGTCAGGCCGATGTGGATGGCGTTGGGGTTGCGGGTGAGCACCTGCGACCACTTGCCCCAGGCACTGCGGTGGCATTCGTCGATGATGATGACGGAAAAGGCGTCTTCGCCGTAGTGCTCGGTGAGGAAGCTGGCATCGCCGCCATCGTCCTCCTCGCCATCGATCCCCAGGGTCTGGTAGGTGGCGATATGGATGCGCGCATTGGCAGCGGCGTTGTGGCCGCGCACGGTTTCCACGATGCGGGCATTGCCGCCGAATGCGGCCGAGAGTTTGTCGTGCGCTTGCCGACGCAATTCGTCGCGATCACACAGGAACAAGGCAGGTTTGGGCAGCAGGCCCGCCTGCGCCATCCGCCACAGCAGGTTGGTGGCGATGATGGTCTTGCCTGCGCCGGTGGCGAGCGTGAGCAACACGCGCGGCGCGTTGCCGGCCTGGCGCTCGCGGATGATCTTCTCGAACGCGGCGCGGATGGCGGCGTCCTGGTAGTAGCGACTGGCCGACCACGCCGGGCTGTCGGCCTGAAACAGCAGCGCGGCCTCGGGCGAAGCAAGATCGATGCCCTTGTCCTTCGCATAGCGGGCGCACAGATCGGGATGCGGCGGGAAGTCGTCCAGCGGATGCGGGCCGGTCTGGATACCGCTGGGCTTGTCGAACGCGCCATACAGATGGCCGTTGCTGGCAAACACGTACTGCACGTCGAAGCGTGCACAGTCTGCGTAGCCCTTGGCCTGCTGCATGCCGGCAAGCGGATCGGCGCTTTCGCGCTTGGCTTCCAGCACCGCCACCGGCATCGGCTTGGGCATGTCGCCCACCTGTACGCAGAGCAAATAATCCGTGCGACCCGTACCCCTGCGGCGGCGACCTTTGGGCCCCGTGGGCTCGACCGGTGCCGGAGTTTCCATCTTGATTCGCCGAGGATCGTCATAGCCCTTGCGACGAAGCACGGGATCAATCAGATGGAAACGCGTTTCTTCCTCGTTGTAGGGCACGGGATTCCTTGCCTGCGACGGTTTACCCGCAAGGATAGCGGAACGCTCAGCGGTCCAGCTCGAGGTTCCGCGCCTGTCGCACCCGGGCGCGATCCAGCAAGCGCTGCCGGATTGACGAGATGCGATTGGCGGGCGGAACCGACGCGCTCACGCCAGCGCCTCCAGATATGCGTTCGGCGAAAATCAGCATGCCTTCATCGACGTCCCCCCGCTGTTGAGTAGCACGGTGATTTGGAGTCCAATCCCTCACCCGAAGGCGATTGGACGTGAAGAAGCGTTTTTCGGACGAACAGATCATCGGCTTCCTGCGTGAGGCCGAAGTCGGCGTGGCGGTCAAGGACCTGTGCCGGCGGCACCGCTTCAGCGAAGCCTCGTACTAGCTGTGACGCGGCAAGCCGGTTCCTGCGCAGGAAGGCATTCCACTGTGTCTGCTTTTTGCGTGTCGGTGGCAAACGCATCGGTCAGTCCGAACAGTAGCCCACCGGGGAGCGCGGTGCCACGGCACGCCAGCCTGCCAGTTTTTCAGCGATCCGTTGTGGCAGTTGCATGTGCGTTCGACTTCCTGCTCAAGGACAGATCAATTCAAGCTTGGGATAGTACGTGCGGTAGCGCTTGGCATCCCGCGTCAGCAGCGCCATCCCCGCGATGGCGGCATGGGCACCGATGTAGAAATCCGGCAGCGGCGACGTGCGTGCACCCCTGGCGCGACGGTAATGGAGAAAGGCCTTGCCGGCCAGGAAGCCCGCTTCCCACGGCAGCTCCAGCCGGGTGAACGCATCCGGTGACAGGGCACTGTCCAACTCCTCGATCCGTTCGAAGCCGACCGAGACCTCGGCGTAAACGATGGGGTTGATGCACAGCTCGGCGTCCTGCGCGCAAGCATCGAGCTGCGTCGCCGACCAGTCGTACCACTGCGGGTCGTCGGTCAGCACGTCCAGCAGGACGTTGGCATCCACCAGCACCCGCTTCATTGTGCTCGCCTCATGCGCCGCGGGTCAGTCGCATGATTTCGTCGGTGCCCAGGCGCGCGGTGGCGCGACCGCGCAGGCGGGCGGCCAAACTGCCGTGGTGGGCCTTGGGCGGATGGGCGATGGTGGTCTCCGCCTCACGCAGGGCGACTTCGCGCACGAAGGTGGCCACCGGCAGGCCGTGCAGCTTGGCGGCGCGGCGCAAGCGGTTCTTGTCCTCCGTGCTCAGGCGCAGGTCGAGACGGTCGACGATCGTGGTCATGGCGAGCCTCCTTGTACGGTAGCATACCGTACTGTCGCCACGACGACCAACTCAGTGGCGGAAGCCACTCATGGGAGACCGTCGCCGCTTCCGATGGCCGGCCGAGGTCAACGTGGATGCCCGCTCCACGGGCGGTGCAGCCGTGCCCCGCGTGGCGTCAGAAGCAGAAACCCCACCTTTCGGCGGGGTCTCGGGGGATAGTCTCAATGCGCAGGCAATAAAAAACCCCTGAAATTCAGGGGGTTTAGTGACCTTGCTGGATGTTGATGGAAGTGCCTCTGGTGCCGGAGGTGGGACTCGAACCCACACGCTTTTAAGGGCGGCGGATTTTGAGTCCGCTGCGTCTACCGATTCCGCCACTCCGGCGCGGACGCGCAGTATAGCGGAGTGCGGCGCTCAGGCGACCTTGTCGGTGAGCAGGCTGACGCTGTGCAGGGTGCGCAGGAAGCCGGTGACGGCCGGTGCGAAGCGCTCGGTGTCGACCAGGAAGGCGTCGTGGCCCTGCGGCGAGGGCAGCGGCAGGAAGCGGGTCTCGGTGCCGGCGCGGCGCAGCCCGGCGGCGATTTCTTCCTGCTGCTGGATCGGGAACAGGATGTCGGTTTTCACGCCGATCACCAGCGCACGCTCGAGGTTGCGGATTTCCGCAAGCGCGTTTTCGGTGCTGCCGCCGTGGGCTTCGCCGAGGTCGAACCAGTCGATCGAGCGGCTCAGGTAGAGGTAGCAGTTGGGGTCGTAGCGGCGGACGAAGCGCTGGGCGTGGGCTTCCAGATAGCCTTCGATTTCGAATTCGGCGCCGAAGGGTTCGTCATCGTCACGACGCTCGGAGTCCAGCCGCACGCGGCCGAAGCGGCCGTCCCATTCCAGCGCCGAGCGGTAGGTCATCACGCCGAGTTTGCGCGCCATCCGCATGCCGTTTTCCGGGTAGCGGGCGTCGCTGTAGTGGCCGTCGTTCCAGTCGGGATCGTTGCGGATCGCCTCGCGCTGCAGCGAGCGGATCACGATCGAGAACGGCAGCGCGCGGGCGGCGCCGCAGATGTTGATGTGGTTGCGGGCGATGCCGGGGTGTCGATTGAGCAGGGCCAGCGCGGTCATCGCGCCCATCGAGTTGCCGATCAGGCAGGCCAGTGCGTCGATCCCGAGGCCCCGCACCAGTTCGGCGGCGGCGTCGGCGCCGTCCTCGATCGACAGTTCGGGGAACTCCAGCCGCCAGGCTTCGCCGGTGGCCGGATTCACCGACGCGGGCCCGGTGCTGCCCTTGCAGCTGCCCAGCGCGTTCACGCAGATGACGAACCAGCGGTTGGTGTCGATGGGCTTGCCTGGCCCGATCATCCATTCCCACCAGCCCGGTGCGGGGTTGGCGGGATTGGACGCGGCATGGGCGTCGGGCGACATCCCGGGCAGGATCAGGATGGCATTGCCGCGCTCGGCATCGAGCGTGCCCCAGGTTTCGTAGGCCAGCCGCGCGCCGTGCAACGCGCCGCCGCGTTTCATCGGAAACGGCGAGGGCAGGTTGAACCAGCGGGTGCCCGGCGGGATGAATTCGGTCATGGCGGCAGGGTGGAGGAGCGATGGCCCATCATCCGCCCTGCGCGCCGCATCGGGCATGTCGTTTGGGCATAAGGGCATAGCCACGTTGGGTGCTTGCCGGGCCCGATCGCTTGGAGGATCGGGGGTGTTTGCGGCGGTTTCCGCAGGGCGGAATTGTTGGAAGCCGTCGGCTTCAGTGCGCGTCGATCACCAGTCGCACCGGCCCCGTGGCCGGCAGGCGAATGCGAACCGGTCTGGATTCCAGGGCGTTCGGACCGGCATTGGCGCTACCGTCCAGGGAGATCTTTGCCAGCAGTTCGACCTCGCCGACCTGCGAGAGCTTCAGGTTGGGCATCGGGCTGTCGGCATCGCTCAGGCTGGCGGTGAAGGGCAGGCTGACGGCCGGGTGGCGCTGCGCGGCGACCGGGATGGGCGAGCCGCCGGGCTGGCGGGCGATCACGAAGACGCTGGCACCGGGCGCAAGCTTCGCGGCCAGGGCTGGATCCAGCGACACGTCCACGGTGAGCAGGGGCGTGGGTGCGGCCGGTTCCGGCAACGGCGACAGGCCGGCGTCGCTGCGGGCGAGGTTGATCTGTTCGCGCAGGCTGCCCGCGGTCCGGGCATCGACTTGTGCGAGCAGCGGCGCCCAGGTGGTGGCGGCTTGGGCGTTCTTGCCGGCTTGGCGCTGGCTGACGCCGAGGAACCAGCGCGCGCGCTGGTGGGCCGGGTTGACCTGCAGCGCTGCTTGCAGCAGGGCGATGGCCTGGGCGTCGAAATGGCGTTCTGGATCGGCCAGAGCGCGTGCCTGCGCGGCTTCGGTAAGGAGGTCGGGATTGTCCGGGGCCAGCGCGGCGGCCTTGCCCAGCGCGTCGCGCGCCTTCGCCGGCTGGTTCTCACGCTGCCAGGCCTGCGCCAGCAGCGCCCAGCCTTCGGGCTGGTTGGGGTTGTCACGCAGCGCCGCTTCCAGTTGGGTGATCGCTTCGGACAGGGTTTGCGGACCGCGCACCGCGGCCGGGTCCAGTGCCTGCGGGGTGCCGACCAGGCGATACAGCAGCCCGACCGAGAGCAGGGCAAGCGCGCCCACGCCCAGCGCGACCGCGCGCGCATCCTTCCACAGCGGGCGCAGCATCAGCGCGAACACCACGATGCCGAGCAGGGCGGCGATGGCGAAGAAGGCGGCCATCACCACTCCTGCAAATCGTCAGGATCGCCGTTGGGCGCGGCATCGGCCGGCCGCTGGCGGCGCACGATCATGACCAGTGCGCCCGCGCCCAGCAGCAGGATCAACGCCGGCCCGGCCCACAGCAGCCAGGTGCGGGCTTCCAGCGGCGGGTTGTAGAGCACGAATTCGCCGTAGCGCTGGACCAGGAAGGCCTTGATCTCGTCGTTGCTGCGGCCCTGACGCATCAGGTCGAGCACTTCGCGGCGCAGCTGCAGCGCGATCATCGCGTGGGAATCGGCCAGCGATTGGTTCTGGCACATTACGCAGCGCAGTTGCAGGGTCAGCGCGTGGAAGCGCGCTTCCTCGGCCGGGCTGTTGAAATGCAGCGGCGCGGCGTCGGCAGCCTGGTTGGCCTGCGCGAAAGCCGGTGGCGCGGCAGCAACGCCCAGCAACAGCGCGCCGAACGCAGCCGCCAGCGCAAGTCTGGTCAAGGGCAAACGCCATCGCATCAGCGCTGCGCCTCGACCTGCGCCAGCGCCGGCAGCAGTTCATTCCGGATGATGACGTCCGTCAGCGGGCCGACGTGTTTCCAGCGGATGATGCCCTTGGCGTCGACGAGGAAGCTTTCAGGAGCGCCGTAGATGCCCCAGTCGATCGCGGCGCGGCCGTCTTCATCGGCAATCACCACCATGTAGGGATTGCCGAATTGTTCCAGCCAACGCAGGGCGTCAGCGCGTTCGTCCTTCCAGTTGTAGCCGACCACGCGCAGGCGCTTGGTTTCGGCGAAGCGGGTCATGACCGGATGCTCGGCCTGGCATTCCACGCACCAACTGCCCCAGACGTTGAGCAGGAAGGGCTGGCCTTTCAGATCAGCAAGAGACACGGTGTAGGACGGATCGTGCAGTACCGGCAGGGTGAAGGCCGGGGCCGGCTTGCCGAGCAGGGCTGAAGGCAGGGCCTCGCGGTTGGGCTGGCGGCTCATCCACACCCCGGCCGCGAGCAGCGCGGCAAGGACTACAAAACCGGCCAGCGGCAGCCAGCGCGACGGTTTCATGCGCGCGCTCCGTGCGGGGTGTCTGCGCTGGCATTGGCGGCGACCGGCGCGGCTGCGGGCGCAGGGCCGGCCGCGGCGGGCGCAGCGGCACGGCGCGTCTCGCTGGCGCGCACGCGGAAGCGCTTGTCGCTGGCGGTCACCGCGCCGCCCAGCGCCATCAGCAGGGCGCCGCCCCAGATCCAGCGCACGAACGGCTTGACGTAGACCCGCATTGCCCAGGCGTCGTTGCCCAGCGATTCGCCGATGGCGACGTAGCGGTCGACCAGCACCCCGGCCGCGATCCCGGATTCGGTCATCACCTGGCCGCCGGCGAGATAGCGGCGTTTTTCCGGATGCAAGGTGGTTTGCAGCTTGCCCTCGCGGAGCACCCGCACGGTGGCGTAATCGGACACGTAGTTCGGACCGCGCACTTCCCGGATGCCGTCGAACTGGAACACGTAGCCGCCCAGCTCCACCGTGCTGCCGGCGCGCACCGCCAGCTCGCGTTGCTGGCCCAGCCCTTCGACCAGCAGGGCGCCGATCAGGAACACGGCGATGCCCAGATGGGCCAGCGCCATCCCCAGCATTTCGCGGGTCAGCCGGCCGCTGGCGCGCAGGCGCTGCCAGACGAAGCGCAGGGTGCCGGCGCCGACCCAGACCGCGCCAAGCACGCCCAGCGCGGTTTTCCACTGGCCCTGCGGGGCGGTGAAGAAGGCGATCACCGCGGCGGCCACGGCCAGCGCCGCCCACGGCGCCAGCAGCCGCAGCGGTTTGCGCAAGTCGTCACGCTGCCAGCGCGTCAATGGGCCGAAGGGCAGCAGCGCCACCAGCGGCGCCATCAGCAGCAGGAACATCAGCGCGAAGTAGGGTGGCCCGACCGAAATCTTGCCCAGCTCCAGCGCATCGGCCAGCAGCGGGTACAAGGTGCCGAGCAAGACCATCGCGCAGGCGGTGGTCAGCAGCAGGTTGTTGAGCAGCAGCAGGGTTTCGCGCGAACGGGTGGCGAAGGGCTTGGCGTCGATTTCGGTGTCCGGCGCGCGCAGCGCGTACAGCACCAGCGAGCCGCCGATCACGATGGCCAGGAAAATGAGGATGAACAGCCCGCGCCCGGGATCGGCGGCGAACGCGTGCACCGAGGTCAGCACGCCCGAACGCACCAGAAAGGTGCCCAGCAGCGACAGCGAGAACGCAGCGATCGCCAGCAGCAGGGTCCAGCCGCCGAAGCTGCCGCGTTTTTCGGTGGTGGCCTGCGAGTGGATCAGCGCGGCGCCGACCAGCCACGGCATGAAGCTGGCGTTTTCGACCGGATCCCAGAACCACCAGCCGCCCCAGCCCAGTTCGTAATAGGCCCACCAGCTGCCGATGGCGATGCCCAGGGTCAAGAAGGCCCAGGCGAGGTTGGTCCACGGTCGGGTCCAGCGCAGCCACTGGGCGTCGATCCGGCGCTCCAGCAGGGCGGCGATGGCAAACGCGAATGGCACCGAAAACCCGACGTAGCCGGCGTACAGCATCGGCGGGTGCATGATCAGGCCAGGATCCTGCAGCAGCGGGTTGAGGTCGTGGCCTTCGCTGGCGGCCGGCAGCAGGCGTGCGAAGGGGTTGCTGGTGAAATAGAGGAAAGCAAGAAAGCCGACCGCGATGATCCCCATCACGCCCAGCACGCGGGCGACGGTGGCTTCGGGCAGCGCCTGCGAGAACCGCGCCACCGCGGCGGTCCACAATGCCAGCACCAGTGCCCACAGCAGCAGCGAGCCTTCGTGCGAGCCCCAGACCGCGGTGAAGCGGTACAGCATCGGCAGCAGGGAGTTGGAATTGTCGGCGACGTATTTGACCGAGAAATCGCCGATCGCGAAGGCGTAGCTGAGGATCGCGAAACTCAGGCCGACCAGCAGCAGTTGCAGATACGCGGCGGGACGGGCAATGGCCATCAGCGCGTGATCGCCGCGCTGCGCGCCCAGCAGCGGCAGCAGCGCTTGTATCGCGGCCACCATCAGCGCCAGCGCCAGCGCGATCTGCCCGAGCTCGGGAATCACTGCGGTGCTCCCTGCGCTGGCGTGTCGGCCGTCTCGGCGACGTTGTGCTTGCGGTGCGCCTCGGCCATCTTGTCGGCCACTTCCTTGGGCATGTAGGTCTCGTCGTGCTTGGCCAGCACTTCCTCGGCCACGAACACGTTGCCGCGCATGCGGCCGGTGGCCACCACCGACTGGTTCTCGCGGAACAGGTCGGGAAGGATGCCGGTGTAGACCACCGGCAGCCTGGCGTCGCCGTCATCGACCAGGAAATGCGCCTCCATCGAACCGGGTTCGCGCCGGAACGAGCCGGCCGCGACCATGCCGCCGAGGCGGAAACGCGATTGCCCGCTGGTGACACCGCTGCCGGCGCTGCCGTCGAGCACCTCGTGCGGGGTGTACAGGTAGGCGGCATTGCGCTGCAGCGCCAGCGCCGCCAGAGCGGTGGCAATTCCGCCGGCGGCCAGCAGGGCGATGACGAAGATCAGGCGGCGTTTGCGGGTCGGGTGCATGGCGTTGGCTTCATCCGCGCGACAGCGGCGCATCGGAAGGTGGGGTTGGCGCGGCCAGCGCGCGGCGTTCGCGCTGGCGGATGGCGCGCAGGGCCGAGCGGAGCAACAGCTTCGGCACGAGGTAGTCCCAGGCCAGCATGACGGCGAACACGGCGTAAGCGGCGATGACGTATTCGCGGTAGCTCATGGACTGTCCCCGCAGGCCAGCTTCGTCGTCCATTGCTTGCCTGCCTCGCGGCGCAGATTGTCGGCGCGCGCGCGCGCCAGCAGGGAGCCTGCGAACCACAGGTGGGTGCCCGCCACCATCCACCACAGCGGCGGCAGCATGCTCGGGTCCATGTGCGATGGTCCGAACAGGTTGATGGTCTGGCCCTGGTGCAGCGAGTTCCACCACACCACCGACCAGCGGATCACCGGCAGCAGCGCCACCCCCACGATCGCCAGCAGCCCGGCGGCGCGGGCGGCGTTGCGGCGATCATCAATTGCGGCATACAGGCCCATCACGCCCAGATACAAGAACAGCAGGATCAGCTCGGTGGTCAGGCGCGGGTCCCAGTCCCACCAGGTGCCCCACATCGGCTTGCCCCAGATCATGCCGGTGGCCAGGGTGACGGCGGTGAAGGCGGCGCCGGTGGGTGCGCAGGCCATGGCGAGGATTTCGCACAGCTTGATCCGCCAGACCAGGGCGATGGCCGAATACAGCGCCATCAGCGCGAAGATGCCCATGCTCATCCACGCCGACGGGACGTGGATGTAGAGAATCCGGAAGCTGTCGCCCTGCTGGTAGTCGGCGGGCACCTGCAGCAGCGCGCCATAGGCGCCGACCGCGATCGCCAGCATCCCCGACAGGTACGCCCAAGGCGCCCAGCGGGCGGAGAAGCGGTCGAAGTACGGCGGTGAGCCGAGTTGATGGAACCAGCGGATCAGCGGGGACATCGTGGCCTGTGCGGAGGCGGCTCGAGCAACGCCGCGACAATCCTGCAAGGATACCAGCGTGCGCTTTTGAGTGCCTTGATCTGAGCGGGGTTGTCCTGCGGCAGTACCACGATGGCCGGTGGACCTTCGGGGCAAATGTCCCCCGGCATCCGCCTGCGGCGAATGCCTCCTCCTTGATTTTTCTCCGAAGACCCACCGGCCATCGTGGCTTCGCGGATTCCATAGCAGCCGGGAGTCGGGTGCTTTTCGTGCCGGCAAGTACAGCAAAGGCAGAGGCGTGAGCCTTCTGAGCGAAATTAAGGAGGAGGCGTCGCCCGCAGGGTGACGCCGGGGGACATTCGCTCAGAAGGCTCGCGCCCCTGCCCTTGTCGCAATACGCGGCATTGCGCAAAAACAAACACGCCAAGGCCGGCTTGCGCTGGCCTTGGCGTGGTGAATCGGCATCGAAATCGGCGTCAAGAGAGAGCCCGACGCCGCAGCGCTTACTGCACCTGGATGCTGCCCTGCATCAGGGTCATGTGGCCCGGGAAGCTGCAGAAGAACTTGTACGGGCCGCCGGCCTTGATCTTGGCCGGATCGAAGGTGACCGAGGTGGACTCGCCGCCGCCGATGACCTTGGTGTGGGCGATCACGCGGGCATCGTCGGCCTTGACGTGGTCCGGCGTCACGCCGGCGCCGTCCTGGTCGATGCCTTCCATGTCGGACTGGGCGGCGACGACCACGTTGTGGCCCATGACGTTGGCGCCCATGGTCCCGGTGTGCTTGAGGTTGATGGTGAACGAGGTGCAGCTGGCCGGGACGGTGATCGAATCGGCGTTGTACTGCATCTGGTCATTGGCCTCGATGGTCGTGGCGCAATTCTCGACCACGGCCGGCTTGCTGGCGACCGCAGCTTCCGGCGCTGCTTCAGCCGGCGCGGCCTCAGCCGGGGCGGCCTCGGCGGCCGGTGCGGCGTCGGCCGGGGCGGCGGTATCGGCGGCCGGGGCCGGGGACTGGCCGCCGCAGGCGGACAGGGCCAGCGCCACGGCGCTGGTGAGAAGAATCTGGCGGAACTTCATTGGGAATACTCCATTGAAATGTTGAACCGGCCCGGTTCGAGCCAGCGCGGGTATTGTCCAAGGCCGTTCGTTAAGACCGCATTGACTTGGCTCAAGCGCATTCAGTTTTCGGACTTGTCCTGCCGTGCCGGAGTGCTGTTCAGTCATGCGCGATCCGCAGCGCGGCGGCGGCCGTCAGCGGCGCCAGCGGCAGCGCCAGCGCCAGCCCGGCGCCCAGCAGCAGCAGGGCGCCGCTGGCATCCAGCCCTTGCGCATGGGCAGCCACCGCACCGGCGCCGAAGACCAGCACCGGCACGTACAGCGGCAAGGCCAGCAGGGCCAGCAGGATCCCGGCGCGGCGCATGCCGACGGTGAGCGCGGCCACCACCGCGCCCAGCAGGCTCAGGATCGGCGTGCCCAGCAGCAGTGACAGCAGCAGCGTCGGCAACTGCGCGTGGGGCAGGTACAGCAGTTCGCCCAGCAGAGGAATGACCACGATCACCGGCAGGGCGGTGGTCAGCCAATGCATCCCGGTGCGCACCAGCACCAGCCACCACAGCGGCACAGGCGCCAGCATCCACTGCTCCAGCGAGCCGTCCTCCAGGTCGCCGCGGAACAGACCGTCCAGCGCCAGCAGGCCGGCCAGCAACACCGCCAGCCACAGCACGGCGGCGGCCACCGGCGCCAGCGCCCGAGCTTCCCCGCCGAGGCCGAGCGCGAACAACACCACCGTCAGCAGCGCGAACAGCGCCGGCTGGAAAGCGTCGCCGCGCCGCGCCCAGAGCAATTGGGCGTCGCGGACCATCAGCGCGCGGGCGGCCTGCAGCATCATTCTGTGCGCCCGCGCAGTTCCAGCAGGCGGGTGCGCACCGGCGGCGCCGCATAGGCGCCGTGGGTGGTGATCAGCGCCGCGCCACCGTCCCGGAGGTGGGCCTCGACCATGCGGTTGACCAGCTGGATGCCTTCCAGATCGAGGTTGGCATAGGGCTCGTCGAGCAGCCACAGCGGGGCCGGCGACAGCCACAGCCGGGCCAGCCCAAGGCGCTTCTTCTGGCCTGCCGACAGGCTGCGCAGCGGTGCATCCTCGAAACCGGCCAGCCCGACCAGCGCCAGCGCCGCTTCCAGCGCCAGACCCAGGTGCTGGCCGTGCAGCCCGCACAGCCAGCGCAGGTTCTGCAGCGCGCTCAGGTCGGCCTTCAAGCCGGGCAGGTGGCCGAGGTAGGCGATCTGCTGCGCGCGCAGCGCCGGATCGGCCGCGGTGTCCTTCAAGCGGATGGTGCCGGCATCGGCGCGCAGCAGGCCGGCCAGCACCCGCAGCAGGGTGGTCTTGCCGGCGCCGTTGCTCCCCTGCACCAGCAGCGCCTCGCCACGGCCGACGGCAAACTCCAGCGGCCCGAACACGGGCACTTCATCGCGTGAAAACGCGAGGCCGTGCGCGGCGAGCAGGGGCGGGGCGGCGGAAGAATCGCTCATCGGGCGTGGATTCTACCGGCATGCGTCGTACTCACATGCGTCAACGCCCGGATTGCGTAGACTCGGCGCGGGCCCCGTGGAATACCAGCATGCAGGTTGCAACCAAACTGCCGAAGGTCGGCACCACCATTTTCACCGTGATGTCGCAGCTCGCCGTCGAGCACGGCGCGGTCAACCTCGGCCAGGGGTTCCCGGATTTTCCGCCACCGTCGCGGCTGGTCGATGCGCTGACGCAGGCGATGCAGGCGGGGCACAACCAGTACGCGCCGATGAGCGGAATCCCGGCGCTGCGGCGCGCCATCGCCGACAAGACCGAGCGCTGCTACGGCTGGCGCCCGCACGTCGATGCCGAAATCACCGTCACCAGCGGCGCGACCGAAGCCATTTTCGACGTGGTCCACGCGGTGGCGCATCTGGGTGATGAAGTCATCGTGCTCGACCCCTGTTATGACTGCTACGAGCCGGCGATCGACCTGGCCGGTGCCACCGCGGTCCACGTCGCGCTGGATCCGGCGACGTTCGCCCCGGATTGGGAGGCGGTGCGTCGCGCCATCACGCCCAGGACCCGGTTGCTGATGATCAACAGCCCGCACAATCCGTCCGGCGCGACGCTCGGCGCGGACGATCTGGCGACGCTGGAAGGACTGCTGCGCGGTACCGGTATCTATCTGCTCAGCGACGAGGTGTACGAGCACATCGTCTATGACGGCGCCCGCCACGAATCGGTGCTGCGCTATCCGGCGCTGCGCGAGCGGGCCTTCGTGATCTCGAGTTTTGGCAAGACCTACCACTGCACCGGCTGGAAGGTCGGCTACTGCATCGCCCCGCCGGCGCTGTCGGCCGAATTTCGCAAGGTCCACCAGTACAACGTGTTCTGCACCTTTGCCCCGGCCCAGCATGCCTTTGCCGACATGCTGGACAACGCGCCGGAGCACTACCAGACGCTGGGCGAGTTCTATGTCGAGAAACGCGACCGCTTCCGCGCCCAGCTGACCACCACGAAATTCAGGCCGCTGCCGGTGCCGGGCGGCTATTTCCAGCTGGTGGATTATTCGGCGGTCAGCGATCTGCCGGATCTGGAGTTCGCGCGCTGGCTGACCGTCGAGCACGGCGTGACGGGCATCCCGCTGTCGCCGTTCTATGCGCGGCCGCCGGCCGGGCAGCGCTTGCTGCGGTTGTGCTTCGCCAAGAGCGAGGCCACGATGGACGCCGCGATCGAGCGTCTGGCCAGGCTGTAGCGGGGAGCGGCGGTCATGCGTTTGTCCAACCTGCTCGCCCTGCTGTTTGCACTGGTCATCACGGGGGCTGTGGTTGGATTGGGCTGGAAGGCGCTGGAAGTGCGCAAACTGTCGGAGGCCAAGCCGGTGACATCGCGACAACTGGATGATCTGTATTTCGGCATGGGCTGCTTCTGGGGCGCTGAAAAGCGCCTGCGGGCGGTGCCGGGCGTGGCGGAAGTCGAGGTCGGCTATGCCGGTGGCGATGCGGCGCAGGTGGGGTATCGCGACGTGCTGGACGAAGAAGCGCGGATCCGCGCCGGAAACAGCCAGGCGCGCAATCATGCCGAGGTGGTGCGGGTGCGCTATGACGCCAGCCGGACCGATCCGATGACCCTGCTGGCCGCGTTCTGGGAAGGCCACGACCCGACCCAGCTGGGCGGGCAGGGCAATGACATCGGCAGCAATTACCGCAGCGCGATCTACTACACCACGCCCGAGCAGAAAGCGCTGGCCGAGCAGAGTCGCGACATTTACCAGCGCGCGTTGACGGCCGCCGGTTTCGGCAGGATCACCACGGAAATCCTGCCGCTGCGCCACTACAACCGCGCCGAGGAGTCGCATCAGGATTATCTGCTGAAGAATCCAGACGGCTATTGCGGGCTGGGCGGCACCGGCGTCCGCTACGCGCTGGATGCGGCAGTGCCGGAAGCGGTGCGGCTGAACGGCGCGGCGCTGGCTCAGGCGGCGCAGCTGGTGGTCTACGAGGCCGAAGATTGCCCCTATTGCGAGCGCTTCGATGCCGACGTGCTGCGCGACTGGCGCGCCGGAGTGCCGTTCGTGCAGACCCGCGCCCCGCTGGCGCCCGCCGGCTGGTCGCTGGCCGGCCCGCTGCTGGGCACGCCCACCGTCGTGCTGTTCCGCAATGGCGTGGAGGTGGCGCGCAAGACCGGCTATGGCGGCGATCCCAAGGCGTTCTGGCACTGGTTGGGCCTGCAACTGCTCACGCCCGAACAGCAGCGCATCGCCTTCGAGAGTGGTACCGAAGTTCCCGGCACCGGCGCCCATCTGTCCGAGCATCGTCCCGGCACCTATTTCGACCCGGTCAGCGGCAAGCCGCTGTTTCGCAGCGATGCCAAGTTCGACAGCAGCTGCGGCTGGCCGAGTTTTTTCGAGCCGATGGCCGGCGCGCTGGAATTCATTCGCGACGACAGCCACGGCATGCACCGCATCGAAGTGCGAAGCACCAGCTCCGGGATCCATCTGGGCCACGTGTTCGACGACGGTCCGCCGCCGACCGGCAAGCGCTACTGCATCAACGGCAATGTCCTGAAATTCGTTCCCGACCCCGCCGCCGGCTGACTCGGTTGTCGCAAAGCGCCCGTTTTCTGGAGTGACAATGCAAGATCTTCGCGTATCCATCGTCCAGGGTGAAACCCGCTGGCACGACCCCGCCGCCAATCGCGACTACTACGGTGCGCTGATGGCGCCGCTGCAGGGCGCAACCGATCTGGTGGTGCTTCCGGAAACCTTCACCAGCGGCTTTTCCAATGACGCCATCTCCGGCGCCGAGGACATGCGTGGCCCCACCGTGGACTGGCTGCAGGCGCAATCGGCCACGCTGGACGCGGCGATTGCCGGCAGCGTGCAGCTGCGCGATGGCGAGGCTGTGTTCAACCGACTGTTGTTCGCCACGCCGGATGGCCGGGTGGCCCATTACGACAAGCGCCACCTGTTCTCGTATGCCGGGGAACATGAGCGCTACGCGTCGGGCCGTGAGCGGGTGGTGGTCGACTGGAAGGGTTGGCGCATCCTGCCGCAGGTGTGCTACGACCTGCGCTTTCCGGTGTTCTCGCGCAATCGTTTCGATGCCGCGCACGCCAGCGGTGCCGAATACGACCTGGCGCTGTACGTCGCCAACTGGCCATCGGCACGCGCCTATCCGTGGAAGACCCTGCTGCGGGCGCGGGCGATCGAGAATCTGTCCTACGTGATCGGCGTGAACCGGGTGGGCAGCGATGGCAACGGCCTGCACTATTCCGGGGACAGCGCGGTGGTGGATTTCCTCGGCCACCCGCTGCTGGAGGCCGGCGATGCCGAAGTCGCCCACACCGCGACCCTGCAAGCCGGGGAACTGCTGGCCCACCGTGCGCGTTTCCCGGCGCTGCGCGATGCCGATGGTTTCTCCCTGGCCGGCGCGGCGGCCTCATGAACGCGGGTGCGGCAGCGGCTCCTGCCGGAGCCGACTGAGCCCCGGAGTGCGGTGATGAGCCCCTCCTTCAGCGTGGTGATGCCAGCGTTCAACGCGGCGGCGTTCATTCGCGATGCACTGGCTGCGCTGGCCGCGGCGGCAGGCACCGATCGCCTGGAGCAGGTCATCATCGTTGACGATGCCTCGCAGGATGCAACTGCCGCGCTTGCCGAACGCGCATTGGGCGAGTTCAAACTGCCGGGCATCGTGCTGCGCAACGCCAGCAACCTGGGCGCGAGCGCCGCCCGCGCCCGCGGATTCGCGTGCGTGGAAAGTCCGCTGATCGCCTGCGTCGATGCCGACGACCTGTGCGCGCCCAACCGATTTGCCGACCCGCTTCGACGGCTCGACGATCCACGCGTGCAGCTGGTCGGCGGTGATCTGGTGATGTTCGCCGACCCGCGCTTTCCGCCCGCGCACGGCCACCTGCCGTTTTCCAGCGACCACCGGATCCGCATGCCGACCCGTGGCGAGGACATCGCCGCTGCGCTGGTGTTCCATTGCCCGATCTACGCCAGCACCATGACCTTCCGTCGCAGCGCGCTGGAGGCAATCCGTCTTCCGCGGACGCGGGTGGGTGAAGACTGGCTGTTTGCCCATCGCATCGTGCAGGCCTTCGGCCCCGCGGCCGTGGCCAATACCGGCAGCGTGCTGATGCGCTATCGCCGTCACGCCGGCCAGCTCACGCGCAACGCCTTTCTCGACAATACGCCGGTGTACCCGGTCTGGGAGGAAATCCTGCGTGCCGCGCTGGAGCTGCGGGCAACTGCCGCCGAACTGACTCTGCACGCGAAGTTTTCGCCGCCCAGCGGCAAGCCCGCGCCCAGCGCCGCGGAATGGCGGCGCTGGCAGGCATGGAGCACGAGGCTGGAAGCGGCGGCGCAGACGGCGGATTACGTTCCTGCGGCGATGCGCCGCGCGCTTGTGCGGATCCGCGCCGAGCTGGAATCGCTGCGGCTGGAGGAGCTGGAAAGTTCGCTCTGAGGGACAGGCGCCCCGAGGTCGGCGCGGGTGCGTCGGCCGGGTCGCATGCGGAGCACGCGCCCGGCATCCGGCGCAACCGCGGATCAGCCGGCCAGTGGTTCGAATCTCGCGGTGAAGTGCCGCAGCTGCTTGGGCTCGGCCACGATCCGGTAGCCGCGCAGCGCCTTGGCATTGGCGCCGACCTGCTGGCAGACCTCGATCACGTAGTCGATGTGGCTCTGCGTGTAGGTACGGCGCGGAATGGCCAGACGCACCAGATCCAGCGCCGCCGGGGTTTCGCTGCCGTCGGGATGGCGCCCGAACATCACCGTGCCGATTTCGCAGCCGCGGATGCCACCGGCCTCGTACAGCGCCACCGCCAGCGCCTGGCCGGGGTATTGCAACGGCGGGATGTGCGGCAGCAGTGCGCGCGCGTCCAGATAGACCGCGTGGCCGCCGATCGGCTGCACCACCGGGATGCCGGATTGCAGCAGCGCCTCGCCGAGGTAGGCGGTGGAGCGGATGCGGTAGCGCAGGTAGTCGTGGTCGACCACTTCCTTCAGGCCCTGCGCCAGCGCCTCCAGATCGCGCCCGGCCAGACCGCCGTAGGTTGGAAACCCTTCGGTGAGGATCAGCAGGTTGCGGCATTGTTCGGCGATGGCATCGTCGTTGAGCGCCAGCCAGCCGCCGATGTTGCCCATCGGGTCCTTCTTCGCGCTCATGGTCATGCCGTCGGCCAGCGCGGCCATGTCGCGCACGATGTCGGTCACCGCGCGGCCCTGTTGGCCCGGCTCGCGCTGGCGGATGAACCAGGCATTTTCGGCAAACCGGCAGGCGTCGAGGAACAGCGGCACGCCGTGCCTGTCGCATACGGCGCGGACCTCGCGCAGGTTGCCCAGGCTCACCGGCTGGCCACCGCCGGAATTGTTGGTGATCGTCATCATCACCACCGGCACCTTGCCGGCGTTGCGGGTGAGATAGGCGTCCAGCGCCGCGATGTCCATGTTGCCCTTGAACGGGTGCTGGCTGGCCGGGTCGCGGCCCTCGGCGATCACCAGGTCGGTCGCTTCGGCGCCGGTGTACTCGATATTGGCGCGGGTGGTGTCGAAGTGGGTGTTGCTGGGAATGGTCTTCTCGCTGCCGCCGAGTACGGTGAACAGGATTTTTTCGGCGGCGCGGCCCTGATGGGTCGGGATCACGTGCTTGAACGGGAACAGGTCCTGCACGGCGGTGCGGAAAATGTCGAACGAGGGGCTGCCGGCATAGGATTCATCGCCGTGCTGGATCGCCGCCCACTGGTCGCGGCTCATCGCGCCGGTGCCCGAATCGGTCAGCAGGTCGATCAGCACGTCTTCGGCGTGCAGGTTGAACAGGTTGTAGCCGGCGGCCGCGACCGCTTCGCGGCGGTGCTGCGCGGTGGTCATCTTCAGCGGGGCCACCGACTGGATGCGAAACGGCTCGATGATGGTGCGAAATTCCACGACGGTCTCCGGACATGACGGCGGCCGCCAGGTGCGGCCGCGGGCAATGATGCAAACAGGTGATGGCCGTTTGTCAAATCCGCTGCCACGCGGGCCCGCGATCCAATAGAATTGCAGGATGCACGGACATGGCGAATACAAGGTGCCGGGCGGCAAGCTGGTGGTCGCGGATGTCGCCATCGCCGCTGGCCGGATGGTCGAGGTGGCGCTGAGCGGCGATTTCTTCCTCGAACCGGACACGGCGCTGGCGGCGATCAACGCGGCGTTGCATGGTCAATCATCCGGTTTGGAGCAGGCGGCGCTGACCGGGATCATCGAACGCGCCCTGCCGCCCGGAACCCGCATGTTCGGAGTCAACGCCGAAGGCTTTGCGGTGGCGGTGCGGCGCGCGATCGACGCCGGGGAGGGCGCATGAGCGCAGGCTGGAACGATTTCGACTGGCAGCTGGTCCACGCCGGTCCGCAGGCGCCGGCGCTGCACATGGCGCTGGATGAAGTCATCACCGACGAGGTGGCCGCCGGCCGGCGTGCGCCGACCCTGCGGGTGTGGGAATGGGCGTCCCCGGCGGTGGTGATCGGGCGCTTCCAGTCGCTGCGCAACGAGGTCGATCCGGACGGTGCCCGCCGCCACGGCATCGAGGTCGTGCGCCGGATCACCGGCGGCGGCGCGATGTTCATCGAGCCGGGCAATACCATCACCTATTCGCTGTCGGCGCCGGTGGCGCTGGTCGAAGGCATGCGCTTCGAACAGTCCTACGCCTTCATGGATGCCTGGGTGCTCGAAGCGCTGCGCTCGCTCGGCATCGAGGCCTGGTACCAGCCGCTCAACGACATCACGTCGAAAGATGGGAAGATCGCCGGCGCGGCGCAGATGCGGCGCGGCAAGGCGGTGCTGCACCACGTGACAATGGCCTACGACATCGACGCCGGCAAGATGCTGGAAGTGCTGCGGATCGGGCGTGAAAAGCTGTCCGACAAGGCCACCCAGAGCGCCAACAAGCGGGTCGATCCGCTGCGCAGCCAGACCGGGCTGCCGCGCGAGCAGGTCATCGCCTGGATGATCGACACCTTTCGCGCTGCGTACGGCCTTGTCGATGCGGCCGTCAGCGCAGAGGAACTGCACCGCGCCGAAGCGCTGGCGCGGGATAAATTCGCCACCGCGGCGTGGACCGGGATCGTGGCCTGAAGCGTGGTCTGAAGCGCGGCTTGAACCACTTGTGCGATGACGCCAGCATCACGCGACCTCGTCTAGGATCGCCGCGTCAATCCAGATGAGAGGTTCCACCATGTCCAACGTCACATTCCACGGCAACCCGGTCCAGGTCGGCGGCCAGTTCCCGCAGGTGGGCAGCCAGGCCCCGGCGTTCAAGCTGGTGGCAGGCGATCTCAGCGAGAAGGCGCTGGCCGACTTTGCCGGCAAGCGCAAGGTGCTCAACATCTTCCCCAGCATCGACACCGGCGTGTGCCAGGCCTCGGTGCGACATTTCAACAAGGACGCCGCCGCGCTGGACAATGCCGCGGTGCTGTGCATTTCCGCCGACCTGCCGTTTGCGCAAGGGCGTTTTTGCGGTGCTGAAGGCATTTCCAACGTGACGATGCTTTCGACGATGCGCGGTCGCGAGTTCCTGAAGGACTACGGCGTGGCCATCGAAACCAGCCCGCTGGCCGGCCTGGCCGCGCGCGCGGTGCTGGTGCTGGACGAGAACAACAAGATCCTGCACGCACAGATGGTGCCGGAGATCGGCCAGGAGCCCGACTACGCGGCGGCACTGGCCGCGTTGGGCTGAGCCCGACGCGCGCTTTCGCATCAAACGTGCAAGCTGCCCGACAGGCCAATCACCGGCACGGCAAACGACAAGGCCCGCAGCGATGCGGGCCTTGGACGTCGTGGGTGGGGCGAATTGTCCCTGACACCGTTATTTCTTATTTCGTGAAACTGACTTCGATCGAATTGAAGAACGGCGCCTTGGGCGGGGTGAAGACGGTCTTGTCGCGCACGTAGCGCTGCATGCAAATGGCCAATGGCGAGCTGCCCTGGCGCCAAGTCTGCTGAACCTGGCCGCTGGCGTCGAGTTGCATGACGATCGTGAACGGGGTGAAGTCGTCGCGCAGCTCGTCGCGGGCGCAGGCGGCGATGCCGGCGTCCAGCAGGTCGCTCTGGCGCTTGACCATGTCGGCGTGCGCGGCCCCGGTGACGGTGGCCTCGTCGGCGTCGGAGCGGAGTTTGGCGTCCGCGTATTCCATTGCCGGCGCGGAGGACGGCGTCGGCGGTGTTTGCGCGGGTGCGGGAGCGGCCTGCGGAGCTGTCAGCAGCAGGGCGAGCAGCAGGGAGGCGGGCATGTCGGGACTCCTGAGGTTGCGGCGTTGGAGGAACTTCCACTATGCCTTGAAGTCGGCATTCAGCGCGAGCCGCCGCGCGGCCCACGCGGTCCGCGCGGGCCCTGATTGCCGGGTCGCGGGCCGCTGTTCGGGCGTGGATTGCCGCCGGGGCGCGGCCCCCCTGCGGGACGGGCGTTGCCGCCGGGACGCGGCCCGCGGCGCGGTGCGCCCGGCTGGGCATCGCGGCCGTGCACATGGTCGGACGGGAAGTAGGGCGCGTTGCCGGGATGGCCGTACGGGCGAGCCGGTCGCTGCGGGCGGGCCTCGCCGGCCGCCGTCGTTCCCGAGGCGCCACGCGGCTTGAATTTCTTCGGGCCACGACCGCCGGGGTTGCGATGGCCGCTGGGGCCGGTATCGACGCCGTCGGGCACGTACCAGGTGCGCATCGCCGCCGGATTCTCGCCACGCCGTTCGCCGGGCTTCATGCGTTGTCCGGGTTGCCGCGGGCCCTTGACCTTCAAGCGCTTGTTGGCCTGATTGGCGGCCTGCTCGCCGCTGACGGTGAGGCCGCCGCTCGGCTTGCGACCGCCGCGACGGCCACGATCTTCGCGCACGTTGTCGAAGCGGCGCAGCTCGCGGCCTTCGTCGGCGGTGTTGTGGCCGCCGATGTAGCCATGCCCGCGCGCATTGCTGGTGACGACGGTCTTGCCGGCCTTGCGCTGGCCCAGCACCGGCATCAGCGTCAATGCTGACGGGGTGCCGTCCTCCAGCCCCAGCGACTTGCGCAGGGCGTCGACTTCAGCCTGCGGCAATTCCTGGGTATGGCCACGCAGCAGCGGCTGCGGCAGCCGCACCTGGCCGTGGCGGATGCGCTTCAGGCGCGAGACCTGGCAGCCCTGCGATTCCCACAGCCGGCGCACCTCGCGGTTGCGGCCTTCCTTGAGCAGCACCCGGAACCAGTCGTGCCGGCTTTCTTCCGGCATGTTGGCACCGCCGATGCGTTCGATCTCGTCGAATTTCGCCGGGCCGTCGTCCAGCGCCACGCCGCGCGCCAGCCGGTCGACCAGCTTGTCGCTGACGTTTTCCTCGCCTTCCGGCGCGCGCACACGGCAGACGTATTCGCGCTCGATCTCGTGCGAGGGATGCATCATCGCGTTGGCCAGCTCGCCGTCTGTGGTGAGCAGCAGCAGGCCGGTGGTATTGATGTCGAGTCGGCCGACCGCGATCCAGCGCGCGCCGCGCAGCGCCGGCAGCGCATCGAAGATGGTCGGTCGGCCTTCCGGGTCTTCGCGGGTCGTCACTTCGCCTTCCGGCTTGTTGTACATCAGCACCCGCGCGCCTTCGGTCAGGGCGCTGGCGACGAAGGTGCGGCCGTCGATCTCGATCTTGTCGCCGCCGGTCACGCTCATGCCGGTTTGCGCCACCTCCCCGTTGACCTTGATCAGGCCTTCGGCGATGCGCTGCTCCAGCGCGCGCCGCGAGCCCAGGCCGGCCTGTGCCAGCACCTTGTGCAGGCGTTCGCTGACGTGCGGGTTGGCGTCGTCGGCGGCGCCGGCGCGCTTGAGGCTCAGCGGGCGGCGGGGGGTTTCAGTGCTCATCAATCTGCTCCGACGATGCGGGCATCGCGTCGTCTCTGGTGGTGGGAGAAACGGTGTCAGGTTCACTTTCCGACGATCCTGTTTCGTCGTCTGCAATATCCGCCGAGGAAAGTGAACCCGAGCCCGATCCTGCCGTTTCGATGCCGGCGATCGGCAGCTGCGGTTCGAGTTCGCCGAAATCCTTGAGTTCGGACAGTGGCGGCAATTGGTCCAGACGCTTCAGGCCGAAGTAGTCGAGGAAGCCGCGGGTGGTGGCCAGCAGTTCGGGTTTGCCGGGCACGTCGCGGTGGCCGACCACGCGGATCCAGTCGCGCTCTTCCAGCGCCCGGATGATGTTGCTGTTGGTGGATACGCCGCGGATCTGCTCGATTTCGCCGCGGGTGATCGGTTGCCGGTAGGCGATCAGCGCCAGCACTTCGAGGGTGGCTCGGCTGTATTTGGTCTGGCGCTCGGTCCACAGGCGGGCCACCCAGGGATGCACGTCGGCCTGCACCTGGAAGCGCCAGCCCGAGGCGACCTCCACCAGTTCGACGCCGCGCCCGGCGCAGGCGGTGGACAGCGCTTGCAGGGCGGATTCCACGCTGCCCTCGGGAGCCGGGTCGTCCAGCGGGAACAGGCCGTGGAGCTGTACCACGGTCAGCGGCTGCGCGGCGGCCAGCAGGGCGGCTTCGACGATCCGGGTGACGAGTTGTTGATCCATGGTGGTCGGCATGTCGTCCTGGCTGGGCGAGGGTGCTGGGGATTGAAGGCGGCGGCGCGGGATTGCAGGTGGCGGTGCGGTCGCGTGGGGTCAGGTTCCGGCGGGCACGTCGTCGTCGAATTCGCTGGACAGGGCTTCCATCGCCGGCGCGGCTTCACCCGCAGCCAGCGACTTCACGTAGATCGGCGCCAGTGCGTGGGCGTGGCCATCGTCGGGCCGCTGTTCCTGGACGACGTCGATCAGCTGTTCCTTGGCCAGGGTCAACAGGCCAAGGAACGTGACCACCACGCCCAACCGGCCTTCCTCGGCCACGAACAGCGACTCGAAACGATGGAAGGCGCCGTCGGACAGGCGTTCCAGCAATTCGCCCATGCGCTGGCGCACGCTCAGAGGGTCGCGGCGGATGGCGTGCTGGGTGAACAGTTCGGCGCGCTGCAGGACCTCATGCAGGGCCAGCAACATTTCGCGGATGTCCACCTGCGGCGGCAAGCGCACCACCGCGCGATCGGGAACGAAGGCGGAAACTGCCACCGTGTCGCGTTCCTGCCGGGGCAGGGTGTCGAGGTCCTCGGAGGCCTTGCGGTAGCGCTCGTATTCCTGCAGGCGTCGGACCAGGTCGGCGCGCGGATCCTCTTCAAGGCCTTCCTCGCTCGGCGGCCGTGGCAGCAGCATCCGCGACTTGATCTCGGCCAGGATCGCGGCCATCACCAGGTATTCGGCGGCCAGCTCGAAGCGCAGCTCGTGCATGGCCTGGATGTAATCGACGTACTGGCGGGTGATTTCGGCGACCGGGATGTCGAGGATGTCGAGGTTCTGCCGGCGGATCAGGTACAGCAGCAGGTCGAGTGGGCCTTCGAAGGCTTCGAGGATGATCTCCAGCGCATCCGGCGGGATGTAGAGATCCTTGGGGATTTCCGACAGCGGCTGGCCGAGCACCACCGCCAGCGGCATTTCCTGCTGCTGGGGAGGCGGGTTGCCTGCGCTGCTGGCGGCGGCCAAGGTGCCGCTGCGGGTCTCGGATGTCATCGGTTGGCGGCCCCCTCCGGGCCACGCCTGATTTGCAAGGGCCGGAAATGGCCGGGGTTGCGGGTGGGTTCCACGTTCCATCGCACGCGACGGCGCGGCCGGTGGGCCCCGTCAACGGATCGATGGCATGCAGTGCCGGGTGGGCAGGCGCGCTGCGGCTGAAGGCCCGGCAACGCGCACCCGCAGGACCGGGCGAAAACAACTAGGGTGCAAGCCTACGCATTCGCCGCCGGGCTGTCCACTGGGGGCCGCTACAATGGGGGCAACGGTTCATGGAGTGGACGATGTGGTACGTGATCGAAGGGTTTGACGGCGTCGATGTTCTGGCGCGCCGCAAGCAGGCGCGACCGGCGCATCTGGAGCGCTTGACCGCGCTGCGCGATGAAGGTCGCTTGCTGCTGGCCGGGCCGTGCCCGGCGATCGATGCCGAGGATCCTGGTCCTGCGGGTTTCCAGGGCAGCGTGGTCATCGCCCAATTCCCGTCGCTGGAGGACGCGCGGCTCTGGGCCGATGCCGATCCGTATTGCGCCGCTGGCGTCTACCAGCGGGTGGACGTGCGGCCGTTCTGCAAGGCACTGCCGTGAGCGAGGCTTGGACCGAGGCCGACGTTCCGCGCCTGAACCCGGGGCGCATCGCGCGGATGCGGGCGCTGCTGGAGGTGGCGCTGGCGCCCACCCGACTCGAAATCACGGACGACAGCCATCGCCACGCCGGTCATGCCGGCAGCCGGACCGGGCAAGGGCATTTCACGCTGACCATCGTCAGTCCGGCCTTCGTCGGCAAGCCGCTGCCGAGCCGCCATCGGCTGGTGTACGCCGCGCTGGGCGAACTGTTGCGCACCGACATTCATGCGCTTTCGATCCACGCAAAAACCCCGGACGAGGCGGGCTGAGGGCCGTTATACTCAGTGGTCTCGGCGCCAGTTGTTGTTTCATTAAGTATCAAGAAACAACCGTTTACGTCGTATTATCCATCCATTACATGAATTGGCGCCCTGCGCCGCACAAGGTTTGCGACCGCCGCATGCGCCTGTCCACCATCAAGCTGTCCGGCTTCAAGTCCTTCGTCGACCCGACCACGTTGCACCTGCCGACCAACATGACCGGCATCGTCGGGCCGAACGGCTGCGGCAAATCCAACATCATCGATGCCATCCGCTGGGTGATGGGTGAGTCCGCCGCCAGCCGCCTGCGCGGCGATTCGCTGACCGACGTGATCTTCTCCGGCAGCAGCGCGCGCAAGCCGGTGTCGCAGGCCTCGGTGGAGTTGGTGTTCGACAACGCCGATCACGCCATCACCGGCGAATATGCCGCGTTTAACGAAATCTCGGTCAAGCGCACGGTCGGCCGCGACGGCCAGAGCAGCTATTACCTCAACGGCGGCAAGTGTCGTCGGCGCGACATCACCGACCTGTTCCTCGGCACCGGCCTGGGCCCGCGCAGCTACTCGATCATCGAGCAGGGGATGATCTCGCAGGTGATCGATGCGCGCCCGGAGGAATTGCGCGTCTACCTGGAGGAAGCCGCCGGCATTTCCAAATACAAGGAACGCCGGCGCGAAACCGAGACCCGCATCCGTCACACCCGCGAGAACCTCGACCGCCTGACCGACCTGCGCGACGAAGTCGACAAGCAGCTGCAGCACCTGTTCCGGCAGGCGCGCCAGGCCGAGCAGTACACCGCGCTGCAGGCCATGCGCAAGGAAAAGGACGCGCAGTGGCGGGCGCTGGAATACCGCGCGCTGGATGTCGAGCTGCAAGCGCTGCGCGCCGGGCTGCTGCGCGATGCGACCCGGCTGGAAGAATTGGTGGCCGGCCAGCGTCGCGCCGAAAGCGCGCTGGAGAGTGGGCGCACGCAGCGCGAGGCCGCCAGCGAGTCGCTCAACCAGGCGCAGGCCGCGGTTTACGAAGCCAGCGGATCGCTGGCGCGGATCGAGCAGCAGATTGCCCATCAGCGCGAGCTGGCCGAGCGCCTGCAGCGCGCCAGTGACGAGGCCGGCAGCGCGCTGGATGAACTCGGCGGCCAGATCGTCTCCGACCGCACGCGGCTGGATGTCCTGCGGGCAGCGGTCGAAGAGTCCAGCCCACGTCTCGAAGTGGTGCAACAGGATGACCGGGATCGGCAGCAGGCGCTGCGGGAAACCGAAACCCGGCTGGCCGACTGGCAGCAGCGGCGTGACGCCCACGCCCGCGAGCAGGCTGAATCGGCCAAGGCCGCCGACGTGGAACGGACCCGAATCGAGCATCTCGACCGCCAAAACCTGGATGCCGGCCGTCGCATCCAGCAGCTGGGCGAAGAGCGCGCCGGGCTGGATCTGACCGCCCTGACCGCCGCGCTGGCGGAACTGGAGGCCGGCGTCGAAACCGGCAAGGTCACGGTGCAGGAACTGACCACGCGGGTGGAGGCCGGCCGTGCGGCCAGCGCGCAGGCGCAGGAGCACCAGCGCGAGCTGCAGGGCGAACAGGCCGAATTGCGCAAGCGGATGCAGGCGGCGCGGGGGCGGCTGTCCTCGCTGGAAACATTGCAGGCGGCCGCGCTCGGGCAGGAAACGGGCGCGGGTGCGCGCTGGCTGCAGGCACACGGGCTGGGCTCGGCGGCGCGCGTGGGCGAGCGCCTGGATGTCGATGCCGGCTGGGAATCCGCCGTCGAAACCGCGCTGGGCCAGTGGATCGAAGCGGCGCTGGTGGACGCATCCGCCGGTCACTTCGATGCGTCTCTGGTCGACGCCTTGGTCGAGTTGGGCGAGGGGCGGGTGGCGCTGGTGGCCGACGGAGGCAATGCCGCCGCGGCCGGGCAGGATTACCCCGACACCTCGCTGGCGGCGCGGGTGCGCGGCCCGGAGGTGATCCGGCAGCGGCTGGCCAAGGTCCACGCGGCCGATGACCTTGCCCAGGCGCAGGCGCTGCTGGCGCGGATTCCGGCGAACGAAAGCGTGATGACCCGTGGCGGCGAGCAGCTTGGCGCCGGCTGGGCGCAGGTGGCGCGCGCGGATGCCTCGCGGCAGGGCGTGCTGTTGCGTGAAAAGGACATCCACGCGCTGCGCGAAGCGATCGCGGCCGATGCACGCCGTGAAGCCGAGCTGGACGCCGAACTGACTCGCCAGCGCGACGCGCTGCGCGCGGCCGAGCAGCAGCGCGAAGACGCCCAGCGCCAGCTCTATCTTGCGCATCGGGACCTGTCGGAAACTTCCGGCCGGTTGCAAAGCGCCCAAGGGCGACTCGACGGTGCGCGCAGCCGGATCGAGCGCATCGACGCCGAGCTGACGCAGCTCGAGGCCGGGTTGCAGGAACAGCGGGCGGCGGTCGCGCAGGCCCGCGAGCGGCTGGAAGGCGCGGTGGCCCGCATGGGCGAGCTCGAATCGACGCGGGTGGCGTTGGAAGCGGAGCGCGATGACGTGGCCGCCGAACGCGAAGCCGCCCGCGAAGCCGCCCGCCAGTCGCGCGAGGCCGCCTACGCGCTGTCGCTCAGCCTGGAAACCCAGCGCGCCCAGATGCAGGCGCTGGCGCAGGCCTTGCAGCGCATGGACGGCCAGCGCGGCCAGCTGGGGACGCGGCTGGAGGATCTGGCCAGCCAGCTGGCCGACGGCGGTGCCCAGGCCGATACCCTGGAGGCCCAGCGCCAGGCGGCGTTGAACGCCCGGGTGCAGGCCGACCAGGTGTTGGCGCAGGCGCGCGCTGCGCTGGAGGAAGTGGACATCGAACTGCGCGCGCAGGAACAGCAGCGCCAGCAGTGCGACGCCCAGGCGCTGGAGCAGCGCGAGGCGATCGGCCAGCGCCGGCTGCAACAGCAGGCGCTGGAGCTGAAGGCGACACAGTTCAGCGAGGCCATCCTGGCCGGCGGTTTTGCCGTCGATGCGCTGCTGGAACAACTGCCGGAAGAAGCCGATGCGGCCGGTTGGGAGCAGGCGGTGCAGGAACTCGACGGCAAGCTGCGCCGACTGGAGCCGGTCAACCTCGCGGCAATCGCCGAACGCGCCGAGGCGGCCAAACGCAAGGAATACCTGGACGCGCAGAACGAGGACCTGACCTCCGCGCTGGGCACGCTGGAAGAAGCGATCCGCAAGATCGACCGCGAAACCCGCAGCCGCTTCAAGGACACCTTCGATCGCGTCAACCTCGGGATCCAGGAGCTCTACCCGCGCCTGTTCGGCGGCGGCCATGCCTATCTGGAAATGACCGGCGAGGACCTGCTGGATACCGGCGTGACGATCATGGCGCGGCCGCCCGGCAAGCGCGTGTCCAACATCTCGCTGTTGTCGGGCGGCGAGAAGGCGATGACCGCGGTGGCGCTGGTGTTTTCGATCTTCCGCCTCAACCCGGCGCCGTTCTGCCTGCTCGATGAAGTCGATGCGCCACTGGATGAGGCCAACGTCGGCCGCTTCACGGCGATGGTCACCGAGATGAGTGAAGCGGTACAGTTCCTGTTTGTCACCCACAACAAGGCCACCATGGAGGCTGCCCAGCAGCTTTCGGGTGTGACGATGCGCGAGCCGGGCGTCTCGCGGCTGGTCTCGGTGGACCTGGCCGAAGCCGCGCGTCTGGCCGGCGCTGTTTGAGATGATGACGCATCGTTCGATCCTGCGACCCAACTGAGGAGATGGAGCAATGTCGGACCTGACCCTGCTGCGCATCGGCATCGCGGTGGCGATGGCGCTGCTGTTGGGCGCGATCATCTTTTTCGGCCGCAGCCAGAAGGGCGCGCGTGACCTGCGCGGTGCGCGCGGCGGGCCGGGTGGCGAGGGGCGCCAGGAACCGTCGCTGGGCGAACAGCTGGCCGACAGCTGGGGCAAGGCGCCGGCGGCGCAGGGCGAGCTGCCGCTCCCGGAAGCCCCGCCGGCGGCGGAGCCAGGCCGGCGGCCAAACGAGGAGTACGACAAGATTGTCGCGCTCTACGTCGCGGCCAAGGCCGGCAACCTGCTGCACGGCCCCGACATCGTGGTGGCGGCGGAAAAGGCCGGCCTGACCTACGGCTACATGGGCGTCTACCACCGCCTGGTGGACGGCCGTCCGGACGCGGGGCCGATCTTCAGCGTGGCCAACATCATCAAGCCCGGCAGCTTCGACATGACCAAGATCGCCGAACTGGAAACCCCGGCCCTGGCCTTCTTCCTGACCCTGCCGGCTCCGCTGCCGGCGCTGGATGCCTGGGAAACCATGGAGCCGGCGGCGCAGCGCATGGCCGACCTGCTGGATGGCGTGGTGCTCGACCAGGAGCGCAACGCGCTGGGCCGCCAGCGCGTGCAGCACATCCGTGAAGAACTGCGCGGCTACGACCGCCAGCACATCGTGCCGCCGCTGGGCAAACCGGCGCGGTGGTGAGTGGCGCAATGCAGTGGGTTGCCGCAGCACGATGAACGAAAATGCCGACGCTGCCCGCGTTGCCGCGCTGCGTCAGCAGCTGCGCGAGGCCAGTCATCGCTACCACGTGCTCGACGACCCGACGATCCCGGATTCCGAATACGACGCCCTGCTGCGCGAACTGGAAGCGCTGGAGGCCGCGCACCCTGAACTGGCCGATCCGGATTCCCCGACCCGCCGCGTCGGCGCACCGCCGTCCGGACGCTTCGAGCCGGTCGAACACGCGATCCCGATGCTGTCGCTGGGCAATGCCTTCAGCGCGGCGGAAGTCGAGGACTTCGTCGCCCGCATCGTCAAGGAACTCGGGACGGCCGAGCCGGGCCCGGCGGAACCGGTTTTTTCGACCGAACCCAAATTCGACGGTCTGGCCATCAGCCTGCGCTACGAGCACGGCCGCTTCGTGCTTGGCGCCACCCGCGGCGACGGGGCCACCGGCGAGAACGTGACGGCCAACCTGCGCACGATCAAGGCCATTCCGCTGCGGCTGCGCGGCGAGAACCCGCCGGCGGTGCTGGAAGTGCGTGGCGAGGTATACATGCCGCTGGCCGGGTTCGAGAAATACAACGCCCATGCGCTCGCCCACGACGAAAAGCCGCTGGCCAATCCGCGCAACGGGGCTGCCGGTTCGTTGCGCCAGCTTGACCCTGCCGTCACCGCGCGACGTCCGCTGGCGTTCTATGCCTATGCGCTGGGCGAGGTCAGCCCCGAGGTCACGCTGCCGCCGACCCATTCGCAAACCCTGCAATGGCTCCGCACCCTGGGCTTCCCGGTCAGCAATCGAGTGGAGACCGCACGCGGGGCGAGCGGACTGCTGGACTACTTCGCGCGCATCGGCGCGCAGCGTGAGCGCTTGCCGTTCGACATCGACGGGGTGGTCTACAAGCTCGATCGCTACGACCAGCAGCGGGTGATGGGTTTCGTCGCCCGCGCGCCGCGCTGGGCGATCGCGCACAAGTTCCCGGCCCAGGAAGTGGCGACCACGGTGGAATCGATCGAGGTCAGCGTCGGCCGCACCGGCGCCGTCACGCCCTGGGTGCAGATGGCGCCGGTGCAGGTGGGCGGGGTGACGGTCAGCCGCGCCACCTTGCACAACGCCGACCAGGTGGCGCGGCTGGACGTGCGCCCCGGCGATACCGTCATCATCCGCCGCGCCGGTGACGTGATCCCCGAGGTGGTGCGCGTCAATCTCGAACTGCGCCCGCACGACGCCCATGGACGCCCGCGGCATCATCCCTGGCGCATGCCCACGCACTGCCCGGAGTGCGATTCGGCAATCGAGCACATCGATGGCGAAGTCATCGCCCGCTGCACCGGCGGGCTGGTCTGCCCGGCCCAGCGCAAGCAGTCGCTGCTCCACTTCGGCTCGCGCCGGGCAATGGACATCGACGGGCTGGGTGAGCGTTTCGTCGATGCATTGGTCGAGTATGGCTACGTGCACGGCATCGCCGATCTCTACCGCCTGACGGTCGAGGATTTCGTCGCCATGAAACAGCGCGCAGACGAAGTCGCCGGCGAGGTTCCAGAGACCGTGAAGGCCGGCAAGATCGCGACCAAGTGGGCAGAAAATCTGGTCGCGGCGATCGCCGCCAGTCGCAGTACGACGCTGGAACGCCTGCTGTTCGCGCTCGGCATCCGCGAAGTGGGCGAGGCCACGGCCAAGGCGCTGGCGCGCCATTTCGGGGCGCTGCAGCCGCTGCTGGACGCCGATGAAGCCGCCTTGCAGCAGGTGCCCGACGTCGGCCCGGTGGTGGCGACGCGAATTGCGCATTTCTTCGCCGAGCCGCACAACCGCGCCGCGATCGCCGCGCTGCGCGAGGCCGGCGTGCATTGGCCCGAGGGTGCGCCGCAGCGCGCCCAGGCCGGCCCGCTGGCGGGCAAGACCGTGGTGCTGACCGGCGCGCTGGCGGCGCTGACCCGCGACGAGGCGAAAGCGCGTCTGGAAGCCCTGGGCGCGAAGGTGGCCGGCAGCGTGTCGAAAAAAACCGCGCTGGTGATCGCCGGCAGCGATGCCGGCTCCAAGTTGGACAAGGCGCGGGAGCTGGGCATCGAAGTCTGGGACGAGGCCCGGCTGCTGGCCTTCCTTTCCGATCATGCCTGACTGGCAGCCTACCGCCGACGTTGCCGCGCTGCGCCTGCGCGCCGCGTTCAACCGCATGGCGCGCGAATTTTTCCAGCAGCGCCAGGTGCTCGAAGTCGAAACCCCGATCCTGTCCGCGGCCGGCAACACCGAGCCGAACATCGACAGTTTCCATACCGAATTCTCCGGACATGTCGACGCGGGCGCGCGCCGGCGCTGGCTGCGCACCTCGCCCGAATACTCGCTCAAGCGCCTGCTGGCCGCAGGCGTGGGCGACTGCTACGAGCTGGGCCGGGTGTTCCGCAACGGCGAGGCCGGCGGGCGGCACAACCCCGAATTCACCCTGCTCGAGTGGTACCGCGTCGGTTGGGATCACCGGCGTTTGATCGGGGAGACTGCCGAGTTCGTCAACGCGGCGCTGGCGCTGGTCGGTCGTCGTGCGACGCTGCGCGTGGTCGGTTATCGCGCGCTGTATCTCGAAACCCTCGGGCTGGATCCGTTCGAGGCCGATGGATCGCACTTGCAGGAGACGCTTGGGGACGTGCAAGTGAACTCCGAAGGCCTGAGCCGCGACGATTGGCTGGATCTGCTGCTGACCCACCGCATCCAGCCGACGTTTCCGGCCGACGCGCTGATCGCGGTCCACGACTGGCCGGCCACGCAGGCGGCGCTGGCGCGGATCCGGCCCGGCGATCCGCCGCTGGCCGAACGCTTCGAGCTGTATCTGGGCCCGATCGAGTTGGCCAACGGCTATCACGAACTGGGCGATGCAACAGAGCAGCGTGAACGGTTTGAAAACGACCTGCACCGACGCCGCGTGCGCGGCGCCGCGCTTCCGCCCATCGACGAAGCCTTGCTGGCGGCGCTTCCGGCCCTGCCGGATTGCGCCGGCGTGGCGCTGGGCGTTGACCGGCTGCTGATGGTGCTGCGGGGCAACCCGCGCATCGACGCGGTGCTGGCTTTCGACTTTGCCAGAGCCTGAATGAAGCAGCGCGGTGATTTGCATTTCAGCCTGTGCGATGGCAAAACGGGCATCGGCCGCTGTCCGCCCGTTGTGCCAGCGACCGTGTGACCTGCCGCGTGTCCGGATTGCGGACATCGAAGCGTTTTCAATCAGTGTCGATCCCGCCCGTCAGTCCCGAAGATCCCAGGAGCCAGCCATGTCCAGACCGATTCTTGCCGCTGTCGCCCCCATTGCTCTGCTGCTGGCGGGTGTCCTTGCTTCCGCTCCCGCCTCTGCCCAGAACTACGGCTATGGCAACGGTTATGACAACGTCATCCGCTGCGAATCCATCGACGGTCGCAGCAACCAGTGCTACACCGGCGGTGGGCGCGCAGAACTGCTCAGGCAGGTGTCCAATTCGCCGTGCATCGAAGGCCGCAGCTGGGGCCAGAGGAATGACAGCATCTGGGTGGCCCAAGGCTGCCGCGCCGATTTCAGGATTTCAGGCCGCCGTGGCTATGGCGACTACGGCGGCTATGGCGGTGTCGTGCGCTGCGAATCGCACGATGGCCGCTACAACCGCTGCGCGGTGCCCGGCCGCGGCAGGCCGGAGCTGGTGCGGCAGATTTCCAACTCGCCCTGCGTCGAGGGCCGTACTTGGGGCGCGGACCGGGATTCGGTGTGGGTCAACAACGGCTGCCGCGGCGAGTTCGCCAACCGCTATACCGGCGGCGGCTGGGGCAACAGCGGCTATGGTGGCCGCGAGTTCCGCTGCGAGTCGATCAATGGCCGGACCCAGGAATGTGCGGCCAACGTTCGCGCCGGCGTCCAGCTGATTCGCCAATTGTCGAACGCGCCCTGCATCCAGGGCCGCAGCTGGGGCTATGGCCGGATCGGCGTGTGGGTGTCGCAGGGCTGCCGCGCGGAGTTCCGCAGCTACTGATCCGCGTTTGCAAATCGACGTTGACAGCCGGCGTCCTGGCGCCGGCTGTTTCGTGTGCAGCAGGTAAAATCACGCCGTGAACACCCTCGACTACGACCGCTACGACCACGTCCGTCCGCTGCGTTGGACCAGCGAGGCGCTGGAACTGCTCGACCAGCGCGCCCTGCCGTTCGTGGTCACCACCGTGGCCTGCCGCAGCAGCGATGCGGTGGCCGTAGCCATCCGCGACCTGATCGTGCGCGGGGCGCCGGCCATTGGCATCGCCGCCGCCTGGGGCGCGGTGCTGGCGACGCGCGATGTGCAGGCCGAATCCGGTGCGGAGGCCGCGCAAGCGCTGGAGCCGGCGCTGGAAAGGCTCAACGCGGCCCGGCCGACCGCCGTGAATCTGGCTTGGGCCCTGCATCGGATGCGCGGGGTGCTGGTTGCTGCCGGTGCAGACTGGCAGCAGGTGCTGGAGCGCGAGGCGCGTGCGATCGAAACCGAGGATCTGGCGGCCAACCGGGCGATGGGGCATCTGGGCGCCGGCCTGATCGCGCCCGGCAGCGGCGTGCTGACCCATTGCAACACCGGCTCGCTGGCCACCTCCGGGTTTGGCACGGCGCTGGGCGTGATCCGCGCCGGCGTTGCCGAAGGACGCATCCGGCGCGTGTTCGCCACCGAAACCCGGCCCTGGAATCAGGGCGCCCGCCTGACCGTGTGGGAGCTGCAGCAGGACGGCATCGACGCCACCTTGATTGCCGACTCGGCGGCGGCCCACCTGATGCAGACCGGGCAGGTGCAGTGGGTGGTCGTGGGCGCAGACCGCATCTGTGCCAACGGTGATGTCGCCAACAAGATCGGCACCTGCCAGCTCGCCATCGTCGCCCGCCACTGCGGGGTGAAGTTCATGGTCGTGGCGCCTGCGTCCACGGTCGACATGGCCACCGCGGAGGGCGCTTTGATCGAGATCGAGGAACGCGATCCGGCCGAACTGCTCAGTGCACGCGGCGAACGCACGGTGGCCGCCGGCGTGCGCGCCTGGAACCCGGTGTTCGATGTCACGCCGCACGGATTGATTGACGCCATCGTCACCGAAAATGGCGTGCTTGCACGCCCCGACGCGGCGCGCATGCGGGCGCTTGCGGACGGCTGAACCGAAGCCGGGAAACGCGCCGTTCCCAGCGCTTGCAATGCTGCGGAAAAGCCGTGGAAATGCTACAATTCACGGCTCCAGGAATCCCCGCGTAAACCGCCTGCGGACGGCCTTTTCGCCGTCCGGGCCGGGGCGTGGGCCAGCGACAGGAATACGGACGCACGATGGGCGATCTCGCGCAGGAAATCATCCCGGTCAAGCTCGAAGACGAGATGCGGCGAAGCTACCTCGATTACGCCATGAGCGTGATCGTGGGGCGCGCGCTTCCCGACGTTCGCGACGGCCTCAAGCCGGTCCACCGCCGCGTGCTGTACGCGATGAACGAGCTGGGCGCGCACAGCAACAAGCCGTATTACAAATCCGCGCGCATCGTCGGTGATGTCATCGGCAAATACCACCCGCACGGCGACAGCGCGGTCTACGACACCCTGGTGCGCATGGCGCAGCCGTTCTCGCTGCGCTACATGCTGGTGGACGGGCAGGGCAACTTCGGTTCGGTCGACGGCGATTCCGCCGCGGCGATGCGCTACACCGAAGCGCGCATGGCCAGGATCAGCCACGAGCTGATGGCCGACATCGACAAGGAAACCGTCGACTTCCAGCCCAATTACGACGAGAAGGAGCTCGAACCCACGGTCATGCCGACCCGGGTGCCGAACCTGCTGGTCAACGGCTCGGCCGGCATTGCGGTGGGCATGGCCACCAACATCCCGCCGCACAACCTCGGCGAAGTGGTGGACGCGCTGCTGGCGTTGATCGACGATCCGCAGATCGATATCGACAGCCTGATGGAGCACGTTCCCGGCCCGGACTTCCCGACCGGCGGCATCATCAACGGCACCGCCGGCATCCAGCTGGCCTACCGCACCGGCCGCGGCCGGGTGCGGATCCGCGCCAAGACCGAGATCGAGGTCAGCGACAGCGGACGCGAAGCCATCATCGTCACCGAGATTCCCTACCAGGTGAACAAGGCGCGGCTGATCGAGAAGATCGCCGAGCTGGTCAAGGACAAGAAGATCGAGGGGATCAGCGAGCGCCGCGACGAGTCCGACAAGGACGGCATGCGGATCTACATCGAGATCAAGCGCGGCTTCTCGGCCGAGGTGGTGCTCAACAACCTGTATTCGCTGACGCCGATGGAATCGGTGTTCGGCATCAACATGGTGGCGCTGGTCGATGGGCGGCCGAAGCTGCTCAATCTGAAGCAGATCCTCGAAGCCTTCGTGCGCCACCGTCGCGAGGTGGTCACCCGCCGCACCATCTTCGAACTTCGCAAGGCGCGCGCGCGCGCCCACGTGCTCGAAGGCCTGACCGTGGCGCTGGCCAACATCGACGCGATGATCGAGCTGATCAAGACGTCGGAAAACCCGCAGGTCGCCAAGGAACGCATGCTGGCGCGGCGCTGGGCACCGGGTCTGGTCGGCGCGCTGCTGGCGGCGGCGGGCGCCGCGGCCAGCCGTCCGGAAGACCTGCCGGCCGGTGTCGGCCTGCTGTCTGACGGTTACCAGCTCACCGACATTCAGGCCCAGCAGATCCTCGAGATGCGCCTGCACCGCCTGACCGGGCTGGAGCAGGACAAACTCACTGACGAATACCGCCAGCTGCTCGACGTCATCGCCGGGCTGATCCGGATCCTCGAGGATGCCAGCGTGCTGCTGGATGTGATCCGCACCGAGTTGCGCACCCTCAAGGCCGAGTTCGGCGATCCGCGTCGCAGCGAGATCCGTCAATCCGAGGAAGACCTCGACATCCTCGATCTGATCGCCCCGGAGGACGTGGTGGTCACGCTTTCGCACGCCGGCTACGTCAAGCGCCAGCCGGCCACCAGCTACCGCTCGCAGCGTCGTGGCGGCCGCGGTCGCAACGCCGCCACGACCCGTGACGAGGATTTCATCGAGCAGCTCTGGCTGGTCAATACCCACGACACCCTGCTGACCTTCACCAGCAATGGCCGGGTGTTCTGGCTGCCGGTGCACCAGATTCCCGACGCCGGCCCGAACGCGCTCGGTCGCCCGATCATCAACTGGATCCCGCTGGAAGCGGGCGAGAAGGTCCAAGCGGTGCAGCCGGTGCGCGAATACGAGGAAGGCAAGTTCGTGTTCTTCGCCACCAAAAACGGCACGGTGAAGAAGACCCCGCTGACCGAATACGCCTACCAGCTGCAGCGCGGCAAGATCGCGATCAACCTCGCCGAGGGTGATGCGCTGGTCAACGCCGACCTCTCCGACGGCACCCGCGACATCATGCTGTTCGCCAGCAACGGCAAGGCGGCCCGGTTCGCCGGCGAGACCGTCCGCCCGATGGGACGCACCGCCACCGGCGTGCGCGGCATGAAGCTGGCCAAGGGCGAGCAGGTGGTCAGTCTGGTGGTCCTGCACGGCGACGGTGACATCCTCACCGCCAGCGAAAACGGCTACGGCAAGCGCACCGTGCTCGACGAGTTCCCGAAGAAGGGCCGCGGCACCCAGGGCGTGATTGCGATGAAGACCAATGGCCGCAACGGCGCGCTGGTCGGCGCCATCCAGCTGTCCGAGCACCACGACGTGCTGCTGATTTCCGACGGCGGCACCCTGGTGCGCACACCGGCGGCGGACATCTCGCAGGTGGGCCGCAACACCCAGGGCGTCACCCTGATGCGACTGGGCGAAGGCGAGAAGCTGCAGGCGATCGAGCGCCTCGACGCCTCGCTGGACGAGGGCAACGGCGAGGACGCCGGCAGCGACACCCGGGCGAACGGGTCCGATGCGGGTGAGGCGACGCCGGCGGATTGAGCCGGCGTCCCGGTGGCCGTGCCGGTCTTGCCGGCCACCTTGCGGGGTGCGTTTCGCGTTGCTGAATTCCGGCTGGACGGAACCCTGCCGCCAGCGTCCGCTTGTGACGGCTTTTCGCGTCTTATACTCGTGATGGCCACAACAGGACGGGGCGGCGATGGATCGGGTACGGACCGGGGCGCTGCGCGCCGTTGCGATTCTTCTGGCGGCAGTGGCGCTGGCGGTCGGCGCGCCCGGCTGCAAGCGCAATGCCAGCGGCCAGTTGCCGGTGGCCGGCGGCGAAGCGATCCAGGCCCAGCGCGATGCCATTCGCGGCTTCGGCATCGTGCGCGCCTATCCCGAACAACGCCCCGACGGGCTGGCGGTGACGGTGGAGTTCTCCCGCCCGCTGGTCGGCACCCAGGACTTCGACAAGCTGCTGGTGATCGACGCCAAGGGCGGTGAAGGCGACAGCAGCTGGGTGCTCAGCGACGACGGCAAGCGCCTGCGCTTCCCCTACGCCGAGGCGAACAAGACCTACACGCTGAAGATCGCGGGCCGCCTGGCTGCGGCGGACGGCTCCACCCTCGGCAGCGACCAGGAGCTGAAGGTCTACACCGGCAAGCTCGACCCGGCGGTGGGTTTCGCCTCGCAGGGCAGCGTGCTGCCGGCGCGGGAGTCGCGCGGGCTGCCGGTGGTATCGGTCAACGTCGATGAGGTCGATGTCGAGTTCCTGCGCGTGCGCGAGTCCGCGCTACCGCAGTTCCTCGCCAACTACCGGCGCGGCGGCAAGGCCGACAGCTGGCGGCTGGATCCGTCCTGGTACGACGCCGACGAAGAGGACAGCCGTCCCCCGATCACCCGGATGGCCGACCCGGTGTACGTCAACCGCTTCGTGCTTGGCGGCAAGCCGAACGAGCGCTCGCTGACCTATCTGCCGGTGCAGGACATCCAGGAATTGCAGCAACCCGGCCTGTACTTCGCGGTGATGAAGAAGACCGGCAGCTTCCGCGATGACTACGACATCGCCTTCTTCTCGGTCAGCGACATCGGCCTGCACGTGCGCGCCTACAAGGACAAGCTGTTCGTGCACACCGCCTCGCTCAACGACGGCTCGGGCCTCGGCGGGGTTGAGCTGAAGATCCTCAACGCCCAGGGCGAGCCCATCTTCAAGAGCAGCACCGACAGCAACGGCAACGCGCTGCTGAACTACACCCTGGACGCCGGCCACGTGATCGTGGCGAGACGCGGCAAGGACATGTCGATCCTGGGCTTCAACCAGCCGGCGCTGGACTTGTCCGAATTTGCTGTCACCGGGCCCACGCAGGCCTGGTTCGACGTGTTTGCCTGGTCCGGGCGCGATCTTTATCGCCCCGGCGAGACCGTGCGGATTTCCGCATTGCTGCGCGACTTCGATGGCAAACCCGTGGCGGCCAAGGGCGGCAAGCCGCAGCCGCTGTTCGTGCGGCTCAAGCAGCCCGATGGCAAGACCTTCGTCGAATCGCGGATCGAGCCGCAGGCCGGCGGCTATTTCCGCTTCGAGCGGGCGATCCCGGCCGAAGCGCCGACCGGGCGCTGGCAGGTCGAGTTCCGCACCGATCCGGCCAGCAAGGAGGCGGTGCAGGGCATGCCGCTGCGGATCGAGGAATTCCTGCCCGAGCGCATGAAGCTCGATCTGGACGCCGCCGGCGCACTGCTGCGTCCTGGCCAACCGCTGAAGCTGGTGGCCAAGGGCGCTTACCTGTACGGCGCGCCGGCCGACGGCAACCGCTTCACCGCCAAGATGGTGGTGGCGGTTGACCAGCACCCGCTGGCCTCCCTCAAGGGCTGGTTCTTCGGCGATCCCACCGTGGCGCTGCCGAAGGAAGCCAGCGATGCCATCGACGCCAAGCTCGATGCGCGCGGCGAGCTGCGCGAAGACATCGCCCTGCCGGAAGAGGTGAAGGGCAATACCCCCGTCAAGGTGGTGATCGCCGGCAGCCTGTTCGAAACCGGTGGCCGCAGCGTCAACCGCAGCCTCACCCGCACCCTGTGGCCGGCCAACGCGCTGGTCGGCGTGCGCCCGCTGTTCGACGATGCCGATGGCTCCGGCGCCAACACCCGCGCCGGCTTCGAACTGATGCGCTACGCCAGCAACGGCCAGCCGATGCCGGTCAAGGGGCTGAAGGTCACCCTGGTGCGCGAGCACCGCGATTACCACTGGACCCACGGCGACGAAGGCTGGAATTACGATTTCACCCGCCGCTTCGAGAATGTCGAAACCCGCACCCTCGATGCCGGTGCGACCGCCACCCGTTTCGACTTCCCGGTCGAGTGGGGCGATTATCGGGTCGATGTCTACGACCCCGAAACCCGGCTGACGATGCGCTATCCGTTCCAGGCCGGCTGGGGCTGGGACGACGACAACCGCGGCCTCGATGCGCGCCCGGACAAGGTCAAGCTCTCGCTCGACCGCACCGCCTACCGCGCCGGCGAGACCCTCAAGGTGACCCTGACCCCGCCGCACCCCGGCCAGGGGCTGGTGATGGTGGAAACCGACCGGATGTTGTTCGTGCGTTCGCTGCAGGTGAAGGCCGGTACTGTGGTCGAAATCCCGGTGACGCAGGACTGGGAGCGGCACGATGTCTACATCACCGCGCTGGTGTTCCGCGGCGGCAGCGCGGCCAGCAAGATCACCCCCAGCCGCGCGGTGGGCGAGGTGTTCGTGCCGATGGACCGCATCGACCGGCGGGTCAACGTCGCCCTCACCACCCGCCCGCAGATGCGCCCGGACGAGCCGCTGCAGGTGACCATTGCCGCCCCGCAGCTGGCCGGCAAGCGGGCCTGGGCGACGCTGTCGGCGGTGGATGTCGGCATCCTCAACATCACCCGCTACCCGGTGCCGGATGCCAACGCGCATTTCTTCGCCCAGCGCCGCCTCGGGGTGGACGCCTATGACATCTACAGCCGGGTGATCGAAAGTTTCGAGGGCGGGACGGCGCGGATCCGCTTCGGCGGCGACATGGCGCTGGCCGCCCTGCCGCAGGCGCGGCGGCCGACCTCGCGGGTGCAGACCGTGGACCTGTTCTCGGGGCCGGTACAGCTCGATGCCAGGGGCGTGGCGCGGGTGACCCTGCACACGCCGGACTTCAACGGCACCCTGCGGGTCTCGGCCTTGGTGTATTCGGACCACCAGTACGGCAATCGTGACAGCGAAGTGCTGGTGCGCGCGCCGATCGTGGCCGAGGCCAGCATGCCGCGGGTGATGGCGCCGGGCGACCGTGGCACCGTCACCCTGGACGTGAGCAACTACACCGGCAAACCGGGCAGCTTCAATGTCCAGGTCGAAGGCATCGGCCCGGCCCGGATCGACAACGGCAGCCGATCCGCCACCCTGCAGCCGCAGGCCAAGACCACGCTGAGCTTCCCGCTGGCCGCGCAGGAAGGCTTCGGCACCGCCCAGGTGCGGGTCCGGGTCGAGGGCAATGGCTTCAAGGTCGATCGCCGCTACGACCTGCCGGTGCGGCCGGCCTGGCCGTCGGTGCTGCGCTCGCGCACGCTGGCACTGGCTGCCGGCGCGCCGGTGACGCTGGATGCGGGCATCGCCGAGGGGCTGCTGCCGGGCTCGGTGCGGGCGCGGATGCAGGTCAGCGCGCTGCCGCCGATCCCGTTCGGTGCCGCGCTCAAGGGCGCGCTGGACTATCCCTACGGCTGTGCCGAGCAGACCACCAGCAAGGGCTATGCGGCACTTGAGCTCGATGCCGCCACCGCGCGCGGGTTCGGCGTGTCCGGCCTCGATGCGGCGCAGCGGCGGGCGCGCATGGACGGCGCGTTTGGCCGGCTGTCGGCGATGCAGGTGTCGAGCGGGCATTTCTCGATGTGGGGTGGCAACGACAGCGACAGCGTCGACCCGATGCTCACGCCCTACATCGTCGAATTCCTGCTGGATGCGCGTGAAGCCGGCTTCGCCATTCCCGATGCAGTGCTGCAAAAGGCGCTGCAACGGCTGAGCGAAGACCTGCTGACCAACGGCGTCGAGTTCTACGGCCGTGACCAGCGCGAGTACCTCAAGTTCGCCTACAAGGCCTATGCCGGCTACGTGCTGGCGCGGGTCAACCGGGCGCCGCTGGGCACGCTGCGCGCGCTCTATGACAACGACCGCAGCAAGGCGCTCAAGGGGCTGCCGCTGGTGCACCTGGGGCTGGCGCTGGCGCTGCAGGGCGATCGCGGGCGCGGAGACAAGGCGATTGCGGCGGGCTTCGCGTTCAAGGGGGACCGGGTCGGCTGGCTGGGCGACTACGGCAGCCCGCTGCGGGACCTGGCGCTGATGATTGCGCTCACCCACGAGCGCGGCTATCCGAAGGCCGCCTATGACGCCCGCGTCATCGACCTTGGTCGCGAGCTGGATGCGCGCCGCCAGGCGCCGTGGTTCTGGCTGAGCACGCAGGAGCAGATCGCGCTGGCGCGGCTGGGCAAGGCGTTGCTGGCGGCCCAGACCCGCGAGGTGTCGGGTACGCTCACCCACGGTGGCAGCACCGAAACAATCGCGGCGGCACGCAGCTTCGCCCGCGATTTCGACTACGCCGCCCTGTCCAGCGGCCTGCGCTTCCTGCCGCAGGGGCAGCCGCCGTTCTTCGCCAGCCTGGACGTGGCCGGCGTGCCGCGCAGCGCGCCTGCGCCCGACGCCAGCGTGATCAAGATCGAGCGCGCGCTGTTCACCACCGACGGCAAGCCGTGGACCCCGCGTCCGCTCAAGGAAGGCGAGAGCTTGATCGTGCGGGTGTCGATCACCGCCGACCAGCGCATGAATGACGCGCTGCTCACCGACCTGCTGCCGGCCGGGCTGGAGATCGAGAACATGAACCTCGGCGACAGCGCGCAGTGGGCCGATGTGGTGATCGACGGGATCAGCATGGACGACCGCATGAGCGAGTCCGATATCCGCCATGAAGAGTTCCGCGACGATCGCTACGTCGCGGCGCTGCGCCTGAGTGCGGGTTCAGTTGCCCGCGTCTACTACCTCGTGCGCGCGGTCACGCCGGGGACCTACACGGTGCCGCCGCCGATGATCGAGGACATGTACCGGCCGCAGCTGCGTGGCGTCGGCCGTGCGGTGCCGTCGACATTGACGGTGGTGGAGCCGTGAGGCGACCGGCGGCAATCGCGCGGGCGCGTCCTGCGATTGGGAGGCAGCGGGGCGCGCCGACGCCCGCTGCCGCGGCGGCGTGCGGAGACGAATGACGCCGGAGTCGAGGGACGCCGCGGCCGCATCCGCCACCGTGCCGCAACGGCGCCGCTGGCGGGCGCTGCTGCCCTGGCTGCGCTGGGCCGCGGCCGCCGCGCTGGCCTTGCTGCTGGTGCTGGACCTGGCCTTCCCGCTGCCGCTGCCCGGCAAGCGCGATCTGTCGACGGTGGTGGTGGCACGCAACGGCACCCCACTGCGCGCCTTTGCCGATGCCAACGGCGTGTGGCGCTATCCGGCCACGCCGGAGCAGGTTTCGCCGCTCTACCTGGAGGCCCTGCTCGGCTACGAGGATCGCTGGTTCTGGCGTCATCCCGGCATCAACCCGGTGGCGATGGCGCGCGCCGCGGTGCAGCTGGTGGCCAGCCGGCGGATCGTCTCCGGTGGTTCAACCCTGACCATGCAGGTGGCGCGCATGGTCGATCCGAAGCTGCGTGGTTCAGGCACCCGCAGCGCGTCCGGGAAGCTGCGCCAGATCCTGCGGGCGCTGCAACTGGAGGCACATCTTTCCAAGCGCGAAATCCTGACCATTTATCTGGAACGCGCGCCCTTCGGCGGCACCATCGAGGGCGTCGAGGCGGCCAGCTGGGCCTATCTGGGCAAGCCGGCCCGGCAGCTCTCGCACGCCGAGGCGGCGCTGCTGGCGGTGCTGCCGCAATCACCCAGCCGGCTGCGCCCCGATCGCCATCCGGAAGCGGCGCAGGCGGCACGCGACAAGCTGCTGGCGCGGATGGCCAGTTTGCACATCTGGACGCCGTCCCAGGTGGCCGATGCGCGGGTCGAAACCGTGGTGGCGCGGCAGTTGCGCAATCCGATGGACGCGGCCCTGCTGGCGCAGCGTCTGCACGCGCAGTTCCCGCAGGCAAAGCGGATCGTCACCACCCTCGATTCCAGCCTGCAGCGTGCCCTGGAAGATCGCGTCAGCGCGTATTTTTCCAACCTGCCACCGCGCACCTCGGCGGCGCTGCTGGTGGTGGACAACGCCACTCTGGAAGCGCGCGCCTACGTCGGCTCGGTGGCGTTCGGCGATCGCCAGCGGCTGGGCGACGTGGACATGGTGCGGGCGCTGCGCTCGCCGGGTTCAACCCTCAAACCCTTCCTGTACGGCATGGCGCTGGATGACGGGCTGATCCATTCCGAGAGCCTGCTGGTGGACGCGCCGCAGTCGTTTGGCGGCTACCGGCCCAGCAATTTCGACACCAGCTTCCGCGGGCCGGTGGGCGCCGCCGAAGCGCTGCGGCTGTCGCTGAACGTGCCGGCGGTCGATCTGCTCGATCGCATCGGCCCAGCGCGCTTCGCCGCGCGGCTGGAACATGCCGGCGTGGCGCTGCAATTTCCGCTGGGCGCGCCGCCCAACCTGAGCCTGATCCTCGGCGGCACCGGCACCAGGTTGGAGGATCTGGTCGGCGCGTTCACCGCGTTCCAGCGCAACGGAATTGCGGGGCGCGTGCGCTACACCACCGACGCGCCGAAGCTCGAACGCCGCATCCTCTCGCCTGGCGCGGCCTGGATCGTTCGCGACATCCTCACCGGCGGCGCCCGCCCCGGCGAACCCGAAGGCATGTTCGCGCGCGGGCGGCGGGCGCAGGTGGCGTGGAAGACCGGAACCAGCTACGGCTTCCGCGACGCCTGGGCGCTGGGCGCGACCCCGCGCTACACGGTGGGCGTGTGGGTCGGGCGGCCCGACGGCACGCCGCTGCCGGGCCAGTACGGCGCCGTGACAGCGCTGCCGCTGTTGTTCGAGGTCGTGGACAGCCTGCCGCGCCGGCCCGGCGATCTGCGCGAGCCGCCGCCGCCGGCCGGGGTGGAAGACGTCGAGGTCTGCTGGCCGCTGGGGATTGCTGCGGCCGCGCAGCCGCCGGCACTGTGCCGCAAGCGGCTGCAGGCATGGACCTTGGACGGCGCCATTCCACCGACCTTCCCGGAGCGCGACGCGCGGCGCTGGACCACCGGCATCGAGCGCTTCGAGGTGGATGCGGCCAGCGGCCAGCGGCTGTCGGCCCAGTGCAGCGCGCCGCACGTCGCCCAAGCCCGGGAAATCGCGCGCTGGCCGGCTTTGCTTGGCCCGTGGCTCCCTTCCGACTGGCGCGCGCAGTCGACGCTGCCGCCGCTGGCGCAGGACTGCGTGGACGACGGGCGCGCCGCGCTGGAAACCGTGCACATCCAGGGCATCAATGCCGACAGCGTCCTCGCGCCGGCGCCGGGTCGCACCGGCGTGCGCGTCACCCTGCGCGCGTTGGGCACCGCCGGGCAGGTGCAGTGGCTGCTGGACGGGCGCTGGTTCGCGCAAAGCGAAGGCGGGCGCCCGTTCATCCGCGAGTTCACCGAACCGGGCCGCCATGAATTGACCGCGCTGGCCGACAGCGGCGCCTGGGACAGCCTGCGCTTCGCGATCCTGGAACCGCAGCCCTGCGAGGCCTGTGCGCCGGCGGCGCGCTCAGGCGGACAGTCGGGCGAGCACAGCGTCGGCCGCTGACACCCGCAGTTCGCCCGGTGCTTCGACCCACAGCCCGCGCACGATGCCGTCATCGGCATACAGGGCGAAACGCTTGCTGCGAATCCCCATGCCATAACCGCTGGCGTCGAACGTCATGCCCAGCGCGCGGGTGAAGTCACCGTTGCCGTCGGCCAGCAGGCGCAGTCCGGTCGGGACGTGCTGGTCCTTCCCCCAGGCCTGCATGACGAAGGGATCGTTGACTGCCATGCAGGCCACCTCGATGCCGCGTTGCTTGAAGGCATCGAAGTGCTCGACATAACCCGGCAGGTGGCGCTGGGAACAGGTCGGCGTGAAGGCGCCGGGCACGGCGAACAACACCATGCGGCGATGCGCGAACAATTCGGCGGCGTTGATCTTGCGCACGCCATCGTCGATGTACTGCAAGACCGCTTCCGGGATGCGATCACCGGGCTGGATGGGCATGGGAGCGCTCCTGGAAACCTGAAAGTGGATTGAATGGGGGCACGCTGCCGGCAATACAACGTCTTGCATGCCGCCCGCATGATCCCATATCGGGAGCAGGTGGCCGTGGGGCCACGCAGACAGGAGAGCACCATGAACCCGATGAGGCATGCACACGGGCCGCGTTTCGCGCGCGCTGAGCAGCGCGACGGACAGCGTTTGCAGCAGGACGACCTGCGCCAGTTCTTCGATCGTTTCTTCCAGCTGGGCGAGCTTGGCGACGATTCTTCGGTGGTCACCAGCCAGTGGACCCCGCGGGTCGACATCCGTGAAGAGGCCGCCCGCTTCGTGATCCAGGCCGACCTGCCGGGCGTCGATCCGGGCGAGGTCGAAATCCTGATGGACAAGGGCATCTTGTCGATCAAGGGCGAGCGCAAGAGCGAGTTTGCCGAAAGCGACGAGCACTACAGCCGGGTTGAGCGCCGCTACGGCGTGTTCCACCGCCGCTTTGCCCTGCCGGACAGCGCGGATGCCGAAGGCATCACCGCCGAAGGCCGCAACGGTGTGCTGGAAATCAGCATCCCCAAGCGCCCGGAAACCACCCCGCGCCGGATCCAGGTCGGCAACAGCGGCCTGCGCGCTTCGTGATCGAAGCCGCGATGGTGCGCTGATCCGGCGGTCGCGGCGGCTGCCGTAAACTGATGGCCCGCGCACGTCGCGGGCCATTTTTTTCAAGCGTCGGTCCGGACCGGGCGGCGTGGGCAGGGCAGGCAGCAGGGCAGGCAATGGAATTCAAGGACTACTACGCGATCCTCGGGATTGAACCCAGCGCCGGCGAGGCGGAAATCAAGACCGCCTACCGCCGGCTGGCGCGCAAATACCATCCCGATGTCAGCAAGGAAAAAGGCGCCGAGGAGCGCTTCAAGGCGGTCAACGAAGCCTATGAGGCGCTGCGCGACCCGGCCAAACGCAAGGCCTACGACCAGCTGCGCGCCGGCGGCTATCGGCCTGGCGACCAGGTGCGCCCGCCGCCCGGCGGGTTCGGCAACGGTCGCGGCCCGGGCGGCCAACCTGATTTCGATTTCGAGGAAATTTTTGCCGGTGGCGGCGCCGGTGGCGGGTTTTCGGATTTCTTCGAAAACCTGTTCGGACGCGGGCGTGGCGGTGGCTCCGGCCCGGTGCGGCCCGGTGGCGCGCCGCCGCAGGATACCCGTGCCCGGCTGGCGGTGCCGCTGCGTGCCGTGTTTGCCGGCGAAAACGTGCGCATCACGATCAATGGCCGCACCCTCGACGTGCGTGTCCCCAAGGGCATCAAACCCGGCCAGGCGATCCGGCTGGCGCGGCAGGGGCAGGGCGGGCGCGACCTGCTGCTGGAAGTCGAGTACGCCGCCGATCCGCAGTTCGAAGTGGACGGGCTGAACGTGATCTACACCCTGCCGGTCGCCCCTTGGGAGGCGGCGCTGGGCGCCAGCGTCAGCGTGCCGACGCTGGGCGGGCCGGTGCAGTTGAAAGTGCCGGCCGATTCCGAATCCGGCCGCAAGCTGCGCCTGCGCGGGCGCGGCCTGCCCGACGGCCGTGACGGTGCGGGCGACCAGATCGTCGAGCTGGAAATCCTCGCCCCGCGCGCGCGCAGCGAATCGCAGCGCAAGGCCTACGCGACGATGCGCGATGCGTTTGGCAGCGATTGGCAGCGCGAATGAGGCCGGCACGCGCCGCAATGCCAGCGCGTGCGCGGATTCAAGGCAATGGGCGCGCCCCGCGGCTCATGCGTTGCCGACGTATTGGGCGATGACCGCCGCCAGCTCCGCTTCGCTGAAGGGCTTGGTGATGTAGGCCTTGGCGCCCTGGCGCATGCCCCAGACCCGATCGGTGTCCTGATCCTTGGTGGTGACCAGGATCACCGGGATGTGGCGGGTGGTGGGCTCGCGGCTGATCGAGCGGGTGGCCTGGAACCCGTTGAGGTTGGGCATCACCACGTCCATCAGCACCAGATCCGGGATCTCGCGCTTGGCGGCTTCCACGCCGGCGGCGCCGTCCTCGGCGGTGAGCGCGTCGTGGCCGAGCTTCTCGACGATGCGGCGGATGCTCATCAACTGGGAGGGTGAGTCGTCAACGATCAGGATGCGTGCCATGGGAGTCCCCGTGATTCCATGTAAATTGTAGCCATCGGTTTTCGCTGTGCAAGCACTCAGGCGACATTCCCGAGCTGCACCAGCGTACGGCCCAGCGATTTGCCTTCCAGCATATCGGCAAACACCGCGGGCAGGCCATCCAGCCCGACTTCGCGCAGGTGGATCTGCCCGAGCGTCGCCGGCTTCCAGTCACCGGCCAGCCGACGCCAGACCTCCTCGCGGATGTCGCGGGCGGTGCCGGCCGAGGCCACCCCCAACAGCGAGACGCCGCGGATGATGAAGGGCATCACCGTCGCATGCAGCTCCGGTGAGGCCGCCAGCCCGCAGCTGGCGACGTTGCCGTAGGGCGCGGTCTGGGCGAGCAGGGCGGCCAGCATTGGCCCGCCGACGTTGTCGAGGCCGCCACCGAAGCGGGCGCTGTCCATCGGTCGGGTGGTGGCCAGCGCCTCGCGGCCCAGCACTTCGGCGGCGCCCAGCGTCTTCAGGTAGTCCGCGTGTTCCGATTTCCCGCTGATCGCATGGACCTCATAGCCGGCCTGACGGTAAATGGCGACGGCCAGCGAGCCGACCCCACCAGTCGCGCCGGTGACGGCCAGCGGGCCCAGCGCCGGCGTCTGCCGGTTGTCTTCCATCCGCAGCAGCCCGAGCGCGGCGGTGAAACCGGCGGTGCCGAGGAGCATGGACTCGCGCAGGCTCAGGCCAGCGGGCAGGGGAATGACCCAGCGGGCGTCGAGGCGCGCATATTCCGAATAGCCGCCGTCGCGGGTTTCCGACAGCCCGCTGCCGGTGGTCAGCACCGCATCGCCTTCCTTGAACGCCGGATCGGTGGAGGCGACCACATGGCCGGCCACATCGATCCCGCCCACCAGCGGGAACCGGCGCAGGATCTTGCCCTGGCCGGTACCGGCCAGCGCGTCCTTGTAGTTGACCGACGAGTACGCGGCCTTGATCACGACTTCGCCGGGGTTGAGATCCTCCAGCGCAATCGACTCGATCCCGCTGCGGTAGCCGCTGGCGTCGCTGTGGATGCGGAAGGCGCGGAATCGGGTTGGCAGGCTCATGCGGACTCCGATTTCAGCTGACTGCGGCGCTTTTCGTCCAGCCACTTGTCGGCCCGCGCCGGCACATACCCGCGCATCCACGCGAGCATGGCGCCGATGTCATGGCCCTGCCACAGATCGTCGCGCTGCTCCGGGTGCAGGAAGCGCTCGCGCACCATCGTGTCCAGCATGGCCATCAGCGGATTCCAGAAACCGTTGCCGTCGAGGAAGGCGCAGGGCTTGTTGCCAAGGCCGAGCTGCCGCCAGGTCAGCATTTCGAACATCTCGTCCAGGGTGCCGAAGCCACCGGGCAGGGCGACGAAACCATCGGCCAGCTCGAACATCCGCGCCTTGCGCGTGTGCATGGAATCGACCACTTCCAGCCGCGTCACACCCTTGTGCGCCACTTCCCACTGCATCAGCTGCTCGGGAATCACCCCGATCACGTCGCCGCCGGCCTGCATCGCGGCATCGGCCACGATGCCCATCAGGCCGACGTTGCCGCCGCCGTACACGAGGGTGAGGCCGTTTTCGGCCAGTTGCGTACCGAGGGTACTGGCGAGGCTGGCATAGGCGGGGTCGCTGCCGGCGTTGGAGCCGCAGTAAACGCACAGGGATTTCATGGCGACATTGTGCCACCGCAGACGTGCCACATTTCAACGGACGAGAATCTGGATGGGGGCACCCTGACGAGCACCCTGATTCCGTTCGTGGTGAGCCTTCGCAAGCGCCCACACTTTGCGCCTGATTCCGTTCGTGGTGAGCCTGTCGAACCATGATCGGAATCAGGGCTTTGCGGCCAGGATAAGCATGCTCTCCAGCGACATTAACGTGTACCCTGAAGCTCGGAACTGCATTATCCGGATGAACCGTGCCGATTGCCGCGAAAACGCCTGCTGCATGGTTGGCCGCTGCTTTGCTCCTGCTCGGTAGTGCGGTCCCTGCGATCGCCGCCGAGGCTTCGTCTGCAACGCACCCGGAGACGCCCTATCTCTACATCCTCGGCACCAGTCAGGACGGCGGCTACCCGCAGGCCGGCTGCTTCAAGCCGCATTGCATGCCCGGTTGGGAACACCCGGACCTGCGTCACCCGACGTCATCGCTGGCGCTGATTGATCCGGTTTCCAAGGTCGACTACCTGTTCGACGCCACGCCCAATTTCCCGGAGCAGTGGTATCGGCTGGAACTGGAAGCACCGCACACCGGCTTCAGCTTCGGCGGGGTGTTTCTCACCCACGCGCATATCGGTCACTACACCGGCCTGATGCAGTTCGGCCGCGAGGTGATGGGGGCGAAGGACGTACCGGTCTACGCGATGCCGAGGATGCGCGTCTTCCTGACCGACAACGGCCCCTGGAGCCAGCTGGTGGCCCTGCGCAACATCGCCTTGCAGCCGTTGGAGGACGGACAGCCGACCGTGCTGCCCGGTGGCCTCACCGTCACGCCGCTGCGGGTGCCGCACCGCGACGAGTATTCCGAAACCGTGGGTTTCCTGATCCGTGGACCGAGCAAATCGGCGCTGTTCATCCCCGACATCGACGGCTGGGAAAAATGGGGGCGCAGCCTGAAGGACGTGCTGGCGACAGTGGACTACGCCTTGGTCGACGCCACCTTCTACAGCATGGGCGAACTGCCGGGCCGCAACATGGACGAGATCCCGCACCCGCTGGTGACCCACACGATGACGTTGCTCGCGGACTTGCCCGCCAGTGAGCGCGGCAAGCTGTATTTCATCCACATGAACCACAGCAACCCGCTGCTGCGCGCCGACAGCCCGGAATCACAGACGATCGAGCAGGCGGGATTTCATGTGGCCCGCGAGGGGATGCGGCTGGGGTTGTGATGAATGCCTTGAAACGCAAACGCCGGGTTTCCCCGGCGTTGTGTGTCATGACGAAACTGAAGAAGAGCACGCTGACTTCGATCTCCCGTCTGTCAGCTAGTTCGCCTTGTGGATCGCCCGCTTGTGCACCGCCATCGCGGCGTCGTGCACGGCTTCCGACAGCGACGGATGCGCGTGGCAGATGCGGGCCAGGTCGTCGGCGCTGCCCTTGAACTCCATCGCCAGCACGCCTTCGTGGACCAGCTCGGAGACGTTGGCGCCGATCAGGTGCATGCCGAGGATGGTGTCGGTTTCGGCATGCGCCAGCACCTTGACGAAGCCGGCCGGTTCGGCCATCGCCACCGCGCGGCCGACGGCGGCGAACGGGAAGCTGCCGGCCTTGTAGGGCACGCCTTCGGCCTTGAGCTGCTCTTCGGTCTTGCCGACCCAGGCCAGCTCCGGCTCGGTGTAGATGACATAGGGGATGGTGTCGAAATTGACGTGGCCGGGCAGGCCGGCGATCAGTTCGGCAACGGCGATGCCTTCCTCGAAGCCCTTGTGTGCCAGCATCGGCCCGCGCACGCAGTCGCCGATCGCCCACACGCCATCGACGCCGGTGTGGCAGTGCTCGTCCACCACGATCTGACCGCGTTCATTGAGTTGCACACCAGTGCCGTCGGCCAGCAAGCCCTTGCTGGCGGCGCGGCGGCCGACGCAGACCATGAGCTTGTCGACAACGAGTTCCTGCGCTTCACCCTTGGCGTCGGTGTAGGCCACGTGCACGCCATCTTTCTTGACCTCGGTGCCGCCGACCTTGCAGCCGAGGCGGATATCGAGGCCCTGCTTCTTGAACTCGCGTGCGGCGAGCTTGGCGACTTCGGCATCGGCGGCTGGCAGGAAGCTCGGCAGGCCTTCGAGGATGACCACCTCGCTGCCCAGCCGGTTCCACACGCTGCCCAGCTCCAGTCCGATCACGCCGGCGCCGATGATGCCGAGGCGCTTGGGCGTCTTGTCGAAATCCAGCGCGCCCACGTTGTCGACGATGTGCTCGCCGAACTTGGCGAACGGCAGCTCGATGGAATCGGAGCCGGCGGCGATGATGACGTTCGTGCCCTTCAGTTCAACGGTGCTGCCGTCGTGCTGCTTCACGCTGACCACGTTGCCCGGCTGCAGCTGACCGAAGCCGTAGAACGGGGTGATCTTGTTGGCCTTGAACAGCGCCGCAATCCCGCCGGTGAACTGCTTCACGATGGCGTCCTTGCGGGCGACCATTTTCTTGACGTCGATCCTGGGCTTGTCGAAGCTGATGCCGTGCTGGTCGAAGAGATGACCCATGTTCCAGAACTGGCGGCTGGAATCCAGCAGCGCCTTGGATGGGATGCAGCCCACCCGCAGGCAGGTGCCGCCCAGCGCCGGCTTGCCGTCCTTGCCCAGCGCGGCGTCGATGCAGGCGGTCTTCAGGCCCAGTTGCGCGGCGCGGATCGCGGCGTGGTAGCCGGCCGGGCCGCCACCGATGACGACGACGTCGAATTGTTGTTGTTCGCTCATTGCATTGTTCCTGCTGTTTCCTTCTCCCCCCGGGAGAAGGTGGCGCGAAGCGCCGGATGAGGGCGCGTATAGCGCCGGATGGGGGTGCGTGGGGCGTGGCGAACAAGAGCGCCCTCACCCCGGCCCTCTCCCGCGCGCGGGAGAGGGGGTAAAGCGGATTACATGCCCAGCAGCATTCTGTGCGGATTTTCCAGCTGGTTCTTGATGTCCACCAGGAACAGCACCGCGTCCTTGCCGTCGATGATGCGGTGGTCGTAGCTGAGCGCGATGTACATCATCGGCGCGGCGATCACCTGCCCGTTTTCGACGATGGCACGTTCCTTGATGGTGTGCATGCCGAGGATGGCCGACTGCGGCGGATTGACGATCGGGGTGGAGAACAGCGAGCCGAAGGTGCCGCCGTTGGTGATCGTGAAGGTGCCGCCCTGCAGGTCCTCCAGCTTGAGGCCACCGTCGCGGGCTTGGGTGGCGTAGGTGGCGATGGCCTGTTCGATGTCGGCAAAGGACATGCGCTCGGCGTTGCGCAGCACCGGGGTCACCAGGCCGCGTTCGGTGGATACCGCGATGCTGATGTCGGCATAGCCGTGGTAGATGATGTCGTTGCCATCGACCGAAGCATTGACCACCGGGTACTTCTGCAGCGCGTTGGCGGCGGCCTTGACGAAGAAGCTCATGAAGCCGAGCTTGATGCCGTTGTCCTTCTGGAACTGGTCGCCCAGCTCCTTGCGCATCTGCATGACCTTGGCCAGGTTGACCTCGTTGGACGAGGTCAGCATGGCGGTGGAGTTCTTCGACTGCATCAGCCGCTCGGCGATGCGGGCGCGCATGCGGGTCATGGCCACGCGCTGCTCGGGGCGGGCGCTGGCCGGCAGCGGGGCGGTCTTGCCGGCCGCGTAGTTGACGATGTCTTCCTTGGTCACCATGCCACGGCGGCCGGTGCCGGCGACCTCGGCCGGGTTGACGTTGCTGGTGACGGCGCTGAAGCGCGCGCCGGGCGGCAGCGCGTCGGCGGCCGCAGACGGCGCCGCGGGCGCGGCCTTGGGCGCAGCCGCCGGGGTGGGGGTCGCAGCGGCTGCCGCGACGGGCGCTTCGGCCTTCGCCGCCGCCGGGGCGGCACCTTCCTCGATCAGCGCGATCAGTTGGCCGCCGGTGACGGTGGCGCCTTCGGCGAACTTGATTTCCTTGAGCACGCCATCGACCGGCGAGGGCACTTCCAGCACCACCTTGTCGGTTTCAAGGTCGATCAGGTTTTCGTCGCGCGCGACCGGATCGCCCACCTTCTTGTGCCAGCTGGCGATGGTGGCGTCGGCGACGGATTCGGGGAGTACCGGAACTTTGACTTCGATGGCCATGAGGGCGTCCTGTCGTGGTGCAATGCGTAGATGGGCGGGATTCAGTCTGAATCGACGATGCCGTCGATGGGGTTGGTCAGTGCGTCGGCGACCAATTGCTTCAATTCCGCAAGATGTTCAGCCATGTGGCCGGCGGCGGGAGAGGGCGAACGCGGGCGGCCGGCGTAGTCAAGCACCTGCTTGGCTTGCAGGCAGGCGTCGAGATGGTGGCGGATCTGGTACCACGCGCCCTGGTTGAGCGGCTCTTCCTGGCACCAGATCACCTCCTTCGCCGCGGCAAAGCGCTGCAGTTCGGCGATCAGTTCCGGGCGCGGGAACGGATACAGCTGTTCCACCCGCACCAGCGCCACGTCGTCGATGTTCTGCTTTTGCGCTTCTTCCAGCAGGTCGTAATAGACCTTGCCGGAGCACAGCACCACGCGGCGCACCTTCTTGGCGCTGGCGTGGCTGTCCGGGATCAGGCGCTGGAAGCCGCCCTTGGCGAATTCGTCGAGACTGGACACCGCCAGCTTGTGGCGCAGCAGCGACTTGGGCGTCATCACGATCAGCGGCTTGCGGGTTTTCTGGTGCATCTGCCGGCGAATCATGTGGAAATCCTGCGCCGGCGTGGTCGGCGCGCACACCACCATGTTGTCCAGTGCGCACAGCTGCAGGAAGCGCTCCAGCCGCGCCGAGCTGTGTTCGGGGCCCTGGCCTTCGTAGCCGTGCGGCAGGTACAAGGCCAGGCCGCACAGGCGATCCCACTTGGCCTCGCCCGAGGACACGAATTGATCGATCACTACCTGCGCGCCGTTGGCAAAATCGCCGAACTGCGCTTCCCAGATGTCCAGGGTCATCGGGTCGGCGGTGGCGTAGCCGTATTCGTAGGCCAGCACCGCTTCTTCGCTGAGCAGGGAGTCGATGATCGCCACGTCTTCCGGATTCTTCGCCAACTCGCGCAGCGGGACGTAATAGGCGTCGGTATTCTGGTCGTGCAGGATGGCGTGGCGGTGGAAGAAGGTGCCGCGGCCGCAGTCCTGGCCCACCAGGCGCAGGCGGTAGCCTTCCTGGATGAGGGTGGCGTAGGCGAGGTTTTCGCCGAAGCCCCAGTCGGCCGGGTGTTCGCCCGCGGCCATCTTGCGGCGGTCGTCGTAGATCTTGGCCACGCGTGGATGCAGGGTGACGTTGGCCGGGATCGTGTTGATCTGTTTGGCCAACGCATCGATCGTCTTGCGCGCCACCTTGGTGGACACCGGATCGCCCAGCCCGGCGTCGAGGAACGGACGCCAGTCCACGGTGAGCGCGTCGGCTTCGACTTTGACCACGTCGGCGGTCACCTCGCCGGCGTCGAGCTTGTCGCGGTAGCCGTCGACCAGTGCCTGCGCGCCGGCGGCGTCGAGCGTGCCTTCCGTCGCCAGCTGCGCCGCATACAGGTCGCGGGTGGTCTTCATCGCGCGGATGATCTTGTACATCAGCGGCTGGGTGGCGGCCGGCTCGTCGGCCTCGTTGTGGCCGTGGCGGCGGTAGCAGACCAGGTCAATCACCACGTCGCGACCGAAGGTCTGGCGGAAATCGAAGGCCAATTCGGCCACGAAGGCGACCGCTTCGGGGTCGTCGCCGTTCACGTGCAGCACCGGCGCGCCGACCATCTTGGCGACGTCGGTGCAGTAGAAGGTGGAACGTGCGTCTTCGGCGGCGCTGGTGGTGAAGCCGACCTGATTGTTGACCACCACGTGCACGGTGCCGCCGACGCGGAAGCCGCGCGCCTGCGACATCTGCAGCAGTTCCATCACCACGCCCTGGCCGGCGAACGAGGCGTCACCGTGGATCAGGATCGGCAGCACGCGCTTGCGCTCGTGATCCTCGTGGCGCAGCTGGCGCGAACGCACGCTGCCGGCGACCACCGGATCGACGATTTCCAGATGCGATGGGTTGAAGGCCAGTGCGAGGTGCACCGGGCCGCCCGGCGTGCCGATGTCGGCCGAAAAACCGAGGTGGTATTTCACGTCGCCGGTGTGGGCGTGGTCGCCCTTGCGGCCGCTTTCGAACTTGCCCTCGAACTCGTCGAACAGCCGCCGCGGCGGTTTGCCGAGGGTGTTGACCAGCACGTTGAGGCGGCCGCGGTGGGCCATGCCGATCACGGCTTCCTTGACGCCCTGGCTGCCGGCACGGCGCACCACGATGTCCAGCAGCGGGATCAACGAATCGCCGCCTTCCAGCGAGAACCGCTTCTGGCCGACGTACTTGGTGTGCAGGTAGCGTTCCAGCCCTTCCGCGGCGGTCAGGCGTTCGAGGATGCGCAGCTTGTCTTCGCGGCTGCGCCCGTAGTTGCCGGCGGCCGCTTCCAGCCGCTCGTACACCCAGCGCCGCTGGCCGGCATCGCTGATGTGCATGAATTCGGCGCCGATGCTGCCGGTGTAGGTGGCTTGCAGGCGGGCGAACAAATCGCGCAACTTCATCCGCGCCTGGCCACCGACGCCGCCGGTGCTGAATTCCGAATCCAGGTCGGCCTCGGAGAGCTGGTGGAAGGCCAGGCCGAGATCGGGCGGGTTGAGCGGCGGGGTCATCCCCAGCGGATCGAGCTTTGCACCCAGGTGGCCGCGCGAACGGTAGGCGGTGATCAGCCGACCGACGTGGCGCTCGCGCTCATCGCCCGCACCCGTCGCAACGACGCCGCGCGCGGCCTGACGGGCGGCTTCGGTAATGCGTTCGATGATGGCCGAATGCGGAACATCGCCGGCCTCGCGACCGTGCAGGCCGTCGAAATAGCGCTTCCAGTCCGGGCCGACGCTGTCGGGTGCCGCCAGGTACTGTTCGTACAGGTCCTCGATGTAGGTGCCGTTGCTGACGAGTTGTGAGGTTTGGGCGAACTGCTTGAGAAGACTGTCCACGGCGTGGCTGGCGACCTTCGATTTGGATGGGGAATCCCGTTCCGGCCGAAGCCGGGACGCACGTGTCCGGCCGAAAACCGGATCAGGATCGAACGCGGGCGTGCAAACAATCCGGAATTATAAGCCGGATCAAACTGAATGGGGCATCGACGGCCGCACCAAGCCGGCTTTCGCGAGGGCGTGTCGGGCGTTCGTGTCGAGCGTCTGCTGGCTGGACCTCAGATCCCCAGCGCCCGGTATTCGCTGATCACCCGCGAGCGCTCCCAGATTTCGTCGAAGCGCTCCTTGAGCTGGCGCACCCGGGCGCGGGAAGACAGATTGGCCGAGCCTTCGAACGCGTCGCCCTGGGCGCGGAAGTAGTAGCCACCGGCGTCGCCTGCCACCATCGCCGAGCGGTCTTCGCGATAGGCGGGGTCGTTGACTTCGCGGAACTCGAACACGCTGGGCAGGCGCTGGGCCAGGTCCAGCAGCTTGGCGTGGGCGGCCTGCGGCGCGGCGTGGTCGTGCAGCAAAATCAGGACGCGGGTGTCGTGGCCGTGGGTGGCGAAGCCGCGCAGGGCGTCGAGCACGTCCGGATGGTCGAACAGCCACGGGTCGAGGTCGAGGCTGCGGATCCAGACCTGGCGACGGGCATCGGCGATGATCCGCGCGGTCATTTCGACGGCGGTGGCCTGATCGGTGATGCGGACGGGGTCGGTGGGCGGCGGCGGTGGCGTGTAGGCAGTCATGGCGTGCTCCAGTGCCGGGTGCCTGCGGGCGCGACGGCCTTCGTCGCCACCGTATCAGATTTCCTGCGCCAGCCGCTGCGCCAGCCCGATGTAGCGGCCCGGAGTCAGGTCGTGCAGGCGCTGTTTGGCATCGGCGGGCAGGTCCAGGCCGTCGATGAACGCACGCATCGACTCGGCGGTGATGCCGTGGCCGCGGGTCAGGGCCTTCAACTGTTCGTAGGGATTGGGCAGGCCGTGTCGGCGCATCACGGTCTGCACGGCTTCGGCCAGCACTTCCCAACTGGCGTCGAGGTCGGCGGCGAGGCGCTCCGGATTCACGCTGAGCTTGCCCAGCCCGCGCAGCAGGGCATCGAAGCCGATCAGCTGGTGGCCGAAGGCGGTGCCGAGTGCGCGCAGCACGGTGGAATCGGTGAGGTCGCGCTGCCAGCGGCTGATCGGCAGCTTGGCCGAGAAGTGTTCGAACAGGGCGTTTGCCAGCCCGAAGTTGCCTTCAGCATTTTCGAAATCGATCGGGTTGACCTTGTGCGGCATGGTCGATGAGCCGACTTCGCCTTCCTTCAGTTTCTGCTTGAAGTAGCCCAGTGAGACATAGCCCCACACATCGCGGGCGAAGTCGATCAGCACGGTATTGGCACGGCGTGCGGCATCGCCGAGTTCGGCCACGCAATCGTGCGGCTCGATCTGGGTGGTGTAGGGGTTGAACACCAGCCCAAGACTTTCCACGAAGCGCTGGGCGAAGGCGGGCCAGTCCACGTCGGGATAGCTGATCACGTGCGCGTTGTAGTTGCCCACCGCGCCATTGATCTTGCCGGTGATTTCCACTGCCGCGATCTGCCGGATCTGGCGCTCCAGCCGCGCCACCACGTTGGCGATTTCCTTGCCCAAGGTGGTGGGGGAAGCCGTCTGACCGTGGGTGCGCGAGAGCATCGGCTGGCCCGCTTGGGCGTGGGCGAGTTGGCGCAGTGCGTCGGCGATGCCCTGATAGGCGGGAATGAGCACCTCGCGCCGCGCCGCCGCGAGCATCAAGCCGTAGGACAGATTGTTGATGTCCTCGCTGGTGCAGGCGAAATGCACGAATTCCAGCGCCGGCGCAAGTTCCGCATCGTCCTTCAAGCGCTCCTTGATGAAGTATTCGACCGCCTTGACGTCGTGGTTGGTGGTGGCCTCGATGGCTTTCACCCGCGCAGCATCGTCCGCCGAAAACCCGTCGACCAGTGCCTGCAGGCGGACCGCGGCAGCGCCCGAGAAAGGCGGCAGCTCGGGGATGCCAGGATGCGCGGCCAGCGCCAGCAGCCATTCGATCTCGACCTTCACGCGGGCATGGATCAGGCCGTATTCGGAAAAGATCGGGCGCAGGGCATCGACCTTGCCGGCATAACGGCCATCGAGCGGGGACAGGGCGGTCAGCGGGTTGGTCATGGGCGTCGTGGCTGGGGAAACACGCCATTCTAACCGTCGAAGGCGGTATCCTTTCCGGCTGAATTTCACCGGAGCTTCCAGACATGGCCAAGGCCAGCAAGGCCCGCAGCGGCTTTCGCATCGAACACGACAGCATGGGCGACCTGCAGGTGCCTACCAGCGCCCTGTGGGGCGCGCAGACCCAGCGCGCGGTGGAGAATTTCCATATCTCCGGGCGGCCGATGCCGGCGGCCTTCATCCACGCCCATGCCCGTCTGAAGGCCGCCGCCGCCGAGGTCAACCTCGGGCTGGGCGTGCTGGATGCCGCCCGTGCCACCGCCATCATCACCGCCGCCAACGCGATTGCCGGCGGTGCCCACGCCGAACAATTCCCGATCGACCGCTATCAGACCGGCTCGGGCACCTCGACCAACATGAACGTCAACGAGGTCATCGCGCACCTGGCCAAGGGCGCCAAGGTGCATCCCAACGACCACGTCAACCTCGGCCAGAGCAGCAACGACACCATCCCCAGCAGCCTGCGGGTGATGGCGGTGGTGGAGACCACGGACGAACTGCTGCCTGCGCTGGCGCACCTGCGCCACACCCTCGACCAACAGGCCAAGGCCATTGGCGGCACGGTCAAGACCGGCCGCACCCATTTGATGGACGCGATGCCGCTGACCTTCGCGCAGGAATTCGGCACCTGGTCGGCGCAGCTGCACTCGGCGCAGGGCCGCATCGAAGACAGCCTCAAACGCGTGCGCCGGCTGCCGATCGGCGGCACCGCGATTGGTACCGGCATCAACGCCCATCCCAAGTTCGGCAAGGGCGTGGCCAAGGCGCTGGCGAAGGCGACCGGCGCGAAGTTCGAACAGAATCCCAATACCTTCGAAGGCCTGGCCGCGCACGACGATCTGGTCGAACTGTCGGGTCAACTGAGCGCGCTGGCGGTGGCGCTGATGAAAATCGGCAACGACCTGCGCTGGATGAATTCCGGCCCGCTGGCCGGCCTCGGCGAAATCGAGCTCAAGGCCCTGCAACCGGGCAGCTCGATCATGCCGGGCAAGGTCAACCCGGTCATTCCCGAAGCGCTGTGCATGGTCTGTGCGCAGGTCATGGGCCTGCATCAGGCCAATACCGTGGCTGGGCAGAGCGGCAACTTCCAGCTCAACGTGATGCTGCCGCTGCTGGCCTGCAACCTCGACGAAGCCATCGGCCTGCTCGCCCATTCCATGCGCGAACTGGCCGACAACGCCATCGCCACCTTGAAGATCCGTAAGGACAAGGTGGCCGAAGCGCTGGACCGCAACCCCATCCTCGTCACCGCGCTCAATCCGGTGATCGGCTACGAGAAAGCCGCGAAAATCGCCAAGCGCGCCTACGCCGAAAACCGCCCCGTGCTCGACGTGGCGCTGGAAGACAGCGGCCTGACCGAAAAGCAGCTGCGCAAGCTGCTGGACCCGGCCGCGCTGACCAAGGGCGGGATTCAGGGCTGAGGCGCGCCTGTCGATGCCATCGAAGCCATCCATCGACAAATATCGCGCCGCCGCCCTCAAGCGCGCTGCGGCGCGCAAGCCAGGCGCGACCACCTTGGTGATGCTGGGCACCGGCATGCCGCGCCCGGATCCGGCCTGCTTCGGGCCGGCCACGGCGGTGGTGTACGACGGCCGCGTGTTCCTGTTCGACGCCGGTGCCGGGGTGATGCGGCGGATGGCGGCGGCGGGGCTGTCGATTCGCGGACCGGAGGCGGTGTTCCTCACCCATCTGCACAGCGACCACACCCTCGGCTACCCCGATCTGATCCTGACCACCTGGGTGATGGGCCGGCGCGACAAATTGCAGGCCTACGGGCCGCGTGGCCTGAAGAAGATGACCAAACACATCCTCGCCGCCTGGGACGAGGACATCCACGTGCGCATCGAAGGCCTGGAGCGGCAGACCACCACCGGCTACAAGGTCGCCGTGCACGAATTCGATACCGGCGTCATCTACGACAAGGACGGCGTGAAAGTGACCGCCATCCCGGTTGAACACGGCTGCTGGAAGCACGCCTACGGCTTCCGCATCGACACCCCGGATCGCTCCATCGTGATTTCCGGCGATACTCGCCCGACAGAGGCAATCGTCGAAGCCAGCCGCGGCGTGGATACCCTCGTCCACGAGGTCTATCCGCACACCCAAGCCCTGCCAGAGCTGCGCATCGGCGGCGAAGTCTGGCCCACCTACATGGGCGACTTCCACACCTCCGACATTGAACTGGGCGTGATCGCCGCAATGGCCAAACCCAAGCGGCTGGTGCTGCACCACATCGTCCGCCACGGCGATGACGACGCCGAACTGCTGGCCGCCATCCGCGCCGGCGGCTACAAGGGCCCGGTGATCGTGGCGCGGGATCTGGATTGTTTTTGAGGCGCGCCCTGCGCGCAACTGTCACCGCGCCCTGAACTCGATCGACACACCCCGTCGGCGGTGGCGTGGACGCGTATGCAGGCGGGCGTGTCAGGCCGCCTTCGCGCCCAACGGAACATGGATTTCCAGCTCGTCGAACGGTGCCCGCACCTTGGGGCCGTCGCGCTCCACCAGCCCCAAGGCCATCAGCCGCTGCACATCGCCATGCACGTTGCTGTAGTTGCGCCCCAGGACCGCCGCCAGCCCGTAGATGCTCTGCGGGCCTTCGCGGCGCAGCGTTTCCAGCGTGCGCAGGCGTTCGGCGGTGAGTTCGGCAAATACTTGAGCTGCGCTCTCGAAGCCGATGCGAAAGTCCGCAGAATCGAGCTTGCCAGCCGCCAAGGCGCGGGCAGCAGCGACGGCGCGGCGGTGCATGTCCTGGTTGTTGGCGATTTCGATGATGGCTTTCATGGTGCCTCCTGGGTCAGTCGGATGATGTCGGCCTGGAAGTCCTCCAACAAGGCTTCCAGAGTGGTGAAGGCATACGGCTCCTCGTGTTCGCCGTAGTGACGATGATCGCCCTTGCCGGTTTCGTTGTCGTAGCGCACCAAACAATCGGATCTGTCCCCGCAATACAGCCGGAATTTCAGACCGTGCGGGCGCTCGTCGGTGGCTTCAGACAGAAGCCAGACCTTGCGCTGCACGATCCAGCGACCCATGACCACCTTGCTGTCGATGATGATGGTCGCGTCGGTCATATTGCATTATAAGCAATATATTGCGTAATAAGCAATAGGACAGCAGTGCAGGAAAAGGTGTCAGGGACAATTCGCCATTCACCCTTGAGGGGCAGCAACGGGTTCGTGAATTGGACCCCTCACCGCGCCCTGAACTCGATCGGCACCACCACGTCGGTGGCGATGGGTTGGCCGTTGCGGGTGGCGGGCTGGAAGGTCCAGCGGCGGGTGGCTTCGAGGGCGGCGCGGTCGAGGTTGCGGCTGCCGCTACTGGTGGCGATGTCGTTGCTTTCGACGCTGCCGTCGGTGGCGACGTGGATCTGCACCCAGACGATGCCGCCGATGCCACGCCGCTGTTCCACTGCCGGATAGCGCGGTGGCTGGTGGGTGAGCGGGATCGGGGTGGCGCGGTCGCTGGCGATAGTGTTCGGATCCGGCGCGGGCACCGGTGTTGCGACGGGCGCGGCCGGCCGTTGGACGATGCCGGGGGCGTCGGTGGGCTGTGGCGTTGCGGCGCTGGGCGCGGCATCGACGCGCAGGCCGCTGGCGCTGTTGCCGTCGGCGAGATCCGGGGCGATCGGGGCGGGCAGGGTGGCGTTCGGATCCTGCGCGGTGGCCGGATCACCCGGGGTATAGAAATCGTAGTCGTGGCGGGAGGACAGCCAGACGAACACGAACAGCACCAAGCCGGCCGCGAAGGCCAGCGCGAGCAATCTGGGCAGGCTCCACCGTTTCGGGGCGGCGGGCGGAGCGTCGAGTTCGGACATGGCCGGATTTTCGCACAAGCCGAGGGCGGGAGTGGCACGGTCACGCACCCGCTGCACGCAGGCGACCTGCCTCGGCGATAATGACCGTCTTTCCATGCGATCCCTGACTGCAATGCTCGATCCTGCACTGCTCCGCAACCAAGCCCCTGAACTCGCCCAACGCCTGCGCGCCACGCGCGGCTTCGACCTCGACGTGACTCGTCTGGAAACACTGGAAGCCGACCGCAAGCGCATCCAGGTGCGTACCCAGGAATTGCAGAACCTGCGCAACACCCGCAGCAAGCAGATCGGCATGCTCAAAGCGAAGGGCGAGGACGTGGCGGCGGTGATGGCGGAAGTGGCCGGCTTCGGCGAAGAGCTGAAGGCGTCGGAAATCAAGTTGGATCACATTCGCGGCGAGCTGGAAGCGATCGCGCTGGGCATCCCCAATCTGCCCGATGCCTCGGTGCCGGCTGGCAGCGACGAGACCGGCAATGTCGAGCAGCAGCGCTGGGGTACGCCGCGAGATTTCGACTTCGAAGTGAAAGATCACGTCGAACTTGGCGCGCGCCATGGCTGGCTGGACGGCGAGACTGCGGCCAAGCTGTCCGGCTCGCGTTTCACCGTGCTGCGCGGTCAGCTGGCGCGCCTGCACCGGGCGCTGGCGCAGTTCATGCTGGACCTGCACAGCGGCGCGCACGGCTACGAGGAGACCAACGTGCCGCTGCTGGTCAACGCCGATTCGATGCGCGGCACCGGGCAGTTGCCGAAGTTCGAGGAAGACTTGTTCTCGACCCAGCTGGGCGAGCACAAGCGCTACCTGATCCCGACCAGCGAAGTGCCGCTGACCAATATCGCCCGCGACGAAATCCTGGACGGCGAGCGGCTGCCGCTGCGGATGACCGCGCACTCGCTGTGCTTCCGCGCCGAAGCCGGTGCGGCCGGGCGCGATACCCGCGGCATGATCCGCCAGCACCAGTTCGAGAAGGTGGAACTGGTGAGCATCACCAAGCCCGAGGACTCCGACGCCGAGCACGAGCGGATGACCCGCTGCGCCGAAACCGTGCTGGAACAACTCGGCCTGCCGTACCGCCGGATGCTGCTGTGCAGCGGCGACATGGGCTTTGGCGCGACCAAGACCTTCGATCTGGAGGTCTGGCTGCCGTCGCAGCAGACCTATCGCGAGATTTCCTCCTGCTCCAACTGCGGCGACTTCCAGGCGCGCCGGATGCAGGCGCGCTGGCGCAGCCCCGCGACCGGCAAGCCCGAGTTGGTGCACACGCTCAACGGTTCGGGCGTGGCGGTGGGGCGCGCCCTGATCGCGGTGATGGAGAACTACCAGAACGCCGATGGCAGCATCGACGTTCCGGAGGTGCTGCGGCCTTACATGGGCGGTGCCACGCGGATTGTCTGAGGCAGTTACCGCTTGCCGGATGCGGGCATGCTGCTGGTCCAGATCTCGCGGTAGACCTTCCAGCCTTCGCCATCCAGTTTCCAGATGGCGATGAACTTGCCGCGATCGAAGTAGCCGCCCTTGGGGTTGGGGATGTCGTAATTGCCTTCCTCGATCACCGCGTCGGCGCTGCCATAGACGTCGATGGCCTTGACCGAGATGTCGATGTCGCGGTTGGCGCCGCCGTAGTAGAAATAGCCGCGAATCGCATCGAGGCCGCAGATGGTGGTCTCGTTGGCGGGCATCACGCAGGCGTCCTTGGTGTAGCGGCTGGCGTACCACGAGGCATCGTCCTTGCGGTAGCGGTCGCCGAAGGTCATGTTGGCGATCTCGATGCGCTGGCGCACGGCGTCGATGTCGAAGCCCGATGCGGGCTTGGCGTCGAGTGAATCGAACCCCGACTCGGATGCGGGCTTTGCGTCCTCTGCAGCGGTCGGGGCTTCGGCGGCATCCGGTGTTGCACTTGGCGCTGTGCTCGGCGTCGTGCTCGGGGCGGGCGTGGGCGCGGCGTTCGGGGTTTTTCCGCAGGCGGCCAGCAGCAGGCAGGCAGAGATCGCGGGGACGAGCAGGGCAGTGCGCATGGTCGGGATCCTTTGGATGGAACGGGGCTATTGAAGGGATGCGCAGTTCGGGGGCGTTTGCGGACAGGTGATTCGATACGTTCATGATGGGAACCACGAGAATCTGGATTTTTGCTCGTCATTCCCGCGCAAGCGGGCCGCTTCTGACAAACGAATGTTTGTCCAATCCATTGTTTTTTTACTCAACGGCTTGGAGATGCTTGATGCGGGCTCCGGTGAGATAAATGAGGTTTTCCGAGGTTCCCTGATGTGTTCTGGCCGACGACTCTTGATCGCCAATATCGTTTGGCGGTGGCCGTGGTGGTATCTATGGCAAGGCCGTGCCGCCGGCCCTTGGACGCGAATGTCCTCCGGCATCGTCCTGCGGACGACGCCTCCCCCTTGATTTCGCGTCCAAGGGCCGCCGTCCCGGCCTTTCTGCTATTCGGCAAGCGCTGCCAGTACACCAGCAGGGCGTGCTGCCGCGACCGTTGACGCGAAGTCAAGGAGGAGATGTTGGCCAATGGCCAACATCGGGGGACATGAGCGGCAACTGTCACAGCAGCACGACCGCGCGAGATCAATAGGAGATGCCGGCTGCAAGCCAATATCAGAGGGGGCATGAGCGCCATCGGTCACACAGCACGACCGCGCGAAATCAACAGCAAGCGGGCCTCGCCGTGACCTCAGTACGTTGCGTTTTTGCAACATATCGTGGTCGAATCCCGTTCATCGTTCCGTCAATCAGACTGCGTGGATGCAAAATCTCAATGATCTTTCGTACTTCGCAGCGGTCGTCGATCACGGCGGCTTTGCGCCGGCGGCGCGGGCGCTGGGGATCCCGAAATCGCGTTTGAGCCGCCGCGTGACCGCGCTGGAGGCCGAGCTGGGCGTGCGGCTGTTGCAGCGTTCAACCCGGCGGTTCGCGGTGACGGACGTCGGCATGAGCGTGCATCGGCACGCTCAATCGATGCTGGCCGAAGCGCAGGCGGCGCGCGAGGTGGTGGATCGCCTGAGCGCCGAGCCGCGCGGGGTGGTGCGGGTCAGCGTGCCGGTGTCGATGGCGCAGTTGCAGTTTCCCAAGATCCTGCCGGAGTTCATGGCGAACTACCCGGAAGTGCGTCTGCAACTGATCGTCAGCAACCGCCGCGTCGATGTCATCAACGAGGGCGTGGACGTGGCGATCCGCGTGCGCAGCCGGCTGGACGATGACGGCAGCCTGGTGATGCGCAGCTTCGGCCAGATCCAGGAACTGCTGGTGGCCAGCCCGCGCTACCTCGATCGCGCCGGCCGCCCGCGCACGCCCGAAGAACTGGACGGGCATGTCACCCTGTGTTCGAACGAGGACGAAGCGCGCCAGCGCTGGGAATTGCACGGACCGGACGGTGACGTGCGCCGGATCGAGCTGCGGCCGCGGGTGAGTGGGCACGACCTGCCGCTGATGCTGGCGCTGGCGCAGCGCGATATCGGCATCACCCTGTTGCCGGAAATCCTGTGTTCGGACGCGGTGCGCGCCGGTGCGCTGGAGGTAGTGCTGCCGGACTGGCGCCTGCCGCAGGGGATTGCCCACGCGGTGTTCGCCTCGCGCCGCGGCATGCTGCCGGCGGTGCGGGTGTTGCTGGATTTTCTCGCCGAACGGTTGCCGCCGCTGCTGGAAGCCGCGCGGCTTTAGGGCAGGAAGCCTGACCGCTCAACGGCGGTGGTGGTGCGCGTGCTCGCGCGGCCGCGGCACCGCGGCGGGCAAAGTGATCGTGCGGCCTGAGACCGGCGTGGACAGCACGATCGCGGTCGAGGTGGTGCCAAACGGCGTGAGCCGGTCGATCAGCCGTTCGAGGTCCTCGACACTGGCGAGTGCCACCTTGGCGATGAACGAATCGGCGCCGGTGCCGCGGTGGCATTCCAGCACCTCCGGCATGTTCTGCACGGTTTCGGTGATCCGGCGCAGCACGTCGCCGACCACGCTCATGCGCACGATCGCCAGGATCGGCCGCCCGACCTTGGCCAGGTCGATTTCGGCGCGATAGCCGCGAATCACGCCGCGCGATTCCAGCTGGCGCACGCGCTCGGCCACCGAGGGTGTGGACATGCCGACCGCGCGCCCGAGCGCGGCGAAGCTGGTGCGCCCGTCTGCTTGCAGCAATTCCAGCAGCTTCCAGTCGGTGGCGTCGAGATGTTTTTCAGACATTAGGAGAAATCCGCAATTTGTATTTGATTCTTAGCATGAATGAAGGAAAAGGCAACAATTTCGTATTAAACGGCTGACCAAGGCTTCCTACAATTTTTCCATGCCGGCGCGCCGTCCGCCCGCCGCGCGTCGATTTCACGCCAGTCAGGAGCCCCTCATGGCCACCCCCGTTCCCGTTCACGAGCCGCACAAGTTCAAGACCATCCGTCAGATTGCGTTTCCGTCGATCGATGCGCGCAAGCACAATCTCGCCGCGGCGCACTTCAACGTGTTCAATCTGACCCCGCCGCAGGTCAGTTTCGACATGGTGTCCTACGGCAGCGGCGCGATGACGCAGGAACAGCTGGCCGGCCAGTTCATTGGCGACGAGGCCTACGCCGGCGCGCGCAATTTCGAGACCCTGTGCGGCAACATCAATCGTGTCCTTGGTCACACCTATGTCTGCCCGACCCACAATTCGCTCGGCTCGGTGAAGATTCTGCTGCACGTGTTCGCCGAAAGCGGCCAGCGCCTGCCGAGCAATGCCCGCGGTCGGGTGGACCTGCACGCGCCGCGCGGGATCGAGCTGTACGACGTGCGCGACCACGGCCAGGACGTGTTCACCGGCAATTTCGACCTCGCTGCGCTGGAAGCGGGCATCGGCGCCAGCCGCCCGCCCTTCATCGGCGCCCAGGCCTTCGCCGACGGCCAGCATCCGGTCAGCCTCGGCAACCTGCGCGCGGCCCGCGCGCTGGCCGACCGCCACGGCCTGCGGCTGGTGCTCGATGTGTCGCGGGTGGTCGAAAACGCCTGGTACATCCAGCGCTACGAGCCGGGCATGGGCGACCGCACCATCGCCGACATCGTCAAGCAGTTCGCCAAGACCGCCCACGTCATCCTGATGGACGGTGCGCAGGACGCGCGTGCCAACACCGGCGGTTTTCTCGCCACCGACAACCCCGCCGACCACGAGCACTTCATCAACGAGATCGTGGTGTTCGAGGGCCTGCACACCTACGGCGGCATGGCCGGACGCACCATAGAAGTGCTGGCGCGCGGCCTGGCCGAGATGTGCGACGAGCCCACCGTGCAGTGGGCGATGCAGCAGACCGAGCGCTTCACCGCGCGTCTGCGCGCTGCCGGCGTGCCGCTGGAGCGCGGTTGCGATGGCGCCTACCTGCGCGCCGACGCGTTCCTGCCGCAGGTTGACCAGTACCCCGAACACGCGCTGGCCTGCGCGCTCTACCAGACCGCCGGCGTGCGCGCGCTGGTGCAAGGGCTGGCCGGACGCGGCGAACACCTGTTGCCGCTGCAGATCCCGCGGCTGGCGATGACCAACCGCCAGCTCGATCAGGTGGCCGATGCGGTGATCGCGCTGCATCGACAGCGTGAGCAGGTGCCGGCGCTGAGTCTGGAGCGGGATGGGCAATGGCACGATGAACTGCGCTTCGGCGCCGTGTTTGCCGATCTCGAACCGGTGGCGTTCGACTGCGAGCCGTATCTGGCCCATACCCTGGAACCGATCGCCGTCACCACCCGCGAGCAGCGCCTGCAGGCGATGCGCGAAGCCGGCTGGAACACCTTCCTGCTGCGTTCGGCGGATGTGGCGATCGACCTGCTCACCGATTCGGGCACCACCGCCATGTCCACCGCGCAGTGGGCGGCCTACGAGGCCGCGCTGCCGACCCCGGCCACCAGCAGCGCCTATCTGGAGTTTGCCGCGGCGATCCGCGATGTCTACGGCTACGAACACGTGCTGCCGACCCATCAGGGTCGCGCCGCCGAACAGATCCTGTCCGAGGTGATGATCCGCCCGGGTCAGATCGTGCCCGGCAACATGTACTTCACCACCACCAAGGTGCATCAGGAATACGCCGGCGGCGTGTTCGCCGACGTGATCGTCGACGAAGCCCACGACCCGACCTCGTCGTTCCGCTGGAAGGGCAACATCGACCTGGCCAAGCTCGAAGCGCTGGTGCAGCAGCACGGCGCCGCGCAGATCGCCTACATCTCGTTCGAGCTGAGCGTGAATCTGGCCGGCGGCCAGCCGGTGTCGATGGACAACCTGCGCGAGGTCTATGCCTGGACCCGCAAGCACGGCATCGCGGTGATGTTCGATGCCACCCGCGCGGTGGAAAACGCGTACATGATCCAGGCGCATGATCCGCGCTACAAGGACACCCGCGTCAAGGACATCCTGCGCGAGATGATGCTCTACGGCGACGGCGCCACCGTGTCCGGCAAGAAGGATTTCCTGATCAACATCGGCGGCCTGCTCACCTTCAAGGACAACGCCGAGTGGGCGCACAAGTCCGAAGCCAAGCTGCGCATCTACGAAGGCGGCGTGCGCGACGGCGGCCTGCCGGCGGCCGATCTGGCGGCGATGGCGCAGGGCGTGCGCGAGATGGTGGACGACCGCTATATCCAGGCCCGCGTCGGCCAGGCGCAGCGGCTGGCCGGCTGGCTGCGCGAGGCCGGTGTGCCGGTAGTGGAACCGACCGGCAGCCACGCGGTGTTCGTCGATGCGCGCCGCTTCCTGCCCCACGTCGATCAGGACGAATACCCGGCGCAGCGCCTGTCCAGCGAGATCTACATCGAAACCGGCGTGCGCACTATGGAGCGCGGCAATGTTTCCAGCGGCCGCGACCCCGACGGCAGCAACCACCACCCGGCGCTGGAACTGGTGCGGCTGACCCTGGCCCGGCGCGTGTATTCCGACGACCACCTGCGCGAAGTGGCCAACGGCATCATCCGCCTGTGGCAGCGCCGCGAATCCATCCACGGCCTGCGCTTCGTCTACGAACCCAAGGACCTGCGCTTCTTCCAGGGCCGGTTCGAGCCGATGGAGGCCGCGGCGGCAGTTTGAGGCGGACAACCTCGCAAAGCAGAACGGGCCGCAGGGCCCGTTTTGCTTGTTGGCATCAGGGAAACCTCTGCCGGGCGTGACTTTTTCAGCCGGTCTGCGAATCATCAAGACATCGGACCTTGGTGGCAGGCATGGATCACGGGCGACTCCAGCAGCAATTCGACGCCCTGTGGCGCGAACACCGGCGGATCGTGACCAAGGTGGCGCGCCTGTATGCGCGCAGTGCCGAGGATCGGGCGGACCTGGTGCAGGAGATTGCGGCGCAGCTGTGGCGGGCGTTTCCCAAGTTCGACGAACGCCGCGCGAAATTTTCCACCTGGCTGTATCGGATTGCCCTCAACGTGGCCATCTCGAACCTGCGCCGTGCCGGCGGCGACCCTGCCCGTACCGAATCTCTGGAAACCGCCCAGATCGAGACCTTGCCGGCGCCCTCCAGCGAATTGCCGGATGATCGCATGCAGGCGCTGCAAGCCTGGATTGCGGAACTGGATCCATTCAATCGGGCGTTGATCCTGCTGCATCTTGAGGATCGCAGCTACGCGGAGATTGCCGAGGTGCTCGGGATCAGCACCACCAACGTGGCCACCAAGCTCAATCGCATCAAGCAGCGTTGGCGAGCCGGGCTGGCCGACCGCGCGCCGGCGTCGTCGGCGTGAGACCGCCAACCCTGCAGGAGAATGACCATGAACAATGATGAGATGAAACAGCTGTGGACGCAGCTGCAAGCCTGCGAAGCGCGGATTGAAGGGCATTTGCAGTCGGAATCGGCGCGTCGCGGTCGTCACGCCGTCCGCGGTGCACTGCGCTGGAGCCTTGCCGTCGGTTGGCTGGAACTGGTCGTCTGGATCGCGTTCACCGCGCTGGCAGCCACGTTCTGGGTGCAGCATCGCGGGGAACTGCATTGGCTCGCGATCGGGCTGGTGTTGCATGCGTATGGAATTGCGGGAATTTGGGCGTGCGCGACCCGGTTGTTGCTCACCACCCGCATTCACCTGTTTGATGCGCCGGTGACGGTACAGCAGCGCCGGCTCTCCGAATTGCGTCGGTTCCAGGTGTGCAGCACGTTGGCGCTCGGGCTGCCTTGGTGGTGCCTGTGGCTGCCCGTGGCGCTGGCGATTGCCAGGCAGTGGGGTGGCGTGGACGGTTTCGCCGCTGGCTCGACCTGGTTCTGGCTCACCTTGTCCGTGGGCGTCGTCGGCATGCTGTGGAGCCTCTGGCTGGCACGGCGGGTGGCGGCGCGGCAGCGGCGTTCACCGTTCTGGCAGCGCATCGTGGATGACCTGAGCGGTCGCAGCCTCGCGCGGGCGACGCGCGAAATGGAGGCGGTAGCGGCGTTTGCGCGGGAGTGATGCAGCCGCTGGGCGTGCGCTGGAGGATCGGCGGAAGCGGTGAGATTGATTCGGCCCGTCCCTGGGCCTCACCCCGCGCTGCGCGCGGGGCAGCCCGTGGCTGTCCAAATCGGCAATCCTGCCGATGTGTCGAACTCACGTTCGCGGTGGGCGGGAGAAATTGGCGGAAGCGGTGAGATTCGAACTCACGGATGGTTTGATCCATCGCTGGTTTTCAAGACCAGTGCCTTAAACCACTCGGCCACGCTTCCGGAATGTCGCAATTTTCGCACGGCGGTCGGGTTTGGTGCATCCGCGCCGTGGCGTGGTTCAGCCTTCTATGCGGCGTGCAGGGTCGGTCAGTTCCAGTTCGCGCAGGATCACGCTGGCCTGGGTGCGGTTGCGTACGCCGAGTCGTTCGAAGATGGCGGTCAGGTGGGCCTTGACCGTGCGTTCCTGGATGTCGAGGCGGTCGGCGATCTGCTTGTTGAGTAGGCCGTCGGCGACCAAGGTCAGCACCCGGAATTGCTGGGGTGACAGGCTGGCCAGGCGGGAAGCGAGTGCGGCGTCTGCGGGTGCGCTCTGGGCGCGGGCGACGCTGGCGCGCAGCAGCGGCGGTAGCCAGGTGTCACAGGCCAGCACGGTGCGGATGGCGTCGCGCAAATCGTCCAGGCCGGCGCTCTTGGGCAGGTAGCCGGCGGCGCCGTGGTCGAGTGCGCGGCGGACCACCCGCGGGTCGTCGTTGGCCGAGACCACAATCACCGCCACCCCCGGATACTGGGCGCGTACCGCGGCGAGCCCGGCCAAACCGTGGTTGCCGGGCATGTGCAGATCGAGCAGGACCAGGTCGATCTGGGGCCGGGCTTCGAGCAGGGCCAGCACGGCATCGAGCGAATCGCCTTCGAACAACTCGACCTCGCCCAGCGCATCGCGCGCCGCCTGCTTGAGCGCGGCGCGGAACAGCGGGTGGTCGTCGGCGATCAGCAGGGAAGGCATCGCGGCCTACTTTGACGCATCCTGGGGCGCCGCGTCACTGCGCGGTCCAGCCGCCGTCCACGGGAATTGCGGATCCGGTCAGGTTGTGGGCCTCGCGCCGGCACAGGAACACCGCCAGCGCGGCGATCTCGTCGGGCAGCGACATCCGCAGGCTGGGCTGCTTTTCCGCCAGCAGGGCGCGCACGCCGTCCTCGCGCCTGCCGCCGCTGCGATGGGCCTCGATCTGCGGTTCGATCAGCGGGGTTTCCACCCAGCCCGGGCAGATGCAGTTGACGGTGATGCCGCCGGAATCGCGGCTTCCCTGCGCGGCATATTCCAGCGCCGCCACCTTGCTCATGCCCACCAGTCCGAACTTGCTGGCGACATAGGGGGATTTTTCCTTCGAGGCCACCAGCCCGTGCACCGAGGCGACGTTGATGACGCGGCCGTAGCCGCGGCTGGCCATCGACGGCAGGGCATGGCGCATGGTGTGGAAGGCCGAACTCAGGTTGATGGCGAGGATGGCGTCCCATTTATCCGGCGGCATGTCGGCCAGGGGCGCGGTGTGCTGGATGCCGGCGTTGTTGACGAGGATGTCGATCCCGCCCGTCCAGTCGGCCACGTCGCCCATCAGTCGTTCGATGGCGGCCGCTTCGCGCAAGTCGCCGCCGAAATGCCGGACCTCACCGTGGCCCTCGGCCCGCACGTCGGCAACGGCAGCGGCGATCTGGTCCTCCGCGCCCAGGCCGTGTACCGCCAGCTTTGTCCCTGCGGACGCCAGCAGCCGTGCGATGGCCAGCCCAATTCCCGAGGTGCTGCCGGTCACCAGCGCACTGCGCCCCTGCAAAAATCCGTCCATCGCCAATCCGTCTTCACATAGCCGCCGATTGTTGGCTACGCTAGCAGGAACCCGGGGCGCGGCTCTTGGTACGAAAGTACGACGCAAGCCGAACGTGAATCGCAGTAGGGTTGAGGCCATGAGCATGATTCGACACAGGGTCTTGATAACCACTTTGCTGCTGGGCAGCGCCGTTGGTTTTCCCGCCGTCGCAGGAGAATCCACCATGTTCAGCCACGCACGCAGCACCGAACACCGCGGCCAGGACGATCTGTTGACCGCCGGCTTGGGCCTGCCCGGTCTGCAGGACATGGCGGCGCCGGCGTTTGCCGATCTGCACCATCCGACCGCGCAGGAGCTGCGTCGGCGCGCGGTCTGGAACAATTGGCGCGGGATCGCAGATCTTGCTCCGGGCGGCGGCTACGGCACGCTCTATGGCAGCGTCGCCAACGTGCCGGGGCGTGAGTTCAGCGCGTTTGCCATGCTCCCGGGGGCGCACCAGCCGCATCGGGTGCTGCTGCAGCTGCCGGACCAGTTCGACGTGCAAAAACGCTGCCTGCTGGTCGCGCCCGCGTCCGGTTCGCGCGGCATCTATGGCGCGATCGCGGTGGCCGGTGCCTGGGGCCTGCCGCGCGGCTGCGCCGTGGTCTATACCGACAAGGGCGCCGGCACCGACTATTTCGACCTCGAACCGGGCCTGGGCTACGACAATGCCGGTCAAGTGGCCAAGCCCGCGGCTGGCCTCGCGTTCACGCCGCAGCCGGCCACGGGGCGTGGGGTGGCCTTCAAGCATGCGCATTCGCTGGACAACCCGGAGGCGGATTGGGGCCGGCACGTCAAACAGGCGGCAGAATTCGCGCTGGAAACACTGAACGCGCAGCTCCCGCAGGCGGCGCCGTTCACGTTCGAAAATACCCGCATCATCGCGGTCGGCATTTCCAACGGCGGCGGCGCGGTGCTGCGTGCCGCCGAGGACAGCGAGCCCTGGCTGGATGCGGTGGTCGCCGGCGAGCCGAACATCCTTGCCCAAGGCCAGGGCGCACGCAGTCTCTACGACTACACCACCGAAGCCGCGCTGCTGATGCCCTGCGCGGTGCCGAAGCTGGGCATTCCGTCATTGCCGATCAGCGATGCGCGCTGCGCGGAACTGGCGCGCTTGGGCGTGCTGAAGGGGGACACGCCGGAAGCGCGCCAGCAGGAAGCGCTGGATGCGCTGCACGCATCGGGCTGGACCGATGCCGCCATCCGCGCCGGCTCGATCGCGGTCAGCTACGACCTCTGGCGCGCCATCGGTGTGGCCTATGCCTCGGCCTACGGGCGCTATCCGTTTGACGCCCACCCCTGCGGCTATTGGTACTCCGCAATCACGTATCCGGTCGCGCGCGCACTGACCCCGGAACAACGCATCCCGCTGTGGTCGGACGCCTCCGGCATCCCGCCCGGCAACGGGGTGGTGATCATGGATCCACATCCGATCGTGGACGCCGGCATCACCGGCCTGCGCTGCCTGCGCGCACTGTGGACAGATGACACGGCCGACGGCCGGCGGGTGCGCAAGGGCATCGAGGAAACCCGCGCCGCGCCGCCGCGCGCCGGGCTGCCGGTGGTGGTGATCCACGGCACCGACGACGGGCTGGTGCCGCAGGCGTTCTCCAGCCTGCCGTACGTGGCGATGGCGCAGGCCGCCGGGCGCGACGTGCGCTACTGGCAGGTGAAAAATACGCAGCATTTCGACGCCTTCCTCGCGGTGCCGCAGCTGGCCGCGGTCTACCTGCCGCTGCTGCCCTACATGTATTCGGCGCTGGATCGGGTCGACGCCTATCTGGATGGCAAGGGCGCGCTGCCCGAAAGCGCGGTGATCGCAACCGTGCCGCGCCTGGGCAAGCCGCTGGCGGCGGAAAACCTGGCCTTGCCGCACTGACCACCGCGCATTCGTCGCGCGATTATTGATCGCGCCAAGGCAACGCTGACTTGATCAGCGTTGTCCCAAGCCGTGAATCTGCACTGCCTGTCGCGTCGCGTGATGGCGGCACTACCTCCGCATTGCTACGATTCACGCAGACACGGAGGACGCATGGCTGATATTCCAAACGATCCGGCGGCGCTGGCGCAGCGCTATTGGGGCCTGTGGGCCGACGCCTTGCGCGACGGTTCGGTCGGGCTCGGCTTCGACGTCGGCCAGCAGGGGCTGGGTGACGCCTTGAACCTGTGGGCGCGGCAGGCGGGCAGCCAGGGCGGGTTCGGCGGCCTGCTGGAGCGCTTTCAGGGCCAATGCCGCGACTGGTTCGGGCAGATGCAGCAGGTCGCGGCCCAGTTCGCCGGCCGCGAGCACCGCGCCCAGGACGTGGCCGCCGCGTGGCGCGCCGCCTTTGCCGGCGGCCACCCGTTCGACAGCCTGATGCAAGGCTTGCGCGGCCCGGGCTTGGAGAACATCGCGCAGTGGAGCAGCGCGGCGGCGCCTTGGCTCGACGGGTTGCGCTCGCAGACCTTGGGTGCGCTCGGGATGCCGGCGTTCGGGTTTACACGCGAACACCAGGAACGGCTGCAGGCGCTGGGCAAGGCGCAGCTGCGCATGCAGGACGCGCAGCGGGCCTACGATGCGCTGCTGGTGAAGGTCTCGCAGGCCGCGTTCGAACGCTTCGAATCCAGGCTGGCCGAGCACGAGGAGCCGGGTCGCCAGATCGGCAGCGTGCGTGCGCTGTTCGATGTCTGGGTCGATGCGGCGGAAGATGCCTGGGCCGAGACGGCGCTGTCGCCGGGATATCGGCACGCTTTCGGTGAACTGGCCAATGCCCAGATGCAGCTGCGCAGCGCGGCGCAGGCGATCGCAGAGAAGGCCGCGCAGGCCTGGGGCCTGCCGGGGCGCAGTGAACTGGATGGCGCCTATCGCCGACTTGCGCAGTTGGAGCGTGATCTGCGCGGAATGAGCCGCAGCGATTCGCCCGCACAATCGCCGCCTGCCAAGCCGGCTGCAAGGAAACCCGCGAAGAAACAGATCGTCAGATCCGCCGTGACGCGGGCCGCCAGTCAACCGGCCGCGAAGAAGGCTGCGGTGCCTGCCCGCACATCCGCCCGGCCCGCCGCTGCACGCAAACCGCTGAAACCGACGACGAAGCGCGGCAAACCCGCCGCAAGGAAGCGCTGACATGTACGGACCGCTGAACATCACCCCGGACGCGCTGGCCGAGGAAGCCTCGCGCCTGCAGCGCAAGCTCATGGCCGGCATCCGCACCTTGCATGACATGGACGAAGTCGATTTCGGCGTGACGCCGCGCGAGGAAGTCTGGCGCGACGGCAAGGTCGTGCTGTACCGCTTCCAGGGCGCGCGCGCACCAACCGCGAAGACGCCGATCCTGATCAGCTATGCGCTGGTCAACCGGCCCTACATGGTCGACCTGCAGGAGGATCGCTCACTGGTCAAGGGCCTGCTGGAACGCGGCGAGGATGTCTACGTCATCGACTGGGGCTATCCGGACCGCTCCGATCGCTACCTGACCTTGGAAGACTACATCGAGCGTTTCATCGGCGGCGCGGTGGATCACCTGCGCAAGGCCTGCGGCGTGCCTTCGATCAACCTGCTCGGCATCTGCCAGGGCGGCGCGTTCTCGCTGTGCTACGCGGCCCTGCATCCGGACAAGATCAAGAACCTGATCACGATGGTGACGCCGGTGGATTTCCACACCCCGGATAACATGCTGTCGAACTGGAATCGCGAGATCGACGTTGACCTGCTGGTGGATACGCTCGGCAACGTGCCGGCGGACATGATGAATTTCACCTACCTGATGCTCAAACCCTGGCGCCTGTTCGCGCAGAAATACGTGGGCATGGCCGACATCCTCGACGATCAGCGGGCGATGGAGGATTTCCTGCGGATGGAAAAGTGGATCTTCGATTCACCCGACCAGGCCGGCGAAGCATTCCGCGAGTTTTCCAAGCAGTTCTTCCAGCAGAACCGCTTCATGGGCGCAACCCCGCCGCGGATCGGCAACAAGGACGTGCACCTGGGCAACATCGACATGCCGGTGCTCAATATCTATGCCGAACAGGACCATCTGGTGCCGCCGGATTCCTCGCGCGCGCTGCGCGGATTGGTCGGCAGCGACGACTACACCGAGCTGGCGTTCAAGGGCGGCCACATCGGCATCTACGTCTCCAGCCGCGCCCAGCGCGAAGTGCCGCAGACCATCCACGACTGGCTGCGCAAGCGCGGCTGAAGGCGCTGCCACCGTGGCTTGGGACCGCCTGCCGCGCCAGCCCGTCCTGCGCGGCCCGCTGCTGACGCTGGGCGTGCTGTGGGCGCTACCGGTGTCGCTGGTCGGCTTGCTGGTTGGTGCGGTGGCGCTGGGGTTCGGCGCGCATGCGCGACTGCGTTCCGATGATCTGGCGCTGGTGTTCCAGAAGTTCCCCTGGGGACCGGGCGGGGCGATCACGCTGGGCAATGTCATCCTGCATACCGGCCAGGACTTGGCTTGTCCCTGTCGCACCTATGCCTGTCGCGCCGGCTTGGTGGAGGAACCGTTCATTTCGATGGCGGATCACGAGCGCGCCCACGTCTATCAGTACATGGTGTTGGGCGTGTTGTTCTTGCCGCTGTACCTGCTGTCCGGCGGGGCGATCAGCGAGCGCAACCGTTTCGAACAGGCTGCGGATCGCTATGCACTGACTGGCCGTGACTGGTGGCCATGGACGGGCGTGACGGCAACGGGAGCGGGGCGACGGGCGAGGGGAGACTGAATGCGCGAAACCGACAAACGGCAAAGCTGAATGCGACTGACTTAGCCGATTTCTAACATTCGCTGCGCTAGCCTGTCGGTGCTGGAGAAAAACTGCACGTCGTGCAAGGCGACACGCAGAATCGCTTCGGCGGATGAGGCCCGACTCTCGACAGGCGCAATGCCTGCGGAGCCGGGCCTTCTTTTGAGCAGTCTTCCGGGCAGTCTTCCGGGCAGTCAAGCGCGTTCGATCAGGTCAACCGTGTCAGTTCACACCCACTCGCGCGAGGGCAGGGTATGGCGGCGCTGCGGCCGGCCGACCAGGTCGAGGAAGTTGCTGAACACGGTATCGGCTTGCGCCTGCATCCTGGCGATGTGCTGGCGGGTGTGGGCACGGATGGCTTGTTCACGGTCGGCATGGCCGTCGTGCGGCAGGCCGGCTTCCTGCATTTCCTCGCGGTAGGCCGGATTGGCCAACCAACGTTCGATCAGGCGTTCGTCCATCTCCAGATGGAACTGGAAGCCGTAGGCGTTGTCGCCGTAGCGGAACGCCTGTTGCTCGCAGTCGCTGCTGCGCGCCAGGTGCACCGCATCACGCGGGATGTCGAAGCGGCAGCCATGCCACTGGAACACCGGCGTGGCATCGTCCAGCGGCGCCAGCACCGGATCCTGCCTGCCCGCGGCGGTCTTGTGCAGCGAGTACCAGCCAATCTCCTTGACCGGATTGCGTGGCACCGCGGCACCCAGTACATGCGCAAGCAGCTGCGCGCCCAGGCAGATCCCCATCACCGGCTTGCTCTGCTTGAGCATCGTCTCGATGGCCTGCATCTCGCTGCGCAGGTGCGCACGTTGCGGGGTTTCATCGACATTCATCGGGCCGCCCAGCACCACCAGCCCGTGATAGCGGTCGATATTGAGTTGGGCGTCCGGATGGCGCTCGAAATTCTTGAAGCGGATGCGGTGGCCGCGACGCCGGATCAACGGGTCCAGCGTTCCCAGGGGTTCGGCGGCGACATGTTGGAACACGAGCAGGCGGGACATGGAGGTACAACGTCTGGAGGCGAGGTGACTATGCCAAATCCGGAGGCGGCCCGACCAATCCGAATGGGCATGTGCTTATCGAACAAACGCCCTGCTTGGCAAGGAAGCGTTTTCGAATCGTTTTTGTGGCAACGCTGCGGAATTCAAACCGTCGCGTTATGCGCGCCGTCGCACCCTTCACGCCCCGGAAGGTGTTCCGCCCGGCGTGCGCTCGCTGATTTCCAGCGGCTCCAGCACCCGGCCTGCGTGATCCACCACCACCCGCACCCGCTTGCGGCCATGGTAGAAGCTGGCGCGGAAGCGGCCGGCGTCCTCGCCGACGCCACGCTCGCACAGCTGGTCGATCTTGCGCTGCCCGAGCAGGCGAAAAAATGCGGCCTTGTCCAGGCCCAGCGCACGCGCGACCGGCGCGCCGTCGATCACGATTTCACGCGTCGGGTTGAGGTCGATGGGAATGCGTCTGCCCATGGTTGCCAACGGTTGCCTCACACGCTCCGCCGCAGTGTGCATTCACGCCGCGAGCGCCGCCATGACGGCGATCAACGGGCGGGCTTCCTCAGCAGCAGTTGCACCGGGATTGCGCCCAACAGGATCGGGAAGCTCAGTACCAAGAAAGCGAGCAAGGCCAGCGGCCACAGGTTCCAGCGGCTGGCGTCGATCAGCATGAACAGCAGTTCGCCGAGGATGAACAAGCCCGTCCACAGGAGGGCATCGAACAGGCGGCGCGGGTAGGCAACCAAGGTGCAGGTTGCGCCGACCAGGACCTCGATCAGGAGGTAGAACTTGAGGCCGGCCCCATCCCAAGGCTCGGCGCCCCAAACCCGATCGAACAGGAACCACAGCCCGAACCCGGCGCCGACCGCCAGCAGGGCGCTCAGCAGGCGGCGCATACAAGCACGCAGGCGGCTGCGCGCTGCCATCGCGGATCTGCAGGACGCACCGCACAACCGGATCGGGCCCGGGTTGGGCACCAGCTGCGGGTGGGCCCGGCGGGAGGCATGCGTCGATCCGGGCTCAGTTCGCGTTTTCCAGATCGCGCAGCTGCGGCGGGACGCTGGCGAAATAAGCGGCCAGATCGGCAATCTGCTGGTCGCTCAAGCCCTTGGCCTGGGCTGCCATCACTTCGCCGGTGCCGCCCTTGCGGGCGCCGGAGCGGTAGGCCTGCAGCGCGTGGGCGAGGTAGTCGGCGTACTGGCCGCCGATCTTCGGGTACATGTCGGCCAGCGGCTTGTTGCCTTCGGCGCCGTGGCAGGACACGCAGGCGGCGGTGCTGCCGTCGCCCTTGGTGGCGAGGCTGCGGCCGGCTTCGATGTTGCCGGTGGGCAGGCGGGCGGGAACGGTGGCATTGCCGGCATCGACGGCGTGGCCCGATTCACCGGAGGAGCTGCAGGCCGACAGGGCCAGGGCACAGGCGACGGCGAGCACGGTCATGGCGAACTTGTTCATGGCGGGGCTCACTTCACGCTGGAAAGGTAGGCGGCGATGTCGTTGATGTCCTGTTCGGAGAAGCTCTCCGCCTGGGCCTGCATCGTCGGGTGTTGGCGGTTGCCGTTGCGGTACTCGTTCAGGGCGTTGCGGAGGTAGGTCGACGACTGGCCGCCGATTCTCGGCACGTGGTAGCTCGGGTAGGCGTTCTTGTAGCCGGTCAGGCCGTGGCAGCCGCGGCAGGTGTAGGTCAGCGCCTTGCCGCGGGCGGCGTCGCCGGGACCGGCGGCAGCCGGGGCGGCGGCAGGTGCCGGGGCAGCGGCGGGTGCTGCTTGGGTGGCGGTCGGCGCAGGATCCTGGGCGGTGACGGAAAATGCCGCGACCAGCAGAACCAGGCCGGCGACAATCGACAACGGTCGCAACATGTGGTGGTTTCCCCGTGAATGAGATCGCGCTGAACGAATTGAGACGCGACCGCCCAAGTATAGCGATGCGTGACGCTTCGTCCATCACGCAATGACGTGCATCAAGGCATGACCTTTGGCGGATGCGGATTTTGCTGGGCAGGTGACATACTTGACTACAACACCAGTTATTGGCTGACTTCGATGCTCGACAAGGATTTTGCGCACGACCTCTCGCGGCTGGCGGTGGTGGCGTTGATGGCGCTCGTGCTCGGTCTGACCGGCTGCAAGGTCCAGACCAGCGCGTCCGGCAAGGATGACAAGACCGACACTGCGCCCGAGGCCGTGCCGGTCGAGGTTGCATCGGTGGCGCGGCGCGCGATTGCAGCCAGCTATGCCGGCACCGCGGCGCTGGAGGCGCGCGGCGAGGCGCAGGTGGTGGCCAAGACGTCGGGGATCGCGCTGCAGGTGCTGGTCGATGTCGGCCAGCACGTCAAGGCCGGGCAGACCCTGCTGCGGATCGACCGCGACCGCGCCACCTTGCAGGCGGCCCAGGCGTCCTCCCAAGTGGGCAAGCTCGAGGCCAATTACCGGCGCGCGGTCCAGCTCGCCGAGCAGAAGATGGTCAGCGCCAACGACGTGGACCAATTGCGCTTCGATCTGGCCAACGCCCGCGAGCAGCTGCGCATGGCCCAGCTGGAACTGTCCTACGGCAATGTCACAGCGCCGATCTCCGGCGTGATTGCCAGCCGCGACATCAAGCCCGGCAATTTCGTCCAGATCAACTCGCCGATCTTCACCGTGGTCGATACCTCGCGGCTGGAGGCGACCTTGAACGTGCCCGAGCGCGAGATCGAAACCATCAAGCCGGGTCAGCCGGTGGACCTTGCGATTGACGCATTGCCGGGGCGCAGCTTTGCCGGCACGGTGGACCGGGTGGCGCCGGTGGTGGATGCCGGCAGCGGCACCTTCCGGGTGATCGTGGCCTTCGATGGCAATGACGCGCTGCAGCCGGGCATGTTCGGGCGGATCCGGATCCGCTACGACCAGCGTGCCGATGCCCGGGTGATCCCGCGGGAAGCCTTGCTGGATGACGGCGGGAATCCTGCGGTCTTCGTCGTGCGCGCCGGCAAGGTGACGCGCACCGCGGTGCAGCTGGGTTATGACGATGGCCCCTGGGTGGAAGTGCGCACCGGTCTGAAGGACGGCGATCAGGTGGTGGTGGCGGGCAAGGCGGCGCTGCGTGACGGCAGCGCGGTCAACGTCCTGACCACGGCGCCGGCCAAACCGGCGGCCACGACTGCCGCGCCCACGCAGGACGCCCGATGAACCCAGGGCAGGTCAACGATCCGCTGGCCGCGCCCTCCCGCGGTTTCAGCCTGGTCGAGTTCGCCACCCGCCGCCGGGTGACGGTGGCGATGATGACGATCACCCTGGTGCTGTTCGGCCTGATCGCGCTGGGCGGGCTGAAGGTCAACCTGCTGCCGGATTTGAGCTATCCGACGCTGACCGTGCGCACCGAGTTTCCGGGCGCGGCGCCGGCCGAGGTCGAAACCCTGATCTCGCAGCCCGCCGAGGAGGCCCTGGGCGTGGTCAAGGGCCTGCGGCGGCTGAAATCCATTTCGCGCACCGGGCAAAGCGACGTGGTGCTGGAGTTCGCCTGGGGCACCGACATGGAGCAGGCCAGCCTGGACGTGCGCGACAAGATGGAGTCGCTGCAGCTTCCGCTCGATGCCAAACCGCCGGTGCTGCTGCGTTTCAATCCGTCCACCCAGCCGATCATGCGGTTGGCACTTTCCACCAGGCAGGCCGGCAGTGACGCCGAAGAACTGCGGCGGCTGGTGGAGCTGCGACGCTATGCCGACGAGGATCTCAAGCGCCGGCTCGAACCGGTGGCCGGGGTGGCCGCGGTCAAGGTCGGCGGCGGCCTTGAAGATGAAGTCCAGGTCGACATCGACCAGAACAAGCTGGCGCAGCTCGGGCTGAGCATCGACAGCGTGATCTCGCGGCTGCAGCAGGAGAACGTCAACATTTCCGGCGGCCGGCTGGAACAGGGTTCGCAGCGCTTCCTGGTGCGCACCGTCAACCAGTTCGCCAGCGTCGATGAAATCCGCAACATGCTGCTGACCACGCGCGCGGCGGCGGCCGACACCAGCGGTACCCAGCAGGCGATGCGGGTGGCGGCGGCCAGCGGCAATGCCAGCGTGATGGCGGCGCTGTCGCAACAATCGGGAGGAAGTTCCGCCACCGCCGGCGGACAGGCGCTGCGGCTGGGCGACGTGGCCACCGTGCGGCAAGGCTACAAGGAACGCGAAACCATCATCCGCATGAACGGCCGCGAGGCGGTGGAGCTGGCGGTCTACAAGGAAGGCGATGCCAATACCGTGGCCACCGCCGATGCGCTGCAGGTCAGGCTCGATGAAATTCGCCAGCACCTGCCGCGGGACGTCGAACTGACCGTGATCGAGGATCAATCCACCTTCATCCGCAACGCCGTGCGCGACGTCAAGGTGGACGGCGTGATCGGCGGCCTGCTGTCGATCCTGATCATCTTCCTGTTCCTGCGCGACGGCTGGAGCACCTTCGTGATCGGCCTGTCGTTGCCGGTCTCGATCATCGCCACCTTCTTCTTCATGGGCCGGCTCGATCTGAGCCTGAACGTGATGTCGCTGGGCGGGCTGGCGCTGGCCACCGGCCTCGTCGTCGACGACTCGATCGTGGTGCTGGAATCCATCGCCAAGGCGCGTGAGCGCGGGCTGGGCGTGCTCGACGCCACCATCGCGGGCACCCGCGAGGTCGGGATGGCGGTGATGGCCTCGACCCTGACCACGATCGCGGTGTTCCTGCCGCTGGTGTTCGTGCAGGGCATTGCCGGCCAGCTGTTCCGCGACCAGGCGCTGACCGTGGCGATCGCGATCGCGATCTCGCTGGCGGTGGCGATGACCCTGATCCCGATGCTGAGCGCGCTGAAGGGGCGGCCGCCGATGGGGTTTCCGGAAGAGGCGCCGCATCCGCCATGGCGGCCGCAGAGCCGCTGGCAGAAGCCCGCGGCCGCGACCGGTCGCGGGATCGGCGCCGGCATTCGCGGTGCCTTCTTCGGGCTTTCCTGGCTGTGCGTTCGCCTTTGGCGCGGGATCGTTGCCGTCGTCGGCCCGGTCATGCGCAAGGCCAGCGACCTGGCGATGAGGCCTTACGACCGCGCCGAGCGCGGCTACATGAATCTGCTGCCCAACGCGCTGCGCCGTCCCTGGCTGGTGCTGGGTTGCGCCGCGGTCGCGTTCGCGCTGACGATGATGGCGGTGCCGCTGCTGGGCGCCGACCTGATCCCGCAGCTGGCGCAGGACCGCTTCGAGATGACGGTCAAGCTGCCGCCGGGCACGCCGCTGCGCGACACCGACCGGCTGGTGCAGAGGCTGCAGGAGCAGCACGCCAATGACGCCGGCATCGAGACGCTGTACGGCGTCAGCGGCACCGGTACGCGACTGGACGCCAACCCGACCGAGAGCGGCGAGAACATCGGCAAGCTGACCGTGGTCATGGCCGACGGCGGCAGCAAGGCGGTCGAAGCGCGCGAGACCGAGAAGCTGCGCGCGAGCATGCGGGACGTGCCCAGCGCGCAGGTCGATTTCAGCCGGCCCGAACTGCTGAGCTTCTCCACGCCGCTGGAGATCGAGCTGCGCGGGCAGGACCTGCAGACCATCGAGGACGCCGGCCGGCGCATGGCGGCGCTGCTGCGCGGCAATCCGCACTA